>NZ_JAKWBE010000039.1 GCF_022513565.1 Streptomyces gilvus | reverse complement strand
TAACGCGATCATGCGAAGCAGCCCCAGTAGTCGTGGTGGAGCGTGGGAGCGTGGCCCTGGATCGAGGCGATGACCTGTAATGGGGACGATGGGCTGGATGAGCGTGGTGTGGGCGGCGACGTCGCCAGAATCGGGACTGTTCCATCCGGTTGAGAGATGTTCCGAGGTGAAGGATCTGTCAGACCGCTTCAACGAGCTGCGTTCGCGTGGTCAGGGATACGTCGAGGTTCGGTCGCCGAACAGGGAGTTCCCGGTGCTGATCCTGGCCTTCCGAGATGATCACGCAGTCGTCCATCTGATGAGTAGCACTGAGCGGATGTCTCTGCTCGTAGGAGACGGCACCGTGCCCTCGGATGCCGAGGTCGAAGTCCCGATCATGGATGACCTCGCCGCGTTCACGGGCGACTTTGTTCTGGACATCGATCGGGCGTGGGACCTGCTGCACAGCTTCACCCAGACGCAGGCGGCCGGCCCTCTGGGTGAGTGGTGTGAGTTGTAGCTAATGCTCGTAACACGATCATGATCGGTACTTCTTCAGTCGCCTCCAGCAGATGAGGCCGCAGGCCAATGAGGCGAAGGCGTCGTGGAGTTCGGTTCGGCGTTCCCAGCGGACGGCGAGGCGTTTGAACTGGTGGAGCAGGGCGAAGGTCTGCTCCACGACGTAGCGGATCTTGCCCAGGCCCTTTGATGTTCGGGGCGCCCTTGCGGGAGATGACCGGCAGGATTCGGCGCTTGCGCAGCTCCTCGCGGTGGCGGTTGGCGTCGTAGCCCTTGTCGCCGAGCAGCGAATCGGGGCGGCGGCGTGGCTGGCCGGGACGCCCGGATACGGGAGGGATGCCGTCGACCAGGGCGAGGGTCTGGGTGACGTCGTTGACGTTGGCGGTGGTGATGACCTTGAGCGGGGAGCCGCGTCCGTCGCAGATCAAGTAGTGCTTGCTGCCCGCTTTCCGCCGGTCGACCGGCGACGGAGCGGTGTCGGCGCTCCCCTTTTTCGCGCGGATGTGGGAGCCGTCCACGCACGTACTCGGCCGCCCGCTGGGCCGTGCGGGCCTGGACTGCGAAGCGTTCCATCTTCTCGTCGACATCGGGCAGGTCGGTGATGTGCAGGTGGGGGATCACACTGGGCGGGTTGAGGTCGCCCAGGCGTATCCGAGGAGCGCTTTCAACGAGCGTCTCAGGCGGGGTGGATGCTGGGAAGGTGTGCTGGCCTGTCGCAGAGCCCGCGGCCATCGAGCGGTGTCGGTCTCTACGAGTGCCCTGATGGGGTTTCGTTGTGTTGTGTGTTGAGTTGTTGCCAGCGTCGTTCGAAGTCGGGGGTCAGTGCCGCGATGTAGTGGGGGGGGTGAGGGGCTTGTTGTACTGGGCGGTGATGCCCAGCCGGGCGCATTCGTGGGCTATGTCGGTGGGGGAGGGGGTTGGGTCGTGGGCGCGGTGTGTGGCCCAGATGTTGTAGGTGCGCCATCGGAGGAAGTGTCTTCGTAGGTTGGCGGGGCTGATGGGTTGTTGGCCGCGTCCGAGCAGGCCTTGTGTGGCGAGGTGGGCGGAGAGTTGTTGGCCGGTGGGTTGGGTGCCGTGGCGGGTTTGGTAGTCCTGCCAGGCGAGGTAGTAGCGGTCGGGGAGGGTGAGGTTGTGGCTGGTTGAGCGGTGTGGCGTCTGGTGGTCGGGGCTGGTGGTCTGCCGCGGGGTCTGCCGCGTACGGCTGGGTCGCGTGGTCTCGGTCGTCCGGGGTGCGACAGCGGGTGGGGGCGTGACGTGGCCGGGCTGGTGGCGGGGGGCGGATGCGGCCTGGCGGGGCGGTAGACGTTGTGGCTGGTTGGGTTGACCGGTTCGTGGCTCGGGGCCGAACGGATCGCTGCCGGGCGCGGAGGCAGTGTCCTGGTGGGTGCCTGTGGTGGCGTCGGGGTCTTGGGCGTGTGCGTGCGTCGGGTGCACGGGGTTGGGCTTGTTGGTGCTGCGTGGTGTGGTGCCTGCTTCGGTGAGTGCGGCCCGGTTCTGGTCGTGTTGGTCTTTGAGTGTCGGTGCACCGGGGGGCTTGCCGGAGGTCGTGTGCGGGCTGGTGTGGCCGGACGGGCTGTGGGCGGGCCGGCCGGGGGAGTGAGGGGTCTGCTGCCCGGGGCGGGTGTACGTGCGGGGGTGGGTGTGCAGTTCCGGCTCGGTCGTCAATGCGGGGCGGGGGGCCTGCAGTTGTGGGGGTGTTTGGGTGTGGCTGTCCGGTGGGGAGTGCTGTTTGCCGGGATGTGTGGTGCTGGTTGTTGCGGGCGCTGGTGTGGCGGCAGTATCGTGCGCGGCCGGTTCCGTGTCCGTGGCCGGGGCTGCATGGGCGGCTTCCCGCTGGATTGCCGGCGTGATCGGGGTTGGTTTGATGTCCGCGGCGGCGAGGCCGGCCGGGGCCGTGTCCGCCAGCGGGATGCCGTAGCGGGCCAGCCGCAGTGGTATCAGGGATTCCACCGGGGCTTTGCGGCGCCAGGCGCGGCCGAACCGCGAGTGCAGGCGGGCCTGGTAGACGAGGCGTTCCTGCTCCAGGGTGATGGCCTGCTGGTAGGAGCGCAGCTCCCACAGTTTCATGCGCCGCCACAGCAGGAACGTCCGGATGGGGGACAGCAGCCAGCGGGCGGGCCGCACGCCCTCCATGTGCGTGTCGGCCGTGATGTCCGTGATCGCGATCGCGTGCCGGGCCGCCTCCACGGCGACGATGAACAGCAGGGGGATGACGCCGTGCATGCCTACGCCCAGCGGGTCCGGCCAGGCTGCTGCGCCGTTGAAGGCGATGGTCGCCGCCGTCAGCAGCCAGGCGGTCTGCCGCAGCAGCGGGAAGGGAATGCGGTGATGGGTGAGGTAGAGATCGAGGGCGAGCAGGACACAGATGCCGGCGTCGATGCCGACCGGGAAGAGATAGGCGAAGCTGCCGAAGCCCTTGCGGGTGGCGAGTTGACGAAGGGCTGTGTAGGAGCCGGTGAAGCCGATGCCGGCGACGATGGCGGTCCCTGCGGTGATCAGCACGCTCAGCCACCGTCGGGCGGTGAGGCCGAGTGGCTGTGCTGATGCTCCCGCCGGTTTTGGCACCGGCGTCGTGTTGGTGTCCGGCGCTGCGTTGGGCGTTGTTGGCGTCGTCTGTGCGGCGTGCGGTCTGGGTGGAGCCGTTGGCGGTGGTGGTGGCGGGGGTTGTAGGGGTGTGGTCTGGGTGGTCATGGTGTGGGTGTCCGGCCGGGGCGGGGGGAGTTGAGGAGGTGGTTGATGAGTTGTTCGGTTTCGGGTTCGGGTGAGCAGTCCAGTTCTCGGTTGATTTGTTGCAGGCGGGTGATCGCGGTGTGCAGCCCGGAGCGGTTGCCGCGAGCAGCCTCAAGACGCATCCAGTCCCGGTAGAGGAGTTCGGCTGTGGGGTCGGCGTCGAGGCCGGTGGTGATGGCCTGGCGGGCGGCGTTGAGGTCGTGGTGGGGGCCCGCAGGTGTGCGGTGGGTGGCGACGGTGTGGGCGATGTCGGTGATCCGGGTGGTCATGTCCTGTGCGTAGGGTTCGGCCCAGGGCAGTGGCCGGCCGCCGAACGGCTTGCCGCGGACCAGGGCCAGTGCCTTCTCCAGGCCGGTCAGGCCGGAGGGGCCCTGGGGCAGGGCGTGTTCGACGAGGTGGAGGAAGCGGGTCCAGTCGCAGCGCACTGCGGGGGCGAGTCGGTAGGGGTCCTCGCCGGTTTTGCGGCGCGGTACGTAGAGGGTGCCGGAGGAGTCGCTGCCCAGGGCGCTGCGCAGGCCCTGCATCCGGGCGTTGAGGGTGCTGGTCGACCACGGGCTGACGGGGTCCATGTCGGCACACAGCACGTCCGCGGTGCGGCCGGGCCGCAAGTACAGCAAGGCCGCGAGCTGCGCCGTTCTGGGGCCGTGGCCGGTGTTGTCCACGCCCGTCACCTCGACCGGCCCGAGCACCCGGATCTCCGGCGCGTTGAGGTCTGGCGTCTCGTACGCGTCTCCCTTCGCCGCTGCGGGCTCCTCCAGGGCGGCCCCCGGTGTGTGAGCCTTCGCCGTTTTCGCCGTGTCGGTGGCTTCCCCAGTAGTCGGGTAGGCCGGGGCCGGTAACACCGCTGCTTCGGTGTCCGGTCCGGTTGCGTCGTCGAGTGGGGGCGGCGATGGGGTGGGGGAGAGGAGACGGAGCCCGGAGGGATCGGTGCCGGCGGCGAGCAGGGCCGGGAAGACCTCGCCGCTGGCGTCCGTTTCCGCCGCCGGTGACGGGATCGAGCCGGCCATGGGTGCGGGGAACGGCTTTTCCCGCGATGCCTGCCCGGTCTGGGGCATGCGGTCGGGCTCGTCCGGGACGTCCTCCCAGGGGTCCTCGGCGGGGTGGGACGGCTGCCCGGACACCTTCAATGCGGTGGTGATCTGCAGGTAGGCGGCGTGCTGCAGGCGCTGCACCGTGATGTCGGTGCCGACATAGTTGAGGGTCTGCGGCTGGTTGAGGGAGGCGTTGAGGATCTCCGCCTCGGGGAAGCGGGCGGCCGCCGTGCTCGCGGGGGCGATCAGCGTGACGGGTACCGCCCCCGCCCGGGAGATCACATCCGCGAACTGCCAGGCGGTGTCCTCGTCCAGGGCCGACGCGCACAGCAGCAGATACGGCTGGTGCCGGCTCTCGGGCATCTGGTGTGCTTCCAGCAGGCGTTCGCTCAGATCGCGCAGGGCGTGCGCGGCCTGCCGCATGTGGGCGATCCGCGTGGTGGGCAGCAGCTGCGGCAGGTCCTCGCCGAATCCCACGGTGACGACCTCGACGTCCGTGGCCCACGGGCTCATGGCGAGTTCCAGCGCGAGGGAGGTGCACACCTCGGTGATGTGGACGGGGTTGCCGTCCAGCAGCAGCGCGGGCAGGGCGGCGAGGTTGAGCAGCAGCAACTCGCCCGCCGCGGTGTGGCCGATGGTGACCAGCCCCGGATACGGCGCCGACACCGCGCAGGCGGCCTCCTCGTCCAGGAGGGCGGCCTCAGCGGGAAGGACCCACCAGCCGGCCCGCCCGGCGGTGAACGGCGCCACCGGTTGTTGGGCGAGGTCCTCGGGCAGCACCTGAACCGCGCGGGTGGCGATCCGGGCGGCCCGCAGCGGCGGCAGAACCGCGCCGTGCTCCTCCTGCTGGGCCACGTGGTGAGCCAGGGTCTGCAGCGCCACGTCCAGACGCGCAGCACCGCCCGGCTCGGCGGCCGCCGCCAACTGGGCCTCCGCTGGGGAGGGTTCGGCTGCGATGGCGATCGTCTCGCCGGGCTTGCGGCGGCGGCGCTGCAGGGTGCGGCGCAGGGCGAGCGCACCGGTGACGGCGGCGGCGAGCAGCGCGCCGGCGCCGAGCACGATCCGCAGGTTGAGCGGGCTGGTGGCCGGAGCCGGCGCCGGTGGTGATCCGGGCGCGGGGGAGGCAGCGGAGCCGGACGGCTCGGCCGACGCCGGCGGCGTGGCGGCAGAAGAAGCCGAGGCGCTGGCGGGGGGCTCGGGCCTCGCGGACGCCGCAGCCGGCGGTGAGGACTGATCCTGTCCGGGCTGCTCGGCCGGGCGACGGGACGGCGCGGTGGCCGCCGACGACCGGGGTGCAGGCGTAGTGGTCTGGCCGGGTGCGGGCGCTGGTGCATTCCCCGTGCTGTCGCCCGGGGGCTGCGTGGGGTTGGGGTTCTGGGTGGCTGGGGGAGGGCTCTCCTGGCCGCCGGACTCTCCATCGTGGCCCTGGCCTTGGGGCGGCTGACCGGTGTGGGCTGCGGGCACGGTGACCTGCTGTCCCGCGTAGATGATGTTCGGGTCGGTGATTGCGGGCAGGCCGTGCGGCTGCGGCGTGTCCCGGCTGGCCTCGAACAGCTGCGGCCAGTCGTCGCCGTCGCCGAGCTCCTTTTCCGCGATCTTCGACAGGTAGTCGCCCGAGCGGACCGTGACGACGTGCTCGCTCTCCTCGCCGGCCGTGGGTGCGGCCTCACCCAACTGCGTACGCAGGCCCCCTACTTCCGTTGGCGTGGCGGGCATCTGAAGCTGCCAGCCGGGCTGCAGAAAGCTGTTCGCGCGGAAGATGGTGCCGTCGGCCATGGTGTGGCCCTCGTTGAGGTCGGCGATCTCCCGCCACCGCTCGCCGTCGCCCAACTCCCTCTCGGCGATGCCCCACAGGCTCTGCGCCGGCCGCATCTCGCGCACCGTGTACGACGGGCTGGACGCTGTGGTGGTCGCCGAGGACGTGGAGGCCTGCTCGGTCTCGGCGGCCTGCCGGGCCTGGGGCTTGCCCGGAATGGGGGCCGCCGTGGTGGCGGGGGCGGCCTGGGCGTCGGAGGCCAGGGCCGAGCTCGTCGGCAGGAGCACCAGGATGCTGCCGATCAGCAGGGCCGCGGCGCGCTGGGTGGCGCCCATCCCCCGCGGGGCGTGCCAGGTACGGCCCCTCAGCTGCGCGATCAGCTCGCGCACCGCGCAGAAGGCGAACTGCGCCCACCCGATCCAGCCCACGCAGGCCAGGAACAGCAAAAAGACGCTGCCGGTGTCCTGCCGGTGAAGCAGGTGGGTGAGGTCGTCGTGGGTGGCCGCCCAGATGGCGGGGGTGGCCCAGGCCAGCAGCACCGGCAGCCCGCAGGTCGCGGCCGCCAGCACAAGCAGGCTGACCGCGGCCTTGAGCACGCGTGCCAGCGTGCGGGCGGCGGTGGGGGCGGGGATGCGGGCAGTGGCGGGCATCAGGGTCCTTGATCGGGTGCGGTGACACCGTGCAGGAGGGTGGCCGTGCCATGGCCGGTCACCGGCAGCGAGTCGACACCGGCCACCGACAAGAACGTCGTGTCGTAGGAGCCGGTGACCGTGACGGTCAGGGTCTTACCGTCCCCTGAGACGCTGACGGTGCCGGCGGCGCCGGCCGTGCGCAGGTAGGCCTGGGCCGCGGCGGTGGCCGCCTGCGGATCGGCCACGATGGCCCGGCCGTTGATGGCATCGGCCGCGTCGATGGCCTGCCCGCCGGCCCGGGCGGCCTCACCGGCGAGGTAGTCGGCGCGTTCGGTGGCGCGCATGGTGCTGCCGCCGTCGACGGCGACGCCGATGATGCCGATCAGCGCGACGACGCACACGGCGACGAACACGGTGACGCCACCGCGGTCCTGGCGGGCCTGCCGTATCCGATGGGCGATCACCTTGCTGGTGCCGGAAAGGGCACAGTCGGCTGTGCTCTCCCGCACGGGCCCCGCAGGCCGTGCTCGGTGCGCGCGCACCGCATCGCGGCCACCGCCATGGCCCCTCGTGCCTGCGCCTGGCGCCTGTGCGGCGCGCACGTCCGGTTGGCCACCGCGGGATGGTGTGGCAGCGCTGCCCTCGGCCGGCACGGCGTCTGCTGTGCCTGCCCGTCGGTCCGGCGGCCGGCGGACGCGAGGGCCGGACGATCCAACTCGCTGGGTCCCCTCCCGCTGTGGGGCAGGCGTACCGGTCCGCATACCCTTTCCGGTGTGCCCGTTGATTGCACCGACTGCCACTGTGTCATCTGCCAGGCTGTGCCCGACCTGGATGAGCGCACCCTGGCGAGTGTGGGCATCATCGGCCGGCATGGCTGGCAGGTCGTGATGGTCCCCGCCGACGGCCAGGGACCGGGCTGGGCCTACACCATCGGCCTGTGGCACTCTCACCGCATATCCGAGCTGGCGATGTTCGGCCTGGACATCCACGTGATGCAGAGCATTCTCAACGACATCGGCCGGCGGGCCGTCGAAGGAGCCACTGTGCGGGCCGGCCAGGAGTGGCACGACGTCGCCAGCGTCCCGGTCGTACTCACAGCCGTCGACTACCGCTGGTACAAAGCCTTCTTCGGCACCGCGATCGGCTTCTACCGCAGGCCGCCGGTACCGTTCCTGCAGGTCCTGTGGCCCGATCGTGAGGGAGATTTCCCCGGGCAGCCGGGTGGTGAAGACCTGCTGGGCCGCCAGCCCCGGCTGTCGCTGCCGCCTGAAGAGCACCCCGTCGGGGTCTGGACACAGGATCTGTGAGGCGGCCTCCGCAAGGGCGTCGCGGACAATGAGCCCATGACGCGCTGGTTGTGCAGCTACTGGGCCGAGGAAGATACCTGGTTCTACTTCGAGGCCGACGCCGACGGCTGGGTCACCCGCCAGGTTGAACTCCAAGGACCGCTCCAAAAGCCCGTTGCCGCAGCCTCGTTGGCTGAATGGGAAGCCGCCCAGCAGGCCGGAGCCCTGGCAGAGTACGAGGCGGCGTTCGGCGCCACGGCGCAGGCGCCCGTCCACGAGTGGGACGCCCACGAACCGCAAGACCTCACCGCCGCAGAATTCGAGACCGTCTGGCGCACTGCACGGGCAACCTGCCAGGCAAGAGCGCGAGCACGCTCGACGGACGAAGCATGAACCCACATACCCTCGCGCGCTCACTGCTCGGCCCCCACGCCTCGGTTCGTAGTCCACGGCACGTCAGAATCTGCGAACCCAAGAGCTCTCTGGCGGTACTGGTCCACGACCGAGGTGGCGGTCGATGTGAGCGTTTTGGCTCCCGGCACGCCCGGGAGGAGCAGGTCGGAGAGGTTGACGGTGCAGGTCACGGTCGCGGTGACGGTGCCGACCTGCCCCACCGGCACGTTGAGACCGCCCGTGTTGATGTGGACGCTGGTGGATGAGCAGGTGATGCCCTGGTCGTTGAGGGACTGCGCGGCCGCCGCCTGCGCGGCGCTCTGCGCGGATGCCGCGGTGCGGTGAATGGAGGCCTCCCGTGCCGCGTCCTCGGCCGCGGCGTCGATCTTCGCGCCGGAGGTGACGATGCGTCCGCCGGCGAGGGCCATGCAGAGGAACATGATCAGGGCGGGGAGGACAATGGCAGCCTCGATCGCCGCGCTGCCCTCGTCACTGCGGAGCCTTGGAGCCCGCCGGGCCGTGTTGCGCATCTGGTTCACCCTCCCGGGACGGTTGTCCATTTCTCCACCGGGCCGGACGCGGACTGCGTGACGTGAAGGCCCGAAATGCCCGGGATCATCGACATGGCAGTGCCGGACACCTGCACCTGCACACGCTGTCCGTTGCTGGTGGCCGAGACGCTGTAGCCGCTGAGGCTGTCACCCGCGGTGCGGCCCAGCACATCCCGTGCCTGGGCCGCACCGTCGGCGGGGCTCGCCTGGTAGGCGCGGGCCGCGGTGGCGCCTTCGCGGGCGGCGGTCAGGGCGATCTGCCGGGCGTAGTACCACAGGGAGGCCTGGATCACGGCAACCGTGGCGAGCAGCACGAACGGGAAGATGATCGCCATCTGGATGGCCGTGTCACCGCGGTCCTCGCGCCACCTTCGCCCCTGCCACCAGTCCGTCAGCCGCTGGTGAGCAGACATCACAGCCCGTTGAGCTTGCCGTTGTACTTGGCGATCACGACGGCGATAGTGCCGGCGATCAGGACGGCGCCGGTGACGGCGGCGACCCAGATGATGACGGTCGTGGTGGAGATGTCGCCGCGGTCCGGACGGCGGGTGGCCTCCTCAAGGCCCTCCTGCAGCTGCGTGGATAAACGGATCGCTGCACGGTTGGCGCGGCCGATGACGCGGGACCCTCGGCTGCCGTGGCCGTGCCTGCGGGACGTGCTGTCCGGGCGGGCGTGCGGGTGGGTGGTCGCCCGGGTCACAGCGCGGCGGGTGCGGGCTGCGGTGTCCTTCATGTTCCTTACCTTTCTTCAGCGTTGAACGAGTCGGTGTGGTCAGACGGTCAGCATGCGGATCACCGCGGGGAAGGCCATCAAGAGCATGACCAGGACGGCGAGCAGGGCTCCGGGCGCGGTCATCTTCTCGCTGGCCGTGTTCGCTTCCGCGGCCTGATCGGCCAGCAGTTCGGCGTTGAGCGCCGCGGTACGGGCCCGAAGGGCCTTGTAGACGGCGGCGCCGTCGGTGGCGCTGCCGCGCATGATGTCGGCGACGTCGGTAAGGACGGGCAGGTCGTAGGTGTGGGCGAGGTCCGTGAGCGCTTGGTAGGGCGGGATTTTCTCCAGCCGGGCCCGGCGCAGCGCGCCTTGGAGATAGAGGAAGGGCCAGCCTTCGCCGACCTCGGCGGCTTTTTCGAGGGCTTCGGCGGGGCCGGCGTCGGCGGCCCGCTTGAGGGCGACCAGGTCGAGGTAGGCGGACAGGGCGTGGGCGAACTCCTCCCGGGCCCGCTTGGCCTGGTCGCGCACGGCGAGATCGGGGGTGAGGAACAGCAGGGCGGCGATGATGAGTCCGACGACGGCGGGCACGTAGAACGGCAGGCCCACCCCGGCGATGATCCACGGAATCGTCGCGATGACCGGGCAGAGCAGCCCCAGACCGGCAAACGCGACCTTTTTCAGCATGAACTGGCCCGGCCCCTGCCCGAGCAGGGCCAAATTCGTGGTGGGAACCCGGACTCCCGGGAGCCGCTCGAGGCGGGTCAGCAGCCACCGGCCCCACACCTCCTCGCGGTCCAGCTCCGGCTCGGGCATCGTCAAGGTGGCCGGGGCACTGCGCTGGAGGGCCGGTGCCAACGCGGGCTGGGGCTGCAGGAGTTCCCGGATCAGCAAGGCGACGCCGGCACCGACCGTGCCGCCGCTCAACACAACGGGGAGCAGGTTCACGAGGCGGCCCCTTCCGGTTCCCGTGCGGTGATCGGCGCCTCCGGCTCCGGGGCGGGCGCGGGCAGCCGGACGGTGCTGGCTGGGTCGGTGACCAGGAAGCGCGGGACGCGCCGGAAACTGCCCAGCTGCCGCATCAGGGCGAGGACGCCGATGAACCCGGCCGTCAGGAAGGCCAGCACGAGCTGTCCCAGCAGCGTCGAGTAGGGCTTGGTGTAGGAGGGCACGAAGAACCCGGCCACCACGACGCCCACGGTGATGATGGTCATCCACCGCACCGTGGTGCGGGGCTTGGCGCGGTCCGCCTCGATGGCGCGCTTCTTGGCGACCTCTTCGCGGACGGTGCCTGACAGGTCCTCCAGTGCCTGAGCCAGGCCCGGGCCGCGGTCACCCGCCGACAGGATGAGCGCGGCGACCACCTTGTCCGCGGTGACATCGTCCAGTTCCTCGGCGAACGCGCGCAGCGCCTGCTCCGGCCGCCACCCCAGGCGCAGCCGGTCGGACAGGTTGATGATCTGACCGGCGAGTTCGTCCGGCGCCCCCTGACGGCTGGTGATCATCGCCTGCTCCAGGCCCATGCCCAGACGCAGCAGCCCCGCCAGCCGCTGCGTCCACTCGCTTAAGCCCTCCAGCTGACCGATGCGCTCGGCCGCCATCTGCGCCGGGCTGACCAGCCAGGGCACGCCGATGACGGCCGCGCCCAGCAGCGCACCCCCGACGAAGTTCCCCGAGACCAGCCACACGACCACGAAGACCACGACGGCCGCGGCCATGAGAGTCCGCTGCCGCATCCGGGCGTCCTCGCTTTGGTTCTCCCTGCCGCCCAGGCCTGCCCGCCAGCGCTTGAGCAGCGGGGCCCGGCGCGGCGCGGTCGTGCCCACGACACCCACCACGACGCCGATCAGCCCGCCGACCATGGCCATCCCGGACAGCAGCCCGAACAGAAGGATCATTGGCCGGCCCCCACCTTCAGCGGCAGCGGCGCCGGCCAGGCTCCGTAGGGCTGCTGCAGCCACGAGGAGTCGAAGCCGACGCGGCGCAGGTCGTCGATGCACCCCGGGTCCATCCTCGGCACCGCCCGTAGCTCTCCCCACTCAAGCCCGGGGGAGAAGACCTCGTTGGTGGCGGGCCGGCCGTTCTCGCCGATCCCGGTGAGCTCCAGGACGTGGGAGACGTAGCGGTGGCGGCGGCCGCCGATCTGCGTCTCGTCCGTCATGTCGACGTAGACGACGAAGTCCAGGCCGTTGGCGGTCTGCCGGTAGGCGAGCTGCTCGGAGAGGTTGTCCTGGGCGAGCGCGTACAGCTCGGCGATCCGGTCGAAGACGATGTCCGGGCGCCGGGCGTGGATGGTGCACAGGTTGCCGCCCGAGCCGTTGGTCAACGCCTGCATCATGGCGACGACTTCCGGTCCGCGGACCTCGCCGACCACGATCCGCTCCAGCGACATCCGCAGCGCGGGATGCATCAAATCCAGCAGCGTGACCTCACCGGCACCGCGGCCGGTGACGTCCTTCTCGCCGTTGGACTCCCGCCCGACCAGGGAGACGACCTGCTGGTGGTAGCCGTTTTGGTGGGCGAACAGTTCGTCCTCGGTCTGGATGGTCGCAAACCGGCACTCCGGGTCGAACTCCTTGAGCATCGCCCGCAGCAAGGTCGTCTTCCCGGCCTTCTGCTTCCCCGCGATCATGATGTTCTTCTCGGCGCGTACGGCGGCGCCGAGGAATTGGCGCAGGATCGGGTCGATGGTGCCCAGCCGGACCAGGTCGTCGAGATTTGCGTGGGAGATGCGGTGGCGGCGGATGACCGCATAGGTCATCGGCCCGAGCCCGGTGATGGCCTGGAGACGGGAGCCGTCCTGCAGGGACAGGGCGAGGGTGGGGTTCGCGGTGGAGATGGTGCGCTCGCTGTGCCCGGAACCCCGGGCCAACTCCCGTAGCAGCTCCAGCAGTTCCTCTTCCGAGTCCGCGATCGGCCCGACCCGGCGGCGTTCGCCGTCACCGTAGTCGAGCCACGCCTCGTGCGGGCCCTGGATGATGATGTCCTCGACCCGGTCATCGTCCAGGTACGGCTGGAGCCGGCCCGCCCGAAAGAGCAGGTCATACACGGCGCGGCGCAGCGCCTCATCCTCGTGCGGCGTCATCGCCTGGGCGTCCGACCACAACGCGACGGCCTCGGCGATCCAGTTCAGGCAGCGCTGCTCCTCGCTGGCCCGGTCCATGCCGGGCTTGGTCTTGATCAGTTCCTCGCGCTGCTTGGCGACCTGCGAGGCGATGTCCCTCGCGACCCGGTAGTCGACGGTGACGTGCGGAGCCGCCGTGCCGAGCACCTGCGTACTGGAGGCAGCACCGGCGACTGCCGGCGTTCCGTTGGCCTGGTGCCTCCACTCCTGGGGGACCGGTGCCACCGTGGGGTCGTGGTGCAACGGCCTAGCGCGCACGGGTCACCTCCCCGCCTGCAGCACGGGCACCGCGTGGATCGAGGCGGGCCCGGCGCAGGGCTGCCCGCTGCACCAGCAGCGTGCTGCCCGTGCGCGCGGCCTTCATCAGCGGCGACCTTGGGAAGTGGCGCGGCTGTTCACCGCCGTCGGACAGCACGCGGGCGTCCTTCGGCGCGTACGGCAGCGTGGCGATCACCGGCACCTGCAGCACCCGCTGCACCTCACCCGCGGGATACGGACCCTCATTGATCATCAGCACGCTGACGTCGCCGACACGCTCCTCCAGTGCGCGCACCCGGCCCTCTGCTGCCTGCAGGCAGCGCAGGGTGTTGCGGACGACCACGAACGTGGCGTCGGCCTGCTCGGCCAGCACCCCAGAGGGGCCGTAGGCCCCGCGGCGGCCCAGGTCGATGAGGACGTCGTGGCCGCTCTCGGCCTCGATGCCGCGGAACATCTGCGCCAGGATCTTCCACACCTGGCCCAGGCTCGCCGCCTGCGAGGGGTCGGTGATGCCGGGCAGCAGCAGCCGGTCGCGCGGGGAGTCCTGCTTGCCGTCCTCACCGCTGAGGTCGATCAGCTGCCGCCAGAAGGCGTCGCTGAACTCGCCCTTGCGGGCAGCAACACTGAGGTTGCGCAGCCCGTACCGGTCGCCGAGCGTGCCCTGCAGCAGCCCGTGCAGCACCGCCCCGCCGTCCGGGTCGCACTCGGCAAGGATCATCCGCCGGCCCGCCTCCAGCGGCCACGACAGCAACAGGGCGAGAGCGCTCGTGGTCACGCCGGGCGCGCCGCTGCACCCGGTGAGCGCGATGACAGCCATCAGTTACCGTCCGGGGCAGCGAGGACCAGGCGCAGGGTGCCGGCCGCCTCCCACGCGACGGCCGTGGGACCGTCGGTGGCAGCGGTGGCCACGTCGACGACCACGATCCCGGTACCGGGGGCGGCGCCGGAGGCCTTCACGACCCGGCCGTCGATGGTCTGCGGCGCGGTGTCGGACGTCTTGCCCGTGTCCGTTTCCGTGGTGCCCTGGGCCGGGACGTGCACCAGCTCGACCTTCTGGCCCGGCACCAGAACCGTGGCCGGGATCTGCTTGGGCTCCAGACCGATCGGCACCAGCTGCTCACCGGCCTTCACCAGGTTGTCCCTCGTCACCTGCGACGGCGCGAGCAGGGAGCCGGGCTTGAGCTCGACGGCGGCCCGCTTGCCCACCACCGACCTCAGGGTGTCGGCGCGCACCGCCTTGACGGCCGGATCCAGGGCAACAGACGCTCGGCCCAGGTCGTCCTCGGTCAGGACCTGGCCGACCTGCACGTCCCGGACCACCGTCACCACGTCTGTGCGGTTGCCGACCTGGAGCAAAAGCACGGCGACTCCGGCGCCACCCGCGGCGATCAGCGCCAGCGACAAGGCGATGACACCTGGTCGTCTCCTGCGGGCCGACACCCGGGGTGGCGCCACCGGTCCGGCCACCCGCCCCGGCTGGGACGCATGGTTCGAGGATGCCTCTGCAAGTGCTTGGGTCCTGCTCAACTCTCTGTCCTCCCGGTGGCGTTACCTGACGACCTGGACTTCGCCGATCGCCACCTGCATCGGGGATTGCTGAGTCTGGGTGAGCTGGCCGGTCTGCCCGCCTCCGCCGGCGGTGACCGCCCAGTTGATCGTCCACGTCGACGTCGCGGTCAGTTGGTACCTGCCGCCCGGAGCGGCAGCCGACGTCCTGGCGTACACGTGGCCGCAGGTAGGGGACTCCGCCATGCCAACGGAGGCCTGGTACGCCGTCCCCGGCCCGTGGCACGTCACGATGGCACCGTCGCCCATCCGCCAGACGATCCGGGAGACCTTGGCCGTGGCCGTCACGGTGACGCCGCCGGCAGACGCCGACGCGGACTGAGGCCCGTACGTTGTCGCGCTCTGGTTGACCCACATCCACATCGGCACGCCCACCGTGTACTTCCCGGCCGCCCGCGGACTGGCGATGTCCGGACCGAGCAGCCGCATCTTCTTCACCGCCTCACGCGCCAGCACCTCCGGGTCGACAGCCGCGACGCCATTGGGCGGCTGGGCGAACCACTGGCTGGTCATGTTCGGGTTGTCGGGGCAGTACGCGTCGTACACGGCCCCCTCCGCGGGATCGTGTCCCTCCCATCGGGGGTCGCCAGCGGCGGGCTGGGGATCTGCCTTTTGGAAGTAGCAGTTGCGGCCGTTGACCCAGTACCCGTAGCCCTTGACGTAGCAGGGGACTTCCGTGTCACCCACCATGTTGCTGTCCTGGCACTTGGCCTTGCCCGAGCCGCCATCCGATGTCTGCTCGCTGTTGCCGCTTTTGCCGGGTGTGGTTGTGGTGTCGTCCGCGACCGTCCAGCAGATTCCTGCCTCACAGATGACCTTGCCATCACCCGCCTTCGCGGGAACATCTGCCAGGGCTAAGGCCGTGAGCGTGCCCAGAAGAGCACTTGCGAGTCCTCGCCGGCTCAGCATGTCTTCTCCAGGTTCGCGTCCTGCTCGATGACTAGCCACCGGGAGCCCACCCGTTGCAGGTCAGCGGTGATGGTGTACCGCTTGACCTGGTTGGGCACGGCGACGCTCTTGCCCGTCTTCTTGTTGATGGGATCCCAGGTGTTTGTGTCAAAGCACACCAACAAGGAAGCGCGAGAAGGCTTGTTGGCGGACTTGAGCGCGACGTCGTCCTCATGCGCAGTCACTTTGGGCTCGCCCTTGAATACGATCCCGTTTCGCATGTTGACGAAAACCGTGTTCTTCACATCGCGTAGAGCCTTGCCCGTCGCATAGCTGGTGATCTGGCTCCCGGCGAGGGATGACCTCGCATAAGCCTTGACCCGCTCATTGGTCATGCCCTTGTATGCGGCGACGACGGCCTTGCGGGCCTGTTCCTCTTCAGCGGATACGGTCGTGGTGGGTGCGACCGTGCTGGGGGTGGGGGAGGTGTCGGTCTTGTTGCCGTCGCTTGAGGAGCAGCCGGCTCCGGTTGTGATCGCGGCAAGTGTCAGCAGAGCCGAGATCACTGCGCGTCGATTCCGGGCGCGGGCGGCAGTGGGCGATGGCGTGTGGTGTTGCTGGGTCACGTGGTCTCCCCGTACGGCGCGGTGTGGTTGACCGCTGCCCCCGGCCTTCGCCATGCGACGACCCAGAACCGCGGCCTGCCGGCTGCGGTGGTGCGTTTGCGTGACCGTGAGATTACGCATATGCCAGCCAACTTCCCAGTGTCATATTTGAGTTCACGTGCGCAACTTGGGACGTATCCGGTCACTTCCGTAGCCGGGTGTCGACATGTAGCCGCTTGTGCGTGCTTGTTGTGGCGGTGAATTCGGGTGGGCGTCCGGTTTTCTCTTGGTGCTGACGTTGCGTGCGGGTGCGGGGAAGGAGATCTCGACCCGCCGGTTCTTTTCCCGGCCGGTTTCGGTGGTGTTGGCGGCCACCGGGTGTCTCTCGCCGAATCCGCGCGTGTCGAAGGCGGCCCCCGAGCCGTGTAGTTCGCGGGCCAGTACTGCCTGGACAGCAGCAGCGCGCTGCCGGGAGAGGATCAGGCCGTGGGAGGCGGAGCCGAGGTCGTCGGTGTAGCCATACACCCGGATCGTCGTGCCTGCCTGCGGCTCGATCTCGCGGGCGATGGAGGTGATGCGGGAGCGCGCCGATGTGCTCAGGTGCACGCTGTCCTTGGCGAAGAGCACCTCTGCCTGCAGGTCGACGGTCACCTGCGTGCCGGTCTCCTCGCGACGCTCGCCCCCTTCTTGGTCTGCGACCACCTGGCCGATGCCGGCAGGCTGCGAGCCGAAGCTGAGCACCTTGGCTGCGGCGAGCCGTGCTCCGGCCTGCAGCGCAAGCCCGGGACTGTCCTGGCTGATGGCGCGCGCCGTTGGGCCCTCCCATGCGGCCGCGTGCCGACGGGGTGCGGCGGCCGCCTGCCCGGCCGAGCCGGCTGCCCACGCACCGTCCAGCACGGCCAGGGCGAGGGCCCAGGCGGTGACCCGTGCTCGGGTGGTCGTCATGCGGGCGCTCACCTCATTCACCGATCCTGATGGTGGCGGTCTCGAACAGTGGCAGCTGGAATCCGACCGCCCTCGCCGCGGGGGAGGGGAACTGCATGAAGACGCGCGCACTCTCGCCGCCTCTGAGGGTGGACAGGCCGGTGGTGGTCAGGGGGCGGCCTTCGGTGTCGCGCAGGACGTAGTAGCGCTTGCGGTGGGTGAAGTCGGTGAGGGTGGCTCCGGCCAGCGACGGGCCGGTCCGCAGGACCTTCAGTTCCTCGCCGCGCAGTTCGGCGGGGATGACGGTCACGGTGGACGTGTTGTTCTTCAACTCCCCGCGGACAGTGACGTACCCGGCGGGGGCCTTCTCGGCCGAGGTGAGGGTGAGGGACAGGCCGCCCTGGCCCTGGAGTTCGGCAAGCGGCCGGCCCGTCTCCAGCTGTGCACGCGGCGCGAGGGCATTGCCGGTTGGCGAGGATGCCGCCGCGGGCCGGTGCTGTTCCTGGTTGCCGTGTGAGCAGGCGGCGGCGCCCAGGGCCAGGCCGGCCGTGGCCGCCGCCGCGGCGAGGCTTCGGCCGAGCGCTGCCATGTGCCAGGTCATGGGGTTACGTCCTTTCGGTTGAGTGATCTGGAGCCGGTCAGGGTGTGGCGGGACGGCACGGGCCGTAGGGCGGTTCACTGTGATCGGGCCTGCGGCCAGACGGTGATGACGTCGCCGTCGAGGGTGACGTGCCGGCCGGGGAAGCGGCCGCGCACCGCGGTCAGGTCGGCGTGGTCGAAGTCGTCGCTCCCGCGCACCACGCACGCGTCCCCGATGTAGGCGACGTGCTGGGCCCGGGCGGGCCACCCCTCCTCGCCAAGAGCTTTCATTGTGCGAACCTGGTCGCCAGGATGCGGCATGCTGGAACTCCTAACCTCACTGCACAGCAAAGGGGTTGTCGACCCCTACGCATGTATGCAGAAGTAAAGTAATGATTCGCCTGAGCAAATCCAAGGGGGTTTGAGTGCCGTGGCAAGGCTGTGACATTTCCGCGGCTGACGGGGCGTCACGGCGGTCCCGGCCCGTGGGCCCGCCGCCGATGGGACGGCGGATGCGTGGCCGGGCATGTGCTGGGCAGATCGCGTTCCGAGGGGGCGGCCTTGGCAGGAGTGGTCGGCCGGGGCGGGACGTGCAGCTGGGCGGTGGAGGCCGTGCGGTGCTGGGCGAGGGTGGCGAGGAGCTGATGCGCGAGGGGTTCCACGGGCTGGGTGTGAAGCCCGCCGCCGTACGGTCCTTCGGCTGGGTAGTGGTCAATCCCATTCGTTTTCTTCCTTCGACAGGCGCACTGCGGTAGCGGCAGCGGGTGCGTGCGTGGTGAGGAATGCGGTGACGTGTCTGGTCTGCTGGGCTACGCGGTGGGTGAGCTGGTCGAGCGGGAGTGCTTCGGCGTTGGTGAGGGCGGTGCGGTGCAGGGCGGAGACCTGTTGGGGGCGGGCCCAGTCGGCGAAGACCGCATCGAGGTGGGGTCCTTGCAGCTGGATGGGGCCGATGCGTCGGCCGTGCACGGTCAGGGAGATGTAGTGCTCGAAGCGCTGCAGGGTGGCCACTCGGTGGGGGCTGGGCTCATCGCCCCACTCAGCGGTGATCGCGGCGATCGCGGAGGTGGAGCCGGCGGTGGTAGCCAGCGTGGAGGCGTTCTGCACCAGGGACTGGCGTACGGGGCCGGGTAGCCGGGACAGGAGTTGGGTCATGCCGTGGACGTGGCATTTGTACTTGCGGAAGTCCTCGAACATGGCAGCGATGGTCTCCGGCGCGGCGCCAGTGAGCGTGATCAGTTCATCGAAGTACGGGCGGAAGGGCACCCGCCTGGCTTCGGGGGTGTCACGCCGGGAGCGCACGGCCCGCAGCAGGTCGCGGGCGAGCAGGGCGGTGATCAGGCGGTCGGTGGGTCCATTGCCGCCCGGGCACACCCACACGATCATGCGGGTGTCCATGGCGGTGCGGATGTTGTAGGCGCCGACGGGCTGGCCGAGGAAGGCGCGGGTGATGGGGTTGGCGGCCAGGCGGGCGATGGGGTTGAGGACGACGGGGAAGGCGTCCGCGGGCAGGGTGGGGAAGACGGTCTTCCACCAGGAGCGGGTCTCGGGATCGAGACGGTCGGCCACCGCGGCGAGTGCTGTTCGACGAAAGGCGCGGTCGGTGAGCAGGGCCCGCACGTGGAAGATCGTGGCCTGGTCCTCGGGCTGGCCGGCCTGGCATGCCGTCTCGTTCACGGCGACCAGGACAGTGAGCGCGGCGGTGAGGATGGTCAGTGCGCGCGGCGCGGTCGTGTCGTCCCAGGCGAGTGCGGAGGCGTAGGCGTCGGTGATGGCTTCGACGACCTCGTGGGCGGCCTGCCCGTGGTGCATGCCGAGCGGATTCCAGCAACTGATGCGCGGGTTGGTGCCCAGGCCGCCCAGGTCGATGAGCGCGATCCGCGGCATGAGGTGGTCGTGGGCGAGGAAGGGCAGAGCGCGCGGCCAGGAGTCGCGGTGGGGGTCGATGAACAGCAGGCCGCCTCCGGCGTGGGCCCAGCCGATGGCCTGGGCCAGGGCCCGTTCGGTCTTGCCGCCGCCGGCTTTGCCGATGCCGACCTCGAAGAGGGTTTCTTCGGCGTAGGTGGCGACCAGCCGGGAGCGGCCATCGGGGCTGCGATAGATGCCCTGCAGCAGCAACCCGGGCTCGCCGAAGGCGAAGGTCGGCAGATCCCCGGCGAGCACCGGCAGGCGGCAATGGATGGTGGGGGGCTTGAGCAGGCCGCACAGTTCATCCAGCCGGACCCAGTTCGCGCGGGGCGGCTGGCACTGCCCCAGATTCCAACGGCGCTCGAAGCCACGCCGGGTGGGCCAGCGGTCGGCGCCGAACCGCCAGGGGCCCACCCTCCAGCCGCGCATGGCCCACCGCGAGCGTCCGCCGAACACGTCGAACGCGGCCTGCAACTGGGCCAGTCGCGCCTCGGCGCGGCCCTCGGTGTTCGAGGCGCACATCACCAGCAGCTGCGCTCTCACGAGGTGGTCGTCCTCGGCGAGCTTGCCCAGCGCCTCGACCGGCTCCACCCGGCGCGGGACCGGCGGCATCACCAGCCTCCGGCTGGTGCCCGAGCCGGGGTTGTCACGGAGCAGCTGCTGCAGCTGAAAGCCCAGGGAGTCCTCGACGCCGCTGGCATCCTGCCGCAGCCAGCGCGCGGCCCGCTGGGACTCCCGACGCTCGGAGCGGCGCGCGGCGCTCATCAGCTGCAGGCGGCGCGCCCGCAGGGCCCACTTCGGGGCGCGCTGGATGTCGAGCCGGATCTCGGCGAGGTCGCCGAGCTCGGCGCGCAGATCGGCCACGGCGTCGACCAGCGGCTGCAGCGGGTCGGGGCTGAGGGGCACCTCGCGCAGCGGGGCCGTGGGCTTGCCGCGCAGGATGAACTCGGCGCGCACGGTGTGCGTCCGCGGCTTATCGGCGATCGGCCGGGCCCGGTTGACGGTGATGTCCGGTCCGAACGGGGTGATGGACAGCAGCCGTTCACCGCCCGCCGGGCCCTCGACGCGGTAGCGCAACGGCGCACTGCCGTCCGCGCGCAGCCTGATCTGCACGGCCTTCGCGCGGCGGGGTGCCCACCAGGGCATGCTGGTGGACGCGCGGGCGAGCTGGACACCACGCCGGAAGATCTCCTCCAGGCTCGGGTCGAAGTGCCGGTTGGGAACGAGTTCCAGGGCCATCCGCTCGGCCGACGCCTTGGCCGCGAGCCGGCGTACGACCCACTCGCCCACGCCCCAGAACACGGCGATGGCCAGGGCGAGCAGGTACCAGTGGGTGTAGAGCCAGTCGGCGGCACGGGCCAGGCTGGTGACCAGGCCGAGTACCTGACCGGCAGCCGTGACATCGAGCCCGCCGGTCAGGGACGGGGCTGCGGAGTCCACGTGATTGCTCCCTTCTTCGAAGTGGTGCGGGTGAAGTGCCAGTCGGTGATGCGCAGATCGGTGAAGGTGCCGCCGCGGTCCATGCCGGCCCACACCAGGTGGACCACTGCCTTGTCGGGGCTGTGGTTGCGGCGGGCGATCGCGGCCTGGATGCGGAAGCGGGCGGTGGCGAACGCCGGGGCCACCTCCTGGACCGCGTCGGGAAAGACCGTGGGCCACTTCGCGCGGCCGACGCCGGTGGCGTCCGCGCGCAGCAGCGCGCGCCCGGCGCTGAGCAGCTCTCGCTCGTCGGCGGCGGGAAGGTCGGCGGGCCAGGCCGTCTGAAGCGAGCGCTGGATGGCCCGGTCACCGGCCACGCCCTCGCCGTGCGGCGGCAGAGCCGACTGCAGGACTGACGGCGGTGATACGGCGGACGTCGTGGAGGAAGCCGGACTGACGGTCGTCTTTCCTGTGGGATGTCTACTGGCCGCAGGGGACGGATCAGTGGTCGCGCTCGCGGTCGGCGACGGTGCCCCGGTCGTTTGTTCCTGATGCCCCTTCGGCAGGCCCAGCAGGGCGACGCCGGCGACGGCGAGCAGGACGGTGCTCAGCACCAGCAGACGGGGTGAGCGTGGGGTGGTGGTCACAGCAGGCGTGCTCCCCCCGCGTAGCCGGGCATGGCGTTGACCGCGTCCAGCCGGACGACGGTGCCCGGGCGGGCGGCGTTGATCATCTGGCCGCTGCCGGCGTAGATGCCGACGTGGTAGATCGTGGAGTCGCGGCCGGGGGCGTAGGCGTAGAAGACGAGGTCGCCCGGCTTGAGGGCGCCGGTGCCGAGGCGTGAGGGGATGCGCTGGCCGACACCGGCCTGCGCGGCGGCGGTGCGGGGCAGGCGGATGCCGGCTGTGGCGTACGCGTACAGGGTCAGGCCCGAGCAGTCGAAGCCTTGGATGTTCGCTCCGCTTGTGCCGCTGGGGGAGCAGCAGATGCCGTACGACGGGCCGCTCGGGGTGCCGCCGCCCCAGGAGTAGGGCACCCCTCGCTGGGAGAGCGCCGCGTCGATGACGGTGCGGGCCTTGCCCGAGACGTTCTTCAGGTCTGGGTCTTTGGCGGCCGCGGTGTACTGGTCGATCCAGCCCAGCACGTCTGCGACGTACGCGGCCGAGTGGTTGTACTGCCAGATCGCGGTCTTCAGCTGGGCACGCTTGGTCAGGTCACGGTCGTCTCCGCAGAGGTAGACGGCGGCGCCGAGCGCGGCGTCGTCGGCGTTGTGCGGGTCGGCGATGTGGTCGCCGCCTGCGTCCTTGCCGACCGACTCCCAGGTGGAGGGCATGAACTGAAACGGGCCGACCGCGCGCTCCCCCTGGGAGGTGCCGTCCCACGTGCCGTTGTCGGTGTCGGGGACGGCGGTGGTGTTGCCTCCCTGGCCGGAGCCGTTGAGGAGCACCCCGTAGATTTTCGGGCGGATGTCGCCGCCTGCGGTGATGGTGCGGCCCACTGCGTGGTTGGACTCGACCTTGGCGATGCCGGCGAGGATCGGCCAGCGCATGCCCTGGCACTTGGGCACGTATGTCCCGACCTGCTGGACGGCCTTCTTGTAGGCGGTCAGCATCCGCGGCGGGATGTCCGCGGCGCTGCCGCCCTCGGCGATCCCGCCGTCGTCCTGCTGGCCCGTTGTCAGCGCGACGTAGGCGCTGATCGCGTTTCCGACCGGTGCGGCGCAGCACACGGCGGCAAACATCAGCAGACCCACCGTGCATCCCCACCGGCGGATGCGGCGTCCCGGCGGTGTCACTCCTCCTCACCGTCCTCGCGCCTCCACCGCTCGCGCATGTCGCGCAGAGCTTCGGCCTGCCGCATCGACTCCTGCATCCGGGCCTGGTTGCTGCTGCCTGCGGAACCGCCCGTGTCACCGTCGCCGGGACGAGCCGCACGCCCGGGCGCGCCGAGATCGGACCCGGGCACCGGTGCGGGGCCGTTTTGGCGGGGGAGCGGTGCCGGGGGCGGAGTTGCTGCGGGAGGGCCCGCAGGCGCGGCCGGCCGTGTGGGGGCAGGGGAAGGACGACCTGAGGGTGCAGGCCGCGGACGGGGTTCCGGGCGGGGAGCAGCGGTCGGCATGGCTGCGGTTGGCACACGCCGGCTGGTGAAGGGGCCGGTTCCACCGTGGTCGTCGGTGTGCTCGCGGATGACCCGGGCCACGTGACGCCCCGTGTCGCCCCAGGCTCGGCCGTCTTCACGGACGGTGTTGGCCCATACCCGCACTTGCTGGCGGGCGTCTTGGGAGTAGCGCGAGCCCCCCGACCGGGCGCGGCGCACAGTGGCCGGCAGACCGACCGTCGCCCCGTACGCGGTCCGGCCGCCCCGGTGGAGGATGCGGTATCCGCGGAATCGGACCAGCCGGTTGTGTGCCCGGGTCGACAGCAGGGTGCGGTCGCTGTTCTGGTCGTGCAGCACCTGGCCGGTGTTGCGGTCGACGACGCGTCCCTCTGCGTTGCGGTACCGGTCGGGCGGGCCCGAGGGCCGGCGCGGACCCGTGCCGCCAGGGCCGCCGCCCCCGCCGTCCGGCGGGCCGCCCGTGTCCGGGTCGCCGTCGGCGGTGGGCTTGCGCCACTTGGCCAACTGTTCCTTGTCCGGACGGCGTCCGATCAGCAGCCCGTATGCGCCCTTGACGCCGAGTCGTGCGCCCAGCCCGCCCACGGCCGCGGCCGCCGTCAACGGGGCAAGCCCCCGCCCGGCTTCGGCGGTGGCATCGGCGAGGACGCGGCCGGTGTCGACCGGCATGCCCGCACCGTCGAAAAGGGAGGTGAGCGCGCCCATCAGCCGCTGCCGGGTGCCGAGCATCCCGAACCGGCCGCCACCTGTGCCGGTGAACGCGCGCAGCCCCAAGCTGTATCCGCCCAAGGCGGCGGGGGAGTTGAGGGCGAGTGCGGCGCCGAGCTCGGAGGTGTCGCCGGGCAGGTGGGTACCGCCGACCTTGGCGTAGCGCATCCGCATGGCCGTGCGCCGGCCGAAGGAAGCGATCCCGGTCAGCAGTCTGCGGTGCCCGGCCGCGCCGGCGATGGCCAGGACGTCGATGAGGAGGATCCGCTCGACCATCAGGTTGGGGCCGTTGGTGATGGTGGCGTCGATCGCGATGCCGAAGAAGGGGATGAACGCGCAGGTCCCGACTACCGCCAGGACCGCGATCCCCCATAGGGACAGCCACTTCCACACGCTCTGGCGAGCGGGTCCGGGCAGCATGCCCGCGACGAACGTGACGCCGCCGACGGCCGCCGCGGCCGCGCACACGCCCTGGGTGCCGAGCAGAACGATCGCGGACGACAGCAGCATGCCGCAGATGAACAGCGCGGCGATCAGCAGCAGGAACGCGCCGCCTACCCGCCACCAGGTGGGCTTTTCGGCATAGGCGGCGCACGACGTGCCGACCGGGCCGGCCCTCTTCATGTCGGCGAGGAATGCGGCGAAGGCCTGGTCCTCGTCGGTGACGATCGCAGTGGAGGCATCGAGGAGTTCGCCGCCCGGCGTGAGCGATGGGAGATCGTGACTGGCGGCCTTGTCGTCGACGTCGCGCTCGCAGTACTGCTTGCCCGGCCCGTGGATCAGCCTGCAGGGGTCGTTCGCCTTGTCCGACGGAGTCGAGCTCGGCATGTACCCGCCGGTGACCCACTTCAGATGGACGGCATATGCCTTGCGGTCGGCAGTCTTGGCCGGATCCAGGACGCGTCCGTACTCCAGCAGCATGTACGGCTTCACGATCAAGGCGTTGGTGATCGAATCCTGGATGGGCCGGGCCACCTCGGCTGAGGAGACCGGTCCCTCGCCTTCCCGCTGCTCGCATGTGAGCTCGGCGTGGCCGGCCATGCCGTCGCACGGGCTCTTGCTGGCGAGTTTGCCGCCCCAGTCGTAGGAGTTGACGGATCGCTGGGCGACCTCGGCGGCCACCTGCTGAGACTGCCCCAAAGGGCCGTCCGGGCCGAGGAGGGTGTCGGGGCGGATGAGCGCGGAGGCGGCGATCGCCCCGATGAGGAGGGTGAGGAAGATTTCGCCCAGACCGCGGCCGACCCGACCGCGCACGATCATGAATCCCGCGAACACGAACGCCCAGGCCAGTAGCAGTCCTTTGATCCCGAGCGTGTCGACGATGACGTGGTCGTAGGCGTCGGCGGTCTTCTGTGCCGGGTGGGTGAGGAGCTTGAGCAGCGGGAAGCGGAAGGCCACCTCGATGGCCCACCCGGCCAGCCCGACCAGCAGCCGGATCAGGGTGAACAGACCCGACAGGGCGAAGGCCAGGGCCTGGGTCTTGAACGCGACGATGGAGCCGCCCGACGCGTTCAGGTCGTAGCCGTTGATCGGCACACCCTCCGACGAGTAGATGTTCAGCGGGGCAAGCAGATCTCCGGTCTCGCTGTCGCTTCCGGCCGCGTACACGACCTGGGTGTTCACCAGGAGGAACACGCCGGTGAGCAGCACGACGAAGCCGGCCGAACGCAGCATCGCGCGGTCGGGACGCAGCACGTCAACGCCGCCTTTGCCCAGTGCTGCCGCGCAGCCGCCACACCACGAGAGCCCCCACGCCCGCACCGGCGGTCCCCAGCCTCCACACCCCGCCGGCCACGTCCTTCCGGCTGGTTGAGGGCTTGGCCGCGGCGCCGCGCTCGCAGTAGGCCTTGGCCGGGCCCACGATCAGGGCACAGGGATCTTGGTGTGGGGCGTCGGCGGCGAAGGCCTGTCCGGTGTGCGGCCACCACGCCTGCGGCACGCCCACCCCGAGGGCGAGCACGACCGCGGCGACGACGACGGCGATCACGGTGAGGACGCTCACGACGGTGGCGACGCGCCGCGAGCGGTCCCACGACGAAGTGGTCATCGGAAGGCTTCCTTCGTACGGTTCTGTACGGCCTCACCGGCAAGCGGCTCCGGCACGGAAGGGGAGACACCGCCCGTGCGGCGTCCCGGCGTGGTGGTGATGGACGTGGTGATGCGCTCGATGCGGGGGATGGAGACCTTGACGCGGCCGGTGTTCTGCCGCGGGCAGGTCAGCAGAAACTCGCCCTCCCGGCCCTTGTGGCCGACGGGGGACAGGCCCGTGGTCACCAGCCGCAGCAGCTCACCGTCATCCGGATCGAGGCCGACGAACTCCAGACCCCGGCGGGCGCGTTCACGATCCGCGGTGCGGGCGAGCGCCCGGTAGGCCATCAGACCGCGGTCGGGGCCGAGTTCCTCGGCGTCGTGCGAGCCCGCCACCAGGCCGGCGCCGTGCTTGCGGCCGTCGTGGAGGATCTCGTGGACCAGGGCCGTGCCCTCGGCGGACGAGGTCAGCCAGTACAACTCGTCCAGGACCACCGCGGTGAACCGCTCGGGGTCCTCGAACGCGGTCTGCCGGGCGAGAGCTGCGATCAGGTAGAGCACCGCACGGCCGATCAACGCCTCCAGCGGCTGCTGGTGCAGGACCTCCGGCTTGTCGAACGCGGCCTTCGGCGGCAGCTTCAACCCGGTCGTCGTGATCACGATCATGTCGGAGGTACTGGAGGCGTCCAACCTGACCGGCGGCAGCGTCGGGTCGAACACCATCCGGGCCAGGGAGTTGGTGGCGACGACCCGGACCAGACCGGCCAGGGTCGCGGCCGCGTCCTGCCGCTTGCCCGCCTCGCGCGTGGCCATCTCCTCGAGGACGGCAAGGACACGGTGCATGGACGGGGCGTCGCTGAGGGCGGCCTGCTCGACGGCGTGGTGGAGGACCTCGCCGCTGGTGCTCATCGGACCGATACCGAGCTGCAAAGTCAGGTAGGACAGCGCGTAGTGCCGTCCCTCGGGTCCGTCGAACATGCGCAGCGGGTCGATGGACACCTCGGCCTGCGCGGCGTCGATGATCTGCACCCTGCCCTTGGCCGCGGTGCGCGCGAAGGTCGCCCACTCGCGCACCGGGGTGCGGTCGATGCAGATCGCGCAGCCGCCACGCGCCCACACCGCCTCCGCGATCAGCTTCTGCAGCACGCTCTTGCCCGCGCCGAGGTCCCCGACGATGCCCATCGACGCGGACGCGTCGACCTTGGGCGCATCCGCCACGTTGATCAGGACAGGGCGGGCGGTGCCGCAGTCCAGGTCGATGCCCAGGAACATCCCATGGGGGTCGCCGACCTCCGCAGCAGTGAACGCCCCACCCAGCGCCCAGTCCTCGGAGACCTGATGCTGGGTGAACTCCCGCACAACACCCGGCCGCACCGTGCCGGGCAGGCCCAGGCTGAACAGGGCCTCTTGCAGGCCGGCCGGGCGCACGGCGCGGTAGTCGGCGCCGGCGAGGAGCGCGGCCAGGGCGCGGGCCCGGGCGTCACAGACGGCGGCGGTCGGCCCCCACACCGTCAGCACCGTCACGGACTGCACCTCCACCTCAACCGACGTGCGCGACAGGCGTGCGTCCAACTCGCCGAGATCGCGGGCGGCCTCGGTGAGGGAAGCGGGCATGCCGGTGGGGCGGGCGTCGTACTGGTCGGCCTGGTCGATGAGGTCGTTCTTCTTGCGCCGTACCTGCTCGCGGGCCTTCTCCGCGGGCACGAGGGTGAGGTCGACGGTGTAGTCGACGGGAAAGTCGAGCATCTCCAGCTGAGCGAACAGATCAGCGGCATCCTGGCTGACGGCGGGCGGGCACTCGGCCAGCGCCAACTGCGCCTGGTAGCCGACACCTTGGTCGGACTCCACCTGCAGCCAGCGCCGCCCGAGCGGCGAGCCGGTGCTTAGCCGCCACCAGGCGGTGCGGCCAGACTGCATGATCCGGCCCGGCCGTGTGATCCGGCCGGTGCTCTTGAGCTCGCCCGTGTCGTCGAGTTCGGGATCGATGCCGCCCTCCTGCAGGCGCACCTGGCCGAGGTCGGCGTAGCTGGGGGAGCACAGCACCCCGTCCCGGAGCTGCCCGCCATACAGGTCGCTGGTCTCGGCCTCGGCCAGCAGCGGCTCGGCAAGGCCGCGGTGCAAGGCGTGCTGGATCATCCACACGATCTCCGCCGGGCGGGCCGGGCGGAAGGCGATGCCGCCGGCGAGCGCCGCCTGAACCCGCGAGGCCTGCTCCCGGTAGGCGCTCACCTCGCGCCGGGCCACCGGCGCCGGCCGCATGCCCAGCATCGGCGCGACCTCGGCCCACGCCGCGCCGAGGGACGCCGACACCTGCAGGCTGCCTGTTTCGGTCGTGAGGGGCACGGCCAGCCACAGGGTGCGGCGGTGCATCTCCTGCTCGTCCAGCAGGTCCAGGGTGGCCTCGACGTTCTCCACCCACGGGTGCGCTCCTGCACCGGGCGACTGCTCGGCCGGCTCGATGCCCTCGATCATCCTGAGGGCGATCTCACCCGGATCCACTTGCGCGCACAGGCCGAACAGCCGCGGCGCCCCGGACAAGGAGCGGACCAAGTGCGTGATTTTGGCGAGCTGTTCGTCGCGTACCGGGGCGGGCACGTACGTGCCCTGGACGGTCTCCTCACGCCGGCCCTGCGTGTCCGGGCCGGGGTGGAGCCGGTAGACGGCCCACACGCTGCCCTGCGTCGACCACACCAGGTGCCCGGCGATGTGACGGATCGGAACCCTCACCGCGCACCTCCGCCCTGCTGGGCGAGTGCGAGCAGTTGCTGCACACCCGACACCGGCCCCGCCGCCACCGCGGCAGCAACCGGCTGTGTGCGGCGGGGTGCGAAGGACGGGTGGTCTGTGGCCGGGCTCGGGTGCGGCGCCCGGGCTGGATGCCGCTGCACCGCAGGGGAGGGCGCGGCCTGCGCAGCGGAGCCGGGTGCGGGCGTGTCCTCGATGGTGAAGCCGCCGAGCAGCGGGTGCGCAGCGCGGTCGCGGGCGGCGCGCCCGCCGATCCGCCCACCGCGGGGCTGCCAGCCAAGCAGCACCCAGCCGAGTACGGCCTGCATGGGGGCGCGGCCGCGGACCTTTGGCCGGCGCACCATCCAGATGACCAGGCCCCAGGCGACGATGGGGATGGGCCCCATCCACGACCACCAGCTGATCGTCTTGACCAGGAGGAAGCCGCCGCCGACGGCGAGGGCGATCTGTGCGGGCGTGTAGGGGCCGAGCGGGATCTTCCAGTCGGCGACCTTGCCCAGCACCCAGGGGTGGCGGCGGGCTGAGGTGTAGAAGCGGCCCACCCGTGCCGCGGCTGCCGCGGTCACAGCCAGCCTCCGACGCTCGGCGACTGGTCACGGGAGGCCGGGAGTTCGGACCGGACGACCCCAGGAGCGGCGGGCGCCCCCTTGGACGGGTTCTTCACCTCGTCCGTGAACATGTTCGCCAAGTCGTTGCGCGAGTTGTACAGACCGAGCGCGATCACCATCAGCAGCAGGGCGCCGATCCCCGCCTTGAGTGAGAATCGTTGGATCATGATGACGACGACGAGGCAGATCAGACCGGCCTGAAGGCCCTTCGTCGCCCACTGTTTGAACATGTTGATCCAGCTGTTGCCGAGGTCGTCCAGCTGCCCGGCGAGCATCAGGTGGTGCACCGTGTTCATCGCCCGCCCCCTTCCTGAGCGGTGCCGGACTCAAGCGAGGCGACCTCCCACCGGCCCGAGCGGGCTGTGAGCGTGAGCTCATACGCCAGCGGCCACCGGCCGGCCCGGTCCCGGGCTTCCACCGAGGCGAGCACCCGCACTGTCGTGCCGTCCGCCGGCACCTGCTCGGCGGCCGCTGTCTCCTCGACGGCGGAGACTTCCTGGACGGCGAGCGCCGTGTACGGGGCGGGGGAGACGGCGGCGAGCTTCACGCCGGGCGCGAGGTAGCGGTCGACCTCCCCGGCGCCCGTCAGGTAGGCGCCGAGGAACTGCCCGATAGCGGAGGACAGATCCCCCTCCGGGACGCTCACGCCGTACGACGACTTCGGCACTGCGGCCCGGGCCGGGCCGGCCACCACGCCGGGCGCACCGGTCACCGTGAACGAGGAGCCCGTGCGGTCGGAGGCCACCGGCACGGCGTAGTACCGCAACCGTCCGTCTGCGTATTGCGCAGCCACCGTCACCGACCACGCGCCGGTGCCGCGCTGCGCACTGCGCACCGTCGTCACGGACTGAGGCGCCGACTGCGCACCGGCGGCAGGGGCGGGCAGTTCGACGTCCGGCGCCATCGACTGCGCAAGCCGCGCCTGCGCACTCGTCTCATCGTTGGCGTCGCTGCGCAGCCACGCGCCGATGAACACCTGCGCATAGCCGCCCGGGTCGGCGGGGGATGGCGCGGTGCGCACGGCGGTGGGCTTGGCCGCGGGGGCCGCCGCGACCGTGGTCGGGGTGGAGGCGACGGCCACGCAGAGGGCGATGGGGCCGGCCGCGATGACGGTCCAGACCGCTACGCGGGAGAGGCGTACGCGACGGCGCATCGCCTCCAGCCGGGCGCCGGCCGCCATCGCAGCAGCGGCCTCGCTCGGTGAGGCCTGCGTGCCAGGGGACATGGTCAAGCTCCCAGGTCAGAAGGGATGTTGCTGACCTTGAGAAAACCCGTCGACCCCGACCCGACCACCGACCATGAACCGCCGACCACGGTCACGATGGGGACACGAAATCCATGGTCGGGGTCATGGTCGGGCCGACCATGACCCCGACCATGGGTCTGCCGCGATCTGGCAGCGGCCCACCGTGTCCGGCGCACGTTGCCCGCACCGGGGACCGCCGTGCGATCACGTGCTGCCCGGCCACAGGGCCCGGACATCGATGCGCAGACGGAAGCCGGCCGGGTCGTGTCAGAGGCCTGCGCAGTGGGCGATACGGACGTGCGCAAGAGAAGATCAGGAAGTCCGGGCGGACTGCGCAGCCGCCCCGGCGCAACTCGACTGCGCAGGATCCCCAGGCCGGTTGCGCAGCCCGATTGCGCAGACGCCCTTCCAAGGCTGCGCAGTCGACTGCGCAATCACTGAGCGCCCGGGCTGACGGCACGTGGTCGGCCCGACCATGAGCCCGACCACGGCAGCTAGACGGCTCCGTTGCCGGATCGTGACCGATGGTCGGGGCTCGTGGCCGTCAGCCTGGTCGGGGCCGGCCGGTGAGCTGACGCCATGGAACACACGCACGCCTCCACGCCCAGGACCCCCGGCCGCCCCACCGCGACGAGCCCGGTGTGCCGCCGTGGGCACCAGCCGCGGCATGCGTTGGGGACACGGCGGTGAGCCGCTTCGGGGTGGGGATCCGCCGGGGCGTGATGGCCGGAGAGCAGTTCACTCAGATCGCCAACGGCCTGTTCCGTGACTCGCGGCTGTCCTTCAAGGCGAAGGGGATCTTCGGGTACGTCAGCACGCACCGCGACGGCTGGCAGGTCACCCTCGCCCACCTGGTAGCCGTCGGGCCCGACGGTCGAGAGGCGGTTCGCGCCGGCCTGAAGGAACTGGAACGGTACGGCTACCTCCTCCGCGAACGCCTGCGGCGCCCGAACGGAACGCTCGGCGAGGTCGTCTACTCGATCACCGACCGACCCGCCACCCTCGACGTCGCCCTCCTCGAAGCCACCGCCACCCCCGCGATCGATGACGAACACGACATCGGCTTCGGGGCGGGGATCCGCCGGGGCGTCATGGCGGCCGATCAGTTCACTCAGATCGCCAACGGCCTCTTTCGCGACTCGAGGCTGTCCTTCAAGGCGAAGGGGATCTTCGGGTACGTCAGCACGCACCGCGACGGCTGGCAGGTCACCGTCGCCGAACTGGTGCGCCGCGGCCGCGAAGGCATCGACGCCGTCACCACCGGGCTTCACCAGCTGGAGCGGCACGGATTCCTCTACCGCACCCGCGAGCGCAACCCCGACGGAACGCTCGGCCAGGCGCTGTACTTCATCACCGACCTGCCCGGCCTGCAAAACCCCAGGCCCGGGCCAGAGTCGGATTTTCCAGGATTGGCTGAGCCTACGTTGGCTGATCCCGCCACTAAGAACACCAACAGCAAGAAGACCACCCAGCAGAACACCAGCCCCCTCCGTCCGTGCCGCGGCGAATCGCCGCAAGCACCGGAACGGAAGGGCCATCCGGACCTGCCGACGGCGCCGCCGGCAGCGCCCGCGGCGGATGAGATGCACCCGGGGGTCCGGCTGCTGCTCGAACTCGGGGCGGCTCGCCCCGAGCTGCTGCTGACCGGACAGGCGCTGAGGGACCAAGGCCGCGTCGTGACCGTGATGCTGGAATCCGGCTGGAACGCTGAGCAGCTGCGGCACGTCATCGCCGACCGGCCCCTGCCCCACCCAGTGCGGACCACGGTCGGCGCAATCATCGCCGCCCGCCTGCGCGCCGCCCAGACCTACCCACCGCCCACCCGCGCGGCCGACCACCACGACGCACCCGCGTGGGATACCGCGCCGGCGCAGCCGAGGACCGGCTCCGCCGCCGCGCGCACGGTGGCCGAGGCTCTGACCTACCGGGCCCTGACCGAATGCGCCGGCTGCGGGGTCCCCGGAACCGCCCCCGGCGAGGACCTCTGCCCGGCCTGCCTCGGATGGCCGCTGTGCCGCACCTGCCCCGGCCCCACACCCCGGCGCGCCCACCCCGACGGCGACGGCTGCTGCACCACGTGCGCCTCCGCCCTGACCGGCCACCACCTGGAAGGAAGCAGCCCGTGACGGACACACTCCGCACACCGACGCCCCCGACCGCGGCTGCGCACCACGAGCGCCCCTTCACCCGCGACCCGGGACGGTGGGAGAAGGAACGCTCCCGCGCCCTGAGGACTGGCCATGTCCGCGACGACTCCTGTTCGGCCGCCTGCGAACTGGTACTCGTCCACGAGCGCACCCCGTGGGGCTGGCTCGCCTGGACCGTCCCCGGCGACGGCAGTCCGCCCGAGATCCCTCACCGGATCGCGGTGCTCGCCCCCGGCGCGACGCGTATGCAGCGCCTTTCCCTGCGCTGGCTGGCCAGGCGCCCCGCGCAGCGCATCGCGCTGGACACCGTCCCCGGGTCCCTGCGGTTGTTCGCCGCGGCCGGCGCGCTCGTCAGTCTGGTCGCTGGCCTCTTCGCCATGAGCAACGGCCTCCCGGTCAGCGTCGCCCTCCCGGCGATGCTTCTCGCCCCGCTCCTCGCCGAGCACCTGCCGGACCGGCTGGACTGCCGGGCCCGCGAACACGTCCGCATCGTCGAAGGCGACGATGCCTGCCGCTACCTGCGGCGCCTCGCCGCCCTGCACACCTCGCTCGTCCAGGCCGCCGCCGGCAGCGACCGCTACGAACTGCGCCGCTCGGCCGAGATCGGCCAGCACCTGCTGTGGGACGCCACAGGCCTGCTCCAGACCCGCGAGCCCCGCTCGGTCTCAGCCGAGCTCATCGCCCGCGAGCGGCTCCTGCTCCAACTCGCCCACCAGGTCACCCAGATCCTCCAACACACCGCCGACGACAACCGACCCGGCACGAACCGGGCCCGGCGTGCCCGTGCGGCCCCTGAGCCCGTATGCGCCTGCCCCCCGGCCGGCGCCCCCTCCGGGCCTTCGTCATACGCCAACCCCACCTCTTTCGAAGGGAACCCTCCCCATGCCCCCGTCCGAACCCGTCCAGGCCGTCCCCACCCTGGACGTCTACCTCCTGTTCGCGCACGAGCCCTACTACCCGGCCCCCGCACAGGAGATCAACACCACCGTCGCGGCCGCAGGCTCCCTGCTGCACCCCCGCATACGGCAGCCCGACGGCGCCCGCATCCACGACCGCCTCACCCGCGGCCGCCGGCCCGGCGAGATCGTGCCGCTGTCCACGCTCACCCACGAACTCGACGGCGGCGCGCGCTGGCCCGAGGTCGGCAACTGGGAGAGGGTCACCGAAGACCTGCTGCAGCTCAGCCGCGACCACGACTGCGACGCCCTCAACCTGGGCCTGCCGGAAATCGCCCGCGCTCTGGTGTGTGCGGGCCCCTGCAGCGAGGTCCGCGTCGTCGACCCCACGACCGGGACACACCGGGCGTACGGGCCCGCCGACCGGATCGCCGTCCTCATCGAGGTCGGCCGGCACCTGGCCCGGGCGGAAGCAGGATCCCCCCTGTGGCCCGGCGACGGCCTGCTTCCCCCGGTCAACTCCGCGGATGCCAGCTGACATCCGGCCGCGAAACCGTGAGCGGAGAGCATGCGGCAGGCGCAGCCCCCGGCAGGGCGACGGCCTCGCGCTGCCGCTGCGTCAGGTGTATCCGCCGAGGCGAGGCGAGAGCCCCGGCCCTGTGGGCGGCTGTCATAGGCGGCGGATGGCGTTCGCTCAGGAACAGGCCGCAAGGAGAGAACTCCAACCGTGTTTGACGTAATGATTGCGTCATTATATCTTCGGGTGGTGCTCTTCCCTACGCCTGATCTCGCCGCGCAAGACCGCCAGGTCATCGGCCAGATCGACCAGATGCGCACGGCCCTGCGGCATGCCGTGCAACATCCCACGAAATGGACGGCCGGCCTGCGCAAGTTCCTCACCGCTGACGCGGTGGCGGCTTCGAATTCCATCGAGGGCTTCAAGGTGGCCACCGTGGACGTCGAGGACCTCATGGAGGGAGAGAACGAGGTTGACATCTCGGAGGAGAACCGAGAGGAGACCCTCGCCTACCAGCGGATGATGACCTACATCCAGACCCTCCACGACGCCCGGGACTTCTCCTACAGCAAGGGCCTGCTCAATGGCCTTCACTGGATGCTGCAGGGACACCGGCACAGTGTTCGCCGGCCAGCTGGCCAGTGGCGCAAGGGCCCGGTCTACGTCACCGACGCCCGCGACCCCAGCATCGCCGCCTACACCGCCCCCGACGCCCCGCTCGTCGCTGCTTTGATGCAGGAACTCATCGACTGGCTCAATGAAAGCGATGGCACGCACGCCCTGGTGCGAGCCGCGATGGCCCACCTGCACCTGGTCTCCATCCACCCCTGGGCCGACGGCAACGGCCGGATGTCCCGCTCCCTGCAAACCCTCATGATCGCCAGGGAAGGAGTTCTTGCCCCCGAATTCTCTTCCATCGAGAGCTGGCTGGGGCGGCCGGGCAACACCTGGGAGTACTACCGGGAACTGGGCGAGTGCGGCAGCCGGTACCAGCCTGATCAGGACGTCTCCGGCTGGATCAGATTCAACCTCACCGCTTACCACCAGCAGGCGCAGACCGTCCAAGGCCGCCTTGCCCGCTCGGGCCGTGTCTGGAACTGTCTTGCCGCCTTCGCCGCCGCGCAGGGTTTGGATGAACGCACCGTCACCGCACTCCATGACGTCGCCATGGCCGGACGCGTGCGCCGCTCCCGCTACCAGCACGGCGAAGCCCTCAGCCTGCAGCAGGCCCAGCGCGATCTGCGTGATCTCACGGCCGCCGACATCCTGAAGCCCGTCGGCCGCACCCGCGCACGCTACTACACCGCCGGCCACCGTTTTCCCACAGACGCCCTGGACATCGCGCAGACCCCGATGACCCTGACCCACCCCTACCGTGACTGACGCTCCTCATCGCGGGTGCGGCGGGGAGCTGGGCCGTGGAGGCGTGCTGGATGCGCCGAAGGCGCCCTTCGGGCCGTCGCGGTAGGGCTGTCGGGCCCGCCGGGGGGTGTTTGTGCCCGCGTGCGGCGCCCTGCCGTCACCCTCTGGTGGGTCGAGGCGGGTGTGGGCGCGACCTGGCCTGTTCACCCTCCGTGATCACTACGGGTGCTGTTGTGCTGACTCATTGTCAGTGCCTGCTGCCAGCATGGAGGTTGTGCCGGGACGTGCCGGGAGGGGGACGTGCATGCTGGGGAGACGAGGGACACCGGCCCAGGGCCGTTCGCGCTGGGCGCCCAGGGTGCGGCGGGAGATGACGATGTCCGCCGCGGCGACAGCCGTGGGGTGGGGCGAGCAGAACGCCTCAGCGGGCAACGCGGCCCGGCCGTGCCTGCGGCCCGCGGTGTCGTACCCGCTCCGTTTGCCGTCGTCGAAGGCCGGCCGGTGACGCGGCGGCCGGCGCGGGGGCGGAAACGCAGCACGCGGCAGGAGTGGGATGAGCTGCTCACCGTTGCCGGTGCGGCCCTCATCGTCATCACGCTGGGGGTGACGGTGGTCAACTGGCTGCTGGCCCACTGGTGGGTGCTCGTCGCCGGCTTGGTGCTCGCCGTGCTGGCGGGCGGCGGCTGGCTTCACCAAAGGCGGCAACAGGCCCGGTGGGAGGCCGTGCGCGTGAGGGGTCTGCGGTATGCGCTGGCTGAGCTGGATGCTGTGCACCACGCGCGGTTCGAGGAGGCGATCAGGGACCTGATGCGGCGGGATGGCTGCCGGGACGCCCAGCGGGTCGGCGGTGGCGGCGACCTGGGGGCGGACGTCACGGCCACCGATCCGTACGGGCGGCGCTGGGTGATCCAGTGCAAGCACCGCCGCAACGGGGCTGGGGGCGCGGCAGTGGGCACACCGGCGCTGCAGGTACTCAACGGGACGGCGCGGCAGGTGCACGGGGCAGACGTCGCGGTGATCGTGACGAACGGCCGGGTGAGCGCCCCGGCCGTGACGTTCGCCGCGCAGCAGCGGCTGCATGTGGTCGACCGGCAGGTGCTGGGGGTGTGGGCATCGGGTGCACGCCCGCTGTGGGAGTTGCTGGAGGGGCTTCCGCCGCCGCGCAAGCAATCCGCTCTTTCCTGAGCTCGCAGACTGCGTGACCGTTGACGGGGGTCCGGCACATGGAGGCGGGGCTTGGCCCCCCATCCGGGCATTCACGTTGTGGGGCGGATGCCAACGGCCATCCATTCCGCCACCGGTGGCCACTTCGTGTACGCAGCGTGAGGTCATCCTCGGCGGCGCTCGCCCCACCACGGCAGGATCACAGGCAGGTCGCTGAGCCCGCGGGCCGGCCGCTTCGGCATCGGCGATTCCCCGTCGTCCCCATCCCAGCGGCGTGCGTATTGGTCCGGGAGGTTGCCCCAGCCCCAGTAGGGGATCGGGCGGTCGGGTGTCTCGCCGACCTCGTTGAGGGGATCGATGCGCCCCTCCGCCACGGTGCACAGGTGGGCCCAGTCGTCACCCATGTCGAAGACATAGGCGAACTGCTCGCCGCCCTGCAGCCTGCTCAGCTTGGTGGCATGGCCATCCACAGTGCCGTCCGGGGCCTCGCCGTCCCACCAGTCAAGGGGGCTGACCCGGGAACCGTCCGCCAGCGTGAACAGGTGCAAATGGGCCAGATCCCAGCGGCCGAAGGCGAGATCGATGGCCGTGGCGAACTGAGCGAAGGAGTGCGAGCGCGCGGCGGCGAAGACGCGCCCGGCGAGGCCACAGATCTGCACCGTGTCCCGAGACCAACTCCACCCGGATGGACAGCCAGGTACGTGCCACGATCACAACCCCTCATGCGTCAGTTCACCGAGCCGGCACCGAGGCTACTGAGTGTGACTGCCAGTGGGAGCACCGAGTCGGCCGTATGTGGGAAATTCCCAGGTTCTGCCGCGAATTCGACCCCGTGTGAGCTTGGTCAGGTGAGGGCGGGGTTGCCGCAGCACTTCTTGTACTTGCGTGTGGAGCCGCACCAGCAGGGGGCGTTGCGGGGTGGAGGCCACGGGGTGGCCTGGCCTCGGGCTGCGAGGTCGGAGGCATAGTGCGCCCGGGTGTCCCCGTCCTGCGCAGGCAGCTTCTCCTGGCGGGTGAAGGATTCGAAGTCGGTGACGATGCCGTGTGCGATGCCGAGGTGTACCTCACCTTCACCGGACAGCCGTTGCAGCATCTGTTCAATGTGGCGCACGTGCTCGTGGTGCTCGCTGCCGTAGTGGCCGGCAAGCTCGGGCCAGGCGTCCAGCAGCTGGGCGAACTCGTCAGGGTTCCAGAAGAGTGCACAGGTCATGCGGGGCCGGGACAGGGCAGCCCGGCGGGCTTCCACTTCCTGGGAAAGCTTCTCGATCGAGGCGATAAGGGCCTGGGGGTCACTGTCCGCGGCGGCCCGTAGCTCGGGGTTGTGAAGGTCATCCAGGGTGCTGGTCGCGCGGAGCCGGGCCGGGCGGTCGTCGTAGAGGGCGTGGGCGAGTTGGTCGAGGTCGTCGTGCGGCTGGCCGAGGCGACGCCGTACCCGGTGGCGGCCGATGACGAGCATCTCGATGCCGGTGGGGTCCATCGCCTCGCGGACGGCGTCGACGGTGAGGGGAGTGGCGGGGCCGAGGAGATGGGTCACTGCCGCGGTGAACCAGTCGGCGGCGTCATGCAGTTCGTCGGCGGCCTCGAACATCTCCGCGGCGATGTTCCAGGGGCCACTGTCGGCGGGGTGCCGGCGGCGCAGGTCCGTGGCCGCTTCACGGGCCTCGTCAGTGCGTCCGGCATCCCACAGGGTGCTGGCGCGGAGCGCCTGGACGAGATGGGGTTCTTCGCAGTCGCCGTCCAGGACCTGCTGGTAGAGCGCGAGCGCCTTCTCGTGCTGACCTGCGCGGCTGTAGAACTCCGCGGCCTCGGTGAGGAGCTCTTCCCGGTCCTGGGGGTACGTGCGGGCCAGGGCTTGCAGGTCTTCGGCCTGCTGGGCGTCGGTCCGCTGGACGGGGTCGGGCTGACGGCGTACGGGGCGGCGCTTGCGGGACATACGGCCACACTATCGGCGCGGCGGAGCCGGCGTGGCGGGCCGGCCGATGCCTCGGGCGGACAGCGGGGCGGTCTCCAGCGTGTGCACCTGCCAGCCGCGGGCTTCCAGGCCGGTGCGCAGCGTGGCGGCGATGTCGGCCATGGGCGCCGGGTTCTCGGTGGCGACGTCGAGGTCTTGACTGGGGCGGTTGACGAGGTGGTGTGCCCGCACGGCGTAGCCGCCGGTGAGAACCAGGGGATATGGGGAGCCGAGGGCGATCACATCTGCCAGAAGTCGCGTGTGCAGCTCCGGCATGTTGCTCACGCGGCTGCCCGGGCGCGGGAGGCGAGCTGGGGGAAGGCGTCTTCCCAGACGGTGCGCAGGGTGCGGCCCACGAGTCTGCGCAGGACCGGCCACAGCTCCAGGAGCAGGTCGTGGTTGAGGTAGCGGGGCATATCGTCGTGCAGGCCCTCGTGCAGCACGGTGCGGTACAGGCCCATGCGCTGGCGTGGCTTGTCCAGGTCGTAGCAGGTCATCCCGGACCAGGCCATGTGCAGCGGCAGTTCCACGACTCCGTGGGATGGGCCGTGCAACTGCTCCAGCGACTGCGGCAGGCGGCTTTGGAACTTCTTCCGGTACAGCGTGAGGTTCTCGGCGTCCGCGTCCGAGATCTGGCTCGGGGTGGGTGCGGGGTGCTGCGGGCTGGAGGGCATGACGTCATTATGGCCGTCCCGGTGCCGGCGTGGATCGTCTGCATCCTGCCCAGCCGACAACACGCGGGCACCCCCGTTTACAGGCCGCGCCACATCCGGGTGATGTGGCCGCCGAGGCCGCGGGGTTGGTAGGGGTCGTAGTCGGGGTGGGCGGCGAGGCGGCGCAGCAGGGTGAATTGGTGGGGTGCGCGCTGGCCGTCGCGGAGGGGGGTCCATTCGTCGGCGACGGGCCACTGGGCGAGTTGGGCCTGGATGCCGGGGCGCCATTGCTGCCAGGTGTTGTGGGTGACCCAGCCGAGTTGGCGTAGTTCGAGTTCGTCTTCGCACAATCGCAGGTACAGGCGCACGGCTTTGAGTTCGTCCGGTTCACAGGCGGTGCCGCTTTCGGCGACGAGGGCCGGGGCGGGGAGGCGGTCGAGGATTTGCCAGTAGCGGGCGATGTAGGCGTCTTCGATGGTTTTGACGCGGGCGCGTGCGGCGCCGGCGGAGCTGGTGATCAGGGCGGCGAGGGCGACGAGGCCGGTGCCGAAGGCGACCCAGAATTCTGCGTTCACGGTGGGGGCGTTCCTGCAGCGGTTGGGATGTAGTCGGTGCTGCCAGAGGCGAGCAGCACCGGGGAGCCGGGGGTGGAGGCGGCGGGCCGAGGCTGGGCCCGCCGGTGTCGCGGCCGCCCGGGCGGTGTGGGTTGGGTCCGGGCGGAAAGTGGCGGGTGTGCGGGGGTGGTCAGGTGATGTCGACGCCGTGGGCGCGGGCGAGGGCGTCGAGGCCGTCGGCCCAGCCCTGGCCGAGGGCACGGAGTTTCCATACGGGCCGGCCGGCCTGGTGGTGGCGGTAGAGCTCGGCGATGACCATGGCTTTGATGGTCGGGTCGGCGGGCGGGGTGAACGTCCAGGCGGCGTCGGTGTGGCTGGTGATGTCGAGGGCGGCGTGGGTGAGGGCGGCGCAGGTCAGCCCGGTGGCGATGTCCATGGTGATGGCGACGGTGATGCGCTGGACGTGCTGGGGCAGGGCGGAGAGGTGGAGGGTGGCGCGTTCGACGGTGTGCGGGCCTTCCTGACTTTTGCCGAGCAGGCGTGCTGCGCCGTCGGCGGTGGCGGGCTGGTTGTAGAAGACGAAGTCGTCATCGGCGGCCACTCGGCCGTCGTCTGCGGTGAGGAAGAGGGTGAGATCGGCGTCCGCGCCGGCGAACCGGAACGCGATCTGCAGTCCTTGCCAGGCGTCCTCGGGCAGTGCCAGGGTCTGTCCGGCCACCAGCGCGACTGGTGCGGGCGCGGGGAGCGGCGGCGGCACCGGCGGCGCATGCAGGGGGAGCGGCGGTGCTGCGGCGGTGAGTGCGGCCTGTTTCCAGTCGGCGAAGGGGATCAGCCGGTAGGGGTCGCCGGCCGGAGCCGGGCCGTTCGGCGGGGTGGTGGCGCCGAGGGTGCGGTCGAGGTCGGCGAGGGTGGCGGGGCCGGAGTCGGGTTCGTCGTGGGCGTTGTCCAGCAGCTCCTGCAGGCCGGGCACCCGGCTGGCATCCAGCGCTTTGATGCTGCTGGAGAGGTTTCCGGAGGCGGTGGTGGTGACGGCGCAGGCGACGTCCTGGCCGAGGTCCAAAAAGCGCAGCGCGTCCTCGGCCGTCCGCCAGACGGTGGATTCGATGGCCTGGCGACTCCAGCGGCCGTAGGCGACGAAGCCCAGGCGCTGGGTGTCGGGCAGGCGGGTGAGGACAGCGAGGTCGATGGCGGTGATACCGGGGGCGGTGGCGAAGCCCTCTTTGAGGGTGGCGATCAGGTTCGAGCCCATGGAGGTCAGCCACCACAGCAGCCGGTCTCGTTTGGTGAGGTTTTTCAGTGTGGGCCGGCCGCTGGGGGTCAGGCCGGGGGTCTGGGTGGGCAGGGTGTCGAGGTCCTGGTGCCGCATCAGCACGGACAGCACCGAGCCGTCCACGCCGACCGCGCAGCCGGCGGCCGGATTATCGGAGAAGGCGGTGTTGACGGCCTCGCAGACGGTGCCTTCGTCATTGGCGAGCAGGGCCTGCCACCACTGTGCGGCCTCGCCGGCCATCCGCTCCCGGACGCTGTGCAGGCGGGCGGTCTCTGCCGCCAGATAGGCGGGGGCGTCCTGCTGGGCGCGCTGCTTGGCAGCGGCCCGTTCCGCCCTCGCCAGCCGGCGCACCCCCTGCAGGTGGAAGGCCTGCGCCTCAGCGAGCGCCCATGGCCCACCCAGCTGCGGCACGTCCGGGATCAGGGGAGGATGCGCGGCGGGAAACGACTGCAGATGAACCTCGGTCATCTCACGCCGCAACTCCCGCAGTTCAGCGATCGCGGCATCGCGCTGCGCCTCCTGCTGCGCCCGCTCCGCCTGACGGCGCGCCCGTTCCAACTGCGCGGCCGACGGCGCCACCGTCCGCGGGTGCGGGCTGCGCCGGGTAGTGGTGCCTGCCCGGCTGCCGCGCAGGGAACTGGAGGCGTAGAAGGGGCCGAGCCCGGAGGAGAGACGGGCACCGCCGCTGCCGACGCTGATCCGTGCCGCACGCGGCCCGATCGAGGTACGCACGCCGCGCGTCGAGACGCGCACACTCATCCCCGGAACCCCCACACGGAAACCGAACCCCACGAAGCCCACCCCTCTCCCTCAAGGCAGACAGTGTGACACTGGCACCCTTTTCCTCCTCGAAAGCGTCCGCCGCACCCACCGCAGGCTGCAGGCGACGGCGTCGTCGACAGGCGGCAGACAACGGCGGCACCGGCCGTGCAGTCAGATGAGCGATCGGCAGTCGCCGGGCAGTTCGGGAGCGGGAGGCGTGAGGAGCAGGCTGGCAGTCCAGCGACGGACGTCGGCTAGGGGGTTGGGCAGTCGTCGAGGAGTTTTTCGACTCGTTGGGGAAGTTCCCGCTGCCAGTCGTGGCGGGTGGTCAGACCGAGTTCGTTTCCCAGGGCCAGGGTAAGTAGGGCCGCCGTCTCGCGGTGATCTGCCGGTGCGCGCAGTTTTTGTTCTTGCAGCATGTAGGCCTGCACGTTTCCGCGAAGCCGGCGCAACGCCTCGGGGGCCAGGTGCCCGCTGCCCGAGAGCGCGTCAAAGACGTGCGACGGCAGTGGTGTAGCCGTGCCGGAGGCGACGCCTGCTGCGACGACCAGGACGAGAGCGATGGCTTGGCGGGCTGTTTTGTCTGCGGTGGCGTGTGTGCGAGCCGCCGTTGCCGCGGCATGTGCGGCTGGGTGGGCCGGCGGGGTTAGTTCGGCTGTGGCCTCACGCAGTTGGAGTTCTTCGGCTGCGTCGGATGAGGTGTCGTCGTGCGGCACGAACTCGATATTCAGTTCGGCGTCGAGTGCGGCCGCCAGGCGGCGCAGCAGGGGCACGGTCGGTGTCGTGCCCCCTCCTTCGATGCGGGAAATGGCGGGCTGCTTCATGCCGGCACGCTCGGCCAGCTGGGCCTGGCTGAGCCCGAGCTGGGTACGCCGGTCGTACACCATCTGGGCTAGATCGTCCGCCGCAAGTGTCTCCTGATAGATCTCTTCGTATCCCTCCGGCACGTCGCCGGTGGAGCGCGTGGTCTTCCACGTCATATGGCGATTGGTCATGACAGCTCTCCTTCCTTGAACGTCCGGCTGTAGACAGTGTGATCATCGGCTGGCGGATGCGTGCCCTCGCAGGCCTTCTGCGCCCGTTTGGCTCGGGCGACCTCGGCAGCCTCATTGTCGCGGGTCTTACGGAACACGGTGAGCAGAACGACGCGTCGTCCCGGTGCCACCCAGTACGTGATGCGCCAGGAGTCGTCTCCGAGGTTGAAGCGCAGTTCCCATGTCTTGTCCTGCAGGGGGCGAGCCCACGGCATCCGCGCCTGTGCGGGATCGTCGGCCAGGCGGTCGACGCGTGCCTCTACTGCCACGTGTTGCCTGCCCGGAAGCGCATCGAGCCATTGCTGCACCTCGGGCTCGATCTCCACCACGTACCGCTCCACCATAACATGGACGATATATATCATCCCTGTTATGTCAAGGTGCGGCGCTGGGCAGCCTCATCCCCGCTGATGACGTTCATGCAAGATCTCCCTCGCTGCGTCGACAACGGCGGACCTGGCCCGATCGCAGCCCCCGGGACAGCGATCGGTCCGGACACGGGAGCGCCGCGGCGGTCGCAGGAGGCGGGCCGTGTTGCCGGCGGCGTGTTGGTGGAGCCCAGAGCGAGAGAGCCGGATCCGGGCCGGGGCTGGTTGCCCTGGACAGGCCCGGGCCATGTCCGGGGGCGAGCGGTGGCGGCGTCAACGTCGGTGATCGGCTTGGTGCTGCCAGTAGGCGAGTTGCTCTTGGGTCGAGCGGGTCAGGGGGTGGTCGGGGCCCAGGAGCCGGGTCTGGTCCTCGAGGAGTTCGGTGAATGCGGCTGCGGCTGCTGGCAGGTCGCCCGCTTCTGCCCTCCAGTGCGCGAGGTTGTGCCGGGTGGCGAGGGTGTGAGGGCTGTCGGGGCCCAGGACGCGGCTGCGGTCCTGGACCAGTTGTGTGAAGGCGGCCAGGGCTGCGTCCAGCTCTCCGGACTGCGCGAGCCAGTAGGCGTGGTTGTGCCGCACCGCGAGGGTGTGGGGGGCATCGGGGCCCAGAGCGCGGGTGAGGTCCTCGGCCAGTTCGGCGAAGCTGTCGGCGGCTTTGGCCGGTTGTTGCATGCGGCCGTGCCAGTAGGCCAGGTTGTGCCGGGCGGCGTGGGTGTAGGGGTGGTCAGGCCCCAGGACACCACGGAGGTCGGGCAGCAGTGCGGCGAAGCCGTCGGCGGCCGCGGCCGGAGCTCCTGCTTCCCCACGCCAGCGGTGCTGGTTGATGCGGGTGGCGAGGGTGTCGGGGTGGCCGGCTCCCAGGACGCGGATGCGGTCGGGCAGCAGGGCGGCGAAGGCGTTCGCGGCAGCGGCCGGGTCCCCGGACTCTCCCCGCCACCGGGCCAGATGGTGCCGGGCGTCGAGGGTGTCGCCATGGCGGGGGCCGAAGCGGCGCATGGTGGCCGTGGCGAGATGCTCGAAGTAGGTGCGCGCGGTGCTGGCGTGGCCGGACTCTCCGATACTGCGGCCCATGCGGTACAGCACCTCGTGGGTGTCGGGGTCATACAGCGCCTCCCCGGCGCAGGCGGTCAGCGCAGTGGTGTTGGCGCGCAGGGCGAGCGCGAGGGCGCTGTCGCGTTCGATGTCGGGCCAGGCGGCCGTGAGGGCATCAGCCGCGGCGCGGGCGGTCTGGTGGTGCTGGGCGGGGGTGAGCGTGTCACGGGTGGCGCGCTGGATGAGCTGATGGACCCGCACGGTCTGGTGGCCGGTGGCGGGAACGTAGTCGATGAGGCTGAGCTGGTGCAGCACCGTCAGGGCCAGTTCGACTTCGGCCGCCTGAACCGGGCCGGGCCCCTCGGGCGACGGCGCGCGCCGCCATACCCGCCGTGATCGGCTGGTGCCGCCGCCTGCGGCGCGGTGCCCGGCGAGGTAGTCCAGGGCAGGCTGGCTGGTCAGCACCGTGTGAGGGATACCGTCGGGGGCCAGCAGGGCGGTCAGCTGCAGCAGGGGGCGGGCCAGGCCGGTGGGGCGGAGGGTGTCGGCGCGGTCGACGGACAGTTTCCACGCCGCGGCCAGCGGCTTGGCCTGCTCGTCAGGCAGGGCATCCGGTTCGGGGACCGCCGTGGCGAGGGCGAGGGCGCCTTCGGCCAGAAGGGCACGGTAGGCGGCGACACTCTGACGGGTGTCGTTGATGTAGGCGGCGGCCTGGGACAGGGCGAGCGGCAGGTGCCCGAGGTCCGCCGCGAGTGCCACCAGGGCGTCCGCGCAACAGTAGGCATCGGCCCGGACGGCGGTGGAGAGGTAGCCGACGGCTTCGCCTTCGCCGAACAGACCGACGGGAAGGAGGCGGCGGCCATCGCCACTGAGGGCATCGTCGCGACGGCGCGTGGTGATCACCGTGCGGCCGGTCGGGCTGTGCGGTGGCCGCAGGCCGTACAGGTCGCCGGGCGTGGCGAGGTCGTCGATGACGACCAGCCACCGGCACACGACGCCCCCGGCCTTGGGGGCGAGCCAGGCCACAAACCGTTGGGCGGCCCGTTCAGGATCGTGGGGGTCGGCCGCACACAGTTCGACCCCGGCCTGAGCGTAGGCCGCAACCAGCGCATCACGGCTGCCGGCGTTGGCCCACACCAGCACGTCCAGCCCGCCGGTGTCGCCGGTGTCGCTCCAGGCGGTACGCGCGTAGTCGGCGGCGAGCTGGGTCTTGCCCACGCCCCCCATCCCGCTCAGCACCACCTGCCCCGCGCCACCGAGCGCGGCCCTGAGCCGGGATGCTTCGGCGCGCGGCTGGAACGAGCGGGCGGCCGGTGGGATGACACCGACCTGATGCGGCCAGCGCGCCGGCTCCTGCGGGCCGCGCAGGTCCACCGTGAGAGCGCCGATCGCCAGATAACCCGTGCTGGCGATCCCGCCGCCGATGACGATGGCATCGCCCGAGTTGTGCACCTGCACGCCCCGCTCAACACCCGCCCGCCGGCGTTTGCCCCGCACCTCCACACCCTTCCCGGCCGTGATGCCGGTTTCAGTCCCCGCTGTAGTCGATGCCGGAACTGGCCTTGCTGCCGGGCCCTTTGGCGGTGGCCTTCCCCGTGTGCTGCACCCTGGCCGGCCACCGGCCGCGGCCGCCGGGCCGCTTGATGCCGGTCGAGGCCATCCCGCCGCCCTCCGCGAGCGCCGCACCGGTGTCCACGGCCTCGTCGCCGGGGCCGCCGGCCGGGTGCTGGAACAACGCCCACACCAAGGCCGCGATCCCAGCTGCCGCCTGTACCGTGGCGCCGACCAGTTGCCCGGCGTTGGGACCGTCAGCCAGCCACACCAGCGGCGTTGACCCGACCGCGGCCAGCGCCCCCACCACGATCGTGATCTTCCAGCCCTGCGTCATCACGAGCCTCCCCTGCCTGGTGACGAACCGGTCCGGCTCCTGTGCCGTGCCCGCGCCACACGTCCGCGAAACGGGCAGAACATCCAGGCGAACAGAGGGGACGCAGCACCCGCATCTGGCAGCAGATCAGGTCGAACAACCCGCGGTATGAAGACGTCGTGACCGGAGGGCTCGTCGTCCACTACCAGACCCGAACAGGACCTGCAGCAAGGGGAGTTCCGAGACGGCCTGCCCGTTCTCGGCCTGCCCGCCGAGCAGCATGCCGCCGAACAGGCCGTGGATGCGCTGTTCGCCGCCATGGAGCGGATCGGCCGGATGCACCCGTAAGACTGCTGGGCGTACCAACCTCCCTTGCCATTAGTTCGGGGCAGCTGCTGTCTGAGAAGCAGAAAGCTCGACCCGCGAGGGAAGAATCCCCCTGCTTCAGCTGGGGGAGAAGTCAACTCTGGATCCACCACCAGGTGGCGGCGACCAGGCCAGAACCCAGGGCAGTGGCGGCCCCCCGGACCGTGGCAAACAGAGGCGTCCTGACCAGCCGCTGCGTCGTCGAATGCCGCGCCATCACGCACAGCCGGCCGCAGCCGGCAGAGGTGCAGGGGACAGCAGCCGGTGCGGCAGGACGCGCAGGGCCGGGATCCGGGGGGTGCGGTTTTGGCCTCGACAACCCGCTCAGCCCGCCGGATACACCTGAATCAGAGGAGAAACCCGGGTTGGTCAGATCTTGATCACGGTGGCCCGTTTGCCGCACAGCACCGCCAGGTCCTCGGGATCCGAGGAAAGGATCGTGACGGGGCCAGGGGCGGCGAGGGCGGTGGCGCTGAGCATGGCGTCGATGGCGTACTTGTGGCCGTGCAGGCCGGCGTCGGCGAGGAGGGCGGCGGCGTGGCGGGCGATGGGCTCGGTGACCGGTTCGACCACGAGGCGCGAGAGGGTCCACTCCAGGGCCGGGCGGTTGATGCGCGGGTGGACGACTTCCACCAAGGTGGCCGCGGAGGTGATCACCCGGAGATCGTCGGCGCGGGCCAGGGCGAGCCAGGCGGTGACGGTGCGATCGCGCAGGACAGCCTTGGCCAGTCCCTCGCTGTCCAGTACGAGGGCGCCACCGGGGACGGCGGGGGAGCGGCTCACGCGGCGTTCGCTCCGCCCGCCGCCTGGTTGTCGCGGGCCTGGTGGAGCTGCTCACGCAGGACCTGGATCTCCTCGTCCGTGATGGGGCCGTGTTCGGCCTCGGCGACGGCGATGAGCTCGTTGAGGTTGTCGCGCTCGACCTGGCGGGCTACCGCTGCGGCGACATAGGCGGACAGGCCGGAGGGGCCACTGCGAGCCTTGGCGGCTTCGGCGATGTCACGCGGCATAGTGATTGAGTACTTGCCAGTAGGCTCACTCATGCTACATATCCTACCAGCTATCATCCCCGGTATGGAAGTCAGGGCCGCACAGCGGGGGCCGGGCCGGTACCAACCCGCCGGTGATCCGTTCCAGCACACGTCAGACGAACCCCCTCAACAGCTGGCCCCGCCCCGATCGCTGCCGCGCTTATGGCAGTCGCCGAGACATACCGGCCCCCGACACCGGGATGGCGGTGCGAGCACGGATCAAACGCCAGGAAGACGTGGGCGAGCAGGGCTGTCAGCGGCCAGTTCCCCACTTGCGGCCACTTCGGCTTCCCACCACGGCCACTTCGATTCCCCGCTGGCGGCCACTTCGTGTACGCAGCGTGAGGTCACCCCCGGCGGCGCTCGCCCCACCACGGCAGAACCGGAGGCAGGTCCCTGAGGCCGCGGGTCGGACGTTTCGGCATCGGCGACTCCCCGTCGTCCCCGTCCCACCGGCGCCCGTACTGGTCCGGGAGGTTGCCCCAACCCCAGTACGGAACCGGGCGGTCGGGCACCTCGCCGAGTTCCTCGAGGGGATCAATACGCTTGTCCGCCACCGTGCACAGGTGCGCCCAGTTATCGCCCATGTCGAAGACATAGGCGAACTGTTCGCCGGCCTGCAGCCTGCTCAGCTGGGTCACATGGCCGTCCACGGTGCCGTCCGGGGCCTCGCCCTCCCACCAGTCCAGCGGGCTGACGTGGGTGGCGTCGGACAACGTGAACAAGTGCAGGTGAGTCAAGTCCCAGCGCGCGAAGGCGAGATCGATGGCCGAGGCGAGCTGCGCGAAGGAGTACGACCGAGCAGCGGCGAACACCCGGCCGGGACGCGGCCACAGGTCCGCACCGTGACCCGAGACCAACTCCACCCGGATCGACAGCCAGGTACGAGCCACGTCAATAACCCCCTCATGCGCAAGAGCCGCGAGCCAGCAACGAGGCTACTGAGTGTGGCTGCCGACTGGGGAATCGAGCCGGCCGTACGTGGGGAATTCCTACGGGCCGCCGGCACAGGGCCACACGATCACGATGTGGGAGGGGGCGCTGCACTGTCTGGTCTGCCCGCCGGACGCTCAGCTGGACCCGCCTCATCAGCGTGATCGGACTGAACACGCTGGAGCTCGACGGCACTCCCTTCTCCGCCTACCGGAAGATCTACCCGGGGAACGCATTTCGGATCGACGACGAGCGGAGCGTCGTCGTCGAGGGCCGGCATACCGGGCTGTGGCTGGGGCCGGCGGTGTACGGCGCCGACGCCCCGGAACGTGATCAGCACAGCCCGGCGGACGATGCACCCCACGGGCCCGACGCCAGATTCCCCCGGCCACCCCGGCGCCCCGCCCTGCGGGGTGGGTGGTGCGTGTACACGTTTTCGGCGGTGTTTTCCTCTTCCTGGTGAGCGCACACCGAGCCCCGGGAGGCCAACACCGTGACAGAGCAGTGGAGTTGGGTGATAGTGGGCGGCGGGGCGGCGACGGCCCTGGGCGCTGCCGTACGGACCTGCGGATACCTGCTGAGAGAACACGTACGCGCCCGGGCCATGGCGGGGATGGCGCGTGAACTGTCCGCCCGGGGAGGGACGGTGGAGGTGAGCGACCAGGACGGCACCGCCTGGAGCGTGCGCCTGGATCAACGGGAGCCGCAGTGACCGCCCCTCCTGATGAGGAGTTCGACGCCCTGCTCCGCCAGTGGTACCGGCCCCTCCTCGCGCAGGCGATCTTCGTGGCGGGCGGGCGCCGCACCCTGGCCGACGACGCGGTCCAAGAAGCCTTCCTGCAGTGCTGGCAGCGCTTCAACGCCCCGCACCTGGAACCCGTGCGCACCTGGCCGGCCTGGCTGCGCACCACCGTCGTGCGTGAGGTGCTGCGGCTGCAGAAAGAAGCCGGCGCCGTCGGCTTCGACGCAGACCACCATGACCGGGCCGCAGCAGAGGTGGACTGGGCATCCTGGATGGACGCCCGCGGCGCCTACCGGAGAGTGCTGGAACGCATCGTCTCCCTCAGCGACAAGCAGCGCGAAATCATGGGACGCTGCGCGATTGCCGGACAGTCCCTGGGGGATGCCGCGAAAGAGATGCGTATTCAAGAAGGGTGCGGATCCTTTCGAGGGATAGCTGAGCTGGGAAGACGCTGATTGACGTGTGGGCGGTGCCGTCGTACTTCTACTGTGGCGAGGTGGAGGTGGGGCGCGATGGTGTCGTTGCCGGAAGAGCTCCAGGCGCGGGAGGCCGCGGCTCGACAGCGAGTGGAAGAACTCCAGGCGGAGGCTGCGGAGTTGGCCGTCCGGCTGGAGAAAGTCCGGGAGGATCTGTCGCGGTTGGAGATCACGCGGGAGACCGTCGCGCAGGTGCTGGCAGAGTTGTCGGCCGCGGAGGATGTGCCAGAACCCCAGGAAGCGCCGGCGCCTCACGGCATCGGGGTGATGGCGGTGCCGCCGTGGCGGGAGGGCCTGGTCGTTGGGGTGCTGCCGGATGTGTACCGGGACATCGTGGAGATCGTCGCTGATGCTTCGGGTCCGTTGCAGGCCAAGCAGATCGTGCCGCGGATCGGGTTGGAGGCCACCACGGCGAAGATCGAGGGGACGCGGGGGAAGCTGAAGCGTCTGGTGGAACGGGGCTGGCTGGCAGAGGACGCGCCGGGACGGTTCACCCTGGCCCGCCATGACGGGGACGCGGGTCGGGTCAACTCCCGGTGACCATGGGGCTCTTCTCCGTAGATTCGAAGGTGCCAACCAAAACGAATCGCAAGAAGAGCCGAAGAAGAGCCCCAGATGGAACCCTATGACGCCTTGTCCGAGCCTGATGGTATGCCGCCTCCCGTGATGCCTTCGAACGCCTTGTCTCGACGCTGGCCGCCGCCCCGGCGCGGGGAATGGCCCACGACGAGCTGGAGTTGTTGCTCGAACAGCGAGGACGCGAACTGCTGCGGCAGTTGATGCAGGATCACCTCGATGCGCGGGCCAGGGCGGAAGAGACCGCGGCCCGCGTCAGCGCGGGACGGCCGGTGGTGCGAGGGCCGGAAGGACGGCCGCGGACCTGGCGGGAGAGCAACCATCCCCGCTGGCTGACCTGCGTGTTCGGGCCGGTGCGGGTGACCAGGATCGCCTACCGCGGCCGGGGCCTGTCCAACGTGCACCCGGCGGACGAAGCGTTGTCGCTGCCCGCTGGCCGGCACTCCCGCGGCCTGGCCCGGCTCGCGGTCCTGGAAGCCGTGAGAGGCTCGTTCGACCAGGCCCAGGCCGCGATCGAGCGCCGGTGCGGAAGAGTACTGGGCAAGCGCCGCCTCGAAGAACTGGTGGTCGCCGCCGCCGTCGACATCGCTGCCTACTACACGGTGAAGATCCCCACCCCGTGCACCCGCGAGATGCCGCTGGTCATCCAGGTCGACGGCAAAGGCGTGGTGATGCGCCCCGAAGCCCTGCGCGAGGCCACCCGCCGGGCCGCGGCCAAGACCGCGGCGGCCGGACGGCGCGGACGGCTGGCTCCGGGAGAGAAACCCAACCGCAAGCGCATGGCGACGGTGGCCTGCGTCTTCGACACCGCCCCGGCCCTGCGTCGGCCGCACGACATCATCCACCCGCCCGGCGGCCGCAGCGAGAGCCGGACACCGAGGCCGGGCCCGAAAGCGGAGCGCAAATGGTGCACCGCCTCGGTGATCCGTCCCCCGAAACGCGTCATCGCCGACGCCTTCGACCAGGCCCAGGCCCGCGACCCGCAGCATCTGCGGGACTGGATCGTGCTCGTCGACGGCGCCCGCCACCAACTCGACCTGATCCAGGACGAAGCCTCCCGCCGCCACATCCGCCTGCACGTTCTGCTCGACTTCGTGCACGTCGCCGAGTACTGCTGGACGGCAGCCCACGCCTTCCACCCGGTCGGCAGCCGCGAGGCCGAGACCTGGGCCGCGGACAAACTCACCGCGATCCTCGCCGGACACGCCGACCGCGTCGCCGCCGAGATGACCGTCCAAGCCGCAGCCGAACGGCTTTCGGCCACCCGTCGCGAGGCCGTCACCACCTGCCACCGCTACCTCACCGGCCACCTCGACCAGCTCCACTACGACACCGCACTCGCGGCCGGCTGGCCGATCGCCACCGGCGCCGTCGAAGGCGCCTGCCGCCACCTGATCGCCGACCGCCTCGACATCACCGGTGCCCGCTGGGGACTCGACGGCGCCGAAGCCGTCCTCCAACTCCGCGCACTGATCACGAACGGCGACTTCGAGGACTACTGGATCTTCCACACGGCCCGCGAGCATCAACGCCTCTACCCCAGCCCCGACCAGCAGAACTACAGCCTCACTGCTTGATCCCGACCATCACTTCAGAGGAGCCGCACCCATTCAAGAATCGACGGCACGCGTGCATCTGCACCGCGCCCGCCAGGCGCTGGAGGACGTCCGCAGCCAACTGCGCGAGCTGGGAGTCATCGACACGGGTGAGGGGAGGCAGTGATGGTCGACCAGCGGGACGAGGAGAATGTTGCCGCACTGCGCGAAACCCTGATGGCCAGTGAACGGCCCATCGGAGCCCTTCTGGCGACAGCCCAGGACGTCGAGTCGGCGCTGGCCAGGCTCAAGCGGCGAACGAAGACCCAGCCCACCGCCCCGTCTGTGGGTCGTACGGTGTCTTCCGTTGATCGCAGCGGGACACGGGCGATGTTCGTTCAGCTGCGCGATCTGAAGGACGGCAGCCCGGAATACGCGCAGCTGCGCAACCAGCTGGTGCGTATGCACCTGCCGCTGGTCGAGCACCTCGCGCGCCGCTTCCGCAACCGCGGCGAGCCGCTCGACGATCTCACCCAGGTCGCCACCATCGGCCTGATCAAGTCCGTCGACCGCTTCGACCCGGACCGCGGGGTGGAGTTCTCGACCTACGCGACCCCGACGGTCGTCGGCGAGATCAAGCGCCACTTCCGCGACAAGGGCTGGGCGGTGCGGGTGCCGCGGCGCCTGCAGGAGCTGCGCCTCGCGCTCACCATGGCCACCGGAGAGCTCTCGCACGAGTACGGCCGTTCCCCGACGGTGCACGAGCTCGCCGAGAAGCTGGCGATCTCGGAGGAGGAGGTCCTGGAGGGCCTGGAGTCGGCCAACGCCTATGCCGCGCTGTCCCTGGACGTCCCCGACACCGACGACGCCTCCCCGGCGGTCGCGGACACCCTGGGCACCGAGGACGAGGCGCTGGAGGGCGTGGAGTACCGCGAGTCGCTCAAGCCGCTGCTGGAGGACCTGCCGCCGCGGGAGAAGCGGATCCTGCTGCTGCGCTTCTTCGGGAACATGACCCAGTCGCAGATCGCGCAGGAGGTCGGCATCTCCCAGATGCACGTCTCCCGCCTGCTGGCCCGCACCCTGGCCCAGCTGCGGGAAAAGCTGCTGGTGGAGGAGTAAAACCGCTTCCGCGGGCGCTCGCCGACCCCGGACCCCCACCAACGTGTGGCGAACTACCAGCGCGGGCGAGCGCACGCGGCTGCGTACCCGCCTGGCCCGGCGACGTGGACCCGACTGGATCGAAGCCCTGGCCCGGCCCAACAGCTCGGCGGGCAGGTGCGCGGGCACGTTTCTTGCACGATGAGAGGGCCGCCCGTTGAGGCGGTCAGGCACCGCAGTCACGCCGCGCCGGCAGCGGGCGCGCCAGGCCGGATACGGCTTCGGCCCCCTCCCCGGTGGAATGCCGGGGAGGGGGCCGGATGTGGTAGCGGGGGCGGGATTTGAACCACGCGACCTCTGGGTTATGAGCCCAGCGAGCTACCGAGCTGCTCCACCCCGCGTCGGTGCCCTCAGCGTATGCCATCCGGGAAGCGGCTGCAGGGATTTGCCCGCGCGCCCCGGCGCGGGTACGTGATGCCGTGCCGACGACATCACCGTCTCCGACAACCGCGTCATGCACGGCAACCTCTGATGCGGACGTGAAGCGTCCGGCTCTTTGGCCGGGGCCGCGCGTTGCTTGTGCGAGTCTTGCGGGCCGTTGCGCGCATGTTTTTTGCCCAGGTCCTGATCGTCACCTTCCCGCGCTGCCGAGGCCGGCGCAGGAAATGTCCGCGCGTGGGGGGTGTACGTACGGGTCACGGTCAGACCTGTGTCCCGTGTACTCGCCTGCACCGATCACACCATGCCGAGCGCGGGTGTCAGGGGCGGTGTTGGTCAGTTCTGGGTGAGGGCGTTGATGAAGTGTGTCCAGGCGGGGGTGGTGAAGATGAAGGCGGGGCCGTGGGGGTTTTTGGAGTCGCGTATGGCCATGGCGCCGGTGATGCGTGCTGCCTGGACGCACTGGCCGCCCTGGTCGTTGCTGTGGCTCGAGGTGAACCACGTCGTGTTGCGCAGGGCGTCGTCCCGGTTGGTCATGAGAATCAGAACTCCTCGATTGCCTTCTTGATCATGTTCAGGGACTCTGGGTGCCCCGGAGCGAACGCCTGCAGATCCGTGAAGGCTTCTTCGTAGCGGTCGACGTCGGCCTGTTTGCGGACGACCCAGGCGTCCGAGAGGTTTTCCAGGTAGACGATCGGGGCGAAGGTGTCGCGCTCCCGGAACTGCAGGATGGTGAACGCTCCGTTCATGCCGGGGTGCTCTCCGGCCTCGAACGGCACGACTTGGACGCGGACGTTGGGCAGGCTGGAGGCGATGTCCGCGATGTGCTGCAGCTGCTCGCGCATCACGTCGGCGCTGCCGACCCGACGTCGCAGGACCGCCTCGTTGAGGATGGCGATGAGCCGTAGCGGTGAGTCTTTGCGGTGCAGGACTTCCTGGCGCGTCGTGCGGACGGCGACGAGCCGGTCGATCTCGTCGGGGCTCAGTCCCTCGTGCGCGCGGCGGTGCAGGGCGCGGATGTACGGCTCGGTCTGCAGAAGCCCGGGGACGTACTCGGCCTCGTAGTTGTGCAGGGCGGAGGCGGTGGCTTCCTGGCCCAGGTAGGCCTTGAAGCCGGGAGGGATCACCGGTGCGTATTCGCGCTCCTGCCACCAGTCCTTCTTGGTCTTGGTGACGGTGGCGTATCCCACGAGCGTGGCGCGCAGTTCGGGATCGGCTGCGTAGATCTCGCAGAGTGCGATGACGTCGGCAGGCTCGACGACGCCGTTCTCGCCGGCTTCCAGCCGGTTGATTTTTGATGGGCTGACGACCAGGCGCTTGGCGACCTCCGAGGCGGTCACTCCGCGGGCGACTCGCAGGCGCCGGAGTTCCACGGCGAGCTGAAGGCGGCACAACGCGGGCGCGGCCGACCCGGCATCCTCGATCATCCATCCCCTCCCTGCCCAGGCCCCAGTCTGACGTTGATCGTTCTGCTGGGGCAAGGAATCTTCTGCGACACCGCGAAAAATTCTGTCCGGCCGTGAGTATCCGTCAGTGCATCGGCCGTGCATAGGAGTTCACGGCAGAAAGTTCTCAACAGAATTCTGTTGAAGTGGTTTCCGTGGCGGTGGTTCTGCTGGCATCGTGGGTGAGGCCAGCAGACAGTGCGCGCTGTGCAACCCACGGTGAACCTGGGTCATTGGCGCGCTATGACACGCCGACCGGGAGGGCCCCGGATGCTCATCGATGTGCTTGCACAAGACGGACCGGACAGTGCAACAGGCGAGGTCCTGCGGGGGCGCACCAATCTCCGAAGCCATCCTGCGACTCGAACTCAGCGCCCCACTTCTGCATCGTCGTCGACAGGCTCCGGCGATCGTGGCTCAGCATCCGCAGCCGCCGTCACAGATCGGTCCCGTTATCCCGCGCATCCTCGGCAGGTGGCGAGCGCTCGCCGTCGGGCGGTGCGTGTGCTGGTCGGCTGGGGTGTGGAGCGGGAGGCGGTCGAGAACGTCTGTGTGGTGGTCAGTGAGTTGGTGACGAATGCGGTGGTGCACGCGCGTACGCCGAGAGGACGCGAAGTGGGCGTCACACTCCTGCTGTTGGACCGTGTGGTGCGCGTGGGGGTCCGCGACGCCGATCCGAGGCTCCTGCCGCCTTTGTGTGAGTTCGCCGAGGGCATCGAACTCGCCGCTGGCATGACTGTGCCGGGTCGTGGGCGTGGGTTGGTGGTGGTGGATTGCTTATGTGATGGCCGGTGGGGGAGCACGGAGGAGGTCATCGGTAAGACGGTGTGGGCGGAGGTCCCGTGTGAGGTGGCCGTCGCCGGGAGATCCCCCGCGGCCCGGTTGCCTGCGGAGAGCGTAGGGCTGCGCCGGTCGATCGGGGGAGCGGTGAACTCTTCCTTGAAGGCGCTGGTTTCACTGCCGGAGTCGTTTTCGTACGAGGCTGTCGCTGCCGTCCCGGAGGGGCCGTCGGTCATGCTCTATGCCTGCAATTTCTCCTCGCAGGCCGCGGTCAGGGGGCTGTCGGTGCTGGGGGAGTTCGCTGAGCGTGCGGGCTGGGTGGTGGTGGATGAGGTGCATGACCTTGCGCCGCTGGATGTCCCGCGGCGCCGCCGTGTGGGATGGCTGAGTGTCGAGCGCGTTCTGGCCCGGGGGCGTGCCGCTGGTCTGCTTGCGCCTGCCGAGCAGGAGATTGCCTGGCATCCCGGTGACCGCGCCGCGCTGCGGGCGTGGCTGCTGGCCCTCCTGGCGTTCGCCGTGTACCCCATCGGCCGGATGGCGGGTGGTGGGGCGGTGTGCACCGGTGGAGCGATGCCGCGTCACGGGGTAGGGGAGGGGCGGCAGTCGTGAGTGCCCGTCGTGAACGCGGCAGCCACGCCGACCGTGAGGCCGCCGCTGTGGCCGTCGTGTGGAGTGACCTGCAGCCGGTGGCGGCGCACGACATCGCGCCCGACCTCTGTGTGGGGCCGCCGGCCGGCGGGGCGGTGCGGCCGTGTCTGCGGCAGGTGTGGCAGTTGCCGGGCCGCAGCGAGCACACACCGCATCAGGCTCGCACGCTGGTGGGCGGTATCTGCCGGCGGTGGCGGGTGGCGCGCCGGGTCGTGGACGACCTCCTTGTGATCGTTTCTGAGCTGGTGACGAATGCCGTGGTGCACGCGCCGGGCGAGCAGGTCACGGTGGCGGTGGTGCTCACCGCCACCGATGTGGGGGTGGCCGTTATCGACCAGGGCCCGCGCCGCCCGATGACTGCGCACGTTGCCGAGGCGGAGGATGAGCACGGCCGCGGACTGTTCCTCGTGCTGGCTCTGGCCGACCGGCACGGAGCGCAGCCCGCCGGTGGGGGCACGGCCGTGTGGGCCTGCCTCACCCTCCCGCCCCCGCGCCCGCTCACCCACGGCGCGCCGGCCGCGCATGCCCCCACCCCCGACGGCGCCGATGGCGACCGCCACCTTCAGGAGGGGCCCGATGCTCCCCGCGGTCATGCCTGACAGGGCGGCGATGCCCGTCCGCGGCGCGTTCCGCCCGGTCGTGCCGGTCGCCGTGCGCTGGACCTTGCCCGTCACCGGGGGCCTGCCCCGGGCGGTGGATGCGTGTGTGGCCGGTGCTTACACCGCGTGGGGCGCCGCGGAGCACCAGGCCGATCTGCTCGCCGACCTCGCCGCTGACTTCGTCACCGACGTCCTGGGGGCCGCGGCCAGCCCCTTCGTCGCGGTCACCGCGATGCTGCACGGCGGGCGCGCCACGCTCAGCGTGGCCCCCGCAACGGTCCCCGCACCACCCGTCGCCATCCACCTGCCCCGGGCGGCGGCCACGACCATGGCGTCGTCCTGGGGTTACGTCCCCCTGGCGCACGGCCTGTGCGTCTACGCCGCCGTCAACCTCACCGTCCACCGCCGGCGGGGGCAGCGGTGACCGGCGCAACCCGGCGGCACGAGACCCGCCACTACCCGGCGAACGATCCCGCCACGCCCGAGCGCGCCGCCCACGATGCGGGAGTGGTGCTGGGAAGCTGGCAGCTGTCCGCACCGGCCGTGACGGCCCTCGTGGCACGGGCACGCACGCTCGCCGCGGAGGCGATCGCGGCATACGGCGGGGAGCGCATCGCCGTCACGGTGGTCCGCGGCGAAGACCGTGCCGCGGTGCACGTTGTGTCCGTCGTGTGCCTGCAGCAGCACCCGGACGATCTGATCGATCCCGCGACCGCGAACGTCCTGCGGGAGACGGCCGAGCGCTGGGGAGCCGCCACCCGGCAGCCCTGCCTGTGCACGTCGTTCGCCCTGCTGGGCGAGGACTGGAAGAGCCGGAGGCTGTTCATCGCTCCCCGGCCCAGCCCCTAGACCCGCAGGTCCGCGCGCCCCCCGTCGCGGATCTGCGGTGTGCCCCGCCCGGCCTCCCCGCGCCGGGCGGGGCACTGCCCGCCCGGTGAGCCGGTGCACCCGACACGCCACCTCAGACGAAAGCCCGGGGCGGCGTCGCCGTGCTGCTGTCCGGCCTCGATTACGGACTGGCCATCCAGGTGGATTCGTTTCCTTCCTTCTGCGTCTGATGGCGCCAATTCCGGCCTGGATGTACTCGGCTTCGTCCGCCTGCCGGGCGGGTCGAGGTTGTGGCCGGCCTGGGTGTGAGCGACGACGTGGGAGAGTTTGCTTCCGGCTGGTCCCTGCGGATCCTGTGATCACAGGTCGGTCCACGGGCGGTGCTCGCCCCCGGCCAGCGGTGTCCACACTGGCCCGGACGGACCGTGTTTCTCGATGTCTTCGAGGACGGCGGCTCCCAGGTGGACCTCGTGGGCGATGGCTGCGACGAGCGGGTGCTGGGCGACCATCGCCTGCAGATCGCTGATGCGGTCGCCGAGTCTGGCCCGGGAGGCGCCGGTGAGCACGAAAAGCACGCGGGGGAAGACCGGGTACCAGCGCAGCCATGCCGGACCGGTGGAGGTCGTTCTGCGACGTCCGACGGGCTGGGCTTCGTACTGGAAGAGCCTGGCGTACTCGATCAGTTTCACGGCGAGGCGTTCGCTGCTCATGGTGGTGCGGTCGACCTCCACGAACGCGCGCAGTTTCCGCCGGTGTTGGCCGTCGGTGACGGTGTAGTGCAGGACGGCGTCGGCGACAAGCCGTTCCCCCTCACCGAGGGGGTGAGAGACCTCAGGGGTCCAGTCCCAGGGGCCGTGCTCGTGCCCGAGCAGGCGGGCGTCTGCCGCAAAGGCCACGTGGGCGCGTACGACGGTGAGCGTGTGCGGCGTCCGCAGCGAGGCGGCCGTCGCGGAGGTGATCGGATACGGAGGCCGGCCCCGCAGCACGGGGAAGTCCCGCGTCAGGCGGGCACCCTCGCCCGTGAGGTACCAGGCTCGGGTGCGGTTGGACTGGGGCAGCACCGTGTAGTCGACAAGTCCCTTGCGCCGCAGCTTGTTCAGTGGGGCGGAGACGGTTTGGCGCGCAACGGTCGGCCGCAGCAGATCATGGAGTTGGCTGGTGGTGGCCATGCGGTGCTGGGCCAGCGCGGCCAGGAGCTGATGGGGCAGCGGCTCGGCGGGCCCGGGAGTGAACGACGCAGCGGTCTCGGCAGCGGCAGTGGTCACGGGTGTCCCTCTCCCCGGTCAGAACGGGCTGTTACTGGCCTTTTAGGAAACCCCCCGCCCCCGACCTGATGGCCGACCACAACGCCCCGACCATGGTCACGGTGGGGCCACAAAGGCCGTGGCACGGCCTGTGGTTGGGCAGACCACGCCTTGGATGCTGCGCGCGCTCTGACGGAGTCGATCGGTCTGGGGGCGGGAGAGACTGCACCGGTCGAGGGCGATCGACGGGCCGCTTCGGTCAGTCCGTGGCTTCCGGCGGTACGCGTTCTCGCGCGCGGCGATCACACAGCGGGCAGCGAGGCAGGCGCGTTGTCTACGCCGAGGAGCAGGACGCGGTGGCCGACGGACTCGGTCACGCCGTTGGTGACCCGCTCGACGTCCAGGCGCATCCGGATGCGGCCGGCCTGGGCCGCCCCTGCCGGCGGACGCACCGCCGCCCGCTTCCGCCGCGGGAGCTGAACGAATCGCTGCGGCGGCACGGGGCCCCTCCGAACGGGTGGGATTGGCGGTTCGCATGGCGAGTGGTGAGGCGGCTTCTCTAGGCTGCGGCGGCATGAGAGGGCGGCGTCCGGCGACCGCCTCATAAAGACAGGTGCGGGAGAGCACGGGTGGAGCCCTACAGCAGGCACGGCAAGTTGGTGCGGGACCGGATTCCGCAGATTATCCGGGAAGACGGGGCCGAGCCGGTCATCTACACCGCGGGCCGGGAGGAATACCGCGGTCGGCTGCGGGACAAGCTCGGCGAGGAGGTCGCCGAGTTCCTTGAGGCGGATGAGGACTCGGCGCCGGAGGAACTCGCGGACGTGCTGGAGGTCGTGCGCACGCTCGCTGCGGACCTGGGGGTTGCCGCGGATCAGTTGGAGAAGATCCGTGAGGCCAAGGCGGGTGAGCGGGGAGGCTTCGCCGACCGGATCGTCTGGACGGGCAACCGCTGACCGTGGGCCGTCCTCGGCGACGGGTTGGTACACGACTGCGTGCACAACTGTGTACGCGGCTGGGGACGTTGGTTGGTACGCGGCTTCGTGCGCCAGGATGCGGGCGACTGGGGCGTTCACGCGTACGCGATTCACGTCTGGGGCTTGATCAGGACGGCATGGCAGACCCCGGGCAGCGGCAGCACGGGGGCATGGGCGGCGGGGGTGAGGCCGGCCCGGCGGGCGAGGGCGGTGATCTCGCCCGGGTCGATGCCGCGCTGGAAGGTCCTCTTGCTCTGGCTGGACCAGAAGCCGTCGTGGTGGGCCGTCCAGCCGCCGTCGGCGGCGGCCTTGGTGATCTCCTCCGGTGAGCGGGTGACCACGACGACATGGCCGCCGGGGCGGGCGAAGGAGGCCGCGTCTTTGAGGGCCTGGATTCGCTGCCAGGGGTCGGGACGAGACCCTTGCGTCGCAGTTTGTTCAGGGGGTGGAGAGGGTCTGGCGCGCAGCGTTCGGCCGCAGCAGATTGTGGAGTTGGCCGGTGGTGGCCATGCGGTGCTGGGCGAGCGCGGACAGGAGCTGGTGGGGCAGCGGCTCGATGGGCGTGGGAGTGTACGGGGCAGCGGTCTGGGCAGCGGCAGCGGTCACGGGCGTCCCTCTCCCCGGTCAGAACGGGCTGTTGCTGGCCCTGAGGCAGCCCGCCGCCCCCGACCCGATGGCCGACCACAACGCCCCGACCATGGTCACGGTGGGGTCACAAAGGCCCTGGCGCGGCCTGTGGTCGGGCCGACCACGGCTTGGACGCTGCGCGCGCCCTGACGGAGTCGATCGGTGTGGGGCGGGAGAGACTGCACCGGTCGAGGGCGATCGACGGCTGCTTGGGTGCCACCGGAGGACCGTCAGGGCTGCTCCGGTCAGTCCGTGGCTTCGTCCTGCGATGCCGCTGTTACTCGGAAGCCATGGAGTTCAACGTCCCAGATGTCCACCACCGGTTCGGGGGCGTCGTCCTCGACGGAGAAGCCTTCGACGTAGAAGCCGAAGAAGTCCAGCAGTGCCCGCTCGCCCAGCTCGAGCGGGTGGAAGGGCAGCGGGTAGGGCTCGTTGTCTTCGAAGGGCGGAAAGAGCTCCACGGGGTGTCGGCCGTCCCAGTACGGCAGCTCGAACGGGAACCGTTCGCCGATGTCCTCGATGATGCCGCCGTCCGGGGACAGGCTCAACGAGCGGACGAGCTTGCTGTCGTCCCACACCGCGAACGCCAGCCAGTCGACGACGCTGTGCATCGCGTGGAGATAGAGGCGTCGGCCCCGGCTGGCGGCGACGAGGTGCTCGGGGAGCTGCGAGGGCCGATTGAGCATGACCTGCCGGTCGCAGACCAGGTCGAGGCCTGGTGCCGACAGCGCGCAGACGGTTCCCTCGGGCGGATAGAGGGCGTCCACCAGTTCCCATGCCTCTTCGTTGTCCGTGGTGATGCGGTGGCCTGGGTGAAGGCGGGCAACCAGTGCCGTAGCCCGGTCGAACTGGGGTGCCGGCGCATTCTGGAGCACGTCGGCAACCGCACCGTCTGCGTAGGCCAGTACCGCGGTCTTCGTTCCCATGCC
>NZ_JAKWBE010000038.1 GCF_022513565.1 Streptomyces gilvus | reverse complement strand
CGCCGCTGCCCGAGCCACACGCGCTCAGCAACGGAATGCCCGCACCGGCGAGCAGCGCGGCACCACCCACACCACGCAGCACACTGCGCCGGCTGGGCGAAGGAAGAGAGAGACCCGAGGGGGAGAGGTCCATGTACGGCTCCTGACACGCGGTCCACAAAGGACCAGAATCAAACGCGATCGCACAAACGCGATCGTGTGGATGCCAGGGAAGAGTGAGCGTTGTGTGGGGGCACTGTCAAGGCCATGTGTTCGATCCCCTACGAGGGAGAGGATGCCGTCCGCCCTGGAGAGTGCCTGGCCCCGAAGGTCTTGGAGCGCCTGGGGGCGGCCCGGAGCGGTCGTAACGACCCTTGACGGATGGCCGCTTGCTGCGTAGACATGACCGCGCGATCAGACCGCGCGGTCTGGATCTGTGATCCAGGAGGATTCATGACATCAGGGGCGGACCGTGACGTGGCTTCCCCTGTGCCGCGCAGTGCGGACGTGGCCCGGCTGGCCGGGGTCTCGCGCAAGACGGTCTCGCGCGTCCTCAACGATGAGCCGTACGTCTCGCAGGAGGCCCGGCGGCGCGTCCTGGCCGCTGCCGAGGAGCTCGGCTACCGGCTGAACCACGCGGCCCGCGCCCTGGCGTCCGGGCGCACCCGCTCCCTGGGCGTCGTCGCCCTGGGGACGGCGGGATACGGAACGGCCTCGTTGCTCGTGCACATCGAACAGGCGGTACGGGACGCAGGCTACGCGCTCCGCGTGGTCAACACGCCCGACGGTGATCCGGAGGGCATCGCCGGCGCCCTGGGCTCGCTGCTCGAGCAGGGTGTGGACGGCGTCATCGTGTCCGAACCCGTGGTGAAGGGGGACGTCCCGCTGCGCGTCGACGTGCCGGTCCTCTTCCTGGGAGCGCCGCCCTCGTTCACCGCCACCCGGACGGTGACCGTGAGCGTGGGCGCGCGCCGGCTGGCGCGGGCGGCCACGGAACACCTGCTGGGCCTCGGCCACCAGACCGTCCATCATCTGGCCGGTCCCCGGCAGTGGTACGCCACCAGGGACCGTATCGAGGGCTGGCGCGCGGCGCTGGCCGCACGCGGCGCGTACGAGCCGCCGCTGCTCAACGGCGACTGGTCGGCCGCCTCCGGATACGCGGCGGGGCAGGCGCTGGCCTCGGACACCTCGGTGACCGCGGTCTTCGCCGGGGGCGACGAGATGGCCATCGGGCTGATCCACGCCCTGCGGGAAGCGGGCCGGCGGGTACCGCAGGACATCAGCGTCGTCGGCTTCGACGGCAACCCGGTCTTCGCCTACGTCTCCCCGCCGCTGACCACCGTACGGCAGCCCTTCGCCGCCGCCGCGCGGGAAGGCGTCCGGCTGCTCGTGCACACCATCGAGGAGCCCGGCGCCGAACTCCCGCCCGCGAGCGAGCCACCGGTCGAACTCGTCGTCCGCGCCTCGACCGCGCCCCCACCGTCCCACCCGGGCCTGCTGCAGCCCCGCGCCACCTGACGCGGCGACCGTCCGCGTCAACCGGGGTGGCTAGTCGTCGTCCGAGGCCGGTTCGGGCTGAGCGTAGAGGATGTCGCGCGCCTGTTCCGCGGCGCGCATCATGCTCTCGGCGACGAAGTCCACGAAGCGGGCGATGTTCTCGAGGCGGACGGCGGCGGGTGTGTCGGGACCGAGGAGGCCGACGCCCTGCCGTGCGGTCTTGGCGAGGTCGGCGTTGGACCGGGCGGCGGCGATCATGCCGGTGAAGAAGACGTCGTTGTCGACGAGGTAACGGTCGCGGCGGCGTTCGTCGCGTTCCCGGCGGATGAGGCCCTGGCTTTCGAGGAACGCCGTCGCCTTGGAGACGGACGCGGGGCTGACGTCGAGCCGCTGGACGAGTTCGGACGCGGTGAGGCTGCCCGCGTCGGTGGTGTACAGGCAGGTCAGCACCCGGGACATCATCTTGGGCAGGCCCTGCTGCATCAGGAGTGTGGTGAAGGTCTCCTCGTACTCGCGTACGGCCTCGCTGTCGCGCCCCTGGGCCGGCTGGGCCGCCCGGGGTCCCCGGGGGGCCGTCTGCCTGCGGCGGTGGGCGCGGCGCTCGGTGGCGCGGTGGGCCAGGTCGGCGCGGTAGGCCGTGGGGCCGCCGTTGCGCATCACCTCGCGCGTGATCGTCGAGGTGGGGCGGTCGAGACGCCGGGCGATCTCCGCGTAGGCGAGCCCGTCGGCCAGCCCCGTCGCGATCTGCTGGCGCTCCGGCTGAGTGAGCCTGCCTCCGGGCATCCCGGTCTCCCCTCGGTCTTCCTTGCGGCGCCCGAGCATAGCGTTCACGGTTCTTAAAATGCAACGAGCGGGCCGCTCCTCGTCACCGGGCGGCGACCAGGCGCAGAGCCGGTGCCTTGCGGAGCCGGGTGAAGGTGACGAGCAGGGCGACGGCCTGGACGACGGCGCAGGCCATGAGGACGCGGCCGAGGTGCGCCGGCGGAGTGATGGCGACGAGAACACCGGCCGCGGGGAACGGCAGCAGCAGGATCAGCATGGTCAGCGAGAGTGTGGCGCCGAGTGCCGTGGACGGGATGACCACGGAGCGCACCGTGCGCAACACGACGGTGAGGCCGCCGTCCCCGGCCATGAAGATCGCCACCAGGATGGTGTAGGAGGCGTAGGACGGCGCCTGGGGGACGGCCAGACAGGCCGCGGAGGCGAGCGTCGCGGACACCACGCCCACCGCCCACAGGTCGAGCCGGCTCAGCGCGAGACGGCAGCAGGTGATCGCCAGCAGGGTCGCCACCGCGGCGGCGGACCACATGGTGCCCACGCTGGCGGAGGAGCGGTGGAACGTCTCCACGACGATCACGGGGCTGGCGGACTGCAGCAGACCGAGGGCGAGGTTCGAGCAGGTCAGTCCGGCCACGAGCCAGCCCAGCGCGGGCAGTTGGAGCAGAGTGCGCATGCCTTTCCGCAGTCCGCCGAGCTGTCCCGCGCCGTTCGTGGACGCGGCGCGCAGCGGAGTCGGCGGCGTCTGCAGACCGAGCACGGCCGCGACCAAGGACACCGCGCTCAGACATCCGAGCATCCATCCGGGTCCGGCCAGCAGCAGGAAACCGGCGAGCAACGGACCGACGACCGTGGCCGTCTGGTCGATGCCGACGAGGACCGCCTGGATGCCATGGGGCCGCACCGCCCCTCGTCGGGTGACGACCGCGCCGACGGCCTCGTTGGCGACGAATCCGAACTGGGAGAGCGTTCCGGTCACGGCCGCCAGCACCAGGATGAGCGCTGTCTCCGTGGAGCCCCGCGGCAGGATGATCAGGGCGACCGCCGAGACCGCCACCACCGTGGCCCGTCCGAGGGACGCGAGGAAGCACACGATGGCCGCGCCGCGCCGGTCCACCACGTTCCCGGCGAGGACGAACGCGGCGATGCGCGGGGTCCATTCCAGGGCGAACGCGAGGCCCGTCAGTGACGCCGAACTGGTAATGGTCAGTACCAACAGCGGCATCGCGTAGGTGGACATGGAAAAGGCCAGCGCATCACTCGCGCGTGGAGCATAGATTCGCCGAAAGAGGCTGCCGGACGGATTGGCGGCATGCCGACCCGCGGGCCGGTCCTCGTGCACGGTGATGGCCAAGAACGGGTGGCTTTCGGTGAGGGGTGCTGAGGGGGGCGAAAGACGGCAGTTTCCCGCTCGGAAATGCGCTGTACGGAAATGAACTGTGCTGCGACACATCGCGCAACGGCGGCAGGGAAGGGAACTGACCTGCCGACGTTGGCAGTTGACGCGTGAACTATACCGCCCTCATACCCCTCGTACAGATGGGGTGCCGAACCCTTCGGCCGGTCCTGCCGGCGGAGATGAGGCCATATCAGACGGATACCGATACTCGCCCTTTCGGAGTCCGGTTCGTTACGTACCGCCAATGGTGGAATCGCGGCTTCCGTGGTGCAGTCGAGCTGTGGCCCGATTCGACGGAATTCGGAAGAAGATCGGCCTTCGCCGCAGGCGTGGCGACGGCGAAGCCGCCGCCACCAGGGACCGGCCCTCCCGGCTGACGGACATCGTGGTCGCGCTGGTGCTGGGGGTTGCCGACGCCATGGCACTGGCGGGTTTCGCCCTCGTCGTGTTCCTGGTCGGCATGGGCAGTTCGGACCAGGGCATGGGCGGAGGCACACCGCGTCATCCCGGCGTCTCCTACTCGGGGCTCGCCCTGGCCTGGGTGCTTCCCGCCCTTCTCGCGCTGTCGACGTTCCTCCACGCGAGCCTGCGGATGCCGGTCACCGCGGTGGTCCAAGGACTGTTCTTCATCCTCGGGACCGTGCTCGCGCTGGCCGCGACGAACATGCTGCTGTCCATCGCCTGACCCCTGTCACGGCGCCGCGATCATCAGGTCGAGGGCGCTTTCCAGGGTCAGCGGCGCCGGGCGAGTCGCTCGACCCGGCGGTGCGGGTCCTCCACGTGGTGCTCGGACTCGGGCTTCATCAGGACGCTGCGCAGGATGCGTGCGCCGTCCGCGCCCGCGGTGATCTTCGGATGGCGTGCCGTGAACGCCTCCCGGCCGGCTCGGAGGGTGCTCAGGAACACCGGGTCGGCTCCTGCCATGCCGTCCGCGAGGAACAGGGGTTCACCACGTTCTGCGTCAAGCCGAACCAGTTCATCGACGACCCGGACGGCGTCGGGGCGTTCTGCCGTGAGGTGGTACGGCGACTGGAGCGGACCACCGTCTGACCCGCCGCCGTGAGTCCGGGAACGGGCAGGGCTCGTGGGCGGGGGCGCGGCTGTGTAAGTTCTCGCACCGGGTAGGTGACCCGGGCCGTCCCGGGTCCGCTGTGAGCGTGGAGGTGCGGTGTGGTGACACAGGGTCGGGTCGTGCGGTTCGACGAGGTGCGCGGGTACGGCTTCATCCGCCCCAGGGACGGGGGCGAGGACGTCTTCATGCACGCCAACGACCTGATCGACGAGAAGTACCTCTACCAGGCGGGCAGCGAGGTCGAGTTCGCCCTGGAGCAGGGCGAGAAGGGGCCGAAGGCCTCGGCCATCCGCCTCGTCCGGCACGCCGCCCATGACCACCACGACCACCACGACCACCGGACCAACCGTGCGGCCCCGTCGTTCTCGGAGGTGCCGCTGCGGCACGGGGACGTCCAGGACATCGACGGCGAGGTCGAGTTGCTGTCGGTGGAGGACTTCCGCATCGACCTCACCGAGGCCCTCCTGGAACACGCCGGAAGCCTGACCGTCGCCCAGCTCAAGGAGGTCCGGGCCTGCGTCGTGGACCTGGTCCGCAAACGCGGCTGGATCGTGGACTGACCCCGCGGGGCACCGGGCTCGCCGTCATGGACGCCCTCTGTTCCCGGCTGCTCGTCGAGGACTTCGACACGGCGGCCCGGTTCTGGACCGAAGCGCTCCGTGACCTGCTGGGCGTCGAGCCCTTCAAGGTCGTGCCCGAACCCGGGTACGCCAACTGGGACCTGGGCGGCGAGGCCGTGCTCGTGCTGCACTCCCGCGGGACCATGGCGGAGGTCGTCGGGACCGCGGAGCTGCCGTCCGCCGCACCCGGCCAGGACACCGCGATGCTCGTGCTGCGCGTCGAGGACGTCGACGACGCGGCACGCCGCCTGGGCGGACACGGCGCCCGGGTCCTCGCCGAGCCCCAGGACCGTCCCGAGTGGGGCCCGAACCCGCGTACCGCACACATCAGGACACCGGACGGCACCCTGGTGGAACTCCAGTCGTACTGACGCCGAGCCGAGGCCGTCGTCCGGCGGGATCGACCCGGCCCGTCAGTCCGCCGGCCGGAGCGATTGCGGCGCGGACGGGACGCGGGCCGTGGTGATCGTCATCGGGGTGCCGGTGACCGCGATGAGGTAGGTGCGCGGACGCTGGTCGGCCGGCATCGGGAGGAATCCGCCGGGGGGCTCCACGAGATAGTCGGCGGACGCGTGGGGGGCCAGTTCGGCGGGGCCGGAGGCGATGGTCCACCAGTCGGAGGCACCCTGGCCGACGCGATCGGCGAAGTGCGGGGTGAGGGTCGTACCCGTGGTGTTGACGGCGTGCACGCGCACGGCAGTGACACCGGGACTCGAGCGGTGCGTGGTGAAGTGCGGGGCGAGGCTCAGCCGCAGGGGCGGCGGGCTCGCGGCGGCGATCGTCACGCACACGAGCGCCGGGACGAGCAGACCGGCGGCCAGGAAGCCCTTGGCGCGGTGGCCGGTGACACGGGGCAGCCGCGGCTGCCAGGCGGTGGCGAACGCGGCGGCCGGGACGGTGGCGACGGCCGCCAGCCACAGCGGCGTCATCAGCAGGAAGTAGCCGTCCTGGGACCGCGTGGCCAGGTAGAACGCGCACCAGGGCAGCACGGTCAGGGCGGGACCGAGCCGCCGTACGAACAGCAGCGTGGCGACCAGCAGCCCGAGCAGGAGCAGCAGGCTGCCGTAGGAGTAGTAGTCGAGGCGGCTGCTGCCCCCGGTGAAGTAGTAGGAGATGCCCATCATCCCCTGGCCGTGCAGGATCGCCTTCTGGCCGAGCGGCAGCACGATGCCCTCCAGCCAGGCGGAGAACCCCTGGACGGCGAAGTAGGCGTTGATGGCGGCCCAGCTCAGCGCGGCGGTGCCGGTGTAGCGGGCGGTGACCGCCAGGGCGCGGCGGTGGCCGAGTTCGCCGCGCCGGACCGCGTACAGACCGATCAGCAGGAACGGGAGCAGGAACCACGCCAGTTGCTGGGCGGCACAGGCGGCACCCAGACAGGCCGCCCGCAGCACCCCGCCCGGCCCCAGCCGGCCGCTCGCTCCGGTGTCCGGCCAGCGGACCACCACCGGGACGAGCAGGGCGAGCGCGGTGATCGCCGTGTAACCGGAGTACGCGTAGTGCGGCAGGAGGCCGAAGCCCAGGCACACGGCCGTGGCCGCGGACCGCCAGGGCACCGGCAGCAGGAACCAGAGCAGGACCGAGGAGGCGGCCAGGGCGCCCGTCGTGACCAGGGTGGCGGCCGCCGTCGAGTGGACGACGGCGTGCACCGGCGCGGCGAGCAGCGCGGTCAGCGGCGGATAGCCGTAGGTGTAGTCGGCGCCGCCCGACATGGTCTTGGTGACGCCGACGGACGGTGTGTCGAACAGCCAGGGCCACGGCTGCCCGTAGACCGGATGGCCGCGCAGGATCTCGCTCGCGGCCTGGGCGGTCAGCACCCCTTCGTCGGCGCCCGCGTGATCGAGGACGTAACCGCAGGCCACGAGCGTGAGGGCGGTCAGCAGGACCAGGACGTCGACGCGGACCAGCGCCCGGCGGCTGCGGACGAGCAGGCTCAGGACGCCGCACACCAGGATCGAGGCGTAGCAGACGGAGATGACGCCGGCGACGGCCGGATGCGAGTCCATCGCGGTGGTCCAGGCGTCGCGCGTGCCGATGAAGAGGCTGATCGTCGCCAGCAGGGTCATGCCCCGGTGCAGCTGCCCCGGCCCGGTGGCCGGCGGGCCCGACTCCGGGACGGGCGGCGAGGGAGGCACGGCAGGGCGGGACGGCGGACGGCGACGGATTTCCATGCCCGTACCTGCCTCATGGGTGTCGGCCATCGGCCACCTCCTCAACCCTCTCCGCCGCCGGGACGCCCCCTCGAGTCCGGGCAGCGGAAACCCTCCCCTACTACATCATGTAGAGAGGATTTCCGCGGTTCGGGTTCCACCGGACGGGTCGCGGTGAGTTGACCTTCGAGGAGCAACCAGCAACCCCCGAACCCCCTCTACACAGTTGAGGCCGCGCGGACCGCGTCCTCGGCCGTCCCGGCGCCGAAAGCGCACGGAGGGGAAAGGACAGGGTGTGCGGAACCGGGAGACGGCGGAGACCGTGCCCGTGCTCGACGACGGGGAACGGACCGGCCGGCTCAGATGGCCCCTCGTGCGGTGGCACAACCTGCTGCTGACCCTGTGGACAGCGGTCTGGTTCGTCGTCGCCGAACGCCACGAGGCCGTGTCCTGGCACTATCTGCGCACGGGCCAGCAGCTCCTGTTCAACCAGATGCCCGGCGGCGGCCTGGCCCTCTACGCCAACCACCCCGAGCTGCAGATCGGCCCCGTCAGCTTCGTCGTCGCCGGACTGTTCGCGCCGTTCCCGCCCGAGCTCGGCGAGAAGCTCGCCGACCTGTTCATGTCGGTGCTGGGCCTGTACATGCTGGTCCTGGTCGGCAGGGCCGCCGCGGACCACTACCGGGGCACGGGGATCAACCACCGTCGGCTCCAGCAGCGGGTCCTGGTCGCGGGGGCGGCCTTCATCCCCATGTGGGTGGAGGTCTCGGTGCGGTTCGCCCACCTCGACGACGTCCTGGCGCTGTTCTTCACCACGCTCGCCGTGCGCGCCCTGGTGCGCGGCAGGGCCACCGCGGTCGGCGTCTTCCTCGCGCTCGCCGTCGGCTGCAAACCCTGGGCGGTCGGCTTCCTGCCGCTGCTGCTGGCACTGCCGCGCGCCGCGTGGCCGCGCGCCGCCGCCTGGCTGTTCGGCCTGGTGGCGGCGGCCTGGCTGCCCTTCTACCTCACCCACACCGAGACCCTGGCCGCGGCCCGCTTCACCATCCCCAACCAGCCCGCCTCCGCGCTGCGCTGGTTCGGGGTGCGCGATCCCGTCACCCCCTCGTGGGACCGCCCCGCCCAGATGGCGCTCGGTCTGGCGCTGGGCGCCCTCGCCGTGCGCCGGGGCCGCTGGCCGGCGGTCGTGCTGCTCTCCGCGGACGCCCGTATCGCCCTGGACCCGAGCGTGTACACGTACTACAACGCCTCGGTCCTGCTGGGCACCCTGATCTGGGACTCCATCGGCCAGCGGCGCCTGGTCCCCTGGGTCAGCTGGATCGCCCTGATCTCCCTCTACGGCAGCGCCCTGCTGGTCCCCTCGGCCTCCGCGCAGGGTCTGATCCGCCTCGCCTTCACCGTGGGGTCGGCCGCCTACGTCCTGTGCTGGCCCCAGCGCCTCCCACGCGGCAGACGCGGCGGCGGACGCCCACCGGCCCCGCCGTCACCCGAGCGGGGCGTCGGGGGCGGACCACCCCTGCGTACGGTGCCCCCACCCGCGCGCCGCTACCGCGCCGAACCCGGCCGCACCCGCTCCGGGCGCCCGGGACGGCGGCTGCCCCGCTTCTCGACGTGAGGGGAGCGGCCCGCGGGCAGCCGCGGAGCCCGGTCGCCGGCGCCGCCCGCGCCGCCCGTGCTGCCAAAACCAGGTGCGGGCGGGGCGCCGTCGTTGGCAGGCTGCGGCGGTGAACCGTGAACGCATGTCCATGATCGCCCACACCCAGCACCCCATAAAGTCCCCGCTCGACGACGACTCGGTACGGCGGCTGCTGGACCGCGGGCTGCCCAGGGGCGACGAGCGGGTGCTCGACCTGGGGTGCGGCGGCGCGGAGTGGCTGTTGCGGGCCCTGGCCACGCGGCCGGACGTCCATGCCGAAGGAGTCGACGTCTCCGGCGACGACCTGGCGCGGGCGCGGCGGGCCGCGGACGGGCTCGGCGTCGGGGACCGGCTCGTCCTGCACCACCGGAAGGCCGAGGAGTTCGTCTCGCCGGAGCCGTTCGACGTGGTGCTCAGCTTCGGCGCCACCCACGCATTCGGCGGCCTGCTCCCGACGCTCGCCGCAGCCCGGCGGCACCTGGCCCCCGGCGGCCGGGTCCTGATCGGGGAGGGGATCTGGGAGCGGCCCCCGTCCCCGGAGGCGGTCGGCGTCCTCGGGGACCTCGACGACCTCGCGACCACCGTGGACCGTGTCGTGGCCGACGGCTGGACCCCCGTCGACGGCCACATCAGCACCCGAGCCGAACTGGACGCCTACGAATGGGCCTGCTGGGGCTCCCTGGCCGAGTGGGCCCTGGACCACCCGGACGACCCGGACGGACCGGAGGTCCTGCGGACGGCCGCCACCCGCCGCTCGGAGTGGCTGCGCGGCTACCGGGACACCTTCGGCTTCGTCTCCCTGGTCCTGCGCCGCACACAACAGGGTTCCTGAGCCTGGCTCTTGGCGGGGCCACGCGCCACTCTGGAAAGCAGCGACCACGTCGAGGAGGACCCGTGAGATCGAGCAGCCGGCCGTGGTTCTGCGCCTGGCTCGCCGTGGGAGCCCTGGGCTCGCTCGGCCTTGTCGCCATCCTCAGCATCGGCGTCTACCTGCTGCCCCTCGCCCTGGTGGCGGCCGGCCTGCTGGCCACCCGACGCGGCTCCTTCGCCGGGCTGCCGGGGCTGCTCTCGGGGCTGGGGGTGCCCCTGCTGTACGTGGCCTTCCTCAACCGCGGCGGCCCGGGCAACGTGTGCACGACGACGTCCACGAGCCAGTCGTGCGTGGACGAGTACAACCCCTGGCTGTGGCTGGCCGCAGGGGTGGTCCTCCTGCTGGCGGGCATCGTGCTCGGCGCGGTACGGCAACGCCGGACGACCCTCCGCTGAGCCGGACGACTTTCCGCTGAGCCGGCCGAGCCCTTCGGAGGCCGGTCGCCCCCCCGCCGGGCTCCCGGCCCTCGTCCCTGCGGCCGGTTTCGAGCCGGGGCGCACTACCGCACGTCCCACCGGCCGCGAGGCGGGCCAGGCGGCCGTCGTCCCTCGCCGACTCACGGGCCGACGGCCACCACCGCCACTGTCCCAGCGCGCCGGCGGCCCGTCGTCACCGAAGCCGCGTACTTTCACCGCCCCTTCGCAGCATCCCTTCCGTTCACCCGGATCAGGCGGCGCGGGCGTGGAAGCAGCCGTGCTGTTGCGCCAGTTCGGGCCCCGACGCGCACCTTCACGGTACGAGCGAGTCCCTCGGCCCGGGAGCAGGTGGCGTCCTCGTGCTCGATGTTGACGGCCATGTCCGGGTCGATCCCGGCGAGGGCGCGCAGGAACTCCGTCCGGAACGGGACGTCGTTGCCGAGGCCGACGGCGACGAACTTCCACGCCGGTCGCCGACGTGCCCGATCGCCCTCAGCCGCGCAGCGCGCTGTCCAGGAGGCGCATCAGTTCTCCCACGCGTCCCCCGCCGGGAGGGGCGGCGGGCAGGCGGCCGAGTACCGCCGTCACGGCTTCCGGCGCCTCCTCGCGCGCCCGGTCGAGAACGGGCCCGGCGGAGAACGGGCCGTCCGCGCAGGCCAGTTCCTCCGCCCGGACCGCGTGGGCCGCCGCACCGAGGATGTGCTTGACCTGATGGGCGTCGGCCAGTGGATGCAGGAACGCGGCGCCGGCCGCGTGGCTCGCCGCCCGGGCCGCGTCGGCGGCCGCCGGCTCCGCGGCCGCCGCTTCCCGCGCCGCTCTGAACGCCGCCCAGGCGTGCTGACGCAGAGCCGCCGTGCGACGGCCGCCCGAGGCGAAGGCGTCCGCCGCGGCGATCGCCTCGCGCGGGCGGGTGTCGGCCGGCCGGCGCTGTTCGTAGAGCGGGAGCACCCTGCGCGCACAGCCGGCCGCGTACCCCGCGATCTCACGGAGTTCCCGCTCGCTCAGCTCGATGGACTCCGACCGGCTCGGCACGACCCCATCGTGCCACGGGCCGTTCGGTTCACCGCGTCCAGTAGCGGAGGTTGCGGAAGCGGGCCTCCGCGCGGCCGGAGCCGTGGTTGTAGACGCCGTTCTTGAAATAGCGGGTGGCGGGACCCCGGTCGGCGACGGTCAGCACGAGGGAGTCGTCGAGGTAGACCCTGACCGTGCCGGTCCCGCTGCTCGCCAGGTGGGCGATCTTCACGTTGAACCAGGTGTCGTACACGCCCGTCCTGAGCACCGTGCCGTCGTAGCGCCGTACCGTTCCGCCGTTCGTGTCATAGGCGTTGAGCATGATGTCGGTGGCGGGGGTGCCCGAGGGGTGGACGCTGCGCAGGATCTGCACGAAGGAGGCGCCGTCCGTGCCGGACGGGAGGTACACGTCGGCGTCCCACATGTGGCTGCCCGTGGTGTAGTCGACCTTCCACCGCATCTCGGTGCGCGGGTCGGTCGAACTGCCCTCCTCGAAGGGCTCGTCGGTGGCGTACACCCACATCCGGTGTACCCCGCCGCTGTAGCTGTGCCGGTCGGCCAGGTCGAGGTTCCAGGGCTTCTGCCAGCTGTAGTCGAACGACGTCTGCGTCCAGCCGTCGGTCGGGTCGGCGGCCGCGGTGGCACGCGCGACGGACGGCAGGGCGAGCGCGGCGCCCCCGGCGAGCAGGCCCGTGCCGGCCCGTAAGACAGTTCTCCTGTTCATCGAGTGACCTTTCCGGTGAGGGAGTTGAGGTCGACCGCGTCGGCCATCGCCCGCAACCCGGCGTCGTTGAAGTGCAGATGGTCTCCGGAGTCGTAGGCCGGCAGGATCCGGTCGGGCGCGGTGGGATCGCGGACCACGGCGTCGAAGTCCACCACCGCGTCGAAGACGCCACCGTGCCGGATCAGTTCGTCGACGGTGCCGGCGGCGGCCGCCTCCCACGTGCCGGTCCAGGCGGGCCTGTCGGGCCTGTCGGGTCTGTGCCGGTCCGGCGCGGCCGCGCTCGCCGTGAGCGGCACAAGGGCCAAAGTCAGTGCGGCGGCCAGAGCCGCGAGCAGGTACCGGATCGTGAACGTGCGCATACCGTGCAGTCCTTCCGGTCGGAGTCGCACGCAGGCAACCGCAATACATCGGAGGAGTCAAGATGTTGGACAGTGGTTGTGGATGTGACTGACGTGCGAATCCGCCTGTAATCACGCGGTAGTGGACAACTGTCGTTCTCGTTGCGGCCGTTGACAGGTGAAATGGAGTCAGCCTAGGTTCGCCGATGCAGCTGATACACCCGATGTATTCATGAGCCGTCAGTCTGGAGGACGATGATGACCTCGCAGCCGGGGAAGCGCTTGCCGCTGCGGTTGAGAACGACGGTCACGGCACTGTGCGCCGGCCTGGCGGCCGCCCTGTGCCTGACCGCGCCCGCGCGGGCGGAGCAGGACACCGCACAGCGCGCCCATGTCTGGTCCCTGTCCGTCACCGCGCACGACGCACCCCGCGCACGGGTGTCCCTCGACGACTCCACCGGCGCGCTGAGCCTGTCCGTGTCCCGCGAGGGCCGTACGGTCATCGAGCCCTCGCCTGTCGGCATCGTCACCGAACAGGGCGACTTCTCCAAGGACTTGCGCTTCCTGCGCCGCACCGACCGGCTGGTCGACGAGCACTACCGGACCAAGTCCGGCAAGCGCCTGGACCGCCGGGTCCGGATGAACGAGACCCGGCTGTCCTTCGCCACGCCCGCCGGCGCCCGCCTCGACCTCGTCGTGCGCGCGTCGGCCGACGGCATCGCCTACCGCTACGTCCTGCCCGCCGCACACGGCGACGTCCTCGGCGAGACCTCCGCCTTCAACCTCCCCCCGGACGCGAGCGCCTGGCTCGGCGCCTACCGGGTCGACAACGAGGGCCCGTTCAACCAGTACACCGCCGCCACGGCCCCCACCGGCGAGTACTCCGACCAGGCCCTCTTCTCCACCGCCGGCGGCTACACCCTGCTCGCCGAGTCCGATCTGACCGGCCGTTACTCCGGTGCCCGGCTCGCCCACGACCAGGGCACCGCCACCTACCGGATCAAGCTCGCCGACGACCGGGTCCACACCACAGGGCCGCTCACCACCCCCTGGCGGGCCATGATCACCGGCGACCTGGCCACCGTCACCCGCTCCACCTTCACCGACGACCTCGCCCCCTCCTCCAAGGTCGCCGACACCTCCTGGATCCGCCCCGGCACCGTCCTGTGGACCTGGCTGGCGGGCGGCCGTGAGGCCGGGCAGAGCCTGGAGGCGCAGAAGGCGTACGTCGACTACGCGGCCGCACGGCACTGGCCCTACGAGGCCGTCGACGCCGGCTGGTACTTCAAGAGCGACGCGTGGGACACCACCGACCCGAACTGGCAGACCGACAGCTGGATGCCCCAACTCGTCGACTACGCCCGCGCCAAGGGCGTCGGCGTCGTCGTCTGGATCCACCAGCGCGACCTCGCCACGGCCGAGCAGCGCGCCCAGTGGCTGCCCACCCTGGAACGCTGGGGCGTCAAGGGCGTCAAGATCGACTTCATGAACTCCGAGGCGCAGTCCATGCTCCAGTGGTACGACGACGTCCTCAAGGACACCGCCGCCCACCACCTCATGATCGACTTCCATGGCTCGACCATCCCCAAGGGCATCCAGCGCACCTGGCCGCAGGTCATGACCATGGAGGGCGTCGGCGGCGAGGAGAAGCGCACCAACACCGCGACCCACCTCACCACCCTGCCCTTCACCCGCAACGTCATCGGCTCCATGGACTTCACCCCCGGCGGCTTCCAGCGCGTCGGCCAGCGCCCCAACTCCGACGCGGCCGAGGTCGGCCTCACCGTCGCCTACGAGTCGGGCCTGCAGATGTTCGCCGGCACCCCCGAGTCGTACGACGCCCGGCCGCTCGCCCGTGACTTCCTCCAGCAGGTCCCCGCCGCCTGGGACGACACCCGGCTGCTCGCCGGACAGCCCGGCCAGGAGGCGGTCCTCGCCCGCCGCAGCGGACAGCGCTGGTTCATCGGCGGGGTGTACGCGGGCGCCGCGCACACCGCGCAGGTGCCGCTGTCCCTCGGAGCGGGCCGGTGGCTGGTGCAGACGATCCGGGACGGCGCCGACGGGCTCGTCCAGGACCAGAAGGTGCTGCGCGGCGGAGCCACGCTCAGCGTCGACGTGGTGGCCAACGGCGGTTTCGCGGGCATCGCCTGCCCGTGGCGCCCGGGGATCACCACCTGTTACCGCTGACCGGAACCACCGGCCCGGCCGGCGGCGAGATGAGTCGCGCCGTCGGCCGGGTGGGCGACGCAAGGCCGGTGCCCGTATATGCGTTGGTGGGCGCAGGGTTCCCCGACGACCATGGGGCGCATGACTGAGCAACCCGCGCGATGGAGCCAGGCGACGGTCTACCCCGACATGTGGGCCGATCCGGACGACGACCCCCGTGAGGGATTGAGTCCGGAAGGCGAACTCGCCACGCTGCAGGACTACCTGACGAACTATCGACTGACCCTGCGGATGAAGTGCGAGGGCCTGGACGCGGAGCAACTGGCCCGCCGCTCGGTGCCGCCGTCGACGATGTCGCTCCTCGGCCTGATCCGTCACCTCGCCGAGACGGAGCGGGACTGGCGCAACTGGATCACCGAGGGCGATCCGCTGCCGAAGCTGTACGGCGACCCCGACGGGGACTTCGACGGAGCCGTCGCCGACGAGGCCGTGGTCGAGGAGGCGTACGCCGCGATGGAGCGCGAACAGGCCGCGACGGACGCCGCGTTGGCCGCGCACCCGGATCTGGGCGAGCGCCTGGGCAAGGACCGGATCGCGGTCCGGGAGCTGCTGGTCCACCGGATCGAGGAGTACGCCCGCCACTGCGGCCACGCCGACCTGCTCCGGGAGTGCGTCGACGGACGGGTGGGCCAGTAGCGGGGTTCCTGCTCGCTCAGCGCTTCCCGCGCACGGGGACTGCTCGCCGGAGCGGAGAAAGGCTGACATGAGACCCACGACGGGAGACGGCACATGAGACCGAGGCATCTGTTCACCCTGGCCGCCGTGACCGCCCTCCTGGCCGTCCCGGTCCAGGCGCAGGCGGCGGGCCCCGCCCGTACCTACCAGGTGGCGCCCTGGGGCGACGACAAGGCGCACGGGACCCCGACGAACCCCCTGCGCACCATCGGCGCCTGTCTGGACCGCGTCCGCCCGGGGGACACCTGTCTGATCCACCACGGCACCTACCGCGAGCAGGTCACCCCGCCCTCCGGCACCGAGGACGCGCCGATCACCCTCGCCGCGTACGGCGACGGCCCGGTCACCGTCGACGGAACCGAGAAGGTGACCGGCTGGAAGGACGCCGGCGACGGACTGGTCGCCGCCGACACCGACCTGCCGCCCGACCCCGACTTCAACGCCGTGTTCCTGGACAACAACCGGGCGGCGGAAGGGCGTTGGCCCAACTCCGGCCCGGATCCGCTGAACACCACCTGGGCCGAGGCCGACCCCACCTCCACCGACCAGCACATCGACGACACCGACCTGCCGGACGCCGACTGGACCGGAGCCACGGTCCATCTGTGGGCGGGCTCCAACCCCTGGGCCCAGCAGACCGGAACGGTCACCGCCACCGCGCCCGGCAAGCTGGACTTCAGGGGCGGCAACCACCGATGCCCGCCGCTGTGCATGGGCAACCAGAACTACCGCAACTACTACCTGGTGGGCTCCAAGGCGGCCCTGGACCAGCCGGGGGAGTGGTACTACGACAAGACCGCGCACCGTCTCTACATGGTCCCGCCCAAGGGCGGCATGGCCGGGCACACGGTGACCGCCAAGCACCGTCTGTGGGGCGTCGACCTGACGGGCAGCTCCCACGTCACCGTACGCGGCCTGAACCTGTGGGGCACCTCCCTGCGAACGGGCCCGGCCAGTACGGGAGTTGTCGTCGACGCACTGCACGCCACGTACATCTCCGAGTTCTCCACCCTCCCCATGCCCCCGGACAGCGACCTCGCGATCCCGCCCTTCGAGGGGCACATCGTCGCCTCCCGCATCCTCGACTCGGGCGTACAGATCCTCGGCACCGGCAACACCCTGAAGAACAGCGAGATCTCCCAGTCGGCCGGCGACGGCGTCCTGGTGCGCGGCACCGGCAACACGGTCACCGGCAACTACATCCACGACGTCGGCTGGATGGGCAGTTACACCCCCGGCATCGAGATCAACGGCAACGACCACACGGTCACCCACAACACGATCCGCCGCACCGGACGCGCCGCCATCGACACGGCCTGGCAGCTCAACGGCACCGAGTTCCACGGCAACCGCATCGCATACAACGACATGTCGGAGGCCATGCGCACCTCCCGCGACGGCTCGCCCTTCTACGTCTGCTGCAGCCTCGACGCCTCCGGCACCTCCATCGACCACAACACCTCGCACGACGCCGACGGGCAGGTCGGCTTCTACGTCGACAACTACTCCGGCCACTTCCTCCTGCACCACGACGTCGCCTGGAACACCGGCAGTCGGGGCACCTTCTTCAACGGCCACACCGGTCCCAGCATCGCCAACCAGGACCACAACTCCAGTTACGGCGTCGGCATCAACGGCACCTCGGTCCAGCTGAGCGGAGCGACGGACGCCTCGGGGTCGTACATCAGCAACATCGTGGGACCGATGCCGGTCAGCGTGACCCAGAAGGGCGATCCGCTGCCGGTCGTCCGCTCCAACGTCATCACGGACAAGCCCGGTTACACCGACGCCGTCAACGGCGAGCTGTGGCCCACCGCCGGCTCACCCGTCATCGACGCGGGCGAGACGGTCGACGGCGTCACCACGGACGTACGCGGCACCGCCCCCGACGTCGGAGCCTACGAGTACGGCGCACCGATCTGGTCCACCGGCTGCGACCTCCCCGGCTGCGGGCAGCGCGTACGGCACGGCGACTGGACGGCCACCGCGAGCGACGGCACCGACGCCTCCGCCGCCGTCGACGGTGACATCAACACCCGATGGACGGCGGCGAGTTCGCAGACTCCCGGCCAGTCGCTGACCGTCGACCTGGGCGAGACGAAGACGTTCGACCGGCTCTCCCTCGACGCCGGACGCGACACCAGCGGCCAGCCCTACGGTTTCACGGTCTCCGTCAGCCGCGACGGCAGCCACTGGAGCGGGGCCCTCGCGCGCGTCGCCGGCCGCTCCTTCACCCAGGACGCCGCCTTCCCGACGCGCACGGCCCGCTATGTCCGCGTCACCCTCACCGCGAGCGGCCCCGCCCCCTGGGTCGTCAACGACCTGCGCCTGTACGGCGACGGCCCCGACGCCTCCACCACCCTCCAGGCCGAGCAGGCGACTTCGGCGCACGGGGTGGAGAAGGGCTCGGCCGCGACCGACGTGCTGGCCCCCGGCGACTGGATCGCCTACCGGCACGCCGGCCTGAACGGCGCCCGTCTCACCGTCCGCCTCGCCTCCACCTGTGCCGCCGGCTGCACCCTCCAACTCCGTCTCGACAGTCCGCACGGCCCCCTGGCCGGGACCCTGCCCGTGAGCTCGACCGGTTCCCCCGACACCTGGCAGGAACAGTCGGTCACGCTGCCCCGCACCGTGACCGGGACCCACGACCTCTACCTCGTCGCGAAGGGAGGTCCCCGGGTCGCGGCCCTGGACTGGCTTACGGTCCGCCCGTGACGCCGGCGGGCTACCGCTTCCGGGCCAGCCCGCCGTGTTCGGCCACGACGTCCGGAGCCGGGTCGCCCGGCTCCGGACGCCACCGGGTGACCGGGACGACGCCCGGCTCGACGAGCTCCAGACCGTCGAAGTACGCGGTGATCTCGTCCACGGTGCGCAGGTTGTAGGGGACGGCGCCACTGTCGTTGTAGGCGTCCTGGGCCCGCTCGAAGACCGGGTCGACACCGCGCGAGCCGTCGTCGACACACAGGTAACTTCCCGACGGCAGCGCGGCCATCAGCCGGCTGACCAGCGAGCGGGCCTCCTCGTGGTCGGCGACGTGGCCCAGGATGTTGCTGAGGACCAGCGCGGTGGGCCGGCCGAGGTCCAGCGTCTCGGCTGCGCTCGCGAGGACGCGGTCCGGGTCCGTCACGTCGGCGTGGAGATAGGCGGTCGCGCCCTCGGGCGTGGAGGTGAGCAGGGTCCGGGCGTGGGCCAGCACCATCGGGTCGTTGTCGACGTACACGATCCGGGACTCCGGCGCGATCCGCTGGGCGACCTCGTGGGTGTTCTGCGCGGTCGGCAGGCCCGTGCCGACGTCCAGGAACTGCCGGATGCCCGCCTCGGCGACCAGGTGGGTGACGGCCCGGCGCAGAAAGGCGCGGCTGCCGCGGGCGATGGTGACGATGCCGGGGAAGACGGCGGTGTACGCGTCGCCGGCCGCCCGGTCGACGGGGTGGTTGTCGGTGCCGCCGAGCCAGTAGTTCCAGATGCGGGCGGAGTGCGGCACCGAGGTGTCGATGGCGGAGTCGGTCATGGGCGATGTCCGTCCTTCAGCCGGGGCATGGATCGCGCACGCCCCAACCTATGGCCGAACCACCGCCCCCCGCCCATCAGTTCGGGATGCTCACAGTCGCGGCGACCGGCGGACGGTCAGGACGGCGATGTCGTCGTGCTGGCCGCCCTCGCCCGCGAACGCCCGGGCGTCCTCGTACAGGGCCTGCGGCAGAGCGGTGGGGGAGAGGTCCAGCTGTTTGGCCAGACGCTCCTCGACCGGGTAGAACGTGCCGTCCGCCGCCCGGGTCTCGGTGAGCCCGTCGGTGCTCAGCAGCAGCGTCGCGCCCTCCGGGAAGTCGAACCAGCTCACGGTGGTGGGCTCGTCGGCGAGTTCCGCCAGTCCCAGCGGGACACCGGTCTCCACCGGCGGCTGCGCGACCGCGCCCTCGTGCACCACGTACGGCGGGACGTGCCCGCAGTTGACGGCCTGCACCTCGGTGTCCACGTCCACCCCGATGATCAGCGCGGTGACGAAGCGCTCGTCGTCCCCGGTGTGCGCCGCATAGGAGTTGTGCCGTACGACCGAGGCGTCCAGGGCGTCGACGAGCGCCGTCAGCGTGGGCTCCCGGTGGGCCGCCTCGCGGAAGGCGCCGATCACGGCGAACGCCGCACCCACGGCCGCCAGCCCCTTGCCCTGCACATCGCCGATGAGCACCCGGGTGCCGAAGGGCGAGTCGACGACGTCGTAGATGTCGCCGCCGACCAGCCGGTCCTCCTGGAGCGGCTCGTAGACGCCGTTGACCAGGACGTCCTCGGTCAGCAGCGGCAGCGGATGCAGGATGTGCCGCTGCATGGCCGCGGCCGTCGACCGCAGCCGCAGCATCTCGGCCTCGCGCCGGATACGGCGGTGGCAGGCGTACACCGAGGTCGCCCCCAGGGCGAGGGTGAACAGGACCAACAGCGTCCGGTCCAGCCAGTGCCCGCCGGTGGGCGCCCGCAGGATGGTGGTGACGGTGACGATGACGGCGGTCCACGCGGCCACGAACCCGGTCTGCCGGACCGTGCACAGCGCGGACGCCGTGCTCGGCAGGAACACAAGGAGCACGAGGATCCACACCTCGGTCCCCGACAGGGAACTGAGGAACTCCACCAGGAGCGTCGCGGCGAGCGCGCCCACGACCACTTCGGCGTTGCCCGGCGGCTCGATGGCGTCGAGGACTTCGTCGGGTCTCTTCCGTCGTCGGCTGTCGGCGGCCATGCGAACTCCCGGGCAGGTGATGATCTCCCCGTACGGTATGCCAGACCGCTGTGCGCGAGAGCCGAGCCGTGTGCGGCGGCCCCGGTGTCGGTCCCGTCCCGTCAGGGTACGACGGTGAGCACCTGGCCGGCCGGGCGCGCACCGGCGTAGGCGTAGACGTGCACCTGCACCGACGCGCCGGGCCTCGCCGGGACGAGGGAGAGTGCGAGGACGCGACCGGCGCCGTCCTTCGCCACAGTCCGCACCCGCACGGAGGCGGCGGGGGAGACGACGACGGTACGGCCGTGGGAGCAGTCGGCGGAGACGGAGACGACCCGCGGCGGCGGACCGCCGTCGTGCCGCGCGGCGGACGCGGGAAGCCGGGAGGCGGCCGGAGCGGCCGGCATGCCCCGGGTGGACGTGGTCAGCCGGGTCGCCCCAATACCCTCCGCGCCGCTCCAGAACGTGACCCCGCACAGCTTCAGCGGGGGCGCACCGCTGCGGATGTCCGGTCCGGAACAGCCGACGACCGCGAGCGCCAGACAGACGGCCGCGGACGCGGTACGGGCACGGCGGCCAGCAGCTCGGACCATCGGCGCCTCCTTCGTACGGCCCGGCGCTCCCCGCGCCGCCCGCTTCTCAGACGCCGAAGCCACCGCGAACGTTCGTCACGGGCTGTCCGGCACGAGCGTCGATCCAGCCCTCGAAGCGGAGCCGTGCGCGCCGGGCGACGCTGAGGGCCGGCATCATCGGGCCGTCACGGGCACGGCGACGCGGCGGCGACGTGCCGGTCCCGGGGCGGCGAGCCCGCGGCGGCCGCCGCTCCGTTTGGCCGACGGCGCGGCGGGCACCCGGCACGCCCACGGGAGGATCCGCACGTCGCCGCCCCCGCGCGGTCGGGCACCCGTCTCGGAGTGCTCGTGCCCGGCGGATCGGCCCGCCGTCAGCGCCGGATGATCCTGCAGAGGCCCCCGATGAGCGAGTACACACCGTCCCAGGCCGAGGGCGACCGGGACGACGACATGCCGACAGGTTCCGCAGAGGACCGTCCCGAGCCGCCTCGTACGACTCCCTCCCAGGCGGAGGGCGAACGCGACGACGACGAGTCGGAGGAGGACCCACGACCCCGGACGGGACCGGAGGGCACGCGGCGGCCCGATGCGTCCGGGCCGGTCACCCGTGACCATGTCCGGGAACTCCTCGCGGCACGCGAGGACTCCGCCACGCTGGTGCTCCTGGAGGGCCGGGCCCGGGTGATCGCCGCCGCGGAACGGAACACGGACTGGTACGCGGGCGCCGTCGAGGTCATGTCCGGCGCGGAACTCGCCGACCGGATCGGCACGGACTCCCCGTCGGAGCGCGAACTGGACGTGCTGGCCGGCACGTTGAACACGATGGTGGCCCACCTCGGGGCGTGAGGAGCCTCGCTCGGCGCCACCGTGTCACGCGGCTCCCGAGGACACCCGCTCGGCGCCGAACAGCGCCGTGCCGGCCCTGGTGTGCAGGGCGTCCAGGACCTCGATCTGCCGTTCCGCCCGCCCCAGCAGCTCCTCCACCCGCGCCGGGTCGAGGCGGGTGTCCCGCGCGGAGGCGGCGAGCAGGGAGCGCCACAGCAGTGCCTTGCCGGCCACGCCCGACCGCATCGCCTCCAGCTCGGCCAGCACGCTGAGCCCGGAGCGGCGCACCAGACGGCCGTTGGGCTTCGCCCGCGCGAGCTTCTCACCCAGCCACGCCCCGTAGACCTTGTACCGCCGCACGGGAAAGCGCAGGTCCGCCATCAACCGCAGCAGGGTCCGCCGGTCCTGGGAGATCTGCGCCGCCAGATCCCGCAGGTCGTCTCCGAAGACGGAATCACCGTGTTCCTGGACCATCCGGCGCACCAGCTCGGCGCCGGCCGTCGCACCCGCCAGGTGATCGTTGAGATAGATGCCGAGGAGTCTCTGGGTCCCCGGCCCCTCACCGGCGCTTCGCGTGGACGTGCTCATGATGTCCCTCCACGTTCCGGAATCTCCTGACGGTCGGCGAGTGCCCCGGCTGGCCCGGTCAACCGCTCGTTTCGTCATATGCGCCACATGCGACGCTCAGTAGGGGGTGACGTCCACGCCGTACCGGATCTGGTGGGAAGAAGCCGGCCCGGGCGGGCGCCGGGGCCGGGTCGTGTCGGCGGCGCGGGGCGGCGTACGGGAAGAACCCCGCGACCAGCGCGAGCGGTTCGGTCGTGTGCGGCAGTCCGTCCGACGGCGGGGCGCGTGCCCGGGGCGCCCTCGACCTGCTCGGGCGGGATCCGTGGCGCATCCTGTCCGTACTGGACAGCTCCTGCCGCCACCGACCGGCGAACGCCGACCAAGGAGGCATCCCGTGTGCCGTCTGTTCGGTCTCAGCAGCGCTCCGGAGCGCACCCACGCCACGTTCTGGCTTCTCGACGCCCCTGACAGTCTCAGCCGGCAGAGCCATCACGACCCCGACGGCACCGGCCTGGGCTACTTCGACGCGGGCGGCGCCCCGCACGTCGACAAGGCCCCCATCGCCGCCTACCGGGACCGCGCCTTCGCCCAGGAGGCCCGGCAGGTGCGGTCCGCCACCTTCCTCGCCCATGTGCGCTTCGCCTCCACCGGCAACCTGGAGGCCCGCAACACGCACCCCTTCCAGCAGGACGGGCGCCTGTTCGCGCACAACGGGGTCGTCGAGGGACTCGACGACCTCGACGCACACCTGGGCGACGACCGGTCGCTGGTCGCGGGCGACACCGACTCCGAGCGGTTCTTCGCCCTGATCACCCGGGAGACCCGCAGCCGCGACGGTGACATCACCGCCGGCATCGAGCACGCCGCGCGCTGGATCGCCCGGAACCTGCCCGTCTACGCCCTCAACCTGGTCCTCGTCACCCGCGACGAACTCTGGGCCCTGCGCTACCCGGACACCCACGAGCTGTACGTCCTCGAGCGCCCGGCCGGCGGCCTGCACGGCGACCGGCACCTGGACCACAGCGGCTCGCACGGCCGCATCCGCGTCCATTCCCAGCACCTGGCCGGCCACCCCGCGGTCGTCGTCGCCAGCGAACGCATGGACGACCACCCCCACTGGCGTCCCCTCCGCCCCGGCGAGCTCCTCCACGTCGGCCCCGACCTGCACACCACCCATCACCTCGCCCTGCCCGACCCCCCGGCCCACCCGCTGACCCTGGACGACCTGCGCCCGGACGCCGCCGCCTCCCAGCGAGCCGCGTGAAACAGGCCCGTCAAGCGCACATTTCGGGCTTATCGATCGGCGGGTTGGGCACCTGGGAGGCAGCGGCCGGAGTACCTCGAGGAGTGCCGTGAACATACGCATCGGAGCGGAGGAGGAGTTCCACCTCCTGGCGGCGGACAGCGGACTGGTCGTGCCGCGCGCCGACGAACTGCTGCGGCTGCTGCCCCGGCGGACCTTCACCGCGGAACTGCACCAGTCCATCGTGGAGACGAACACCGGAGTGCACGCCACCCTCGACGACCTCCACACCGACCTGGCACAGACGAGACGGCGGCTGGACGCCGCCGCGTCCTCCCTCGGGCTCGCGGTGCTGGCGGCGGGCACGGCACCCCTGGCCCCCGCAGCCTCCGGGCACCCCACCGACGACGCGCGCTACCGCCACATGGTCGAGGAGTACCGCCGGGTCGCCGACGAGCAGCTCATCTGCAGCGCGCAGATCCATGTGGACGTACCCGACCGCGACACCGCCGTGACGGTCATGTGCGCGCTCTCGCCCTGGCTGGCCGTGCTGCTGGCACTGTCCGCCAGCTCGCCCTACTGGCAGGGGACCGACACCGGCTACGCCAGCTGGCGCACCCTGCTGTGGCAGCGCTGGCCGACCGCGGGCCCGGTGGGCTGTTTCTCCAGCGCGGCCGCGTACGACGCCGCGGTGGACGACCTCGTACGGTCCGGGATCATCAGCGACCCGGGCATGATCTATTACGACGTACGGCCCTCAGCGCACCTGCGGACGCTGGAACTGCGCATCTGCGACGCCTGCCCGCGGGTCGAGAGCGTCGTACTCGTCGCAGGCCTGTTCCGCGCCCTGGTGACCGACGTCCTGGAACACCGCGGGGCGGGTACGACGCCCTGCGAAGGCCGCCAGGAGTGGTTGCGCGGCGCGTCGTGGCGGGCCGCCCGCTCGGGCCTCGAAGGCGCCCTGGTGGACCCCGAGACCCATCGGGACGCCCCCGCCGCACAGGTCGTCCGTAAGCTGCTCACCCGGCTGCGTCCCGCGCTCGAGGCCCACGGCGACTGGCAGACCGTCTCCGAGCTGACCGAGCAGGCCCTGGCCGAGGGCAGCGCCGCTCGCCGGATACGCCGTACGGCCCAGGCGGAGGGCCTGCCGGCCTGTGTGGACATGCTGATCGACGAAACCCGCGGCGAGCGCGGCGACCGCGGTCCGCGACCGGGAGGGGCCGGACGGGATGCGGCCGCGCCCCCGGTCACCGGTGCGGCGGCCTCCCGTCCCGGCCTGTCGCGCGAGCTGCGCGGCGTTTGAGCACGCCCACGTGGTCAACACGGAAGCTCAGAGCGCGAGAACCGCGCGCCCGTCCGGCACGATGCCCGGACTCGGGAAGGGACGTGGGAGGAACCATGGATCACTCACGGGTGCCCGTGCTGGAGGCTCTCGAGGACTTCCGGCGCCGCGGAGACGTCGTCTTCGGGCCGCCCGGTCACAAGCAGGGCCGTGGCGCCGACCCGCGCGTGGTGGAGATCGTCGGCCTCGACGTGTTCCGCTCGGACGTCCTCTCCCTCAACGGACTCGACGACCGCCGCCAGTCCCAGGGCGTGCTGAGCCAGGCCCAGGAGCTGATGGCGGACGCGGTCGGCGCCGAGCAGGCGTTCTTCTCCACGTGCGGCAGCTCCCTGTCGGTCAAGACCGCCATGCTGGCCGTGGCCGGTCCCGGCGAGAAGCTGCTGATCTCCCGCAACGCGCACAAGTCGGTGATCTCCGCCGTCGTCGTCAACGGGGTCGAACCGATCTGGGTCCACCCCAAGTTCGACGAGGAGCGGCACATCGCCCACCCCCCGGAGCCCGACGACGTACGCCGCCGCCTCGAGGAACACCCCGACGCCAAGGGCATGCTGCTGATCACGCCCACCGACTGGGGGACCTGCGCCGACATCCGGGGCGTGGCCCGGGTCTGCCACGAGTTCGGCGTCCCGCTCATCGTCGACGAGGCCTGGGGCGCCCATCTGCCCTTCCACCCCGAGCTGCCCGCCTGGGGCATGGACGCCGAGGCGGACCTGGTCCTCACCAGCGTGCACAAGATGGGCGGCGCGATCGAGCAGAGCTCCGTCTTCCACGTCCAGTACGACCGCGTGTCGCCGGAGGCGCTCAAGCAGCGGGAGGACCTGCTGGGCACCACCAGTGCCTCCACGCTGGTGTACGCCACCCTCGACGGCTGGCGGCGCCAGATGGTCGAGCAGGGGCACGAACTCCTGGACGCCGCCCTGCGCCGCGCCGAACGCGTCCGTTCGGCCGCCGGTGACCTGCCGGGCCTCAGGCCCATGGGACAGGAGGTCGTGGAGGAGGGGCTGGCCGCCGACTTCGACCCCCTGAAGATCGTGATCGACGTACGGGAACTCGGCATCAGCGGCATGCAGGCCGCCGAGTGGCTGCGGGCCGAACGCCATGTGGACGTCGGCGGCTCCGACACCTGCCGCCTCAGCGCCTCCATCACCCACGCCGACGACGACGAGACCGAGAAGGTGCTGCTGGACGCCCTGCGCGCCCTCGTCGACGGCGCCGACACCATCGAGCGCCGGCCCCCGGTGCGGCTGCCCGCGCCCTCCGCGCTGGAACTGGAGCAGGCCATGCTGCCCCGGGAGGCGTTCTTCGCCGAGGTCGACCACGTGCCCGCGGAGAGCGCCGCCGGCCGTATCGCCGCCGAGATGATCAGCCCCTACCCGCCGGGCGTGCCGGCCATCGCCCCCGGTGAGGTCATCACCGACGCGGTCCTCGACTACCTGCGCAGCGGCGTCGAGCACGGCGTCCTGATCCCGGACGCCGCCGACCCCTCGGTGAAGACGCTGCGCGTGGTGGCGCGGGACTGACCCCCGCTCACCCCGGTCACCGCAGCAGCTCCTTCGCCAGAAAACACCGGGCCCCGGGCCCCGGTCAGCGGTCCGGGGTGCGCAGGGCCAGGAGCGCCACGTCGTCGTCGTTCCCGGCGGGGCGGACGCGACGCAGCAGCTGGTCCGTGAAGGCCCCGAGCGGGCGGTGGGCGAGGGCGGCGGCGTGCCGGCGCAGCCTGTTCAGGCCGGCGTCCAGGGTGTGGCCGCGGTCCTCGACGAGACCGTCGGTGTAGAGCACCAGGGTGGAACCGGGCGGCAGGGAGACGCCGGCGTCGGGGCGGGTGGTGCGGGCCCCCGTCCCCAGCAGGATGCCGTGGCCCGCGGTGAGGTACTGGGTCAGTCCGTCGCGGCTGATCAGCAAGGGCGGGGGGTGGCCCGCGTTGGTCCAGGACAGCCGCCAGTGGCCCTGGTCCTCGGCCTCGATCCGGGCGAGGACCACGGTGGCCATGGAGACGTCGGTGATGTGCTGGATCGCCTCGTCGAGCCGCTCGACGATCCGGCTGGGCGGTTCCTGTTGGGACCAGGCGTAGGCGCGCAGCATGTTGCGCAGCTGCGCCATGCCGGCCGCGGCCTCCAGGTCGTGTCCGACGACGTCGCCGACGGCGAGGGCCGTGGAGCCGTCGGAGAGCGAGAAGGCGTCGTACCAGTCACCGCCGACCTGCGAGGCGTGGGGCGCGGGCAGGTAGCGGACCGTCATCTCCAGGTCCCTGACGGTGGGCATCTGGGGCAGCAGATGGTTCTGCATGGTCTCGGCGATCTTGCGCTGGCGCTGGTAGAGACGGGCGTTGTCCAGCGCGAGTCCGGCACGCCGGGCGATGTCCTCGATCAGCGGCAGATCGGTGGGGGCGAACGGCACGGGGTTCTCGGCCCGGCCGACGGTCAGGGCGCCCAGCACGTCGCGCGTGCTGCGGATGGGGGCGATGGCCGCGGAGTGCATTCCGGTGGCGTCGAACAGGCGGCGCTGCTCGACCGCGATGCCCGCGTCCGGGGGCTGCTGGTACGTCTGCTGGTCCGCCAGGGTGGAGGCGACACCGCGCAGCGCCCGGGACAGCGGCATGGGGGACGACTCCGGCACCGGCGGCATCGGACCCTGCAGGTCCTCGCGGTGGCTCAGCGCACCCTCCTCGGCGTGGGCCACCACGGTGCGCCACACCTCGTCACGCTCGCTGATCAGGTCGACGACCGCCCAGTCGCCCAGCCGCGGCACGACCAGCTCGACCAGCCGGCGCAGGGTCTCCTCGGCGTCGAGCGTGGAGGTGAGCCGGGTCGTGGTCTCGGCCAGCAGGGCCAGCCGTTCGAGTTCCGGCATGGGCTCGGCCGCCGGCTCCGGCTCGGGGGCGGTCTCCAGCGGGGGCTCGACGGGGTGGAAGACGACGAGCGTGGCACTGTCGTCGCCGTCCCCGTCGACGTCGTACGGGGCGAGAGTCCAGGAGATGGGCAGCAGCGAGCCGTCCCCCCGGGCGAAGTGGTCCTGGTCGGCCTGGGCCGGGCGTCTGGCGTGGAACGCCTGCCGCATGGTGCACTGCGTCCTCGGCAGGAGCTGGCCCTGCGGCCCGCGATGCAGCAGATCGTGCGCGTCGTGCCCGAGGAGGTCTTCGGCGGACCGCGCCAGCAGCCGCTCGGTGCGGGCGTTGACGGCGATGATGCAGCCTTCCTCGTCCACCACGTAGGCGCCGGTCCCGATGGCTTCCAGCGCCCCGGCCAGCTCGGCGGAGGGGGCGGGTACGGCCCGCTTCCGCCGGGTCTGCCTGTTCACCGGCTCCGCCACGTCCTGCCTCCTGCCGATCGAGCCGCCGGCCGCCGTTCGCCCGGCCGCGGCACGCGGACCGTTCCGCGTGTCCTTCCCGTATGCCCCCTCACGGAGAATCACCACGGGGACGAATCACCGCAGGGACGCAGCACCGCGGGGACGCAGCACACCGCGGAGGGGGCACCACTGAGGAGAGGCACCACAAGCGCACCACTGAGAAGAGGCACCACAAACAGGACATCACGCGGCCCACGACCCGCGCACGGCGTGACCGGGCGAGGGCCGGGCCGTGGCTCCGCGGCGCCCGGCCCGCTCACGGCCGGGCCCTCACGCCGCCATGGCGTCCTCGACGGTCGGGTGACAGGACACGAGGCCGTCCAGACCCACCAGCTGCACGGTGCGCAGCACCGCGCCCCGGGCCCCCGCGAGCCGGAGCCACCCCTGCGCGGCCCGGGTGGTCCGGTGGGCGGCGATCAGGGCGTTGACGCCGCTGGAGTCCATGAACGTGACCCCGCTCAGATCGACGACGATCCGCAGGCCGTCACCGCTCGGCTCGGGCACGGCCTCGCTCAGGGCACCCACGCTCTGGTAGTCGACCTCGCCGCGGAGGCCGAGGACGGCGATGCCGTCGACATCGTCGCGGACCACGGACAGCCGGCCGTGACCCGCAGCTTCGTTGTTGTCTGCCACTGGTGTCCTTAGCGCACTCGGTGGGGCTGAGAGCCTGTGTCACGTCTCTGTTGCCAACGCTGCCCCGGGACCGCCGACACGATGCACGCCCCGGCGCACGAGTTGCCCGTGACACAGGAGTAGTACGCGCGTCACGGGGTAGTCGCGCGACCATGAACGGGGTACTTGCTTGTGTCGGCAAGGAGACTGTCCCGCCCGAGGAGTGTTCCCGGATGCCGGATGCACCTGCCGACGTGACCGTGGCCTTGGACGGGGCCGCAGGCTGTATCGCCGACGCCAGGAACGAGGCGACGAGGTTCCTGGCCCGCGCTCAGTCCGAGCACGAGCTGCCCGTGTCGGCCCGCACCGTGGACCTGGCGCAGCTGGTGGTCAGCGAGCTGGTCACCAACGCCCTGAAGTACGCCCCGGGGCCGGTCCTGCTGCAGCTGGGCATCGCGGACAGCGTGCTGGAGATCGGCGTGTGGGACACCGACCCGGTGCTTCCGGTGGCCCGGGCCGCGGACGCCGGACGGGTCGGGCAGCACGGTCTGGAGATCGTGCTGGCGGTGGTGCAGGGCTTCGAGGCGAAGAGGGAGCCCGTGGGCAAGCGCATCACCGCCCGGCTCGCGCTGTTCGACGACCCGCTGTCGGCCCTGGGACCCTGAGTCGGGGCGGGCCGGAGCGAGCGGGCCGTCGATGCGGATACCGTGCCGGCCATGCATCCACCGCCCACCGCCCGCCCCCGGTCCCGCGATCTCGGCGTCACCGTCGGCGAGCTGCCCACCGGCCCGCACAACGCGCTCACGGACGTGCCCGGCATCCGCGTCGGGCACACCACGCTGATCCGTCCGCCACGGGTGCACAGCGGGGTCACCGCGATCGTGCCGGACGCAGTGGGCCCCGACCGTCCGCTGCCGGCCGGGGTGTTCGCGGGCAACGGCTACGGCAAGCTGATCGGCGCCACCCAGATCGCCGAACTCGGCGCGCTCGAGACGCCCGTCCTGCTCACCTCGACCCTCTCCGCCTTCCGGGCCGCGGACGCCCTGGTGGGCTGGATCCTGGAGCGGCCGGAGGGAGCGGACGCACGGAGCCTGAACCCGGTGGTGGGGGAGTGCAACGACGGGCTCCTGTCGGACATCCGCTCGCGCCCGGTGCGCGAGGAGCACGTGCGCACCGCGCTGGACACGGCGTCGGACGGGCCGGTCGCCGAGGGCTGTGTCGGCGGGGGCACCGGGCTGACCGCCCTGGGCTTCAAGGCCGGCATCGGCACCTCGTCCCGGCGCCTGCCGCTCGCCGGCCGGGAGATCACGCTCGGCGTTCTCGTACAGGCCAACTTCGGCGGCACGCTGCGGGTGCGGGGGCGCACGGTCACGCCCGCCGACGTGGGACTGCCCGCCGAGGGGCCCGATCCACAGGCCGGTTCGTGCATGGTGGTGGCCGCCACCGACGCTCCCCTGGACGCCCGTCAGCTGACCCGGCTGGCCCGCCGCTGCGTCTACGCGCTGGCCCGGGTCGGGGCCGCGTACGGACACGGCAGCGGCGACTACGGGCTGGCGTTCGGCACCAACCCGCTGGGCACGCCCGCCGGGCCCGCCGTCGTGCCGGACGACGTGCTCGACCCGCTGTTCACCGCCGCCCTCGACGCCGTCGAGGAGTCCGTCCTCAACTCGCTGCTGACGGCCACCACGACCACCGGCCCGCACGGCGACACCCGTCACCCGCTGCCCGCGCGCCCCCTTCTGGCCCTGCTGGAGTGACCAGGACGACGCGCCGGGCGGGCATGCCGCGGCCGCCGAAAACGTTCGCCCGGGACGGGGCCGCGTCCTAAGGTGCGGCCCAGGTGAGTCACGGGGAAGCTGTACCGGGGACCAGGCCGGCAGCCGCGAGAGAGGAACGTCATGGACGAGCAGGGCGAGCACTTCGACGTCGTGGTCCTCGGAGCCGGCCCCGGCGGATACGTCGCCGCCGTTCGCGCCGCCCAACTGGGCAAGCGCGTGGCCGTCGTGGAGGAGAAGTACTGGGGCGGCGTCTGTCTGAACGTCGGCTGCATCCCCAGCAAGGCCCTGCTGCGCAACGCGGAGCTGGCGCACATCTTCACGCGCGAGGCGAAGACCTTCGGCATCAAGGTGGACGGCCAGGTCAGCTTCGACTACGGCGAGGCGTTCCGCCGCAGCCGCAAGGTCGCCGACGGCCGGGTCAAGGGCGTCCACTACCTGATGAAGAAGAACAAGATCACCGAGTTCGACGGCCGCGGCACCTTCCTGGACCCGCACACCCTGCAGGTGGCCGGTTACGACGGCGAGAGGCGCACCATCCGCTTCGACCACTGCGTCATCGCCACCGGCGCCACCCCGAAGCTGCTGCCCGGCACCAAGCGCAGCGCCCGCGTGGTGACGTTCGAGGAGCAGATCCTCGCCGAGGACCTCCCGCGGTCCATCGTCATCGCGGGCGCCGGCGCGATCGGCGTCGAGTTCGCCTACGTGCTGCACAACTACGGCGTGAAGGTGACGATCGTCGAGTTCCTGGACCGCGTGGCGCCCCTGGAGGACGCCGAGGTCTCCGCCGAACTCGCCAAGCAGTACCGCCGGCTGGGCATCGACGTCCTCACCTCCACCCGCGTCGACGCCATCGACGAGTCCGGGCCGCAGGTCCGCGTCACCGTCACCGCCAAGGACGGCTCCCAGCAGGTGCTGGAGGCCGACAAGGTGCTGCAGGCGATCGGTTTCCAGCCGAACATCGAGGGCTACGGCCTGGAGAACACCGGCGTGAAGGTCACCGAGCGCGGCGCGATCGACGTCGACGGCCGCTGCCGTACCTCCGTGCCCCACCTGTTCGCCATCGGCGACGTGACGGCCAAGCTGATGCTCGCGCACGCCGCCGAGGCGATGGGCGTCATCGCCGCCGAGACCATCGCCGACGCGGAGACGATGGAGCTGGACTACGTCATGATCCCGCGCGCCACCTACTGCCAGCCCCAGATCGCCAGCTTCGGCTACACCGAGGCCCAGGCCCGCGAGCTCGGCCACGACGTGAAGGTGGCGAAGTTCCCCTTCACCGCCAACGGCAAGTCGCACGGCCTGGGCGACGCCACCGGTTTCGTGAAGCTGATCAGCGACGCCCAGTACGGCGAACTCCTCGGCGGCCACCTCATCGGCCCCGACGTCACCGAGCTGCTGCCCGAGCTGACCCTGGCCCAGCAGTGGGACCTGACCGTCCACGAGGTGGCCCGCAACGTCCACGCCCACCCCACCCTGGGCGAGGCCGTCAAGGAAGCCGTCCACGGTCTGGCGGGACACATGATCAACCTGTGAGACGGTGGCGGACCGGCCACCGCACGACCGGTGAAGGAGAGCGCCGATGGGACGTTACGAGACTGTCTTCCGCGCCGCCGCCGAGGACCCGGAGACCTTCTGGCTGCGGGCGGCCGAGGCCGTCGACTGGGAGGCGGCGCCCACCCGCGCCCTGGATTCCTCGCGCGCTCCCTTCCACCGGTGGTATCCGGACGGGCGGCTCAACGTCTGTTACAACGCCGTCGACCGGCATGTCGAGGCCGGCCGCGGCGAGCAGCCCGCGCTCGTGTACGACTCCCCGGTGACCGGCACCCGGCGCACCTACACCTACGCCCGACTCCGGGACGAGGTGGCCGCGTTCGCCGGCGCCCTCACCGGGCTCGGCGTGGGCCGGGGCGACCGGGTGGTCATCTACATGCCGATGATCCCCGAGGCGGCCGTCGCGATGCTGGCCTGCGCCCGTATCGGCGCCGTCCACTCGGTCGTCTTCGGCGGCTTCGCCCCGCCCGAACTCGCCGTCCGCATCGACGACGCGGCCCCGAAGGTGGTCGTCTCCGCCTCCTGCGGCATCGAGGGCAGGCGTCTCATCCCCTACAAGCCGCTCCTGGACCAGGCGATCGAACTCGCCGGGCACCGGCCCGAGAAGCGGGTGATCGTGCAACGGCCGCAGGAGCGGGCCGAGTTGGGGCCGGACGACCTGGACTGGGCCGACCTGGTCGCCACCGCGCCCGCGGCCCCCTGTGTGCCGGTGGCCGCGACGGACCCGCTCTACATCCTCTACACGTCCGGCACGACCGGGAAACCCAAGGGAGTCGTCCGCGACTGCGGCGGCTACGCGGTGGCCCTGCTCTGGTCGATGGGCGCCGTCTACGACGTCGGCGCGGGCGAGACCATGTTCACCGGTTCCGACGTGGGCTGGGTCGTCGGGCACTCGTACATCGTCTACGGACCGCTCCTGGCCGGTGCCACGACCGTGCTGTACGAGGGCAAGCCGGTCGGCACGCCGGACGCGGGCCAGTTCTGGCGCGTCGCCGCCGAGTACGGCGTCAAGACCATGTTCACCGCGCCCACCGCCTTCCGCGCCATCCGGAAGGAGGACCCGAAAGGCACCCTCGCCGCCGGGTACGACCTCTCCCGTCTGCGCTACCTCTTCCTCGCCGGAGAGCGTCTGGACCCCGAGACCTACCACTGGGCGAGCGCCCTGCTCGACATCCCGGTGATCGACCACTGGTGGCAGACCGAGACCGGCTGGCCCATCGTCGCCAACCCGGTCGGCATCGAGGCCGCGCCCGTCAGGCCCGGCTCGCCCACCCGGCCCCTGCCCGGCTGGGACGTCCGCGTCCTGGACCCCTCCGGGCAGCCCGTGCCGCCCGGGACCGACGGCGCGATCGTCGTACGGCTTCCGCTGCCGCCCGGTGCGCTGCCCACCCTCTGGAACGACGACGCCCGCTTCGTCGGCTCCTACCTCTCGGCCTACGACGGCTACTACCTCACCGGCGACAGCGGGCACATCGACGAGGACGGCTACGTGTACGTCATGGGCCGCACCGACGACGTCATCAACGTCGCCGGACACCGGCTGTCCACCGGCAGCATGGAAGAGGTCCTGGCCACCCACCCCGACGTCGCCGAGTGCGCCGTGATCGGCGTCGCCGACACCCTGAAGGGACAGGTGCCGCGCGGCCTGGTCGTCCTGAAGGCGGGCACCGTCCGCGAAAGCGCCGAGGTCGAGGCCGAACTCGTCCGGCTCGTCCGCGAACGGATCGGCGCCGTCGCCTCCCTCAAGGACGTCGCCGTCGTACCGGCCCTGCCCAAGACCCGCTCCGGGAAGATCCTGCGCAAGACGATGCGCGGCATCGCTGACGGCCTCGACGAGCCCATCCCCTCCACGGTGGACGACCCGAACGTCATCGAGACCCTGCGCCCGGTGCTGCGCCGCCCGGAGCAGCAGGCCTGAACGGGCCCGGACGCGTCACGACTCCTCCAGCCGGCGCAGGTCCGCCTCGTCCCACTTCCGTGTGTCGCGCGGCTCGGTGTAGGGCTCCTGGTCCGGCGGCAGGCCCCCGGCGATCGCCCGCTGCCGTACCGTCTCCGCGTCGAACTCCAGGCCGAGCAGGATCGCGAGGTTGCTGATCCACAGCCAGACCAGGAACACGATGACGCCGGCCATGGTGCCGTAGGTCTTGTTGTACGACGCGAAGTTCGCGACGTAGATCGCGAAGCCGGCGGAGGCGATCATCCAGATCACCAGGGCGAGGAAGCTGCCGGGGGTGATCCAGCGGAACCCCTTGACCTTCGCGTTCGGGCCGGCCCAGTACAGGATCGCGATCATGACCGTGACGAGAACGACCAGGACGGGCCACTTGGCGATCGACCACGCGGTCAGCGCCGTGTCCCCGATGCCGAGCGCGGCCCCCGCCTGCCGGGCCAGTACGCCGGTGAAGACCACGATCAGGGCGCTGATCACGGCCAGCACCATCAGCACGACCGTCAGCCCGAGGCGCACCGGCAGGATCTTCCACACCGGCCGGCCCTCGGGCATGTCGTAGACCTTGTTGGCCGAGCGGATGAACGCGGCGACATACCCGGACGCCGACCACACCGCGAGCAGGATGCCGACGACCGCCATGACCGAACCGGTGCCGGAGTGGTTCTGCAACTGCTCCACGGCCCGGGTGATGATGTCCCGGGCGGAACCGGGGGTGAGCTGCCGGAGGTTCTTCAGCACCGAGTCGGTGGCCGACTTGCCGGTGATGCCCAGCAGCGACACCAGTACCAGCAGCGCCGGGAACAGCGACAGCACCCCGTAGTACGTCAACGCCGCCGCGCGGTCGGCCAGTTCGTCGTCCGTGAACTCGCGCAGCGCCCCCTTGAACACCGCGCCCCAGGCCCGTTCGGGCAGCTTCGTGGGGGCGTCGGGCGCCCGTCGCTCGACCTCGGGCCCCGGCCCGACCTCCTGCGGCTGAGGTGGCTCGGGGGCCTGGTCGGTGTCCTGGTGGTCCTTCCGACCCGGAAGATGCAGTCTCGCCATACCAGGCGGGTAACCGCCGCGGGGCCGCCCACGCATCCGGAAGCAGCAGACGGCCGGCATCGGGTACCCGCCGCGCCGTGGGGTCTCCGGGCTCACCGGTGCTGCTGCTGTTGTTCCTGCTCAGTGCGGCCGTCATCTGGTACGCGGGCGTCCAACTGTCGGACTCCACCGACGTGCTCGCCGAAGGTCTCCATCTCGGCGGCGCGCTCGGCGGGCTCGTCCCGCTCGCGATCGCCACCAACCTGCCGGAGTTCGCCGTCACCGTCAGCGCGGCCCTGTCCGGACAACTCGGCGTCGCCGTCGGCGACATCCTCGGCGGCATCGCCATCCAGACGGTCGTTGGCCGTCCTGGACGCCGCCGGGGTACGGCCGCGCGCCCCGCCGGCCCGGCTCGCCGCCAGCCTCCGGCTCGTCCTCGAAGGCGCCCTCGTCGTCGTCCTCGCCGTGGTCGTCATGGGCACCCAGCTCTCGCCCGGCCTGCACGCCGGCCGTCTGGCGCCCGCCTCCGCGGCGATCGCCGTGCTGTGGCTGGTCGGACTGGTCCTGCTCAACCGGGCCGGACACGGCCTGTCGTGGCGGGAGGGCGGCGACGCGCCCGACAGCCGGCCCGAGCCGCGCGGCCACTCCCGGGGCAAGAAGGAGAAGGCCGCCACCGACCAGGGCGTCGGCTCCGGCCGCGCGGGGCTGGTCTTCGCCGCGGCGGCCCTGGCGACGCTGGTCGCGGGCGTGGCCGTCGAGCGCACCGGCGAGGAGTTCTTCGCCCGGCAGGGGCTGAGCGGTGTGCTGTTCGGCACGACCGTGCCGGCCACCGCGACCTTCCTGCCCGAGATCAGCACCGGCCTGACCTCCACCCGTCTGGGCGACTACCAGCCGGCCGTCAGCGACATCTTCGGCGGCAACGCCTTCCTGCCCGTGCTGTTCCTGCCCGCCGCCCTGATCTCCGGCAAGCCGGTCCATCCTCCGGGCGGCGCGCGACACCGACATCTACCTCACCGCGCTCGGCGTCATCCTCACCGTCGTCTACATGGCCGGGCTCGTCCTCCGTCCCCGGCACCAGTACGCGCGCATGGGCGTCGACGGCGTCGCCGTGGTGGTCATCTACCTGGTCGGTGTCGCGGGGCTCGCCTCCATCGCCCGCTGAGCGGGCGTCACGTATGCGGGTGAAGCCTGGGCCGCCGGCCGCCGAGCGGGGCATGCATGAAGATCCCGGCCGTATCCGGACGAGTCGGCGGAGGCGACACGCTGGAGGCGCGTGATGAATGCAAGAACCGAGCAGACAGGCGGAACGGTGCACAAGGTGCCGGTCCTGATCGTCGGCGGTTCACTGGTCGGTCTGTCCACCTCGCTGTTCCTCGGCCGGCTGGGGGTGCGGCACACCCTCGTGGAGCGCCATGCCGGCACCTCCATCCACCCCCGCGGCCGGGGCAACAACGTCCGGACGATGGAGCTGTTCCGGGTGTCCGGCACCGAGCCGGCGATCCATCAGGCCGCGTCCACCCTCGCCGACAACCACGGCATCCTGCAGACCCCCACCCTGGTCGGCGACGCGGGCGAGTGGCTGTTCAAGGAGATCGACCCGGGCGGCGGACTGGCCCGCTTCAGCCCGACCGCCTGGTGCCTGTGCAGCCAGAACGACCTGGAACCGGTCCTGCTCGACCACGCCGCGCGGCTCGGCGGCGACCTGCGCTACTCCACCGAGCTGATGTCGTTCGACGCCGACTCCACCGGCGTCACCGCGTTCGTCAAGAGCAGGCAGACGGGCGAGCACACCACCATCCGCGCCGACTACCTGGTCGCCGCGGACGGCCCCCGCAGCCCGGTGCGCGAACAGCTCGGCATCGGCCAGAGCGGCCCCGGCGACCTGTTCCACAACGTCAGCATCACCTTCCGCTCCCGCCGGCTCGCCGACGTCGTGGGCGAGCGGAGGTTCATCGTCTGCTACCTCACCAGCCCCGACGCCGACGGCGCCCTGCTGCCGGTCGACAACCGCGAGCACTGGGTCTTCCACGCCCCCTGGCACCCCGAACACGGGGAAACCCTGGAGGAGTTCACCGACGAACGCTGCGCCGACCACATCCGCCGCGCGGTCGGCGACCCCGGCCTGGACATCGAGATCACCGGCCGGGCCCCCTGGCACGCCGCCCAGCGCGTCGCCCGCGGCTACAGCTCCGGACGCGTCTTCCTGGCTGGCGACTCCGCCCACGAGATGTCCCCCACCGGCGCCTTCGGCTCCAACACCGGCATCCAGGACGCGCACAACCTCGCCTGGAAACTGGCCGCCGTGCTCGGCGGCTGGGCCGGTCAGGGCCTGCTGGACAGCTACGACGCCGAACGCCGGCCGGTCGCCGAGGCCACCAGCGCCCGCGCCGCCGTACGGTCCGCCGAGCACAGCCACCCCGGCTTCGCCGCGCCGCCCGGCGCCGGCAGCGGCCCGCAGCGCGGCATCCTGAACGTCGCCCTCGGCTACCGCTACCCGCACGGCGCCGTCCTCGGCGCCGACCCGGCGATGCCGGTCGTCCCGGAGAAGCTCGCCCTGAACGGTGAACCCGGCAGCCGCGCGCCCCATCTGTGGGTCCGTCACCAGGGCGAGCGTGTCTCCACCCTCGACCTGTACGAACGCTCCCTGGTCCTGCTCAGCGACGGCGCCACGCCCGACGGCTGGCACCGGGCCGCCCTCCGCCTCGCCGAGCAGCTGTCCCTGCCGCTCGTCCCCTACCGGATGGGTGAGGAACTGGTGCCGGAGGAGGGGGCGGACTGGGCGGCGGCCCACGGCACGACCCGTGAGGGCGCCGTCCTCGTCCGGCCCGACGGATTCGTCGCCTGGCGCTCACAAGGCCCGGCCGAGGACCCCGAGTCGACCCTGCGCGAGGTCCTGACGGCGGTTCTCGCGCGGAGCTGACCGCGGAGCAACCGAGTGAGCCGCCTTCCAGCCGTCCCCGAACGGATGGAAGGCGGCTCGTCGTGCGCGTGTCCTGCGCGGACCCGGCACGCTTCGCTCCGGACGGGCGGTGTCCGGAACGTCCCCGCGTCACCCGGGTGAGCCGTTCAAGTGGTGAGGTCCGGGAGTCTGGTTGACGGTTGTTCACATCGGGGCCGGGTCACCTCAGCTGACGAAGCACCAGCTGCCCGGTCGCGACGGAAGGAACGTCACATGCGTTCTGCTCGCATGCTTCTGGCCACCGGAGCGGTCTCGGCCGTTCTCGCCCTCGGCGCCCCCGCCGCCCACGCCTACGGCGGCGACGGGGACCAGTCCGGCTCGTCCTGGAGCCACGACGGCTCCTCCGGCCACGACAGCTCTTCGTACACCAAGGACCACGACGAGGACGGCCACGGCCGTCCCCACGGCGGAATGCACACAGGGGGCGGTGCGCTGGCCGCCGTCAAGCAGGACGGCGGCGGCCGCGACCCGCGGTTCGACCCCGACACCTACAAGGACAAGGACAACGGCTCAGGCTCCTGGGGCGGCGGCCACGAGAAGCCGCACGGCGGCATGCACACCGGAGGAGGCGCGCTGGCCGATCCCGGGGTGACCGCGGGCGGCGTGGCCGTCCTCGCCGTCGCCGGAGCCGGGCTCTACCTGGCGCGTCGCAGGAAGACCGCGGCGGGCCTCGCCTGACATGCCTGACGCGATAGCCGCCGTGGCCGCCACCCGCGCCCCCGGTGGCGGCCCGGCCGGCCCTCCTCGCCCGTTCACCCCGCTGCCGCAGCCAAGTGAGGTGGTCCTCGATGGCAGCCCCCGATTCCCCCTCTTCCGACGACGAGCAGGCCCCGAACGGCTCCAGAACCGGCGCGAACCTGATGATGGTGTGCGCCGCCGCCCTCGTGATCGTCGCGGTGAGCCTGGCCGGCGGCCGGGACGCCTCCGCCGACCGGTCCCGTACGCCCGCCGCGGCACCGCAGGCCGCCGCACCCGCCGCGCCCGCCTCGCCGGACGCCCGGGAGACCACCGCCGACCCGCACCTTCCGCGGTCCCGGCCGGTACGCCTGCTCATCCCGAAGATCTCCGTCGACGCCCCCTTCACCGACCTCGCCATCGGTCCCACCGGGCAGCTCGAGCCGCCGCCCGCGCACGACACCAACCTCGTCGGCTGGTACGCCGACGGCGCCTCACCCGGTGAGGCCGGCACCGCGATCATCGCCGGGCACGTCGACACCACGACGTCCGCGGCCGTCTTCGTCCGTCTGGGCGAACTGCAGAAGGGCGACGTCTTCCACGTCGTGCGGGCCGACGGCCGCAAGGCGACCTTCGTCGTCGACAGCGCCGAGACCTTCGCCAAGGACGACTTCCCCAGCGATCGCGTGTACGCCGACACCCCACGCGCCGAGGTCCGGCTGATCACCTGTGCGGGCGACTACGACCGCACGGCCCGGGACTACAAGGACAACCTCGTGGTCTTCGCCCACCTCGTGTGAGCCCGACGGAGGCGGCGCGGTCACCCGCGTAGTTCATCCGAGTCGCGCCCTGCACAGGCCGGGCTCAGGATCAAGGAACGCCGACGTGGCCCGGAAGCGGCCGACGTCCACCGCTGTCCCGCGAAGGAGATGTGCTCCATGACCACCGTGTCCGCATCCGCCTCACAACCGCTCGCGCGACAGGTGTCGCCCCGCGTCTCGCAGTCCGTCTTCGACGGCTCCCGGCTCCGTGTCGTCCTGCTGGTGGACGTCTACGAGGGCGCCCAGCAGCAGTTCCTGGAGGCCTACGAGCAGCTGTGCAACCAGGTCGCCTCCGTGCCCGGGCACGTCAGCGACCAGCTGTGCCAGTCCATCGAGAACCCCTCCCAGTGGCTGATCACCAGCGAGTGGGAGAGCGCGCCGCCGTTCCTCGCCTGGGTCAACAGCGAGGAGCACGTCCGCATGGTCGAGCCCCTGCACAGCTGCGTCCGCGACACCCGCTCGCTGCGCTTCCACGTCGTCCGCGAGACCGGCGGTCCGGCGCCCGCCGACTCCGCCCGGCGGCTGCAGGCGGCCCCCCGCATCGGCGACGGGGTGATCCGCCACGCGCTCACCTTCACCGTCAAGCCCGGCAGCGAGGAGAAGGTCGCCGAGATCCTCTCCGACTACGCCTCGCCGAAGCCGGAGGTCGACCAGAACACCCGGCTGTGCCGCACCTCCCTGTTCATGCACGGCAACCGGGTGGTGCGGGCCATCGAGGTGCGCGGCGACCTGCTCGCGGCGCTGCGCCACGTCGCCCGCCAGCCCGAGGTCCGCGCCGTGGAGGAGGCCATCAACCCCTACCTGGAGCAGGACCGCGACCTGGACGACCCCGAGTCCGCGCGCGTCTTCTTCACCCGGGCCGCGCTGCCGGCCGTCCACCATGTGACGGCCGAGCAGAAGGACCCGAAGGCAGAGCGGCACGCCCTGTACTACCCGGCGCGTCCCGGCCGCGGCATGGAGCTGGCCGAGCTGCTGGCCCGTCAGGACGAGAAGGCGGCGGACGACCCGCGCAGCCCCGTCGTGCGGAGCACGATCTTCCAGCGCGACGAGGTCGTGGTCCGGCTGATCGACGTGCGCGGCGACCTCGACGCCGCCGACCCGGCGTCGGTCCTCGGCATCGCCGACCCCGCCCGGCTGGCCGCGCTGACGACGCTGTCGACGGACGGCGACCTCAAGCACGTCCTCGGTCAGGCCCGCGCGGACCTCGTCACCGACCGCCGTTCGCCCGAAGCCTGATCCGCTTCGTCGCCCCAGCACACGATCGGAGCAACGCCGTGACCCCATCCCGTCCCACCGTCGTGGATCTCAGCGACGTCGAGCCCAACACTCGGCGCGGCGGCGATCTGCGCGCCATGCTCACCCCCAGCACGGTCGGATCCACCAGCGGTTTCATGGGCGTGGCCATCGTGCAGCCCGGCGACCGCATCGGTGAGCACTACCACCCCTACTCCGAGGAGTTCGTGTACGTCGTCTGCGGCCACCTGGAGGTGGACCTGGACGGCGAACCGCACCCGCTGCGGCCCGAGCAGGGGCTGATGATCCCCATCAACATGCGCCACCGCTTCCGCAACGTCGGCAAGGTGGAGGCCCGGATCGTCTTCCACCTCGGGCCGCTCGCGCCGACACCGCCCCTCGGCCACGTCGACACCGAGGAGGCCCCCGCCGCCGTCGGGGTCCACGACCGACAGCAGGTCCCTTCATGAGCCGGCGGGTGGCGGTCACCGGCATAGGCATCGTCGCCCCCGGCGGCATCGGAGTGCCGGCGTTCTGGGACCTGCTGGCGGCCGGGCGCACCGCGACACGCGGCATCACCTTCTTCGACCCGGCCGGTCTGCGCTCCCGTATCGCCGCCGAGTGCGACTTCGACCCGGCCGTCCACGGACTGGACGCCGAGCAGACCGCACGCAACGACCGGTACGTCCAGTTCGCCCTGGCCGCCGGGGACGAGGCGGTGCGCGACGCCGGCCTCGACCTGGACCGGGAGAACCCCTGGCGGGTCGGGGTCTCCCTGGGCACGGCGGTGGGCGGAACCACCCGGCTGGAGCACGACTACGTCCTCGTCAGCCACCACGGACAGCGCTGGGACGTCGACCCCCGTGCGGCCGAACCACATCTGCACCGGGCCTTCTCGCCCAGCACGCTGGCCTCGGCGGTGGCCGAGCGGTTCATGGCGCACGGGCCGGTGCAGACCGTCTCCACGGGCTGCACCTCGGGGCTCGACGCGGTCGGTTACGCCTTCCACACCATCGAGGAGGGCCGCGCCGACGTCTGCATCGCGGGCGCCTCGGACTCGCCGATCTCCCCGATCACCATGGCCTGCTTCGACGCCATCAAGGCCACCTCGCCCAACAACGAGGACCCGGCCCACGCCTCCCGCCCCTTCGACGCTCACCGCGACGGCTTCGTCATGGGCGAGGGCGGCGCCGTACTGGTCCTGGAGGAGCTCGAACACGCCCGGGCGCGCGGCGCCCACGTCTACTGCGAGCTGGCCGGCTACGCCACCTTCGGCAACGCCTACCACATGACGGGGCTGACCAAGGAGGGCCTGGAGATGGCCAGGGCGATCGACACCGCCCTGGACCACGCCCGCCTCGACCCCACGGCGATCGACTACGTCAACGCCCACGGGTCCGGCACCCAGCAGAACGACCGTCACGAGACCGCGGCGGTCAAACGGGCCCTGGGACAGCACGCCTACGCCACGCCGATGAGCTCCATCAAGTCCATGGTGGGCCACTCCCTCGGCGCGATCGGCGCGATCGAGGTCGTCGCCTGTGTGCTGGCCCTGGCCCACCAGGTCGTCCCGCCCACCGCCAACTACGAGACGCCGGACCCCGAGTGCGACCTGGACTACGTGCCGCGCGTCGCACGCGAACGGAAGCTGACCAGCGTGCTGTCCGTGGGCAGCGGGTTCGGCGGATTCCAGTCCGCGGTGGTGCTGACCCGGCCGAGGGAGAGGACACGATGAGCGAACCGCATCCACGGCGCGCGGCCGTCACCGGCATCGGTGTGGTGGCGCCCAACGGAACCAGCGCCGAGTCCTTCTGGAAGTCCACCCGGGAGGGCATCAGCGTCCTCGACCGCGTCACCCGCGAGGGCTGCGGACACCTGCCGATGCGGGTGGCGGGCGAGGTCCGTGACTTCGACGCGCAGGCGGCGGTCGAGGAACGCTTCCTCGTCCAGACCGACCGCTTCACCCACTTCGCCATGGCGGCGGCCGACCGCGCCCTGGACGACGCCGGGTTCGGGCCCGCCGACCCGGGCGGAAGTCCGTTCTCCGTGGGCGTGGTCACCGCGGCCGGCTCCGGCGGCGGTGAGTTCGGCCAACGGGAGCTGCAGCAACTGTGGGGCAAGGGCAGCCGGTTCGTCGGCCCGTACCAGTCCATCGCCTGGTTCTACGCCGCCAGCACCGGCCAGATATCCATCCGCCGCGGCTTCAAGGGCCCCTGCTCGGTGGTCGCCGCCGACGAGGCAGGCGGTCTGGACGCCCTCGCGCACGCGGCCCGGGCGGTACGGCGCGGCACCGACACGATCGTGGCCGGCGCGACCGAGGCCCCGCTGGCCCCCTACTCGGGGGTCTGCCAGCTCGGCTACCAGGAGCTGAGCACCGAGGCCGACCCGGACCGCGCCTACCGGCCCTTCACCGCCCAGGCCTGCGGTTTCGTGCCCGCCGAGGGAGGCGCCATGCTCGTCGTCGAGGACGAGCGCACGGCCCGGGAACGGGGCGCACGGGTACGTGCCCTGGTCGCCGGGCACGCGGCGACCTTCACCGGCGCCTCCCGCTGGGAGGAGTCCCGGCACGGGCTCGCCCACGCCGTCGCCGGCGCGCTGGAGGAGGCCGGCTGCGCGCCCGAGGACATCGACGCCGTCTTCGCCGACGCCCTCGGCGTTCCCGAGGCCGACCGCGCCGAGGCGCTGGCGATCACCGACGCGCTCGGCGCCCACGGCCGGCGCGTGCCGGTCACCGCGCCCAAGACCGGCATCGGCCGCGGCTACTGCGCGGCGCCCGTCCTGGACAGCGCCGCGGCCGTGCTCGCCCTGGAGCACGGCATCGTCCCGCCCACCCCCAACGTCTACGACATCTGCCACGACCTCGACCTCGTGACCACCCGCGCCCGCGCCGTCGAACTGCGCACGGTGCTGGTCCTCAGCCGGGGGCTCATGGGATCGAACTCGGCGCTCGTGCTGCGGCGCGGCGCCGTCGACGCCTCCTGACGAGGCGCCGCCCAGCGAAGGAAGAGAGGAACCGCATGAGTGACCGCATCACCGTGGACGAACTGGCCGAGCTGATGAAGAAGGCCGCCGGCGTCACCGTCGCCCCCGAGGAGCTGCAGCAGCGCTGCGACTCCGGGTTCGACACCTTCGGCATCGACTCGCTCGGACTGCTCGGCGTGGTCGGAGAGCTGGAGAACCGCTACGGCGCTCCGCTGCCCCCCGACGCGGAGCGCTGCAAGAGCCCCCGCGCGTTCCTCGACCTCGTCAACAGCAGCCTCTTCGCAGGAGCCTGACATGCCCGGACACACCCAGAACGAGATCACCGTCGCCGCACCGCTGGACCTGGTCTGGGACATGACCAACGACGTGGCGAACTGGCCGAACCTGTTCACCGAGTACGCCTCGGCGGAGATCCTCTCCGTGGAGGGGAACAGGACCACCTTCCGTCTCACCATGCACCCGGACGACAACGGCAAGGTCTGGAGCTGGGTCTCGGAACGCGAGACCGACCGCGCGGGCCTCACCGTACGCGCCCGTCGCGTGGAGACCGGGCCCTTCGCCCACATGAACATCCTGTGGACCTACGAGCAGGTGCCCCAGGGCGTGCGGATGGTGTGGACGCAGGACTTCGCGATGAAGCCCGACGCCCCGGTCGACGACGACTGGATGACGGACAACATCAACCGCAACTCCAAGGTCCAGATGGCCCTCATCCGCGACCGCATCGAGAAGGCGGCCGCCGAGCGGGGCCACACCCCGGGCCTGACCGACTGATCCGCCGCATCCCAGGAAGGACAGACCGATGCACCAGGCCCTGATCGTGGCCCGTATGGCACCGGGCTCGGCCCCGGACATCGCGAAGGTGTTCGCCGAGTCCGACCGGGGGGAGCTGCCGCACCTGGTCGGGGTCACCCGGCGCAGCCTCTTCCAGTTCGGTGACGTGTACCTGCATCTCATCGAGGCCGAGCGGGACCCCGGACCGGCCATCGCCAAGGTGACCGGACACCCCGACTTCCGTGACGTCAGCGAGCGGCTGGCGGCGTACGTCAGCGCGTACGACCCCGAGACCTGGCGCTCGCCGAAGGACGCCATGGCGAACCGCTTCTACCTCTGGGAGCGGGACGCCACCGCCTGAGACCGTCCGCTGCCACCGGCCGAAGGACCCGGCGACCGGTGGCAGCGGACGTTTGTGCGGGCCGTTCACCCCGGCACGTGGCAGTCGAACGCGTGCAGATAGGGGTTGACCGGTCTGATGCCGTCGACGACCAGCCCGGCGGCCGTCAGCCGTCCGGCCATGCTGTCGGTGGTGTGCTTCGCCCCGCCGACGTTGAGCAGCAGCAACAGGTCCATCGCGGTGCTGAACCGCATCGACGGGGTGTCGTCGACGAGGTTCTCGATCACCACGACCCGCGTGCCCGGCCCGCCGGCCTCGATGACGTTGCGCAGGGTGCGGGCGGTGCTGTCGTCGTCCCACTCCAGGATGTTCTTGATGATGTAGACGTCGGCCCGCACCGGCACGGCCTCCCGGACGTCACCGGGAACGATCCGCACCCGGCCGGCGAGATCGCCGCCCGGCCGCAGCCGCGCCACCGCGTTCTCCACCACCCGGGGCAGGTCCAGCAGACTGCCGTGCATCGACGGGTACTTGTCGAGCAGGCTCGCCACCACATGGCCCTGCCCGCCGCCGATGTCCGCCATCGACGCGCAGCCGGACAGGTCCAGCAGTGCCGCCACGTCCCGCGCCGACTGCTCGCTGGAGGTGGTCATCGCCCGGTTGAAGACGTCCGCGGACTCGGGGGCGTCCTCGTTGAGGTACGGGAAGAACTCCTTGTCGTACAGCTCCTGTACGACGTTCTTCCCGGTGCGCACCGCCTCGTCCAGCTTGGGCCAGGCGTCCCAGGTCCACGGCTCGGTGCACCACAGGGCGATCCAGCGCAGGCTGTCGGGGGCGTCCTCGCGCAGCAGCCGGGACATCTCGGTGTGCGCGAAGGTGCCGTCCGGCCGTTCGGCGAAGACGCCGTAGCAGGACAGGGCCCGCAGCAGCCGGCGCAGCGGACGGGGTTCGGTCTTCACCGCGGCCGCCAGGTCCTCCACGGACATGGGGTCGTCACCGAGCGCGTCGGGCACGCCCAGCCGGGCGGCCGCGCGGAGGGCGGCGGCACACGCCGCGCCGAAAACGAGTTCCCTCAGCCGCATCGGCGGCGGTGGGGCGGTCTGTGCGGTCGTCATGCGCCGCCTGCCTTCCTTGGTGCGATGGGGGAGCGGGGGCCGCTCAGCACAGGCCCGTGGGCCTGGACGCCCCGCAGGTGTTGCTGTCGAAGGTGTTGCCCTTGCCGTGGTCGGAGTTGACCAGGTCGGCGGGCGCGTTGCCGGACAGGCGGTTGCCGGTGATCCGGTTGTCGTCGCTGGTGGTGCCGACGAAGCTCTTGAACAGCACGATGCCGCCCGACAGCGGGGAGGCGCCGACGTTGTCCCGGATCTCGTTGTTCGCGACCAGGGTCTGCTCGGCGCCGGTCAGGACGATGCCGGAGCCCTGCAGGGCGGGCAGCCGGTCGGTCTTCGGGCAGGACTTGTTGTTGGCGACGATGCGGTTGTCGCGCACGGCGAGGTCCCCGGCCTTGGGCTTGTTCTCGTCGCCGACGACGAACACGCCCACGCAGTTGCCGGTGAGGTAGTTGCGGTCGACCTGCAGGTCGCGCAGCCGGCGGACGGTCACGCCGACGCGGTTGCCCTGCAGCCGGTTGCGCTCCACCCGGGTGCCCCCGGTGTCCGTGGCGCCCTTCTCGGCCGTGATCGTGTTGGCGAGGAAGATGCCCGCGTCGCCGCTGCCGCTGACGGTGTTGCCGCGGAACACGCTGCGGACCGAACGCTCCTGGGCGATGCCCCAGACCCCGTTGTTCAGCGCGGACACGTGGCGCACCGTCAGACCGTCGGTGCCCATGGCGAAGACGCCGCTGCGGCTGAAGCCGCTGACCGTCAGGGAGGAGACGGTGACGCCCTTGAGGCTGCGGTCCTTGGCGCCCACGACGCAGATGCCGTTGCCGTTCTCGGAGCAGCGGTCCCCGGCCTTCGTGGCGCCCGGCTCGATCACCGTCCCGGGGCCCAGGCCGCGCAGGGTGATGTCGGCCGTCGTCAGCTTGACGCTCTCGTGGTAGACGCCGGGCAGCACCAGGACGGTGTCGCCGGGCCGGGCGGCGTCCACCGCCTTCTGGATGGACTCTCCCGGACGGACCGTGTGGATCATGTGGCCGGCGGCCGACGGGGCGGCGCCGAGGCCCGTCCCGACGATCGCGGCGGTGCACGCCAGATAGGCGATATGAAGTTTCTTCATATTCGGCACGGTATGCCCAACTTATTTACGGACCGGGCGGATAGGCCATTCGGCGGCGTGTCCCGCCAGGCCGTTCCTTTGCCCCCACTGAGCCCTTTCTTTGGCCGGAGCGGACGTGGGCGTCGGGCGCCGTACATATTCGGCCACTGCCATGTCGGTGCACGGTCCGCAGACCTTCCTGCGCCCGCACGGCTTCGAGGAGAGGCACCATGCCACGACGTCCCGTCCGACCCGCCCGCACCGTGACCGCGGCGGCCGCAGCGCTCGCCGCCGTCGGCGCGCTCACCGTCACCGCCGCCGCACCGGCCTCGGCCCGTCCCGCCACGGCGCGGCACGTCCTGCTCCTGTCGGTCGACGGCCTGCACCAGTCCGACCTCGCCTGGTACGTCGCCCGGCACCCCGGCTCCGCCCTGGCCCGGCTCGCCGCCGGGGGAGTGGAGTACACCCACGCCAGAACGACCGTTCCCTCCGACTCCTTCCCCGGCATGGTCGGCCAGGTCACCGGAGGCGACCCCGGCGTCACCGGCGTCTACTACGACGACACCTACAGCCACGCCCTCCTGCCGGCCGGCACCACCAGCTGCGCGGGCGCCAGGCCCGGCGCCGAGGTCGACCTCACCGAGGACCTCGACAAGAACAAGGACTCCATCGACGCGGGCCAGGGCCTGAGCGGTCTGCCCGGCAGCGTCCTGAAGATGACCGGGAAGGCCGCGAGCCTGATCGACCCCTCGAAGCTGCCGGTCGACCCCAGGACCTGCGAGCCGGTCTACCCGCACGCGTACCTGAAGGTGAACACGGTCTTCGACGTGGCCCGCGAGGCCGGCCTGCGCACCGCCTGGTCCGACAAACACGTCGCCTACGAGATCCTCGACGGCCCTTCCGGCAACGGCGTCCAGGACCTGTTCGCCCCCGAGATCAACAGCACCGCCACCGGCTACCCGGCGGGCGACGACTGGACCAAGGACAACGCCGCCACCGAGCAGTACGACGGCTACAAGGTGAAGGCCGTCCTCAACGAGATCGACGGCTACGACCACGGCCGCACCCACAAGGTCGGCACGCCCGCCGTCTTCGGCATGAACTTCCAGTCCGTCTCCACCGCCCAGAAGCTGCCCGCCTCCGACGGCCTGGCCAGCGGCTATGTGAGCAAGGGCGTGCCCGGCCCGCTGCTGGCGAAGAACCTCGCCTTCGTCGACCGGCAGATCGGAGCCTTCCTCGGCGAGCTCCGCAAGCGCCACCTGGACGCCGGCACCACCGTCATCCTGTCCTCCAAGCACGGACAGTCGCCGACCGACCCCGCGGCGCTCACCCGCATCGACGACGGCCCCCTCCTCGACGGTCTCGACGCCGCCTGGAAGAGCGCCCATCCGGGCGCGGGAGACCTCGTCGCCCACGCCGTCGACGACGACGCCATGCTCCTGTGGCTGACCGACCGCTCCCGGGCCGCCACCGACTTCGCCAAGGCCTACCTGCTGGCCCAGTCGGGCACCGGCAACGGCATCGACGGCAAGGCCAGGCCCTTCACGGCCGCCGGTCTGAAGACCGTGTACGCGGGGGCGGCCGCCGCCCGCTACTTCCACGTCAAGCCCGGCGACTCCCGAGTGCCCGACCTGTTCGGCATCACCCGGTACGGCGTCGTCTACACCGGCGGCAAGGGGAAGATCGCCGAGCACGGGGGCGCCCACGCCGACGACCTCGACGTCCCCCTGGTCGTCTCCGGGGCCGCCACACCGCACGGCGTCCGCGTCGACCGTCCGGTGCGCACCACGCAGATCGCCCCGACGATCCTGCGTCTGCTCGGCCTGGACCCGCGCTCCCTGGACGCCGTCCGCATCGAGCACACGCCCGCGCTCTGACTTGTCCGATTCCTGTCGGACGCGCACGCTGGGTCTTTGAGGAACCTCAGCACGCGAATAGAGCAAGAATGGCCACTTATGCCCAAGGAAGCGGTCACAGCGGGTGGTCAACCGATGTCGCGACAGTGACCCTCGGCCCCGACGGCATCGTCACGGGCTGGAGCGCGGGCGCGCGGCGGCTGCTGGGCCACCGCGCACCCGAGGTCGTGGGACGGGCCGCCGCCGGACTGCTCCTCGGCCGGGAGGCTCCCGAGGCGAGCGGTCTCGCGCTCCTGGGCTCCGAGGAGTGGAGCGGTACGGCTGCGCTGCGGCACCGGGACGGTCACCGCGTCGACGTGACCCTGCACGCCCATCCGTCGCTGGACCGCGACGGCAGGCCGCAGGGGTTCGTGGTGACCGTCGCCGCCTCGTCCGCGGCCTCCGATCGGGACCGCCGGATGGTCGAGTGGGCGTTCGACCAGGCGTCGGTCGGGCTCTCCGCCCACAGCACGGCCTCCGGTTCCTGGCATCTCAACGCGGCCGCGGCCGAGGAGGACGCGGCGGGCGCCGAGGGCGACGACGGCGAGGAGGGCTTCCTGCGCTGCGTGCGCCGCGTCGCCGAGGAGGGCAGGCCGACGCGGTACGAGCGCGTCGTCCCGGAGCCCGCCTCCGCACCCGTCCGGCACCGCGCCTGGGTCATCGAACTGTGGCCGGTGCGGGACCCCGCCACCGGCGAGGTCGTCGGCGTCGGCACCGCCGCCTTCGACAGCAGCGAGCAGCACTCCGCCCGGGAGCGGCTGGCCCTGCTGCAGGAGGCGGGCGCCTGCGTCGGCACCACCCTGAACGTCACCCGCACCGCCCAGGAACTCGCCGACCTGGCCGTCCCGCGGCTCGCCGACTTCGTCAGCGTGGACCTGCTCGACTCCGTCCTGCGGGGCGAGGAGCCCGTCCCCGGGCCGGTCGACGCGGCCGTGGCGCTGCGCCGGGTCGCGCACCAGTCCGCCGCCGAGGGCACGGGTGTGCCGGAGGCCGCCATCGACCTGGGCGGGGTCGACACCTACCCGCCGTTCGCGCCGCCCGCCCGCGCCCTGGCCGGCGGGCGGCCGGTGCTCACCGGCGCGGGCGACCCCGACTTCGCCCGCTGGATCGCCGGGCACGAGGAGCGCACCGCCCGCAACGAGGAGTACGGCTTCCACTCCGTGATGGCGACACCGCTGCGCGCCCGGGGCATCACCCTCGGGGTCGCCGTCTTCGCCCGGATCGGCGACTCCCCGCCCTTCGAGCCCGACGACCTGATCCTCGCCGAGGAACTCGCCGGCCGGACCGCGGTCGGCGTGGACAACGCGCGCCGCTACACCCGCGAACGCACCAACGCCCTCACCCTGCAGCGCAGCCTCCTGCCCCGGGACCTGCCCCGGCAGGCGGCCGTCGAGGTGGCGTACCGCTATCTGCCGGCCGGCTCGGGCGCCGGGGTCGGCGGCGACTGGTTCGACGTCGTACCGCTGTCGGGCACCCGGGTCGGACTGGTCGTCGGGGACGTCGTCGGGCACGGCATCCACGCCTCCGCCACCATGGGCCGGCTGCGCACCGCCGTACGCACCCTCGCCGACGTGGACCTGCCCCCGGACGAACTCCTCACCCACCTCGACGACCTGGTGGTCCATCTCTCCTCCGACAAGGAGGACATCACCGAGGACGAGCCGTACTTCCTCAGCGGCGAGATCGGCGCCACCTGCCTGTACGCCGTCTACGACCCGGTCTCCCGGGTGTGCACCGTCGCCAGCGCCGGCCACATCCCGCCCGCCGTGCTCTTCCCGGACGGCACGGTGGAGCTGGTCCGGCTCACCCCCGGCCCGCTGCTCGGCGTCGGCGGTCTGCCGTTCGAGACGACCGAGCTGGAGCTGCCGGAGGGCAGTCTGCTGGCCTTCTGCACGGACGGCCTGATCGAGGCACGCGACCGTGACGTGGGCCTCGGCCTCGACCGGCTCTGTGAGGCGCTGTCCCGGCCCGTGCCCTCGCTGGACGTGACCTGCGACGCCATCCTCAAGGCGCTGCTGCCCGACTCTCCCGCCGACGACGTGGCCCTGCTCCTGGTGCGGACCCGGGCCCTGCACGCCGACCAGGTCGCCGCCTGGTCCCTGCCCTCCGACCCGTCGGTGGTGGCCGACGCCCGGGCCCAGGTCTCCCGGCAGCTCGCCGTCTGGGGTCTGGAGGAGGCGGCCTTCGTCACCGAGCTGGTGGTGAGCGAGCTGGTCACCAACGCCATCCGCTACGGCGCCGTACCCATCGGGCTGAGGCTGATCCGGGACCGGACGCTGATCTGCGAGGTGTCCGACGCCAGCAACACCGCCCCGCATCTGCGCCGGGCCCGCACCTACGACGAGGGCGGGCGCGGTCTGCACATGGTCGCCCAGCTCACCCAGGGCTGGGGAACCCGGCAGAGTCCCCTGGGCAAGACCATCTGGGCCGAACAACCCCTCCCGGCCGGCTGACCATGGCAGAGCGCAGCGAGGACGTGACGGCACGGCGCACCGGGGGGCCCGCCGGCGGAACGCACCTGCTCGGGCTGCTGTATCCGCCGGCCGGCCGGCAGCGGACGTACACGACGATGCAGCTCGCCTTCGTCGGCGGGGTGGCCGAGACGGCCGCCGTCCACGGCTACGACCTGCTGCTCTCACCCGCGGGCAGCTGCACGGACCCCTCGTTCCGGCGGATGGTGGGCGGGCGGCTGGTGGACGGCGTGATCGTCATGGAGATCCGCCGGGAGGACGACCGGGTCGGGTATCTCGCCGATTGCGGATTTCCCTTCGTGGCCATCGGCCGCAACCACGGCACCGACGCGGCCGGCTGGGTCGACCTCGACTTCGCCGGGCTGGCCGGCGGCTGTGTGCAGCACCTCGCCGACCTCGGCCACAGCCGGATCGCCTTCGTCAACCGCTCGGAGGAGCTGTTCGACAGCGGCTACGGCTTCGCGCGGCTCGGCGACGAGGGCTACACCGAGGCGATGAAGCGGCTGCTGCTCACGCCCCGCGCCTACCTGTGCGGGGACGACCTCGCCTCGGGAGAGGAGGTCGTCGAACGGATCCTGCGCGACGACCCGGCGACCACGTCCCTGGTCACCCAGAACGAGGCGGCCCTGGAGGGCATCTACCGGGGACTGACCCGGCACGGCCGCAGCGTGCCGCGGGACTTCTCCGTCGTCGGCGTGGCGGCCAGCCCCTGGGCCGAACAGGTCACCCCGCCGCTCACCGCCGCCGAGATCCCCGCCAAGGAGATGAGCCGGGTCGCCGTCGAGCTGATGGTGCGGCGGCTGACGACGCCCGAGGAACGTCCCCGGCACGTCCTGCTCAAACCCCTGATCACCCTCCGCGCGAGTACCGGGCGCTGCCGGCCGGTGCCGGGTTCGGAACCCGAGCCGGAGTTCCCCGATTTCGACCTTGATTTCTGATACGTCGGTTTCTGTGCCCGTTCGTCTACCCCAGGGAGCAGAACATGTCGTACTCCGTAGACCGCCGCGGCCTCCTGCGCGCCGCGGGCGCGACAGCGGCCACGGCCGCCCTGGGCGGCGCGCTGGCCTCCTGCGGCTCCGGCTCCTCCGGCCCGGTCACCCTCACCTGGTGGGACTACTTCACCCTGGACAACTTCCAGCCCGGCATGAACCGGCTGATCAGGGACATCGAGTCGGGCGTCCCGGACGTGAAGATCCAGCGGCGGACCTTCCCCTTCGCCGAACTCGACCGCCAGCTCGCCCTGGCCGCGATCTCCGGCGACCTCCCCGACATCGCCATCGTCGACAACGTCGCCATGAACACCCTCGGCGGCAACCACCTGCTGGCCGACCTCACGAGCCGGGTCGCGAAGTGGGGCCAGGCCGGCCAGTACTACAAAGGCCCCTGGGACGGCTGTCAGGTCGGCGGAAAGACCCTCGGCATCCCCAACAACAGCAACTGCCTCGCCCTGTACTGCAACACCCGGATGCTCAGGTCCGCCGGAGTGCGGCCCCCCACCACCTGGGACGAACTGGCCTCCAGCGCCCACCGGCTGACCAGCGGGGACCGCTACGGACTGGCGCTGAGCGCGATCAGGACGGAGGAGGGCGTCTTCCAGTTCCTGCCTTTCCTGTGGCAGTCGGGCGGCGACCTCGACACCTTCGGCACCTACGGCGCCACCGCCCTCTCCTTCCTCCACGACCTGATCGCCAAGGGCTCCCTGTCCGAACAGTGCGTCGGCTGGACCCAGCAGGACGTCAACACCCGCTTCCTCAACCAGCGCGCCGCCCTGCAGATCAACGGACCCTGGCAGATCCCCACGCTGAAGAAGGCGTCCTTCGACTGGACCGTCGTCCCGCTGCCCCGCGACCGGCAGGCCGCCACCTGCCTGGGCGGCGAGAACTGGGTCGTGACGGCGAGCAGCAAACACATCGACAAGGCCTGGGAGGTGCTGGAGTACACCCAGCGCCCCTCGGTGCTGGTGCCGTACCTGGTGTCGTTCGGCGACCTGCCGTCCCGCAAGGACCTGGCCGACCAGGGCACCTGGGCCTCCGACCCGGCCCTGCGCCTGTTCCTCAGCCAGCTCCCCCTGGCCCGCCCCCGCCAGTACGGCCCGCACTACGCCGACGCCTCGCAGGCCGTCGCCGAGGCGGAGCAGGCGGCCTTCACCGGGGCCGCCTCGCCGTCCGGCGCCGCGCGGACGGCGGCCGCCAAGATCGACAAAGCGCTGGGCAAGCGGTGAAACCGAGCCCTTCCCCCGCCGCGCGCCGGCGCCGCGCGGGCTACCTCTTCTGTCTGCCGGGGATGACCTTCCTCGCCCTGTTCCTGGCCTACCCGCTCTGCTACAACGTGTGGACCTCCGTCCACGACGTCGACCTCGGCCAACTGCTCGGCGGGACCGAGCGGTTCAACGGCCTGGACAACTACCGGGCCGTCCTCGACGATCCGGCGTTCTGGCACGCCGTACGCATCTCGCTGATCTTCACCCTGGGCTCCCTGCTACTGCAGTTCACCCTCGGCTTCGCCCTCGCCCTGCTCTTCGCCCGCCCCTTCCCGCTCAACGGCCTGCTGCGCTCCCTGCTCCTCGTCGCCTGGCTGCTGCCGCCGGTCGTCAGCGGCACCCTCTTCCGCTGGATGCTGGACGCGGAGTCAGGCGCCTACAACGCCCTCCTGAGCGCCGTGGGCCTGGGCGGCCTCGGGCACGACTGGCTCACCGACCCGTCCACCTCCCTCGCGGGGGTGATCTTCGCCAACATCTGGGTCGGCGTGCCCTTCAACATGCTGCTGCTCCTGGTCGGCCTGCACACCATCGACCCCGAACTGCACGAGGCCGCCGCCATCGACGGCGCCGGCGCCTGGCAGCGCTTCCGCCACATCACCCTTCCGCTGATGCGCCCGGTGTCGGTGACGGTCCTCCTGCTCGGCCTCCTCTACACCTTCAAGGTCTTCGACATCGTCTTCGTGATGACGGGCGGCGGGCCCGTCGACGCCACCCGGGTGCTCTCCCTCTACGTCTACGAGGTCTTCTTCACCTCCTTCCGCTTCGGCCAGGGCGCCGCCGCCGGCCTGCTGCTGCTCGTCGTGCCGCTGCTCGCGGGCGTGTTCTACGTACGACGGCTGCGGCGCGAGGAAGACACGCCGGCGGGAGGCGCCGTATGAGACCGCCCCGCCGCCCCTGGCTGCTCACCGCGGTCGCCACCGCCGTCACCGCGGCCTTCCTGCTGCCGGTCTACTGGATGGCGAAGACCAGCCTCACGCGCCCGGACCGCATCCTGAGCCCGACCCCGCAGTGGGCCCCCACCCCCGTCACCGGCCGGAACTACGCGACGGCACTGGGATACGCCGGACTGACCCGGGCCCTGCTCAACAGCCTGGTCATCTCCTCCGGGGTGGTCGCGCTGACCCTGCTGCTGGGCGTCCCGCTCGCCTACGCGCTCGCCCGGGTCCGGATGCGCGGTTCGGGCACGATGGTGCTCGCCCTGCTCGTCGCCCAGCTGCCGCCCGCCATCGTGCTGGCGGCACCGCTGTTCATCCTCGAACGCCGGGCCGGACTCGCCGGCACCTACCTGGGGCTGATCGCCGCCGACACGACCCTCACCCTGCCGTTCACGGTGATCGTGCTGCGGCCCGTACTGCGCGGTGTGCCATCGGAGTTGGAGGAGGCCGCGCAGATCGACGGATGCGGACTGCCGGGCGTGCTGCTGCGGGTGGTCCTGCCGTTGATGGTGCCCGGCGTGGTCGCGACGGCCGGACTGTCCTTCCTGATCGCCTGGGGGGAGTTCCTCTTCGGCCTCACCCTCGCCGGAGGCCCGGACGTCCAGCCGGTCACCGTGCTGCTCAACTCCTTCGTGGGGCAGCACGGCACGTCCTGGGGCGCCCTGATGGCCACCGCCACGCTCATCAGCATCCCCGTGGTCTGCGTCTTCGCCCTCTTCCAGCGCTTCATCGTCGGCGGCCTCATGACGGGCGGGGTGCGGGGCTGACGACCGGCGCCGGTGCGAAGGTCACCTCGGCGGTGGCGTGCCGGGCCTCGCGGGGACCGGCGACGCGCAGACCGGCCCCGCCGTCGGTGGGGGAGCCGTCGGCCAGCAGGTGCTCGCCGGCGAACGCGGGGCGGTGCAGCCGGTGGGACAGGGACCGCACCCGGCGGTCGGGGGCGTTGGCGCGGACGAGTTCGAGCATCAGCAGGGCCAGCAGCGGGCCGTGCACCACGAGAGACGGATACCCCTCGACCTCATGGCAGTACGGGGCGTCGTAATGGATGCGGTGCGCGTTCGCGGTCAGGGCGCTGAAGCGGAACAGGAACGCCGGGCCGGGGTGCAGGCCCAGCCGCCAGGGGCCCTCTGCCTCGGGGACGGCCTGCTCGTCCAGCTCGGCCGGGTGCGCCGCGGCGCCGCGGCCCGACCGGTAGACGACGTCCTGCTCCTCCACCAGACACAGGCGGCCCCGCTGGCGGAACTCCTGGCGCTCGGTGACGAACAGCAGCTCCCCGGAGCGGCCCCGCTTGGGCGTCACCGCGGCCAGGGAGCTGACCCGCTCGGCCGGTTCGCCCAGGCGCAGCGGCTCGGCGATCTCGCAGCGCCCGCCGGCGAACATGCGCTGCCGGTCGGGGATCGGCGGCAGGAAGCGGGCGTCCCGCAGATGGCCGTCGGGGCCGAGGTCGCGCTGGGCGGGCCAGTGCAGGAAGTACAGCCACTGCCACAGCGGCGGCAGCGCGTCCCCGGACTTCGCGGCCGTCCCGGGCAGGTCCAGCAGCGCGGACAGGGCGGCCGCCGGAGCCGGGGAGAGGGCGTCCTCCTCGGTGACCGGGACGGGCTTCCAGGACGCGACGTGGGAGGCGAGCGGGGTCGTCATGGTCCCAGTGTCCCGTCACCCGTTCGCGGAGGTGTGTGCGCCCGGCCCCCTTCGTGATCGTCGCTTATGTTCGCCAGGACACCGACATCCGGAGCGAACATGTTGAAAACGGATGAACTGGTCGACGGCGTGGTCGCGACGGCCGCTCCCCCCGCGCGCCGTCTGCCGCCGCGGTCGGTCGTGATCGGGGCGGCGACGGCGGTCGCGCTGGTCGCCGTGGTGCTGACCCTGACGCAGACCCGGTGGCTGAGCGGGCCCGCCTTCGCCGCCTGGCGCACCGTGTGCCTCGCCATCACCGTCCAGGCGCTGCCCTTCCTCATCCTCGGCACGGTCCTGTCCGGCGCGATCAACGCCTTCGTACCGGCGGACCTGTTCACCCGGGTGCTGCCCCGGCGCGCCGCGCTCGCCGTTCCGGTGGCCGGCGCGGCGGGCGCGGTCCTGCCGGGCTGCGAGTGCGCGTCCGTACCCGTCGCGAACAGCCTCATCCGACGGGGTGTCACCCCGGCCGCCGCCTTCGCGTTCCTGCTCTCCGCGCCCGCGATCAACCCCGTCGTGCTGACCGCCACCGCCGTCGCCTTCCCCGGCAACCCCGCGATGGTCGCCGCCCGGCTGCTGGCCTCGCTCGCCACCGCCGCCGTGATGGGCTGGCTGTGGCTCTGGCTGGGCCGGGAGGAGTGGCTGCGGCCCGCGGTACGGCACGGCGGCCATCATGCCGGGCACAGCCGCTGGCAGGAGTTCCGCCTCGGTTTCCAGTACGACTTCCTGCACGCCGGGGGCTTCCTCGTGCTCGGTGCGATGGCCGCCGCCACCTTCAACGTCGCGGTGCCGCGCGCCGTGCTGGACACCTTCTCGGGCTCGCCCTGGCTGTCGGTGCTCTTCCTGACCGGGCTCGCCATCGTCCTCGCGGTGTGCTCGGAGGCCGACGCGTTCGTCGCGGCCTCCCTCACCGGTTTCTCGCCCGTCGCCCGGCTCGCGTTCCTGGTGGTGGGCCCGATGGTCGACCTGAAGCTGATCTCCCTTCAGGCGGGCACCTTCGGGCGGGCGTTCGCCTGGCGCTTCTCCACCGCCACCGTCGTCGTGGCGGTCGCCGCGAGCGCGCTGATCGGAGGCGTCCTGCTGTGAAACGCCACGCCCAGACACTCCTGCTGGTCCTGACCGGAGCGGGACTGCTGCACGTCGCCCTCCTCACCGACCTCTACCTCCGCTACGTCAAGGAAGGCCTCCACCTCGTCCTGATCGTCTCCGGCGTCATCCTGCTCCTGCTCGGCCTCGCGAGCGCGGTCCTGGACCGGCGCCCCGCCCACGACGAGGGCCACGCCCACGGCCACGACCACTCCCGGGCACCCCGCGTCGCCTGGCTGCTGTTCCTCCCCGCGCTCAGCCTGCTCCTCTACGTCCCACCGGCCCTCGGCGCGTACACGGCGGCGCGGACCAACGGCAAGGCGGTCACCGTGCGCAAGGGCTTCGACCCGCTGCCCGCGACCTCCCCGCTGCCCATGACGCTCACCGACTTCACCACCCGGGTGCAGCAGGACCACGCCCTGGCCATCCGGCACCGCACCGTGCAGATGACCGGCTTCGTCACCCCGGCCGCGCACGGCGACGGCTGGTACCTGACCCGGATCATCTTCACCTGCTGCGCCGCGGACTCCCAGACCGTCAAGGTCCGGATGTACGGGGGAGCCGCGCCGCCCGCCAACACCTGGCTGGCGGTGACCGGGACCTGGCACCCGAAGGGCAGCCTGGGCACCAGGACGGCGGAGGCCGCCCTCGACGTCGGCGGGACGCGGCGCATCGCCCCGCCGGTCAACGCCTACACCGACGATCTGCCCCTCACCCCCTCCTGACCCGGCTCCGGGTTATGCCCGGCCTCCGGCGGGATACCCGCACCGTCGGAGAGCGAGCGCGCCCGGCGCTCGCCGGGACGCAGGGAAGGCGGTCGAAGGAAGCATGCCGCACGCACCGTCGAGCACCGCCGGGAACGCCCCACGAAGCCGCCCGGGCCTGCCCGTTGCCGCCTCGGCCGCCGCGGCGCTGCTGGTCGTGACGGCCTGCGGCGGTGCAGGGGGCTCCACGGGGGACGGCGGGCGGGGGGACGACGCGAAGCACGACCGGCTCACCGTCTCGCCCGCGTCCGACAGCACGTCCGTCGCCGTGAACCGGAAGGTGACCATACGCGCCGGTGACGGCCGGATCACCGCCGTCCAGGTCACCGCACAGGGCCCCGGCGAACTGAAGGGGACCTTCTCCGGCGACAAGGGCACCTGGACGTCCGACGGGCAGCTCGCACCCGGCGTCACCTACACGGTGCGGGCCCGCGCCACCGCATCCGACGGCAAGCAGCTCGCCCGGAACGCCACCTTCACCACCGCCGAAGCGCCCAGGTCGAAGACGTTCGTCGGCGAATACCACCCGGACAAGGGCACCACCGTCGGCGTCGCCATGCCCGTCTCCATCGTCTTCGACAAGCCGATCCACGACCGGGCCGCCGTCGAACGCCACCTCCAGGTCACCTCCAGCCCCACCGTCCAGGGCGCCTGGCACTGGATGACCGACCGCGACGGCAGGGACCGCGTCGACTTCCGGCCCGAGAAGTACTGGAAGCCCGGCACCGACGTCACCCTGCGCATGTCCCTCGACGGCGTGCGGGCCGGCGGACTGTACGGCGTCCAGAACCGGGTCGTGAACTTCCGTATCGGCGACGCGGTGACCACCACCGTGGACACCGCGGCCAAGACGATGACGGTCTCCGAGAACGGGAGGAAGCTGCGCACCCTGCCGGTCTCCGCGGGCAAGAAGGGCTTCGAGACCTGGAACGGCACCATGGTCGTCCTGGAGAAGACGCCCACCATCCGCATGAACTCCCGCACGGTGAGCATCTTCGGGCCCGAGGCCTACAACCTCGGCTCGGTCAAGTGGGACGTCCGCCTCACCCCCTCGGGCACCTTCGTGCACGCCGCCCCCTGGAACGAGGGCAAGTTCGGCCGGATCAACGGCAGCCACGGCTGCATCGGCATGAGCACCGCCGACGCCCGGTGGTTCTACGACCATGTCCACACCGGCGACCCGGTCACGGTGGTCAACTCCAAGGACACGGTCGCCGCCGACAACGGCTACGGCGACTGGAACGTCGACTGGGCGACCTGGCGGTCGGGCAGCGCCCTGCGGTGACGGGTCGCGGCCCGCTCCGCACAACCCACCCCGTACAGCGTCAGCGGCGCCCAGGAGCTGCACCTGGTCGTCCAGGACGGCGGGGACGGCAACGCCCACGACCACGCGGACTGGGCCTACGCCCGGCTCAGGTGCGGGAGTTGACCGTCCTGCGCCACAACTCCCTCGCCTCGGCCGCCGCGCCCGGTGCGGCCAGCAGCAACGGCTCGTCGTAGGCGGGGAGTTCCGGCATCGCCACCGCGCCCGCCTCGGTCGCGATGAGGAGTGCGGGCAGGCCGTCCACCGGGTGGAACTCGCCGATCGCCGCCGCGGTGGCGCGGCCGGCCGCGACCTGGACCAGGGACAGCGCGGTGGAGCCCATCACCCGGACCGTGCAGTGGCGGGCCGCCAGCTCGCCCAGCAGCGCGTCCAGACCGGGCCAGTGGGCGTGGGCGGCCCACTCGGTCATGAAGACGTGCCCGGTGAGGGTGGTGTGATCCGCCGCCCGGAGCGGAGTTCCGTCGAGATGGGCGCCGCCGCCCGAGGTGGCCGTGAAGATCTCGCGCCGCCAGGGGTCCGCCACCACGCCCAGCAGCGGGCTGCCGCCCGGCGCCGCGAGGCCCAGCGAGAACGAGCACCAGCCCAGGCCGTGGGCGTAGTTGGTCGTTCCGTCCACCGGGTCGACCACCCAGTGCGGAGCGTGCGCGGAGCCCTCCTCGGCGCCGTACTCCTCGCCGTCGATGCCCCAGTCGGGGAACTCCCGCCGCAGCACCGCCCGTACGTGCCGCTCCACGGCCTCGTCCGTGTCCGTGACGATGTCCGCGGGGCTCGCCTTCTGCCGTACCGGCCCGCCGGCGCCCGCGTCCGTGCCCCGGATCTTCTCCGACGCCCACTCGGCCAGCTCCACGGCCACCCGCAGAGCGCCGTCCAGGTCATGCCCGCCCACAGCTCTTCACCACCCCGATCACGTCCTCGCCGATGATGACGTCCACACCGCGGGAGGGCGGCGCGGCACGCTGGTCGGCGTCTGCCGGGCCGCACGATAGCCAGGGGTGCCCGTGCGGTCCGGGATCCCAGGGTGAACGGGAGCCGTATTGGGGGCGACGGTTCCACCGGCCGGGAGCCGGTGACGGCGCATACAGGCTCAGCTCACGCGGGCCTTAATCGCCTTGCGGTAGAAGATTGCTGGCCGAGGGGGCGGGAGAAGGGCGAGACATGTCCGATTTCCGGGCGGTGAGGTACCGGCGGTTGGCGCTCATGATGGTGTTCGCGCTGGCCGTCTACGTCCTCGTGCGGGCCGCCAACACCCCGCAGGGCCACACCCCGCCACCGGCCGGGAAGACCGTCGCCACCCCGACCCCGTCGGCCGGCTCGCCCAGCGCCTCCCGCTCGTCGGCCGCCCCGTCCTCGTACGATCCCGCCGACTACGCCTCCCAGGTCCGCACCCGGGCCCGGGAGGCCGGTGTCAGCGCCCGGCTGGTGATGGCGATCCTCTACAACGAGGCGTACAAACCGCACGATCCGGCGCTGGAGCGGGCCTGGCAGAAGATCAAGCCGGGCGCCGCGTTCGGCATCGCCGACATGCACCGCGCCACCTTCGACGAGGTCAAGAAGGGCCGCGACTTCGCCGACCGCGACTGGACCGAGCTGCCGGACGACCGGGACCTCGCCATCGAGGCCGAGGCCTGGTACCTGCACGACCTGGCGGCCCGGTTGCCCGCCCAGTGGTCCGCCCCGTACACCAAGGACGAACTGCTGGCACTCGGCTACGACGCCGGTCCCGACACCATGCTGGCCTTCGCCCGCGGCGCGACCCCCGGCACCGACGCCCAGGCGTACCTCGACCGGCTGCACGCCAACTGGGCCAAGGCGAAGACAGCTCTGGGCAGTTGACACCCACGCACCGGTGGCTGCGGCCGCCCGCCGTGTCCGCGCCGGTCACCCCGGCGCGCACGGCCCTCAGCCCAGGCTCACCCACGCCCGCCGCTCGGCCGAGCGCACCATGGCGTCCAGCGCCGCCGCGCTCGCCACGGCGTCCTGCAGCGTCGCCCCGTGCGGCGTGCCCTCGGCGACGGAGCGCACGAAGTGGGACGCCTCGATGACCTTCAGGTCGTCGTAGCCCATGGCGTTGGCCGAGCCCGGCTGGAAGGCCGCGTACTCACCGGCGCCCGGGCCGACGAACACCGTGCTCACCGGCTGGTCCTGGTAGGAGCCCCCCCGGCTGACGCCCAGCTCGCCCATCCGGCGGTAGTCCCAGAAGACGGCGCCCTTGGTGCCGTGGATCTCGAAGCCGTAGTTGTTCTGCTCGCCGACCGAGACCCGGCAGGCCTCCAGGACGCCCCGGGCACCGGAGGCGAAACGCAGCAGGCAGTTGACGTAGTCCTCGTTCTCGACCGGGCCGAGCTCGCCGCCCGTGGCGCGGGTGTGGCCGGCGGTGGCGCCGGTCGGGCGGGCCCGCTCCGGGACGAAGACCGCGGTGTCGGCGCTGAGGGACTCGATGTCGCCGAGCAGGAAACGGGCCAGGTCCACACCGTGCGAGGCGAGGTCGCCGAGCACTCCGCTGCCGCCGCGTGCCCGCTCGTAGCGCCAGGTCAGGGCGCCCTCGGGGTGGGCGGCGTAGTCGCTGAACAGACGGATGCGGACATGGGTGACTGTGCCGATCCCACCGGAGGCCACCAGGTCCCGGGCGGCCTCGACGGCGGGCGCGTTGCGGTAGTTGAAGCCGACGGTGCCCTGTACACCCGCCTTGCCGACGGCGTCGGCGACCGCGCGGGCGTCCTCGGCCGTGAGGCCCACCGGCTTCTCGATCCAGATGTGCTTGCCCGCCTCGGCCAGCGCGACGCCGATCTCACGGTGCAGGAAGTTCGGGGCGGTGACGCTCACCGCCTGCACACGGGGATCGGCCGCCAGCTCCCGCCAGTCGCGGACGGCGCTCGCGAAGCCGTACTGCCCCGCCGCCTCCTCGGCCCGGCCGGGTACCTCGTCCGCGACGGCGACCAGTTCGGGCCGCAGGGGCAGCCGCGGGAAGTGGTGCGGCAGACGGGTGTAGGCCTGTGTGTGCACCCGTCCCATCCAGCCGAAGCCCACGACGGCGATACCCAGCGTCTTCACCATGACAGCCCTTCTTTGGACCGATCCAAACGTCCGCCTACCATGAGCGGTCCCGCTGGCAGGTGTCAAGAGGGGTCTTTACAGCACGCGGCGGCTTATGGAACGGTCCAACCCATGAGGACCCCGACCATCCGTGACGTCGCCGCGCGGGCCGGCGTGTCCAAGTCCCTGGTGTCGCTGGTGCTGCGCGGCGCCGAGGGGGTACGCCCCGAGAAACGCGCGGCCGTCATGACCGCGATCGAGGAACTCGGCTACCGGCCCAACGCCGCCGCGCGCAGCCTCAGCGAGCGCCGCACCCGCACCGTCGGCGTCCTCCTCAACGACCTGCGCAACCCCTGGTTCGTGGAACTCCTCGACGGCCTGAACTCCCGCCTCTACGACAGCGGGCTGCACACCCTGCTGGCCGACGGTCACCTCAACCGGCGCCTGGGCGAGGACCTCACCCGCACCTTCACCGAACTGCGCGTCGACGGCCTGGTCGCCGTCGGCACCCTGCAGGACCCGCAGGCGCTGCGCACCGCCGCCGGGCGAATCCCCACGGTCGTCGTCGGCACCCGCGAGCCCGAGCTGCCCGGAGTGGACATCGTCGCCAACGACGACGAGCACGGCGCCCGTCTGGCCACCGAACACCTCATCGGCCTGGGGCACCGGCACATCGCGCACATCGCCGGTCACGGCGCGGTCGGCGAGCTGCGCCGACGCAGCTTCGAGGCCACGATGCGCGAGCACGGGCTGGAGGGCACGGCGGTCGTGGAGCAGGGCGACCTGACCGAGGAGGGCGGCTACCGGGCCACCGTACGGCTGCTGAGCCGGCCGGAGCGGCCCACCGCCGTCTTCGCGGTCAACGACATGTCGTGCGTCGGCGCGCTGTCGGCCGCCGAGGAGAGCGGCCTCCAGGTGCCCCGGGACCTCTCCCTCGTCGGCTACGACAACACCTACCTGTCCCGGCTGCGGCACCTGTGGCTGACCACCGTCGACCACGCCGGCCATGACGTCGGCCGCCGGGCCGCACAGCGGCTCCTGGACCGGATCGAGAACCCGGGGCGACCGGGCGAGGTGGAGCTGGCGGCGCCGTTCCTGGAGGTGCGGGGGTCCACGGGGGTGGTGGGGGAGGGGTGACGCGGGGCACCGGTCCCAGTGCCATGTCACATACCACCGGCGTTCGGCGAGCGTGATGGCGCCGCAGCTGGTGTGCTACGGCGACCGTCTCCCCGAGGGAGTTCCCCGCCTGGCCTGAACAGGGTTTCTCGGGCTGCAAGAACGCCGCGGCGGGGGGGGGGGGGGGGGGGGGCAAAACCCCCCCCCCCCCCCGGGCGG
>NZ_JAKWBE010000037.1 GCF_022513565.1 Streptomyces gilvus | reverse complement strand
CCGGCCGCTCCGGCTCCGGTCACCCCGGCCGCCGCGCCCAGCGCCCCGACCGCCGCCCGGGCGACCGACGAAGGCGCCTACGTCACCCCGCTGGTGCGCAAGCTCGCCGCCGAGAGCGGTGTCGACCTGGCCTCCGTCAAGGGCACCGGCGTCGGTGGCCGTATCCGCAAGCAGGACGTCGTCGCCGCCGCCGAGGCCGCGAAGGCCGCCGCCGCTGCCCCGGCCCCGGCCGCCGCTGCCGCCCCGGCCGCGAAGAAGGCGCCCACGCTGGAGGCCTCCCCGCTGCGGGGCCAGACCGTCAAGATGCCGCGCATCCGCAAGGTCATCGGCGACAACATGGTCAAGGCGCTGCACGAGCAGGCGCAGCTGTCCTCGGTCGTCGAGGTCGACGTCACCCGCCTGATGAAGCTGCGGGCCAAGGCCAAGGACTCCTTCGCCGCGCGCGAGGGCGTCAAGCTCTCCCCGATGCCGTTCTTCGTGAAGGCGGCGGCCCAGGCGCTGAAGGCCCACCCGGTCATCAACGCCAAGATCAACGAGGCCGAGGGCACGATCACCTACTTCGACACCGAGAGCGTCGGTATCGCGGTGGACTCCGAGAAGGGCCTGATGACCCCGGTCATCAAGCACGCGGGCGACCTGAACATCGCCGGCATCGCGAAGGCCACGGCGGAGCTGGCCGGCAAGGTCCGCGGCAACAAGATCACGCCCGACGAGCTGTCCGGCGCGACCTTCACCATCTCCAACACCGGTTCGCGCGGTGCGCTGTTCGACACGATCATCGTGCCGCCGGGCCAGGTCGCGATCCTCGGCATCGGTGCCACGGTCAAGCGGCCGGCGGTCATCGAGACCGAGGAGGGCACGGTCATCGGCGTCCGCGACATGACGTACCTGACCCTCTCCTACGACCACCGTCTGGTGGACGGCGCCGACGCGGCCCGCTACCTGACCGCGGTCAAGGCGATCCTGGAGGCGGGCGAGTTCGAGGTCGAGCTCGGCCTCTGAGGTCCCGCTGCACGCGCGGTGCCCCCGTCCGGAGCGTTTCCGGCGGGGGCACCGTCGCGTCCGCCACCCGGGCGTGCGGACGCGGTCGCTCCAGTTCCAGAGAAGCGGCTCCCGACGGCGCCGTACACCCACCGGTCGGTTCCCGTGTTGCGAAAGCCCCAGCCGACGTGTCCGCACTTCTGGGCGCCGTCCGGCTCGACGAAGACGCAGGCCCCGCCGCTCGCGCCGCCGCCCCGGACCGCGGCCGCCAGGTCCGCGATCCCCGCGCCGCCGACGCTCACGGTGCCGCTGCCGGCTGTACCCCGATGCTCATGCCCCACCCCCGAGTTACCAGGAGCGCCCGCCCCGTGCGGGAACTCCCTGACGACCGCGACGGCGCGGGCGGCCGGCACGTTACGGCGGTGACGACTCCGGGTCCTGTCCGGTACGGGTCTTTACAGGCGGCCTTGCCCTGTGGGGCGTGTAAGTCTCGTCTCACCTGCATGAAAGCGCCCCCGTGCGCCCCTCCCGGAAGCGCTCGCGGCCTTATTGTCTAAACGTCAAACGCCCTTAAGGAGCTCTCATGACCGCGCCCGTCGTCCACTCGCTGCGCGAACAGATCCGCGAGCACATCGTGGAAGGGATCGTCAGCGGGCGCTGGAAGCCGGGCGAGCGGATCGTGGAGCGTCGTATCGCGACCGAGCTGGAGGTCAGCCAGACGCCGGTGCGGGAGGCGCTGCGGGAGCTGGAGTCGCTGCGGCTGATCGAGTCCGCGCCGAACAAGGGCGTACGGGTGCGGAACCTGACGGCGGCCGACCTGGAGGAGAGCTACCCGGTGCGGGCGGGCCTGGAGGCGATCGCCGCCGAGCTGGCGGCGGAGCGGCTGGCGCAGGACTGCTCGGCGCTCGAACCGCATGTCAGCGCGCTGTACGAGGCGGACCGGGACTCCGACGGCACCGGACAGGTGCGGCACACGGTCGGCTTCCACCGCGAGCTGGTGCGGGCGGCCGGCAACTCGGTGCTGCTGCACACCTGGGAGGGCCTGGGCATCGAGGTCTTCACGGCCCTGTCCATCCGCTGGCTGGGGACCGTTCAGCAGTCGTACGCGGAGGAGCACGACGAGCTGGTGGCCGCGTTCCGGCGGCGGGACCCGCGAATCGCCGAGATCGTCAAGGCGCATGTGCTCGGGTGCGCGCCGCGCGCCTGAAACCACCCGAGCGCAACCCCGCTCACCTGCGAAAACGCCTCAAATACCGCGGCACCCGGTGTCTTCGGGCGAGACACTCCGTGCCGACTTTCTCGGAATCAAGATATTTTGCCCTGGACCCTTTGATCGATCATCGATCAGCGAGTTATTGTCGCCGACGGACCACGCGGCGGTAGCCGCAAGGTGTCACAGCACCGAGGTCCCAGCCCTGTCCTGCCAAAGACCGAGGGCACCCCCGAACCCTTGCCGATGAGGGAACCCCCTTCGACTGAGGAAGGCGGCGACATGACCGACCCCAACGCCATCCAGCCGAGCGAGCTCGACCAGCTCCCGGACCGGGACCCGGAGGAGACCGCCGAGTGGCAGGCCTCCCTGGACGCGGTCGCCGAGGCGGCGGGCCCGCACCGGGCCGCGTACCTGATGCGCCGGACGCTGGAGAGGGCCGAGGGCACCGGCATCGCGCTGCCCAAGCTCCTCGAGACCGACTACGTCAACACCATCCCCACCGCCGCCGAGCCGTCCGTGCCCGGTGACGAGGAGATGGAGCGCCGTATCACCGCGTGGAACCGCTGGAACGCGGCCGCGATGGTGACGCGGGGCTCGAAACACGGCGTCGGCGGCCACATCGCCACCTTCGCCTCCGCCGCCTGGCTCTACGAGACCGGCTTCAACCACTTCTTCCAGGGCAAGGAGTCCGACGGCTCGGGCGACCAGCTCTACATCCAGGGCCACGCCTCCCCGGGCATCTACGCCCGCGCCTTCCTCGACGGCCGCCTCACCGAGGCGCACCTCGACAACTTCCGCCAGGAGGCCGGCGGCAACGGCCTGCCGTCGTACCCGCACCCGCGCCGGCTGCCCTGGCTGTGGGAGTTCCCGACGGTGAGCATGGGCCTCGGCCCGCTGTCCGCCATCTACCAGGCCCGCTTCAACCGCTACCTGACGGCGCGCGGCATCAAGGACGTCTCGTCCTCGCACGTGTGGGCCTTCCTCGGCGACGGCGAGATGGACGAGCCGGAGTCCACGGCGGCGCTCGCCCTGGCCTCCCGCGAGGGCCTGGACAACCTGACCTTCGTCATCAACTGCAACCTGCAGCGCCTCGACGGCCCGGTCCGCGCCAACTTCAAGATCGTGCAGGAGCTGGAGGCCCAGTTCCGCGGCGCCGGCTGGAACGTGATCAAGACCCTGTGGGGCACGGCCTGGGACGAGCTGTTCCAGCTCGACACCACGGGCGCGCTGGTACGCCGGCTGCGTGAGGTACCCGACGCCCAGGTGCAGACGTACCAGACGCGGGACGCGGCCTACATCCGCGAGGACTTCTTCGGCAAGGACCCGGCGCTCGCCGAGATGGCGAAGCTGCTGAGCGACGACAAGATCCTCGAGTGCTTCCACCTCTCGCGCGGCGGTCACGAGGCCCGCAAGGTGTACGCGGCCTACAAGGCGGCCGTCGAGTTCAAGGGCGCGCCGACCGTGATCCTGGCGCAGACCGTCAAGGGCTACACCCTCGGCGAGGGCTTCGCGTCGAAGAACGCCAACCACCAGATGAAGAAGCTGACGGTGGACGAGTTCAAGAACATGCGGGACCTTCTCGAACTGCCCATCTCCGACAGCCAGTTCGTCGACGGCGTGGTCCCCTACGGCCACCCCGGCGCCGACTCCCCCGAGGTCCGCTACCTCCAGGAGCGCCGCGCGGCCCTCGGCGGCCCGGCCCCGGCCCGCCGCACGCACGCGCTCGCGCCGCTGCCCGCCCCCGCCGAGAAGGCCTTCGCCTCCTTCGACAAGGGCTCCGGCTCGCAGAACGTGGCCACCACCATGGCCTTCGTCCGCCTGGTCAAGGACCTGGTCCGCGACAAGGAGACCGGGAAGCGCTGGGTGCCGATCGTCCCCGACGAGGCGCGCACCTTCGGCATGGAGAGCCTGTTCCCGTCCCTCGGGATCTACTCCCCCAAGGGACAGACGTACGAGCCGGTCGACCGCGACCAGCTGATGTACTACAAGGAGGCCAAGAACGGCCAGATCCTCAACGAGGGGATCACCGAGGCCGGTTCGATGGCCGACTTCATCGCCGCGTCCACCGCGTACGCGACGCACGGCGAGGCGATGATCCCGTTCTACATCTTCTACTCGATGTTCGGCTGGCAGCGCACGGCCGACCAGATGTGGCAGCTCGGCGACCAGCTCGGGCGCGGCTTCCTGGTCGGCGCGACGGCCGGCCGTACGACCCTGACGGGCGAGGGCCTGCAGCACGCGGACGGCCACTCACCGGTGATCGCGGCGACGAACCCGGCGGCGCTGTCGTACGACCCCGCCTTCGCCTACGAGATCGCGGTGATCGTCCGTGAGGGCCTGCGCCGGATGTACGGCGAGGCCCGGCCCGGCGAGGACCAGAACGTCTTCTACTACCTGACGGTCTACAACGAGCCGCTGCCGCAGCCCGCCAAGCCGCAGGGCCTCGGCATCGACGAGGGCATCGTCAAGGGCCTGTACCGCTTCAACACGGCGGAGTCGGCGGGCGTGACCGTCCCGGCCAACGCCCCGCGCATCCAGCTGCTGGGCTCCGGCACGGCGATCCACTGGGCGCTGACCGCGCAGCGGCTGCTCGCCGAGGAGTGGGGCGTGGCGGCGGACGTGTGGTCGGCGACGTCGTGGACGGAGCTGCGCCGTGACGCGCTGGAGGCGGACGCGGCGCTGCTGCGGGGCGAGGAGCGCGTGCCGTTCGTCCGGCAGGCCCTGCAGGGCGCGGAGGGCCCGGTGCTCGCGGTCTCCGACTACATGCGCCAGGTCCCGGACCAGATCGCGCAGTGGGTCGAGCAGGACTGGTCCTCGCTCGGTGCGGACGGCTTCGGTCTCTCCGACACCCGTGAGGCGGCCCGCCGCCACTTCGGCGTCGACGCCGAGTCGATCGTCGTGGCCGCCCTCGCCCAGCTCGCCCGCCGCGGCGAGGTGAAGGCGACGGCCGTGAAGGAAGCGCGCGAGAAGTACGGGCTGTAACACCGGCCGACCGGCACCGGCCGACCGACGATGCCCCCGCCGCGGCGGGGGCGTCGTTGCATCATGACCCCATGCGCGCTGCCCGTCTCATCAAAATGGTGTTGTTGCTCCAGAACCGGGAGTCGATGACCGCCGTCGAGCTGGCGCGGGAGCTGGAGGTGTCGGAGCGGACCGTGACCCGGGACGCGCAGGCGTTGTCGGAGGCCGGGGTGCCGGTGTACGCCGACCGGGGGCGGGCCGGGGGGTACCGGCTCGTCGGGGGGTACCGGACGCGGCTGACGGGGCTGGCGCGCGGTGAGGCCGAGGCGTTGTTCCTGAGCGGGGTGCCGGGGGCGCTGCGCGAGATGGGGCTGGAGGACGCCGCCTCCGCCGCGCGGCTGAAGGTGTCGGCGGCGCTGCTGCCGTCCCTGCGGGACGCCTCCCGCACCGCCGCCCAGCGGTTCCATCTGGACGCGCCCGCCTGGTTCCGTGAGCCGGAGACGCCCGAGCTGCTGCCGGTGATCGCCGAGGCGGTGTGGGAGGACCGCCGGCTCACCGCCCGCTACCGGCGCGGCGAGGGCGAGGTGGAGCGGAGCCTGGAGCCGTACGGGCTCGTGCTGAAGGCGGGCGTCTGGTACCTGTGCGCCCGTGTCCCGGGCACCGCCGCCCATCGCACCTACCGCCTGGACCGGTTCACCTCCGTCGTCCCCGACGGCGCCCGCTTCACCCGGGACGAGTCCTTCGACCTGCCCGGCTTCTGGGCGGCGCACGCCGTGCGGTTCGCGCGGTCGATCCTGCACGCCGAGGTCGTCGTACGGCTGTCGGCGGCCGGGGCGCGGGCGCTGCCGTACGCCGTCGATCCGCAGGCCGCCCGGGAGGCGCTCGAACGGGCCGGCGCACCGGGCGAGGACGGGTGGGTGACGGTGACGCTGCCGGTGGAGTCCGAGGAGGTCGCGCACGGCCAGCTGACCGGGCTGGGCCCGGAGGTCGAGGTGCTGGCGCCGCCGAGTCTGCGCGAGCGCTTCACGCGGGACGCGGCCCGGATCGCCGCTCTGTACGGGACATAACAATCCGCCGCACTCCACGTGCGCCCCACCCGCCCAGGGCCGATGCTGGACCCGTGATGGACGAGACGGAGTTCTGGGAGCTGGTGGACGCCACCCGCGAGGCCGCCGAGGGCGACCCCGAGGAGCAGGCCGACCTGCTCGTGGACCGGCTGCTCCAGCTGGAACCCGAGATGGTCCTCGACTTCGCCCGTCATTTCGAGGCGCGCTACAACCGCGCGTACACCTGGAACCTGTGGGGCGCGGCCTGGGTGCTGCTCGACGGCGCCAGCGACGACGCGTTCGACTTCTTCCGCTGCTGGCTGATCGGTCAGGGGCGGGAGGTGTACGAGGGAGCCGTGCACCATCCCGACGCGCTGGCCGACCTCCTTGACGACTTCGACGAGGAACTCGACGGCGACGGCGAGGAGCTGGGGTACGCGGCCGACGACGCCTACCAGCAGCTCACCGGAACCGTCGCCCCCGACCTCGGCATCGCGCCCCCCGCCGCCGAACCGGCGGGCGCTCCCATCGACTTCGAGAACGAGCGGGTGCTGGCGGAGCGGTATCCCAAGCTGTGGGAGCGTTTCAGGGACTGACGCACACCACCGCGGACACGGACTGTGAGGGGGGCCATGGCCCGGATCCCGTACCCGGAGCGCGACGCCGACGCCGTCGCCAGACTTCCCGTGCCGCTCAACGCCTTCCGCATGCTCTCCCACGCCCCGCCTCTGACCGGCCCCGCGATCGACCTGGGCATGGCCGTGCTCGGCGGGTCCACGCTCTCCGCCCGGCTGCGGGAGCTGGTGATCCTGGCGGTGGCGGCCGGCACCGAGTGCGAGTACGAGGCGGTCCAGCACGGCCCGGTCGCGCTGCACTTCGGGGTGACGCCCGAACAGCTCGCGGCGATCGCGGAACGGCGGGCGAGCGGCGCGGAGTTCGACGCGGCTCAGTCGGCGGCGATCGGCGCGGCCTTCGAGCTGGTCTCCCGGCACACCCTCGCCGAGGAGACCCTGGCCGCGCTGCGGGCCTGCTTCACCGACCGGCAGGTCGTCGAAGTGGTCACGACGGTCGGCTACTACGTGATGCTGGCGGGCCTGATGAACGGGCTCGGCGTGGACGTCGACCCGTCCGGCGAGCGGTTCCTCGGGCTGTCGGGCGACGGGGAGCGGTAACGGGCTCAGGCCGCGCGGCGGCGGGCGGTGTCCGCGGGGATGTACGCCTGCGTGTGGCCGGCCATGACGGCGTGGTGCAGGGGAGCCGCGTTGGCCTGGTCGAGGGCGGAGGCGGTGACGGCGGCCGGGCCGAGGACGACGGCCGCGGCGGCGCACAGGGCGGCCCAGGGACCGCGCGTCAGCCGGCTCCGACCGGCCGTCTTCTCCGCGGTGTCCGGGGTTTTCGTGATGTTCGTGTGGCTGCTGTTCATTTTCCCCACCTCCAGTCAGTGCGTGTGCATGACCATAGGGAGGCCACCTCGGGGGGAGCGGTGAGGCGGCTACGAGAAACCTGTGAGGCCCCATGGGCAGCCCCCGTGTGAGATCAACGCAGGTCCCCGTTCCTGGCACTCGTACGCGGCCTCCGGGCGCCGGGGGCGTGAACTGCGGCCCAGCAGCCTGCTGTTGAGGCGGATGCTGTGCGACGCGCGGGCCGCGGGCGCCGACGTCCACGACCTGCGGTCCGTCACGCCGGCGCTCACCGAGGACCGGCTGCTGGGCCGGCCGCGGTTCAAGACGGGGGCGGGCGGACGGGCCGTGGAGTACCTCGGGGAGTGGGAGCTGCCCGTCGGGAGCCAGGGGAAGGTGCTGCAGCGGGCGTTGAACGCCTGCCTCGGGCGCCGGTGAGCTGTCCGGTCCGGCCCTGCAGCCGTGCGGCCCGCTCCCTGATCTCCGGGAGGCGGGCGATGAGGGAGGCGCCGGGGCAGCTGGTCATGTAGGCGTCCTTGTGGCCGGCGAGGGCCGGGAGGGTGGCCGTGGTGCCGGCGCGGAAGCGGCTGAGGCTGTTGCTGGAGGTGAGCCGTACCCGGGCGCGGGGGTCGATGTCGGACAGGCCCAGTTTCCAGGCGGCGAGGGCGGCGATGGCCTCGGCCATGGCCGGGGGCACGGGGACGCCGGCGGTGAAGGTGCCGAGGGCGGCGATGCCGGCCGTGCGGTGGTTGAAGCCCTGGGTGTGGGCGCCGGTGACGGCGCGGTCCGTGCCGCCCGCGCGGCCCTCGTAGATGGTGCCGCACCGGTCGACGAGGAAGTTGTAGCCGATGTCGTCCCAGTTCCGGGCCCCGGTCTGGCCCGCGTACAGGTAGCGGATGATGCGGGGCGCGTCGGCGCAGTCGTAACCGTTGGGCGAGTCGGTGTGGTGGACGAAGACGGCGAGGACCTTGTCGTCGTAGCGCGGGGGCGGCTGCGCGTGCCGGGCCAGGTCGTCCAGCCAGGCCGAGCGCGGCACGATACGGGGCTTCGACGCGGAGTGCGCGGGGGCCGCAGGGCGGGCCACGGCGGCCGGCGGGGCGGCCCGGCGGTCGGTCGCGCGCTGGACGCCGTCCACGCACAGCACGAGCCCGACGACCGCGGCCAGACCGGGCGCGACGGCGACGAGCACGCGGGCGGCACGGGCCCCCCTCGACCTCCCCGCTTCCCCGGTTCCCCGCGATCTTCGGACACGCATGCGTCCACTCTCGGCCGTATCCCCCGCGCCCGCGATGTGTGCTGTGCCACCCGGTGGAACCATCGTCCTGGTCCGCGACGTTTTTCCGGGTGGAAGGGGCAGGGGGGAGACACACACCCGCGCGGCTGATCATCGGGCCGGTCCCGCGCGTACTTAGAGGTCTGAAGAGAAAGGCGGCTCTGTGGACCTGCTCGACATCCTGCTGATGCTGGTCGTTCTGGCCTACGCGGCATCCGGATACCGGCGCGGACTGGTCGCCGGCTGTGTCTCGTTCGCCGGGTTCGTGGGCGGAGCCGTCATCGGCGTGTGGGTGCTGCCCTGGATGATGGACCTGGTCGAGGCGGGGACGACCCGGGCGACCGTCACCGCGGTGCTGACCGTGCTGATCCCGGCCGTGGTGGGACACGAGCTCGCGGGACGGCTGGCGCTGCGGCTGCGGCGGGAGCTGGACGAGGGGCCGCTCAGGGTCGCCGACGGGATCGGCGGCGCCGCCGCCAACTCGATCGCCGTGCTGATCGTGGCCTGGGTCGCCGCGAGCGTCCTCGGCGCCTCCTCCTCGCCGCTGGTGACCACCGCGATCCGCGACTCGGCGCTGCTGCGCTCGGTGCAGAACCTCATGCCGGACACCACGCCCACCTGGTTCTCCCGGGCCACCGCCGCGCTGACGCAGGCGGGCTTCCCGCAGGTGTTCAACCCCTTCGAGAACGAGTCCACGGCCGAGGTCGCCAAGCCCACCGGCGACAGCGTCACCGCCCGCGCCACCAGCGCGGCCAAGCTGAGCACCGTCAAGATCGAGGGCGTCTCCGGCGACCAGGGCCGCGAGGGCAGCGGGTTCGTGTACGCCGACGAGCACGTGATGACCAACGCCCACGTGGTGGCCGGCATCGACGACCCGACCGTCCGCATCGGCGGGGTGGGCCGGTCGTACGACGCCCGGGTGGTGCTCTTCGACCCGAACAAGGACGTGGCCGTGCTGTACGTGCCGGGCCTGAACGCGCCGGTGCTGAAGTTCGACGACGGGGCCGAGCGGGGCGACTCCGCGGTGGTGGCCGGCTATCCGCAGGACGGCGACCTCAACCTGCAGGCGGCGACCGTGGCCAACCGGGTCAACGCGACGGGGCAGAACATCTACAGCGACCGCATGGTGACCCGGGAGATCTACTCGATCCGCTCCACGGTCCGCCCCGGCAACTCCGGGGGCCCGCTGCTGACCACCGACGGCCGGGTCTACGGCGTGGTCTTCGCCCGCTCCACCTCCGACAACGAGACCGGTTACGTCCTGACGGCGGACGAGGTCGCCTCCGACGCGGCCCGGGCGGCCGGCGCGACGGCGCCGGTGGACACGGGCGACCTGGTCAGTTCCTGACCGTCACAGGGCGCACCCCATGAGCACGTCGTCCACGTACTCGCCCTCCAGCAGGAACTCGCCGGGCAGCACGCCCTCCACCACGAACCCCTCGGCCTCGTACAGCCGCCGGGCCGGGGCGTTGTGCCCGAGCACGCGCAGGGTCAGCCGGCGTGCCCCCTGCCGGCGGGCCTCCTCCCGCACCGCCCGCAGCAGCGCCCGCGCGACCCCGGCCCCGCGCGCCTCCTCGGCGACGACGAGCCCCTGGATCTGCCGGACGTGGGAGTTGCAGGCCAGCGGGGTCGGATAGCCCAGCCGGACGTAGCCGACGACCGCGCCGTCGACTTCGGCGACCAGATGGTCCCGGGGCCCGAACCGCTCGTTGTAGAAGGGCTCGTACGGCGGCCGCGGACGGGGCTGCACGGAGTGCAGCGGCGACCAGGTGACCCGGTCGAGGCGGCCCAGCGTGTCCTCGTCGTCGAGGGTGGCGTGGCGTATGTGCGGTACCGGCATGACGGCCACCTTACGACCGACCCGACCGGGGCCTTGCCTGCGCGGCCAGCAGAATGGGGGCATGGAACGTGCGCGAATCGCGGTGTCCGGTGCGTCCGGGTTGATCGGGGGTGCGCTGGCGCGGTCCCTGACCGCCGACGGGCACCGGGTGGTACGGCTGGTGCGGCGGGCCGCGCGGGGCGCGGACGAGGTGTGCTGGGACCCCGAGGGGCGGTACGTCGACACGGCGGGGCTCGCCGGGTGCGACGCCGTGGTCAACCTCGCCGGGGCCGGGGTGGGGAACCGGCGCTGGACGGACGCGTACAAGGCGCGGATCCGGGCCGGCCGGGTGCTCGGCACCGCCGCGCTGGCCGAGGCGATCGCCTCCCTCGACGACCGGCCGCGGGTGTTCGTCAACGGCAGCGCGATCGGCTACTACGGCGAGACCGGCGACCGGGTGGTCGACGAGAGCGCGCCCGCCGGCAGCGGGTTCCTGCCGGAGCTGTGCGTGGAGTGGGAGGCGGCCGCGGCACCGGCGCGGGAGGCGGGCGTGCGGACGGCGTTCGTGCGCACGGGGCTCGTGGTGTCGAGCGAGGGCGGCGCCTGGGCCCGGCTGTTCCCCCTCTTCAAGGCGGGGCTCGGCGGGCGGATGGGCGACGGGCGGCAGTACTGGTCGTACGTCTCGCTGCACGACGAGGTGGCGGCGATCCGGCATCTGATCGACACCCACGGGCTGTCCGGGCCGTTCAACGTCACGGCCCCGAACCCGCTGACGAACCGTGAGATCACCGAGGCCATGGGGCGCGTGCTGCACCGGCCGACGTTCTTCACCGTGCCGGCGCCGGCGCTGCGGACCGTGCTCGGCGAGATGGCCGGGGATGTGCTGGGCAGCGCGCGGGTGGTGCCGACGAGGCTGCTGGAGTCGGGGTTCACCTTCGCGTTCCCGGACATCGAAGGCGCCCTCCGGGCGGCGTGAGGCGGGGCACGGCGACAAGGCGGCGACGAGGCGGCGACAACGCGACGACCACCGGTGACCGAATGCGACCGGTGTGCGACCGTGCCCTGTTCATGCGCGACTCCCCCTGACCGGTGGCGGCCCTAACCTCGATCCGAACTCGGGTATCCCCGGAGCCAGTTGGGGGCATGACGTCTCCACCGGCCGCGCAACCTCGAGGAGGGGCACGTGCTTGAGCCCGCGTACCAGGCGGACGTCGTGATCGTGGGGGCCGGGGTCGCCGGCCTCTCGGCGGCGCATCGGCTGACCAGCGCAGGAGTGACGACCGCGGTCCTGGAGGCCGCGCCCTGGGTCGGGGGCCGGATGTCGACCGAGAAGGTCGACGGCTTCCGGCTCGACCGCATCGGACAGCTGCTGTCCACGGCGTATCCCGAACTACGCCTCACCCCCGGCCTCGACGCCCTCGCGCTGCGCCTGTTCGCCCCGGGCGTGCTCGTCCACAGCGACGGCCGCCGCCACCTCGCGGGCGCGGTGCCGAGCGCGGGGGGCGCACGGGGCGCACTGCACGCCGTACGTGCGCTGGCGAGTGCGCCGAGGGTGCCCTCCCCGTCCTGGGTGCCGTCGCGCGGCCGGGCGGGCGGTACGACGGCTGCGGACGTGCCCCGGGTGCGCGCCGCGGCCCCGCTGGGCAGCGCCGTCGACCAGGCGCGGCTGACCGCGGCGCTGGCCCGGCTCGCGGGCATGCCCGTCGAACGCCTGCTGTCCCGGCCCGAGTTGCCCGCGGCCCAGGCCCTGGCCGCACGGGGCGTACCGGCCCGCACCATCGACGGGTTCCTGCGGCCCCTGCTCGCCGCGCTGCTGTGCGACCCGGAGCTGACGACGTCCAGCCGGTGCGCGGATCTCGCGCTCAGGGACTTCGCGGGCGGGCGGCTGTGTCTGCCGGAGGGCGGCGCCGAGACGCTGCCGGAGCTGCTGGCGCGGGCGCTGCCGCCGGGCACCGTGCACACCGGGGTCCGGGTGACCTCGGTGTCCACCAGCTCCGTCGCCACGGCCGAGCACGGGGAGATCCGGTGCCGGGCCGTGCTGCTGGCGACGGACGCGCGGGCCGCGGCCGCGCTGCTGCCGGGCCTGCGGGTGCCGGACTTCCACCGGCTGACGGTGGTCCACCACACCACGGACGAGCCGCCGGCGACGGGTGCGGCCCTTCTGCTCGACGCCGACCGCGGGGGGCCGGTGGCCCACACGGCCGTGGTCAGCGCGGTGGACCCGAGCCGGGCGCCGGCGGGCCGGGGGCTGGTCTCCTCGACGGTCCTGGGTCCGCCCCCGGCCGACCTGGACACCGCCGTGCGCACGCATCTGGCACGCCTGTACGGCACGTCGACGCGCCGCTGGGAGACGCTGGCCGTCCACCACACCGCCGAGGCCGTCCCGGCCATGCGGCCCCCGCACGACCTCCGCCGCCCGGTACGCCTCCTGGCCGGCCTCTACGTCTGCGGCGACCACCGAGACACCAGCACGGTCCAGGGAGCCCTCCACTCGGCCCGCCGAGCCGCCGCAGCGATCCTCACGGACCTGGGAGCAGGCTCAACGCACCAGGCGGACCCCCTCCCATCGGCAAGGGCCGCCTGAGGCGGCCTACCCGAGCGCAGCCACCTTGTCCCGATACCCCCGCACTGGCGCCGCGTCCTTGTACGGCTCCAACCGCCGCTCGAAATCCCTCACGTACTCCGTCGCCCGAACCGACCGCATGTCCGCCGCCGCACTCGCCGCCTCCGCCCCCAGCGCGCACGCCTGGTCCAGCTCGCCCAGGCCCAGGCGGGCGGAGGCGAGGACGACGCGGCAGAAGAGACGGCTGCGGGCGTACGCCGGCGCACGCAGTTGCAGCGACCGCTCGGCGTGCTGCACCGCCGCCCGGAACTGCTGCAGGTCCCGGTGCGCGTGCCCGAACTCGTCGGCCAGCTGCGCCTCGTCGAAGAACCGCGCCCAGTACGGCACCTCGTCCCCCGAGCGCGCCGCCTCCAGCGCGCGCTCGGCCCGTACCAGCGAGGCCGTGCAGTTGCGGACCTCGCCGAGCACGCCGTGCCCGCGCGCCTCCGCCGCGTGCAGCAGGGCCTGCACCACGGGCGGCGCGTTCGTCCCGACCCCCTGCTGGGCCACGCGCGCGAGCTGCACCGCCTCGCGCCCGTGGCCGAGATAGACGGCCTGGCGGCTCATGGTGACCAGGACGTAGGAGCCGTACGCCCGGTCCCCGGCCGCCTGCGCGAGCCGCAGCGCCTGCACGAAGTACCGCTGCGCGAGTCCGTGCGCGGCGATGTCGTACGAGGTCCAGCCCGCGAGCCGGGTGAGGTCGGCCGCCGCCGCGAACAGCTTGCGGCCGGTCTGCTCGCCGTACGTGCCGCGCAGCATCGGCTCGCACTCGTGCTCCAGGTACCGCACGAGGGCCTGCCGGGCGTGCCCGCCGCCGTACATGTCGTCGAGGGTGCGGAAGAGCTCGCCGACCGAGCGGAGCGCGTTGATGTCGCCGCCGGTGACCCGCTGCCCGGGCCCGCGGTCGCCGTGTCCGCGCTGGCGGGGTACGGCCGGACGGCCCTGCGGGGGGATGCGGACGGGCTGTTCGGCGCGGGCCACCTTGTCGTCGGGCCGCCCGATCAGCCAGTCCCGGCTCGGTACGACCAGCCCGGCCGGTGTGAACGCGATCTTGCGCAGCTCGGCGTGCGAGCCGGAGTCCTTGCGCCACAGCCCGCTGACGATGTCGACGGCCTCCTCGGGCGTGCCGGCGAACTCCAGCCCGGCGTACACCGGCGCACAGGCGTCGAGGCCGAGGTCCTGGGCCGTGAGTCTGCGCCCCAGGCGCCGGGTGAACACCTCGGCGATCAGGGCGGGAGTGGTGCCGCGCGGCTGCTGCCCGCGCAGCCAGCGTGTCACGGACGTCTTGTCGTATCGCAGGTCAAGTCCGTGTTCGAGACCGAGTTGGTCCACGCGCCGGGCGAGCCCCGCGTTGGAGAACCCCGCTTCTGCGATGAGCGCGGCGAGCTGTCGGTTGGGAGTGCGCTGCGCGGGTCGTTCCGTCATCTGCGGTGCGGTCTCCTGCCTTTCGGGCCTTCCCCGGGGCCGAGGTGGCCTCCGAGTGCCCGGATTGCCTGTGAGCAGCCCTTATGGCCTCTGCGAACGGCGCGAATGTAGCGGAGAGTGAGCAGACGGTCGCACGCTTCCCCGTTCGTTCATCCGATCGTGTGAGGATTGGCCGCCGGGCTGACGCAGGACGGTCGGTCGTACAGTGGCGTAGGCACGTTTCGTGCCTTACGAGCTTCCAGGGAGGCGCTTGCCGTGAGTGAGCTGCGGTTCGTCCGTATGGGATTCGGTACCGAGGCCGTGGACTACCAGGTGGCGTGGGACGAGCAGCGCCGGGTGCACGCGGCGCGCTTCGCGGACGAGGTCCCCGACACCGTGCTGCTTCTGGAGCACCCGCCGGTCTACACGGCCGGCCGGCGCACGGCGGACAACGAGCGCCCCCTCGACGGCACCCCGGTCATCGACGTGGACCGCGGCGGCAAGATCACCTGGCACGGACCGGGCCAGCTGGTCGGCTACCCCATCCAGAAGCTGCCGCGCCCGGTGGACGTGGTCGCGCATCTGCGCCGGCTCGAGGACGCGATGATCCGGGTCTGCGCGGAGTTCGGCGTCGAGACCAGCCGGGTGGAGGGCCGGGCCGGCGTCTGGGTCCTCGGCGACCCCGTCGAGCGGCGCCCGGCCCTGGGCGGGCTCTCCCTCGACTTCGACCCCCGTCTGACCGACGAGGAGTTCGACCCCCGCCTCAACGGCCCGGAGTACGCCCCCTCCAACGCCGGCCAGCGCCGCGAGGACCGCAAGATCTGCGCCATGGGCATCCGGGTCGCCAAGGGCGTCACGATGCACGGCTTCGCCCTGAACGTGAACCCGGACACCTCCAACTTCGACAAGATCATCCCCTGTGGCATCCGTGACGCGGGCGTCACCTCCCTCGCGCACGAGCTGGGCCGCGAGCTGACCATCGCCGACGTACTGCCGGTCGTCGAGCGCCACTTGACGGACGTACTCGGGAACGCGGACCTGCGGCCGAGGGTGATCGAGAAGACACCGGCGGCCTGAACACGGCCCAGGGCTTTCAAATCCACGGGCGTACCCTTGAGCACGCCGAAGAATCAATCGCTAGGGAGCCGGTCGTGTCCGCAGTCAACCCCGACGGACGCAAGATGCTGCGCCTGGAGGTCCGCAACAGCCAGACCCCCATCGAGCGTAAGCCCGAGTGGATCAAGACGCGGGCGAAAATGGGTCCCGAGTACACCAGGATGCAGAACCTCGTGAAGAGCGAGGGCCTGCACACGGTCTGCCAGGAAGCCGGCTGCCCCAACATCTACGAGTGCTGGGAGGACCGCGAGGCGACCTTCCTCATCGGCGGCGACCAGTGCACCCGGCGCTGCGACTTCTGCCAGATCGACACCGGCAAGCCCGAGGCCCTCGACCGTGACGAGCCGCGCCGCGTCGGCGAGTCCGTCGTCACCATGGACCTGAACTACGCCACCATCACCGGCGTCGCCCGCGACGACCTGGCGGACGGCGGCGCCTGGCTGTACGCGGAGACGGTCCGCCAGATCCACGCCCAGACGGCCGGCCGCGAGGGCGGCCACACCAAGGTCGAGCTCCTCGCCCCCGACTTCAACGCGGTCCCCGAGCAGCTGGCCGAGGTCTTCTCCTCCCGCCCCGAGGTCTTCGCGCACAACGTCGAGACGGTCCCCCGCATCTTCAAGCGCATCCGCCCCGGCTTCCGCTACGAGCGTTCCCTGAAGGTCATCACCGAGGCCCGCGACGTCGGCCTGGTCACCAAGTCGAACCTCATCCTCGGCATGGGCGAGACCCGCGAGGAGGTCAGCGACGCGCTGCGGCAGCTGCACGAGGCCGGCTGCGAGCTGGTCACCATCACGCAGTACCTGCGCCCGAGCGTCCGGCACCACCCCGTGGAGCGCTGGGTGAAGCCGCAGGAGTTCGTGGAGCTGAAGGAGGAGGCCGAGCAGATCGGCTTCTCCGGCGTGATGTCCGGCCCCCTGGTCCGCTCCTCCTACCGCGCCGGCCGGCTCTACCAGATGGCGGTGGAGAAGCGGGGCGCCTACGTGGCCTCCCAGGCGGTCTGATGGCACGGAGTGCCACTCCAAACGTGTGAATCTGCGCACAAGTTGCTACCCACGAGTAGTGGCCGATAGAACGCGGTCCTGAACGTCCTCGCTGCTAGCGGCGCCGTCAGGGCCGCGTCCCTGTTTGCGCGCCACGAATCAAGCCTTCATTCGTGTTTGACCGGTCGGTCACGCCCTGGTAACACCAATCAGTGACCCTGGTTGTACAGCCCGTGCACCACCCAGGACAGCCGCCGACCCCGAGGGGGGACCTCGACCATGCAGGCCGCGCCGGTTCGCGCCACCGCCATCCCGTCGTTCACCGATGCACTCCGTGCCGTCGAGTCGTTGCTCCTGAGCGGCGGCCAGCGCACCGCCCGCCGCAACGCCTGGACCTCCGTCCTGGAGGACCGCCGCCGCGCCAAGGACCGGGTCGAGGCCCAGCGCGTCCTCGAGCAGTTCCCCTCCGTCCGCCCCTGAACCGCCCCTCCCCCCGTCCTTCCCGGCACTGCCGTCGTCGGCGCTTGTGGGGCCACGTAGACTTCGTGGCATGGCGAGGAAGGACAACGCGGCGGATGCCGCTAACCCCGGGCGACTGAAGCAGATCGCCCTGACGTACAAGATGACCCGCAGGGCCGACAAGAAGATCGGTCTTGTACTCGCGGCTGTCGGCATCGGCATCTTCGGTGTTTTCCTCGCGATCGGCTTCTTGATCGGTCACCCCATCTATCTCGGCATCCTGGGCCTGCTGCTCGCCTTCCTCGGAACGGCGATCGTGTTCGGGCGCCGGGCCGAGCGGGCCGCCTTCGGGCAGATGGAGGGCCAGCCGGGCGCCGCAGCGGCCGTGCTGGACAACATCGGCCGGGGCTGGACCACCACCCCCGCGGTGGCGATGAACCGCAGCCAGGACGTGGTGCACCGGGCCGTCGGCAAGGCCGGCATCGTCCTGGTCGCCGAGGGCAACCCGAACCGGGTCAAGACCCTGCTGGCCGCCGAGAAGAAGAAGATGAACCGCATCGTCGCGGACGTGCCGGTGCACGACATCATCGTCGGCACGGGCGACGGCCAGGTGGAGCTGAAGAAGGTGCGCACCACCATGCTGAAGCTCCCCCGCGTGCTGACCGGCCCCCAGGTGACCGCCACCAACGACCGGCTGCGCGCGATGGGCGACCTGATGAGCAACATGCCGCTGCCCAAGGGCCCGATGCCGAAGGGCATGAAGCTGCCGAAGGGCGGCCCGAAGGCCCGCTGACCCTCCTCGTGTCGAAGGGGCGCCCGCAGTCGCGGGCGCCCCTTCGCGTTGTCCGGGCCTTGCCATTGTACGGAGCGGTCAGACACGGACCTCGACCGTGCGGGCCAGCCGGTCGTGCAGGCCCCTGCCGTCGCGGTCCCAGATCAGGGCCGGGATGGCGACGCACAGCAGGGCCGTGCGCAGGACGCTCCGCAGGAAGGTGGGCTGCCCGGTACCGAGGTCGACCACGCGCAGGCCGAAGAGGCGCTTGCCGGGGGTGAAGCCGATCGTGCCGACGGTGAGGACGCCGAGGACGAAGAAGACCAGCAGGGCCCAGTTCCCGGTCGCGCCGGGCTGGTAGCCGTGTGTGATGAGACCGTATGCGATCAAGAGGCACAGGCCCCAGTCCACGGCCAGGGCGCCGAGCCGGCGTCCGGGGCGGGCGATCGAGCCCGGTCCCTGCTCGGGCAGACCGAGCTGTTCACCTCGGTATCCGAAGTCGACACCGGCGTCCTCGGCGGCCGCCCGGGGGCCCGAGAGCCACGATCCCACTGCTTCCCTCTTGTCCACGCGTCCACGGTACTGCCACCGTTTCGGGATACGGACAGGTGGGGTCAACCGGACGCACTCCGGTTAACTTGTGCGAAACAAATGGGTCACGCCCGAGAAATCACGCGTCCCTAGTGTCGAGGTCAGCGTGTGCCACCGCACTGGCCGCACGAACGAACTACCACCCCGGCGGGACAGGTCGGGAGTAGGAGGAGCTGGATGTTCCAGAACGCCGACGAGGCCAAGAAGTTCATCGCGGACGAGGACGTCAAGTTCGTCGACGTCCGCTTCTGCGACCTGCCGGGCGTCATGCAGCACTTCACGGTGCCCGTCGAGGCGTTCGACCCGGACGACGAGCTCGCCTTCGACGGATCCTCGATCCGTGGTTTCCAGGCGATCCACGAGTCCGACATGGCGCTGCGCGCGGACCTGTCGACCGCCCGGGTCGACCCCTTCCGCCGGGACAAGACGCTCAACATCAACTTCTTCATCCACGACCCGATCACGGGCGAGCAGTACTCCCGTGACCCGCGCAACGTGGCGAAGAAGGCCGAGGCCTACCTCGCCTCCACCGGTATCGCGGACACCGCGTACTTCGGTCCCGAGGCCGAGTTCTACGTCTTCGACAGCGTCCGTTTCGCCACCTCGGCGAACGAGAGCTTCTACCACATCGACTCCGAGGCCGGCGCCTGGAACACCGGCGCCCTCGAGGACAACCGCGGTTACAAGGTCCGCTACAAGGGCGGCTACTTCCCGGTCCCGCCGGTCGACCACTTCGCCGACCTGCGCGCCGAGATCTCCCTGGAGCTGGAGCGGTCCGGCCTGAAGGTCGAGCGCCAGCACCACGAGGTGGGCACCGCCGGCCAGGCGGAGATCAACTACAAGTTCAACACGCTGCTCGCCGCGGCCGACGACCTCCAGCTCTTCAAGTACATCGTGAAGAACGTCGCCTGGCGCAACGGCAAGACCGCGACCTTCATGCCGAAGCCGATCTTCGGCGACAACGGCTCGGGCATGCACGTGCACCAGTCGCTGTGGAGCAACGGCGACCCGCTGTTCTACGACGAGGCCGGTTACGCGGGCCTGTCGGACACCGCCCGCTACTACATCGGCGGCATCCTCAAGCACGCCCCGTCGCTGCTGGCCTTCACCAACCCGACGGTGAACTCCTACCACCGTCTGGTGCCGGGCTTCGAGGCGCCGATCAACCTGGTGTACTCGCAGCGCAACCGCTCCGCGGCCATGCGTATCCCGATCACGGGCTCCAACCCGAAGGCCAAGCGCGTCGAGTTCCGCGCGCCCGACTCCTCCGGCAACCCGTACCTGGCCTTCTCGGCCCTGCTGCTCGCGGGCCTGGACGGCATCAAGAACAAGATCGAGCCGGCCGAGCCGATCGACAAGGACCTCTACGAGCTGGCTCCCGAGGAGCACGCCAACGTCGCGCAGGTCCCGACCTCGCTCCCGGCCGTCCTCGACTCCCTCGAGCGCGACCACGAGTTCCTGCTCGCCGGTGACGTCTTCACGGCCGACCTGATCGAGACCTGGATCGACTTCAAGCGCGCCAACGAGATCGCCCCGCTGCAGCTGCGTCCGCACCCGCACGAGTTCGAGCTCTACTTCGACGTGTGATCGGCCCCTGAGCCGTCTTTCGGCCACGCCCCCGTTCCGGTTTCCCGGGACGGGGGCGTCGTCGTATGGTGTGCGGCACAGCTGTTCGACAGGGGCGGCGGTGTCGAGGGGGAGAGACGGGGATGGCCCAACAGGACGATGCCGAGCGGGAGTTCGACCTCAAATGGGCGGACCGGGCGGAGCACAAGGAGTCTTCCGCACGGGCCCGGATGCTGGCCGCGCGCTGGCGGGAGAACCCGCCCGAGCCGCAGCCCTTCCGCGCCGACCCGGGCCCGGTGACCCCGCGCAGGTCCTCGTGGATGTCGACGGCGCTGGTGTTCGGGACCGTGGCGGTGGTGATCGTCCTGCTGGGATGGGTGCGTTTCCGGGCGCCGTACTAGGACGCGCGCGGGCCTCCCACAGGGACCTTTTGCAGCTCCTAGGGCCGTTGTGGACCACTTCATGGGAAGCGCGGGGTGCACACTGGCAGTGGGACGAGTGCCTGACTGCGGGGTGATGCACAATGCAGAGCCGTTTCCGGAGCGACCGGCGGCTGACCGTGCGGATGACGGTCACGATGTTCCTGCTCGGATTGCTGTACGTGGCCTTCGTCGCCGCGTTGATCGTGTTGCTGAAGTCATGGCTGCTGGTCGTGGTGCTGATCGCGGCCATGTTCGTCGCCCAGTTCTGGTTCTCCGACCGGATCGCGATGTTCGCCATGCGCGGGCGGGTCGTGGAGCGCGAGGAGTATCCCGAGCTGCACGCGGTGATCGACCGGCTGTGCGCGATCGCCGACATGCCCAAGCCCGTCGTCGCCGTGTCCGATATGGACATGCCGAACGCGTTCGCCACCGGACGCAACGCCGACCATGCCGTGGTCTGTGTGACGACCGGACTGCTGCGGCGGCTGGAGCCCGCCGAGCTGGAGGGCGTCCTCGCGCACGAGCTGTCCCACGTCGCGCACAAGGACGTCGCCGTCATCACCATCGCGTCGTTCCTCGGGGTGATCGCGGGACTGATCGTGCGGTTCGCCTTCTACTCCCAGCTCTTCGGCGGCGGACGCCGGGACCAGAACACCGCGGCGGTCTTCGCCGCCGTGATGGGTGTGTCGGCGGCCGTGTACGCGATCAGCTTCCTGCTGATCAGGGCGCTGTCCCGGTACCGGGAACTGGCCGCGGACCGGGCGGCGGCGCTGCTGACCGGGCGGCCCTCGGCGCTGGCCTCCGCGCTGACCAAGGTCTCCGGCGACATCGCCCGGATCCCCACCAAGGACCTGCGGACCGCGCAGGCCTTCAACGCCTTCTACTTCACCCCCGCCACCGGCAAGGAGCCCGGCATCGAGCGGTTCTTCTCCACCCACCCGAGCCTGGAACAACGGCTCGACCAGCTGGGCCGGATCTCGGCCGAGCTGGGTGAGGCACCCACCCCCGGAAAGGCGTGATGCATGGGGCTCCTGGACATCCTGCTCGGCCGCACCAAGCCGGCCCTGCCCGACCTCGACCAGCTCTTCGCGCTGCCGTCGGCGGCCGTGACCCTCGAGGCCGCGGCCGGTTTCACTCCGACCGGCACCGGCGCGGTGTGCTTCGCCACGGTCGAGGGCGCGGCCTTCGAGCAGACGCACCGGGAGGTCCAGGCCCTGCTGGACGCGGACGCCGACCGGGACGGGCCGCCGGTGGAGCTGAGCCAGGACGAGTTCGGCTACTCCTGGCTGGTCTCGCGCCGCTCCCCCGAGCAGCTGTCGGAGCTCGTCAACGACCTGCACGCCGTGAACAGTTCGATGGAGGTCAACGGCTTCGGGCCGCAACTGCTGTGCTCCCTGGCCGCGTTCGCGGGCGAGGGCGGCAAGCGGCTGGCGCTGGTGTACCTGTACAAGCGCGGCACGTTCTATCCGTTCGCGCCGCTGCCCGGTGCCGGACAGCGGCGCGACAACGCGCTGGAGCTGCAGATCAAGGCCGCGCTCGCCGGTGACCTGCGGATGGAACAGGACCTGAGCCGGTGGTTCCCGGTGTGGGGCGCTCCCGGCCTGTAGTCGTGGCCTGAAGTCCTGGCCTGAAGTCCCCGGCCCGTGGTCCTACTTGCCGCGCTCCTGGCGGCGGGCCTCCAGGGGGCGCTCGCGCCGGTAGCGGCGCTCCCACTTGGCCTGCTGGTCACGGCGCTTGCGGTACGCCTGGTAGGTGGCGGGGGCCGATCCCGACGCGCCGCCTCCCCCGGAGGACGACGGCGAGGAGTCCCGGCCGTACTGCAGGTAGAGGAAGAGGACGCCGGCCGCGGCCAGCCACCACACGTGGTTTCCGAATCCCAAGAGGACCAGGACGACGGTCCCGGCGATCAACATGGTGCCCATCACGGGCCTCCGTGAGCGAGGGTCGTTGAACGATCTGGACGTCCGACAGGGCGCTGGGGGAGGGCGCCCGTCCGTCGGTGCGTAGAGAGTAGCCCTGACAGCGGGGGGTGATGCCTGCCCGGAGACAAGCGGTGGTGAGCGGCTCCGCAACGCTCGTCCAGCGTAGGGAGACGGTCACTCCGCGTGCATCCCCTTTTTCGCGGGCTCACCTCGACCGGAGGTCCAGACGGTGCTCCACCACCTCGCGGGCCACCTCGGTGAGTCGGCGGCGGTGGAAGCGGGCGTGGGCGCGCAGCAGCCGGAAGGCCTCGTCGACGGTGACCGAGAGGTGGGCGGCCAGCGTGCCCTTGGCCTGCTCGATGACGATACGGCTGGTCAGCGCCTGGCCGAGCTGGTCGGCGAGGGCGCGGCTCGCGGACAGGCGCCGTTCCCGCTCCAGGGTCCAGCCGGCGACGTCGGTCAGGGACTGGCCGAGTTCCAGGAGTTCGGGGCGCAGCGCGGCGGTGCCAGGGCCCAGCAGCACCAGGGCGCCCAGGGTGTCGGCGCCGACGTGCAGGGGCAGGGCGGCGACCCGGCCGTAGCCCAGTTCCAGGGCGCGGGGCGTGTAGCGCGGCCAGTCGAGGCGCGCCCGCTCCCCGTCGAGTTCGGTGTCCGGCACCGGGCGGCCGGTGCGGTGGGTCTGCTGCCCGGGACCCTCGCCCCAGGCGGCGGCGTCCCGGGCCAGCCGCATGAACTCGGCGCCGGTGCCGGCCACCTGGGCCGGGGCGTGGTCGTCGGGGACGTACAGGACGGTCGCGGCGCAGTCGCCGAGCAGGGCGGTGCCGTGGGTCGCGAGGGCCTCGAGGAGGCCTGTGGGGTCGCGGGGCTCCGTGGTCTCCCCTCCGGCCGCGAGGTCGACGAACGCCTTCGCCAGCCGTTGCTGTGACACGGGGTTGGTCATGACCTCTCTCCGCCTCCCGGGACGCTCACCTCGGCCGTGCCGGTCACACGCGCTTTTTCCGCTTCCTTTACGGGTTCCCGCCTCCCCCGTCCGACACCTCAGCCGAGCCGCGGCTCCCCGCGCAGCACCCGCTCGGCCACGGAGCGGGTCGAGCTCGGCGAGGGCGCCGACACGGACACAGGAGAGGCTGAGCGGACGGCGGCCACCTCGTCGATGCCGAGTTCGCTCACCGCGGGACCGTGACCGGGCCGGCGGACGGTCAGCCCCGGGCCGCCGCCGTGACCGGCCGGACCTCGGCGGCCGTGTCCCGGGCCGGTCCCGCGCCGCCCAGGAACTCCAGTTCCTGGGCGGCGCGGGCGGACTCGTCCGAGGCGGCCACGGTGAGGTCGTCCGGGGAATCGGCCCCGACCAGGGAGACGGCGGCGCTGCCAGTGCGGCAGGCTTCCGCGACCCCGGTCATGAGGACGGCCTCGCGGACTGGTGCCGCCCGTTCCAGTCGGCGATCCGTGCCGGGTAGTCGTCCTGGAGCCGGGCCGCGGTCAGTTGGCGGTGCGCCGTCGACCGGTGGAGGCCGGCGATGCCGGTGCCCCGGCACGCCGAGAGCACGCGTCGGACGCCGCTCCTTGGCGGGCACGTGTTGCCTGCCGGGGTACTGGCACGGGCGGGCCGTTCACACCGGGGTGCGTGAACGGATGGCGGCCGAGGAATTCGGCTGCGGTGGGACAAGGGCCGATCCCCGGTCACACCTCGGGGGCCGCCCGGATCACTCCGGCGGCGATCGCGGCGCCCAGGGCGGCGTGGTCCGCGGTGTTCTGGTCGGCGTAGGCGAGCGCGAAGTCGGCGACGGCGTGGTCGAAGGTGTCGGCGCCGCCGAGGTAGGCGGCGATGGCGACGCGGTCGCCGGAGCGGGCGTGGGCGCGCGCCAGGGCGGTGCCGCACAGCCGGGCGTGGAGGAGCAGGTCGGCGGGGCTCATCCCGGCGACGTCGGCGGACCCCTTCCTGTCCCGCAGCTGCCGCCAGTAGAAGGCGCGTCCCTGCGGCCCGCTCATCCACCCCAGGAAGACGTCACTCGCGGCCTGCAGCAGGCGCTGCCCGGCGACCACACGGTGCCCGGGATGGACATAGGGCCCGGTCGGCAGATGCTCCTCGAGGACGGAGGTGCGGGCCTCCTTGATCTGCAGGAACAGCAGGTCGTCGGGGTCGCGGCCGGCGAGCAGCACGACGAAGCAGCGCAGCCCGACGCTGCCGACGCCGACGACCTTGCGGGCGGCGTCCACGAAGCGGTAGCGGTCCAGGAGCAGCCGGCGCTCCTCGGAGAGGGTGGAGCGGTAGTCGCTGAAGATCTTGCGCAGGGAGGCCGTGTCGGAGGCGCCGGCGGGTTCCAGCAGCGGCGGGTCGTGGAGGATCCGCCGCCTGCCGTCGACGACCTCGGTCAGCTTGGCGACGGTCTGCAGGCTCGTGCGGCGGCGGGCGCGGGTCAGGCTGGCGGCGGCCTGGCGTCGCCGACGCGCGGAACGCGCGAGCGGCAGCAGGCGGTCGGCGTCGATGCGCTCGTACCAGACCTCCAGCTCGCCGCGCGCGGCCAGGCGTCGCATGGCGGTCCGGTACGACGTGACCGCCTCCGTCGCCGCGCGGCGCACCTTGTCCGCGTCGTGGCCGTTCTCCCGGCCGGCGACGACGACGCTGACGGCGAGCCGTTCCACGTCCCACTCGAAGGGGCCGGGGAACGTCTCGTCGAAGTCGTTGAGATCGAAGAACAGGGTGCGTTCCGGGGACGCGTACAGCCCGAAGTTGAGCAGATGGGCGTCCCCGCACAGCTGCACGGTGAGCCCGGTGTGCGGCCGGGAGGCCAGATCGGCGGCCATCACGGCGGCCGACCCGCGCAGGAAGGCGAACGGCGACGCGGCCATCCGCCCGTACCGGACCGGCAGCAGTTCCGGCAGCCGGTCCCGCCCCTGCCGTTCCAGTACGGCGACGGGGTCGTCCCGGTCGACGGGCGCGACCCACCCGGCGTGCCCGGACCGCTGGACCCGCTTACGGGCGGCCTTGCCCTGCTCGGCACGGTCGACAGGGGAACTCACGCGACCCACCGCACAACCACGTTCCACCCCATCACGCCTCCCACCGCCTCGGCTCGTTCGCCGTGCCGCCTCTTGATCGCAGTGAAGGCGGGGACGGGGGTGAGCGCATGCCGGGTACGGCGATCGGGTGACAGGAGGGGGTACGGTCGCGGACGGATGTGTGTGCCCGGATGCGTGTGTGCTTGATACGTGTGCCCGGATGCCGGACGGGCGCCGGCGGGAAGGAAGGCCGATCCATGATCCTCCCGAAGGTCAGGGACCCTCGCTTCGTGACCGTGCGCCGTGGCGGGACCCTCACTGACGCGGATCACCGTCTCCTCGCGCTCTGGGCGGCGGACTGCGCGGAGCACGTCCTCGGCCTCTTCGAGTCGGCTCGGCCCGAGGACCCCCGACCGCGCCGGGCGATCGAGCACGCCCGCGCCTGGGTGCGGGGCGAGGTCAGGATGATGGAGGCTCGTGCGGCGGGCGGTCATGCGATGGGGGCCGCCCGAGACCTGCGGGGCGCGGCACGGCACGCCGCGTACGCGGCCGGCCAGGCCGCGGTCGTGGCGCACGTCGCCGCGCACGAACTCGGCGCGGCGGCTTATGCGATCAAGGCCGCGCGAGCCGCGGTACCGGCCCACGAGAGTACCGCCGCGGGACGCCTGGAGTGCCGCTGGCAGCGCGACCGACTCCCGGAGGCGGTCAGGGACCTCGTACTCGACGACCAACGCCTGCGCAACGACATCTGCTGGTCGGTCTTCGGCTGCTGAGCCCTCCACGCCCCGAAGCGACCGGGCGCAGACACCGCAGGAACCGCGTCCCCGGGGGTCGGGAAAGGCGACCGCGGCGACCGCGTGAGTGCGGATCCACGCGCCGAGCGTCCGGACGCCGGAGCACAGGAACCGCGTCCGCGGGGCGGGGACGGCGACCGGGACATCCGGGGACGTCGGAGGCAAGCCGCGCCTCCTTCGCACGGCTCGCCGACGTACCGTCGAACCGCGTCGCGCCGAGCGTCCGGACGCCGGAGCGCAGGAACCGCGTCCGCGGGGTCTGGACGGCGATCGCGGCGTCCGGAGACGTGGAAGCGAGCCGCGCCTCCTTCGCACGGCTCGTCAGCGAACCGCGTCGCGACCGGCGCCTCGGTTCTGCGTGACTGCGGGTCCACGTGCCCAGCGTCCGGACGCCGGGACGCAGGAACCGCCCCCGCGGCGTCCGTGTTCGTGCGCAGCCGCGCGCCGAGCTTCCGGGCGCCCGAGCGCGGGAACCGCAGAACCCGCGTGCGCGGGGTCCTGGACAGCGACCGCGGTGGCCGCGTGGGTGTCTGTCCCCGCGGTCGGCGAGGTCGGGGGTGGGCGTTGTCAGTGGGGGTCGGGAAGATGGGGGCACGGGTGCCGGGACAGGTGGAGGGTGTGATGGGTGACGGGGTGCGGTACATCGGGGTGGCCGAGCGGCGGGCGCGGCTGGCGGTGCGGCATCGGCTGGCGGTGGGGGCGCGGGGAGACTCTCCGGAGGACGTCGCGGGTTCGCTTGTCGCGCTGCACGGGACGGACCCGGCGACGGTGTATCTCGCGGTGGGCGCGCGGCTGAGGGACGCGGCGCGGACGGTGCCCGAGACGGAGCGGGCGCTGTACGACGACCGTTCCCTGGTGCGGATGCACGGCATGCGTCACACGGTGTTCGTCCTCCCCACCGGCCTCACCGCCGTCGTCCACGCGTCGACCGGCCTCGCCGTGGCCGCCAAGGCCCGCGCCAAACTGGTCCAGGACATGGCGAACGCGGGGGCGCCGGACGCTGCCTGGCTGAAGGAGGTCGAGGAGTCGCTGCTGGCCGCCCTGGCCCGGCGCGGCCAGGCGACGGCGACCGAACTCGCCCAGGACGAGCCCCGGTTGCGGGAGCAGTTCGTGTACGCGGCCGGCAAGAGCTACGAGGGCGTCCACACGGTCTCGGGCCGGCTGCTGCGGGTGCTGGGCGTCGAGGGCAAGGTGGTCCGGGGGCGCCCGCTCGGCTCGTGGACGTCGACCCAGTTCCGCTGGGCGGTGGCGCCGGCGCATCCGGAGCTCGACGTGGCCGAGGCGCAGGCGGAGTTGACGAGGCGTTGGCTGGCCTCGTGCGGACCGGCGACCGAGGCCGACCTGAAGTGGTGGACGGGGTGGAAGGTCACCGACGTCCGGCGCGCGCTGACGGCGATCGGGGCGCGGGAGGTGTCGGTCGACGAGGGCGCGGCGTACGTCACCGCGGACGACGTCGCTCCGGAGGGTCCCGTGGAGCCCTGGGCGGCACTGCTGCCGGCGCTGGATCCGACGGCGATGGGCTGGCAGGCACGGGACTGGTATCTCGCGCCGGACCTGCGGCCCTCGCTGTTCGACCGCAGCGGGAACGTGGGGCCGACGGTGTGGTGGGACGGGCGGGTCGTCGGGGGCTGGGCCCAGCGCGCCGACGGGGAGATCGCGTGGCGCCTCCTCGACGAGAAGGGCGTGGGGCGCGAGGCGAAGGCGGCGATCGCGGCGGAGGCGGAGCGGTTGCGGGCGTGGATGGGGACGAGTCGGGTCACGCCCCGCTTTCCGACGCCGGTGGACAAGGAGTTGGCAAGGGGGTAGCGGGCGGACGTGCCGGGCGCCGCGTGTGCGGCGGCGCCCGGCACCGGCCTCATCGGCTGTAGCGCATCAGCGCCCGCACCATGTGGCACGTCGTGTCCGACGGCGGGTGGACTCCGATCAGTTCCGCCGTGTGCCGGATCGTCTCGTCGCGGGCCTGGTTCGGCATGTAGACGCCCGAGTCGAGCAGGGCGATGGCGAGACGCATCGCCTTCAGGCGCCGGTTGTGCGTGACGTACCACTCGCGGGGCCGGCCCGGCGGCAACCGGCGCTTCTCCACGGGTTCGTACGGCAGGTCGAGCAGGACGGGGCGCTTCACAGTGGACTGGGTCGGCTTCGGCTTCAGTGCGGCAGCGGGCACAGGCATCCTCCTGTCGCGGACAGGGTGTTCACCAGGGCCTTCGACGCCCCCGGCAACACCCTCGAACACTTCTTCTAGTGTACCGCCCGCCACTGACAAAAGCCCCTGGCCACAAGGGCTTTCGGCACTCCCCTCGCGTACCGTTGACCCCATGGAGATCTGGATCAACCCGGCCTGTTCCAAGTGCCGCAGCGCCATCAGCCTGCTCGACGCCGAGGGCGCGGACTACACCGTCCGCCGCTACCTGGAGGACGTACCGAGCGAGGGCGAGATCAGGGACGTACTCGACCGTCTCGGGCTCGAACCGTGGGACATCACCCGCACCCAGGAGGCGGACGCGAAGGAGCTCGGTCTCAAGGAGTGGGCGCGGGACGCCGGTTCGCGGGACCGGTGGATCAGGGCGCTCGCCGAGCGTCCCCGGCTGATCCAGCGTCCGATCATCACGGCGGACGACGGCACGGCAGTGGTGGGCCGCACGGAGGAGGCCGTACGCGAGGCGCTGTCGCGGGAGTGAGCGACGGCCGAGCGACCAACGCAGGTGTGACGCAGGTTACTTCAGAGACTCGTGTAACCACTGAGTAACCTCGTTCGGTATCTCGTACATAGCGGGGTACGCTCCCCTACCTCTTCAGGAGGCGCGCATGTCGCGTAGGAGAACTGTCAGTACGAGGAAGAAGCTCGCGATCCTGGTGAGCGCGGCGGCGGTGGCGGGCGGTGGGGCCTTCGCGATGGCGTCGACCTCGAACGCCGCGCAGACCCCGCCCGCCGCGAAGACCCTGTCGGCCGCGAACTCGACGGTCTGTCAGGGGCTCGCCACCGCCCTCGGCAACAACGAGAGGTTCATCGCCGGGCAGAAGGCGAATCCGGACGCGCAGTCCGCGGCCCGGATCGCCAACCGTGACGCGGTCATCGCGCAGATCAAGGTCCAGCAGCAGGCGTCGGGTTGTGCGGTTGGGGAGTCGGCTCAGGACTCCCAGGCCACGCAGCCCGCACAGTCGGCGCAGCCCGCGCAGCAGCAGACCGCTCAGCCGGCGCAGACGGCTCCCGCGGGAAACGCGAACTCCGGGGCGGGCGCGAACACCGGTGGCGCTGCCGCCTCCGGCTCCGCGCAGCAGGTCTGCAAGGGCTCCACCGTGACCCTCTCGGGCGAGGCCGGCGCACCTGCCGCGTCCAGCAACCAGTTCCCGGCGGGGACGACGCTGAGGGTCACCAACCTGGACAACAACAAGTCCACGACGGTGAAGGTCACCTCGGTGTCCGGGAGTTGCGCGCTGCTCAACAACGCGGCCTTCGAACAGGTGCGGGAGCCCGGCAAGTTCCTGATCCGGCGCGCGCTGATCGAGAAGGTGGGGTGAGGCTCAAGGGTTCAAGAACTCCGTGAGGCGGCGGCCGAGTTCGACGGGTGCGGACTGCGGCAGCATGTGATGGGAGACGTCGGGTAGGACGACCGTCTCCACGTGCGGCAGCAGCGCGTTCGCCGACTCCGCCACCTCGTACGTGTTGGGGGTGCCCCCGCTCGAGCGAAGTCGAGAGTGGGGGAGTGTCCTGCTGTTCTCGGCCAGGAACAGCAGGACCGGCATGTCCAGCGCGCGCAGCGCGTCCGGGGCCGGGCGCGGACCGGTCACCGGCTTCGACACGGAGGGGAAGCCGGCGGCCGCCTCCTGGAGGCGGAGCCAGTCGGGGTCGAGGGGTGCTCCCCCGGTCTCCCACTCCAGGAACGCCCTGGCCCTGCGGGGCGTGGGCCGCAGCACCAGCGGCAGGGCGCGCAGCAGGTACGCCGGGCGGAAGCCGGTGAAGCAGGTCGTGGGGTCCAGCAGGACGAGGCGGCGCACGCGCGCGGGTGCGTGCAGGGCGTGGTGCAGCGCGAGCCGGCCGCCGTACGAGTGCCCGCCCAGGTCCGTCTCGTCGATGCCGAGCCCGTCGAGGACCGCGTCCAGCCAGACCACCAGGTCGGCGACCGTACGGGGGTGACGGTCGCCGGCCTCGGTACCCCGCCCGGCACAGCCGGGGAGGTCGACGGCGAGGACCCGGTGGGTGCGGGCGAGGTCGGCGGCCTGGGCGTACCAGCTGGCGGAGGTGGCTCCCCCGCCGCCCGGGAGCAGGACGACCGCGGGGGCGTTGCGGGGGCCGCAGGCATTGACGTACGCCACGCCGAAGGGCGTGGGCACGGTCACCGCCTCCCGCTCGGCGGGCCACTTCGCCATGACCTTGTCGTACGCCGCCAGGAAACCGTCGATGTCGAACGTGCCCCTCATGGTCACGCCTCCCCTGTCATCCCGCTCGGCTATTATCTCGCTCAGCGAGATTCTTGTTGAGCGAGACGATACCGGAGAAGCACATGCGGCCCCAGGACCCGGAGCTGGAGCTCGTCCATCTGCTGCGCGCGACGGTCGTCGAACTGGGCCTGCACAGCGCGCGGTTCGCGGCCCGCACCGGCATGCACCCCACCGACGTGCGCGCCCTGATCGCGCTGATGGACGCCTCCCGGGCCGGTGAGGAGATGACGGCCGGGCGGCTCGGGGCCGGGCTCGGGCTGAACTCGGCGGGGACCACGGCGCTGGTCGACCGGCTGGAGCGGGCGGGGCATGTGCGGCGGGTGCGGGCGGCCGGAGACCGGCGCAAGGTGCTCGTCGAGGTGGACGAGCGGGCCGTCGCGCTCGGGTGGGAGCATTTCGGGCCGCTCATCGGCCGCGTGGTGGAACTCCTGCGTGTGTACGACGAGCGGGAGCTGGCCGCGATCCGGGGGTTCCTGGAGGGGGTGCGGGAGGCGGCAGGCGGGGAGGACTGAGCGGGATGGCCGTCTCACACCGTGAATCGCGCCACACCACTGCCCGGTAACACGGGGTTCACATTCGAGCAATCGACGGGAAATCGCCTGTTGACAGGCTCGCGGGCATCACCGCGGCGCCCCAGTGCCGCAGCGCCGCAGCACCCGCAAGTGCGTCAGACACACCCCCGAAGGAAGTGGCCCGTGACCTTCAAGGCTGAGTACATCTGGATCGACGGCACCCAGCCGACCGCCAAGCTCCGTTCCAAGACGAAGATCATCGCGGGTGAGCCCGCCGGTCTGGACGCGCTGCCGATCTGGGGCTTCGACGGGTCCTCCACCAACCAGGCCGAGGGCCACGCCTCGGACCGTGTCCTCAAGCCGGTCTTCACCTGCCCCGACCCGATCCGCGGCGGGAACGACGTCCTCGTCATGTGCGAGGTCCTCGACATCGACATGACGCCGCACGAGTCCAACACCCGTGCCGCGCTGGCCGAGGTCGCGGAGAAGTTCGCCGCGCAGGAGCCGATCTTCGGTATCGAGCAGGAGTACACCTTCTTCCAGGACGGCTACCCGCTCGGCTTCCCCAAGGGCGGCTTCCCGGCCCCGCAGGGCGGCTACTACTGCGGTGTCGGCGCGGACGAGATCTTCGGCCGTGACGTCGTCGAGGCGCACCTGGACAACTGCCTGAAGGCGGGCCTGGGCATCTCCGGCATCAACGCCGAGGTCATGCCCGGCCAGTGGGAGTTCCAGGTCGGCCCGCTGGCCCCGCTCGAGGTCTCGGACCAGCTGTGGATCGCCCGCTGGCTGCTCTACCGCACCGCCGAGGACTTCGGCGTCGCCGCGACGCTGGACCCGAAGCCGGTGAAGGGCGACTGGAACGGCGCCGGCGCGCACACCAACTTCTCCACCAAGGCGATGCGCGAGGGCTACGACGCGATCATCACCGCCGCCGAGTCGCTGGGCGAGGGCTCCAAGCCGCTCGACCACGTCAAGAACTACGGCGCCGGCATCGACGACCGGCTGACCGGCCTGCACGAGACCGCCCCGTGGAACGAGTACTCCTACGGCGTCTCCAACCGCGGCGCCTCGGTCCGTATCCCCTGGCAGGTCGAGAAGGACGGCAAGGGCTACATCGAGGACCGCCGCCCGAACGCCAACGTCGACCCGTACGTCGTGACCCGGCTGCTCGTCGACACCTGCTGCTCCGCCCTGGAGAAGGCCGGCCAGGTCTGATCCGCTCAAGTTCCGCCCAGGGGGCGCCCACCGTCACGGTGGGCGCCCCCTGGCGTTCGGCGTCCTCGGCGGGCGGGCACCGGCGACTTCATGTCAAGGAAACGTCCAAGCAGTGAGAGGAGTCTCCTCGTGAGGGCCGGTGTCTGCTTCAATGGGCCCATGGCCGGCTTCCAGAACCACACCGCGACGGGTCGCCCCGACCTCGAGCCGTTCTGGCCTTCCCGTCAGCACCACGACTTCGACCGGGTGTGTTGCCGCGCGACGAACGCGCCGGCCCTCTAAAGCCGTACAGGTCCTCAGCCGTACACGGTCTTCGGCCGACGCGAACGAGTACGTCCCCTCCGACGAACCTCTCGCGCGAAAGAGCTGACCTCTCATGGCGATCATGCGTTCCGTACCCACCGCGACGCTCGACACCCCCTCCCCCACCGGCTCCCGGCACCGTCTGCGGGCCGTGGACCGGGACGAGGTGATCGACGTGGCGGAGTTCCTGCCGCCGGGCGCCACCTGGCTGCCCGCGCCCCAGCACACCCTGCCCACGCTGCCCGGACAGCCGCCGATGGTGGGCTACCTCGTCCTCATCCCCGCCGACCGGCCGCACCTCGCCCCGGCCGGCCTCGCCGCGGCGGACCCCGCCGACACGGCGGAGGCCGGTCCCGAGACCGAGGCGCTCGTCCGGGTCGACCCCGTGCAGCGCACCGCCTCCGTGGACGGGCGCGAACTCGACCTGACCTACCTGGAGTTCGAGCTGCTCGCCCACCTGGTCGCGCACCCCGGCCGGGTGCACACCCGCGACCAGCTGGTCACCACCGTGTGGGGCTACGGCCACGTGGGCGACGGCCGTACGGTCGACGTCCACATCGCCCGGCTGCGCCGCAAGCTGGGCGCCGAGTACCGGCAGGCGATCCAGACGGTCCGCCGGGTCGGCTACAAGTACACCCCGCCGACGGGCCGTTGATCTGCTGACGGCAGAGCGCGGTTCCCTCCCGCGGACGGGCCGGGCACAGTCACCGGTATGAGACTTCTGGTGCTGGGTGGTACGGAGTTCGCGGGACGGGCCGTCGTCGAGGCGGCCCTCGGGCGCGGCTGGGAGGTGACCGTCCTCAACCGGGGGCGGCAGCGGCCCCCGGCCGGTGTGCGGGCCCTGCGGGGCGACCGCACCCAGGCCGACGGGCTCGCCGCCCTCGCGGAGGGCACCTGGGACGTCGTCGTCGACACCTGGTCGGCGGCGCCCCGGGCGGTGCACGAGTCGGCGCGGCTGCTGCGGGGCCGCGCCGGACGCTATGTGTACGTGTCCACCTGCTCGGTGTACGCCTGGCCCGCGCCGGCCGGGTACGACGAGGGCGTGCCGCTGGTCGAGGGCGCCGAGCCCGACGCCGACGGCACGGACTACGCGCGCGACAAGCGCGGTGCCGAGCTCGCGGTCGTGGACGCGTTCGGCGCGGACCGTTCCGTGCTGGTGCGGGCCGGGCTGATCCTCGGCCCGTACGAGAACATCGGGCGGCTGCCGTGGTGGCTGGGGCGGATCGCGCGGGGCGGGCCGGTGCTGGCGCCGGGGCCACGGGAGCTGCCGCTGCAGTACGTGGATGTGCGGGACCTGGCCGAGTGGGTGCTGGGGGCTGCCGAGCGGGAGCCGCAGGGGCCGTACAACCTGATGAGTCCTCAGGGGCACGCCACGATGGGGTCGTTGCTGGAGGCCTGCGCGGAGGTGACCGGGGGGACGGCACAACTGCGGTGGGTGGAGCCGGAGGTGGTCCTCGACGCCGGGATCGAACCGTGGACGCAGTTGCCGGTGTGGGTGCCGGCGGGGAGTGACCTGCATGACTTCCTGCACTCCGCGGACGTGTCCCGGGCGGTGGGGGCGGGGTTGAGGTGCCGACCCGTGGCGGAGACCGTCGCCGACACCTGGGCCTGGCTTCAGGAGATCGGGGGAAGGGCCCCGCAGCGGGCGGACCGGCCGTCGGTCGGGCTGGATCCGGTAGTGGAGGCGAAGGTGCTGGCCGGTCAGTGACCGGACCCCGTTCCCGGCGGTGTATCTGGCACCACCCCGGGAGCGGGGGGTCCGGCCCCGTGACCCCGGCTCACAAGCCAGCGAGACTGCTGTCATGAACACCAACACGAAAAGCGGCTCTCTTTCCACGAGGGCCCGGGACGTCGTCGTCGCGGCGGGGCGGGGGTTCGTGCTGGCTCTGGTGAGTCTTCCGGGGGCGGTGCTGGGATTCACCCTCGCGCTCGTGTCCATCTCGCTCATCCCGGTCGGGATCGGGCTGGTCACGACCCCGTGGGTGCTGGACCGGGTGCGGGCGTTCGCGGACTGGCGGCGGGTGGTGGCGGCCGAGTGGTGCGGGGTGCTGATCCCGTCGGCGTACCGGCCGGTGCCCGAGGGCAGGCCCTGGACGCGGACGTACGCCATGCTGCGCGACCCGGCCGTGTGGCGGGACCTGCGGTGGCTCCAGGTGGACATGACGGCGGGGTACGTCACCGCGCTGCTGCCGGCGGTGCTGCTCTTCTACCCGCTGGAGGGGATCGCGGTCGCGGCCGGGCTGTGGCGGCCCCTGTCCCACTGGGGCGGGTACTGGTACGGGTTCGTCCATGTCACCGACCAGTCCTCCGCGTTCGGCGCCGGCGCGCTGGCCCTGGCGCTGCTCGCCCTCACTCCCCTCGCGCCGCGGCTGGTGACCGCCCACTTCAGGCTCACCCGTTCCGTACTGGGCGCCAGTCAGCGTGAACTGGCCGAGCGGGTGCGGGTGCTGACCGAGACGCGCAGGGACGCCGTGGACTCCTCGGCGGCCGAACTGCGGCGCATCGAACGGGACCTGCACGACGGGGCGCAGGCGCGGCTGGTGGCGATGGGGATGGACCTGGGCACGATCGAGACGCTCCTGGACAAGGACCCGGCGAAGGCCAAGCAGTTGCTCGCGCAGGCCCGGCAGTCCTCGGTGGACGCGCTGGCCGAGCTCAGGGAGCTGGTGCGCGGCATCCATCCGCCGGTGCTCGCCGAACGCGGACTGGGCGACGCCGTACGGGCGTTGGCGCTGCGGCTGCCCGTCCCCACCGAGGTGAACGTCGAGTTGGGCGGGCGGGCCGAGGCGCCGGTGGAGGCGGCCGCCTACTTCGCGGTCAGCGAGGTCCTCACCAACGCGGTCAAGCACTCCGGCGCGGACCGGATCTGGGTCGACCTGCACCACGAGGACGAGCGGCTGCGGGTGACCGTCACGGACAACGGCAAGGGCGGTGCGGTGATCGGGGCCGGTTCGGGGCTGGCCGGGGTGGAGCGGCGGCTGGGTACATTCGACGGCGTCCTCGCCGTCAGCTCTCCCGCCGGCGGTCCCACCATGGTCACCATGGAGATCCCTTGCGCGTTGTCCTAGCCGAAGACCTCTTCCTGCTGCGGGACGGACTGGTCCGTCTGCTGGAGGCCCACGACTTCGAGATCGCCGCCGCCGTCGAGTCCGGCCCCGAGCTCACCCGCGCGCTGGCCGAGCTGGAGCCGGACGTCGCCGTGGTCGACGTACGGCTGCCGCCGACCCACACCGACGAGGGGCTGCAGTGCGCGCTCCAGGCACGCCGGAACAGACCCGGGCTGCCGGTGCTGGTGCTCTCGCAGCACGTGGAGCAGCTGTACGCGCGTGAACTGCTGGCGGACGGCAGCGGCGGGGTGGGGTACCTCCTCAAGGACCGGGTGTTCGACGCGGAGCAGTTCGTGGACGCCGTACGCAGGGTGGCGGGGGGCGGTACCGCGATGGATCCGCAGGTGATCCAGCAGCTGCTGTCCCGGCGGGCCGCCGACGACCGGCCGCTGGCCCGGCTGACCCCGCGTGAGCTGGAGGTGCTGGAGCTGATGGCGCAGGGACGGTCCAACGCGGCGATCGCCGGGCAGCTGGTGGTGACAGAACGGGCGATCGCCAAGCACACCTCCAACATCTTCGCCAAACTGGACCTGGAGGTGTCGGACGACGACAATCGTCGCGTTCTGGCCGTCCTCGCCTATCTGGACCAGGGCCGGTGAGGAACCGGCGATTTTCCGTAACTTCTGCTGCTCAGGCGGCTGTTGGGACACCAAGGACTGGTAAACCTCTGATTTGTTTGTGGGGTGGCTGAACACCCCTGAGGCGGCGCCCGTATCAATGGACGCCGCTTCACTCCTGTCGGGCGCCTCGATGCCCCGCCAAGCCCGCAAGGAAGTCAGAGGAGTTCCATGGGACGCAACAATCGAAAACGCCGCACGCCGCTGGCCACCAAGGCCATAGCCGCATCGGCGGCCCTAGCGCTCGGTGGGGGCGGGCTGATCTGGGCGAACTTCTACGCCTCGGCGCACGAGTCCAACAACGCGGGGCAGAACCAGACCAAGGCCGCCGCCGCGACGGTGGCGACCATCGCCTGCCCCGACGTCGGCCAGAAGCTGACGAGCGTGCCGGCCAAGGCACAGCAGGGCGTGGCGACCGAGCTGGCGAACCTCGACAAGCAGGTCACCGAGGCCTACGCCCGGCTCGCCTCCACGCGTCAGGCGCAGACGCAGGACGCCAGCTTCGTGCAGAACGCGATCGTCGGCCCGCTCAAGGAGAAGCGGGCGGCGACCCTCGACCGGATCCGCATCGACATCCAGCGTGTCGGCGGCCAGGTCGACGCGGCCGGGCTGCAGGCCCTCGCCGCCTGCACGACGATGACCGCCAACCAGACCACCGCCGGCCAGGGCAACAACGGCGGCCAGCAGAACAACGGTGGTCAGCAGCAGAACGGCGGCCAGAACAACGGCGGCCAGCAGCAGGGCAACGGCCAGGCCGGCAACGGTCAAGCCGGCAACGGCCAGGCCGGCAACGGCCAGGCCGGCAACGGCCAGGCCGGCAACGGTCAGGCCGGCAACGGTCAGGCCGGCGGTGCCCAGAACATCGGCGGTCAGGCCGGCAACGGTCCGGTCGCGGCCGACTTCGTGGACATCACGAAGGTCCAGCCGAACGTCGCCGCCAAGCCGCGTGCCAACGGCAACGGTTCGAAGGGCACCTTCACCACCAAGTGCGGTGTCAACGCGAACAAGAACCACAACACCGACAACGTCATCGTGGCGCCCGGCGTGACCAACGGCGCGCACCACCTGCACGACTACGTCGGCAACCAGAAGGTCAACGCGTTCGCGACGAACGACTCGCTGATCCAGGACCAGACCAGCTGCCAGAACCAGGGCGACCTGTCGGCCTACTACTGGCCGGTGGTGCGTATCCAGGACGGTACGCAGGACTTCGACCAGAACGCGGACGGCGGCGGCAAGGAGGGCAACGTCGGCAAGATCCTGACGCCGGTCCAGGCGGAGATCAAGTACGTCGGCTCGCCCACCAGCAAGGTCACCGCGATGCCGCAGTTCCTGCGCATCATCACCGGTGACGCCAAGACCACCACCAACGGTCTGGCGAACGCCAACGCGCACTGGTCCTGCACCGGTTTCGAGAACAAGGTCCAGCTGACGACGCAGTACCCGATCTGCCCGCAGGGCAGCAACGTGGTCCGCACGTTCGCCTTCCAGTCCTGCTGGGACGGCAAGAACATCGACAGCGCCAACCACCGGACGCACGTCGCGTTCGCCGACGCCAACGGCAACTGCCAGAACGGCTTCAAGGCGATCCCGCAGCTGACGATGCGCCTGGTGTACAAGATCAACCCGCCGGTCCTGCAGAACGGCCAGGTGAAGAACGCCTACGCGGTGGACGGCTTCCCGGACCAGCTGCACAAGGCGGCCACGGACCACGACGACTTCATCGCGGTCTTCAAGAACAACCTGGCGACCACCATCGCCAACTGCATCAACCAGGGCCGGCAGTGCCAGTGACCCACTGAGCGTGTGACCGACCGAAGAAGGCCGGTGGCGGGATCTCCCGCCACCGGCCTTCCGGTGTGTGCAGCAGGGATTCAGCCGCTGTGGCCGCCACCGTGCTGGCTGTGGTCGGTGCCGATCTCCTCCTCGCCGCCGAGCGTGGTCTGCAGCGCCTTGACGACCTTGTCCTCGCCGACGGCGACCCACTTGCGGCCCACCAGGTAGAAACCGCCGTAGTCCTTCGCGTCGTTGATCCACTCCCGCTGGCCGCGGTCGGTGGCGAAGGTGGCGAAGACGTACTTGCCGTCGGCGGTCTTGCAGATGGCCTGACGGACCTCGTCGGAGTCGATCTGCATGTCCGGCTTGCACTTGGCCTTGGCGGCCAGGCTCTCCAGGCTGCCGGTGGCGGTGACGGGCACCTTGGCGGCCGCGTCACTGTCTCCGGATCCGCAGCCCGTCAACGCCAGGACGGCCGCGGCACCGGCCACGGCGAGCATCGGTCGGGTCAACCTCATCTGTTCCTCCGGGTCGCTCTGCCATCTGGGCCCAAGAGCCCGTTCCCTTCCATACGGCTGTGAGGGCTGGGGTGCTCAAATCCGGTGGGAGTCAGGGTACGGGTGTGCGAAAGTACGGTTCGTGGATCAGGACTGGGAAGATCGCGTGGCCGCCGCCTGGGCCGCCTTCGACGACTACGCCGAGGAGGACGCCGGGGAGTTCCGGGCCGTGATCGACGCGCTCGCCGGCGAGTTGCCGGAGGGCAGTCCGCTGGGGCTCTTCGAGCGGGCCTGCGCCTGGGACTCGACGGGCCACTCGGACAAGGCGGTCCCGCTGTACCGGGAGGCGCTGGACGGGGGGCTGAGCGAGGTCAGCGGGTACAAGGGCAGGCGGGCCAAGATCCAGCTGGCCAGTTCGCTGCGCAACCTCGGGCGGGCCGAGGAGGGCGTCAAACTGCTGACGCCCGAACTCGACGCCCCCTCCGACGAGTTGGACGACGCGGTACGAGCCTGTCTGGCGCTGTGCCTGTCCGGCCTCGGCCGGGACCGCGAGGGCCTCTCCCTCGTGCTGGGCGCCCTCGCCCCCCATCTGCCGCGCTACCAGCGCTCGATGGCGAACTACGCGCGGCTGCTGGTCGAACCCGGGGAGTGAGTCCCCCGGGTGGCGGTGACCATCCGACGATTCGCTCGTTCTGCTGAACGTGCAGTCACAGGATGTCGCCCCGCACTCCGCACCGTCCTCCGCCGACCCGGTCGTCGACGTCGAACAGGCCGAGGCCGCGCTCGTCGAGCACTACCCCCGGCTGGTCCGGCTCGCCTACCTGGTGCTGCCTCCGAGCCTGGGCCGCAACCGGCGCGTGGTGACCGCCCACGCGCTGGTCCAGCGCGCCCTGCCCAGGGGCCGGGCCGCGGCGCCCGTGATCCCGGCCCAGTCCCAGGGCCGGGACGGCGACCCGGGCTACGCCTTCGTCCGCCTCCAGGTGCTGCGCACCGCGCTGGAGGCGGGCCTCCCGCTCAGGTTCACCGCGTGGCCGAAGCGCTCCCAGCTGCCGCCGCTGCTCCCCCAGGTGTGGGGCCTGCGCCTGTTCCCCCGCTCGGGCGGCGCCGACGAACTCGCCCTGGACCAGCGGCTGTCGACGCTGTCCGGCCCGGGCCGCGCCGCCTGTGTCCTGCGCGGCCTGGAGAAACTCCCCGACGGCGACGTCCGCGCGATCCTCACGGCGGCCGGCTGCGTGGACGTGGACGAGGCGCTGAACGAGGCCGACGAGATCCCGGCGGCACACCATCCCCACCTGGAATCCCCCGAGTTCGACCCCTGTTCGCTGCACGCCCGGCCCACCGTACTGATGCGGCGCCGGCAGCACACCCGGGCCGCGCTCGCCGCCGCCGCGGCCCTCGCGGTGTGCGGGGCGCTGCTCGCCCTGCCCGGCGGCGGCTGGGGTCCCGACGGCGCGGCCGCTCCCGCCTACGCGCAAAACCCGGCCGCCGAGGCCGCCCTCGACCCGGCCAAGCTGCTGCGTGTGCCGCCCACCGCCTGGCAGTCCTCGACCCGCACGGACTTCTCCGTCTGGCCGGCCCGCGGCGACCTCACCGGCGACCGGCCGCTGCTGCGCCGCGCCCTCGCCGTCTGGGCCCGCCCCAGCGAGCACGTCCAGGTCTCCGCGACACCCGACACCCCCTCCGGCGGCCCCGCCGGCCCGCCGCAGCTGCTGTACGCGGGCAACGTCGACAGCGCGCGGGTGGTGATCCTGTACGACGGGCTGCGCATCGCCCGTTACGCCGAGCCGAAGGACGGCACCAAGGGCGCCGCGCTCGACTTCGCGCGGGTCGACGGGGCGGACCGGACCGAGGCGAGCGCGCTGGTGCTGGACCGGGCCGACGGCAACGTCCGCTATCTGACGGCGCCCTGGGTGACCCGGGCCGCCGAGCGGGACCTGCTCAAGCCGGGCGCCGGCGCCATCGACCTCGGGATCGCCGGGGGCGTCGCCTCGCCGCTTGCCGGCGCCGCCCAGCGGACCGGTACCTGCACCTCGTGGAACGTGCTGCGGCTGACCGACGACACGGGCACGCATCTGCTGACCGACCTCGGGGAACTGGTCCCGGCCCGGCTGACCACCGGGCGGCCCGGCGCGACCCGTGACGCCTCGGGCGCGGAGGGGCTGCGGGCCTGGGCGCCGTACGCCTGCTCGCTGTCGGCGATGCGGTCGGCGGGGGTGCGCGCCGTCAACGCCTGGACGTATGCCGCCCAGGCGCTGCCCGAGGCGAGCGGTTCGGCGGACTGGGTGTGCACCCGGGCCGAGACGTGGAGCGGCGCCGGCCCGCGTGTGCTGGCCCAGTTCCGTACTCCGGGCGGGACGTACGGGGCGGTCGCGGCGAAGGCCGAGAACTCGCCGGCGTGCGGCACCAAGGATCCGCACGTCCTCGCGGGGGTGCTGTGGAAGTCCGAGGCGGGGCACTGGTATCTGCTGGCGGCGGGCAGCGAGGGCACGGCGTCGATCGGCGCGTCCGGTGGGATCACGGGCTCGGCGCAGGGGAAGTCGCTGGTCGTGCGGGCCCGCCCGGGCGCGCAGGCCGAGCTGAAGGCGACCCTGACGGACGGACGGGTGCTGAGCGGGCTCGGCTGACCGGCCAACACCCGCCAATGGCAAGGGAGTTCGGGCGCGAAGGCACCGTCGCCACCGGACCACGTCACCGCGCACGTGTGAACACCCTTGGTTCGGTCCGGTCCGTTCGGGGCCGGATCCGATCGGTAAGGTGTTCGTATGACCACCGGAGTACGCCGCAGAATGGGAGTCGAGGAGCGGCGGCAGCAGTTGATCGGCGTCGCCCTCGAACTGTTCAGCCAAAGATCTCCCGACGACGTCTCCATCGACGAGATAGCAGCCGCCGCGGGCATCTCCCGGCCGCTGGTCTACCACTACTTCCCCGGCAAACTCAGCCTGTACGAGGCCGCGTTGAGGCGTGCGGCGGACGATCTGGCGGGCCGGTTCAGGGAGCCGCACCAGGGCCCGCTGGGGGCGCGGCTGCTCCGCGCGATGCACCGGTTCTTCGACTTCGTGGACGAACACGGGCCCGGTTTCTCGGCGTTGATGCGCGGCGGCCCGGCGGTCGGCTCGTCCCACACGAACGCGCTCATCGACTCCGTACGACAGGCCGCGTATGACCAGATCCTTTCGCATCTGGGCGTGTCGGACCCGCCCGCGCGGCTGGAACTCGTCGTCCGCTCCTGGATCTCGCTCGCCGAGTCGACCGCGCTGATCTGGCTGGACGGCCGGCGCGTCCCGCGCGCCGAGCTGGAGACGCAGCTGGTGCACGACTTCGCCGCGCTGGCCGCGGTGAGCGCCGCCTACGACGACGAGATGGGCGCGCTGCTGCGCAAGATGGTCAAGGACGAGCCGGCCGACGGGCCCTTCGCGGACCTGGTCGCCCGGCTGCTCGCCCTGGCGTCCTGAGGAGGGCCCGGGTCCCGGACCGGGCCCTCAGCGCTCGAACTTGCGGTAGGACGGGTCGAGGTCGCGGACCTCGGCGGAGGCGTGCAGGGTGGCGTGTCCGTCGTCCTCGACGTGCTTCTTCAGCAGCTCCAGCACGGCCTCCGTCAGCCGCGCCTTGGTCTCGTCGGTGCGGCCGGCGAGCAGTCCGATGGTGACGTGCACGACGGCGTGCCCGAGGTCCAGGGGGTCCTCGTAGCCGAACGCGGTGACCTGGGACGCCCGGAACTGCGTCTTGCAGGCCTCGGGCTTGGCGGCGGCGATCTCCACGAGCGCGTGGTGCAGGTCCAGCGCGAAGCCCTCCCGGTCGAAGGAGATCGATCCCGAGTGGTCGACGGTGATCTGCGGCATGAGCACTCCTGTTCTGCGACGGCTACTGGTAACCCTAGTTCCTCAGCTGGAGCGCCAGCATGGCGATGTCGTCCTCGCGGTCGTGGCCGAAGGAGGCGAGGAGGGTGTCGCACAGGGCGTCCAGGCCGGGGAGGGCGCCCACGGCGGCCGCGCGCAGGTGTTCCATGGAGTCGGTGAGGTCGGTGCCGCGGGTCTCGATCAGACCGTCGGTGATCATCAGGAGCCGGTCGGTGGGCTCCAGCAGCAGCTCGGTCGGCGGTGGATGGGGCAGGCCCACGCCGAGCAGCGGGCCGGACGCCTTGACGTACTCGGCGCTGCCGCCCGCCCCGAGGATCAGCGGCGGCACATGCCCGGCGTTGGCGATCCGGGCCCGCCCGCTGGCCGGGTCGATCAGCGCCAGGCACACGGTGGCGGTGACCTCGGCGTGGTAGCGCTGGAGCAGCCGGTCCAGCCGCCCGGCGAGCACGGCGGGGTCGCTGTCGTCGACGCAGTAGGCGCGCAGCGCGTGCCGCAGCTCGACCATGACGGTGGCCGCGTCCAGCGAGTGCCCCACGACGTCCCCGACTGCGGTGAGGACGCCCTCGTCGACCCGCAGCGCGGCGTAGAAGTCGCCGCCGATCTCGGTGTCGCTGGACGCCGGCACATAGCGGACCGCGAGGTCCACGCCCGGCAGCTCGGGCAGCCGTTGCGGCAGGAAGCTGTGCTGGAGGGTGAGCGCGACATGCCGCTCCACCTGGTACATCAGCAGCGGTTCGGCGGCCAGCGCGGTGGCCTGGGCGAGCTGGGCCAGCAGCGCCTCGCCCTCGGGGCTGACCCGGCGCAGCCCGCGGGTGGGCGTGGCCAGGCACACCGGCGCCTTGCCGTCCTGGGTGAGCACCAGCGCGAGGCGGGCGTCGTGCTGCACCCCGGGCCGGAAGAACCCGGTGGGCCACAGCGGCGCGGGCACGGTGGTGATCTGCACCCCGGCCTGTCCCCGGGTCAGCCGCCGCAGCAGGCTCGCGACGGCCCGGTGGGCGCCCTCGTCGGGCAGGGCGAGCGCGGTGCGGTCCCGGGACAGGCCCCGGTAGAGCTCGTCGTCCTGGTCGAGCACGAACACCGCGGCCGGGCAGCCGATCAGCCGCGCCGCGCCGTCGGCGGCCACCTCGGCGAGTTCCCGCAGGGAGCGGGCCGCCTGGATGGTCACGATCGTCTCCGACAGCAGCTGCAGCCGCCGTACCAGCGCCTGGTCGTCGGCGCGCAGCCGGGCCGCGCGGACCGCGGAGCGCACCACCGCCTCGATCTCCTCGGGCTCCGCGGGCACCGTCAGATACGCCTCGGCGCCCGCGTCCAGGCCCTCGCAGCGGTTGGTCGGGGCCACGGACAGGGCCGAGAAGTGCACGACCGGCAGCCCGGCCATGTGCGGCCGGTCCTTGAGCAGGCCGCACAGTTCGAAGCCGCTCATGTCGGGCAGGTGCACGTCGACGAGGGCCACGTCGGGCAGGGTGCCCTTGCGCAGCCGTACGTCGATCTCGGCCAGCGCCTCGGCGCCGCTGGCGACCGTGACGACCTCGTGGCCGGCGCGCCGCAGCACGGTGCCCATGGCATACCGGCTCGCGGCCACGTCGTCCACGACCAGCACGGTCGTGCCTGTCAGTTTGCCGTTGACGTCCATCTTCCAGCCCTTGGACAGCACCGGTGGGACAGGCCCGGTGACGGGCCTGTCCCACCAAAGGTAATGCCGATATCAGGCAGTCCGGGAGAACACCGCCACAGTGCGCCCCGGAACGACGAACGTGCCCGATTTCCGCTCGTACGACGACGCCTTGACGATAGAGTCCGCGCCCGCCGCCTGCACAGGGTGCAGCCGGTAAGAGATTCCTGTCATGGCCTGGACGCGCTGCTCCTGCCGGGTCGGCGTCGCGTTGAACACGACGACGAGATCACCGAGTTCCATGGTGATCACCCCGGGAGTCTCGTCCTTCCCGGACAGCGGGAAGGACAGCTTCGACTGCACCTGCCCGGCCGTGCCGAGCGAGAACACGCTGTCCGTCGTACGGATCCTCAGCAGGTCGCGGTAGGCGGCCGAGGCGCCCTGGATCTGCGCGCACCCCACCTTAACCGTGTCCAACAGGGGCTTGGCGTAAGGCCACTTGGACTGGTTGTCGGCCGCCGGGGGCAGTCCCCGCCCAAAGCCGTTGCCGTCGGCGCAGTTCCAGTGGATCGCGTTGAACCAGTCGCCGCTGTCGAAGGAGTTGCGGTCCAGGGACTTCGAGCGCAGCAGGTCGGAGCCCGCCTGGGACAGGGACGGCCCCTGCGAGAGGGTGGCCGTCGCCATCGCCAGGACCTGCATCCGGGCCCGGTCGGCGGCGGAGGTGCCCGCGGGCAGCTTGTACGTCAGCGCGTCGAACAGGGACTCGTTGTCGTGGGCGTCGGTGTAGGCGAGGGCGTCGCCGGGCGCGTCGGCGTATCCGGCGGGCGAGCCGTTGTAGTCGACCTCGGCGCCGTTGACCTCCTTGCCGTCGGTGTCGGTGAAGCGGTACTGCGCGAGGTTGCCGGACAGACCGACCTTGATCAGGTCCTGGTAGTGCAGCAGACGCGCCTTCTGCTCGGCCGGAGTGCCGTTGGCGGTGGAGGAGTTCGGGTCGGTGTACAGGCCGGAGGCGAAGCCCTGGACGCCGGGGTCGGAGTCGAAGGGGCCGCCACCGCGGACGGCGTCCCGGGCGCGGTCGGAGAAGGTGGCGATGCCGGTGCCGGCCATGTTCTTCTGCGTGGCCTGCACGAAGCGGGCGTCGTCGGCGACCTCGCCGAAGTTCCAGCCCTCGCCGTACAGGATGATCTTCTTGCCGTCGACGCCGTCCTTCTTGAGGGTGAGCGCGTCGAGGGCCTTCCTGACGGCCAGGATGTTGGCCTTGGGGTGGTGGCCCATGAGGTCGAAGCGGAAGCCGTCGACCTTGTACTCCTTGGCCCAGGTGACGATCGAGTCGACGACCAGCTTGCCCATCATGGCGTTCTCGGGCGCGGTGTTCGCGCAGCAGGTGCTGTTGGCGACCGAGCCGTCCGCGAGCAGCCGCTGGTAGTAGCCCGGCACGATCTGGTCGAGCACGCTGGTGCCGGCCTCACCGCTGGCGGAGGTGTGGTTGTAGACGACGTCCATGACGACCCGCAGCCCGTCCTGGTTGAGCGCCTTGACCATCTCGCGGAACTCCACCGTGCGTCCGGTGCCGTTGGGGTCGGTGGCGTACGAGCCCTCCGGGACGGTGTAGTGGTACGGGTCGTAGCCCCAGTTGTAGGCGTCCTTGGCGGCCGTCCTCGCCACGCAGGCCTGCTGCTGGTCGGAGTCGGCCGGGTAGGAGGCGAGGTCGCAGTCGGGCCTCGCCTGGTCGGCCTTCTTCTCCGGCACGGTGGCGAAGTCGAAGGCGGGCAGCAGATGGACGTACGAGGTGCCGGCCCTGGCCAGCTCCCGCAGATGCCTGGAGCCGTCGCTGTTCTTGTCGGTGAAGGCGAGGTAGGTGCCCTGGTCCTTGGCCGGTACGGTCGTGTCCGCGACGGAGAAGTCCCGGATGTGCAGCTCCTGGATCTGGGCGTCCCGCAGCGGTACGGCCCTGGGCTTGGCGAGGTGCGACCAGCCGCTCGGGGCGAGGGACCTGTCGTCCAGGTTCACGACGAGACTGCGCTCGGAGTCCGCGGTGAGGGCGACCGAGTAGGGGTCGGTGACCTTGTTGGTGACGACCTTGCGGACGCTGGGCGCCCACACCTTCACGACGTACCGGTACTCCTTGCCCTTCCAGGACGCGGGGCCGGTGACGGACCAGACTCCGGTGGAGTCGTCGCGGCGCATCGCCTTGAGGGAGCCGCCCAGCTCCAGCGACACGCTCTGCGCGGTGGGCGCCCAGACGGACAGGGTGGGGCGGCCCTGGTGGAAGGCCGGGCCCAGTTCCGCCTTGGTCGCGCCCGGGTACAGGTCGTCGAGCACGCCGGCGATCTGGACGCCCGTGGCCGTCAACACGGCGCCGTTCGCGGCCCGTTGGGAGGCGACGAGCTGCCCGTCGAGTGCCTGGCGCACCCGGCCGCGGTCGCGCGGGTCGACGGACCAGGCCGTGTAGTCCTTCAGGTACGGGAACGTGGCCTTCTGCGCGTCGGTCAGGGTCGTCTTCTCCAGCCGCAGCCAGCGCTCGTCGTCACTCGTGAGCGTGCCGTCCCGCACGGCGATCGAGCCGTCGTGGGAGTACAGCAGCTGGGTGGAGACGGCCCCGTCGGAGCCGTTGAAGGCGACGGTGTCCCGGTCGATCCAGACGGCCTTGGAGGTGGTCAGGTCGAGCGCGGCGGCCGAGCCGGCGGGCTGGGGCAGCAGGTACTTCTCCTGCCCGCCCAGCAGCCACACCTCGTGGCCGTTCGCCCTGAGGTCCAGCGATTGGTCGGCGGGCAGGTCCTTCTCGTCGCCCTTGTGGATGATGTAACTCAGGCTGGTGGCACCGTCGGCGAGCGGCACCTCGAAGACCGCGCCGTAGGCGTCGGTCCTGACCGGCTTCAGCGGGCTCGACCAGTCGGTGGGGTTCGCGGCGCCGGTCCAGACGTGCAGACCCCAGCCGTCGTAGGTGCCGTCGGCACGGTGGTAGTGGATGACCGCCTTGCTCTTGTCCTGCGCCGGGTAGTCGGGCCGGGTGGTCCGCACGGTCTCGTCGCCCTGCTCGATCCACACCTCCCCCGTCTTGGTGACGTCGATGGAGCGGTCGGCGGAGACGTCCTTGTCGCCGTTCTTGTCGATGACGAGGAACCCGACGCTCGACGCGCCCGGCTTCAGCTTGACGTAGGCGAAGGCCCCGTAGGCGTCCCGGCCGACGAAGGGGTGACTGGCGGGCCAGGTCGTGGACTCGCCGTCGGCGAGGTCGCCCCAGGCGTACAGGCCCCAGTTGTCGTAGTCGCCGTCGGTGCGCTTGTAGTGGACGATCGCGTAGTCGCGGGAGGAGGCGGTGGGGACCTGTGGGGCGGGCTGGGTGCCAGTGGTGGACGCGGCCGTGGCGGACGCCATGTGTCCGGCCGAGTCGACGACAACCGCCTTGTACCGCAAGGGCGTTCCGGCCGGGACGTCCTTGGCGACGGTCTGGGTGACCTTGTACGGGGCGTGGTCGGCGGAGCCGAGCGTCCGCCAGCTGCCGTCGCCGACCTGGGCGGCGAAGACGACCCGGTTGAGCGCGCCGCCGGTGACGTCGGCGGACAGCTCCACCGTGCCGGTGGCTCCGGCGTCGGGGGCCTTGAGGGTGAGGGTGGGCCGCACGGTCGGCTCGGCGAGCTTGCCGGCCGCCTTGAGGACGATCGCCGACCCGGCCGGGACGGTGACGGTGACCTGCCGGTCGGCGCCGGAGGTGACGTCGTCCGAAGTGCCGTAGACGCCACGGAACTTCATGCCCGCGGAGCCGGTCGCGAAGGTCGCCGACCTCGCCTCGTCCGCGTTGTTGAGGGCGACCACGTACTCCTGGCCGGTCCGGGCGTCGGTGCGCGAGAAGGCGTAGACGCCGGGGCCGTCGGCCGCGTACCGCTGGGTCTGCACTCCGTCGGCGAGGGCCGGGTTGTCCTTGCGGAGCTTGCCGAGAGCACTGATCTGTTTGTAGAGCGGCGCACTCGTGTCGTAGGAGTCGCTCGCGGCGGTGCGGTCGGTGCCGATCTCGTCGTCGTCGAGGTAGTCGGCGACCTTGGAGGCGAACATGGTCTGGCGGGCGTCCTTGTCGCCGCCGGAGCCGGTGAAACCCTGCTCGTCGCCGTAGTAGACGACCGGGTTGCCCCGGCTGAGGAACATGACCTCGTTGGCGAGTTCGTCCTTCTTGAGGATCTCGGCGTCCGTCGCCCTGGGGTTGTCCTGCTTCAGGAAGTACCCGATCCGGCCCATGTCGTGGTTGCCGAGGAAGGTGACCTGCTCGTAGGCGTTGGCCTTGTCGGTCGTGTAATTGTAGTCGTCCGCGAAGACGCCCGCGAGTTTCTGCGCGCTGCCGCCCTGGGAGGCGTAGGCGCGGGCCGCGTCCTGGAAGGGGAAGTCCAGGGTGGCGTCGAGCCGGCCCTGGGTGACGTACGGGGAGGTGACGGAGGTGTCGGCGGAGTAGGTCTCGCCGAACATGAAGAAGTTCTTACGGCCGTGCTCGGCCGCGTACTTGTCCAGCGCGGTCGCCCACCGGGTCCAGAACTCCATGTTCACGTTCTTGACGGTGTCGATCCGGAACCCGTCGATGGCGAAGTCGCGCACCCAGCGCTCGTAGATCTTCTCCATGCCGCTGACGACCTCGGGCCGTTCGGTCCACAGGTCGTCCAGACCCGAGAAGTCGCCGTAGGTCGCGGACTCCCCGGCGAAGGTCGAGTCGCCGCGGTTGTGGTACATCGTCGGGTCGTTGAGCCAGGAGGGGACCTTCGACCGGTCGGTGACCGTGGGGGTGCGCGGGAAGGAGGCGCTGGAGACGGCCGGGAACCTCTTCTTCCCGTCCGCGTAGTCGGCGTCGTCGAAGGGCCGCCCGTCCTTGGTCAGATAGGGGAAGGCGCCCTTGGAGAGGTAGTCGTAGGACTTCTCCCGGTAGTCGACGACGTCGGCGGTGTGGTTGGTGATGACGTCGAAGAAGACCTTCATGCCCTTGGCGTGCGCCTTGGAGATCAGGGTCTCGAGGTCCTTGTTGGTGCCGAAGTGCGGGTCGACCTGGGTGAAGTCGGTGATCCAGTAGCCGTGGTAGCCGGCCGAGGCGTTGCTGCCCGTGCCCTGCACCGGCCTGTTCTTGAAGATGGGGGCCATCCAGATGGCGGTGGTGCCGAGGCCCTTGATGTAGTCGAGCCGCTGGGTCAGACCCTTGAGGTCGCCGCCCTGGTAGAACCCCTTGTCCGTGGGGTCGTAGCCGGTGGACAGGCGTGAACCGGTCAGACCGCCCTTGTCGTTGCCGGTGTCGCCGTTGGCGAAACGGTCCGGCATGACGAAGTAGAACTGCTCGCGGGTGTCGTCGTGCCGGGCGGGCTCGGCGGCGAGCTTCTTGTCGGAGGGCGGCGGGGGCGGGGTGGCCGCCCGGGCGGCCAGTGGCTGGATCAGGGTGGCGGCAACGGCCACGACGGTGACGGCCGCGACCCGTCTCGCTCTCGGTATCACAGGCGGGAACTCCTCGCGATGACGGCTCTGGTGGGTCCGACCCCGCGCGACCGTATCGCTGCCGAAAGGTTTACAGCAAGAGTCTTGAAATTCATAGCAAGAATTTTCAACGGCAATCTTGACGTGCCCTTCTCAACTGCCCCACTCTCACGACTGGTTGAAACCCAAACACCCCTCATCGGAGCCGCACATGAACAGACACCACCCCCCAGGTGTCTTCCGGCGCACGGCGACTGCCGTGGCCGCCGGCACGCTGGCCCTCGCGGGCGCCGTCGCACTGCCCGCCGCCGACGCGCACGCGGACACCACCGCCAAGGGCGACGTCATCGCCAACCTCTGGGAATGGAACTGGGACTCCGTCGCCTCCGAGTGCACCAGTGTGCTGGGCCCCGCGGGCTACGGCGCGGTGCAGGTCGCACCCCCCGCGGAGTCGCTCAAGCAGTCCAGCTACTACTGGTGGGACGTCTACCAGCCCTACTCCTACGACCTCAACAGCCGCTTCGGGACGGCGGCGAAGTTCGCGTCGATGGTGAGCACCTGCCACCAGGCCGGCGTCAAGGTCTACACGGACGCGGTGATCAACCACACCGCCGCCCAGACCGGCACCGGCTACAACGGCACGACGATCACCAGCAAGTACGACACCCCGGAGTGGGACCGCGCCGACTACCACGACTCCTCGGACTGCCCCACCTCCGACCTGACCATCCAGGACTACTCGAACCTCACCCAGGTCCAGAACTGCGAACTGCTCGGCCTGCCCGACCTGCGGACCGGCTCCGACCACGTCCGCACCGGCATCGCCGACTACCTCAACTCCCAGCTGGCCCTGGGGGTCGACGGCTTCCGCGTGGACGCGGCCAAGCACATCCCCGAGGCCGACCTGGCGGCGATCGAGTCGAAGCTGACGAACACGACGTCGGGAACGGCGCCGTACGTCTTCCAGGAGGTCTACCCGGGCTCGACCCCGCAGCCGTCGGACTACTACGCCTCCGGTGACGTCCTCGACTTCACCTACGCGAGCAAGCTGAAGTCGGCCTTCCAGGGCAACGTCAGCGACCTCGCGTCGATCGAGAGCAGCGGCATCCTGCCGGCCGCCGACTCGGTGTCCTTCGTGACCAACCACGACACCGAGCGCAACGGCCTGCACCTGTCGTACAAGGACGGCGACACCTACAAGCTCGCCAACCTCTTCCAGCTGGCCTACAAGTGGTCGACGCCGACCGTGTACGCCAGTTGGGAGTGGACCCAGAGCGACCAGGCCCCGCCGAACTCCGCGGGCTTCGTGACGAACACGGACTGCGCGAGCGGCTCCTGGTACTGCCTGGACCGGGACACCGCGGTCGTCGGGATGGTGGCCTGGCACAACGCGGTCGACAAGGCGGCCGTATCCGACTGGCAGACCAAGTCCTCCAGCGTGATCGGCTTCGGCCGCTCGGGCGCGGGCTTCTTCGCCCTCAACAACGGCTCATCGTCCGCCACTTACACCTTCACCACCGGCATGGCCGACGGCACGTACGCCAACGTGGTCGACGGCGGCGCGACCAAGGTGACGGTGTCCGGCGGCAGCGCCTCGATCACCATCCCCGCCAAGAGCGCGGTCGCCTTCTACAACTCCTCCTACACCTGCACGGTCGGCTGCGACGACACCGGCGGCTCCTCCGGCTCCACGGTCGAGGCCACCTTCAACGAGTACGCGCCCACGACGTCCGGCACGAGCGTCTACGTCGTCGGCTCCATCCCGGCGCTCGGCGGCTGGGACACCTCCAAGGCGATCCCGCTGTCCTCCGCCGGCTACCCGGTCTGGTCGGGCGAGGTGAGCGTGCCGATCAACACGTCCTTCACCTTCAAGTACCTGAAGAAGGACAGCTCGGGGAACGTCACCTGGGAGTCGAACGCCAACAGGTCGGCCACGACCGCCGCTTCGGCGGTCTCCCTGAACAACTCCTGGAACGTGGCGGACACGGACGCCACCGACGTCACCTTCCACGAGACGGCGACGACCGACTGGGGCACCAACGTCTACGTCGTCGGGTCCCTCGCCTCCCTCGGCTCCTGGAACACGAGCGACGCGATCCCGCTGTCGTCGGAGTCGTACCCGACGTGGAGCAAGCTGGTCATCGTCCCCAAGAGCACGGCCTTCACCTACAAGTACATCAAGAAGGACGGCTCCGGGAACGTGACCTGGGAGTCCGGCACCAACCGCTCGTTCACGACGGGCAGTTCGTCGGGGTACTCCACGAGCGACATCTGGAAGTAGCCGGCACGGGGGTGCGGCCACGCCATCCGTGGCAGCACCCCCGTGACCTCACCAGAGCGCCAGCTCATCGCGCTCGGCCGCACCTGCTGGGTCGCGCCGGAGTCGAGCGGGGCTCGCCGGCCTGGTCAGAGCCGCGACCCCGCTCTGACCGGCTCAGGTCATTCCGCCGTGAACCACGCCGTGGTGTCCGCCGGCACCTTCGTCTCACCGTCCGCCTCGGTCACCTCACCACTGGCGAGCAGGACACGGCCGTACGCCGGAGTGGTCACCGACTCACCGCCGGTGTTGGCGACGCACACGAACTCCCCGCGCCGGAAGGCGAGTACGCCCTCGGGGGCGCGCAGCCACTCCACCGCGTCACCGGCGCCGAGGTCGGGGTGGTCCCGGCGGGCGGCGAAGGCGGCGCGGTACAGCTCCAGCGTCGAACCCGGCGTCCCCGTCTGCGCCTCCACGCTCAGCTCGCCCCAGCCGGCCGGCTGGGGCAGCCAGCTCCCGCCGCCGCCGAAGCCGTACGACGATCCCGTGCGCGTCCACGGGATCGGCACCCGGCAGCCGTCACGGAAGCCGTCCTGGCCGGCGCCCCGGAAGTACGCCGGGTCCTGGCGCACCTCGTCGGGGAGGTCGACGACGTCCGGCAGGCCGAGTTCCTCGCCCTGGTAGACGTAGGCCGAGCCGGGCAGCGCGAGCATGAGCAGCGTGGCCGCCCGGGCCCTGCGCAGCCCGAGTTCGCGGTCGCCGGCCAGCCGGATCTGGGTGCCGAGGCCGGGCGGGTTGGCGAAGCGGGTGGCGTGCCGGGTGACGTCGTGGTTGGACAGGACCCACGTGGCGGGGGCGCCGACAGGACGCATCGCCTCGAGCGTGCGGTCGATGACCTCGCGCAGTTCCCTCGCGTCCCAGGCCGTCGCGAGGTACTGGAAGTTGAAGGCCTGGTGCAGTTCGTCGGAGCGGACGTAGTTGGCGGTGCGCTCGACGGTCGGGGTCCAGGCCTCGGCGACGAAGATCCGCCCGCCCGTCTCCCGCCACCGCCCTTCTGCGGAAGGCCCTTCGGGTCCCTTCTTGTTTCCGCTGTACTCGTCGAGGATCAGCCGCCACTGCCGGTAGATCTCGTGCACACCGTCCTGGTCGAAGAACGGCATGACATCGTTGCCCAGCAGCTTGAGCTGGTCGTGGGAACCAAGGTCAGGCAGGCCGTCGGCCTTCACCAGACCGTGCGCCACGTCGACGCGGAAGCCGTCGACGCCCATGTCCAGCCAGAAGCGCAGGATGGAGCGGAACTCGTCGCCGACGGCGGGGTGTTCCCAGTTGAAGTCGGGCTGCTCGGGGGCGAAGAGGTGCAGGTACCACTCGCCGGGGGTGCCGTCCGGCTCGGTCACCCGCGTCCAGGCCGGGCCGCCGAAGATCGACTCCCAGTCGTTGGGCGGGAGTTCGCCGTTCGCGCCCTTGCCGGGGCGGAAGTGGTAGCGGTCGCGCAGGGGCGAGCCCGGGCCTTCCCTGAGCGCCCGCTTGAACCACTCGTGCTGGTCGGAGGAGTGGTTGGGCACCAGGTCGACGATGATCCGCAGACCCAGCTCCCGCGCGTCACGGATCAGCGCGTCCGCGTCGAGCAGGTTGCCGAACATCGGGTCGACGGCCCGGTAGTCGGCGACGTCGTAGCCGGCGTCGGCCTGCGGGGAGGCGTAGAAGGGGCTGAGCCACACGGCGTCGACGCCCAGATCGCGCAGGTACGGCAGTCGGGAACGTACGCCTTCCAGATCCCCCATGCCGTCACCGTTGCTGTCGGCGAAGCTGCGCGGATAGACCTGGTAGATCACCGCGTCCCGCCACCAGTCGCTGCGCTGGGCTTTGGCGGGGGTCGGTGCCGGGGCGAGGGCGGTGTGCTGCTGGCTCATGGCGTCCTTGGTGCGGTGGGGGTCCCCCCGCTCGAGCGAATTCGAGAGTGGGGGAGGGGTCATGGGGTCAGGTGTGCGTACAACGGTGATGACGAGACGGCCGCGGTGACAGCGGGGTCGGATGGCCTCCGCGGCCGTCTCGGGTATGGGGGGATATGGTCATAGAGGCGCGGGCCTTTATCGATATGCGGCTTCCGCCGCGCGGGCGCGACCAGCCACGACGGCGCCGCAGACAACCGACGCGCTCACGGCTCAACCGGCGGTCAGCCCTTCGTGCCGCCGGCCGTGAGGCCGGTCACCAGGTTCTTCTGGACGAGGTAGAAGAACGCGGACACCGGTATCGCGATCAGCACCGCCGTCGCGGCCATCAGGTTGCGCTGGGCGTCGTGCTCGCTGACGAACGTCTGCAGACCGACCGCGAACGTGTACTTCGTGTCGGACAGCATGAACGTCGACGCGAACGCGACCTCACCGAAGGCGGTGAGGAAGCTGTAGAACGCCGCGACCGCCAGGCCCGGCTTGGCGAGCGGCAGGATCAGTCGCGCGAACGTGCCGAAGGGGGTCAGCCCGTCGACGCGTCCGGCCTCGTCGATCTCGAACGGGATGGTGTCGAAGTAGCCCTTGAGCAGCCAGGCGCAGTACGGCACCGCGGTCGAGCAGTAGACCAGGATCAGTCCAAGGTAGCTGTCGATGAGCTCCAGGTCCGAGAGGATCTGGTACATCGGCACCATGAGAACCGCCACAGGGAACATCTGGGTGAGCAGAAGCACCCACATGAACTTCCGGTAGCCCGGAAAGCGCATCCGGGAGACCGCGTACCCGGTGGTGGCCGCGATCAGCACGCCGATGACCGTCGTACCCAGCGAGACGATCAGCGAGCTCTTCAGCCAGTCGAAGAACTCGGTGTGCCGCAGCACGAACGAGTAGTTGGTGAAGGTCATCTTCTTCCAGATACCGCCCGGATGGAGGTAGTCGTCCTTGTCCGGGCCGAGCGAGAGGAAGATCAGCCAGACGATCGGGAAGAGCGCGATCAGACTCGCGACGATCAGGATGCTGTGCGAGACGAGCTTCCCGGCCATGCTCTGCTCGCCGCGGCGCCGGAAGCGCCGGCCGGTCGGCGCGGGTCGGGCCTCGCGCACCTCGGCGGAGGTCTCAACGGTGGTCGTACTCATGGGGAGCTCCTGCCTCAGATCGCGAGCTGCTGCTCGTTGCGGTTCAGCCAGCGGCGGTAGAACGAGGTGAAGACGATCAGGATGGCCAGCAGCAGCATGCCGTAGGCGGCGGACTGTGCGAAGTCGCGCGGCTGCTGTCCGAAGCCGAGGTAGTAGGCCCAGGTGACGAGGATCTGCGCGTCGGGGGCCGTGTTGCCGAACAGCAGGAAGATCACGGCGAACTGGTTGAAGGTCCAGATGATGCCGAGCAGTACGACGGTGGAGCTGACCGACCGCAGACCCGGAAGGGTGACGAAGCGGAACCGCTGCCAGGCGCTCGCGCCGTCCATCTCGGCGGCCTCGTACAGGGAGGTGTCGATGGACTGCAGGCCGCCGAGCAGGGAGACCATCATGAACGGCACACCGCACCAGGTGTTGACCATGATGGCGGCGAACCGCTGCCAGAAGGTGTCCTCCAGCCAGTCCGGCGTCGGCAGGTGGAGCGTGTGCAGGAAGGAGTTGATGATGCCGCCGTCCGCGAGCATGAACCGCCAGCCGAAGACGGTGACGAAGGTCGGCACGGCCCAGGGCAGGATCAGGACCAGCCGGTAGAAGGTGCGGCCGCGCAGCTTCTGGTTGAGCAGCAGGGCGAGACCGAGACCGATCGTGTAGTGCAGGGCGACGCACAGGGCCGTCCAGACGATCGTCCAGATGAAGTGCGACCAGAAGCGGTCGTAGGAGGTCGGGCCGAACAGGATGTCCTTGTAGTTGTCGAGCCCGATGAACTTGTACGTGGCGTCGATGTGGTTGACGCCGATCGTGCGCGCGGTGTTGAGGCTGTTGGCGTCGGTGAGCGTCAGGTACAGGCCGTACACCAGGGGGTACAGCACGAGGACGCCGAGCACGACGGCCACGGGGGTGATCATCGCGTAGGCGTACCAGTGCTTCTGGTAGCCGCGCTTGAGGCGTTGGACGACGACTGTCATGGTTCTCGGCACCTTCGAGGGGTTCAAGGAGTACGGCGCGCAGGCCGGTGGCCGCCGGGTCCCTCCCCCGTGTGCAGGGGATCCGGCGGCCACGCGGGGCTTACTTGCTGAAGTCCGGCACCAGCTTGGCGATGGCCAGCTCAGCGTTGCTCAGGCCCTTGTCCAGGGACTCCTTGCCGCCGGCGATCTTCGGCAGCTCGGTGTCCAGCGGGCCCCACAGGGAGCTGTACTCCGGCAGCGCGGGGCGCGGCTGGGCGGCGGGCAGGACGGTCTGGAAGCCGGCGATGCCCGGGTCGGCCTTGACCTCGGCGGTGTAGGCGTCGTCACGCGTCGGCAGCGTGGAGTTCTTCAGCGCGATCTCGGTCTGGGACTTCGCGGAGGTCATGAAGTTGACGAACTTCAGGGCCGCCTTCTGGTGCGCGGAGTCGGAACCGGCGTACACCGACAGGTTGTGGCCGCCGGTCGGGGCGCCGGCCTTGCCGCTGGAGCCGGCCGGGACGGTGGCGATGCCGAGGTTGGACTTGTCCTTGAAGGCGCTGCCCTTGTAGAAGTTCGTGATCTCCCACGGGCCCTGGATGATCGCGGCGACCTTGCCGTTGACGAAGGCGTCCTGGATGTGGGCGTAGGCGTCGGCGGTGGTGTCGGCCTTGTGCAGGCCCTTGCCGGAGAAGAGGCTCAGCCAGGTGCCGTAGGCCTTCTTCGCGGCGTCCGAGTCCACGGTGATCTTCTTGGCGGAGGCGTCGACGGTGTCGGTGCCCTCGCCGTAGAGGAAGGTCTGCGCGTAGTAGGCCTGGGTGGAGCCCCAGTAGCCGTCGGCCTTCGCCTTGTCCTTGACCTTCGCGGCGTCCGCCTTCAGCTCGTCCCAGGTCTTGGGGGCGTCGGTGATGCCGGCCTGCTTGAACAGGGCCTTGTTGTAGACGAGGGCGAGGGTGTCCGTGACCAGGGGGACGCCGTAGGTCTTGCCGTCGTACTGGGCCTGCTTGATCAGGTTGGGCTGGAACTTGGCCTGGTCGGCGAGGGCCTCGGTGCCGTCCAGCGGCAGGAAGTAGCCCTTCTTGGCGAAGGCGGGGGTCCAGCCGACCTCGGAACGCAGGACGTCGGGGGCGCCCTTGGAGCCGGCGGCGGTGTCGAACTTGTTCTGCGCCTGGTCGAAGGGGACGTTGACGTAGTTGACCTTGATGCCCTTGTTGGCGGCCTCGAACTCCTTGACCAGGGCCTTGTAGGTGGGTGCCTCATTGGTGGCGTTGGAGGTGTCCCACCAGGTGATGGTGACCGGACCGTCCGACTTGCCGCTGCCGCTGTCGCTTCCGCCGCAGGCCGTCGCCGCGAGGGCGAGGGACGCCACCAGCGCGGTGGCCGCTATGCCACGCCGCATGAGTTCTCCTTGAGGGTGAGCCCGTGTTACTGCCGACTGCGCCGTCGCGGCGGCCGGGCGTCAGGGAAATTAACAGCGATGCAAGCGTTGCGAAAGACCTTGCAGCAAAAAAGTGCAAGAGACGACGGAAGTTACCTCGCCGTGACCCCTCGCCAACCCCACCAAACCGCTGTTCCGCGGCTCTGAGCGGGACAGGACCCGGTTGTGCAAGACTCTGCAAGCTCTTGCCATCCGGCTCCGGCACGGGAATCATCCCCCTGTGGGGCAAGGGGCACCGACCAGAACAGAGGGACCGCGATGACGATACGGCCGGTACAGTCCGGTGCCGTGACCACACGGCTTGCCGACATCGCCGCTCAGGCGGGGGTGAGCGAAGCGACCGTCAGCCGCGTCCTCAACGGCAAGCCGGGCGTCGCCGCCACCACCCGCCAGTCCGTGCTCGCCGCACTGGACGTGCTCGGCTACGAGCGTCCGGTACGGCTGCGGCAGCGCAGCGAGGGCCTGGTCGGCCTGATCACCCCGGAGCTGGAGAACCCCATCTTCCCGGCCCTGGCCCAGGTGATCGGCCAGGCGCTGACGCGGCAGGGCTACACCCCGGTCCTCGCCACCCAGACCCCCGGCGGCTCCACCGAGGACGAGCTGACGGAGATGCTCGTCGACCGCGGGGTGGCCGGCATCATCTACGTCTCCGGGCTGCACGCCGACATCACCGCCGACATGGAGCGCTACGAGCGGCTGCGCGCCCAGGGCGTGCCCTACGTCCTCGTGGACGGCTTCTCGCCGAAGGTGCAGGCCCCGTTCATCTCCCCCGACGACCGTGCGGCGATGACGCTCGCGGTGACCCACCTCGTCTCCCTCGGCCACACCCGCATCGGCCTCGCCCTGGGCCCGAAGCGCTTCGTGCCGGTGCAGCGCAAGATAGAGGGCTTCGTCCGCGCGATGCAGGACCAGCTCGGGCTGAGCGCGGAGAAGGTCGAGACCGACCTCGTCCAGCACTCCCTCTACACCCTGGAGGGCGGCCAGGCCGCCACCACCGCGCTGATCGCCCGCGACTGCACGGCCATCGTGTGCGCGAGCGACATGATGGCGCTCGGCGCCATCCGCGCGGCCCGCCAGCACGGCCTCGAAGTCCCGCGGGACATCTCGGTGGTGGGCTTCGACGACTCACCGCTGATCGCCTTCACCGACCCGCCCCTGACCACGATCCGCAAGCCGGTGCCGGCGATGGGCCAGGCGGCGGTGCGCACGTTGCTGGAGGAGATCGGCGGTACGCCCGCGCCGCACAGCGAGTTCGTCTTCATGCCGGAACTGGTGGTCCGCGGCTCGACGGCCTCGGCGCCCGGAGACCGGAATCGTCCTTAGGGCGGAGAAATCACCACTTCCCACCGTGCGCTGGGAGTAGGCACGCACGTCCGTCTGTTGTAGAACATGCGCCCCGGACCAGACCGGGGGATGATCGGTGACAGAACGCATTTCTGGCAGACTTTGTGCCTATGGGTGATTCGACCGTGACCAGTCTGGAAGACCGTGATCAGACGGCCGTTCCGGACCCCCTCACGGCCCCACACCGCCCGCGGTTCCTGCGCCGACTGCGCACCCCACGCACACCGCGCCTGTGGTTCGAGATCGTTCTGATCGCCGTGAGTTACTACACGTACTCACTCATCCGCAACGCGGTACCGGAGCAGCGGGGCAAGGCGCTGCGCAACGCCGACTGGATCTGGAAGACCGAGCACCACCTGGGCATCGCCGTGGAGGAGTCGGTCAACCACGCGATCAACTCCGTGACTTGGCTGATCGTGGCGATGAACTACTACTACGCCACGCTGCACTTCATCATCACGCTCACCGTCCTGGTATGGCTCTACCGCAGCCACCCGGGCCGCTACGCGGCAGCCCGCCTCGTCCTCTTCGCCACCACCGGTGTCGCCCTGGTCGGCTACTACCTCTACCCCCTGGCCCCGCCCCGCCTGATGAACGGCAGCACCTTCATCGACACGGTCACGGCCCACCAGACCTGGGGTTCGATGGCCTCCGGCGACCTCAAGCACATGTCCAACCAGTACGCCGCGATGCCGTCCATGCACATCGGCTGGTCCCTGTGGTGCGGCCTGACGATCTTCGCCCTGGCCAGACTGCCCTGGGTCCGCATCCTGGGCCTCCTCTACCCGGCGGCCACCCTGATGGTCATCGTCTCCACGGCCAACCACTTCTGGCTGGACGCGGTAGGCGGCATCCTCTGCCTCACCTTCGGCTTCACGGTGTCCCGCCTCTGGTACGGCGCCCTGCCGTACAACCTCCCAAGGCTGGTCCCCCCCGACACGAAGAGCCGACCGCAACCGACGAGGGTGTAGACGCCCGGACCGCCGACGCGGCGGCGCGCTCACGCCCGTGGTGCCGGGCCACACGCACAGTGCCACCGCAGCCGACACGGGTGTCATCACTCGCCCACGGCGGGAAGGTGACGGGGTCGGGGGTGTGCCCAGTCGCCCACGGCGGGAAGGGGACGGGGCGGGGGGTGTCCGCCCCCAGCGTCGGGCGTCAAAAGACAGCACCGCATGACCACCAGCACCGCCCGACCGAGGACGGACACCCCCCCCCCCCGCCCCCCCCCCCCCCCCCACCCCCAGCGCCACCCCCCCCCCCCCCCACACCCCCCCACACCCCCCCCCCCACACCCCCCCCCCCCCCCCCCCCCCCCCCCCCCCCCCCCCCCCCCCCCCCCCCCCCCCCCCCCCCCCCCCCCCCCCCCCCCCCCGCCCCCGACCCACCACCCAACCCTAGGCGCGACGCACGCCCCCACCGAACCAGCCCATGCGCCGCAGGCATCGTCACTCACCCCCGATGCACCACATGCCCCCCCGGTCACCACAAGCCGCACCGGCGCTTCGGCCACCTCCCCCACCGGCGCCTCCACAGGATCAACCCCGAGAGCCGTCAGGTCGGCCCGGTAGCCCACCGCGACACGCCCCGCCACCCCCTCCTCCCCCGCAGCCCGAGCCGCATGACTGGTACACCCCTCCAGCGCCTCCAGCCCGCTCAGCCCCGCCCGCCCCGACGCCGCCCCCCGCGGCACCCGCGCGGTAGCCAGCACACCCCGCACGTCGTACGACGCGATCGGCCAGTCCGACCCCAGCGCGACGACCGCGCCCGCCTCCCGCAGATCCCGCAGCCGCCAAGCACGCCCGGCCCGCCCACCCCCAAGCCGCCGCGACCACTCGTCCGTCCCGTCGGCACGCGTGTACCCGGTGTGCGGCGGCTGCATCGACGCGGCGACCCCCAGCTCCGCGAACCGCGGCAGCAACGCGTCCGGCGCCGTCTCGATGTGCTCGATCCGATGGCGGCCGTACGCCGTGGGCACATGCCCCACCGCCGCGTCCCCGATGGCGTGCGTGGCCGTACCGACACGCGCCCGGTGCAGATGCCGTACGGCAGCCTCGTAGGCCTCGGGATCCGGCCAGAACGCCTCCGTACCCTGCCCATGGCAGTCCGCGTGCTCCAGCCAGGCGGTACCGCCCTCGACCGTGCCGTCCATGAAGAACTTGACCCCGGCGACCTGCCAGTGCCGCCCGCCCCGCCCCTGCAAGGCGACCAGCTCCTCCAGCCCGGCCTCGGACACCCCCCCGGCATGCACCACGGGCGAACCGCAGCCTGACCGGCAGCACGGTCTCCCGGGCCACTGCCCCAACCAGCTCCGGATCACCCGCGTGGAGAACCTGATCCTGGGCTCGGCCCTGGACCTGGCGGCACCGGAGACGATGTGGGAGCTGACGGAGGAGGTCCCCACCCCCCGGCTGGCGGAGGCCCTGTCAGCGGTGGGCGAGGGCCGGGCGGACCGTGCGTTCGAGGTGGGGTTGGCCGGCTTCCTCCGACACGCACGGGCACTGCACCGGGCCTACGCTCCGTAGAACAACGTCTCCACCACGGCCCGAGCCCTCCGCGCCGTCCGCCGGTAGGCGTCCAGCATGTCCCCCACATGCCCGTCCCCGTACCCCAGGTACCGCCCCACGGCGGCCAGTTCACGCCCCCCGGAGGGAAACGTGTCGCCCGCCCTCCCCCGCACCAGCATCACCGCGTTGCGCACCCGCGTGGCCAGTACCCACGCCTCGTCGAGGATGGACGCGTCCTCCGGCGAGATGAGCCCGGCCTCCCGCGCGGCGGCGAGCGCCTCCCGCGTCCGGGTCGTCCGCAGTCCCGACCCGGCCCGTCCGTGCTGGAGTTGCAGCAGCTGCACGGTCCACTCCACGTCGGACAGCCCGCCCGGCCCCAGCTTGGTGTGCAGCTTCGGGTCGGCGCCGCGCGGCAGCCGCTCGGACTCCATACGGGCCTTCAGCCGCCGGATCTCCCGGACGGCGTCGTCGCCGAGCCCGCCCGCCGGATACCGCAGCGGATCGATCAGCTCGACGAACCGGCGCCCCAACTCCTCGTCCCCGGCGACCGGTTCGGCCCGCAGCAGCGCCTGAGACTCCCAGACCAGCGACCACCGGCGGTAGTACGCCTCGTAGGACTTGAGCGTCCGCACCAGCGGCCCCGACTTGCCCTCGGGCCGCAGGTCGGCGTCGATGAGCAGCGGCGGATCCGCGCTCGGGATCTGCAGCAGTCGCCGCATCTCGGCGACGACCTTGTTGGCCGCGGCGGAGGCCTCCTGCTCGTCCACCCCCTCGCGCGGCTCGTGCACGAACAGGACGTCCGCGTCGGAGCCGTAGCCCAGTTCGTGGCCGCCGAAGCGGCCCATGCCGATGATCGTGAACCGGGTGGGCAGGGTGTCGCCCCAGCTGTCCCGCACCACCGCGCGCAGGGTGCCCGCGAGGGTGGCCGCCGTCAGGTCGGAGACCGCGCCGCCGACCCGGTCCACCAGCGCGCCCTGGTCGGCCTCGGCGGGCTGCGTCTCGGTGCCGTAGGAGCCGACGATGTCGGCGGCCGCCGTACGGAACAGCTCGCGGCGGCGGACGCCGCGGGCCGCCGTGACGCCCTGGGCCGCGCCGTCCGCGCGGCCGACCGCGGCGAGTATCTCCTGCTCCAGATGGTCCCGCCCGCGCGGCTCCAGTCCCCCGCCGCCGTCCCCGTCCCCGAGCAGCGCGACCGCCTCCGGCGCCCGCATCAGCAGGTCGGGGGCGAGCCGTCCGGCAGACAGCACGCGCGCGAGGTTCTCGGCGGCGGCGCCCTCGTCCCGCAGCAGCCGCAGGTACCAGGGGGTCTTGCCCAACGCGTCCGACACCTTGCGGAAGTTGAGCAGGCCGGCGTCCGGGTCGGCGGAGTCCGCGAACCAGCCGAGCAGGACCGGCAGCAGGGTGCGCTGGATGGCGGCCTTGCGGGTGACCCCGGAGGCCAGCGCCTCCAGGTGGCGCAGCGCGGCGGCCGGGTCGGCGTACCCGAGCGCGACCAGCCGCTCGCGGGCCGCCTCCGGGCTCAACCGGGCCTCACCGGGGGCGAGTTGGGCGACGGCGTCGAGCAGCGGCCGGTAGAAGAGCTTCTCGTGCAGCCGCCGTACGACCGCCGCGTGCCGGCGCCATTCGCGGTTCAGGGCGGGGACCGGGTCGGTGCGCAGGCCCAGGGAGCGGCCGAGGCGGCGCTGGTCGGCCTCGTCCTCGGGGACGAGGTGGGTGCGGCGCAGCCGGTAGAGCTGGATGCGGTGCTCCATGGAGCGCAGGAAGCGGTAGGCGTCGTCGAGCTGGACGGCGTCCTCCCGGCCGACATAGCCGCCCGCCGCGAGCGCCTGGAGCGCGTCGAGGGTCGTGCCGCTCCTCAGCGAGGTGTCCGCCCGGCCGTGCACCAACTGCAGCAGCTGTACGGCGAACTCGACGTCCCTGAGGCCGCCGGGGCCGAGCTTCAGCTCGCGGTCGATCTCGGCGGCCGGGATGTTCTCCACCACCCGGCGGCGCATCTTCTGCACGTCGGTGACGAAGTTCTCCCGCTCGGCGGCCTGCCAGACGAGGGGTTCGAGGGCGGCGACGTACGCCTCGCCGAGCTCGGTGTCGCCGGCCACCGGGCGGGCCTTGAGCAGGGCCTGGAACTCCCAGGTCTTGGCCCAGCGCTGGTAGTAGGCGAGGTGGCTGGAGAGGGTGCGCACCAGGGGGCCGTTGCGGCCCTCGGGGCGCAGGTTGGCGTCGACGGGCCAGATGGAGCCCTCGACGGTGGTCTCGGAGCAGACCCGCATCATGTGCGAGGCCAGCCTGGTGGCGGACCTGAGCGCCTTGCCCTCGTCGGCGCCCTCGACGGCCTCCCCGACGAAGATGACGTCGACGTCGGAGACGTAGTTGAGCTCGTGGCCGCCGCACTTGCCCATCGCGATGACCGCGAGGCGGCACAGCGCGGCGTCGTCGGGGGCGGCGGCGCGGGCTATGGCGAGCGCGGCGCGCAGGGTGGCGGTGGCGAGGTCGGCGAGCTCGGCGGCGGTCTCGGCGACGTCGGTGGTGCCGCAGACGTCCCGGGCGGCGATGGCCAGCAGACAGCGGCGGTAGGCGACGCGCAGCGACACCGGGTCGGTCGCCTCCGCCAGGCCGCGCTCGAACTCCTCGACCCCCGGGTGCAGGTCCCGCGGTTCGTAGGTGACCAGCGCGTGCCAGTCGCGCGGGTGCCGGGTGAGGTGGTCGGCGAGCGCGGCGGAGGCGCCGAGGACGCCGAGCAGCCGGTCCCGGAGCGGCTTGGCCGCTATCAGGGTGTCGAGCAGCTCGCGACGCGCCGTGGGAGCGGGCTGCGCTTCGAGCAGCCGTACGAGCCCCTGCAGCGCCAGGTCGGGGTCGGCGGTGGCGCCCAGGGCGTCCAGCAGCACCGGGTCGTTGCGCACGGGCGTGAGCTCGGCGCTGTCCAGGAGCCGCTCGGCGGCGGAGGGATCCGTGAAGCCGTGCCGCAGCAGCCGTGTGAAGGTACTGCTCCTGCGCCCCGGCGCCGTCATCCCAGACCTCCCTCGGATCAGGTTCGTACTGGCCAGAGCCTAACCGGAGCCACTGACACGGGCCCCCGGGCGTGCGGCGCCGAGTTCTCGCGGGGGCCCGCCGCGCGATCCTGTGGCGCCCCCGGGCGATATGGGCTTCGGTAGGAGAGAGCCGTTCGATGAGGCACGACAGACGACGAAGGAGTCGTTCCATGGACATGAGCCTCGAAGTGATCCTGCTGCCGGTCACGGACGTGGACCGGGCGAAGGAGTTCTACCGGGACAAGGTCGGCTTCCATGTGGATCTCGACGGCGAGGTGATGGAGGGCGTGCGGATCGTGCAGCTCACGCCGCCCGGCTCGGGCTGTTCGATCGCGCTGGTCGACGGCCTGCAGGTGCCGACCGGGACGCCGCGGCCGGGCACGTACCACGGCATGCAGCTGTGCGTGACGGACGCCAAGGCGGCGTACGACGAGCTGACCGCCCGCGGCCTCGAGGTGACCGAGCCGCAGCAGTTCGCGCCGCAGGACGGGGCCACTTTCATGTACTTCACGGACCCCGACGGCAATGGCTGGGCGATCCAGGAGTACCGGCGCCGGGCCACCGAGCCGCTCCACCAGGTGCTGGCCCAGCTGGCGGCCGAGCGGGAGTAGTTCACCCGCTCTTCACCCAGCAGGTTGGGCGACGTGGACCCCGGGAATGTTGGCGTGTGCATGCTCAGTCCGCACCGCCAGCCCCGTCCTTCCCCCCTCCGGAGGTTGATGTGTCCGGCAGTACCGCACATTCCGCCCGTGCCCGGGTCCGCCGCGGCCGGGCCGCGCTCGCGTCCGCGGTCGCCTTCACGGCCGCGGCCGTCGGCCTGTGGACCGGCCTCGGCGGTTCCTCGTCCGCGGCCCCGGCCGTGCCGACCCCGGACCACGTGGTCGTCGTGGTCATGGAGAACCACGCCTACAGCCAGGTCATCGGCTCCTCCAGCGCCCCGTACATCAACTCCCTGAAGACCGGCGGCGCCAACCTGACCCAGTCGTACGCGATCACCCACCCGAGCCAGCCGAACTACTACGCCCTGTTCTCCGGCTCCACCCAGGGCATCACCGACGACAGCTGCGTCACGCCGGGCTTCTCCTCCGCCGCCAACCTGGCCTCCGAGGCGATCGCCGCGGGCCGCACCTGGGCCAGTTACAACGAGTCACTGCCCAGCCAGGGCTCGACCACGTGCAGCAGCGGCGACTACGCCCAGAAGCACGACCCGTGGTTCGGCTTCAAGAACGTGCCGACGTCCAGCGCGAAGACGTTCGCGCAGTTCCCCGCGGACTACTCGACGCTGCCGCAGATCTCCTTCGTCACGCCGAACCTGTGCAGCGACATGCACGACTGCTCGGTGTCCACCGGCGACACCTGGCTGAAGAACAACCTGGGCGGCTACGCCTCCTGGGCCAAGACCCACAACAGCCTCCTCGTCATCACCTTCGACGAGGACAACGGCCTCTCGGGCAACCGCATCCCGACGGTCCTGTACGGCCAGCCGGTCACGGCGGGTTCGTCCTCCTCCACCACCTACAACCACTACGACCTGCTGCGCACCCTGGAGGACACCCAGGGCCTGTCCGCGCACGCGGGCAAGGCGGCCTCCGCCAAGGACATCACCGGCATCTGGGCGTCCTGAGGTGTACGCAGCGGGCAGCCGTGCCAAGCACGCCGACGCCTGAAAACCAAGCGTCCCTTCCCGAACCGAGGCCGACGGCAGACGACCGTCGGCCTCGCGTGGGCTGCCGCTACAGCACCGGCAGGTTCTTCCGCAGCTCGAACGCGGTGACCTCCGAGCGGTACTCCTCCCACTCCTGCTTCTTGTTGCGCAGGAAGAAGTCGAAGACGTGCTCGCCCAGGGTCTCGGCGACCAGGTCGCTGCGTTCCATCAGGGTCAGGGCCTCGCCGAGGTTCTGGGGGAGGGGTTCGATGCCCATCGCGCGGCGCTCCGCGTCGGAGAGGGCCCAGACGTCGTCCTCGGCGCCCGCAGGGAGTTCGTAGCCCTCCTCGATGCCCTTGAGGCCGGCGGCCAGCAGGACGGCGTAGGACAGGTACGGGTTGGCGCCGGAGTCCAGGGAGCGGACCTCCACGCGCGCGGAGCCGGTCTTGCCGGGCTTGTACATCGGGACACGGACCAGGGCCGAGCGGTTGTTGTGGCCCCAGCAGATGTAGGAGGGAGCCTCGCCACCGGCGCCGGCCGTGCGCTCGGAGCCGCCCCAGATGCGCTTGTAGGAGTTGACCCACTGGTTGGTGACCGCGGAGGTCTCCGCCGCGTGGCGCAGCAGGCCCGCGATGAAGGAGCGGCCGACCTTGGAGAGCTGGTACTCCGAGCCGGACTCGTAGAACGCGTTGCGGTCGCCCTCGAACAGGGACAGGTGCGTGTGCATGCCGGAGCCGGGGTGCTCGGAGAAGGGCTTCGGCATGAAGGTCGCCTGCACCCCCTGCTCCAGCGCCACCTGCTTCATGACCAGGCGGAAGGTCATGATGTTGTCGGCCGTGGACAGGGCGTCGGCGTAGCGCAGGTCGATCTCCTGCTGGCCGGGGGCGCCCTCGTGGTGGGAGAACTCGACCGAGATGCCCATCGACTCCAGCATGGTGATCGCCTGGCGGCGGAAGTCCATGCCGATGTTCTGCGGGGTGTGGTCGAAGTAGCCGGAGTTGTCGGCGGGGGTGGGGCGCGTGCCGTCGAGCGGGCGGTCCTTCAGCAGGAAGAACTCGATCTCCGGGTGGGTGTAGAAGGTGAAGCCCAGGTCGGAGCCGCGCGTGAGGGCGCGCTTGAGGACGTAGCGCGGGTCGGCGAAGGACGGGGAGCCGTCCGGCATGAGGATGTCGCAGAACATCCGGGCCGTGCCGGGCGCCTCGGCCCGCCAGGGCAGGATCTGGAAGGTGGACGGATCCGGCTTGGCGATCATGTCGGACTCGTACACCCGGGCGAAGCCCTCGATGGCCGAACCGTCGAAACCGATGCCCTCATCGAAGGCCTGTTCGAGCTCGGCGGGGGCCACGGCGACGGACTTGAGGAAGCCCAGCACGTCCGTGAACCACAGCCGTACGAACCGGATGTCGCGCTCCTCCAACGTCCGGAGCACGAACTCCTGCTGCTTGTCCATCTTCCGCTTCCCCATCCTTGCTGATCAGGCCGCCTGTCTCCCTGTCCCACAGGAGGCGGTCGGGCACCTGAGCATCACACCACAACAGCATTTCATGCGCGTTGCGGACCTTGATCATCGAAGCGACCTCGGTCTGAACGCCTCACGTGCGGCAGGTGTACGGCTCTGACGCCCATATTGCCTGCTCGGACTGACATCCGTAATGCCCCGCCCCACCTCACACGTGACCATCGCCACGTCCATTTAATTTGCATCTCAGATTCCAGTTTAAATACGGTTCCGATCAGCCGAGTTCACGAGGAGCCCCGATGCTGTCCGAGCCAGCCGCCGCAACCGTCCGCGCCACCCTCCCCGCCGTCGGAGCACATCTCGGCGAGATCACCGAGCGCTTCTACGCCGGCCTGTTCGCCGCCCGCCCCGAGCTGCTGCGCGACCTGTTCAACCGCGGCAACCAGGCCGCCGGCACCCAGCGCCAGGCCCTGGCCGGATCGATCGCCGCCTTCGCGGCCCACCTCCTGGACCACCCGGACCAGCGGCCGGACGCGATGCTCACCCGCATCGCCCACAAGCACGCCTCCCTCGGCGTCGCTCCCGAGCAGTACGCACTGGTCCACGAGCACCTCTTCGCCGCCATCGCCGAGGTCCTGGGCGAGGCCGTCACCCCGGAGGTCGCGGCCGCCTGGGACGAGGTCTACTGGCTGATGGCGAACGCGCTCGTCGCGATCGAGAAGCGGCTGTACGAGGAGAGCGCGGACGAGTCCGGCTGGCGGGAGTGGGAGGTCGTGCAGCGGGTCACCGAGACCGCCGACGTGGTCTCCTTCCGGCTGCGGCCGGTCGACGGCGGCCCGGTCGCCGACTTCCGCGCGGGCCAGTACGTCTCCGTACGCGCCGAACTCCCGGACGGCGCCCGCCAGATACGCCAGTACAGCCTCTCCGGCGCCCCGGGCGCGACCCTGCGGCAGATCAGCGTGAAGCGGGTCCACGACGGCATCTCGCCCGACGGCGAGGTCTCCCACCACCTCCACGCGCGCGTGCGTGAGGGCGACGTCCTGGAGCTGTCCGCCCCGTACGGCGACCTCGTCCTGGACGCGACCGACGGCACCCCGCTGCTGCTCGCCTCCGCCGGCATCGGCGTGACCCCCATGATCGCGATGCTGGCCCGGCTCGCGGCGGACGGTCACGGCGCCCCTGTCACCGTCGTCCACGGCGACCGCTCCCCCGCCGACCACGCCCTGCTCGCCGACCACGAGGCCTGGACGGCGAAGCTCCCGGACGCCACCGCGCACTTCTGGTACGAACAGGACGCCACCCCGGGCTCCCGTACCGGCCTGGTGGACCTCACCGACATCGACGTGCCCGACGGCACGCGCGCGTACCTGTGCGGTCCGCTCCCCTTCATGCGCGCGGTCCGCGCGCAGCTGATCGAGAAGGGCGTGGCCCCGGCCGACATCCACTACGAGGTGTTCGGCCCCGACCTCTGGCTCGCCCGAAGCTGACCCGAAGCCGACCCGAAGCCGACCCGAAGCCGAAGGGCCTAGGAAGCGCGGCCGATCTCCAGCAGGAGCGGTCCGGTCGGGGCGGCGACCATGTCGGCCACCGTCAGCGGGTCCAGTGAGGCGTAGAAGGCCTCCTGGGCCCGGCGCAGGGCGCCCCGGAGCCGGCAGGCGGAGTTCAGGGGGCAGGGGGAGGCGCCGCCCTCGCAGTCGACGACGTCGCCGTCGCCCTCGAAGGCGCGCACCACAGCGCCGACGGAGGCGGTACGGCCCTTCGCGCTCAGCGACAGCCCGCCGCCCCGGCCCCGGCGGGCGTCGACCAGCCCCTGGTGCTGGAGTTCGGCGACGACCTTCGCCGCGTGCGTGTACGGCACGTCCATGTCGGCCGCGACCTCGCGGGTCGTCGGAGTGGACTCGCCGGCGACGGCGAGCCGCATCAGGACGCGCAGGGCGAGGTCGGTGGAGCGCAGCAGCCGCATACAGTCAGCGTAGATAATGCGCATCTGCGGTTCAAATTATCTGTCACCACCTGTCGGATACGTATCGATCCGGCCTTTCCTGTGCCCTGCCTGCGAAAGGCCCCTGCTTCCCCATTACGATCAGCCCACCCGACTGTCCCTCCCCCAACAAGGACACCGCCATGGGCTCGAAGACCACCAGTGCCGCCCGCAAGGCGCGCATAGAGGAGATGCGCCGCGCCGAGAAGGCCCGTGAGCGGCGCAACCGCGTCCTCGTCATCGCCGCGAGCGTGGTCGTCGTCGCCGGTCTCGTCGTGGGCGGTGTGGTCCTCGTCAACAACCAGTCGGACAAGAAGGACGCCACCGCGAGCGACGCCAAGGGCGGCAGCTCCGGGGACTCCGGGCACTTCACCACCGGCAAGGACGGCGTGCGGACCTGGACGGGCAAGCTGTCCCGCAACCACGTCGCGGGGACGGTGAGTTACCCGATGCACCCGCCGGTCGGCGGCAACCACAACCCGGTGTGGCTCAACTGCAACGGCAACGTCTACACCAAGGCCGTCAAGGACGAGAACGCCGTGCACGCGCTGGAGCACGGCGCGGTGTGGGTGACGTACACCGACAAGGCGAAGAAGTCCGACGTGGACACCCTCTCGGCGAAGGTCAAGCAGACGCCGTACTCGCTGATGAGCCCGTACACCAACCAGACCTCGCCGATCGAGCTGACGGCGTGGGGCCACCAGCTGGGCGTGACGAGCGCGGACGACCCGAAGGTCGCCAAGTTCTTCGAGACGTACGTCCAGGGCCGGCAGACGCCCGAGCCGGGTGCCTCGTGCACGGGCGGGACGATGTGACATGAGGAAGCACATCGGCTGGATCGCGGGAACCGCCGCGGCGGCGCTGGTCGCCGCCGGCGCGATCACCTACGCGGTCGCCGAGGACGGCGGGTCGAGCACGGGCACGCCCGCCGCGGAGTCCGCCGACGCGGGCTTCGCCCGGGACATGGCGGTCCATCACCAGCAGGCCGTCGAGATGTCGTACATCGTCCGCGACCGCACGAAGAACGTCGAAGTGCGGCGACTCGCCTACGACATCGCGCAGACGCAGGCCAACCAGCGCGGGATGCTGCTGGGCTGGCTGGATCTGTGGGGGCTGCCGAAGGTGTCGGCGAAGCCGCCGATGTCCTGGATGGGCATGGGCGACATGCCCGAACGCGGGGACGGCTCGCTGATGCCCGGCATGGCGACGGACACCGAGATGAAGAAGCTCGGCACCCTCAACGGCAGGCAGGCCGAGATCTTCTACCTCCAGCTCATGACGGACCATCACAAGGGCGGCATCCACATGGCAGAGGGCTGTGTCGCCAAGTGTCAGGTGGGCGTGGAGAAGCAGCTCGCGCAGGGCATGGTCGACGCGCAGCAGTCCGAGATCAAGCTCATGGCGGACATGCTCAAGGAGCGCGGCGCGAAGCCCAGGTCGTAGGAATTACCGTCGAAGGCCGAAAACACCGAAGGACGTAAGCCCCAAATCGCCTTGGACAGCGCTTCCTTGGGCTCTTCTTGGTGTTCTCATTCCCCTGGCATGAACCGTTCATCGAAAGAGTGGCCCCTACCGTGTGATCCATTTCCGTGCCTCCGCCGCGGCTCGGTCTACGCGGATCACCGGCGACCGACCACACATGCGAAGAACCGCATCGCAGGGGGTTCCATGAGATCCAACCGCGCCAAACTTCGCGCAGTGAGCATGGCGGCGACGCTGCCCATGATCACCGGCGCGCTGGCGCTCGGCATACCCGCGGCGCACGCCGCGGACAACCCGGCCCGTGACGCACTGGCGGGCACCAAGCCCGCCTGGGCCACGGCCAAGGCGGACAAGGGCGACGCCTCGAACGCCGCCCAGGTGAAGCTCCGGGTGTACCTGGCCGGCCGGAACGCGACGGGTCTCGCCGCGTACGCGAAGGCCGTGTCCGACCCGAGCTCGCCGCAGTACGGCAAGTACCTGAGCGCCAAGAAGGCGCAGGCCTCGTTCGGCGCGACCAAGGCCCAGGTGGCCGCGGTCAGGTCGTGGCTGACGGCCAACGGCCTGACGGTCACCGGTGTCACGCAGCACTACGTCTCCGTCACCGGTGACGTGGCCGCCGCCGAGAAGGCGTTCGGCACCCAGCTGCACAACTTCACCAAGGGCTCGAAGACCTACCGCGCGCCGTCGAAGACGGCCTCGGTGCCCGACAGCCTCAAGGGCGCCGTCCTGACCGTCACCGGCCTGGACAACGCCCCGCACAAGGCGAACCACGACGACCAGCTGCCCGGTCCGGGCGCCGCGTTCAAGAACGCCGGGCCGTTCTCCTCGTACTACGGCTCGAACATCGCGACCACGCTGCCGGACGCGTACGGCACGAAGATCCCGTACGCCGTCGAGGGCTACACCGGCAAGCAGCTGCGTGCCGCCTACGGCGCCGGCAAGTACACGGGCAAGGGGGTGCGCGTCGCCATCACGGACGCGTACGCCTCGCCGACCATCGCCTTCGACGCGGGCACGTACGCGAAGAAGCACGGTGACGCGGCCTGGAAGACCGGCCAGCTGAACCAGGTGCTGCCCAAGAACTACACGAACACCGGCGCCGACGAGTGCGACGCCTCCGGCTGGTACGGCGAGGAGACCCTCGACGTCGAGGCCGTGCACGCGGTCGCGCCGGACGCGCACGTCACGTACGTGGGCGCCGCGTCCTGCCTGGACGACGACCTGCTGGACTCGCTGAGCAAGGTGGTCGACAACCACCTCGCCGACATCGTCTCCAACTCGTGGGGCGACATCGAGGCCAACCAGACGCCGGACCTCGCGGCCGCCTACGACCAGGTGTTCCAGTTCGGCGCGGTCGAGGGCATCGGCTTCTACTTCTCCTCCGGTGACAACGGCGACGAGGTCGCCAACACCGGCACGAAGCAGGTCGACACCCCGGCCAACTCGGCCTGGGTGACGGCGGTCGGCGGTACCTCCCTCGCGGTCGGCAAGAACGACACGTACCAGTGGGAGACCGGCTGGGGCACCGAGAAGGCCGTGCTGTCCGCGGACGGCAAGAGCTGGACGAACTTCCCCGGCGCGTTCACCTCGGGCGCGGGCGGCGGCACCAGCAAGACGGTCGCCGAGCCGTACTACCAGAAGGGTGTCGTCCCGGACGCGCTCGCCAAGGCCAACAACGCCGCCGGCAACCGCGTCGTCCCGGACATCTCGGCCATCGCCGACCCCAACACCGGCTTCAAGGTCGGCCAGACGCAGACCTTCCCGGACGGGTCGGTGCAGTACAGCGAGTACCGCATCGGCGGCACCTCGCTCGCCGCTCCGGTGATCGCGGCCGTCCAGGCGCTGGCCCAGGAGGCGCGTGGCGGTGAGGCGATCGGTTTCGCCAACCCGGAGATCTACGCCCGGTACAACAAGGGCGTGTACCACGACGTCACCGACAAGCCGACCGGCAAGGACCTCGCGGTCGCCCGTGTCGACTTCGTCAACAGCGTCGACGCCTCGGACGGTCTGATCACCTCGGTCCGCAGCCTCGGCAAGGACAGCTCGCTGTCCGCGGTCAAGGGTTACGACGACGTCACCGGCGTGGGCTCGCCCGCGAACGGCTACGTCGAGTCGTACCGGAAGCACTGAGCCTTTCCGGTGATCGTGCGCCCGTTCCCCTCGGGGAGCGGGCGCACACGTATACCCGGGAGGGGTAGGCTGCGGGAATGATCCCGCCGAGGAGACAGACGTACGGACGGCTGCTGCTGTTCGCGCTGCTCCTCATCGGCATCGTCACGATGCACACGCTGGGGCATCCCTCGGAGCACGGCTCCGCGTCGCCGTCGCCGGTCGGGGGGCACGCGAGCGTGCGGCTCACGGCCCCGTCCGGCCACGAACGGACGACCACCGAGCCGGTCATGAGCACCGGCCGGTCCCTGGGCGCCAGCCCGTCCATCAGCACCGGCCCGTCCTTGAGCACCGGTCCGTCCTTGAGCACCGGTGCGTCCTGGAAGACCGGTCCGTCCACCATGGCGGGCATGGACCCCGCGTCCGTGTGCCTCGCGGTGCTGAGTTCCTTCACCCTCCTCGTGCCGTCGGCCGCCGGTTTCGGCGTCGCCGCCTCCGCCCTCCCCCTGCCGCCCCGGCCCGCCCGCCTTCCGTGGGAGCTGTGGCCCAACCCTCGCCCGCCGGGACCTCTCCCCCCCCCCGGCTTTCTGTGCTGCGCATATAGGCCCACAGACCGGCTGCTTCGCCCTGCCCGCGTGATCTCACCCGTTCGGGGTGGGAACCTCCGCGCCGTCGGCGGTGTACCAGAAGCAGCAGCTGCGTCCAGGCCAACCCTTCGCACCACCTACGACGAGGTGTCAGCACATCATGCGTACTCCCACGCGCCGCTCCGTTCTCGGCGCATCCCTCACCGTCGCCGGGACGGGAATCCTGGCAGCCTGCTCGGATCCGGGGTCCGCCGGGCGCGGCGGCTCCGTGGCGACCGGTCCCCAGGGCTATGTCGACCCGGCCGGCAAGGAGGTCGCCGCCGCGGAGAAGCGGCGTGCGGCGAGCGGTGGGGGCGCGGTGCGCACGGTCCGCCTCACCGCCGCCCGGACGTCGCTGGACCTCGGCGAGCGCGAGGTCACCTCCTGGGCGTACGGCGACGCCCTGCCCGGCAAGGAGATCCGCGTCACCGCGGGCGACACCCTCGCCGTGACCCTGGCCAACCACCTCCCCGAGGCCACGTCCCTGCACTGGCACGGCATCGCCCTGCGCAACGACATGGACGGCGTGCCCGGCCTCACCGAGCGCGCGATCGAACCGGGCGCGGACTTCCCTTACCGCTTCACCGTCCCGCACCCGGGCACGTACTGGCTCCATCCCCACGCCGGCGTCCAGCTCGACCGCGGGCTGTACGCGCCGCTGATCGTGGACGACCCCAAGGAGCCCCTGTCCTACGACAAGGAATGGGTGGTCGTCCTGGACGACTGGCTGGACGGGGTGGACGGGTCGACACCGGACGCCGTGTTCGAGGAGTTGACCGGGGGCAGGGGCATGAGCATGGACATGAGCGGCGGCACGGGGGACTCGGGCCACGACATGTCCGGCATGCCGACGCCCACGCAGAGCTCGCCCTCACCCTCCGGCCCGTCCCGGATGATGTCGGACAGCGAGAGTGACCTGCTGGGCGGTGACGCCGGCGATGTGGCGTACCCGTACTACCTGGTCAACGGGCGTACGGCGAAGGCCCCTTCGGTGTTCGAAGCCCGTCCCGGGGACCGGATCCGCGTCCGGTTCGTCAACGCGGGCGGGGACACGGCCTTCCGGGTCGCCCTCGGTGGGCACGAGATGACGGTGACGCACACGGACGGCTTCCCGGTCCGGCATGCGCCCACGGACGCACTGCTGATCGGCATGGGCGAGCGCTATGACGTGCTGGTCACGGCCGGCGACGGTGTCTTTCCGCTGACGGCGCTGGCCGAGGGCAAGAGCGCGTCGACGATGGCACTGTTGCGCACGGGCGGCGGCAGTGCGCCCTCCGCCACCGCGCGCCCGCAGGAACTCGACGGCAGACTGCTGACGGCGGACCGGCTGACGGCGGACGAGTCCGTGGCGCTGGAGCCCAAGAGCCCCGACCGGACGATCAGGATCCGGCTCACCGGCAGGATGACGCAGTACGACTGGGCGTTCGACAACACCCCGTACACGCCCTCGCAGCGCCACCCGGTGCGGGCCGGGGAGCGAGTCCGACTGGAGTTCGTCAACCGCACCGCCATGTGGCATCCGCTCCATCTGCACGGGCACACCTTCGCCCTGGCCGATGTGACGGGAGGCCCGCGCAAGGACACGGCGATCGTGCTGCCCAGGAACACCCTCAGGGTCGACTTCGACGCCGACAACCCCGGGCTGTGGATGGTCCACTGCCACAACGTCTACCACGCGGAGGCGGGGATGATGACGGTGCTGGGTTACGAGAGCTGACGGCACGAGCGGACGGCGCGGGTGTGCCCCGCACCCCGCGTCACCGATCGCGTCGCTCTGACGATTACACTGGATTCCGTGCCTCAGTCGAACTTCTGGTCCATTTATCAGCACGGGTTCGCACGTGTGGCCGCGTGTACGGGTCACACCGTCATCGCGGATCCGCCCGCCAACGCCGAAGCGGTGCTGCGCCAGGCGCGCAGATGTGCCGAGGAGGGGGTGGCCGTCGCCGTCTTCCCGGAGATGGGGCTGTGCGGCTACTCGATCGAGGATCTGCTGCTGCAGGACGCGCTGCTCGACGAGGTCGAGGACGCGGTCGCGGAAGTGGTCGCCGGATCGGCCGAGTTGCTGCCGGTGCTGGTCGTCGGCGCCCCGCTGCGCCACCGCAACCGGGTCTACAACTGCGCGGTGGTGGTGCACCGCGGCCGGGTTCTCGGTGTCGTGCCGAAGTCGTACCCGCCGAACTACCGGGAGTTCTACGAGCGCCGCCAGATCGGCGACGGCGCGGACGAGCGAGGCGGATCGATCCGTCTGGGCGGTGAGAGCGTGCCGTTCGGCGTGGACCTGCTGTTCACCGCCGAGGACGTGCCGGGCCTGGTGCTGTTCGCGGAGATCTGCGAGGACATGTGGGTCCCGGTGCCGCCCAGTGCGGAGGCGGCCCTGGCCGGCGCGACCGTTCTGGTCAACCTCTCGGGCAGCCCGATCACGGTCGGGCGGGCCGAGGACCGCAAGCTGCTGTGCCGCTCGGCGTCCTCGCGCTGTCTGGCCGCGTACGTCTACGCGGCGGCGGGCCTCGGCGAGTCGACGACCGACCTGTCCTGGGACGGGCAGGCCCTGGTCTACGAGAACGGTGTGCTGCTGGCCGAGACCGAGCGTTTCCCGCTCGGCGACGAGTACGCGGTGGCCGATGTGGACCTGGACCTGCTGCGGCAGGAGCGCATGCGGATGGGCACGTTCGACGACAACCGCCGTACGCACAGCGCGCGGACCGGTGACTTCCGGACGGTGGCCTTCGAACTCGACCCGCCGCGGACCGATCTGGGGCTCAGGCGCCGTGTCGAGCGGTTCCCGTTCGTGCCGGCCGACGCCGAGCGGCTCGCCCAGGACTGCTACGAGGCCTACAACATCCAGGTCGAGGGCCTGCAGCAGCGGCTCGCGGCGATCGGCGGCCCGAAGGTGGTCATCGGGGTGTCCGGCGGTCTGGACTCCACGCACGCGCTGATCGTCGCCGCCCGGGCGATGGACCGGGCCGGGCGTCCGCGCAGCGACATCCTGGCCTGGACGCTGCCCGGTTTCGCCACCAGCGACCACACCAAGGACAACGCCCACAAGCTGATGGCGGCGCTCGGTGTCACCGCGGCCGAGCTGGACATCACGCCGACCGCGCGGCTGATGCTGCAGGAGATGGGGCATCCCTTCGCCTCGGGTGAGCCGGTGTACGACGTCACCTTCGAGAACGTACAGGCGGGACTGCGCACCGACTACCTGTTCCGGCTGGCCAACCAGCGGGGCGGCATCGTGCTCGGCACGGGTGACCTCTCGGAGCTGGCGCTGGGCTGGTCCACGTACGGCGTGGGCGACCAGATGAGCCACTACAACGTCAACTCGGGCGTGCCGAAGACGCTGATCCAGCATCTGATCCGATGGGTCATCACCAGCGGCCAGCACGACGAGGAGACGGGCCGGACACTCGCCGCGATCCTCGACACCGAGATCAGCCCGGAGCTGGTGCCGGGTGAGGAGATGCAGTCCACCGAGTCGAAGATCGGGCCGTACGCGCTGCACGACTTCACGCTGTTCCACGTGCTGCGCTACGGATTCCGGCCGTCGAAGATCGCCTTCCTGGCCTGGCACGCCTGGCACGACCCGAAGACGGGTGCCTGGCCGCCGAACTTCCCCGAGGCCAAGCGGGTGGCCTACGACCTGCCGGAGATCCGGCGCTGGCTGGAGGTCTTCTGCCGGCGCTTCTTCGCCTTCGCCCAGTTCAAGCGCTCGGCGATGCCGAACGGGCCGAAGGTCTCGGCGGGCGGTTCGCTGTCACCGCGGGGCGACTGGCGCGCGCCGTCTGATGGCTCGGCGGCGGCCTGGCTGCGGGATCTGGAACGGTTCGACTAGCCGGGCGGCGCCCGGCCTTGAAGCCTCAGAGCGTGGCGGGTTCCGCCTTGAGCGAGGCGACGAAGGGCGCCCAAGCGGCGGCGGTGAGGATGAGGGCGGGGCCTTGGGGAATCTTGGAGTCGCGGACGGGGACGAGGCCGGGGATGTTGTCGGCGACTTCGAGGCAGTTGCCGCCGTCGCCGTTGCTGTAGCTCGACTTGCGCCAGAGGGCGGCGCCGGGGAAGTCGGCGGCCACTTCGACGCACTCCCCGCCGTCACCGTTGCTGTAGCTGCTCTTGAACCAGAACGCGTCACTCAAGTCGATCCGGTTGCTTGCCATTTCGGTAATCCTCTGCCGCTGCCTTGATCATGGCCAGGGACGTGTCTGGTGACAGCGCGACGGCCCTGAGCCGATCGTATGCCTTGCGGTACTGGTTCACGAGGGCCGGATCGTCGATGGTGTCACCGCTGTACGACGCCTCGGTGTAGATGAGGGGCGGTGCGTCAGGGAAGGTCATCACCATGATGGAGGCGGCCATCAAGGGATACGCCCCACACGTCCGCGGAACGATCTGCGGAGTGATCCGGCGCCGCTCGGCCAACTCCACGATCCGGTCGAGCTGTTCGGTCATGTCCAGCGGCGGGAGGATGGGGTCCGCGATCAGCGACTCGTGCAAAACCGCCCAGTACTCCGGG
>NZ_JAKWBE010000036.1 GCF_022513565.1 Streptomyces gilvus | reverse complement strand
CCCGCAGGGCCGCGGCCCGCAAGGCGGCGGCCCGTCCGAAGCCGCGCGCCAAGCCCCGCTCCCAGCCGAAGCCACGTCCCAAGCCCTCGCAGGTGAAGCGGGCGGTGAAGAAGGTCGCGCGGGAGGTACGGGACGAGGCTCGCGAGACGGCGAAGGACGAGGCCCAGAACGCCGTTTGCGAGGCCAACAGCTTCGTCCCCGGTACCCGGGTGCTGATGGCCGACGGCTCGACGAAGCCGATCGAGAAGGTGCGGGCGGGTGACAAGGTCCTCGCCACCGACCCCAGGACCGGCGGCACCTCCGTCCAGACGGCCACGGCGACGATCACCGGCAAGGGCACCAAGCACCTGGTCCGGATCACGCTGACGGTCCATGACGGCAGGTCCGCCGCCAAGCCCACCACGGTCACGGCGACGGCCGGCCACCCCTTCTGGGTGCCGTCCCTCCGCGAATGGATCGACGCCGGCGAACTGAAACCGGGCCAGTGGCTCCAGACGTCCTCGGGCACCTGGGTCCAGATCGGCGCGGTCGAGGCGTGGACGGCCCGGAGCACGACGGTCCACAACCTGACGGTCACGGACACCCACACGTACTACGTGCTGGCCGGGGCGACCACACTCCTGGCCCACAATTGTGGTTGGAGCGAACTGGCGGCCTATCGCGCGCGCGAGGGGATGCCTGCTCGCGGCAGCGAGGACGACACCTTCACCGCCGCGCGCCTCCAGGTGGGCGGACAGGTCTTCTTCGGCCGGAATGCGCATGGCCGTGCGGTTGACATCAGGGTCAACGCCCAGACCAAGACACATGCGGAGGCGGATGTATTCCAGCAGGCGAAGGACGCCGGAGCCACGGGCGACCTGGCCGTCCTCCATGTGGACAGGGATTTCTGTCGCTCATGTGGCGCGACCGGTGGTGTGGGGTCCCTGATGCGGGGGCTGGGAGTGCAGGAGTTGCTCGTTCACACACCCTCCGGGATCTTTACGGTCAACGCTGTTCGGCGACCATCCACACCGAGACGTCTGAGGTGAAGAGTTTGTTCACGTTGTCCGGAGACGATCGGTCCGGCAATCGGACGGCCGACTGGGAGGTCGAGGATCCCACGCCGGAGCGGATCAGCAGTGCGATCAGGGATCTCGACGGCCACCGGTACACGGAGGTTTCGTTGAGCGAGGACGAGCCCTTCCGCTATCTGTCGGTCGCGGGCGGCCCGGAGTTGTACCTCGTGACCGGTGAGGGGGCGGACGGAGAGATCCTCCAACTGCACGAGCCCGCAGCCGGTTCCCAGAGCGTCGAACTCGTCTGTGGTGGCCAGATGGGTGTGTTCCCACGGAGGGATCTGGTGACCCGCGAGCAGGTCCACAGCGCGGTGTCGGATTTCCTGAACGGATTCCCCGATGGCCTCGGCGAGTCGTGGTCCGTGGACCAGTAGTACGGAGAAGGTGACGCCCGGTACCGGGGACGGCTCCCTATCGCATCGCGGAGGGAGCCGTCCCTGCGTGGGTCACGAAGGCCTCCCATGCGTGGGGGGAGAGGGTGAGGTCGGGGGCTCGGCGGTCCTTGGAGTCCCGGACGTGGACGGTGGCGGGGGTTATGGCGACCTCGACGCAGTCGCCGTCGCCTCCGCTGCTGTAGCTCGACTTGAACCAGGAGAGTTCGCCGGTCGTCATAGGTCTCCTCGCATCCGCTGCAACAGGCTCAAGGAGTCCGTGAGAGTGAGAGCCTGTGACCGCATCCTGGCATACCGCCGTTGGAGGACGCTGACCTCTTTCGGCTCGGAGATGAGCAGACCGCCTCGCTGCCCCTCGCAGTAGGCGAACCACTGGTTCTCCGGCGTCTCCAGCAACTGCACGGGACCGTCCAGCCCTGCGTGCGTCTCCTGCCGCGTCGGCATGATCTGGATCTCGACGTTCCGCAGATCGGCCATCCCCAGTACATGGTCGATGAGTTCACGCGTGACCTCGGTACCGCCCGTCCGTCGGTGGAACAGATGCTCCTCCAGGATGAAGCCGAGCCGAGGTCGACCTGCCCTCGGGCCGGATCAGACCGTCGGCATGACGGCGATGCGCGGGGCGGCGGCGGTGAGGTTGAGGGCCTGTGAGATCACGATGCTGCCGCCCTGCCCGACGGTGGACTTGCCCACGCCCATCGGGCCGACGTATTCGGTGCCAGGAGACGACTGAAGAGCAGCGCGCCGGAAGGTGCGGCGTACGGAGCGGAGTAGGACGGGCCCGCCCCGGCCGACGCCGTCAGCCGGGGCGGGCGGACACTACGCCCCGGCCGCGTTGGGCCAGCTCTGCGCGTTCGGCCATCCCGTGGCCGGGGCCGGGGCGAGTCCGGGGGCGGTCATGCCCCGGACCTGCGCCGCCGTCAGGCCGCCGCGGGCCGGAACACCCGGCGGCGTGGGCCCGGTGGGCATCGCGGCGGCCGGAGCCATCGGCGCGGGCGCCGGAACGGGTGTCGGCGCCGGCAGGGGAGCAGGGGCCGGCAGGGGCGCAGGGGCGGGCATGGGGGCCGGCGCCTGCACGGGGACCGGTGTCGGCATCGGCGCCACCGGCTGCGGAGCCGGCATCTGGGCGATCCCCGGCATCTGGCCGGCGGAGGGCATCTGCGCGACCGAGGGCATCTGGGTCACCGAGGGCAGCTGCGCCGCCGCCGGCATCGGCATCCCGCCCCCGACGCTCCCGCCCTGCGCCGGCGCCGCCGCCGCGGCGACCGCAGGCATCGGCATACCGGACCCGCCGAGCGAACCCCCGACGGCCATCGCCGCGAGGCCCTGCATGCCCGCCCCGTTGGTCGCGCTGACGAGGCGGTCCACGGCCGCCGTACCCGAGCTGTAGCTGGTCCCTGCGCTCAGCTCGGGTACGGCGGCTCCCCTCCTGGTCCCGTAGAGCACCTGTTCCAGGCCGGACACCAGGCGACGCACGTCCACCTGGGGGCGCACCACGAGTCTCAGGAAGCGGCTGGACGAACCGATCTTGTTGCCGCATTCACGGACCAGGATCCGGTGCTCGGTGAGCATCCGGTCCCGGACCACGGTCCCCTCGGCGCCGACGGGCAGGCGCACGAAGAGGAAGTTGCCCTGCGAGGGGTAGACGGTCAGGCCGGGCAGCGAGGACAGCTGGCCCGCCATGTCCAGCCGGTCGCGGCGGACCTGCTGGAGGCTCTGCGCGTACTCCGCGCCGTGCTCCTTGAGCATGAACACCACGTGCTCGGCGAAGGAGTTGAGGTTCCACTTCGGCAGCATGGAGCGGACCCGCCCGGCCAGCGCCGGGTTGGCGACGAGGTAGCCGAAGCGTATGCCGTGCAGACCGAAGTTCTTGCCGAGGCTGCGCAGGACGATCACATTGGGCCTGAGCATGGCCTCCTGGACGACCGACGGCTCGGCCTCCGCGTCCGCGAACTCCAGGAACGACTCGTCGACGACGATCAGGTCGAGGTCGGCCATGGCGTCCATGAACTGCACCAGCGCGTGCTTCGGCAGAAACCCGCCGTCGGGGTTGTTCGGGTTGCAGATCACCGCGACCCGGGTGCCGCGCTTGCGGATGAACTCGGCGTACTGGGCGAGGTCCAGGGCGAAGCCGCCCGATTCCTGCAGCGGGAACATGTCGACCCGCTTGCCGGTCTCCATGGGCTGGTCGGTCCAGCGGCCGAAGGTGGGGACGGGGATGGCGAGGGACTCCCGGACCAGCAGATGGTCGATCCAGGTGATCAGCTCGGTCGAGCCGTTGCCCATCGCCACGCACTGCGGCGGAAGTTGCAGCAGTTCACACAGTTCGGAGGTGATCGTGTCGGCGCTGCTCGGGTAGTAGGTGACGATCTCGCGCAGCCGCGCCGCCATCTCCTCGAACATCGCCGGGGTGGGGAAGTACGGATTGCAGGGGATGCAGAAGTCCACCGGGCCGGTCCCGTCGCCGCCCTCACGCGTCAGCGCCGCCATCGACGGGCTGTGTGCCGCGGTGCTGCGGAACAGCGAGGTGACGTTGTCGGCCATGGAACCTCCGTATGGGGCGGGCCCGGTGGGGACGACCGGGCCCGTCGTGTTGGGTGGCCCGCGCGGGGGAGCACGGGCCACCCATGGATACGGAGTCGCCAGTGGCGACGTTCAACGGATGTGAAACTAGTGTGACTTAGGGAACCGGACCTTCCTGTTCTGCGTCCCGGCCCGGTGCCCGTCGTCACACGCCGAACGAGTGGACCGTCGACGTCCGGTAGGTCTGTCCCGGGCGCAGCACCGTCGACGGGAAGTTCGGGTGGTTCGGCGCGTCCGGGAAGTGCTGCGTCTCCAGGCACAGGGCGTCGCCCTGGCGGTAGGTGCGGCCGCCGGTGCCGGTGAGGGTGCCGTCGAGGAAGTTGCCGGAGTAGAACTGCAGGCCCGGCTGGTCGGTGGCGATCTTCAGGGTGCGGCCGGAGTGCGGGTCGCGCAGCGTCGCCACGTGCTCGGGCCTGGACGTGATCCCCTTGTCCAGGACCCAGTTGTGGTCGAAGCCCTTGGCCTGCACCTGCTGGACGTGGCCGGCGCGGATGTCGCGGCCGATCGTCTTGGCCTTGCGGAAGTCGAACGGGGTGCCGGCGACCTTCGCCAGCTCGCCGGTCGGGATCAGGCCGGAGTCGGTGGGCGTGTAGCGGGAGGCCGCGATCGTGAGCTCGTGGTTCTCGATCGTGCCGCTGCCCTCGCCGGCCAGGTTCCAGTAGACGTGGCTGGTCAGGTTGACGACGGTGGCCTTGTCGGTGGTGGCCTCGTAGTCGATGCGCCAGTCGCCGTGCCGGGTGAGGGTGTAGGTCACCTTCGCCCGGAGCGTGCCCGGGTAGCCCATCTCGCCGTCGATGCTGGTGTAGTGCAGGTGGAGGCCGACGTCGGAGCCCTTGGTGAACGGCTCGACGTCCCAGATGTGCTTGTCGAAGCCCTGGGTGCCGCCGTGCAGGTGGTTGACGCCGTCGTTCACGGACAGCTGGTGGCTCTTGCCGTCCAGGGTGAACCGGCCCTTGTCGATGCGGTTGCCGTACCGGCCGATCAGGGCACCGAAGTACGGCGTCTTGGCGACGTAGTCCTCGATGTTGTCGAAGCCGAGGGAGACGTTCGTGTAGTGGCCGTGCCGGTCGGGGATCTCCAGCCCCTGGACCACACCGCCCCAGTTGAGGACCCGCAGCCGCGTCCCGCCGTTCTCCAGCGACCAGCGGTAGACCTTCGTGCCGTCGGCCAGCTTGCCGAAGAGCTCCTTCACCGGCTTCTTTCCTCCCGAGGTGGCCTGTGCCCCCGCCGCGGCAGCGGCTGATGTCGCTGTCGTGCCGAGGGTGGTGGCGGCGATGCCCGCCGCCGCGGCTCCAGCGATGACCGTGCGTCTGTTCAGTTCCATGTGCGGCTCCCATGAAAGGGTGGGGCCCCGCCGTTTCCGGCGGGGCCCGAGCTGACGTTACGAACCGGACTTGCGCTTGTTCCAGACGTCGAAGCCGACCGCGGCCAGCAGGGCGAGGCCCTTGATGACCTGTTGCCAGTCGGTGCCGACGCCGAGGAGGTTCATGCCGTTGTTCAGCACACCGAGGACGAGACCACCGATGATCGCGCCGAGGACGGTTCCCACACCGCCGCTCATGGACGCGCCACCGATGAACGACGAGGCGATCGCCTCGAGTTCGAAGTTCAGGCCCGCCTTCGGCGAGGCCGCGTTCAGACGGGCGGCGACCACCAGACCCGCCAGGGCCGCGAGCACGCCCATGTTCAGGAAGACGTAGAAGGTGACCTTCTTGTCCTTGACGCCGGACAGCTTCGCGGCCGGCAGGTTGCCGCCGATCGCGTAGATGTGCCGGCCGAAGACCGCGTTGCGCATGACGTAGCCGTAGCCGACCACCAGCACACCGAGCACGATCAGGATGATCGGGGCGCCGTTGTAGCTGGCGAGCAGCATGGTCAGGGCGAGGATCGCGGCGACGATGGCGACCAGCTTGAGCAGGAAGAGGTTCCTAGGCACCACGTCGAGGGAGAACTCCGCCTGCCGGCGCCGGTCACGGACCTCCTGCCAGACCACGGCCGCGATCAGCACGATGCCGAGCAGCAGCGTGATGTTGTGGTAGTTGGTGTTCGGGCCGACCGCCGGCAGGAAGCCGTTGCCGAGCTTCTGCAGACCGTTCGGGAACGGGCCGAGGGTCTGGCCCTTGAGCAGGATCTCCGTCAGGCCGCGGAAGAGCAGCATGCCGGCGAGGGTGACGATGAAGGACGGTATGCCGAAGTAGGCGATCAGCACGCCCTGTACGGCGCCGGCCACCGCGCCCATCAGCAGGCACAGCAACAACGCGACCGGCCACGCCACCCCGTGACTGACCGTCAGCACGGCCGCGAACGCGCCCACGAACGCGGTGAGTGAGCCGACCGAGAGGTCGATGTGCCCGGCGATGATGACCAGCATCATGCCGATCGCGAGGATCAGGATGTAGCTGTTCTGCAGCACCAGGTTGGAGACGTTGCGCGGCAGCAGCAGGTCCCCGCCCGTCCAGATCTGGAAGAGGACGACGATCAGGCCCAGCGCGATCAGCATGCCGTACTGGCGCATGTTGCGGCGCAGCCCGCCCAGCACCAGCTGTGCCAGGCCCGCGCCGTCGCCCGAGCCGCCCTTGCCCGGCGGCGGGGCCGCCGAGACCTTGTCGGTGACGTCCGTGCTCATCGCGATACCTCTTTGTCCTTTGTCATGTGGCGCATCAGCACTTCCTGCGTGGCCTCGGCCCGCGGGACCTCACCCGTCAGCCGCCCGGCGGCCATCGTGTAGATGCGGTCGCACATGCCGAGCAGCTCGGGCAGTTCGGAGGAGATGAAGACGACCGCCTTGCCCTGGGCGGCCAGCTGGTCGATGACCGTGTAGATCTCGTACTTGGCGCCGACGTCGATACCGCGCGTGGGCTCGTCCAGGATCAGCACGTCCGGACCCGCGAAGATCCACTTGCTGAGGACGACCTTCTGCTGGTTGCCGCCGGACAGCTTGCCCACCGGCTCGAAGACGGTCGGCGCCTTGATGTTCATGGACTTGCGGAAGCCCTCGGCGACCTGCCGCTCCTCGTGCTCGTCGACCACGCCCCGCTTGGCGACCTTGGTGAGCGCGGTCAGCGAGATGTTGCGGTTGATGGTGTCGATGAGGTTGAGGCCGTAGTGCTTGCGGTCCTCGGTGACGTACGCGATGCCGTTGTCGACCGCCTCCGAGACGGTCTTGGTACGGATCTCCGTGCCGTCCTTGAGGACCGTGCCGCCCGCGTACCGGCCGTAGGTGCGCCCGAACACGCTCATCGCGAGTTCGGTGCGGCCGGCGCCCATCAGGCCCGCGATGCCCACGATCTCGCCGCGGCGCACGTTGATCGAGACGTCGTCGACCACCTTGCGCTGCTGGTCGATGGGGTGGTGCACGGTCCAGTTGCGGATCTCCAGCGCGGGCGCCGCGTTCGGGTCCGCCGCCTCGTGCGGGGTGCGCTCGGGGAAGCGGTGGTCGAGGTCGCGGCCGACCATGCCGGAGATGATCCGGTCCTCGGTGGTCTCCTTCGCCTTCACGTCGAGGGTCTCGATGGACCGCCCGTCGCGCAGGATGGTCACCGAGTCGGCGACCTTGCGGATCTCGTTGAGCTTGTGGGAGATGATGATCGAGGTGATGCCCTGCTTCTTCAACTCCAGGATGAGGTTGAGGAGTTTGTCGCTGTCCTCGTCGTTCAGGGCCGCGGTCGGCTCATCCAGGATGAGCAGCTTGACCTTCTTCGACAGCGCCTTCGCGATCTCCACCAGCTGCTGCTTGCCCACGCCGATGTCGGCGACGCGGGTCTCCGGGTGGTCCTCGAGACCGACCCGGCGCAGCAGTTCGGTGGCGTGCCGCAGGGTCTGACGCCAGTCGATGAACCCGCCCTTGGCGTGCTCGTTGCCGAGGAAGATGTTCTCCGCCAGGGAGAGGTAAGGCGACAGCGCCAGCTCCTGGTGGATGATCACGATGCCCCGGTGCTCACTGGCCCGGATGTCCTTGAACTCGCAGACCTCACCCTCGAAGAGGATCTCGCCCTCGTAGGAGCCGTGGGGATGGACGCCGGAGAGCACCTTCATCAGGGTGGACTTGCCGGCGCCGTTCTCCCCGCAGATGGCGTGGACCTCGCCCTGACGGACGGTCAGTGTGACGTCCGACAGCGCCTTCACGCCGGGAAAGGTCTTGACGATAGAGCGCATTTCCAGGACGGGTCCCGCCATGGTCGTGCCTTCCAATCAGTAGATGGGCGGGGTTACTTGAGTTCGGCCTCGGTGTAGTAGCCGCCCTTGACGAGGACGTCCTCGTAGTTGGTCTTGTCCACGCTCACCGGCTGCAGCAGCATGGCGGGGACGACCTTGGTGCCGTTGTCGTAGGTCTTGGTGTCGTTGGTCTGGGGCGTCTTCTTGTTGAGGACGTCGTCGACCATGGCCGCGGCCACGTCGGCGAGCTTGCGGGTGTCCTTGTAGACGGTCTGCGTCTGCTGGCCCGCGATGATCGACTTCACCGAGGCGAGCTCGGCGTCCTGTCCGGTGATGACCGGCAGCGGCTTGCTGGCGGAGCCGTAGCCGTCCGACTTCAGGGCGGCGAGGATGCCGATGGAGATGCCGTCGTAGGGCGAGAGGACCGCGTCGACCTTGGCGTTGGAGTACGTGGAGGTCAGGATGTCCTCCATGCGCTTCTGGGCGGTGGCGCCGTCCCAGCGCAGGGTGGTGACCTGGTTGAGGGCGGTCTGCTTGGACTTGACCACCAGCTGCTTCTTGTCGATGTACGGCTGCAGCACGCTCATCGCGCCGCTGAAGAAGTACTTGGTGTTGTTGTCGTCGTTGGAGCCCGCGAACAGCTCGATGTTGAACGGGCCCTTCTTGCCCTTGTCCAGACCGAGCTTCTGGATGATGTACGTGCCCTGCAGCACGCCGACCTTCTCGTTGTCGAACGAGGCGTAGTAGTCGACGTTCTTGGTGCCGAGGATGAGGCGGTCGTAGGCGATGACCGGGATGTTGGCCGACGCGGCCTCCTGAAGCACGTTGTTCAGGGACTTGTTGTCGATGGCCGCGATGATCAGGCCCTTGACGCCCTGCGTGATCAGGTTCTCGATCTGCGAGACCTGGGTGTCGGGGTCGTCCTCGCCGTAGACCAGCTTGGTCTTGTAGCCCTTGGCCTTGAGGTCCTTGACGACGTTGTTGCCGTCGGCGATCCAGCGCTCGGAGGACTTGGTCGGCATCGCGATGCCGATGGTCCCGCCCTTGGTGCTGCCGGCCTTCTCCTTGCTGCCGCCCGAGCTGTTCTGTCCACAGGCGGACAGCGTGAGGGCCAGCGAGGCGGCTCCGGCTATGGCGGCGAACGCGGCTCTGCGAGTACGCATGATCATCATCCTTGAAGTCGGTGGGACGGGGCTCGGTCCGGTGGCGCGAAGGTGCGTGAGCGGTGCGGGGAGACCGAGGACGTGTGGGATTCTGTGGCGCTTCGTCTGCTTTTGTGAAGAGCAGTGTCCGGAACGTTATGCGGGGGTTTCGAACCTGTTGAGCGTTCCGGGCAGTCGGGAGCCCAGGGGCGCCATGTCGCCGTCGGCTCCGTGCCGGGCGAGGAGGTCCAGGGCGAGCCGTCCCCGGCGCACCCGCTCCCGTGCGGTGGCCAGCGTCAGGTCCCGCAGGTGGTGCCCGTACGGGTAGATGCCGGGGCTCTTGGACAGGCCGAACTTCAGGTACAGCGGTGCGCCGCGGCGGATCAGCTCGGCGACCTCGTACATCCGGATGTAGCCGCCGAGGTCGTCGGGGGCCTCGATGTACATGTCCATGGGGGCGGCCGACACCCGCCGGATCTCGGTGAGATGATCCAGCGTCAGATCGCTGGGCACGTTGAGGGAGTCGGCGCCCAGCCGCTCGTACACCGCGTACGAGGCGGGGTTGACCGGGCCGATCAGCGCCGAGACCTTCAGGGTGGTGTCCGCCGGGATGATCCCCGCCTCGCGCGCCCGGTGCAGCGTCCACAGCACGCCCTCGTCGGCGACGAGCAGGCACTTGACGCCCAACTCGGTTGCCCTGACAGCGTCTTCGACGCATCCGGCGACGGCGTCGTGGCCCCGGGCGCGCAGTCCGGCGCCCCGTGAGTCGGAGCGCACCGAGCCGCCGATGTCCCAGGTGCCGCGCGGGCCGGTGAACAGGCAGAGCTCGATGTCGCGTTCGGCCGTCGCCTCGACCATCTCGGTGATCTCGGCGTCGGTCAGCATCCACACCCCGCTGCCCTGGCTGATCCGGTGGATCGGCACGTCCAGGCGCGAGGACTCCTTGAGCACGACGGCCAGTGCTTCGGGCCCCTCGCACGAGGGGATCTCGGTGCGCCACTTGCCGCCGCCGGGGAAGGTGTGCGGAGAGGCGTCGGCGGGGTCGAGGGCGGGCGCGCCCAGACCGAGGGCGGTGAGCGGCTGCTCACCGGGTCGGCGGGCCGCCGTGGCGGAAGCGTCGGTCGTCACAAGCTGTCCTTCGTGTTCGATATGTCGGACGAGGTTCGCGGCTCAAGTCATGGGGGGCTGGGTGTACGCCGGTACGGGGGCCGTCAGGTCGCCCCCGTACCGGCGTACGTCTAGGGGCGGAGCAGCACCTTGCCCACCTTCGGATCGCCGGACCCGACCAGCTCGATGGCCTGCGGGAACTCCTCCAGCGGCAGCTCGTGCGTGACCAGGGGCAGGGGATCGAGCAGCCCGGCCCCGAACACCCGCACCGTGTGCGCCCAGGCGTCCGGCGGTGCCCCGAAGACGGTGTGCACCTCCAGCTGCCGTACGACGAGATCGGTCGGGTCGAGACCCTCGGCGCCCGGCGCCGGGATGCCCGTCAGGACCAGCCGGCCGCCGCGCCTGAGCAGGGAGGCGGCGGTGCGTGCGGCGGACGCGGAGCCGGCGGTCTCGATCACCACGTCGAAGTCGTCGGACAGCTCCTGGTCCTTCGTACGGAAGTCGGTGGCGCCGAAATCTTTCGAAAGCGCCGCCCGGTCCGGTCGCGTCCCCACCACCAGCAGCTCCGCCGGGGAGCCCGCCTTCAGGAACTGAACGGCGAACATCCCGAGCGTGCCCGTGCCCACGACCGCGACCCGCTCACCCGGCAGCGCGTTCGCCTTGAGCGCGGCGGCCGCGATACAGGCGGCCGGCTCCAGCAGCGCGGCGGCCGTCAGATCGGCGTCGTCGGGCAGGACGTGCAGCAACCGGGCCGGCAGGGTGAGCGTGGTGGCCATGGCACCCGGCTCGGTGAACCCGGTCTCCTCGTACCCGGCCGTGCACAGCGTGGTCTCGCCCGCATGGCAACGGTCGCAGACCTGGCAGTTGCGGAAGCCCTCGCCGACCACCTTGCGGCCGACAAGACTCGAAGGCACCCCGGCCCCGACCGCCTCGACCGTCCCGGACCACTCGTGGCCCGGGGTGACCGGGTAACGGACGTACCCCTCGGGCCGGTTGCCCTGGTACACCTCGCGGTCGCTGCCGCAGATGCCGACCGCGTGGACGCGGACCAGGGCCTCGCCGGCCTCCGGCGGCCGGGGCGTGTGCTCGGTGATCCGGTGCTCGCCGGGTGCCTCGATGACGACGGCGCCGCTCACTTGGCGCCCTTGGGCTTGCGCTGCTCCCAGCCCTCGGCCCACAGGTCGAAACGGGCCTGCTGCTGCGGGAACTCGGCGGCCGCGTCCACGTCCAGCTCGACCCCGAGACCCGGCGCGTCGGAGAGGTGGAAGTAGCCGTCCACGACCTCCGGCGCCCCCTTGACCACCTTCTTGATCTCCGCGTCGGCGAAGTCGTTGAAGTGCTCAAGGATCTTGAAGTTGGGGGAGGTGAAGCCGACCTGGAGGGAGGCGGCGGTGAGCACCGAGCCGCCCACGTTGTGCGGGGCGACCAGCATGTAGTGGGTCTCGGCGGTGGCGGCGAGCTTGCGCGTCTCCCAGATGCCGCCGATGTGGCCGACGTCCGGCTGGATGATGTCGACGGCCTGGCTCTCGAAGAGCTCGCGGAACTCGATCCGGTCGTGGATGCGCTCACCGGTGGCGACCGGGATGTCGACCTTGGCGGCGACCTTCTCCAGCGCCTTCAGGTTCTCGGGCGGGCAGGGCTCCTCCAGCCACGCGGGCTTGAAGGGCGCCAGCTCGTTCGCGAGGCGGACGGCGGTGGCGGGGGAGAAGCGGCCGTGCATCTCCAGCATCAGCTCGGCGTCCGGGCCGATCGCGTCGCGCACGGCCTCGATCAGGGAGACCGCGTACAGGGTCTGCTCGTGGTCGAGCTCGAAGTGGCCGGTGCCGAAGGGGTCGATCTTCAGCGCCTTGTAGCCGCGCTCCATGACCCCCTGGGCGGCCTTGTGGTACGCCTCCGGAGTGCGCTCCGTGGTGTACCAGCCGTTGGCGTACGCCTTGACCTTGTCGGTGACCTTGCCGCCCAGCAGCTGCCAGACGGGCACGCCGAGCGCCTTGCCCTTGATGTCCCAGCAGGCCATCTCGATCACCGCGATGCCGGACATCACGATCTCACCCGCGCGGCCGTAGTCGCCGTACTTCATCCGGCGTACGAGGTCTTCCACCGCGAACGGATCCGAGCCCAGAATGTGGTTGGCCTCGGCCTCCCGCAGATAGCCGATCAGCGCGTCGGTGTGACCGAGCATCCGGGTCTCGCCGACTCCCGTGATCCCTTCGTCGGTGTGCACCTGGACGTAAGTCAGGTTGCGCCAAGGCGTCCCGACCACGTGTGTGCTGATTCCGGTGATACGCACGGAGATAGCCCCTCAGCTGTTCGAGATTTCGTCACACGTTCGAAATGCTGGCGTGACAGTAAGGACGGGGTATGGGGAGTGTCAATGGGTCGAACGCATAACGGTTTCGACACTGCTTTCGGTGCGGCTTTCGCCGGCGGTTTCGGTGCGATCGGGAGAGATGCCTCAACTCGCCACGCCGCAACGGGTGGTTCGCCACACAACCTTCACAGCCGTGACTATGAACGTGACCGGCCAGGAACTTAGTCTTCCCGCGTCATGGACTACTGCCACCCGTGCCGACGGCACCTCAACGGCGCCCTCGCCTGCCCGGGCTGCGGCGCCTCCCTCGAAGAGCTCCGCGCACAGACGGAACACGCGCGCGTGCCCGCGTACGACGGCTACGGCGACGAGGGCCCGTACGGCGACGAGGGCGACGGGGCGGAGGGTGGCGGCGCCGAGTTGGGCGGCACCGAGGACGGCGGCCACCGGGAGGCGGCAGCCCCGGCGGAGGGCCGGGCGGCGCGGCGCGCGCAGAGCCGGGGGCGTGGACGCGGACGCGGCGGTGACGCGGGGGAGGTCGACGCGGCCGCCGGTTCCACGGGTCCCGGGGGCGCCGCCAGTCGGCGTGACCGCAAGGCCGCGGCGCATCGGCGCCGGCGCCGAAGGACGCTGCTGATCGCCGCGGCGGTCGTGCTCGCCGCCGGCGGGCTCAGCCTCGCGGAGCTGGGCATGGACGCGCCCTTCTCCACCCCGAAGCCGGCCGCGGCCGGGGGCGACTCGGTGGACGGCGACGCCTCGAAGGAGACGGGCACGACAGCGAAGCCGGCGGTCGACAGGACAGGCGCGGGTGCTCCCGACTCCACGGCCGCCCCCACGACCTCCCCGTCCAAGTCCCCCAAGGACAAGTCCAAGGACGCCAAGCCCACCCAGGACACCCAGTCCGCGACGACCACCCCCCGCCCGAGCACCCCCGCCCCGACCGGCCCGGCAGCGACCCCCACCGCGACTGCGGCCCCGACGACCTCTGCCCCCAGCCCGACCCCGTCCCCGTCGCATTCCTGCACGCGATTCCTGTGGTGGTGCAGCTGAGGCTCGGGGCCGCTCTCGGCTTCAGTCCGGTTCTGGGCCTCGGGGCCGCTCTCGGGTCAGGCTGCCAGCATCCGCTGTAGCAAATCCCGCAAAGACAGGCGCTCCTCGTCGGAGAGGCCCGCGAGGGGCTCGCGGGCGAAGCGCAGGCCCTCGCGCAGCTCCCGGGCGACCCGGCGGCCCTCGTCCGTCGCCGCCGCCAGCTTCACCCGGCGGTCCGCCGGGTCCGGGCGGCGCTCCACCAGTCCCCGCGACTCCAGCCGGTCCACGATCCCGGTGACGTTGGACGGCTCGCACTTCAGCTTCTGCGCCAGCTTCCGCATCGGCAGCGGCTCCAGCGACAGCAGGCTCAGCAGCCGCGCCTGGGCCCCGGTGAGCGCGTGCTCGCCCGCCGCGTCCTCGTAGTCCGCGTAGAAGCGCGCCACGACATCGCCGATGAGCTCGACGACCTCCAGGGTCAGCGCGTCGGGCCGACGGGTCTTCGGTGTGGTGGACATGGCTCCAGGGTACCCCGTTACTTGACAACCTGAAATATTCAGCGTCATTGTTGTTTCAGGTACTGAAGTATTTGCCTCCGCAGGCACCACACACGCAAGGAAAGGCCCTGTCATGATCAACCGCGAATGGCACCTGCTCAGCCGTCCCGTCGGCTGGCCGAAGCCCGAGGACTTCGCCCTGGTCGAGACGGAGGCCCCGACGCCGGGCGAGGGCCAGGTCCTCGTCCGCAACGAGTACCTCTCCGTCGACCCGTACATGCGCGGCCGGATGAGCGCCGCGAAGTCCTACGTCGCCCCCTTCGAGCTGGGCAAGGTCATGCAGGGCGGCGCGGTCGGCGAGGTCGTCGCCTCCAACGCCGAGGGCATCGCCGTCGGCGACCACGTGCTGCACTTCTTCGGCTGGCGCGAGTACGCGGTGGTGGACGCCAAGAACGCCGTCAAGGTGGACGCGGACGCCGCGCCCCTGTCGACGTACCTCGGCGTCCTCGGCATGACCGGCCTCACCGCCTACGCCGGTCTGCTGCGCACCGCGTCCTTCAAAGAGGGCGACTCCGTCTTCGTCTCCGGCGCGGCCGGCGCCGTCGGCAGCCAGGTCGGGCAGATCGCCAAGCTGAAGGGCGCCTCGCGGGTCATCGGCTCGGCCGGCTCCGACGAGAAGGTCAAGCTGCTCGTCGAGGAGTACGGCTTCGACGCCGCGTTCAACTACAAGAACGGCCCGGTGAGCGAGCAGCTGCGCGAGGCCGCGCCCGACGGGATCGACGTCTACTTCGACAACGTCGGCGGCGACCACCTGGAGGCCGCGATCGGGCAGCTCAACCAGGGCGGCCGGATCGCCGTGTGCGGGATGATCTCCGTCTACAACAACACCGAGCCCGCGCCGGGCCCGCGCAACCTCCCCCGGCTGATCCAGACCCGCGGCCGCATCGAGGGCTTCCTCGTCGGCGACCACTACGACCTGCAGCCGCAGTTCGTCCGGGAGGTGGCCCCGTGGGTCGCCTCGGGCGAGCTGAAGTACCGGGAGACCGTGGTCGAGGGCATCGAGAACAACCTGGAGGCGTTCCTCGGCGTCCTGCGCGGCGACAACACGGGCAAGATGATCGTCAAGCTGTAGCGCCGGCTCTCCTTCTTTTGGCTTCGTTCGCCTCCGGGGGCGCTTTGTGCCGGTGTCGAGGGACCGATCGTGCTCAGCGCTGCGCGCCTCCGCGCGTTCGGCCCCTCGACACCGGCGCGCCCCCTACGGCTCTCTTCGCGGCCGGTGTCGTCGGGACAGGTGCTGTTGGTGGGCCCGTGCCGTTGGGCGGGGTTGGCCGGGGGCTGTTCCGGGGGCGGGCATCGGACGGTGCTGTGCGGTCAGTTCGCCTTCGCGCGTTCGGCGCCTCGACACCGGGGTGCCCCCTATGGCTCTCTTCGCGGCCGGTGTCGTCGGGATAGGTGCTGTTGGTGGGCCTGTGCCGTTGGGGGGTTGGTCGGGGGCTGTTCCGGGGGCGGGGATCGGACGGTGCTGTGCGGTCAGTTCGCCTTCGCGCGTTCGGCGCCTCGACACCGGGGCGCCCCCTATGGCTCTCTTCGCGGCCGGTGTCGTCGGGACAGGTGCTGTTGGTGGGCCTGTGCCGTTGGGTGGGGCTGGCCGGGGGCTGTTCCGGGGGCGGGGATCGGACGGTGCTGTGCGGTCAGTTCGCCAGTGCCGCCGTGTGGACCGCTCTGACCAGGCGTTGGTTTTCCGGGGCCGCGCCGCCCGGGAAGGCGAGGCGGCGGCGGGTGTAGCCGTAGGAGAGGCCGGTGCGGGGATCGGCGAAGGCCTGGGAGCCGCCGGCGCCGCTGTGGCCGAAGGCGCCCGCGCCCAGGAAGGGGTGCCAGGTGTCGGCGGTGGCCTGGAAGCCGAGGCCGTACGACCTGTGGGTGCGGGCCACCAGGTCGTAGCCGACGGAGTGGATCTGCCCGACCTCGGCGATCGTGTCCGGCTTCAGCAGCGGCGGCCGTTCGGCGAGTCCGCTGATCGTCGCCGCGTACATCCCGGCCAGCCCGCGCGCCGCCGCCACCCCGCCCGCCGACGCCGGCCCCTTGGCGCGCACGGTACGGGAGTTGGCGTAGTCGACCAGCGTCCCCGGGTTCGGCACATGCGTGTTGAAGGCGATCGAGCCCAGCGTGTGCGGTCCGGTCCGGGCCGCGTCCAGCGCCGCCTGCTGCTGCGGGTTCGGCATCATCGGCTGCACGGACCGGAAGCGGGACTCCAGCGCGGTAGGCAGCCCCAGGTGGAAGTCGAGGCCGTACGGGGCCCGGACCCGCTCCTCGTACACCTGCTGGAGCGTGTGCCCGGTGGCCCGCCGCACCACCTCACCGGTCAGCGCGCCGATCACCAGCGCGTGGTAGCCGAACGCCGAACCCGGACGCCAGAACGGCTTCTGGTCGGCGAGCCGCTCCGCCATCGCCCGGTCGTCGGCCATCTCCTCGGCCGTGAAGCCGGTGTCGGTGCCGACCACGCCCGCCCGGTGCGAGACCAGCTCGCGCAGCGTGACCGACCCCTTGCCCTCCGCGGCGAACTCCGGCCAGTAGTAGGTGACTTTGCGGTCCAGTTCCAGCGTGCCGTCCTGCACCAGCAGGGCCACCACGAGATGCGCGGCCCCCTTGGTCGACGAGTACACGGCGTAGAGGGAGTCGGCCTCGACACCGTCCCCCGCCCACAGGTCGACGACCCTGCGGCCGTGCACATAGGCGCACAACTGCCCTTCGTAGTCGTCCCGTTCCCCCGCGACGAACGCGGCGAACTCCTCACGCACCGACTCGAAGCCATCGGCGACGGTGCCGTGGATCTCCTTCGTCATCCGCTCTCCTCACCTGAACCGCTGCACGCCTCTGTGGGAGCTCCCCGAGATCGATACGGCGCGATGTACCTGTACGACTCAACCGCACGCGGCGAGAGTTCGCGTCACCGATGCCCCGGATGGCCCAGCACGCGGCACGCGAAGGGGGCATGCTGAGAGGGCGACCGACCGGTGACGTCCGTGAGGCGAGGAGAGCCCATGGCAACGATCCCTCCGCTCCCCAAGAGGCAGGACGTGCTGCGCATGGCACGCAACACCACCGACATCACCGGCCAACTCCTGGACACGGCCCACAACATCACCAGGATCGCCCTCAACACCTTCGACCCGCGCGACGGCTCGGGCGCCGACGTGCTGCGGGTGCTGCGCGAGACGACCGGGGCGCTGGCGGAGGCCAGCGCCTCGCCGCAGGCCCAGGAGGCCTTCTACCGCATCGTCGACACCCTCACCCGCCTCGGCACCAGCGGGGCGCCGCTAGCCGTCCACCCGGTCAGCGAACCGGCGCAGGCCCTGCTGACCGCCCTCGGCGACAGCCTGCTGCCCGTGCTGGACGCGGTGGAACCGGCCGTCGAGGAGTTCGCGGACGCCCTCGGCGACCTTCTAGAGGCGACGTCACCCGTGATCCCCGCGACGGCCGGCGTGGCCGCGGGCGCCCTGCTCGCCGTCACGCCCCTCCTGCGCGCCGCGGCCGACGTCCTGCGCGACTCCTCCCCGGAGCTGCGCCGCATCGCCGACGCCCTGACCGCCGCCCTGGCCCCCCTGATGCCGCTCCAGGTCGCCCTCGCCGAACGCGCGGCGGCCACGGGAGCGGGCGTCGTCCGCGCCACCCTCCCGCCGCTGGCCGACCTCACGGAGGCGGCCGCGGCGACGACGAAGGCCGCCGGGCCGGTGCTGGTCACCGGCGAGGAACTGGTCGTCTCGGCCCTGGAACAGCTCCAGCCCCTGCTCCTCGCGGCGGCCACGCGCGCGGGGCGGCTGGCCCGGGCGGCGGCGACACGGGTGTCGGCGGCGGTGGCACCCGCGGCCGAGAGGGGGATCGTCGTGGCGGTGCCGACAACGTAAAGTCTTCCCCATGCGCGATCTTGGGGCGGGCTTCACCTATCTCCTGAAGGGCCAACGCTGGGTGGCCGGGCACGGGAGACAGTACGGCTTCGGCCTGCTCCCGGGTCTGATAACCCTCGTCCTGTACGTGGCCGCCCTCGTCTTTCTCGCCGTGTGGGGCGAGGACCTCGTCGGCTGGTCGACCCCCTTCGCCGACCACTGGTCCAGCCCCTGGCGAGGCGTCTTCCGCGGGCTGCTCACCGCCGTGCTGTTCGCCCTCGGACTGCTGCTGGCCGTCGTCACCTTCACCGCCGTCACCCTCCTGATCGGCCAGCCCTTCTACGAGAACCTCTCCGAGAAGGTCGACCGGGACGTGTCCCCCGACGGCACGGCCCCCGAGTCCGGGCTGCCGCTCTGGCGCGAGCTGTGGATCTCGGCCCGCGACAGCCTGCGGATCGTCGTCCGTGCCGCGCTGTGGGGCGTGCTGCTGTTCGCCCTCGGTTTCATCCCGTTCGTCGGCCAGACGGTGATCCCGGTGATCGGCTTCCTCGTCACCGGTTTCTTCCTCACCGAGGAACTCACCGCCGTCGCCCTCCAGCGGCGTGGCGTCGAACTCCGCGCCCGCCTCGCCCTCCTGCGCTCCCGCCGGACCCTCGTCTGGGGCTTCGGCACCCCGCTGGCCGTCGCCTTCGTGGTGCCGTTCGTGGCGGTGTTCCTGATGCCGGGCGCGGTGGCGGGCGCGACGCTGATGGCGCGGGAACTGCTGGGCGAGGAGAGCGGGGAGGGAGAGCCGGGGGTGGACGACTCCGAGGACCAGCCGGTCACGTCCTGAAGCCGCTCACGTCCCGAAGGCCGCGTCGGCCGCCACCGTCAGGATCGCCCGCACCTGCGCCACGATGTCCAGCCGGTTGCGCACGAACTCCGGATCGGTCACCGTCCCGGTCGCCGGATCCGTGTTGCCCGCTCCGAACTGCAGCACCGGCGTGTGCACATGCCCGCCCGGCAGCGTGTCGTGCAGCCCCAGCCGGTCCCGCAGCAGGGTCGCCCGGTAGGCGATCTCGTTGGAGAGGTAGTTCCCGCCGCCCCCGGCCCGCGCCGTCGACCCCGGGGTGGGCCCGTCCGGCCGTACGACCTCCGTCGTCCCTCCCGCCGGGATCTCGGTCACCTCGGTGTGGTCGTAGACCGGGAACCGTCCCGTGTCCGCGGCCACGATCTGCCGGTACGGCAGTGTGGTCGTCGTCCACTGCGGCTGCGAGGCGGGGTCGGTCACCGGGACGGTCTCGGTGCGCGAGACGTTGTCGTTGTCCGGGAAGCCGCCCCGCCAGGCCCCGTTGGTCCGCTCCACGTCGAACCGCCCGACCCGCCCCTGGCTCACCGTGGTGAACAGGTCGACCCTCGGCAGATACCGCCGCAGCGTCCGCTCCACCGTCCCCTGCGCGAAGTCGTGCCAGCGCACCGGGAAGACGACCGTCTCGATCCGCGCCGGGCCCTTCGCGGTCCGGATCACCGTGCCGTCGAGGGCGAGCGCGGCGGCGCCGGAGGGATTGGAGATCCGGATGTCCCGGTCGAGGGTGAACGGGTCGAAGCCGGTGACCAGGATCCGCCTGAGCCCCTTGCCGTGCGGATAGCGCACGTCGGAATGTCCCCGAAAGGTCCGCTCCAACTGCTCGATCAGCGCGCTGCGTTGCGCCTCACTCAGCCCGAACCCCGGCTCCCAGGTCCGCACTTCCCGGGTCAGCCCCAGCCTGGCCCAGTACAGCGGCCGGTCGTCGTCCCGGCTCAGATCCCCGCCGGCCGGCCCGCGCCCCTGCACCCGGTCCACGGCCCGCCGCCACAGCGCCGATCCCTCGCGCACGACGATCCGCCGCGCCTGGGCGTAGGAGTGCGCCGAGCCCAGCTCCCGGGCCAACCCGGGTGCCACGGCGTCGAATCCGGACCGCCGGAGTATCTCCTGCGGCACCGCCTTGTCGAGGCGCTGTTCCTCGACGGTGGGGGAGGGGGCGGCCGCGGCGGCGCTCGCCGTCACCGGGGAGGCCACCGAGGCCATCATGGCCAGTCCGAGGATGCCGATCCGAACACGTAGGGAAATCAAGGGAGTTCGGTCCTTCCGTCGCCGTCGTGGGGGAGCGTGGTGCGGACGGTCGCAGTATCGCGTGACGGAAGTGGTCTACGCCATGGGGTGGGGCCCCTGGGGGAGACGGGCCGCCGCCTCCCGGAGCACCGCGATGAAGACGTCCGCGGCGGGCGGTGCCGTACGGCCCCGGACGGTCGCCGCGTACACCGCCCGGGCGGGCGCGTCCTCGTCCATTCAGGCCCGAGGCGCTGGTGGAGATCGAAAACGTGGCGGCGGTGCCCGCGGGCAGGTGATACTGCCGCGCATGAGGACCGCGAAGGCCGTGAACCTGGGCGTACTGTTCCTGATCGAACTCGGCGCCCTCGCGGCCGTCGGATACTGGGGCTTCACCCGTGCCGTGGCGACCCCGCTCACCTGGTTGCTGGGCCTCGGTGCCCCGGCCGTACTCGTCGTCCTGTGGGCCCTGTTCGGCTCGCAGAAGGCGTCGTACAAGACGCGTGGCGCGGTCCGCGTCGGTTTCGAGACGGTCTGCTTCGGGGCGGGCGTCGCCGCGCTGTTCGCCGCCGGGGCGACCGCCTGGGCCGTCGCCTTCGCCGCGGTCGTCGCGGTGAGCAAGGCGCTCGCCGTCATCTGGCGGCAGTAGCGCCGGAGTTCAGAGCTCCTCGGCCTCCTCGCCGAGCAGCGTCAGGAAGTCGCGGAACGCGGCCGGCATGTCCACCGAGTCCGGGTCCAGGAGCCACTGGTACTGCAGGCCGTCCATCACCGCGACCAGGAGCGGGGCCGTGCGCTCCGGCGTCAGGCCGTTCGGGAGGCGGTCGCCGTACGCGGTGCGCAGGACCGCCGCCATGCTCTCGCGCACCTGCCGGTAGCGTTCGGTGAAGTACGCCCGCGCCGGATGCCCCTCCGTCACGCTCTCGCCCAGCAGCGCCGAGAAGGTCTGGATGATGCCGGGCCGCATCGCGTTGTACTCGACCAGCGAGGCCAGCAGGTCCACCCGCCACTGCGTCGCCGGTACGGCGTCCCACTGGTCGCGCTCCTTCAGCACGGCGACCAGCACTGCCTCCTTCGTCGGGAAGTAGTGCAGCAGCCCCTGCTGGGTGAGCCCGACCCGCTCCGCCACCGCGGCCAGGCTCGCGCCCCGGTACCCGCGCTCGGCGATCACCTCCAGCGCCGCCCGCACGATCTCCGCGCGCCGTTCCTCGCTCCTGACCCTGGCGTTCATGGCGTCACCGTACGGCATTGCCACCCAGCTGATATTACGGCACCATAACGAAACCTACCGCCTTACAGGTAGCGGGTGCACGATGGCCCCCAGGACGACATGACGCGACGAGGAGGCCCCGATGGCGGGAACCACTGACACCTCTCCAGCCGACCAGGCGCGCGAGGCCGCCGTCGAGGCGGCGCTGGGCAAGCTGGACCTGGAGGCGAAGGCCCGGCTGCTGTCCGGGCAGGACGTGTGGTCGCTGCCCGCGCTGCCGGAGATCGGGCTGAGGTCCCTCGTCATGTCCGACGGCCCGATCGGCGTACGGGGCGTGCGCTGGACCGCCGACGACCCCTCCATCGCCCTGCCCTCCCCGACGGCCCTCGCCGCCACCTGGGACCCGGCTCTCGCCCGCCGCGCCGGCACGCTGCTCGCCCAGGAGGCCCGCCGCAAGGGCGTGCACGTGCTGCTCGCGCCGACCGTCAACCTCCACCGGTCCCCGCTCGGCGGACGGCACTTCGAGGCCTACAGCGAGGACCCGTACCTGACCGGACGCATCGGCGCCGGCTATGTCAGCGGCGTCCAGTCCGGCGGCGTCGGCACCACCGTCAAGCACTTCGTCGCCAACGACGCCGAGACCGACCGCTTCACCGTCAACAACCTGGTGAGCGAGCGGGCCCTGCGCGAGCTGTACCTCGCGCCCTTCGAGATCATCGTCGCCGAGGCCCGCCCCTGGGGCGTCATGACGGCCTACAACACGGTCAACGGCACGACGATGACCGAGCACGCCCGCCTCGTGAACGGCGTGCTGCGCGGCGAGTGGGGCTTCGACGGCTACAACGTCTCCGACTGGATGGCCGCCCGCTCGACGGCCGCCGCCATCGAGGGCGGCCTGGACGTGGCCATGCCCGGCCCGCAGACCGTCTACGGCCCCGCGCTCGCCCAGGCCGTGCGCGACGGCGAGGTCGAGGAGGCCACGGTCGACGCGGCCGTCCGCAACGTCCTGCGGCTCGCCGCCCGCGTCGGCGCCCTGGAGTCCGCCGAGCCCGCCGTGACCGAGCCGCCCGCCACCGTGGACGGCGAGGCGCTGGCCCGCGAGATCGCCCGCCGCTCCTTCGTCCTGGTCCGCAACGAGAACGACGCCCTCCCGCTCCGGCCCGGCACCGTCGCCCTCATCGGCGCGGCCGCCCGCGACGCCCGTGTCCTGGGCGGCGGTTCGGCCACCGTCTTCCCGGACCGGATCGTCTCCCCGCTCGACGGCCTCACCGCCGCCCTCCCCAAGGGCAGCCTCGGCTACGCCGTCGGCGCCGACCCGAACACCGAACTGGCCGTCGCCGACCGCGGCTTCGAGCTGCGCGCGGTCTGCCGGGACACGGACGGCGAGATCATCGGCACCCGCAGCACACCCAGCGGCCAGATCCAGTGGATGGGCACCGACCTCCCCGAGGGAGTCACCCACGACATCCTCCACACCGTCGAGCTGACCGGCACCTTCACCCCCCGCGACTCCGGCACGCACACCTTCGGCATCAAGGGCACCGGCCCCTTCACCCTCACCGTCGACGGCACCACGTACTACGACGACGCCCAGCGCCCCGCCGACGACAGCGACCCCTTCGAGGCGTTCTTCGGCGCGCCCGTGCCCCGCGCCGAGGTCGAACTGACCGCGGGCGAGCCGGTCGAGATCTCCCTCCATCACGTGATCGCGCTCCCCGAAGGGACCCCCTTCAAGGTCGTCGCCTTCGCGCTCGCCCACCAGGAGCCGCAGTGCGACGCCGACGAGCTGATCGCCGAGGCCGTCGAGGCCGCCCGCGCCGCCGACACGGCCGTCGTCGTGGTCGCCACCACCGACCGCGTCGAGTCGGAGGGCTTCGACCGCAAGGACCTCGCGCTGCCCGGCCGCCAGGACGACCTGGTCCGCGCGGTCGCCGCCGCCAACCCGAACACCGTCGTGGTCGTCAACTCCGGCTCCCCGGTCGAGCTGCCCTGGCGCGAGGAGGTCGCCGCCGTGCTGCTGAGCTGGTTCCCGGGCCAGGAGGGCGGCGCGGCCCTCGCGGACGTCCTCACCGGCGTCCACGAGCCCGGCGGCCGGCTGCCCACCACCTGGGGCTCCCTGGCCGACGCCCCGGTCACCCGGGTCACCCCCGAGAACGGGGAACTGCCGTACACCGAGGACGTGTTCATCGGCTACCGCGCCTGGGAGAAGGAGGGCCGCACCCCCTCGTACCCCTTCGGCCACGGCCTCGGCTACACCGAGTGGAGCTACGAGTCGGTCCAGGTCGAGGGCGACAGCACCGTGCGGGTCCGGGTCAGGAACACCGGCGGGCGCGCGGGACGGGAGGTCGTCCAGGTCTACCTGGCCCCGGCCGAGCCCGGCCCCGGGCGCCCGGCCCGGTATCTGGCCGGCTTCGCGGGCGTCGAGGCCGCACCCGGCGAGAGCGCCGAGGCGGTCGTCACGCTGCCCCGCCGCGCCTTCGAGATCTGGGACGAGGCGAGCGACTCGTGGTCGTTTGTGAAGGGTTCGTACGAGATCCAGGTGAGCCGCTCGATCACCGACCGCCGCCTCACCGCGACGATTAACGTCTGATCCGGGACAAGCCTCCCCCCAGACAGCCCCGGCCCGGGACCTGACCCCTGGGCCGGGGCTCACACGTGCGGTCAGCGCGCCCCGAAGCCGTACGCCGTCTCCGAGCGGAACACCCCGCCCGGGCGCAGCACCGTGCTCGGGAAGTCCGGGCGGTTCGGCGAGTCCGGGAAGTGCTGGGTCTCCAGGGCGACGCCGTCACCCGGGGCGAAGGGCTCGGGCAGGTGGTCGGCGGTGTAGAGCTGAAGGCCGGGTTCGGTGGTCGTCACGGTCAGGACGCGGCCGGACGCCGGGTCGTGCAGCTCGGCGACCTCGCGCGGGGTCTGCGTCACCCCGCCGACGAGCACGAAGTTGTGGTCGTAGCCGGTGCCCGTCTTGCGTGACTGACGGAAGTCGAACCGGGTGCCGGCGACGTCCGCGAGCTCACCGGTCGGGATCAGATCGGCGTCGACCGGGGTGTAGCGGGAGGCGTCGATGCGCAGTTCGTGGCCGGACGCGGTGCCGGAGCCGGCCAGGTTCCAGTACGAGTGGTTCGTCAGGTTCACGATCGTCGGCGCGTCCGTCACCGCCTCGTACCCGATCCGCAGCGAGCCGTCCGCGTCCAGCGTGTACGTCGCCGAGACCTCCAGCCGGCCCGGGAAGCCCTCCTCGCCGTGCGGGCTGACCCGGGAGAGCCGCACCCCGTGCTCCACCGGCTCCACCTCCCACACCCGCTTGTCGAAGCCGTGCCCGCCGCCGTGCAGGGAGTTGGGCGCGTTGTTCGGCTCCAGGGCGTAGGTCACCCCGTCCAGCGGGAAGCGGGCGCCCGCGATCCGGTTGGCGTAGCGGCCGATCAGGGCGCCGAAGTAGGGGCCGGGACAGCCGAGATACCCGTCCAGGTCGGCGAACCCCAGCACCACGTTCGCCCGGTGGCCGGCGCGGTCCGGGATCTCCACCGACTGCACGATCCCGCCGTACGACAGGATCCGCACCCGCACGCCGGCCCGCTCCAGGGTCCAGCGGTGGACCGGGGTGCCGTCGGGAAGTGTGCCGAAGTGTTCGTTCATGAGCGGAACCCTAAGTCACGTGCCTGTCAGGCGTCCTTTCGCGGTGACCGCGCGGTAGGCGATCTCCGCCAGTTGGGCCTGTCCGTTCACGCTCGGGTGGAACCAGTCCCAGTGGCTCAGCTGGCCGGTGCCGAACCGGTAGTCGTACACCGCGTTGCCGTCGAAGCGGCAGCGGCGGTCCTTGGCGCACACCTCCTTCAGCACCTTGTTGTAGTCCTCCACGCGCTTCTGCACGGTGTCCCGGCGCAGGGTCGCCGCCGAGTCCAGCGCGTCCGCGTCGCCCAGCATCGAGGGGCAGATGCCGAGCTTCCAGATCTGTTTGCCCAGCGCGTTGGTGCGGCCCTCGGACCACAGCCGCTTCAGGTTCGGCACGCTCGCCACGTACACCTGGGTCTTCGGCAGCCGCCTGCGCAGCGAGGTCAGCGCGTCCTGGAAGTCGGCCCGGAACTCGGCCACCGGGGTCATCGCCGAGGTCGAGCTGCGGCAGGCGTCGTTGGCGCCCACCATCACCGTCACCAACTGCGGCCGCTTCACCACCGCCTGCGCGATCTGCCCGGGCAGGTCCGTCATCCGGGCCCCGGTCACCGCGTAGTTCCAGCTCCGCTCGGCCGCCTCCGCCCGGCCCAGCAGCCGGACGGCGAGACTGTCGACCTTGGTGTCCGTACCGGTCGCCCAGGACACCTCCGGGCAGTCCGACAGCACCGCGCACGCGTCGAAACCACGGGTGATGGAGTCGCCGACGGCCGCGACGGAGCTGGGGCTGACGTCCCAGGACGGCGTCGGACTCGGGCGGTGCGTGGGCGCGGTCGCGTCGCCACCGACGGCGTCGCAGCCGGCGACGCCCAGAACGGCCGCCGCCGTGACGGCGAGCGCGGCCCGCGAACGGTGGCTCGGCTTCCGCATCCGCTGCTGTTCCCCTCGGTCGACGTACAGGGAGGTCCCCCTCATGACAACGCCCGGGAGTTCCCGGACCCCGCAGCCTGCAACGGTTCGCACCCGTACAAGCGTCCTGCCGGGTGAATGGCGGGCGTTTCGGCGCATCGGGACCGACGGTACGTCACACTCCTTGCGCCGCCGCACGGTAGCCTCGCCATCAAACGTGGCCCCGGCCACAACCGTCCGCCAGTTCGCAAGATGTCCCGCTCTGCCCGGAGGTCCCGGTGACGACACGTGGAGTTCTGTACGTGCACTCCGCGCCGCGCGCGCTGTGCCCGCACGTCGAGTGGGCCGTGGCCGGGGTGCTCGGCACACGCGTCAACCTCGACTGGATCCGGCAGCCGGCCGCGCCGGGCACCTGGCGCTCGGAGTTCTCCTGGAAGGGCGAGGTCGGCACCGCCTCCAAGCTGGCGTCGGCGCTGCGCGGCTGGCATCTGCTGCGCTTCGAGGTCACGGCCGAGCCCTGCCCCACCGCCGAGGGCGAGCGCTACAGCTGCACTCCCGAACTGGGCATCTTCCACGCCGTCACCGGCATCCACGGCGACATCCTGATCCCGGAGGACCGGCTCAGGGCGGCGCTGGTGCGCTCCCAGCAGGACGAGACGGACCTGGAGGCCGAGATCGCCAAACTCCTCGGCAAGCCGTGGGACGACGAGCTGGAGCCGTTCCGCTACGCCGGCGAGGGCGCACCGGTCCGCTGGCTGCACCAGGTGGTCTGAGTTCCCGTACCCGATGCCGAAGTACCGAAGGGCCCTCACCAGCCGGTGAGGGCCCTTCCGTTGGGTACGAGGCGGCGTACGCGCGGTTCTCAGACCGTCCGGAACGCCAGGACCACGTTGTGCCCGCCGAAGCCGAACGAGTCGTTCAGCGCGGCGATACGGCCCTCCACGGGCAGCTTGCGGGCCTCGCCGCGGACGACGTCGGCGTTGGCCTCCGCCTCCGGGTCGAGGTTCTCGACGTTGATGGTCGGCGGGGCGAGGCGGTGGTACAGCGCCAGCACGGTCGCGACCGTCTCGACACCGCCCGCGCCGCCCAGCAGGTGACCGGTCATCGACTTGGTCGCGGAGACCGCCATGTGGTCCGCGTCGTCGCCGAACACCTTGCGCAGCGCCTTGAGCTCGGCGATGTCTCCGGCCGGCGTCGAGGTGGCGTGCGCGTTGACGTGCACGATCTCCGCCGGGTCCAGGTCGGTGCGCTCCAGCAGGTTCTGCAGGGCGTGCGAGATGCCCCGGCCCTCCGGCTCGGGCTGCACGATGTCGTGGCTGTCGGCGGAGATGCCCTGTCCGACCGCCTCGGCGTACACCCGGGCGCCGCGCGCGGCGGCGTGCTCGGCGGACTCCAGGACGATCACGCCGGCGCCCTCGCCGAGGACGAAGCCGTCCCGTGCGACGTCGTAGGGACGCGAGGCGCCCTCGGGGTTCTCGTTGTTCTTGGACATCGCCATCATGTTGCCGAACGCGGCGATGGGCAGCGGGTGGATGGCCGCCTCGGTGCCGCCGGCGACGACGACGTCGGCGCGGCCCGTGCGGATCATCTCGATGGCGTAGCCGATGGCCTCGGCGCCGGAGGCGCACGCGGAGACCGGCGTGTGCACGCCCGCCCGGGCGCCCACCAGCAGACCCACGTTGGCGGAGGGGCCGTTGGGCATCAGCATGGGCACGGTGTGCGGGGAGACGCGGCGGACGCCCTTCTCCTTCAGCACGTCGTACTGGTCGAGGAGGGTCGTCACACCGCCGATGCCGGAGGCGATGACGGTGCCGAGGCGGTCCGGGTCGACCTTGCCCGCCGCGGAAGCGGCTGATGTTCCAGTCTCACCGGCCTTGCCCTCGAAGCCGGCGTCCGCCCAGGCCTCCTTGGCCGCGACCAGCGCGAACTGCGCCGAGCGGTCCAGGCGTCGGGCCTGCGGCCGCGGGATGACCTCGGTGGGTTCCACGGCGACGGGCGCGGCGATGCGGACCGCCTGGTCGGCGGCCCACTCCTGCTCCAGGGGCTTCACACCGGACTTGCCGGCGATCAGGCCCTCCCAGGTAGAGGCTGCGTCGCCACCCAGCGGTGTGGTTGCGCCGATACCGGTGACGACCACGGTGCGATTGGTCGAGCTCACGGGAATTCTTTCTCCAATTACGAGGATTAAGCGGCGCCACCGCCGGGTGGCGGGGCCGGTCAGCGTCCGACCCGAGCAGGAACTCAGGCCTGGTGCTTGAGGATGTAGTCGGTCGCGTCGCCGACGGTCTTGAGGTTCTTCACGTCCTCGTCCGGGATCTTGACGTCGAAGCGCTCTTCGGCGGCGACGACGACCTCGACCATGGACAGCGAGTCGACGTCCAGGTCGTCGGTGAAGGACTTGTCCAGCTGGACGTCCTCAACCGGGATGCCGGCGATCTCGTTCACGATGTCGGCGAGACCGGCGACGATCTCTTCCTGAGTGGCGGCCATGTCAGGCGCTCCTTCTATGTGATCCAGAGGGTTTGGCAGTGCTCTGCGTCTCCGGACCGTTCGTGATCCGGCACGCAGTGCCTAGGGGAGGGTAACGACAGTCGCGGCGTAGACGAGACCCGCCCCGAAGCCGATGACGAGCGCGGTGTCGCCGCTCTTCGCCTCACCGGTCGCCAGAAGCCGCTCCATCGCGAGCGGAATCGAGGCGGCCGAGGTGTTGCCGGTGGTGCGCACGTCACGCGCGACCGTGACGTGCTCCGGCAGTTTCAGCGTCTTCACCATCGAGTCGATGATCCGCTCGTTGGCCTGGTGGGGAATGAAGACGTCCAGGTCGTTCGCGGTGATTCCGGCCGCGTCCAGCGCCTGCTGGGCGACCTTCGCCATCTCGAACACGGCCCAGCGGAACACCGCCTGGCCCTCCTGCGTGATCGCAGGGAACTTGCCCGTGGAGCTGTCGTACTCGGTCCACGGCACGGTCTGCTTGATGGTCTCCGACTTGTCGCCCTCGGAGCCCCAGACGGTCGGGCCCATCGCGGGCTCGGTGGCCGGGCCCACCACGACCGCGCCCGCGCCGTCGCCGAACAGGAAGGCCGTGGCCCGGTCCTCCAGGTCGGTGAGGTCGGACAGCCGCTCCACGCCGATGACGAGCACGTACTCCGCGCTGCCCTCGACGATCATGCCCTTGGCGAGGGTCAGGCCGTAGCCGAAGCCCGCGCAGCCCGCCGAGATGTCGAAGGCGGCGGCCTTGTCGGTGCCGAGCTTGTCGGCGATCTCGGTCGCCACGGCCGGCGTCTGCTTGAAGTGCGAGACCGTCGACACGATCACGCCGCCGATCTGCTCGGCGGAGATGCCGGCGTCGGCGATCGCCTTGCCCGACGCCTCGATCGACATGGCGGCGACGGTCTCCTCGTCGTTCGCCCAGTGCCGGGTCTGGATGCCGGAGCGCGAACGGATCCACTCGTCGGAGGAGTCGATCGTCTCGAGGATCACCTCGTTCGGCACCACACGGGTGGGACGGTAGCCGCCCACGCCGAGGATGCGCGCGTACGGGGCGCCCTTGCTGGGCTTGATCTTCGACATGTTCGTACGGCTCCTTAGGGCGTCAGGCCTGAACGTGCTCGGCGATGAGCGCGCGGGCCGCGTCGAGGTCGTCGGGGGTCTTGAGCGCGAGGATCTTCACGCCCGGCAGCGCGCGCTTGGCGAGGCCGACCAGCGTGCCGCCGGGACAGACCTCGATCAGGGCGGTGGCGCCGAGCTCCTGGAAGGTCTCCATGCACCGGTCCCAGCGGACCGGGTTGGCGACCTGGCCGACCAACCGCTCCAGCACCTCGGCGCCGGTGGCGACCGTCTGCCCGTCCTTGTTGGAGACGTAGGCGACCTTCGGGTCGGCCGGGGTGAGGTCGGCGGCGGCCTTCGCCAGCGCGTCGACCGCGGGAGCCATGTGGTGCGTGTGGAACGCGCCGGCGACCTTCAGCGGGACGACCTTGCGGACGCCCTCGGGCTTGTCCTCGTTCAGCGCGGCGAGCTGCTCCAGCGTGCCCGCGGCGACGATCTGGCCGGCGCCGTTGACGTTCGCCGGGGTCAGGCCCAGCTTCTCCAGGTGCGGGACGGTGACCTCGGGGTCGCCGCCGAGCAGCGCCGACATCCCGGTCTCGGTGATCGCGGCGGCGTCGGCCATCGCCAGACCCCGCTTGCGGACGAGGGTCAGCGCGGCGGTGTCGTCGAGGACGCCGGCGAAGGAGGCGGCGGTGATCTCACCGACGGAGTGACCGGCGACGGCCCCGGGCTGGATGTCACCCAGTGCCGCGGCGGACAGGATTCCGGCGGCGACGAGGAGCGGCTGGGCCACAGCCGTGTCCCGGATCGCGTCCGCGTCGGCCTGGGTGCCGTAGTGGGCGAGGTCCAGTCCGATGGCGTCCGACCAGGCGGCGACGCGGTCGGCGGCACCGGGCAGTTCGAGCCAGGGAGTCAGGAAGCCGGGCGTCTGGGCGCCCTGGCCGGGAGCGACGAGTACGAGCACTCTCACACTCTCTCTTGAGGGCGGCCCGGGCCGCCCGTGGGGACAGGGACGAAGAACACGAGGGGGTTTTGTGGGCCCCCGACAAAAGACTAGGCGGGGAGATCCCCATCGGCCAGACGCCCCAGGATCAGCGCGATGCGCAGGGTGAAAGCGGAGCGTACATCAGAGGGTGACCAACCGGTGACGTCAGTCACACGTCGAAGCCGGTAGCGCACGGTGTTCGGGTGAACGAAGAGCATCCGGGCCGCGCCCTCGAGACTGGACGCCTGTTCGAGATAGACCGACAGCGTCTCCAGAAGGGCGGAGCCGGCCTCCTCCAGCGGTCTGTAGATCTCCTCCACCAACTGCTCGCGCGCACTCGGGTCACCGGCGATCGCGCGTTCCGGAAGCAGATCGTCCGCCAGCACCGGGCGCGGCGCGTCCTGCCAGGCGGAACACGCCTTGAGCCCGGCGGCGGCGGCCTGCGCGGACCGGGTGGCGGCCAGCAGGTCCGGTACGACGGGTCCCGCGACCACGGGTCCGGCCGCATAAGGGCCGATCAGCGACTTGGCGACGCCGAGCGGGTTGTCGCTGCCGCCGGCGATGACGACGAGCCGGTCGCCGAGCACCCCGGTCAGCACCTGGAGCTTGGCGTGCCGGGCGGCACGCCGGATGGCCTCCACCGTCAGCTCGGAGTCCCCGTCCGGGGCGGTCCCCAGCACGACACAGACATGTTCGGGCGCGTTCCAGCCGAGGGCGGCCGCCCTGCTCACCGCCCCCTCGTCGGCCTCCCCGCTGAGCACCGCGTTGACGACGAGCGACTCCAGCCGGGCGTCCCAGGCACCGCGTGCCTCGGCGGCCTGGGCGTAGACCTGGGCGGTGGCGAAGGCGATCTCACGGGCGTAGACGAGCAGGGCCTCGCGCAGCACGCTCTCGTCGCCGGGCGCCGCCACCTCGTCGATGGCGGACTCCATGACCTCGATGGTCGTGCGCACCATCTCCACGGTCTGCCGCAGCGTGATGGCCCGGGTCAGTTCGCGCGGCGCCGTCCCGAACACGTCCGTGGAGATGGCCTGCGGGGCGTCGGGGTGCCGGAACCACTCGGTGAAGGCGGCGATACCGGCCTGGGCGACCAGCCCGATCCAGGAACGGTTCTCCGGGGGCATCGCCCGGTACCACGGCAGCGTCTCGTCCATCCGCGCGATGGCCTGCGCGGCGAGACTCCCGGAGGACTTCTCCAGCCGCTTCAGGGTCGCCGCGTGCGGATGGACGTCGGACCGGGTGGCTTCGGGCTTGCTGGCTTCGGGTTCGGGCACGGGGACAAGACTGCCTCATCCGGACGGAAGTGTGCCGAGCAGGGTTGCGGGTGACGGCCGCACAGCTCCCGCCGCGCCGCTACCTTGGGGTACGTGATGGACGTACGGCGCGCTGCGGAGCGCTATCCCGGGGGCGACGCGGCGGCCGGCATCGAGTCCTGGCACGCCTTCTCCTTCGGCCCGCACTACGACCCCGACAACCTCCGCTTCGGCGCGGTCATCGCCTGCAACGAGGAGCGGCTGGCCCCGGGCGCCGGCTTCGACGAACACCCGCACAGCCACACGGAGATCGTCACCTGGGTGGTCGAGGGCGAGCTGACCCACCGCGACTCCCAGGGCCACGAGACGACCGTCCGCCCCGGCGACGTCCAGCGGCTGAGCGCGGCGGCGGGGGTACGGCACGTGGAGCGCAACGACGGCCCCGCCCCCCTGACCTTCGTCCAGATGTGGCTGGCCCCCCTGCGGCCCGGCGGCGACCCGTCGTACGAGATCGTCCGCGGCATCGCCGACTCCACGCCCTACGCGGTCCCGGAGGCGGCCGCGATGCTCCACGTGCGCCGCCTGACGCAGGGGGAGCGCACCGCGGTCCCGGACGGGGCGTTCGTGTACGTACACGTGGCGCGCGGCGACGTGACCCTGGACGGCGTGGAGCTGGGGCGGGGGGACGCGGCCCGGCTGACGGACGCCAAGGACCTGGAGGCGGTCGGGGTGACAAACGCGGAGCTGCTGATGTGGGAGATGGCGACCGCGCCCTGAAGGGGCCCGCGGAAGCTCAGCGCGCCTCGGCCAGCACCGCGTCCGTGAAGGGCGGCCACGCCTCGATCGCCCACGGCCCGAACGCGCGATCCGTCAATGCGGCGCACGCGAGCCCTGTGCCGTTCCCGCCCGCCCACCCGGCGTCCGGGTCGATCCACAGGAACGTGCCGGACTGGCCGAAGTGGCCGAAGGTGCGCGGCGAGGACGAGGAGCCCGTCCAGTGCGGGGACTTGGAGTCGCGGATCTCGAAGCCGAGGCCCCAGTCGTTGGGGTTCTGGTGGCCGTAGCCCGGCAGCACGCCCTTGGTGCCCGGGTACTGGACGGTCATCGCCTGCGCGACCGTTCGGGGGTCGAGCAGGCGCGGCGCCTGGATCTCGGCGGCGAAGCGCAGGAGGTCCGCCACCGTCGACACGCCGTCCTTCGCCGGGGAGCCCTCCAGCGAGGTGGACGTCATGCCCAGCGGCTCCAGCACCGCCTGCCGCAGGTACTCGGCGAACGGGATGTCCGTGGCCTTGGCGATGTGGTCGCCCAGCTGCTCGAAACCGGCGTTGGAGTACAGCCGCCGCTCGCCGGGCGGGGCCGTCACGCGGTGCTCGTCGAAGGCGAGACCGGAGGTGTGCGCGAGCAGATGGCGTACGGTCGAGCCGGCCGGCCCGGCGGGCTCGTCGAACTCGATCGCGCCCTCCTCGTACGCGACGAGCGCGGCGTACGCCGCGAGCGGCTTGGTCACCGAGGCCAGCGGGAAACGCCGGTCGACGGGGCCGTGGGTGCCCAGGACCGTCCCGTCGGCCCGCACCACACCCGCCGCGGCGACGGGAACCGGCCAGTTTTCGATCAGCGCGAGGCTCTGCAAGGACATGCCGACGAGCCTAAGCCGCTTCCGCTTCCTGCTTCTCGTGGGGTCAGGCCGGCGGACGGTTTCTTACCGATTCCGCTTGCTTGGAGCGCACTCCAAGGCCATAGCGTTGAGGCCATGACGGTGATGGAGACCACCCCTACCAGGACCGACTCCTGCGGCGCCCCGCCCCATCCGCACCGGCGCCCGGAAGGCCAGGACAGCTACACCATCAGCGAGGTCGTCGCCTTCACCGGGCTGACCGCGCACACCCTGCGCTGGTACGAGCGCATCGGCCTGATGCCGCACGTCGACCGCTCGCACACCGGCCAGCGCCGGTACAGCAACCGCGACCTCGACTGGCTCGACCTCGTGGGCAAGCTCCGGCTCACCGGAATGCCGGTCGCCGACATGGTGCGGTACGCGGAGCTGGTGCGCGAGGGCGACCACACCTACGGCGAGCGGTTCGAGCTGCTGGAGGCGACGCGGCGGGACGTGCTGGCCCGGATCGCGGAGCTGCAGGACACGCTCGCGGTGCTGGACCGGAAGATCAGCTTCTACGCGGACGCGGAGCGCGTCCGTGCCTACGAGGGGGAGAAGGTTCGATGACCGACGGCAGGATTCCGACCGCACCGCTGGGCGCGAGCGGCCTCGAGGTCGGCGTACAGGGCCTCGGCTGCATGGGCATGAGCTTCGCCTACGGCCCCTCCGACGCGAAGGAGTCGCGCGCCACCCTGGAGCGGGCCCTGGAGCTGGGCGTCACGCTCTTCGACACGGCGGACGCCTACGGCCAGGGCGAGAACGAGAGGTTCCTCTCGCCGTTCTTCAAGGCCCACCGCGACCAGGTCGTCATCGCGACCAAGTTCGCCCTGTCGATCCCGCCGGACGACCCCACCCGCCGGATCGTCCGCAACGACCCGCCGTACATCCGCCAGGCCGTCGAGGCGAGCCTGAAGCGGCTGGACGTCGACGTCATCGACCTCTACTACATGCACCGGCGCGATGTGAACGTGCCGCTTGAGGAGAGCGTCGGCACCATGGCGGAGCTGGTGCGCGAGGGCAAGGTGAAGCACCTGGGGCTCAGCGAGGTCACCGCGGAGGAACTGCGCACCGCCCACGCCGTGCACCCGATCGCGGCCCTGCAGTCGGAGTGGTCCCTGTTCAGCCGGGACATCGAGGCGCAGGTGGTGCCCGCCGCCCGCGAACTGGGTGTGGCCCTGGTGCCGTACTCCCCGCTCGGCCGCGGCTTCCTCACCGGGGCCTTCACCAACGCCGACCAGGAGCTGAGCGCCGACGACTTCCGCCGTCAGCAGCCCCGCTTCACCGGGGAGAACGCGGCCGCCAACGCTGGCCTCCTGGAGCCGATCCGCGCCGTGGCCGACGCGCACGGCGCGTCGCTCGGGCAGGTGGCGCTCGCCTGGGTCCAGCAGCGGGCGGCGGTGCACGGCCTCCCCGTGATCCCCATCCCGGGCACCCGCAAGCCGGGCCGCGTGGAGGAGAACGCGCGGGCGGCGGCCATCGAGCTGACCGAGGACGAGCTGGCCCTGCTGGAGCCGATAGCGGCGAAGGTGGCGGGCGACCGGTACGCGGACATGACGTTCACCTCCGCCGGCCGGGAGTAGTTCACAGCTCCGCCAGCAGTTCCGCCTTCTTCGTGGAGAACTCCGCGTCCGTCACCAGGCCCGCCTGATGCAGCTCGCCCAGGTGACGGATGCGCTCCGCGATGTCGGCGGGGTCCCGGCGGGCCGGCGCCGCCGGCAGCGGCCCGCAGCTGCGGATCGCCGCCAGGACCGTCGCCGCGAACGGCAGCGACTCGTGCACCGGCCCGTATCCCAGGCCGAACACCACGGCCGCCGGATCCTGGTCGGGCTGCGCGGGCGCCTCGGCCCCGTCCCGCCGCAGCAGCCGGAGATGGCCTTCGAAGACCTCGGGGGAGCGCCACTCGACCCCGCTCAGAGCGGTGACCGGAAAGCTCTGGTCGCCCGCCTTCCACTTCGCCGAGGACGCGCCCGTCCAGAACCACCGGAAGTTCACGGTCTTGCCGTCGAAGGACGCCTTCGCGTCGTACGCCTTGAACTGCCTCGGCGCCTCGGGAGCGGCCACCAGGAAACGGTCGGCGGGCTCGGCATCGCCGCTCAGCGCGGACTTCAGCTCGTCGGCGTAGTACTCGGCGAGGGTCTCGCGCTCGCCGGGCAGCACCAGCCGGTAGGGGTCGCACCCCTCCTTCAGCTGTCCGGCCGCCGCCTCCAGCAGCGGGTCGGCCCCGGCCCGCAGCTCGGCCCGCAGCACGACCGTGCCCCGTCTGCCCGGGGCCAGCGTCACACCCGACACCGCCTCCAGCGGGATCCGCCGTTCCCCCAGCGCCTGGAAGAGCTTCGGTGTTCGCAGCCCCCGCTCGTAACGGATGAGCACGGAGTCGGACTCGAACTCCCAGGCGGCATGAAATCCGGCCAGTACGTCACCCATGCGGCTCATCGTATGCACGACCCGCTCCTTCGTCGCCACCCCGCGCAGACCGCAGTTTCTGCGGTGCTACGCGCGTTGGGCCGCCGCCGAGCCGGACAAACCCGCGCGGCACGCACCATCGTCGTGCGCACACCGCACCGAGCGGTACGCGCCAACGCCGATCTCCGCGAAGTTCAGCAGGCTGTCCGTGCCGGGCGCGAAATAGCCCGCGTGCCCCTTGGCGCGCTGCGCCGACAGCACCCGCGACCCGAACGCGGACGACACCGGGTCCGCCCCGTGCCCCAGGCCGCCGAGCTCCAGGTACGGCACGTCCTGGATCCAGTCCGTGGCGTCCCGCATCGCCCACACCTGGGCGGAGGTGTGCAGGTGGGCGGCCTTCTCCACGCGCATCCCGGGGCTTCCGGCCACCGCTATGTCGGCCACCCGGCGCGGCAGCGCGTGCGCGGCGACCCCGCACACCACCGAGCCGTAGCTGTGGCAGAACAGCGACACCGGCGCACGGCCGGGCAGGGCCCGCAGCAGGGCGTTCAGCCGTACCGCGCCCTCGGCCGCGCGCACGCCGGTCGCCGACTCGATGCCGAGTCCGGCGGGGGCCGTGTAGTCGGCCCAGGCGATCACGGCCGTCCGCGTGCCGGGGCTCGCCGACTGCTCGGCCGCGTACAGCGACTTCGCCATGCCGACCGGCGCCGAGTAGGGGCGGTAGGTCTTCTGGAAGGTGAGCAGGTCGGTGTCGACGCCGGGGACGACGACCGACACGCGCTGGGCGTGCTGCAGGTCGCCCAGCACCTCGGCGACGCGTCCGGAGGCCTCCGGGTCGAAGGCGAGGATCTGCCGGCCGGGGCTCATCAGCTGCTCGTAGCGGTGCATACGGCGGCCCGCCTCCTGCTGCCCGGCGGGCGTCAGGCGCGGGTCGTGCATGCGCTTCAGCTCGACCTTGCGCTGCCGGCCGAGCGCGAGGTGGTTGGCCTCGTAGCGCAGGGCGACGGGCGCGCCGTTCATGTTGCCGACCGCGAGCGGATAGCGGCGCACGAGGGCGGCGCTCTCCTGGGCGGTGAGCGAGGCGAAGAACCGGGACAGCCGCGCGGGGGTCGCGTCGGGGTCCGGCAGCCGGTGGCCGTGCAGGCGTCCGTGCTCCCACGAGGAGAGCGAGGCCTGCAGGGGGGTCTTCACGCCGTGGCTGCGCAGAGCGGTCCATCCGGTGGTCGCCAGCATCACGAACACCACGGACAGGGCCAGCAGTGCGCGCCAGACGTTCAGTTGCGGGGAGGTGTCGAAGGAAGTCACTGGGAGGACACACTAGGAGAACGAGAGGGTCTCGCGTGAGCCGAGTGACAGGTATCACGTTTCGATAAACGCACGACCACCTGATCGTGTCTCAGCGTGTCCGCCAGTTCTCGGTAAGTGCCGGTCCCACTTGTTCGAGGTACGACACCGTCAACGCGCGCATCTCCTCCAGACCGAAGTCCTCGCGAGCCACCCACTGCCGCTCGGTCACCCGCATCACCCCGCCGAACACCGCCACCGCCAGCCGCGGCCGCGGATCGGCGTCCACGTCCACGCCCTCCCGTTCGGCGAGCAGGCGCGCGAGGGTCTCCTCGATCTCCTCGCTGCGGCGCAGATGCGCGGCCAGCAGCACGGGCGTCGACTCGACGACCCGGTACAGCCGCAGGTACAGCTCCACCGGTACGACGGCCTCGATCACCTCGTGCAGGGTCGCCCAGCCCTGGAGCACCGACTGCCGCAGCGCCTCCATCGGCGCCTCGCCGGCCGGCCGCTCGCGGACCGCCTGGACGAACCGGGTCACCACCAGCCCCTGGAGGGCGAGCGCGGCCTCCTCCTTGCCGGCGAAGTAACGGAAGAAGGTGCGCTGGGAGACGTCGACGGCCTCGGCGATGTCGTCGACGGTGGTGCCCTCGTAGCCGCGGGTCGTGAACAGTTCGGCGGCGGCCCTGAGCAGGGCTTCCCGGGTGCGCTGCTTCTTGCGTTCGCGCAGTGTTTCCATGGGTGTCAGTTACCGGCTTCTGATTTGATTCGTCAACTGTCAGTGGCTGCCATTAGCCTCGAACGCATGACTAGTCAGACCATCGACACGACGGGGTCGGGGGGCGACGCGCCGGAGGTCCCGTCGGACGGGTCGCCGTCCTCGTCCGGACTCCGCGGCCATCCCTGGTTCACTCTCATCACGGTCGCGGTCGGCGTCATGATGGTGGCCCTGGACGGCACCATCGTGGCCATCGCCAACCCGGCCATCCAGAAGGACCTCGGCGCGAGCTTCGCCGACGTCCAGTGGATCACCAACGGCTACTTCCTCGCCCTCGCGGTCTCCCTGATCACCGCGGGCAAGCTCGGTGACCGCTTCGGCCACCGCCAGACATTCCTGATCGGCGTGACCGGCTTCGCCGCCGCCTCGGGCGCCATCGGCCTGTCGAACAGCATCGCCGCGGTCGTGACCTTCCGCGTGCTGCAGGGCCTGTTCGGCGCGCTGCTGATGCCGGCCGCGCTCGGCCTGCTGCGGGCCACCTTCCCGGCCGAGAAGCTCAACATGGCCATCGGCATCTGGGGCATGGTCATCGGCGCCTCCACCGCCGGCGGCCCGATCCTCGGCGGAGTGCTCGTCGAGCACGTCAACTGGCAGTCGGTGTTCTTCATCAACGTGCCGGTCGGCGCCATCGCGCTGGTGCTGGGCCTGCTGATCCTGCTCGACCACCGCGCGGAGAACGCGCCGCGCTCCTTCGACCTGCTCGGCATCGCGCTGCTCTCCGGCGCCATGTTCTGCCTGGTCTGGGCCCTGATCAAGGCGCCCACCTGGGGCTGGGGCGACGGCAAGACGTGGACGTTCATAGCCGTGTCCCTCGTCGGCTTCGCCCTCTTCTCCTTCTGGGAGACGAAGGTCAAGGAGCCGCTGATCCCGCTCGGCCTGTTCCGCTCGGTCCCGCTGTCCGCGGGTGTCGTGCTGATGGTGCTGATGGCCATCGCGTTCATGGGCGGCCTGTTCTTCGTGACGTTCTACCTGCAGAACGTCCACGGTATGAAGCCGATCGACGCCGGTCTCCATCTGCTCCCGCTCACCGGGATGATGATCGTCGGCTCGCCGCTCGCGGGCGCGCTGATCACCAAGCTGGGCCCGCGGATCCCGCTGGCGGGCGGCATGGCGGCCACCGCGATCGCGATGTACGGCATGTCGACGCTGAAGGTGGACACCGGCAGCGCCGTGATGTCCCTCTGGTTCGCGCTGCTCGGCCTCGGTCTCGCGCCGGTCATGGTCGGCGCGACGGAGGTCATCGTCGGCAACGCGCCCATGGAGCTGTCCGGTGTCGCCGGCGGTCTGCAGCAGGCCGCGATGCAGATCGGCGGCAGCCTCGGTACGGCGGTGCTGGGCGCCGTGATGGCCTCCAAGGTCGACGGCGACCTCGCGGGCAACTGGAAGGACGCCGGTCTGCCGCCGCTCACCCCGGCCCAGCTGGACCAGGCCTCCGAGGCGGTCCAGGTCGGTGTGGCGCCGGTGGCCAAGGGCACGCCGGAGACGATCGTCGCGAAGATCACGGACGTCGCGCACGACACCTTCATCTCCGGGATGAGCCTGGCGTCGCTCGTGGCCTGCGGTGTCGCGGTGGTCGCGGTCTTCGTCGCGCTGCTCACCAAGCGGGGCGCGAACGCGGACGCGGGCGCCGGAGTGGGCCACATCTGAGGGATCTGACGGATCTGACGGATCTGACGGATCTTCAAGGAACTTCCCCTATCAGGGTGAAGGGGCTAAAGATCCCTCGCTTCCGGTGCGCGCCGCAGGTCACAGTGGGTCAGGCCCTCCGGAGAGGGCGGACCGGTGCTGCGGCGCGCTGCCGGAGGGGGACAGCGCGCCGACAGCCCGATGATTAATCGCCGATCCGGGGGTACCCGCATGTTTGAACCCCGAACAGACCCCGGGGTTCAGGGAGTTGATGATGGCGGGCTTCGGACACGGAACGCGCAGGTACCCCCGGTCACGTAGCCGGACGTGGTCACGGACCGGGCCGGATCGCGCGACGCTCGGAATCATCGGAGTCATCTGCGCGGTCGCCGGGTTTTTCGTTCTGGGGATCATCCTCGGCCCCGTGGCGATCGTGTGTGGTTGGCTCGCCATGGGTCGCAGTTGGGCGGGCAGTCGCTCGATTCCGGCCCTGGTCGCCTTCGTACTGGGCGCCATTGACACGCTCCTGGCCATCGTGTGGTTGGCGGGAGCGGCCACCCCGGGCAACGGCTTGTTCTGACCCGGGGCAAGGTGAGGGAAGGGCCCCCGGCTGATGGACCGGGGGCCCGCCTCATGCGCGGGGTGATGCGAGGGGGCGTGGTCACGGACCCATCGCTGCGGATCTGGGGGAGTCCTGTTCGGGCTGGGCGGACATTACTCTCGGCCCCGTGGCGATCGTCTGTGGTTGGCTCGCCATGGCCCGCAGTTGGGCGGGCAGCCGCTTGATCCCGGCGGGCCCTGGGCGAACCGGGAGTGTCCCACGCGCGGGACCGGCTCGGGGGCGTTCAGAGGCGGGGGCTTGTCATGGGCGTGGGGTTGTCGTGGTCGCCCGACAGGTCGCGGAGGGCCGCTACCTCGGCTCTCAGGGCTCGGACTTCTTCCGTGAGGGATTCGATGGCCTGGGTCTGGCGTTGTTCCTCCGCGTCGTCCTTTTCGAAGCGGGCCAGGAACCAGGCGGCGATGTTCGCGGTCACCACACCCAGCAGCGCGATGCCGGAGAGCATCAGACCGACGGCGATCATGCGGCCCAGACCGGTGGTCGGGGCGTGGTCGCCGTACCCGACGGTCGTCATCGTCGTGAACGACCACCACAGCGCGTCACCCAGCGTCCGGATGTTCCCGTCCGGTGAGTCCCGTTCGACCGACAGCACGGCCAGCGAGCCGAACATCAGCAGCCCGACGACCGCCCCGCCGACGTACGTCGTCAGCCTGATCTGGTTGGCCATCCGCGCCCGCCGCCCCACCAGCATCAGCGTCGCGACCATGCGCAGCAGCCGCAGCGGCTGGAGGATCGGCAGCACGACCGCGCACAGGTCTATCCAGTGCCGGCGCACGAACTCCTTGCGGCGCCGGGCGAGCGCCAGCCGCGTCACATAGTCCCCGGCGAAGGCCCCCCACACCACCCACTCGACCACCGTGCACACCTGCGTCAGCGCATGCCCCGCCGAGTGGTCCACGATCGGCACGGCATACGCGACGGCGAACACGACGGCCAGCGCCAGCAGCGGCCGTTGGGTGAGGTGCTCCCAGCGCGCCTGCGCCGTTTCTTGCTCCATGCCCGCATCGTAAAGAAACCGGAAAGGAAACAGCGAAGGGCGGCGGGATCACAGTCCGCCGCCCTTCGACTCACCGACCCGCGGTCAGGGTCACGCGTCTCCGCCCGCCGCACCCGGATCCGCGGCCGACGCGTCCAGCAGCTGGTACCGGTCGATCGCCTGCTTGAGCACCGACCGGTCCACCTTCCCCTCCTTCGCCAGCTCCGTCAGCACCGCCACCACGATCGACTGCGCGTCGATGTGGAAGAACCGCCGCGCCGCACCCCGGGTGTCCGCGAAGCCGAACCCGTCGGCCCCCAGCGACTGGTACGTCCCCGGCACCCACCGCGCGATCTGGTCCGGCACCGACCGCATCCAGTCGGACACCGCCACGAACGGCCCCTGCGCCCCCGACAGCTTCTGCGTGACGTACGGCGTCCGCTGCTCCTCCTCGGGGTGCAGCAGGTTGTGCTCCTCCACCGCCACGGCCTCGCGCCGCAGCTCGTTCCAGGAGGTCGCCGACCACACGTCCGCCTTGACGTTCCACTCCTCGCCGAGGATCCGCTGTGCCTCCACCGCCCACGGAACGGCCACACCGGACGCGATCACCTGCGCCGGGATCGACCCCGAGGTGCCCTCGGAGAGCCGGTGGATGCCCTTGAGGATGCCCTCGACGTCCACGTCCGCCGGCTCGGCCGGGTGCTGGATGGGCTCGTTGTAGACGGTGAGGTAGTAGAAGACGTCCTCGCCGTGCGGATGCTCCTCGGATCCGCCGTACATCCGCCGCAGCCCGTCCTGCACGATGTACGCGATCTCGTACGAGTACGCCGGGTCGTACGCGACGCACGCCGGGTTCGTCGAGGCGAGCAGCTGCGAGTGGCCGTCCGCGTGCTGCAGACCCTCACCGGTCAGCGTCGTGCGCCCCGCGGTCGCGCCCAGCACGAAACCGCGCGCCAGCTGGTCGGCCATCTGCCAGAACTGGTCACCGGTGCGCTGGAAACCGAACATCGAGTAGAAGACGTAGACCGGGATCAGCGGCTCGCCGTGCGTCGCGTAGGCCGAGCCCGCCGCGACGAGGGAGGCGGTGCAGCCGGCCTCCGAGATGCCGTCGTGCAGCATCTGGCCGGTCGGCGACTCCTTGTACGCGAGCAGCAGATCGCGGTCCACCGCCTCGTACTGCTGGCCGAGCGGGTTGTAGATCTTCGCGCTCGGGAAGAAGGAGTCCATGCCGAACGTGCGGTACTCGTCCGGCGCGATCAGCACGAAGCGACGCCCCAGCTCCTTGTCCCGCATGAGGTCCTTGAGGAGACGGACGAAGGCCATGGTCGTCGCGATGGACTGCTGGCCCGAGCCCTTCTTCACGGTCGCGTACGCCTTGTCGTCCGGCAGCGCGAGCGGCTTGGCGCGCACGACACGCGTCGGGACGTACCCGCCGCACTGCTTGCGCTGGTCGTGCATGTACTGGATCTCTTCCGAGTTCCGGCCCGGGTGGTAGTACGGCGGCGCGCCGGACTCCAGCTCCTTGTCGGAGATCGGCAGGTGCAGCCGGTCACGGAAGCGCTTGAGGTCGTCGACCGTCAGCTTCTTCATCTGGTGGGTGGCGTTGCGGCCCTCGAAGTTGGGGCCCAGCGTCCAGCCCTTGATGGTCTTGGCGAGGATGACCGTGGGCTGGCCCTTGTGCTCGGTGGCCGCCTTGAACGCCGCGTAGATCTTGCGGTGGTCGTGCCCGCCGCGCCCCAGGTGCAGGATCTGGTCGTCGGTCATGTTCTCGACCATCGCGCGCAGCCGCTGGTCGTCACCGAAGAAGTGCTCGCGGATGTACGCGCCGGACTCGGTGGCGTACGTCTGGAACTGGCCGTCCGGCGTGGTGTTCATCTTGTTGACGAGGATGCCGTCGCGGTCCTGCGCGAGCAGCGGGTCCCAGGAGCGGTCCCAGATCAGCTTGATGACGTTCCAGCCGGCGCCCCGGAAGACCGACTCCAGCTCCTGGATGATCTTGCCGTTGCCGCGCACCGGGCCGTCGAGGCGCTGCAGGTTGCAGTTGACGACGAAGGTCAGGTTGTCCAGGCCCTCGCGGGCGGCGATGGACAACTGGCCGAGCGACTCCGGCTCGTCCATCTCGCCGTCGCCGAGGAAGGCCCACACGTGCGACTTCGACGTGTCGGCGATCCCGCGCGCCTGCATGTAGCGGTTCATCCGCGCCTGGTAGATCGCGCCGATCGGGCCGAGGCCCATCGACACCGTCGGGAACTCCCAGAAGTCCGGCATCGAGCGCGGGTGCGGGTAGGAGGACAGGCCGTTGGGGGCCTTCGACTTCTCCTGGCGGAAGCCGTCCAGCTGCTCCTCGCTGAGCCGGTCGAGCAGGTACGCGCGCGCGTAGATGCCGGGGGAGGCGTGGCCCTGGAAGAAGACCTGGTCGCCGCCGAGACCGTCGTCCTTGCCCCGGAAGAAGTGGTTGAAGCCGACGTCGTAGAGGGACGCGGAGGAGGCGAACGTGGCGATGTGACCGCCGACCCCGATGCCGGGTCGCTGGGCGCGGGAGACCATCACCGCGGCGTTCCAGCGGGTCGCGTTGAGGACCTTGCGCTCGATCTCCTCGTTGCCCGGGAAGAACGGCTCGGCCTTGGTCGGGATCGTGTTCACGTAGTCCGTGCTGCGCATCTCGGGCACGGCCACGCGCTTCTCGCGGGCCCGCTCGATCAGCCGCAGCATCAGGTAGCGGGCCCGCTCACGGCCCCGCTCGTCGACGGCGGCGTCGAGGGAGTCGAGCCACTCCTGGGTCTCCTCGGGATCGAAGTCAGGAACCTGACTCGGAAGGCCGCCAATGATGATCGGGTTGCGATCGGATCCGGAAGCCACGCTGTTCCTTACCTGTCAGAGGGCTGCTGAGGGCAGCTTTTGAGCTGCTTTTCGGTGTGTCTGCACCGTTCCCCATCGTGTACCTCGGGAAAGCAAACGTCATCTCTACTGAGAGGTAATCGAGATCCGTCTCAGGAGTCCCGGGTTCCCAATGCCGCAAAGCGGGCACAACGGTGTGGTGCAGGTCACTGACGACGTGGGCGTCGTGCCTGGAGTTGCGGTGACACGGCCAGGAACGTCACCGTTTCGGCGGTCTGAACGGCCGGGTACTTGCGCGATCCGCCCCGCCCGTGTGGACTACGGCCAATGCCTCGCGCACGCGCGTGGCTGAGACATACCCAAAAACAAGATCAGGAGGCAACCCGTGAGCGCGACCGCGGACCACGCGGAGACGAGCCCTGCCGTGAGGCTGGGGTTCCAGCCCGAGCAGGTGGTCCAGGAGATCGGCTACGACGACGACGTAGACCAGGAACTCCGCGAGGCCATTGAGGAAGTCATCGGCAGTGACCTGGTGGACGAGGACTACGACGACGTCGCCGATGCCGTGGTGCTCTGGTTCCGCGACGACGACGGCGACCTGACCGATGCGCTGGTGGACGCCACCACGTACATCGAAGAAGGCGGGTCGATCCTGCTCCTGACGCCGAAGACCGGCCGGGACGGATACGTCGAGCCGAGCGACATCTCCGAAGCCGCGACGACGGCGGGGCTGTCCGCCTCCAAGAGCGTCAGCGTGGGCAAGGACTGGAGCGGCAGCCGGCTGGTGACGCCGAAGGCGGCCAAGTCCAAGAAGTAGCCACCCACGGACGGGCCGGGCGTCGTACTCGGCCCGTCCACCGGCCTCCGGTGATCGCTGCGTAGGGTGGACGTCACCCGAACAGCCCACCGAAAGGGACGGAACCCCGATGGCGATCCAGGTCGGCGACAAGGCCCCCGACTTCGAGCTCAAGGACAACCACGGCGCCACCGTGAAGCTCTCCGACTTCCATGGCGAGAAGAACGTGGTCCTGCTCTTCTACCCCTTCGCCTTCACCGGTGTGTGCACCGGCGAGCTGTGCGAGGTGCGCGACAACCTGCCGCAGTTCTCCGACCGCGACACCCAGGTGCTCGCCGTCTCCAACGACTCCATCCACACCCTGCGCGTCTTCGCCGAGCAGGAGGGCCTGGAGTACCCGCTGCTCAGCGACTTCTGGCCGCACGGCGAGGTCTCGCGCGCGTACGGCGTCTTCGCCGAGGACAAGGGCTGCGCGGTGCGCGGCACCTTCGTCATCGACAAGGACGGCGTGGTCCGCTGGACCGTCGTCAACGCCCTCCCCGACGCCCGTGACCTGAACGAGTACGTCAAGGCCCTCGACACCCTGTGATTCTTCGGTGGCAAGCCATGCGTACGGCGGGAACCCGTCACTAGGATCGATTCGTTGATCCGATGTCAAACGCACGGCGGGGCTCCCCGCCCTGGAAACCAATGGAGGACTCGTGGGAGTCAGCCTCAGCAAGGGCGGCAACGTATCGCTGACCAAGGAGGCCCCGGGCCTGACCGCGGTGCTCGTCGGTCTGGGCTGGGACGTCCGGACGACGACCGGTACCGACTTCGACCTGGACGCCAGCGCGCTGCTGCTGAACAGTGCCGGCAAGGTCGCCAGCGACCAGAACTTCGTCTTCTTCAACAACCTCAAGAGCCCCGACGGCTCGGTCGAGCACACCGGTGACAACCTCACCGGTGAGGGCGAGGGCGACGACGAGGTCATCAAGGTCAACCTCGCGGGCGTGCCGGCCGACGTCGACAAGATCGTGTTCCCGGTGTCGATCTACGACGCCGAGAACCGCCAGCAGTCCTTCGGCCAGGTCCGCAACGCGTTCATCCGCGTCGTCAACCAGGCCGGCGGACAGGAGATCGCCCGGTACGACCTGAGTGAGGACGCCTCCACCGAGACGGCCATGGTCTTCGGCGAGCTGTACCGCAACGGCGCGGAGTGGAAGTTCCGCGCCATCGGCCAGGGCTACGCCTCCGGCCTGCGCGGCATCGCCCAGGACTTCGGCGTCAACGTCTGAGACGCGCCTTGCCCGCCCGGCGCCGCGCCGTCTGCGCGCGGCGCCTGGGGGGTGCCCCCTCTGGGGGAGCGCAGGACAAGCAGCAGAGAAGCACCGACTCGGGGAGGGACCAGCATCATGGGCGTCACGCTCGCCAAGGGGGGCAACGTCTCCCTGTCCAAGGCCGCGCCGAACCTGACCCAGGTGATGATCGGGCTGGGCTGGGACGCGCGTTCCACCACCGGCGCCGACTTCGACCTGGACGCCAGCGCCCTGCTGTGCAGCGGGGGACGGGTGCTGGGCGACGAGTGGTTCGTGTTCTACAACCAGCTCAAGAGCCCGGACGGCTCGGTGGAGCACACCGGCGACAACCTCACCGGTGAGGGCGAGGGCGACGACGAGTCGATCCTGGTCGACCTAGCCAAGGTGCCGGCCCAGTGCGACAAGATCGTCTTCCCGGTCTCGATCCACATGGCGGACGAGCGCGGCCAGACCTTCGGCCAGGTCTCCAACGCCTTCATCCGGGTCGTCAACCAGGCCGACGGACAGGAACTGGCCCGCTACGACCTCAGCGAGGACGCCGGCACGGAAACGGCCATGATCTTCGGCGAGGTCTACCGCTACCAGGGCGAGTGGAAGTTCCGTGCGGTCGGTCAGGGGTACGCGTCGGGGCTCAGGGGAATCGCTCTAGACTTCGGAGTCAACGTCTCGTAAAGCCGAGTACGGCGCGGGGGAGCGGGCCCCGCCCCTACGGCCCTGTGGCTTCTCCCTCTAGACTCCGTGGTCAACAGTGAGTAAAGCCGGGTACGGCACGGGGGAAACCCGTACACACACGATTGGGTAGCCAGTGCTTCTGAAAACCTTCGGCTGGTCGTTCGCGATTACCGCGCTCGGCCTGGTCGCCGCGGTCTTCTACGGGGGGTGGGAGGCATTCGGCATCGTGGCGATCCTCGCCGTCCTCGAGATCTCCCTGTCGTTCGACAACGCCGTGGTCAACGCCGGGATCCTGAAGAAGATGAACGCCTTCTGGCAGAAGATCTTCCTCACGGTCGGCGTGCTCATCGCCGTGTTCGGCATGCGGCTGGTCTTCCCCGTCGTCATCGTCGCGGTCACCGCCAAGATGGGCCCCATCGAGGCCGTCGACCTCGCGCTGAACAACAAGGACCGCTACCAGCAGCTGGTCACCGACGCCCACCCGGCGATCGCCGCGTTCGGCGGGATGTTCCTGCTGATGATCTTCCTCGACTTCATCTTCGAGGACCGCGACATCCAGTGGCTGCGCTGGATCGAGCGCCCGCTGGCCAAGCTCGGCAAGGTCGACATGCTGGCGGTCTGCATCGCCCTGATCGTCCTGCTGATCACCTCCTTCACCTTCGCCGCCCACGCCCACCAGCACGGCGGCGGCCACGTCGACAAGGCGCAGACCGTCCTCATCGCCGGCATCGCCGGACTGATCACCTACATGATCGTCGGCGGTCTGTCCGGCTTCTTCGAGGACCGCCTGGAGGCGGAGGAGGAACGCGAGCACGAGGAGGAGGAAGAGGCCGAGCGCACCGGGAAGAAGAAACCGGCCATCGTCCTCGCCGGCCAGGCCGCCTTCTTCATGTTCCTGTACCTGGAAGTGCTCGACGCCTCCTTCTCCTTCGACGGTGTCATCGGCGCCTTCGCCATCACCAACGACATCGTGCTGATGGCGCTGGGTCTGGGCATCGGCGCGATGTACGTCCGCTCGCTGACCGTCTACCTGGTCCGCCAGGGCACCCTCGACGACTACGTCTACCTGGAGCACGGCGCGCACTACGCGATCGGCGCGCTGGCCGTGATCCTCATGGTCACCATCCAGTACCAGATCAACGAGGTCATCACCGGCCTCGTCGGCGTCGTCCTGATCGGCTGGTCCTTCTGGTCCTCCGTGCGCCGCAACCAGAAACTGGCGGCCGCCGAGGGAAAAGGGACGGGCTCGGACGAGAAGGCTGAGATCTCCTCCGGGGTGTGACACACCCGCGGGTGAGGGAACGCTCTGAGCGGGGCGGCCGGGCCTCCGGCCGCCCCGCCGGTCGTCGGGGTGACGTGCGGGGCACGAGTGGGGGCGGGAATGGGCTTTCTGGACGGACTGTGGCGCGGCCGTGAGGTCGACTTCGACTCGGGCAGCGCGGCGACGAACGCGATCGAGCTGACCAAACGGCACCACTACGTCTCCCTGACCAAGCAGCAGGCGGCGAGCGGGCATCTGCGGGTCAACCTGAGCTGGCGGATGCGGACGTCCGACATCGGCGGCTCGCAGCGCGAGTCGCTGCTGCGGCACCCGCTCAAGGCGCTGCGCCCGCCGGAGGTCATGGGCCACAGCCAGAGCATGGTCAACGTGGACCTCGACCTGGGATGCCTGTACGAGCTGACCGACGGCTCCAAGGGCGTCGTACAGCCCCTCGGGGGCTACTTCGGGGACGTCAACGCGCCGCCGTACGTCAAGCTCAGCGGCGACGACCGGTTCGGGTCGGGCTCCGGCGAGGACATGTACATCAACCTCGACCACCGGGAGCAGATCAAACGCCTGCTGGTGTTCGTCTACATCTACGACCAGACCCCGGCGTTCGACCGCACGCACGCCATCGTGACGCTGTACCCGAGCAACGGGCCGCGCATCGAGATCCACCTCGACGAACGCCACCCCCAGGCCCGGTCCTGCGCGGTCGTCATGATCGAGAACGTGCGGAAGGAACTGGTCGTCCGCCGCGAGGTCAAGTTCGTCTACGGCTTCCAGGCGGAGCTGGACCGGCTGTACGGCTGGGGACTGCAGTGGGGACGGGGCTACAAGACCAAGGTGTAGCGCCCGCGCCCGTCAGGGCCGGATGAACTGCGGCCCCTGCGGGGGCAGCCGGAAATCCGGGTTGGGGAGCGTCGCCACCGGCGGCGGGTAGCCGTAGCCGGACTGGTCGCCCGAGGCCGCCGCCGTCGTCGCGGGGGTGGGCTGGGGGTAGCCGTAGGCGGGCTGGGTCGTGGCGGGCTGCGGGGGGAAGCCGTAGGCCGGCTGGGACGGGACCCCGGTGGGCTGTTCCGGCGGCAGCGCGTGGGGCTGCGCGGCCGGCGGCTCCGGGTCGGACTCGTCGACCGAGATGCCGAAGTCCGTGGCCAGACCCTTGAGACCGTTGGAGTAGCCCTCGCCCAGCGCCCGGAACTTCCAGCGCTTGTCGCGGCGGTAGAGCTCACCGCAGATCAGCGCCGTCTCCTTGCCGGTCTGGGGCGTGATGTCGAAGTAGGCCAGCGGCTCACCGTCGGCGACCGAGGCGTCGTACAGCAGGATGCGCAGGCCCTGTACGCGGTCGAAGGTGACGTCGTCCGCCGAAGCGACCAGGAGAATCTGGCTGACGTCGGGCTCGACACCGGCCAGGTCCGTCTGGATGGTATCGGTGGGACCCTCGGCGGTACGTTTCTTGCCGAGGAGCCTGACCTTCCCGGAGGGGTGCCGGGGCTGGTTGTAGAAGACGAAGTCCTCGTCGGAGCGCACACGGCCGTCGGGGTTGAGGAGCAGCGCGGAGGCGTCGACCTCCGGGACCCCCTGCCCGGGCGTCCAGCGCAGCACGGCGCGCACCGCCGTGGCCTCGAGCGGGACGTTCGACCCTTTCAGCATCGCGTGCGTCATAGCGGTCATCCTGCCTTCTCGGTCCTGGTCACGACAACGCGGGGGCGGCACCGCACCACGGGTGTGTCCGCGGGCGTTACCGGAAATTCATGCCCGACGGGAACCCCTGACAAGGGCCGGTACGTACTATTACCGGCCACCTGTTCTCAGAATCCACAGGCTTACCTTGTGCCACGGGGGAGTTTTATGCGTCATTTCGGGCACATCGCCCCGGAGGTGCGGCGGCGTCTGTTCCATCAGGAGCCGTGCGAGTTCGGCACGGACTCCCCGGCCCGGCTGCTCGCCGCGGCCCTGGGCGCCACGCTGTACAGTCCGGCGACCCGGCCCAGGCTGGCCGACGACGTCGTCAAACAGGCCGGGCACGGCGTCGTCTCGATGGTGCTGTGCCTGGAGGACTCGATCGACGACGCGGACGTGCCGGCGGGGGAGGAGAACCTGGTCCGCCAGTTCGCCGACCTGGCCACCAGGGACCCCGGCCGGCTTCCGCTGCTGTTCATCCGGGTCCGCGCCGCCGAGCAGATCCCCGATCTCGTGGCGCGACTGGGCGCCGACGTGCGGCTGCTGTCCGGATTCGTGTTCCCGAAGTTCACCGAGGAGCGCGGCATCCCCTTCCTGGAGGCCCTGGCGCACGCCGAGAGCGCGAGCGGCCACCGGCTGTTCGGGATGCCCGTCCTCGAGACCCCCGAGCTGATGTACCGGGAGTCGCGGGTGGCCGCCCTGGAGGGCATCGCCCGCACCGTCGACAAGTACCGCGACCGCGTGCTCGCGCTGCGCCTCGGCGTCACCGACTTCTGCGCCTCCTACGGCCTGCGCCGGGCCCCCGACATGACCGCCTACGACGTCCAGATCGTCGCCTCCGTGATCGCCGACGTGGTGAACATGCTGGGCCGGGCCGACGGCACCGGCTTCACGGTGACCGGGCCGGTCTGGGAGTACTTCCGCGTACCGGAGCGCATGTTCAAGCCGCTCCTGCGCACCAGCCCCTTCCTCGAGGGGCAGGCCGTCGAACTGCGCGAGAAACTGATCGAGCACGCCATGGACGGGCTGCTGCGGGAGATCTCCCTGGACCAGGCCAACGGTCTGCTGGGCAAGACCTGCATCCACCCCACCCACGTCCTGCCCGTGCACGCGCTGTCCGTGGTCAGCCACGAGGAGTTCAGCGACGCCGCGGACATCCTGCGGCCCGAGCGGGGCGGCGGGGGCGTGCTCAGATCGGCGTACACGAACAAGATGAACGAGGTGAAGCCGCACCGCGCCTGGGCCGAGCGGACCATGCTGCGGGCCGAGGTCTTCGGCGTCGCGCGCGAGGACGTCAGCTTCGTGGACCTGCTCGCCGCCGGCATACCCGGCTGAACCTCACCAACCAGGGAATCATGATCAACGCAGTGAACGACGGGGTCTGGTCCGGGACCTGGGTCGCCGAGCGACTCGGGATCGAACTCGTGGGCGACGACGAGCTCAAAGACCTCCTGGGCCTGGCCCTGCGCCGCAACCCCAAGCGGGCGCACCTCCTCGTCTCCAACGTCCTGGGCAAACACGTCCCGCAGTCGCCGTCGGTCGTCTACGGCCACGGGTTCGCCCTGGGCCGCCGGGTACGCGCCCTCCTGGGCGCCGAGGAGGCGGCCGAGTCGGTCGTCCTCGGCTACGCGGAAACGGCGACGGGCCTCGGCCACTCAGTGGCCGACGGTCTGGGCCTGGCCCCCTACCTCCACTCCACCCGCCGCCCGGTACCGGGCGTGGCCCCCGCCGGCGGCTTCGAGGAGTCCCACTCCCACGCCACCTCCCACCTCCTTCTCCCCGAGAACCCCGCCCTGCTCGCCGGAACCGGCCCCTTGGTCCTGGTCGACGACGAGTTCTCGACGGGCAACACGGTCCTCAACACCGTGCGCGCCCTCCACGACCGCTATCCACGACACCGGTACGTGGTGGTGGCCCTGGTCGACATGCGCTCACCCGAGGACGCGGGCCGCCTGGAGGACTTCGCGAGGGAGATAGGCGCGAGGGTGGACTTGGTGACGGCGGCTTCGGGGACCGTACGCCTCCCGGAGGGAGTGCTGGAGAAGGGGCAAGAACTCGTCGCGCGGTACGAAGACGCGTCAGGGGCGCGGGGCTGCGCTGAATCTGCGGCTACCGCCGCGTGGGCGCGACCAGCCCCCACGCACCCGCACCCGGCACCCCACCGAGTGGACCTCCTCTGGCCCCGCAACCTCCCCGACGGCGGCCGTCACGGCTTCACCCCGACCCAGCGCACCCGCCTCGAACACGCCCTCCCCGCCATGGCCGCCCGCCTCGCGGAGGCCCTCCCCCCAGACGCCCACCGCGTCCACATCCTCGGCTTCGAAGAGCTGATGTACGCCCCCCTCCGCCTCGCCCGCGAGCTGGAGCAGATATCCGACGCCGAGGTCACCTACTCCACCACGACCCGCTCACCGGTCCTGGCCGTGGACGACCCGGGCTACGCGATCCGCAGCCGCCTCGTCTTCCCCGCCCACGACGACCCGGCCGACGGCCCCGGCGACCGTTACGTCTACAACGTCGCCGGTGCCGGATTCGACGCGGTCGTCGCCGTGGTCGACTCGCTCGCCGACACCCCGCACCTGCACGCCCCCGACGGCCTGCTGGCCCAGCTCGCCGCCCACACCCCGCACGTCCTGCTCGTGGTCGTGCCCTCGTACGTCCCCGACGTCCCCGAAAGGCACGCCATGCTGCCCGAGCCCCTCCGCGGCCCCGCCTTCTCCTCGTACCCGCCCGACGAGGTCGGCTGGCTGCTGCGGGACCTCTCGGACGTGACGCTGGAGGCGCCGACCGAGGAGCGCGAGGAGGCCATCCAGAGCGGCGGCGCGCACTACGCCGAGTCGCTGCCGGTGGAGTACCAGCCCAGCGAGCAGTACCAGGAGCTCTTCCACGCGGCCCTGGAGTCGACCGCGTCCCGTCTCGCGCAGGCGGTCGGCGCCGTCACCGAGCTCGTGCTGGCCGAGCGGTCGCCCCGGCCCGTCCTGGTCTCGCTGGCCCGCGCCGGTACCCCCGTCGGTGTCCTGATGCGCCGCTGGGCCCGGTTCCGGCACGGACTGGACCTGCCGCACTACGCCGTCTCCATCGTGCGCGGACGCGGCATCGACGCCAACGCCCTGCGCTGGCTGGCCGCTCACCACGACCCGCGGGACGTGGTCTTCGTCGACGGCTGGACCGGCAAGGGCGCGATCACCCGCGAACTCGCCGACGCCGTCAAGGAGTTCGAGGCCTCCGACGAGATCACCGGCTTCGACCCGGAGATCGCGGTCCTGGCCGACCCGGGCTCCTGCGTACGGACCTACGGCACCCGGGAGGACTTCCTGATCCCCTCGGCCTGCCTCAACTCGACCGTCTCCGGCCTGGTCTCCCGCACGGTCCTGCGCGCGGACCTGGTGGGCCCGCACGACTTCCACGGCGCCAAGTTCTACCGCGAACTGGCGGGCGCGGACGTCTCGTTGGAGTTCGTCGACGCCGTGGCCGCCCGCTTCCCCGAGGTCATGGACGAGGTGGACGCGCAGGCGAAGGAGCTGCTGTCCGGTGACCGCGAGCCCACCTGGGAGGGCTGGGCGGCCGTCGAGCGGATCAGCGAGGAGTACGGCATCCACGACGTCAACCTCGTCAAGCCGGGCGTCGGCGAGACGACACGCGTGCTGCTGCGCCGGGTGCCGTGGAAGATCCTGGCGCGGGCCGGGGCGGGCGCCGACCTGGACCACGTACGGCTGCTGGCCGGGCAGCGGGGGGTGCCCGTCGAGGAGGTCGACGAACTGCCGTACAGCTGTGTCGGGTTGATCCACCCGAAGTACACGCGCGGTGCGACCGGCGCCGACGGCCGGGCGGTGAACGTCTGATGCCGGTGCTGGTGGCGAGCGACCTCGACCGGACGCTGATCTACTCCCCGGCGGCCCTAGCGCTGACCATGCCGGACGCGCGGGCGCCCCGGCTGCTCTGTGTGGAGGTGCACGAGAGCAGGCCGCTGTCGTTCATGACGGAGACGGCGGCCGCGCTGCTGACCGACCTGGGTGACGCGGCGGTGTTCGTGCCGACGACGACCCGTACCCGCAAGCAGTACCTGCGCATCAACCTGCCGGGTCCGGCCCCGACGTACGCGATCTGCGCGAACGGCGGCCATCTGATGGTGGACGGCGTCTCCGACCTGGACTGGCACCGGCGGGTCACGGCCCGGCTGGCGGACGAGTGCGCCCCGCTGGACGAGGTCCGCGAGCATCTGCTGGCCACGGCCGACCCGGTCTGGGTGCGCAAACACCGGGTCGCCGAGGACCTGTTCGCCTATCTGGTCGTCGAGCGGGAGCTGCTGCCGGAGGAGTGGGTGAAGGAGCTCGCGGTCTGGGCGGAGAACCGCGGCTGGACGGTGTCCCTCCAGGGCCGCAAGATCTACGCCGTGCCCAAGCCCCTCACCAAGAGCGCGGCGATGAGGGAGGTCGCGCGCAGGACGGGCGCGGAGCTGACCCTGGCGGCGGGCGACTCCCTGCTGGACGCGGACCTGCTCCTCGCCGCGGACCGGGGCTGGCGCCCGGGCCACGGCGAGCTGGCGGAGGCCGACTGGACGGCCCCCGCGATCACGGCGCTGCCGGAGCGGGGCGTCCTGGCGGGGGAGCGCATCCTGCGGGAGTTCCTCAAGGCGACCGGCGCGACGGCCGGTTAGCCGCAGCAGCCTCCGCCGCAGCAGCCGCCTCCACCCCCGCCGCCGGCCCTCGGCGCCGGCGCGGGGGTGGACGCCGTGCCGCCGACGGCCACCGTCGACAGGAGCTTCACCGTGTCCTCGTGTCCGGCGGGGCAGGTCGCGGGGTCGGCGGAGCGGGCCATGGGCCGGCTGACTTCGAAGGTGTCGCCGCAGCTCCGGCAGCGGTATTCGTATCGAGGCATGTGCCCAGGTTAGCGGGGGGATAAAGGCGGAACCTGTGACTCAAGTCACAAGGTGGCCATGGTCCGTACTGTTCGGTATGTGGTCGTTCCTGGCGGATTCGCGTGTGGAGAAGATGCGAAGATCGTTGATATTTTCCGGTCGTGACCGGGACAGCACAACACGCGGGCCGGCCGGCTGACCACCGCCGCCCGCGCCGCCGCCGCGCGGCACCCAAACGGTCCCCCCGGACGGCGTTACGCCGCTTACGCCCCGCCTACCCCCGCCCCGGCCGTAGCGGCTGGCGCCGCTGGCTGCCCTCCTGGCGGCAGTGGCTCGGCGGTTTCCTGGGAGCCGTCGGGCTGACGGGCATGTTCCTGGTCGTGGCCTACGCCGCGACCGACATACCGCGCAACCTCAACAGCTACGCCACGCAGCAGGACAACGTCTACTTCTGGTCCGACGGCACCCCCATGGCCCGTACCGGATGGGTACGGCGGCAGGCCATGCCGCTGAAGGACATCCCCGAGGACGTCCGCTGGGCGGTGCTCGCCGCCGAGAACGAGAGCTTCTACTCCGACCCCGGCATCTCCCTCAAGGGCCTGACCCGCGCCCTGTGGAGCACGGTTGGCCAGGGGGTCACCGAGGGCGGCTCGACGATCACCCAGCAGTACGTCAAGAACGTCTACCTGACGCAGAACCAGACCCTCAGCCGCAAGTTCACCGAGGCGATGATCTCGCTCAAGCTCGACAACCGCATGAGCAAGGACGACATCCTCCAGGGCTACCTCAACACCAGCTGGTTCGGCCGCGGCACCTACGGCATCCAGCGCGCCTCCCAGGCCTACTACGGCAAGGACGTCACCCGTCTGAACGTCAGTCAGGCCGCCTTCCTCGCCTCCCTGTTGAAGGGCGCCGGGCTCTACGACCCCACCCTCTCCGCGGCCAACCACAAGCGGGCCGTTGAGCGTTGGTCCTGGATCCTCGACCGCATGGTCAAGACCGGCAAGCTGTCCGCGCGGGAGCGGGCCAAGTACCGCACGTTCCCCGAGCCGCTGAAGTCGGCCCGCGTGTACGACACCGGAAAGCAGAGCGACTACCTGGTCGAACTGGCGCAGCAGTACGCCAAGAAGGCCGGGCACATCTCGGACAAGCAGTTCGACCTCGGCGGCTACCAGATCTACACGACCTTCGACCGCAAACGGGAGAGCGCGCTCACCGACGCCGTCGCGGCGGCCCGCAAGAAGGCGCTGAAGAGCGACCCCAAGGCCGCGAGGACCGCGCACTACGGCGCCGCCTCCGTCGCCACCGACGGCCGCATCCTCGCCGTCTACGGCGGCCCCGACCACCGTACGCAGGGCTTCAACGAGTCCAACGCCGCTACCGTGCAGGCCGGTTCGGCGTTCCTGCCGTTCGTCTACGCGGCCGGTCTCGAGCACGGCGTGCGCAAGACCCGCACCGGCCCGCCGACCCCCGTCACCCCGCAGACCGTGTACGACGGCAACGACGACGTGCCCGTCACCACACCCGAGGGGCCGTACTGGGACCGCAGCGGCAAAGTCGTCACCGCGCACAACGACGGCAACAGGTCCTACGGGCCGATCTCCCTCGGCAGGGCGCTCGCCCAGTCCGTGAACACGCCGTTCATGCAGCTCGGCATGGACACCGGCCTGGACACGGTGCGTAAGACCGCCCAGGCCGCCGGACTGCTCCCCTCCAGCATCGGACCGCAGGTGCCCGCGCTGTCCCTGGGGAACTCCACCCCCAGCGCCATCCGGATGGCCAGCGGATACGCCACCTTCGCCGCCGACGGAAAGCACACCGAGCCGTACTCGGTACGCCGTATCACCCGCAACGGCGCGCCGGTCCCGCTGACAACCCCCGCGGCCCGCCGGGCGATGGGCGCGCGGGTGGCCGAACAGGTCACCCAGGCGCTCACGGACGCCCTCAACAGCGCCCACCCCACCGTCGCCACCCCGACGGCCGCCGGGAAGCCCGGCACCACCGCGGACGACACCGCCGCCTGGTACGCCGGCAGCGCCGGCTCCGTCTCGACCGCGGTCGTCGTCTACCGCATGGACCTCACCGAGTCCCTGGAGCCACTACCGCTCAAGGGCCTCGGCGGCACACCGGCCGGCAGCGTCCCGTACGCCGTCTGGTCGCGCGCCATGGGACTCGGCTGACCCCCGGGCCCGCGCACCACACCCCCCACCCCCCTCGCAGAATGAGCACCGCATGCCCCGTGAAGACCGCATGCCCGGCAGGGAACCGTCCGCCGGCCGGCGCGGCGGAGCGACCGAGAGCCGCACCACCCGGCTGTGGTTCATGACCCTGGCCCCCTTCCTGGTCGTGGCCTGCCTGGTCGCCACCTCCCTCATCCTGACCCGCCAGGACCACACCGAGCCCGCCGCCGCGACCGGCCGGCCCCCCACCGTCGCCCCCAGCCCCACCCCCTCGACGACCTGGAACGGACAGACCGACACCCTCGGCGACGGCTCCACCGCCTACACCGGCCCCCAGCCCGGCCAGTTGAAGCCCGTACCGCTCAAACCCGGTGAGAAACCGCCCCAGTTCGTCGTCTTCTCCTGGGACGGCGCGCTGGAGGGCAGCGACCATCTCTTCTCCCACTACCGCGAGTTGGCGAAGAAGTACGACGCCCACATGACGTTCTTCCTCACCGGCATCTACCTCCTGCCCAAGAGCAAGGCCAAGCTCTACCACCCGCCCCAGCACCCGGTCGGCTCCGCCGCCATCGACTACGCCACCGACGACCACATCCGCGACACCCTGGACCAGCTGCGCCTGGCCTACCTCCAGGGCGACGAGATCGGCACCCACTTCAACGGCCACTTCTGCGGCAAGAAGGGCGGCGGCGACTGGAGCGTCGCCGAGTGGAAGAGCGAGATCGACCAGTTCTTCACGTTCGTCGAGCACTGGAAGACCAACACCGGCCTCAAGGACGTCGCCGCCCTCCCCTTCGAGTTCACCAAGGAGGTCACCGGCGGCCGCGCCCCCTGCCTGGAGGGCCAGAAGAACCTGCTGAAGGCCATCAAGAGCTACGGCTGGCGCTACGACGCCTCCTCGCCCGGCGGCTTCCAGATCTGGCCCCAGAAGAACAACGGCATCTGGGACTTCCCGCTGCAACTGCTGCCGTACGAGGGCGGCAAGTACCAGGGCCTGTCGATGGACTTCAACTTCCTCGCCAACCAGTCCGAGGGCGAGACCGACGGCAACTCCGCCGACTACCCGCAGTGGGAGCGGCAGACCGTCGACTCCTACATGGCCGGCTTCGACCGCGTGTACTACGGCAGCCGCGCCCCGCTGTTCATCGGCAACCACTTCGAGGACTGGAACGGCGGCATCTACATGAAGGCCGTCGACCAGGTCGTCAAGAACGTCTGCACGAAGAAGGGCGTCAAATGCGTGTCCTTCAAGGAACTGGCCGACTGGCTGGACGTGCAGAAGCCCGAGACCCTCGCGCAGCTGCGCGCTCTGGACCCCGCGCAGCAGCCCGACTGGTCGACGGTCGTGAAATGAAGCACCCCCCACTCCTAGGAGAAGCACCAGTGAGCCCCAGCAACACCCGTGCGGCCAGAGGTCGTTCCGCGGCCGCAGTCGCCGCCGTGGCCCTCTCCACCGCCCTGCTCCCCGTGACCGCGGCCCACGCGGCCGACGCCTCGGCGCCCGCCCTCAACGCGGCCACCACGAGTGCCTTCGGCCGCATCGCGGACGCCGTCCTCACCGACCGAACGGCCGCGCTGCTCGACACCCCGCAGCCGGCCGCCCGCACCTCCCTGAAGGCCACCGGCGGCGTGCGGTTGGCGTCGGCCCTGGCCACGTCCGAGTCCGGGGCGGTGTCGTCGCTGCGCGGCACCCGCTCGCGGCTCGCCGCCCTCGGCGAGGCCTACACCGCCGCCGACACCAAGGTCACCGTCAACAGCGCGAAGCTGCACGGCCGTACGGCCACCGTCCAGGTCACCGAGACCACCACGCTGACGTACGCGAGGATACGCGGCGACGAGCCGGCGACCACCGGCTTCACCGCGCACCACGAACTCACCTTCACCGCCGGGGCGGAAGGCGGCTGGCAGCTCACCGGTGAGCGCCTCACCGACACCGGCCCCCGCCCCGTCAACGAGCCCGCCCCCGCCGCTTCCGCGACCAAGGTCCGCCCGAGCGCCGTCATCGACGCGCCCCGGGCCGCGATCACCTACCCGGCACCGGCGGCCCCGAAGAACCTCGGCACGTCGGCGCCGTACAACTACTCGGCGATGGTGACCTACGCGGAGAAGTACTGGAAGAACTACAACACCGCGTACCGCAAGTACAACGGCATGGGCGGTGACTGCACCAACTTCATCAGCCAGTCGCTGTTCGCGGGCGGCTGGAAGAAGGTCACCAGCTCCACCCAGGAGTACGGCACCTGGAACTCCGGGACGTCGAGTGACACCGACACCTGGATCGGCGTCAACGAGTGGTCGTGGTTCACGCAGACCGCCAAGCGGACGACCGCGCTGGCCAACGCGTACCAGATGGACCTCGGGGACGTGCTGCAGATGGACTTCGACAAGGACGGGTCGAAGGACCACACCATGATGACGACGTACCGCAGCTCCAGTGGCGTGCCGTATCTGACGTACCACGACACGGACACCTACCGGCGGTCGCTGTCGAGCCTCATCGCCTCGTACCCGAACTCGGCGTACTACGCCTACCGCAGCTAGTCCGGCTGCACCGGGGGCGGTCGCTCAGTGGCCGCCCCCACGCTCCTCCCGGATCCGCGCGACCACGTCCGCGACCGTGCGGCGGACCGCCTCCGTCTCCGTCAGGAAGTGCCAGTAGTCGGGGTGGCGGCCCTCCAGGGCGGTGACCGCCCTCTCCAGCCGGGCCACGGAGTCGTCCAAGGGGCGCGCGTGGCGCGGATCCGGCGTGGACCGGCCCGTCATCGCCAGGCGCTGCGCGTCCCGGATCGCGAAGCGGGTTCTGTCGATCTCCTGCTGGGGGTCCTTCTGCACGGCGTTCAGCCGCTGGAGGCGGTCCCGGGCCGCCGAGACGGACTCGTCGGTGGTGTTCAGCAGCGCCCGCACCGTCGACAGCAGGGCCGTGGCGTCCGGCCAGCGCTGGGCGTCGCGGGCCGCCTGGGCCTCCTTCAGCTTCAGCTCGGCCTGCCGGACGTTCTCCGCGGCCTGCTCCGGCACGTGCTGCAGGTCCTGCCAGCAGGCCGCCGAGAAGCGGCGCCGCAGCTCGCTGAGGACCGGCTCCACCTGGCCCGCGCGCGTGGTGAGCGCCTGGGCGCGGGTGCGCAGGGAGACCAGACGGTGGTCGATCTCGGCCGCCTTCTCGGGCAGGCGTTCGGCCTCCGCCCGTACCGCCCCGGCCTCCCGGGCCACCCGCTCGGCCCGCTCCAGCGTCTGCGGGACGCCGTGCTGTCCGGCGCCCTGGTTGAGCTTGGTCAGCTCGGGGCCGAGGGCGGCGAGGCGCGCGGCGAGATCGTCCGCCCTCAGGCCCGACCCCCGGACCGCGTCCAGGGCGTTCGAGGCGGCCAGCAGCCCCTGCCGGGCGCGCTCCACCGCCGGTGCCAGCCGGGCCAGTTGGGTCTCCGCCTTGCCGAGGAGCGGGCCGAGGCCGTCGCTGAAACGCTCCAGCTCCCGCTTGACGTTCACCAGCTCGTCCTTGGCCCGGGTCAGCTCGGTGCGCGCCTGCGCGGCGGCCGAGGCCTCCAGGTCGTCGCGGTCGAGGTCGTGGGCGTCGACGGCGTCGATGTAGCGGTGGCTGACCTCGTCGATGCGCCGGCCCAGCGCCTCGAAGTCGGAGACGACCCGCCGGGCGGCGGGGGAGTCGTCCACGGCCGTGATCGTCTCGATGGAGATCCGCAGGTCCCGCTGGGCGGTGTCCAGCTCGTAGAACGCGGCCGCCGCCGCGTCCTTCGCCGCCTGCGCCTCCGCCCGCTGGCTCTCCGCCCGCCCGCCGAACCAGCGCCGGGTGCCGCCGCCGGCGAACGCGGCGAGCAGCACGGGCGCGGCGACGAGGGGGAGGGCGAGGAGGGTGAGGGTGTCCGTGAGCGCCTTGCGGTGTGCCCGTGGCACCGACGGCGAGTACGGCTTCGAAGGTGTCGCCGTCACATCCCTCTCCCGTGCTGTCATCCGTCCTGGCGGGTACCGGGTTTCATTCTCCCACCCGTGAAGGACGAACACACGGGCCGGTCAGTTCACGGTCTTCACCGTGACCTTGCCGTCGGAGGTGCGCGCGGAGACGACGTGCGAGCTGGAGTCGTCCCGGGGCACCGACACGTCCACCGAACCGTCACCGGTCTTCGTGGTCACCCGGTACGTGGCCCGGGGCAGCGCGACGGTGACGGAACCGTCGTGAGTGCCGGCGTCGACGAGGTCCGGTACGGCGCCCAGGGTGAGGTGCAGCGAGCCGTCGCCGCTCGCGGCCCGGACCTGCCGGGAGGAGACGTCGGCGTGCACGGATCCGTCGGAGGTGCGCAGCGTCAGGGGTCCGGTGGAGTCGCTGACGTGCACGGATCCGTCGCTCGTACGAATGCTCAGGGCGTCCTCGAAGCCACGGGCCCGCACGCTTCCGTCGCCGTCCTCGACCTTCACGGTGATCCCGCGCGGGACCTCGATCCGGTGCCTGGCCGAGCAGTCGGCGACGACACCGGAGCACTTCATCCGCAGCGTCAGCCGGTCGTCCTTCATCGACCAGGTCACCCGGGGGGCCTTGCCGATCGCCACGGTCCCCTGGAACCACCGCGTCACCTCGACCTGCCCCGCCTTGTTGCCGTCCGCGGCGACGATCTCCAGCGCCGAGTCGTCGGAGTCGACGGTGAGCGTCTTCCCTTGCAGCCCGAACGTCCGGTGGTCCGGCGTCTTGTCGTCCCCGGCGGACGCGCCGCACGCGGCGGTGCCCCCGATCAGCGTGACCGCGGCGGCGGCCAGGGCCACCCGGGCGACGTTGCTGCGACTGGCCATGAGTCGATCTCCCCCTGGGACGGATGTCCCGCAAGACTTCCCGCAACGGACTGTTGAGGCTCTACGACCGTACGGAGCGGGGGGCCGCAGGGGGATCCGGAACGCTCCCGGATGCGGGGTGGGGTTATCCCCCCGACCGGGCAGGATGTACCGGGCGGGATGTTCGAAACGGGTTTGCGGGGCACTGCCTCCGGCAAGGTAGGCTGTCGACTCGTCTCGGGTGCGTAGCTCAGGGGTAGAGCGCCTGCCTTACAAGCAGGATGTCGGCGGTTCGAAACCGTCCGCGCCCACAGGACGAGAAGACCCCGGCCGTCTCGGCCGGGGTCTTCCGCGTTCACTCCCGCGTCGTCTCCCTCTCCCCGCGCGCGTGCTTCAGCCTGGTGCGGGCGTCCACCCGGTCGTCGGTCGCGACCTCGGTCCAGAAGCGGTGCGTGGTGACGAACACCGCCAGTTCGTGCTCACGGCGGCGGAGCTTCTCGACCTCGGCCTGTTCGTCCGGCGTCCAGCCCGGGGAGGCGGGCCGCTCCACCTTGCGCCAGCCGCCGGTGTCACTGAAACCGTCCAGGGGCTCGACCGACCAGGGGAGACGCTTGAGCAGGGCCGACAGCTCGGCCCGGACCTGATGCAGCTCCTCCTGACCGGCGAGGAGGTCACTGGGGAAGTCATAGGTCGTTGCCACGCCGCAATGCTACGCCTGTTCGAATTTGGGATGCGAGTTCCTTCGGGGGGTTCACACGAACGAGGGTGACCGGAGTGCGGGCGGTGGCGTTCCCTACCACCGCCCTCCGCTCAGGGCCGCACGCGACATTTCACATGGGTGACCGCGGTCGCCGCCCGGGACTCCACCTGCTCGAGGCGCAGAGCGGTGACACCGTCGAACAACCGCGTACCGGCGCCGAGCGTGAACGGCACGATGTGCAGCCGCAGCTCGTCGACCAGGCCCGCGGCGAGGTACTGGTCGACGGTGACCGCACCGCCCTGCACGGACACGTCGCCCCCCCGACCGCTTCACGCGCGTGCCAGCGCGGCTTCGATTCCGTCGGTGACGAGGTGGAACGTGGTCCCGCCCTTCATGGGCTGCGGCTCGCGCGGGTGGTGGGTGAGCACGAAGACCGGGGCGTGGAACGGCGGCTCCTCGCCCCACCAGCCGTTCCACGCCCGATCCCATTCGCCCCGCACCGGGCCGAACATGTTGCGTCCCATGACGAACGCCTTGGCGGCCGTCATCCGCCCCAGCTCGGTCTGGTTCTCGTCGGGCGCTTCGAACATCCAGGAGTGCAGCCGGTCGCCCCACCCGTCACCGCCGTCGTCGCCGAACGGCCGCTGCTCGCTCTGGTTGAGCCCCGCCGAGTATCCGTCGATGGAGATCGCGAGGTCACAGGTCACCCTGCCGCTACGTCCGTTCAAGACCGCCACGGGCCCTCGAACTCATCGCGCCGCCCGTCAGCCGAGTTCCTCGGCGAGTCCGACGAGGATGCCCTCGGGACCGCGGACGTAGCAGAGGCGGTAGACGTTCTCGTACCGGACCACCTCGCCGACGAGTTCGGCGCCGTGGGCGCGCAGGCGGGTGAGGGTGGCGTCGAGGTCGTCGACGGCGAACATGACGCGACGGATGCCCAGGGTGTTCGCCGGCGCGTCCTTCGGTTCTGCGGTGATCGCCTTCGGCGTGTGGAACCTCGTCAGCTCGATGCGGCCGTGTCCGCTCGGGACGCGCAGCATGGCGACGTCCTGCCGGACGCCGTCCAGCGCGATGACCTGTTCGACCCACGGACCCTCGACGGGTCCCTGGCCCTCCAGTTCCATGCCGAGTTCGACGAAGAAGGCGATGGCGGCGTCGAGGTCGTCGACCACGATGAGGACGTTGTCCATCCGCTGGATCGTCATGCCGGGGCTCCTTGGGTGCTGGGTGCTGGGTGCTGGGTGAGGCGGGCGGTCCGGGTGGTCCGTCCGCCTCCGGGAAGGAGGCGGTGGGCCGTTCTCGACATCCTCTGTCGAGCCGGGTGAGACGGCCGAGCGGTCTGTCGGTGGGATGTCGGCCGTGGGGCGCGGCTGTCGGTGATCGGTGGGCGATGTGTCGGCGGGCGCCGGAAGGGTGGGTGGCATCCGTTCGCAGCATCCGTGGCAAGGGAGCCCGTCTCATGTCGTTCACGTCCTCCAGCCCGTCCGCCTGGGACGTCCACCGCCCACCGCGCGCCGAGGGCAGGGTGTTCCTGGTCACCGGCGGCAACGCGGGCATCGGTTACTTCGCCGCCGAGCAGTTGTCCGCCACCGGGGCCACCGTCGTGCTGGGCAGCAGGGACCCGGCGAAGGCCGGGACCGCCCTGGAGTCGATCAGGTCCCGCTTGCCCGGCGCGCGGGTCCGGGCCCTGCGGCTGGACCTCGCCGATCAGGCGTCGCTGCGTACGGCGGCGGGGGCGCTGGAGGCGGAACAGCTCGACGCGGTCGTCCTCAACGCCGGGGTCGCGCTCGACGACCCGCCGCGCCGGGAGACGGGGGACGGCCATGAGCTGATGTTCGGCACCAACCACCTCGGCCACTTCGCGCTCACCGCCCACCTGATGCCGCTGCTGGCGGCCGCGCCGGCGGCCCGTGTCGTCACCGTGGGCAGCTTCGCCGCGAAGTCGGAACGGCTGGACCTCGCCGACCTGCAGTCCCGCCGGGACTATCGGCCCCAGCGCACCTACGGACGCTCCAAGCTGGCGCAGATGTACTTCGGCCTGGAACTCGACCGCCGGCTGCGCGCCCACGGCAGTACGGTGACCAGCGTCGTGGTCCACCCCGGCGGCGCCCTGGACGCCCTCACCCCCGCCCGCCCGGCGCTGCCCGCGGTGACCGCCGCCGCACGTCTGCGCGCGGCCCCCGCCGCCCTCCTCGTCCAGGGCAAGGACGCCGGTGCCTGGCCGGCCGTCCGGGCGGTCCTCGACCCCACCGTGCGCGGACGGCGACTGTGGGGCCCCCGTCACTTCGGTCTGAGGGGCACGCCCCGCGAGGAAGCGCTCTGGACCCACCTCACCGACACGACGGTCGCGGCCCGTCTGTGGGACGCCAGCCGTGCGCTCACCGGCACCGAACCGGACAGCCCGTTTGGCCAGAGCGGGGGGACTGTCAGACCCGGGTCCTAGGGTGGCGGCATGGATATCACGGGCGGGGAGCAGCAGGTGCGACTCGAGCCATGGGGAGAGGGGGACCTGTGGCTGTTGCGCAGGCTCAACAGCTCCGAGATGACCGAGCACTTGGGTGGGCCGGAGAGCGAGGAGAAGGTCGCCGCGCGCCACCGCCGCTACCTCGCGGTGGAGCCGGGGCAGATGTACCGGGTCGTGACGGCGGAGGGCGGGGAGACGGTCGGGTCCGTCGGCTTCTGGGAGCGGGAATGGCGGGAAGGCGTGGTCTGGGAGGCGGGGTGGGGCGTCCTGCCCGAGTTCCAGGGACGCGGGCTGGCCGTCGCGGCGGCCCGGGGCGTCATGGCCGCCGCCCGGGAGGCCGGTGAGCACCGCTATCTGCACGCCTTCCCGAAGGTGGACAACGCCCCGTCGAACTCCGTGTGCCGGCGGGCCGGGTTCACCCTCCTCGGCCCGGTCGACCTGGAGTACCCGAAGGGCCACCCGATCAAGTCCAACGACTGGCGCACGGACCTGCACGAGGCACCCTGACAGGCCTCGCGGGAGCCGCACCGCCCAGCGCCGTGACGGACCCGGTGCTGTCGCGGGAGCGGCATGCTCGGGACCTGGCGCTGACGCGCGAGCCGCACCGCCCAGCGCCCTGACGGACCCGGTGCTGTCGTGCGAGCGGCATGTTCAGGACCTGGCGCTGTCGAGGGAGCGGCGCGCTCAGGACCCGGCTCTGACGCGCGAGCATGCCCCCGGAGCCCGGAGCCCGGAGCCCGGAGCCCGGAGCCCGGAGCCCGGAGCCCGCCCGCGAGCCGCGTCCTCAGTGCCCGGCGGCCGTCAGCTCCCGCACCAGTCGGGACGCCACCGGCACACTGAGTCCGTGTCGATCGGCCGCCCGCAGCAACGCCCCGCCAATGGCGTCCAGTTCGAGCGGTCGGCCCGCCTCGGCGTCACGCTGCATGGAGGACTTGCTCTGCGGCGGGAAGTCGTCGTAGCGCGCGAGCGCCTGCGCCGGGTCCGCCGGGCCGCCGCAGGCTCGGCTCACCGCGGAGGTCTCCTCCACCAGGGCGGTCAGTTCGTCGCGGTGTCGGGTACGGATCTCGCCCAGCGGGAGCCCGTACCGCGTGGTGAGCAGGGCGAACGGTGCCAGGAACGACATCTTGGCCCACAGCGCCGACGTCTCGTCGTCGAGTACGCGGGTGACGGGCCCGGCGTCGCCGAGCACCGCCGCCAGGGCGTCAAGGCGGGCGCGGTCGACCGTCTCGCCGGTCAGGTCGACCTCGGCGAACGGGCTGCCGTGCTCGATCACACCCGGCGCCAGGCGCGTCGACTCGACGCGGATGACGGCCGGGGCGACCACGTGCGGCGCGTAGCGGGCCCGCAGGGCCGCCGGGTGTTCGACGCCGTTGAGGAACGGGACGAGGAGGGCGTCGCCCAGCGCGGCGGGCGGCACGCGGTCGAGGGCCGCGTCCAGCGCGGTGTGCTTGACGGCGACGAGGCAGACGTCCACCGGCTCGCGCAGCACGGTGTCCGCCTCGACGGGGACGGTGAAGTCGCCGAAGACCCCGCTGCGCACGCGGATGCCGTCCGCCCGCAGCGCCTCCGCCGTGCCCTCCCCGGCCAGACAGACCACCCGATGCCCCGCCCGGCCCAACAGCCCACCGAGCAGCCCGCCGATGCCGCCCGGCCCCAACACCGCCACGCTGAGTCGCTTCGCCATACCCTTGCCGTCCCCTCGTCCGGTCGGCCCCGCCACGGTGGCCCCCTCACCGGGGATCATTCTGCCGGGGTCGCCCAAAGGGCCTGGCAGGGCCGTATCCCATGCGTGAGACTGGTCGCATGTGCCGGAGCATCAAGACACTTCGTCCGCCCGTGTTGCCCGAGGAGGCGACCGAAGAGGAGATCAGGGCCGCGGCCCTGCAGTTCGTGCGGAAGGTGTCCGGGTTCCGGGCGCCCGCCGCGCACAACAGGGAGGTGTTCGACCACGCCGTCGAGGTGATCGCGCGGGCCACGGCGGAACTGCTGGACGGCCTCGAGGTGCGGGGGCAGAAGGCGTCGGCCTGAGGGCGGAAAGCCAAGCGGCCAGAAGAGCCAAGCGGTCAGAAAAACCAAGCGGCCAGAAAAACCAAACGGCCAGAAAAACCAAGCAGCCGTCAGTCGCTAGGACGCCTTCGCCGGCCGCCGCACTACGTACGCCGCCCCGGCCCCCGCCCCGAACAGCGCCAGCACCGACACCCCGGTCGCCAGCCACGTCGTACCCAGCCACTGGCCGCCGTAGTACCCGAGCGCCACGCTGTAGACCGCCCACGCCAGGCCCGCCAGTGCGGACCAGGGCAGGAAGTCGCGTGCCCGGCGGTGGGCGGCGCCGGCGCCGAGGGAGACGACCGAGCGGCCGGCCGGGGCGAAGCGGGCCAGGATGACCAGGGCGCCGCCGCCCCGGGCCAGGGCCGCGCCGAGACGTTCCTGCGCGCCGGAGAGCCGGGGGGAGCGGGCGATGGCGCGGTCGAGGCGTTCGCCGCCGCGCCAGGCGAGGCGGTAGGCGACCAGGTCGCCGAGGACGGAGGCGCAGGCCGCGCACAGGGTGAGGGCGATGATGTCCGGGACCTGGTGCGGCACCGTGCCGGTCGCCGAGCCCGCGGCCGCCGCCGTCGCGGCCGTGATCACCAGCACCCCGCTCGGCAGGACGGGCAGGAACACGTCGAGCAGCACCGACAGCGCCACCATGACGTAGATCCAAGGGCTGCCGGTCAGCGACCCCAGACTCTCCAGCACCACGACTCCCCGTGAACTCCCCCGGTGGCCCGTACCGAGCCGCAGCGTCGCGGGGGAGCGGCAGGGGCGGCCATCAACAGCCATACAGCGTACGCATGGGCTGTGACAGGAGTTCCGCGGGGGGCACGTGTGATCGGCACAGGACGTTCACCTGGGGTCGCGCCCGGATGTGCGTCAGACGGTCACCGCTGCCTGTCGCGCGGTCCGCTCGCCGTCGGCCGACGAGCGCCTGGCGAACAGCCGGTCCAGGGCGAACGCGCCGGAACCGGTGAAGACCAGCAGCAGAAGGGCCCAGCAGAACATCGCCGCGGCCTCGCCGCCGTTCTCGATCGGCAGCAGGGCGTGCGGCTGGTGCACCCGGAAGTACGCGTACGCCATCGAGCCGGAGGCGACGAAGGCCGCCGCGCGGGTGGCGAGACCGAGCAGGACGAGGGCGCCGCAGACGAGCTGGATCGCGGCGGCGTACCAGGACGGCCAGGTGCCGGCCGGGATGGTCCCGCCCTGGCCGAAGGCGCCTCCGAGGACGCCGAAGAGGGAGGCGGCTCCGTGACAGGTGAAGAGCAGGCCGACGACGATGCGGAACAGGCCGAGGACGTAGGGCTGGGCGGTGTTGAGGCGGGCGGACATGTGGGGGGTTCTCCTTCGGTGATGGCACCTATGTCGTGGTCATGACAGGAAGGTGTCCAGGGGGCAGGGGAGCGGCGGTACCGAACGGAGCCTTCATGCTAGGGCGGGCGCTTATGTTGTTGGGAGTTCAACATTGGCCAACCGATCTGCGCCGTTCTACGGGGGCGCCCGGGGTTCGACGCATGTGGGAGCGCTCCCATAGCTGTGGTGGCGCCCGAAAGCGTGACCGAATCCGGCTCCCGCTCGCCCGCTCACCCGGAAGTGAGCGTCGAGTCCACCACCGTTGTGAGCCCGCCCTGCTCCGTCGCCTGCTCCAGCCGCAGCCGGGCCGAACGGCCCTGCAGCGCAAGGGACATGAGCTGGTTGCCGAACCAGGGCCCGCCCTTCTTGCGCCACTTGACCGGCGGCGGCGCGCACCTGCCGTGCCGGGCGAACCGGCGGCCCAGTGCGCGGGCCACCGCGCTCCAGCCGAAGCGGAAGCCGAAGCGGATCGCCCGTGGAACGGCGTTGTGCACCGGTGAGCAGGTCAGCTGGAGCACCCGCGCCTCCGGGCCGGCGCCCGTGACCCACGTCGGCTCGGCCACGTACGCGTGATGGACGTCGCCGGACAGCACCAGCACCGTCGCCGGCGCCTCGGGCCCCGAGCCCACCTCGGCGATCAGATCCGCCAGCGCGGCGAACGACGCCGGGAAGGCCGCCCAGTGCTCCAGATCCGCCTTCCGCCGCAGATCCTCCCCGAACCGCGCCCAGCGCGCCCCGCGGTCGCCCCGGCACAGGGCCGCGTTCCAGGCCTCGGCGTCGTGCACCAGGTGCGGCAGCAGCCAGGGCAGCGAGGTGCCGATGAGGAGGTGGTCGTACGACTCCCGCGCGTCCAGCACCTGCTCGCGCAGCCACGCGGCCTCGCCCGGGTCGAGCATGGACCGGTTCTCCTCCTCCAGGACCCGGGCCGCCCGCGAGTCGACCATCAGCAGCCGCACCCGGCCGAAGTCGCGCCGGTAACTCCAGCGCACCGCGGCCGCGTCGGCGTCGGCCCGGCCGGCGTGGGCGCGCAACTCGTCGGTGCCGTCGGGAAGTTCGCGTACGGCCGCGTACACCGGGTCGGCCGCCAGCTCGTCCGGGGACACGTTGCCCAGATGCTGGTGCACCCAGTACGACATCAGCCCGCTCAGCAGCCGCTCCTGCCACCACGCGGTCGTGCGCATGTCGTCGAGCCAGGCGGCGGAGGTGTTCCAGTCATCAACGACGTCGTGGTCGTCGAAGATCATGCACGTCGGCACGGTGGACAGCAGCCAGCGCACCTCGGGGTCGAGCCAGGACTCGTAGTAGAGGCGGGTGTACTCCTCGTAGTCCGCGACCTGGCTGCCGGGCGGCTCGCTCAGGTCGCGGCGGGCGGCGAGCCAGCGGCGGGTGGCGTCGGAGACCTCGTCGGCGTAGACCTGGTCGCCCAACAGCAGCAGCACGTCCGGGCGTTCGCCCTCCGGGTCGGCCGCGATGCGTTGGGCGAGCGCGTCCAGGGCGTCCGGGCCGACGGGGTCGTTGCCGTCGGCGGCCGGCGCGGCCCAGCGGCAGGAGCCGAAGGAGACGCGGACGCCCTCGTCCTCGGCGGGGACGCGGATGACGGAGGGCGGGAAAGGGGAGTCGGGCGCCGGCCACACGCGCGTGCCGTCCAGGAAGACCTCGTACGCCGTCGCCGCCCCCGGCGTGAGTCCGGTGACCGGGACGAGGGCGTAGTGGTGTCCGCAGATCTGGAAGGTGCGGGCCGTCCCGGAGGCGCCGTCGGCACACCGCACCTCGGCGGTGCCCGGCCGGCCGGCCTCGACCCACACGGTCGCACCCGAGCCGCCGACGTACCTCAGCAACGGCCCCAGACGCAGCTCAGCCACGAGATCACCGCACCTCTTTCTGGTCGGGTTCGCCTCCGGAGCGCCTGAGCCGCCCCTTCGGCTCACCCTCCTCCGTCGCTCCGTACCGTACGGAACGGCGGAGGTGTGGTGGGAGGCTCCGTGCGTAACGATCAGCAGCCGGCGAGGTCGCTCTGCAGCGCGGACTTCTCGGCCGAGTCGACGGAGAGGTCGTAGTAGTACTTCACCTGGACCCAGGCGCGGACGTAGGTGCACAGGTACGCGGAACGGGCGGGCACCCACTCGGCCGGGTCGTCGTCGCCCTTGGAGCGGTTGGAACTGGCGGAGACCGCGATGAGCTGCGGGCGGGTGACGTCGTTGGCGAAGGCCTGGCGCTGGGCGGTCGTCCAGGCCGAGGCGCCGGAGTCCCAGGCCTCGGCGAGCGGCACGACATGGTCGATGTCGAAGGTGCTCGGGTCGGTGGTGGTGACCCCGTCGTACTGCGAGTACCAGGAGCCGCTGGTCGCGGTGCAGGCGGAGTTGGTGACGACGCTGCTGCCGTCCCGCTTGATCACGTACTCGCGGGTGTTGCAGGTGCCGGAGATGGTGATCCAGGTCGGGAAGAGGTCGCGGCTGTAGCCGGTGCGGTTCTCGGTGGCCACGGTGAGCGAGGCGAGGTAGCCGCGGGCGGTGGCGGCGCTGACCGGGGTGGGCAGGGCGGCGGAGGCGGCCGGACCGTCGAAGAGGGCCGCCGAGGCTATGAGACCGGTAAGAGCCGCGAGTATGCTGAGCCGTCGACGCGCGTAGAACTTCGGCATGCGAACTCCCTTGAGGGGCAGGGGCGTTGAAGGGCGAGCAGGGGAATGCTCGTCGCGCCGTGTTGCGGACGGGTGAGCGTTCGGTAAGAAGCTAGTGACGCGTACATGACACGACAAGGTTCACGGTCGAACTTTCTCCCGTCCGGGCGTCGCGTACCATGGAGGGCGCAGAAGGGGAGTAGCTCTTCGCCGGAGTCGTCGACATACTGCTCAGCTCGTCTGAGCCGGCGCCCGGAGGCGGGTCCCAGGGACCCCGCCAGCGAGACCTTCGGCAAGCAGTGCATGCCCGTGCCCATGGCGCGGGTGCTCAGTGTGCTGCCGTGCCGAGGTGTCTTCCCGAAGACGTGATCACTCTCGGCGGGGCGGCCCGACCGATTGAGGACCTCTTGATCAGCATCACCGTCACGGCGCTCGTCTTCGGCGTCGTCTTCCTCGCCGAACTGCCGGACAAGACCGCGCTGGCCGGGCTCGTGCTCGGCACGCGCTACCGCGCCTCGTACGTCTTCGCGGGCGTCGCCGCCGCCTTCGCGCTGCATGTCGTGCTCGCCGTGGCCGCCGGCAGTGTCCTGACCCTGCTGCCGCAACGGCTGGTGCACGCGCTGACGGGTGTGCTGTTCCTGGCCGGCGCCGCGATGCTGCTGTTGCAGAAGGGCGAGGACGAGGAGGAGATCCGCCGGCCCGAGGACCAGTCCTTCTGGAAGGTCGCCGGCGCCGGTTTCATGCTCATCCTGGTCGCCGAGTTCGGTGATCTGACGCAGATCATGACGGCGAACCTCGCGGCCCGGTACGACGACCCGCTGTCGGTCGGTCTGGGCGCGGTGCTGGCGCTGTGGGCGGTGGCCGGGCTGGGCATCGTCGGCGGAAAGGCGCTGATGAAGCGGGTGCCGCTGGCCCTCATCACCAAGATCGCGGCGCTGCTGATGCTGGGGCTCGGGGTGTGGGGGCTGTGGGAGGCGGTCGCGGGCTGAGCGGCGCGCGGCGGCCGTGCCCCGAGCTGAACGGCCGGTGAACTCTCCGCCCGGTGGTGGCGGATGCCGGTCCGGTTTTGTACCGTGGAGGAACAAAGTGGTCCCCGCCTGTTCTCCCTGACCGGCGGGCGGGGCGCTTTGTCCCTTCCGGGGCCGCTCGACCCGCCCTTCCGCCACGCTTTGGAGCTGCCGATGACGGTCACCACCGTGCCCACCGTCCTCACCGCCCGCGCCCTCCTGCTGGACATGGACGGCACCCTCGTGAACTCCGACGCCGTCGTCGAGCGCGTCTGGCGGCGCTGGGCCGAGCGGCACGGGCTGGACGGCGGCGAGGTGATGAAGGTGGCGCACGGACGTCAGGGACACGCGACCATGGCGCTGCTGCTCCCCGACCGTCCGATGGAGCAGAACCGCGCGGACAACGCCCGCCTGCTCGCGGAGGAGACCGCGGACGTCGACGGGGTCGTGCCGATCGCCGGGGCGGGCCGGTTCCTGGAGTCGCTGCGGGGCCTGCCGCACGCGCTGGTGACCTCGGCGGACGTGGCCCTGTCCACGGCCCGGATGGCCGCGGCGGGCCTGGAGCTGCCCGAGATCCGCGTCACCGCGGAGTGCGTGGGCGCGAGCAAGCCCGACCCCGAGGGCTTCCTGAAGGGCGCCGCCGAACTGGGAGTGGACCCCGCGCAGTGCGTGGTCTTCGAGGACTCCGCCGCCGGCATCGCGGCCGGACGCTCCGCCGGGATGCGCGTGGTGGGCGTCGGGGCCCGCGCCGACTTCCACGACCCGGACGTCGTGGTGCGGGACCTCACACAGGTGCGCGTGGAGGCGACCGCCGACGGAGGGATCCGCCTGTACGTCGGCTAGTCCGGCACCCCGCCCCTTCGGGGCACCGCGGTCGCCGGACCCGCCCGACCGTCACGGCTCGGTCGTCTCCGACTCCAGGTGCGCCCGGGTCACGAGGTCGTACACCCCGTACTCCGGGACGTTGAGGCCCCGGGCCTTCTGGTATCTCGTCACCGCGTCCTCGACGCCCTCGTTGTAGTGGCCCGTGGGTGTGCGGGTGTAGAAGCCCAGCTGGGTGAGGCGCTGTTCGAGTTCGGTGACCTCGGGGCCCTCGGAGCCGCGGCGCAGGACCGGGGGCTGGGTGTTGGGCTGGGCGTTCGGCGCGCCGACGGTGCCGGTGGCCGTGACCGTGGGCGGAGTCGTCGCCGGCTTCGGCGAGCGGGACGGGGTCGGCGCGGGACTCGGAGTCGTGGACGGCGTCGGTGAGGCGGACGCCGAGGGGCTGACGGACGGAGTCGGCGCGGCGGACGGCCGTACCGGGGCCGCCCGGCCCGACGGCGTCACCGACGCCGTGCTCGGCGACGCGTCCGGCACGCTCGCGCGGACGTCCTGCGGCAGCGCGCCGTCCCGGGAGGGCGGCTCGTAGGAGAACAGCCCGCTCGCCAGCCCCGCCGCGGCCACCACGGCGACGACCGCCCCGGCCGCGCCCAGCAGCACGGTACGGCGACGGCCGCGTGGCCTTTCGACGCCGTCCCCCGGCTCACCTTCCGTCCGCTCCGCCTCGAACAGCCGCAGATCCTGGGTGCTGGGCCCACCCTCCGCGGGAGTCGGCGGCACGGATGTCGCGTCCCTGGCAGGTTCCTCGGGGCGGACCGTCCGTAACGGCATCGTCGCGCCCGCGTCGGCGCCCTCCAGCTCCACGTACGGCCGTATGCGCAGCGGGTCGAAGTCCTCCGCCGCTGCCGCCTCCGCCGTGCGGGTCTCGAGCAGGGCCTCGGCCGCGCGCCGGGCGCAGGCGCAGGACGGCGTGTTGTCGGCGTCTCTGGGTGCTCCGCACTCCGGGCACCGCCGACCCTCCGGGTCTGTCACGCTTCGTCCCTCCCTCCACACGGACACACGCTCGCCTCGCGAGCTCCAAGGATTATGCCGATCTTCTCCACCCCTTCTCCCACAAGCCCCCGGAATCCCCGCTTCCGCAGGACTCGACAGGCCATATCCGGTCACTCCCACCACGATGGGAAATCACGGCGGAACACGCCGCGCAACGACTTGACACCCAGGGAGGCCCTCATGGCAGGGGATGCGCCCGCTGTGGCCGGGCAGGTACGGCAGGCACGGGATCCGCACGTGCCCGGGAACGTCCTCGTCTCGATCGGCGCACTGCTGCTCGGCATGCTGCTGGCCGCGCTCGACCAGACCATCGTGTCGACCGCGCTGCCGACGATCGTCAGCGATCTCGGCGGGCTCGAGCATCTGTCCTGGGTCGTCACCGCCTACCTGCTGGCCTCGACCGCCGCGACCCCGCTGTGGGGCAAGCTCGGCGACCAGTACGGGCGCAAACGGCTGTTCCAGACCGCGATCGTGATCTTCCTGGTGGGCTCCGCGCTGTGCGGCATGGCGCAGAACATGCCCCAGCTGATCGCCTTCCGGGCCGTCCAGGGACTCGGCGGCGGCGGGCTGATGGTCCTGTCGATGGCGATCGTCGGCGATGTCGTACCGCCGCGGGAACGCGGACGCTACCAGGGCCTGTTCGGGGCCGTGTTCGGGGCGACCAGTGTGCTCGGACCGCTGCTGGGAGGACTGTTCACCGAGCATCTGAGCTGGCGCTGGGTGTTCTACGTCAACCTCCCCGTCGGCGTCGTCGCGCTCACCGTGATCGCGGCCGTGCTGCGCATCCCGCGCAAGGACACCCGGCACACCATCGACTACCTCGGCACCCTCCTCATCGCCTCCGTCGCCACCTGCCTGGTGCTGGTGGCGTCCCTCGGCGGGACCACCTGGTCCTGGGGCTCACCGCAGATCGTCGGACTCGCCGTGCTGGGCGTCCTCCTCGCCGTCGTGTTCGTGCAGGTCGAGCGAACCGCCGCCGAGCCCGTCCTGCCGCTGAAGCTGTTCCGCGTCCGCACCTTCACGCTCTCCGCGGTCATCAGCTTCATCGTCGGCTTCGCCATGTTCGGCGCGATGACCTATCTGCCGACCTTCCTGCAGGTCGTCCAGGGCGTCACCCCCACCCTGTCCGGTGTGCACATGCTGCCGATGGTGTTCGGCCTGCTGCTGTCGTCCACCGTCTCCGGGCAGATCGTCAGCCGCACGGGCCGCTGGAAGGTCTTCCCGATCGCCGGTACGGCCGTCACCACGATCGGCCTGCTCCTGCTCCACCAGCTCGACGAGAACAGCTCCACGGCCGTGATGAGCACGTACTTCTTCGTCTTCGGCCTCGGACTCGGCCTGGTCATGCAGGTGCTCGTGCTGATCGTGCAGAACGCGGTCTCCTACGAGGACCTCGGCGTCGCCACCTCCGGCGCGACCTTCTTCCGCTCGATCGGCGCGTCCTTCGGCGTGGCGATCTTCGGTACGGTCTTCGCGAGCCGTCTCTCCGACAAGCTCGCGGACGCCTTCCGGGGCGCCCGGCTGCCCGGCGGTGTCTCGGCCGACGCGCTCAAGTCCGACCCGCGCGGCATCGGCTCGCTCCCGCCCGCCCTGCGCGCCCCCGCCGTGCACGCGTACGCCTCCTCCATCACCGACGTCTTCCTGTACGCGGCCCCCGTCGCGCTGCTCGGCTTCCTGCTCGCCTGGTTCCTCAAGGAGGACAAGCTGCGCGGCTCGGTCACCGCGCCCGACGTCACGGAGACCCTGGCCAGCAACCCGGTCGAACGGTCCTCGTACGACGAGGTGTGCCGCGCGCTGTCCGTGCTCGGCACCCGGGAGGGCCGGCGCGAGATCTACCGGACCATCACCGAGCGGGCCGGCTACGACCTGCTGCCGGCCGCGAGCTGGCTGCTGCTGCGCATCAAGCGGTACGGCTGGGTCGAGCCGGGCGTCCTCGCCGAGCACAGCCCCGTGCCGCTGGAGGTCATCCTCGACGCCGCCCGCCAGGTCGAGGAGCGGCGCCTGGCCGTCCGGGAGGGCCTCGACCTCGTCCTCACCGACACCGGCCGCGAGGTCGCCGAGCGGCTCTCCCGGGCCCGCGAGGACTCCCTCGCCGAACTCCTGGGCGACTGGTGGGGCCCGGACCGCCCGACCGACCTCGTCCAACTGGTGAAGGAGTTGAACGACGAGCTGTGCGGCTCGGAACGCGAACAGCCCCAGAAGGGCCGCACCACCGAGCTCAGTTGACCAGCTCCTTGCGGAACCAGTGCTCGGCGTACGGGTCGTGGTTGTGCGCCTCGGTCTCGCGGTACCCGAGCCGCGCGTACAGGGCACGGGCCTCCACGAGGTCGCCGCGGGTGTCGAGCACCAACCGCCGGGCGCCCAGGGCCCGGGCGGCCTCCTCGGCGGCGCCGACGAGGAGCGGGGCGCCGCCCTTGCCGCGCAGCTCCTCGACCACGAACACCCGGGTCAGCTCGGCGGTCGCCGCGTCCAGCAGCCGTACGCCCGCCGAGCCGCCCGGAACGCCGTCGTACCGCGCGACGAGCAACCGCCCGGTGGGCGGGGCGAGTTCGGAGCCGGGGTCGGCGGCGATCTCCCGCTCCAGCTCGGCGGGGTCCGTCCGGCGCCCCTCGTGCAGGAGGTACCAGCGGTCGCTGACCTCCGTGTAGTACGCCCGCCACAGTGCGGCGGCCACGGCCGAGTCGACGGGCTCCGGGGCCACGGTCCAGGTCATGGACCGCATTCTCAGCCGGACGCGGGCACCTTGCGCAACCGGATATGTGTGACCTCGGGGGAGTCCAGGACCTGGGTCTTGTGCCACTCGATGTGCTGGTCGCCGAGGTTGTCGAACAGCCGGCGACCGCCACACGCCAGCACCGGCACGACGTGCAGCAGCAGCTCGTCCAGCCACCCCGCGCGGATGAACTGCTGGACCAGGTCCGCGCCGCCCGCAAGCGACACGTCCTTGTCGCCGGCCGCCGCGCGGGCCAGCTCCAGCGCGCGCCCGGGCCCCTCGGTGACGAAGTGGAAGGTCGTGCCCGTACGGACGAGGGGCTCGCGGGGGTGGTGGGTGACGACGTACACCGGCGCGTGGAAGGGCGGCTCCTCGCCCCACGGGATCTCGCCCGTGACGAACATGCCGTGCCCCATCACGACCGCGCCGGGCCGCTGGACGTGCTCGGCGATCAGGTCGTCGTCCGGGCCCGTCGCCCCGCCCTCCATGCCCTGCATCCTGCGGAAGCTGCGCAGCCCGAACACCCACGAGTGCAGCCGCTCCCCGCCGATCCCCAAGGGGTGCTCCCGCCCCGACTCGGGGCCCGCGATGTACCCGTCCAGCGACATGGCCAGCCGTGCGATGACCTCACCCATGATCATGACCTCCTCGGAATCCGGTCCCCTGGTGGCGCCCTCACCCTGCCGTCGATCGGGCCGCGGCTCGTTCGACACGCCGGTCCCCGGATTCCGGGCGCAGTTTGAGCGGGGGTTCGCGGGCAACCCGGTCAAAGAACCGGCCCGAGGGGCCGACACACTGGAAGGCACCCATGTCCACAGGCTTGATCATTGCTCTGATCGTGATCGTGGCGGCCGTGGTCGTTGTCGCGGCCGTCCTGACCTCGCGCGCCCGGGGCCCGCACGGCGGCCGGAACCTGAAGCGGCGCTTCGGGCCCGAGTACGACCGGACGCTGGCCCGGCACGACGGGGACACCCAGGCCGCCGAGCGCGAGCTCACCGAGCGCGTGGAGCGGCACGGTTCGCTGCGCGAGCGGGCGCTGGAGCCGGCTCAGCGCGAGCAGTTCGAGGCTCGCTGGGCGGCCGCGCAGGAGCGGTTCGTCGACTCGCCGCGGGAGGCGGTGGCCGAGGCCGACCGGCTGCTGTCGGAGGTGGCCGCCGTGCGCGGCTTCCCGGACGGCGCGTACGAGGAGCAGCTGGAGGCGATCTCCGTCCACCACGGTCACCACGTCCACGGCTACCGGCGCGTCCACAGCGCCGTCGGCGGCGGCGCGGGCGGCAAGGACGGCGAGCGGGCGGACACGGAGGAGCTGCGGGAGGCCATGGTCGAGGCCCGCGCCCTCTTCGAGGACCTGACCTCGCCGATCCACCACGCCGACGACAAGTCCCGCACCCCGGCGGCCACCCGATCGAGCGGCCATCTGCCGTTTGCTCTCAACCGACGTCACGTGAAGGGCAGTTGAGCGACATGACCGACGCAACGACCGGCCCGGGTACGGGCGCGAGGAAGAGCGCCGACGCCGACGGGACCACGCGGCGGACGGCGGCGCCGACGCCCGTCGAGACCGAGCGCGAGGGACGCGAAGGGCGCGAGGGTACGGGACGTGGGCTCGGCGAGTCCACGGACCGGAACCAGGAGAGCGTGGGTGGCGGCGACAGCGGCCACGGCCGGACGGTCCCCCCGTTCCCGACCCCGGACGAGGCCCGCACCGAGGACTCGGGGGGCGCCGCCGGCACCACGGGTGTCACGGACACCACGGACCTCACCGAGCCCGGCACCGGGACCTCGGGTACCGGCACCGCGACCTCCGGCACGGGTTCCAGCGCCCGTCTGCTCCCTCACGAGGAGTGCGACAAGCTGGAGCTGCGTCTGCGGCAGGCGGTCTCCGGATTCGTCGACGAGCCGCGGAACGCCGTGCGGGAGGCCGACCAGGTGGTCGAGGAGATCGCCGGCCGGTTCGCGGAGGCCGTGACCAGGCGGCGGCGCACCCTGCGCTCGTCCTGGCAGGACGGTGACGAGGCGAGGAGCAAGGGCACGCACCCCGACACCGAACAGCTCCGGCTCGCCCTGCGCGACTACCGCGCGCTCGCCGAGCGCCTGCTACACGGCTGACCCGCCCGCCGCCGGCCCTTCCGCCGCCGTCCGGCGCCTGTGCCACACGCGTACGACCTCTTCGACGTCGTACGGCTTCATCCCGAGTGGGGGCCCGGGCGGCGGCTTGAACATCATGTCCCGGATCTTGACGTTGACGTCCGTGACGATCTTGCGGGCGATGCGTTCCGAGGGTGCCGCGTACGCCGCGGCGAGGGCGTCCTCGGCCTCCTTGCGCAGGGCGAGGGTCGGTGGCAGGACCGAAAGGCCCTCACGGGCCATCTTCTGCTTGATCCACCACAGTTCGTCGTACGTGGTGTCGGTTCCGGCGGGCAACGGCTTGCCCGCTCCGGCCAGTTGGGCGAACTCTCCGCGTCCCTCCGCGTCACGGATCTGTTTGTCGACCCAGGACTCGAACGTGACGCCCGGTGGCTTTCGCTCGGTCATGACTCCATTGTGCCGGACGCGACCTGGCCGGGCGATTTATCATGCGCCCGCTGTGTAAGGACACTTCACGAGGAGCGCACGTGCTCGAACTGACCATGGCCACCGTCTCCGGGGAAGAGGGGGCCACGGCGGGCATGCTGATGGCCGACGCGCCGAGCGAGCCCGGTGCCGTGCTGCGGGTGGGCCGGGACAAGTCCGCGTGCCGACTGGTGACGCCGGACGACTGGCTGTTCGTCTCCCGGGTCCATCTGGAGTTCCTGTGCGGGCCGGAGGGCACCTGGCAGGTGACCTGGCTGCGCGGTTCGCAGCCCGACCCGTCGTCGGAGGTCCGGCTGGTCGTCGGGGAGTACGCGCAGCCGCTCGTGTACGGCGGCACGGTGGCGCTGCCCCGGGGCGGCAACGGGGAGATCGTCATCCGCGACCGCACCGCCCCGCGCAGCGTCAACGTCGGGTTCTTCCACGAGTTCTAGACGCCGCCTGTGGGGCGGCTCCGCCGCTTACAGCACCCGCGCCAGCGCGAACCCGTCGTACCCCTTGGCGCCGACCGTCTGGACGGCCGTACCCGTCAACCTGGGGTGTTGGCCGATGAGTTCGATGGCGGCGCGGGTGCCCACGACGTCCGGGGAGGTGCTGTCCGCGTCGGCGACCCGGCCCTGCCGTACGACGTTGTCCAGGACGATCAGGCTGCCGGCGCGGGTGAGCTTCAGCGCCCACTCCACGTAGTGCGGGTTGTTGACCTTGTCCGCGTCGATGAAGACCAGGTCGAAGGGGGCCGGGTTCTCGTCGGCGAGCTTGGGCAGCGACTCCAGGGCGGGGCCGACGCGCACGTCGACGAGCCGGTCGAGGCCGGCGCGCGCGATGTTGCGGACGGCGACCTCGGCGTGCTTGGCGCTGTACTCCAGGGAGACCAGCCGACCGTCCTCGGGCAGGGCGCGGGCCAGCCAGATGGTGCTGTAGCCGCCGAGGGTGCCGATCTCCAGGATGGTGCGGGCGCCCTGGATCTGGGCGAGGAGCTGCAGCAGCTTGCCCTGGGGCGCGGTGACGGCGATCGCCGGCAGCCCGGCCGCCTCACTGTCCCGCAAGGCCGCCTCCAACGCCTCGTCGTCGGGCGAGAGCCGGCTGGTGAAGTAGTCGTCAACGGCGCCCCAGAGCTGCGGCTCACTCATTCTCCTGTGCCTTTCGTCGGCCGGTCCGTGCGGTTGGTCAGGAACTCTGATTAAAGCGTGTCGCGCACGCCGTTTTGATCAATTCATGGCCGGCTCTGGGGCCGTCTGTGATGATCCGCGGGCTACGATCCCGCCTCCGGGCCCATCCGATCGTATGTCCGACGTTCCGTGGAAGCGCCCGTTTCTCCCGCCCACACAGATACAAAGGGACACAATTGAAGAGAATCGCGGGGCCTTCCCGGGCCGTGGCTTTCGCGCTGCTGGGCCTGGCCCTTCCGGTTGCGTCCAGTGCTCCGGCCATGGCGGACACCCCGGCATCCGACGTGCTGTACGTCGCGAAGACGTCGACGTGTTCCGACACCGCGGCTGACAGCGGCAGCCAGGGGCGGCCGTTCTGCACGATCAGTGCCGCGGCGGGGGTCGTGGAGCCGGGCCAGACGGTGCTGGTCGAGGCGGGCGACTATCCGGAGTCGGTGACGATCACCCGTTCGGGTACCGCGGACGCGCCCATCACCTTCGTCTCCAACGACTTGTCGCTGAATCCCGCCTACGTCAGGGGCCGGACCACGGCGCAGGGGGCGACGCCGGCGTTCACCGTCTCGGGGGCGCAGCATGTGGTTCTCCGTCGCTTCTCCACGACGGCGCCCGGCGGGGCTCCCTCCGTGCTGATCGACCACTCCTCCGACATCACCGTGGACCGGGCGGCCGTGAACAGCAGTGCGGGCGCACCGGCGATCCGGATCACCGGCACGTCCCGTGACGTCACACTGAGCCGCACGAGCGTCACTCATGTCGCCAACGGCAGCCCGGGTGTCGCGATCGATGGCGGCGCGTCCGGCACCGTGCTGAGCGCGGACACCGTCTTCAGCCCGCGTGCGACCAACCACGCGCCGGGCATCGCGGTTTCCGGCGCGCCGGGCACGGTCGTCACCGGCGACACCGTGGTCGGCTACTGCACGCGGGGCATCGTCCTGGACGGGGATTCCTCCGGCTCGACGGTGAAGAACGACGTCGTCGAGGAGGCGGCCAACGGCTGGGCCTCCTCCCCTTCGGCCTGCGCGTCGACGGCCGATGCGACCGCGATCTCGGTCGCCGACACCGCCACCTCCGGCACGAGCGTCGACGACAACGTGATCGACCCCACCAGCGGCGGCTCCCTCTACTCCTGGGCGGGCACCGGCTATCCGGACGCGTCCTCCTTCGCGGCGGCCACCGGACAGGGCGGCGCCGACATCTCCGCCAGCCCCCAGCTGACCGAACAGGTCACCGGACCGCGGCTGTGGTTCCAGCCCGGCGCCTCCTCGCCCGTCATCGACTCCGCCGACCCCTCGGCGCCGGGCGAGACGGCCACGGACTTCTTCGGCGATCCCCGCGAGGACGACCCCTCGGTGCCCGACACGGCGACCGGCTACTACGACCGGGGCGCGGTGGAGGTGGTGGGCCCGACAAGCGGCGGGGGCTACTCCATTCAGCCGCTGGGCTCGTCCAACCCGTTGCAGGTCACCGTCACCACGATCGCCCCCACCCCCGCCTGGACGGCCAACGGCCCCATCGACCGGACGTACTCCTACGTCCCCGACGACGCCACCACCGGCTTCCCCATCGACACGGACGGCACGTTCACCTACACCTTCCACCGCGCCGGCGACCACGCCATCCGCCGCTACGACCTCAGGGGCGGCGGCCCCTCCCCCGACAAGCACGTCGTCGTCGGCGCCGACTACACCCCGCTCACCCCGGTGCGGCTGCTGGACACCCGGCACGCCGTCGGGGTGACGACCACGGCCGCCGTCGCCGCCGGAGCCGACGTCGTCCTGCCCGTCCCCAGCGTCGCCGGCATCCCGGCCGCCGACGTCAGCGCGGTCGTCGCCAACGTCACCGTCACCCAACCCACCGCCGCCGGGCATCTCACGCTCTACCCCCACAACGGCCAGAGCCTCCCCACCGCGTCGAACCTGAACTTCACGGCCGGGCAGACGGTGGCGAACCTGGTGACGGTGCCGCTAGGCGGTGATGGGGTGGTGATCCACAACGGCAGCAGCGGCACCGTCCACGTCCTGATGGACCTGCAGGGCTTCTACGGCCAGGCCGGTTCCGGCTTCAAGCCCGTCTCCCCGACCCGGGTCCTGGACACCCGCTCCGGCCTCGGCACCTCGGCGGCGAGAGCGATCACCCCGCGCGCCACCCTGTCCCTCGACCTGTCCGGACGCATCCCGGCAGGCACCACGGCCGTCGTACTCAACCTGACCGTCACCCGGCCGACCCAGCACGGCTACCTCACCGCCTACCCGGACGCGGGCGCCATGCCGGCCGTGTCGAACCTGAACTTCACCGCCGGGCAGACGATCGCCAACCTTGCCGTCGTCCCCGTCACCGACGGCAAGGCCGACTTCTACAACGGCAGCGGCGGCACCGTCCAGATCGTCGCCGACCTGGCGGGCTACTTCGGCTCGGCCGCCGCCGGGGAGAACCAGTCCTACGTCCCCGCGGGGCCCACGCGTCTCGTCGACACCCGCTCCGACCCCGATGTCACGGGCCCCGTCCCGGCATACGGCAACTTCAGCTTCTACCCGTGGTGGCACAAGGACTGCGCGGCCGGCTGCCCCCAGCCGACCGGAGCGGTGCTCAACGTGACCGCGACCCAGCCCCGGAAGAACGGCTTCCTCACGGTCTACCCCAACGAACAGACGGTGCCGAACGCGTCGAACCTGAACTTCACCGCGGGTCAAACGGTGCCCAGCCTGGTGTCCGTCGCCGACCCCGGCCTGATCATCGGCGTCTACAACCACAGCAGCGGCAGCGTGCAGATCGTCGTGGACGAGGAGGGCTACTACATCGCCCCGCAGACGTGGGCCAACTAGGGACGCCAGAAGATTCAGCGCGCCCGCCGGACATC
>NZ_JAKWBE010000035.1 GCF_022513565.1 Streptomyces gilvus | reverse complement strand
GGTCCCCGCCGCGCTGGTCGCCGGGCACGGCCCCTTCACCTGGGGCGCCGGCGCCCGTAAATCGTTGGAACACGCCATCATCTGCGAGGCCGTCGCCGACATCGCCCTGCACACCCTCAGCCTCAACCCCACCACCCCGCCCCCACCCCACCTCCTCCAACGCCACTACACCCGCAAACACGGCCCCAACGCCTACTACGGCAACCCGGACAAGGCGCCGACCTCCAGCTGACGACCGGTCAACTCACGGAACGGCGGGGCCGGTGATGTACCGCCCCTGCCGGTCGTACGGCCACACGTTGGGCACGCAGCCGTGCATGCCCTTGATCTGCTGCATCATCGCGGGCGCCGGCTGTCCGGGGCCCGGGCAGCCGGCGTGGCCGTGGCCGAGGAAGTGGCCGACCTCGTGGTTGATGATCAGCGCGCGGTAGGCGGTGACGTCCTTGGCGTAGACGGGGGTGGCCAGCAGCCAGCGTTTGAGGTTGACCATCACGTCGTTGGAGACACGGCAGTTGACCTCACCCTCGGTCCGCAGTCCGTACGCGCCGCAGATCTTGTCCACGGTCTGGGGCGTCGCGATCTTCACGGCGAAGTCGGCGGTGTCGCTGGAGACGCGCTGGAACGCCGAGTGGCCGTCGGCCGTCCAGCCGCGCCGGTCGGCGAGGATGCGCTCGACCTCCTCGGCGGCGGCCCGGGGGGACACGTCGAGGCCGTCCTCCACCTCGACCCGGTAACGCCACACCTTGCCGGTGCCGACCTCGGGGCTGGTGCCGGGTGCGGTGGTGAACGTGCCCGGGCCCGTGACCGGGATCGCCTTCGGGGAGGGAGACGCGGACGGGCTGTGGCTGGGGGAGGGCTTGCTGCTGGGGGACGGCGTGGGGGCCTTGGACTTGGCCTGGGTGTGTTCACGGGGCCGGGCGTCCGCCTGGTCGTCGCCGTGGCCGGGGGCGGTCCAGCCCACGGCCGCGAAACCCGCTGCGCCCAGCACGGCGATCGCGGCGACACCTCCCCATAGCCGCCCCTTCCGTCCGCTCACCACGGCGTGGGCGGGGCCACTGGGACGGCGGCGGCTGCTGGATCGAGTTGCTTTGTGCGCGGTCATGGTGGCTCAGGTTGTGGCCGCTTTGTGATCGAACCTGGCTCGGGAGATAACGAAAAGATAACGCCCATCTGGTTGGCCGCTCGTGTGATCATCCGGTAACAGCACCCCGGCCGGCCGCACGACGTGCTGATACTGAGCCCATGCCACGTGTACTGCTGATCGAAGACGACCGCGCCGTGCGGGAGGGTGTCGCCCTGGCCCTGCGCCGGCAGGGCCACGAGGTCGGTACCGCCGTGACGGGGGAGGAGGGACTCCAACAGGCCCGTTCCTTCCGGCCGGACGTGGCGGTGCTGGATCTGATGCTGCCCGGCATGCCCGGCCTGGACGTGTGCCGTGCGCTGCGCGACCTCGACCAGACGCTGCCGATCATCATGGCCACCGCGCGGGGCGACGACGAGGACATCGTCGTGGGGCTGGAGGCCGGAGCCGACGACTACGTGGTCAAGCCCGTGCAGGCGCGGGTCCTGGACGCCCGTATCCGCGCCGTGCTGCGCCGGGCTGCCCAGGCGCCCGGCGACGGCGGCATACCGAAACTCGACACGTACGGGGACCTGACCGTCGACCGGGCCGGCTTCTCGGTCGCCCTGCGCGGTGTGCCCGTGTCGCTCGCCGCCTCCGAACTGCGTCTCCTGCTGACCCTGTCCGCCTCGCCCGGGCAGGTCTTCAGCCGGCAGCAACTGCTGGAGGCGGTCTGGGAGCACAGCTACCACGGCGACGCGCGTCTGGTGGACGCCTGCGTCAAGCGGCTGCGCGCCAAGATGGGCGAGCCCCGCTACATCGAGACCGTGCGCGGCTTCGGCTACCGGTTCGCCGCACGGTGACCCGCGCTCGCAGGGCCCGCGTCCGCGGGCTGTCCGCCCGGCGCTCCAGAGTGCCCCAACTGCTCGGCCTGCGCACCCGGTTGGTTCTCGCGTTCGCGCTCGTGGCGGCGCTCACCGCGGCCACGACCGGCGCCCTGACCTTCCGCGAGGCGCGCACCGGTGTGCTCCAGCAGAGCCAGGACGCGGTGATCTCACAGCTGCGCGCCCAGACGAACCGGCTCGCCCCCGACCTCGACATACCGCCCACCCAGGACCGGCTGCGGCGGTTCGCGTCGGACGTCGCGGCCTCCGAACCGTCCGGTACCTGGCGGGTCATGGTGACCTACGGCGAGTTGAGTGCGACGTCCGCCGCCGGAGACCGGTTCGCGGAACTGACGCCCGCCCTGCGCGAGGCCGTACGGTCCAGCGTGGCCACCGTCTTCCAGCGGGTCCGCACCGGCGACCACACCTCCCTCGTCGTCGGCATGTCCGTGGCGTTCACCAACGGCGCCGCGTCGGGCCTGCGGATCTTCCTGACCGTCCCCCAGGCCACGGAACAGGCCTACGTCGACGCCCTGGTCACGGCCGTCGAACGGGCCACCGTGCCCGCCCTGGTCCTGGCCGTGCTCCTCGCCCTTCTCGCCGCCCGCGGCGTCCTGCGCCCGGTGCGCGCGCTGCGCAGCGCCACCCGCAGCATCGCCGAGGGACGCCTCGACACCCGCCTCGCCGTCAACGGTTCCGACGAACTGGCCGACCTGTCGCACACGTTCAACGAGACGGCCGCCGCCCTGGAGGCGTCGGTGGCCGAACTGCGCGGCATGGAGGCCCGCGCCCGCCGGTTCGCCGCCGACGTCTCGCACGAACTGCGCACCCCGCTGGCCGCCATGTCGGCGGTCACCGACGTCCTCGACGAGGACGCCGCCCGCCTCGACCCGGACACCGCCACCGCGGTCCGCCTGATCAGTGAGGAGACCGTGAAACTGGCCCGCCTGGTGGACGACCTGATGGAGATCTCCCGCTTCGACGCGGGCGCCGCGGTGCTGCACCTCGACGAGATCGACCTCGCCGAGTCACTGCGCCGCACGCTCGCCGCCCGCGCCTGGACCGACCTGGTGGACACCGAACTGCCGCCGCCCGACACCCTGCGCGGACGCGTCGACCCGCGCCGCCTCGACGTGGTCGTGGCGAACCTCGTCGGCAACGCCCTCAGGCACGGCGCCCGCCCGGTCCGACTGCGCCTGACCGGCTCGACCGGAACAGAGCGCCGTGCCGTCATCGAGGTGCTGGACAGCGGCCCCGGCATCCCCGACCACGTCCTGCCCCACGTCTTCGAACGGTTCTACAAGTCCGACGCCGCCCGCACCCGCACCGAGGGCAGCGGACTCGGCCTCGCGATCACCGCCGAGAACGTCCGCGTCCACGGCGGGACCGTGCGCGCCGCCAACCGGCCGGAGGGCGGCGCGGTCTTCACCGTCGAACTCCCGCTGCACACCGAGGAGAACCGGTGACCAGACCCCTACGCCGCTGGGCGTCCGTCATGGTGCTGCCGGCACTGGGCCTGCTCGCCTCCTGCGGCATCCCCACCACCGGAGTGGTGCAGTCCGGCGTCCCCGCGAGCGGACTCATGCCGACGATCCAGGTCTACTTCGTCACCGGCGGCGTCCTGCACGGCGTCTCCCGCCGTACCGTGGCACCCCCCGACGTCGAGTCGGCGCTCCAGATGCTGCTCGCAGGTCCCACCCCGGGCGAACAGACCGAGGGGCTGAGGTCGCTGCTGCCCTCCCTTGAGTCCCCTCCCACGGCTCTCTTCCCCACGGAAGCGCCCACCCCGGACCAGAGTGCGGCCGCCCGGACGTCGAAGTGGGTGCAGGTCGCCTCCCGCAAGGACCGCGTGGACATCCGGCTCACCGTCGCCATGGGCGGCAAGACCGACCTCGCCGCGGCGCAACTCATCTGCACAGCCCTCTCGGCAGAGCGCGTCGCCGCCCCCGGAACCAGGCCCCTGCCCGTCACGGTCACGGCCGCGGAGGGCCGCGAGATCCGGTCCTCCGACACCGAATGCCCGGCCTGATAACGCGCTCGACATGATGCGTACGCAGTACACGGAGCGAACGCACGCAGTAGGTTACTTGAGTTACGCAACAAGATGGTAAAGTGGAACGCATGGCCACTCCACCGCTCCCCGAACTACCCGACACCCCCGCGTCCGAGGAGGTCATCGAGATCGAGCGCGCGCTCACCCGGATCACCTACCTGAGCACCCGCGCCCGCCAGCACGAGCGGCTGATGGCACTGGCCGGCGTGCCCCTCGACCGCGCCGCGGTGGCGCTGCTGCGCCAGGTCGCCGACTCCGAGCCGCTGCGCCCCGGCGAACTCGCCACCCGCCTCGGCGTGGAGGCCTCGCACGTCACCCGCACCGTGCAGCAACTGCAGAAGTCCGGCTACGTCACCCGCGTCCCCGACCCCGTCGACCGCCGCGCCCAGCGCATCCAGCTGACCGAGACCGGACGGCAGGCCATCGCCCGTGTCCGCGACGCCGGCGCCCGCGGCATGCAGCTCGCCCTGTCCGACTGGACACCGGAGGAACTGCGCCAGCTGGCCACGCTCTTCCACCGCATGGTCGACGACTTCCTCACCCACGCCATCGACGAGGAAACCGAGCACACGACCGTCTGACGCCCGGCACACCGACATCGCGCGCCGACCGGCCGACCGAGCACCCGCCGACGGTTCACGCAGACCACACAGCAGCAGCCGACCCGGCACCGGCGGCGCGACCAGCCACAGCCACCGCCCGTGGAACCAACGGCCCGCGCGGAGGCGACTTTTACCGTCCGGCTAGTATGCCGCGGCAGGCCCCCCAGAGGAGGAACCGTGCCACGGTCCGAACGCTCGCCCTTGCTGCTCGCCGGCCTCTTGGCCACCGCCGGAGTCGCCCACTTCGCCTCACCACGCCCCTTCGACGCCACCATCCCCGATGCCCTGCCCGGCACCCCGAGGACCTGGACCTACGCCAGTGGCGCCGTCGAACTCGCCCTCGCCGCCGGCCTCGTCCTGCCCCGCACCCGCAAGACCGCCGCCCTCGCCGCGGCCGCGTTCTTCGTCGGCGTCTTCCCGGCCAACGTCAAGATGGCCGTCGACTGGCGCCAGCGCCCCACCCCCCACAAGGCCGCCGCCATCGGACGACTGCCCCTGCAGCTGCCCCTCGTCCTGTGGGCCCGCAGCATCGCCAGGAGCGGGGAGAGCCAGGCATGAGCGAGCGCATCAACATCGGCGACAAGGTCGACGACTTCGAACTGCCCGACGAGACCGGCACCCCGCGCAGCCTCTCCGGACTGCTCGCCGACGGACCCGTCGTCCTCTTCTTCTACCCCGCGGCCCTGAGCGCCGGCTGCACCGCCGAGGCCTGCCACTTCCGCGACCTCGCCGCAGAGTTCGCCGCGGTCGGCGCCCGCCCCGTCGGCATCAGCGGCGACACCGTCGAACGCCAGCAGGAGTTCTCCGGCCGCCACACCCTCGGCATGCCCCTGCTCTCCGACGCCGACGGAACCGTCCGCGAGCGCTTCGGCGTCAAGCGGGGCTTCAACCTCGCGCCCACCAAACGCGCCACGTTCGTCATAGCCCAGGACCGCACCGTCCTGGACGTGATCCGCAGCGAACTCCGCATGAACACCCATGCGGACCGCGCATTGGCGGCCCTGCAGAGCCACCAGAAGTGACCCCCGCCAACGCGCGGCCCTCCGGGGTCGCGCGTTTCGGTTGAAGCGGTGCGACAAAACAACCATCCTGAACTCTATGGAGCACGGCTCTGCTGCGGTGATCGTCGATGCCGAGGGCATGGTGACGGGGTGGAGCGAGGGTGCCCGGCGACTGACCGGCTACACCGCCGACGAGGCCGTGGGGCGGGCCGTGCGGGAGCTGGTCGTCGAGGCGCCGTCGGCCGAGGCCCTGGCGGCGCTCGCCGGGAGGGTGGTGGTGCGGCATCGGGACGGCTCCAGCGTCAGCCTCGATGCGCGGGCCTGTCCCGTCACCGGTGAGGGCGGTGCGGCGGCGGGCCATGTGATCACGGCCGAGGCGGTCGACGCGGCGCCCGAGTCGGCAGGGACGCTGGCCGCCCGGGCCTTTGAGCAGGCGTCGATGTCCATGTCGGTGTTCGACACGCGCCAGCGCTATCTGCGGCTCAACGACGTGGCCTGCCGGGTCATGGGGGTGTCGGAGGACGTCCTGCTGGGCCGGCACTTCTCGGACACCGTGGAGGACGCCGAGCACAGCCGTGGCTTCCTCGCCCATCTGCGGCAGGTCGCCGAGACGGGCCGGCCCACCCGGTACGAGAGCTACACCGGCGCGCCGGCCCTCAACCGTGATCATGCCTGGACCACGGACATGTGGCCGCTGCGGGACGCCTCCGGCGCGGTGTGCGCGGTCGCGCTGGCGGCGTTCGACAGTACCGAGCAGTACTGGGCGCGTGAGCGTCTGGCGCTGCTGAACGAGGCGGCGGCGTCGATCGGGACCACGCTGGACGTGGTCCGTACCGCCGAGGAGCTCGTGGAGCTGCTGGTGCCGCGGTACGCGGACTTCGCGAGCGTGGATCTGCTCGACTGGGTGCTGGGCGCGGAGGAGCGGCCGACGCTGCCGGAATTCGACATCCTGCTGCGCCGTGTCGCGCACGGCTCGGTGACGGAGGGCACGCCGGAGGCGGCGGTGCGGATCGGGGACGCGGACCTGTACCCCTCGTTCTCGCCGCCGGCGATGGCCTTGCGTGCGGGGCGGGCCGTCGTCAGCCAGGCGGGGGAGCCGGAGTTCATGCGGTGGGTCGCCGAGCGCAATGCCCGCGCTCCGGAGGGCCGGCCGCAGCGCAGGGGTGTGCACTCGATGCTGGCGGTGCCGTTGCGGGCGCGCGGCACGACGCTGGGTGCGGCGGTGGGCGTACGGATCGCGAATCCGGACGACTTCGGGGACGACGACGTCGTACTGGCGGAGGAACTGGCCAGCCGGGCGGCCGTGTGTATCGACAACGCCCGTCGGTTCGCGCGCGAGCGCAGCACGGCGTTGGCGCTGCAGAACAGTCTGCTGCCGAAGGGACTGCCCGGACAGGCCGCGGTGGAGGTGGCGCACCGTTATCTGCCCTCGGGTGCCCTGGTCGGGATCGGCGGCGACTGGTTCGACGTGATCCCGTTGTCCGGCAGCCGTGTCGCCCTGGTCGTCGGGGACGTCGTGGGGCACGGCATTCCGTCGACGGCGACGATGGGCCGGCTGTGTACGGCCGTACGCACGCTGGCGGACGTGGATCTGCCGCCGGACGAGCTGCTCACCCACCTCGACGATCTCGTCACCCATCTGGCCTCGGGCGACAGCGGTGAGGAGGTCGCGGAGCTGGGGGCCACCTGTCTGTACGCGGTCTACGACCCGGTCTCGCGGCGGCTGAACGTCGCGGCCGCCGGTCATCCGGGGCCGGCGCTGTTGCTGCCGGACGGCACGGCGAGACTGATCGAGATGACGGCCGGGCCTCCGCTGGGCGTCGGGGGCCTGCCGTTCGAGGCGATGGAGCTGGAGGTGCCCGAGGGCGCCGTGGTGGCCCTCTACACCGACGGTCTGCTCGAGGACCGGGACCGGGACGTCGACCATGCCACCGCCGAGCTGTGCCGTGCGCTGACCGCACCCGTCGACACCCTGGAGGCGCTGTGCGACACGGTGCTCAAGGCGGTGCTGCCGGAGGAACCCAGCGACGACGTGGCGCTGCTGCTCGCCCGCACCCGGGCGCTGGGCGCGGACCGCGTGGCCACCTGGGACATCACACCGGACCCGGAGCGGGTGGCCGCGGCCCGGCAGGCCGCCACCGAGCAGTTGTCGGCGTGGGGCCTGGACGAGGCGGCGTTCGTGACGGAGCTGGTGGTCAGCGAGCTGGTCACGAACGCCATCCGCTACGGCGCCCCGCCCATCCAGCTGCGGTTGATCCGCGACCGCACGCTGATCTGCGAGGTCTTCGACGGCAGCTCCACCTCGCCGCATCTGCGCCGGGCGCACGCCTTCGACGAGGGCGGCCGCGGACTGCTGCTGGTCGCCCAGCTCACTCACCGCTGGGGCAGTCGGCAGACCGGCCGGGGCAAGACCATCTGGGCGGAGCAGCCGCTGCCTCCGGGCTGATCACTGGAAGGAGCAGCCGGGGTTGGGCACGTCCTCCGAGTAGGGGGCGCCGTGCGGGAGGACGTAGAGGACGTCGAGAACGAGCGGGGTGGTGCCCTCGTTGCGGCCGAGGTGGACGTCACCGGGACCGCCCGGCTCGCGGACGGTGGTGCCCCTCGGGTAGACGCCGTCCTCGGCGCAGTCGGCGTGGTAGTGGCTGAGGGTGCCCTGGCGGACGAAGCCGTAGACGGTGCCGTCGTGGTAGTGCCAGCCGGTGCTCTGGCCGGGCGGGACCGTGATCTCGCGGACGACGTAGTCGGTGTCGCCGACGGTGGTCTGGCTGATGAGCCTGGCGGTCACCCCTGGTCCGGGCGGTGTGGCGCCTGCCGTGCCGCAGGTGGTGAGGACGGTGCCGGTGACGATCGCGCCGACGAGGGCGGAGCGGAGCGCGGTGCGCATGCGAGGGCCTCTCTGCACATGGGGTGAAGATCGAGTACCGCTGTGAAGATAGAGGCCCGGGAGGCTGGTTGGGACCGGAACGGATCAATTTCGGCGAGGAAGCGGGCCGACGGGTCCAGTTCCGTGCCGGCTGGTCCGTGCGTGCACCGCTGATTTAGAAAAAGGCCCCGTTGGGAACACGTAGCTGCGTAATTCGACGACGTGCGGCGACGTGAGGCGGTGACGTGCAGGTGAGCGACGCCCTGCGCCGGTCGCGTCGGCATCCCGGTGCCGGGCCCGGCGGCAGCCGCGGCCCGCGTCGGATGCGGTACGTCGTGCTGGGCAGCCGGCCGGCCCGTGGACAGGGGACGGTGGCCCGTGCGCGCCGGGCGTCGGCATCCGCGCCGGGGGCCGGGAACGGCGTGGACGTGCACCACGGGCTGAGGGTGAGTGCCGCCTACGCGTGGCGGCTGCTGGTGCTCGGGGCGGCCGTGTACGCGGGCTTCGTGATTCTGGGACGCCTGCAGCTGGTCGCTGTCGCGTTGTTCCTCGCCCTGGTCGTGACCTCCGTACTGCGTCCCCTCGCCGATCTGCTGGCGCGCCGGCTGCCGAGGGCGCTCGCGGTGGTGGTGAGCGTCGTGGGAAGCCTGGCGCTGTTCCTCGGACTGCTGGCGCTGGTCGGTGAGCTGGTGGCGAGCGAGTGGGACCGGCTGGGGCGGGAGTTCAGCGGGGGGATCGGGCGCATCGAGCGGTGGCTGCAGGGAGCTCCGTTCCATGTGAGTCCCACGGTGACGTCGGATCTCCAGGGCAAGGTCAACACCTTCGTGTCGGAGCACCGCTCCACGCTGATCACCAGCGCGGTGAGCGGCGCCGGGCGGCTCGTGGAGGTGCTGACCGCGGGGGTGCTGGCGCTGTTCTGCTCCTTGTTCTTCATCCATTCCGGGGACCGGTTCTGGCACTGGTTCCAGGAGTGGCTGCCGCAGCCGGCCCGGGACCCCTGGAACCGGGCGGGCCGCGCGGCGTGGCGGACGTTCGCCGGGTACACGCGGGGCATCGTGATCGTGGCGGCCACCAACGCGGTGCTGGTCGGCATCGCCCTGTTCGTGCTGCGGGTGCCGCTGGCCCTGCCGCTGACGCTGCTGGAGTTCTTCGCCGCGTTCATCCCTCTGGTGGGATCGCCCATCGCGCTGGGCGTGGCCACAGTGGTCGCGCTGGCCTCGCGCGGGCCGGTCATCGCGATCGTGGTCCTCGCGCTGATCGTCATCGTCGGTCAGATCGAGGGCCATGTGCTGCACCCGCTGGTGATGAGCTGGGCGGTGCGGCTGCATCCGGTCGTCGTGGCGGTCTCCGTGATCGCCGGCAGCATCCTGGCGGGGGTGATCGGCGCGGTCGTCGCCGTGCCGATGGTGTCGGTGGCCTGGGCGGTCCACCGCGAACTGCGCGCCCCCGCCGGCCCGAGGCAGAGACGAACGGATACCTGAGGCAGCCCGCTATCCCTTGGCGCCGTCGTCGGCTGCGACCTGCGCGAGCGTACGGCCGCTGCTGACCGAGCGGGCCCGGCGCGGATCCGGGGTGCCGTGCCCGGAGGCCTTCGCGCGGCCGGCCCGCACCAGCAGCCAGGCCTCTTCCCGGTCGCCGTCCTTGCCGCCGCGGAACCGGGTGAGGGCGTACTCGCCGTGCAGTTTGGATCCCTTGAGGCGGAAGCGGGCGTGTCCGCCCTCCAGGGACTGCCCGAAGTCGACGGGCCGCCCCTTGCGGTCGTGGCTGAGCGGCTCGTACGTGCCGTGGTCCCACACGATCACCGTGCCCCCGCCGTACTCGCCCCGCGGGATCACGCCCTCGAAGTCCTCGTACTCCAGGGGATGGTCCTCGGTGGGCACGGCGAGCCGCTTGTCGTGCGGGTCGTCGGAGGGCCCCTTGGGGACGGACCACGACTTCAGCACGTCGCCGACCTGCAACCGGAAGTCGAAGTGCAGGGTGCCGGCGTCGTGGATCTGTACGACGAAGCGGGGCTCGTCCCCCGCGGCCGCCGACCGACCCCGTGGCTCCCCGGTCCGCCGGAAGTCGCGCTTGTCGTGGTAGTCCCGCAGCCGGTCCCGCTCACCCACCCGTGGCTCCCTCCGCACGTCCGGTCCCTCGCGGCCGCCCGAGTACCCCGCGCGGCGGCTCAGAACTCCTCGTGCACCACCGGATCGCCGCCCAGACGCCGGTGGGCGCGGTCGGCTACGGCTGCCAGCTGGTCGGCGTCGAGCTCGAAGCCGAAGATGTCGAGGTTCTGCCGCTGCCGCTCGGGGTCGGAGGACTTCGGGACGGGCAGCGCGCCGAGCTGGGTGTGCCAGCGCAGGACGACCTGCCCGGGTGTCACGCCGTGGGCCTCGGCGACGGAGACGACGGCCGGGTCCTCGAGGAGGCTGCTGCCCCGGCCGAGCGGGCTCCAGCTCTCGGTGACGATGCCCTTGTCGCTGTGGAACGCGCGCAGCTGTTCCTGCGGGAAGAGCGGGTGCAGCTCGATCTGGTTCACCGAGGGCAGCACACCGGTCTCCTTCTCCAGTCGCTCGATGTGCTCAGCGGTGAAGTTGGAGACGCCGATGGAGCGGACCAGCCCGTCCTCGCGGAGCTTGATCATGGCGCGCCAGGAGTCGACGTACTTGTCGACGCGGGGCAGCGGCCAGTGGATCAGGTACAGGTCCACGTACTCCAGGCCCAGTCGCCTGCGGGACTCCTCGAAGGAGGCGAGCGTCTCCTCGTGGCCGTGGTGGCGTCCGGGCAGCTTCGTCGTGACGACGACCTCCTCGCGCGGGATGCCGCTGCGGGCGATGCCGAGGCCGACTCCGGACTCGTTGCGGTAGTTGGCCGCCGTGTCGACCAGGCGGTAGCCCGTCTCCAGGGCCCCGGCCACGGCGCGTTCCGCCTCCGCGTCGCTCATCGGCCAGGTGCCCAGTCCGATGGCGGGGATCGTCGTGCTGTCGTTGAGCGTGTACGTCGGAATGCTGACCACGTCGGGACCTTTCCCTCGACTGCGCCGGACCTCCAGCCTCACCGATGGGGTGAGGTCCGATCAAACGCGGTGGTCGGGGACGTGGGAGGGGCGGCCCGGGCCGGCGGGGCGTCGACCCGGGCCGCCCGGCGCCGTCACCTGCCGTAGCCGGCGGCGGTGATGTTGGCCTGTACGGCGTTCTCGGTGGAGTCCGAGGGGTAGCCGGAGGTCATGACGCCTTCGTAGAACGTGCCGGCGGCTCCGTGGCTGTTGTCGCCGCCGATGCCGAGGATGATGGCGCCCTCCTTCTTCATCGGGTTGTAGCCGGAGACGTTGGGGCGGACCCCGTTGTAGAAGGTGGACAGGCCGCCGGACTGGGCGTTGCCGCCGCGGATGGCCCATTTGTTGGGCCCGCCCTTGATGACGGCGGTCAGATAGCGGTGGCTGATGGAGGGGTCGTTCGCGTTGTAGTGCTGGTTGACGCCGGAGAACAGGCCGTTCTCGAGGTCGGCCATGATCCAGGGGCCGTTGCCGCTGCCGTAGCCCCAGGACTTGCTGTTGCCGAAGTAGATGGCCTCCATGGTGCCGTTGCCGTTGTCGCGGCTGTTGGTCTCGGCGTTGCCGTAGTCGAAGCAGCAGCCGCCGTTGTGGTGCGTGCCGTCGAGGACGGCGTACATGCCCTCCGCCTGGTCGCCCTTGGCGACGCCGTTGGTCTTGTTGTTGCGGTAGCCGGTGCCGGGGGCGACGTAGACGCCGTAGGCCTTGTGGCCGGCGACCGTGATCGGTGCCGCGGTGGCGTTGGCGAGGTTGTCGTACCCGCCCGCGGCCGGCCCGGAGAAGCCTCCGGGGGGCGCCTGGGTGAGGCGGTTGCCCCGGCCGGACTGGTCGTAGATGACGGTGATGACGCAGGACGTGCCCGCGCAGAAGGAGTCCTGGGCGGACGCGTTCGCGACGCCTCCCGCGCCGAGGACGCCGATGTCGCGAGTGGCGTTGTCGGAGGCGCGTCGCACCTGGTAGAGCGGGCCGTTGTAGGAGGAGTACAGGGCGCGGGTCGTGCTGTGGGCGGCCACACAGGGTGTGCCGCCGGAGGCGTACAGGTCGCAGGGCAGCGATCCCGCGGCGTGGGAGGCCGGGGCGGTGCCGGTGAGGATGCCGGCGCCGAGGGCGAGGGCCGCTCCGGTGGCGAGGAGGGCGCGGCGGGAGGGACGTAACGACGGTCGGACGATCACGGGAAGCTCCTTGGGTCGTGGTGAAGGGGACGGTCAGCAGGTGGAGTTGGTCTGGGTGAGCAGGCCCAGTCGCCAGGGGAGGGTGTTGTAGTTACCGCTCGCGTTGGGGTTGAGGCCCTGGTAGAGGTACTGGAGCCGGCAGGAGGGGATGGTCAGCGTCTGGTCGTATCCGGCGCGGATCATCTCTCCGTGGCTGATGTCCTTCGTCCACGCGCCCGCCGGGAAGGTGACGTTGGTGGCGCGGGCGAGGGGATTGCTCTCGGTGGCGGCCAGCGGGGTCCACGAGCCCGCGATACTGCCGGAGGTCCAGGAGCGGAAGTAGCGCCGGCCGTCGGAGCCGATGGCCTCGACGATCAGCAGGTACTGGTTGCTGCCCTGCACCTTGTAGACGTTGCTCGCCTCGAACAGGGCGAACTTGTTGGAGTCCTGGGCCGCGATGACGGTGTTGGTGAAGCCGTTCGGGAACTGGGACAGGCCGGTCTGCGAGCGGTACAGGTGTCCGTTGTCGTCCGAGGAGAACAGGTAGCACCTGGCGCTGTCGCAGATCACCCACATGTCGACCCAGTAACCGCCGCCGATGTTCTGCCTGATGATGTCCGGCATCGAGGCGTAGAAGTTGCGTGGCGCGCTCCAGCCGTTGGGGTTGCTGATGTCGGCGTTGGTGGAGTACGAGGCGTTGCCGGTCTGGTAGACGAGGTACCAGAGTTTCTGCGGCGCGAAGTAGAAGATCTGCGGGGCGGCCCGGTAGCCGGTGCCGATCGCGCCGCGGTCGAGGTAGTGGTGCGTGGCCGAGCCGGCCTGCGACCAGTCGCTGAAGCTGAGGTACACCAGGCTGTAGCCGGAGGAGCTCGCTACGCTCGCGAAGACGTGGTACTTGCCGTTGTAGTACACGACCGACGGGTCCTTGATCCCCGCGATGTTGTGTGTCGAGTCGGGCTTGGGAGCGATCAGCGCGCCGCTCGAACTCCATCGGAAGCTCGACGGGAGGGCGGCGGCGGAGGCGCGGGCGGTGGTCGCGGGCGTGCCGCCGAGCGCCGTGAGCACCGCGTTGTACGCCGGCTTCTTGTTGCCGTTGTTGTCGAACAGCAGCGGCTTCTGTCCGGTGCGCCAGGAGTCGCTGTCCCGGACGCCCCACACGGTGATGCCCTTGCAACGCGCCACGTTCATGCACGCTTTGACGGTGTTCGCGTAGGCGGTGGCCGGTGCCTGCGCGATGTCGAGTTCGGTGATCTGCACGTCGACGCCGAGCGCGGCGAAGTTCGACAGGGTGGTCTGGAAGCTCGCGGGCGGGCCGCCGGTGCCGAAGTGGGACTGGAAGCCGACGCAGTCGATGGGCACGCCGCGGGACTTGAAGTCGCGGACCATGGCGTAGACGCCCTGGGTCTTGGCGGCGTTCCAGTCCTCGATGTTGTAGTCGTTGTAGCAGAGCTTGGCGGCAGGGTCGGCGGCCCGCGCGGTGCGGAATGCCTCCTCGATGAAGCCGTTGCCGAGGACGTTCTGGAACACCGAGCCGCGGTGCTGGCTGCTGCCGTCGGCGAACGCCTCGTTGACCACGTCCCAGGCGTAGATCTTGCCCTTGAAGTGGTTCATCTCGGTGGTGATGTGGGTCTTCATCACGCTGCGCAGGGTGGTGGCGTCGGTGATGGAGCTGACCCAGCCGGGCAGTTGGGAGTGCCAGACGAGGGTGTGGCCGCGCATGCGCTGGCCGTGGGCGGCGGCGTGGTTGACGATCTGGTCTGCGGGGCCGAAGTTGAACGAGCCGCGGGAGCGCTCGGTGGTGTCCCACTTCATCTCGTTCTCCGGGGTGATCATGTTGAATTCCCGGTCGAGAATCGTGGAGTACGTCGAGTCACCGAGCTTCCCGGCGGCCGCGGCGGTGCCGAAGTAGCGCCCGGACTGGGCTGCCTGGGCTCCGAGGGTCGAGGCCTTGACGGTGGTGGCGTCGGGCGCCGCGGCCGCTGTTCCGGCGGCCAGGAGTGCGGTGGCGGCCAGCAGGCCGACGGCGGAGAGCCGACGCCCTCGTAAGGGGTGGAAAGGGTTCATGACGCTCCTGTGCGGTGGTGTGGGGTGCACGCATGTGAGCAGGACATGACATCCGGGAGTCGATATGTCGAACGTCGACCGTCGTCTCGGACGTCTTGGATGATAGGAGGCCCACAGGAAGCGTCAATCCTTCTCGCATCATTCGTCATTCACTTCGAAAGTTTCGATCCGCTGGTTTCTCCCGTCGACGGCTCGAGACACCCTGTCGCCAGACGCCAAAAACGCTGTCACGATCTCGGTGGCGGCTCGCACCGAGCCTCCACGGACGACCGACGGAGCGCGCATGACGGCGGAGTGGGACGCGATGGCAACGGCTGGACGGGCGGCCGGGATCGAGGTGCGACCGGTCGCCGGGCACATCGGGGCCGAGATCACGGGCGCCGACCTGGCCGGCGACCTCGACGACGCCGTCGTCGCCGCGATCCGGGCGGCCCTACTGCGCTGGAAGGTCGTGTTCTTCCGCGGCCAACGGCTCGACCACGCCGCCCACGTGGCCTTCGCGCGCCGGTTCGGCGAGCCCGTCGTGCTGGGCAAGCGGGGCAGTGCCTCCCCGCCCGACGTGCCCGAGGTGGAGACCACCGCCGACCGGCTGGAGCTGGGCGGGAAGTTCGGCATGGAGCACGAGGAGTGGCTGCGGCGCCGGCGGCACACCCTGCTGCGCGGGTGGCACTGCGACCACGGCGCCCGCATCGACCCGCCGGCGGCGACGATCCTGCGCGCCGAGACCGTACCGCCCTACGGCGGCGACACCACCTGGTCCAACCTGGCCGCCGCCTACGCCGGACTCTCAGCGCCCGTACGGGACTTCGCCGACCGGCTGCGGGCCGAGCACCGTCTCGGCGTCGGCTACCAGCCCCGCCCCGGAGACGACAGCTACCTGCGCCATCTGCTGGACCACCAGGTCGCCTCCGAGCACCCGCTGGTGCGCGTGCACCCCGAGACGGGGGAGCGGGTGCTGTTCGTCAACGGCTACTACCTGGAACAGATCACCGGCGTCTCCCGCCCCGAGAGCCGGGCCCTGCTCGACATGCTGCTGGAACAGGCGGTACGGCCCGAATACACCGTGCGCTTCCGCTGGGAGCCGGGCAGCGTCGCCTTCTGGGACAACCGGGCCACCATGCACCTCGCCCCCAGCGACAACGCCCACCTCGACTTCCCGCGCGTCATGCACCGGGTGATGCTCACCGGCGACATCCCCGTCGGCGTGGACGGCACGCCGTCAAGGCCGATCACCGGCACCGCACCCGGGCGCTGGTGACCTCACACCGACGGCTGCCAGCCGAGCGCCGGGCCCAGCTTCGTGGCCATGTCGGTGAGGATCTGCACGTAGTCCTCGTGCTCGAAGGTGAACGGCAGCGCGAACGCCACCTCGTCCACCTCGCGGAACGCCGCGTGGCCGACCAGCCGCTCGGCGATCTCGTCCGCGGTGCCGACGAGGTCGGGTGCGAACAGCACCCGCGCGGGGCCCTGTGGTGACGTCGTACGAGGGGTGCGCTTGGCCGCGTACTCCTCGTACCGCTTGCGCTGCTCCGGCGTCGCGGAGTCGGTGGGGATGACGACCAGGCCCTGGGAGACGCGGGCGCTGTCCCCGTCCGGGTGCCGGTCACGGAAGGCGCGGATGTGGGAGAGCTGGATCTCGGCGAAGTCGTACGGCCCTTCCGCGTTCTCCGCCTTGACGACGCTGCTGGTCAGGAAGTTCATGCCGTGCTCGCCGGCCCAGCGTGCCGAACTCAGGCTGCCGCCGCCGTACCACATGCGCCGGCCCAGGCCGGGGGAGTGGGGCTGCACTCGATCGGAGAAGACCTCGAAACCTTCGACGCCGCTGAAGTCGGTCGCGCTCTCACCGCGCACGAAGGCGAGCAGCCGTCGCACCCGCTCGTAGGAGAAGTCCTCCGCGTCGGCGGTGTCCGGGTACAGCGCCTCCTTGACCTGGTCGAAGTGCATCGGCGGTCCGACGCTGACACCCGGGTTGACGCGGCCCCCGGACAGGATGTCCACCGTCGCCAGGTCCTCCGCCAGCCGCAGCGGGTTCTCCCAGCCGAGCGGGATGACCGCCGTGCCGAGCTCGATGCGGCGGGTGCGCTGCGAGGCCGCCGCCATCACGGCGACGGGGGAGGAGATGCCGTACTGCAGATGGCGGTGGCGCAGCCACGCGCTGTCGAAGCCGAGCCGCTCGCCCAGCTCGATGATCTCCAGCGTGGACTCGTGGCCCCGCCGTGGGTCGGCCTCGTCGAACAGGCCGATGGTCAAGAAGCCCAGCCTGCGCAGGGGGCGAGAGGTCGGCGGCACGGGTTCCTCCGTGGTTGCTTGATGAATCAAGTAGTACGTCAGTGCCAACCCGGCCGCCGTGAGAAGTGTTCCCGCCCCCGGGGTCGAGATCGGGTCAGGTCAGCGCGATGGTGAACTCGTCCTCGACCGGCGGTTCGATCTCCTGCGCGCGGTTGCCGGTGGCGGCGAAGCAGCGCACCCGCACCGCCTCCGGAGTCACGTCCAGGCGCAGGAAGCTCTTGAAGAAGGGCGGGCTGTAGGTCGCCGAACTCGGCGAGAACAGCTGGGTGTAGATCTTGCGCACCGGCAATCGGAAGCGCGAGGTGCGATCCGGGCGGCCGCCCGCGCCGAGCAGGCTCGCCACCAGACGCACCCGCCGGGTCACCCGCACCGGTCCGCCCGGTGTCCGGGTCGGCCGGATGCCCAGCCGCTCGGCGATCACCGCCATCGCCTCCGCCTCGGTGAGCGTGAAGAAGCGGCGCAGCCGCAGCCGGCGCCCGTACAGGCGGCTGTAGAAGGCGAGGGAGTCACCGCGCAGCGGATAGCAGCGGAAGTCCTTCTCCGTGACGTTGGCGATGTCGACGCGCGGGATGGTGTGCGTGGCGTGCATGAACGCGCCGCCGCCGCCCGAGACGACGTACTGGATCGTGCGGCCCTCCACCCGGACCGGATAGCGCTGGTAGTTGTGGATGTCGCCGCCTATCGCCGCCACGTAGTGATGCGCCGGGTCGCGGACGATGTCGTCGACGGTGCCGCCACCGCCCTCGATCGTGCAGGGGTGGTGCTCACCGTCCACGTACAGGGGCGAGCCGGTCACGAGGATCTTCGGGCGGGGCCCCTGCGAGACCTCACGCAGCCAGGCGCCCTGCTCGGCGTCGATGGTGCCCAGCAGACCCGTGTCGATGCCTATGATCCGCAGCGGGCCGGCGTCGATCGCCCAGTACGGCCCCGGCTGCACCGCCTGCTGCCCGGGTGCGGACCTCAACCGCCGGTCCTCGTCCAGGTGTCGGCCGTCGCCGGAGCGCGGCCGGTGCCACAGCAGCGAACGTATCCACGCCCGCGTGAAGGGCCGCGGCGCCGCCTCGCGGGGCAGGGCCGGCGCGTCCCCGCAGAACACGCGCATGAAGGCACCCAGGTCCTCGTACCAGTCGTGGTTGCCCGGTACCGCGTAGATGGGCGCCGGGTAGTCCTGGTAGGGGCGGAAGAACTTGGTGCCGTAGTCGTCGGCGCTGCCGACCGGATAGATCACGTCACTGGCGATGACGGCGAAGTCCGTCCCCCGACTGATCTTCAAGAAGCCCGGCACCACGGCGTACTGGGAGTCGTCGCCCTCACCCGTGTCGCCCATCAGCATGAAGGAGAACCGCTCGGGGTCGTCACGCCGGATCACCTTGTCGGCGGGTGCCCCCGCCGCCTCCCGCTGGGCCACCCACCTGCCGCGGGTGTGCCCCGTCGGGTCCCCGAACCACGAGGCCACCACACCGTTGCGGGCGGCCCACAGCGTCCTGGGGTTCAGCCAGGAGAGCTTCTCGACCTTGGACGGCATCAGCCGCTTGTACTCACCGGGTTCCGCGACGCCCCAGCCGGCACCTGCGGCGGTATCGCGTGAGGATTCAGACACCGGTGCACCGTAACAACACGCCAATCCCGTTGTTCAGGCGGGAGTTGAAAGATCCAGCCCGCCCAGCACGCACAGCGCCTCGCGCAGGCCACGCGGGCGCGACGGGCCAGGAATCCGGGTCCGCTTTCCAGCCCGGACCGTACAGCAGCACCCGGCTCTGCATCCGGGTACCACGCTCGGCACCCTTCGTGCGTCACCAGTCGTCGGAGCGCGGCGGGGCCCACTGTGGTGCGGCGGGTGCGGTGCCGTACGCCTCCTGCCGGGCCCGCGCGGTCACGGCGGGACCGCCGAGGGGCGTGCCGTCGGGCCGGGGCGCGGGCGCGTCGGCCTGCGGAGGTGACGTCGACCGGTTCCACTCGTCCTCGCCGAGCACCAGCAGCGGGTCGAACATGACCACCACACCGGCCAGCAGCAGGAAGATCGCCGGTCCCAGCAGCATGGGCAGCAGCAGGGACGTGGGCGAGTCGCCCGCGAAGGTGCCCGAGCCGTGCACATGGACGCTGACCGCGGCCATCGCCGTGTAGTGCATGCCGGACACCGCCACGCCCATCACCAGACTGGCACCGAGGCTCGCCAGGAAACCGCGGATGGAGACCGCCGCCCACAGTGCTGCGGTCGCGGCGACGATGGCGATCAGCACGGACAGGCCCACGGTGGCGGGGTCGTACACGATGTCCCCGTTGACCTGCATGGCGGCCATGCCGAGGTAGTGCATCGCGGCGACACCGAGACCGGTGATCACACCCGCGACGCCCAGCGTCACCCGGCCGGCGCCCCGGTAGCCGACGATGAACACGCCGATGCCGACCACGACGATCGCCACGGCCAGACTCAGCAGTGTCAGACCGGCGTGGTAGCGGATCCCGGTCTGTGCGACCTGGAAGCCGAGCATCGCGATGAAGTGCATCGTCCAGATACCGCAGCCGATGGACGCGGCGCCCAGCGCCAGCCAACCCGGCTTCCAGGACTGCTGGTTGAGCAGGGAGCGGACGATGCACCGCAGTCCGAGCGCCCCTCCCAGGCAGGCCATCAGATAGGCCGCCACCGGGGTCACCGCGCCATAGCGGAACCCGTCGATCGTTCCTTGCATACGCCAACTCCCCCCAGAGCCACGGCGGTTGTGGAGCAAGGTCTACGGGGAAGCACCGCACGGAAGCAAGGGCTTACCGCCGGTAATTGAATATTTCTCAACTACCGACGATCGACTCCGGTCATCCATGGGCGAGTTCTCGCCATGATCGGCCCGTTCCGGGCCGGCGGACGCAGATCGCTGCTCCGAGTTCCGTGACGGTCACGCCGGGTTCGACGGCCGAGTTCGGCGCGCAGATCGCGGGTGACCCCTGCCTACCGTTCGCGGCGCAACGTCGCCGACAGGTGATGCTGCAACGGCTGGCCGACCGCCGCCAGGTCGTGGACGAACGCGAGGGTGTCCTCGTCGGTGAGGGTGTAGCGGCGGCGGGTGGCGTCGACCTGTTTGGCCGTGGGGGTCAGGGCCACGCCGTCGGTGGCGAGGTCGACCACGCCGTCGGCCGCCCGGCCCACCGCGATCTCGGCGATCCCGGTCGGCTGGGTGATCAGCGCCTCGACGCGGCCGTCCGGCTGCAGCCGCCACCACCCGCTCTCGCGCGCCGCCGGCCGCACGGGCGCACCGTCGCCGTCGATCAGCCACGCCCGGGCCTCGTACCGCAGGAAGGGCCGCCCGTCATGGCTGAAGGTGACCTCCTGCGCGTACGAGAAGTCCGCGCCGAGCGTCGGGTACTCGCCCTCACCGCGCCCGCGCCACACCCCCAGCAGACCGAGCACGGGTCGCAGCAGCTCATGCGGCTGGGGAGCCGCGTCCGGTCGCCGGCTCTCGGGATACGGGTACTCCGCTACGACGTCGAACACGGCTGCGCTCCTCGGGTTGTGCCGGTGCCGGGGGAGAGCCTAGGGCCGCCGCCCCCTGCTTCAGGCGTCGAAACGGCTGCGGGCCGCCTCGATGTGGCCGAAGTACCGGTGCGTCCAGTCGCACATGCTGTCCACCGTCGCCCGCAGCCCCTGGCCGGCGTCGGTCAGGGTGTACTCGACCCGGGGCGGGACGGTGGGGTGCACCGTCCGCTCCACCAGGCCGTTGCGCTCCAGCATCCGCAGGTTCTGGGTGAGCATCTTGTGGCTGATGCCCTCGATCTCCTTGCGCAGTTCGGTGAAGCGGAGGGTTCCTTCGCCGAGCGCCTCGATGATCAGGAACGCCCACTTGTTGGCCACGTCGGAGAAGATCTCCCGCGCCAACGAGTCCGCCCGCCGCAGATCCGCCGCGTCGACCGAGCCACTGAGTTGCTTGGTTCCCATGAGATCCCCAGTCACTGAACAGCACGTTGTCTTCACTTCTGTACCCACTCTCCTATGGTTCGTCAGTAACCACAAGTGAGTGAATCGTCGTCCGATCACCTTCGTCCGGTAGCGGTAGCGGCAGCGATGGCGGCACAGTGAAATCACAGGTGAGGCACAGTTCAACCGGGGGTGGGGGCTCGGCGCCCGTCCCTCACCGAGGGATAACCCTTGACGCGCTCCTTACTTGCTGACATGTCACCGACAAGCCTGTCATTCTCCCTGTCACCTACCGCACGGTAGCCGCACGTCGCCGCCGCGCGTGCCCGGTCCCGCACAGCTCGGCTCGTCCCGGACAGCAGACCCGGCTGCCCGGTCTCTCACCGGTCGCCCCACGCGGCCGCAGCAGTAGGAGAACGAGTGAGACGCATCCCCCGCAAGCGGACCGCGGTAGGAGCCCTGCTCTCCACCGCCGCCTTCCTCGCCGTCGGCATCCAGTCGGTCCCCGCGAACGCCGAACCGGCATCCGCCCGCCCCAGCCCCCTGCGCACCGGGGGCGTCGAGGCGAAGCTGAGTCCGGCGCAGTACACCGCCCTGATCAGGGCCGCGCAGCAGAACACCACCGCGACCGCCCGCACCCTCGGCCTCGGCGCCAAGGAGAAGCTGGTCGTCAAGGACGTCGTCAAGGACAACGACGGTACGGTGCACACCCGTTACGAGCGCACCTACGCCGGCCTGCCGGTCCTCGGCGGCGACCTGGTCGTCCACACCCCGCCCGCCTCCCTCGCGGCCGGCACGGTGAGTACGACGTTCAACAACAAGCACACCATCAAGGTCGCCACCACCACGGCCGCCGTCGCCAAGTCTGCCGCCGAGGCGAAGGCCCTCGCCGGCGCGAAGGCCCTCGACGCCAAGCAGGCCAAGGCCGACAGCGCCCGCAAGGTGATCTGGGCGGGCACCGGCACCCCGAGGCTCGCCTGGGAGACCGTCATCGGCGGCTTCCAGGACGACGGCACGCCCAGCAAGCTGCACGTCATCACGGACGCCACCACCGGCAAGGAACTCCACCGCTACCAGGCGGTCGAGACGGGCACCGGCAACACCCAGTACAGCGGCACCGTCACCCTCAACACCACGCTGTCCGGGTCGACGTACCAGCTGTACGACACCACCCGCGGCGGTCACAAGACGTACAACCTCGGCAACGGCACCTCGGGCACCGGCACCCTGATGACCGACTCCGACGACGTCTGGGGCACCGGATCCGGCTCCAACACTCAGACCGCCGGCGCCGACGCCGCCTACGGGGCCCAGGAGACCTGGGACTTCTACAAGAACACCTTCGGCCGCAGCGGCATCAAGAACGACGGCACCGCCGCCTACTCCCGCGTCCACTACAGCAGCAACTACGTCAACGCCTTCTGGGACGACGACTGCTTCTGCATGACCTACGGCGACGGCTCCGGCGGCACCCACGCCCTGACCTCGCTCGACGTCGCCGGCCACGAGATGAGCCACGGCGTCACGTCGAACACCGCGGGTCTCGACTACAGCGGCGAGTCCGGCGGCCTGAACGAGGCGACCTCCGACATCTTCGGCACCGGTGTGGAGTTCTACGCCGACAACTCCTCCGACGTCGGTGACTATCTCATCGGCGAGAAGATCGACATCAACGGCGACGGCACGCCGCTGCGTTACATGGACAAGCCCAGCAAGGACGGTTCGTCGGCCGACAGTTGGTACTCGGGTGTCGGCAACCTGGACGTCCACTACTCCTCGGGCCCGGCGAACCACATGTTCTACCTGCTGTCCGAGGGCAGCGGCAGCAAGACCATCAACGGCGTCACGTACGACAGCCCCACCTCCGACGGTGTCGCCGTCGCCGGCATCGGCCGGGCCGCGGCCCTGCAGATCTGGTACAAGGCGCTGACGACGTACATGACGTCCAGCACCGACTACGCGGGAGCCCGCACCGCGGCCCTCAACGCCGCCGCCGCGCTGTACGGCACCGGCTCCACGCAGTACGCGGGCGTCGGCAACGCCTTCGCGGGCATCAACGTCGGCAGCCACATCACCGTGCCGACCAGCGGCGTCACGGTGACCAGCCCCGGCAGCCAGTCCTCGACCGTCGGCACCGCGGTGAGCCTGCAGATCTCCGCGAGCAGCACCAACGGCGGCTCCCTGAGCTACGCAGCGAGCGGACTGCCCACCGGTCTGTCGATCAACAGCTCCACCGGCGTCATCTCGGGCACCCCGACGACGGCCGGCACCTACAGCACCACCGTCACGGTGACCGACTCGACCGGGGCAACCGGCACCGCCTCCTTCACCTGGACGGTCAGCTCCAGCGGTGGCGGCGGCAGTTGCACCTCGGCCCAGCTCCTGGGCAACCAGGGCTTCGAGTCGGGCAACACCACCTGGACCGCCTCCAGCGGAGTCATCACCAACTCCAGCAGCGAGAGCGCCCACGGCGGCTCGTACTACGCCTGGCTCGACGGGTACGGCTCCACCCACACCGACACGCTCTCGCAGTCGGTGACCATCCCGAGCGGCTGCACGGCGACGCTCACCTTCTATCTGCACATCGACACGTCGGAGACCTCCAGCAGCACCGCCTACGACAAGCTGACGGTCACCGCCGGTTCGAGCACCCTGGCGACGTACTCGAACCTCAACGCCGCCTCCGGGTACGCCCAGAAGTCCTTCGACCTGTCGTCCCTGGCGGGCTCGACCGTCACCCTGAAGTTCAGCGGTGTCGAGGACTCCTCGCTGCAGACCAGCTTCGTCGTGGACGACACCGCCCTGACGACCGGCTGAGCCTTCGCACGGCACGGGCCTCACCCCGGCGCGGGGTGAGGCCCGTTCGGCGTCAGTTGAAGGGGTCGAGGGTCAGGTACGCCTGTTGCGGGTTGCCGTCCTGGACGAGCGACTCGTGGTTGCCGACGTCGTCGAAGGCGAACGCGTAGGCCTTGCCGTCGGCCGTCTGCGCGTGGATCGCGCGGGCGTACTGGTTGGTCACCGCGTCCTGGTAGAAGTTCGCCGAGGAGCTGTCCGGCTGGTTGGAGTTGACCAGCAGGGTGGAGCGGTTGAAGCCCGCGCACAGGGTGCGCGAGATGGGGCCGCGCACCTGGTCGTTGGGGGCGTCGAGCAGCTTGTGGCAGCCGAAGACGCTGGCCGCGTCCGGCTTCTGGAAGCTGGTGACGACCGCGCCCGAACCGTTGGTGAAGTTCATGACGTCGCCCGAGACCCGGCCGAAGTACTTGGTGTCCGGCTGGTCGGCGAACGGTGTGACGGTCAAGGTCGTCGAGGCGTACTTCTGCCACACGCGGTTGATGTAGTCGTCCATCACGGACGCCGGCAGCGCACCGGACTCCAATCCGTGCCCCGGCGCCAGCGCCCGCAGCACCGTGCCGTCGGACCGGGTCTGGATCAGGCCGGCCCAGCCGCCGGACCGGCCGCGCAGGTCGTTCAGAACCCCGTTGTATCCGCCCGCCTTGAGGTGCCCGGTGCTCACCGTGGTCCCGTCGGAGCGCTGCACGCCGACCGCGTAGGGCGCCGAGAACATGTCGACCTGCGTGCTGTTCAGCCACAGGCCCGAGTCGTTGAGGGTGTACTCGGACCAGTTGAAGAGGATGTCGTGGTTGGGGTCGGTGGGGTTCTGCACCGCGGGCTGCACCAGGCCGCCGGTGGTCAGCTTGAACACCAGCTTCTGGCCGTAGGAGAAGTAGATCCGCCCGGAGAACTTGGGGATCCGGATGGTGGTGGACTGGCCCGCGGCGGGTCCCGGGATGGACGCGTCCGGTGCGGGCGTGGGCGGGTTGCCGCCGGCCGGCCATGCGTGGAAGGTGCCGTTCGCGTCCGCCCAGCCCTGCTGTCCGGTCGAGAGCAGGGTGCCGATCGTGTAGACGTAGACCGCGTCGCCGCGGCCGGAGTTGTTGGTCAGCTTCAGGGGGATCGTGGCGGGCACGGCCGCGTCGGCGGACGAGGGCGCGTGGACGGCGAGGACCGCCGCGAGCAGGGCGGCCGCCGCGGCCGGGGGCAGCAGCCGGCGAGTGAGCCTTCTGGGCACGCTCCACCTCCGTGGGGGTTCATCTGCTGTGGGGGGATGAGCTGAGAGGAATGGTCCGGACCTGTTTGAGAGCGCTCTCAAAGTGGCACCGAGGTGCGTGCATGTCAATAAGGTGAACGGAAGACGACGGGCGGCGCCCGCGGAGCGAACTCCGCGGGCGCCGCCCGTCGTTGGTGACTGCCGCTGTCAGAAGGCGCGGTCGAGGAGGTCGAGCAGCGCCGCCCAGTGCCGCTCGTCGCCCTCCTTGTTGTAGGCGGCCGTGTCCGCCTGCGTGTACCCGTGGTGCGCGCCCGGGTAGACCTCGCAGCGGTGCCGTACGCCCGCGGCCGTCAGCGTCTCCTCCAGCAGCTGCTGCTGCTCCGGCGGCATGGAGGCGTCCTCGTCGGCGTGACCGAAGTACAGCTCGGCCGTGACGCGCTCCGCCACCAGGTGCGGGCTGTCCGGATCGTCCGTCGCCAGCCGCCCGCCGTGGAAGCCGGCCGCGGCGGCCACCCGGTCCGGGTAGGTCCCGGCCGTGTACAGCGCCAGCCGGGCCCCCATGCAGTAGCCGGTCAGCGCCACCGGGCCGTCCGCCACCAGCGGGGAGTCCGCCATCCACTGGAGGTAGGCGCCCGCGTCACGCTTGGCCCGCTCGGCGGTGAGGTCCTGCATGACCGGCATGATCTGTTCGAACATCTGCGGCCGCGTGGACGGGTCGATGAACTCGGGGAGGTCGAAGACCGGCGAACGCCCGGCCCGGTAGAAGACGTTGGGCACCAGGACCGTGTAGCCGGCCTCGGCGAGCCGGTCGGCCATCGACTCGAGGTGGGGGCGGAGCCCGAAGGCGTCCATGTACATCAGGACACCGGGGCGTGCGCTGCCGTCGGCGGCGTGCGCCACATAGGCGTCGACGACGCCGTCCTCGGTGGTGATGTCAACGGCTGTTCCCTGTACGGAGGTCATGGGGGCTGCCTCTCTGCGTGCTCGGCGGCGACCGGATCCACGGCCCGACGGGCCGGGTGCGATCATCGTCGCACGGGCCTCTCACCGGCCCGGAAGGGCCCCCTGCCTCGCGTGACGCTGGAGTTCACTCGAAGCGCGAGACGTCCCCGGCTCCCCGCCGCACGATCTGCGCCTCACCGTCGGAGAAGTCGATGACCGTGGTGGGCTCGGTGCCGCAGTCGCCGGAGTCGACCACCGCGTCCAGCACATGGTCGAGACGGTCCTTGATCTCCCAGCCCTGCGTCATCGGCTCCTCCTCGTCGGGCAGCAGCAGGGTGCTCGACAGCAGCGGCTCGCCCAGCTCGGCGAGCAGGGCCTGGGTGACGACGTGGTCGGGGATGCGGACGCCGACCGTCTTCTTCTTCGGGTGCTGCAGCATCCGCGGCACCTCGCGCGTCGCCGGCAGGATGAACGTGTAGCTGCCGGGCGTGGATGCCTTGATCGCGCGGAAGACGTCGTTGTCGACGCGCACGAACTGGCCCAGCTGGGCGAAGTCCTGGCACACCAGGGTGAAGTGGTGCCGGTCGTCGAGGTGGCGGATGGTGCGGATCCGGTCGATGCCGTCACGGCTGCCGAGCCGGCAGCCCAGCGCGTAGCAGGAGTCGGTCGGATACGCGATCAGCGCGTCCGACCGGATGCTGTCCGCGATCTGGGCGATGGTGCGCGGCTGGGGGTTGTCGGGGTGCACGTCGAAGTACTTCGCCATCCGCAGAGCTTATGCCTCCCGCACCTTGGCGACGAACGCGGCGACGTTCGCGACCGTGCGCCGCACCTTCTCCTCCAGCGTGATCGTCTCGTGCAGCCGTGCGCCGGCGCCCGCGTCCTTCTTGCCCCGCACATACAGCGAACAGGCCAGGTCGCTGCACATGTAGGCGCCCACCGAGTTGCCCTGCTGCCCGGCCCTGCCCGCGCGCGGGGCGACCATCAGCGACACGCCGCCGGAGTGGGTCGTCAGACACATCGAGCACATGCTGCGCCGCGTCTGCCAGGACCCGGCACTCGAACCGCGCAGGACGACGGCCCGCAGCTGCCCCTCCAGCTCGGCCACCAGATAGGCGCGGTCGGGTGCCTGCGGATCGCGCCAGCCCAGGAAGTCCAGGTCCTCCCACGGCTGCTGGGCCAGCTCGCGCGGCACGGACAGGCGCTTGGCCTCGCCCTTGCTGCAGTTGACGAAGGCGGCACGGATCTCTTGCTCGGTCAGCGGCTTCATAAACGGGAGGCTAATTTGCCTAAAGCTATTAGGCAAACACATAATCGCTTCAGGCAGACCGAAGGGAAGCACATGGGACGCGTGGGCCTGACCACCGAACGCCTCGTCCGCGCGGGCGCCGAACTCGCCGACGAGGCCGGCTTCGAACAGGTCACCGTCTCCGCCCTGGCCAGACGCTTCGACGTCAAGGTCGCCAGCCTGTACTCCCACGTGCAGAGCTCCCAGGACCTCAAGACCCGCATCGCCCTGTTCGCCCTGGAGGAACTCGCCGACCTGGCCGCCGACGCCCTGGCCGGACGCTCCGGCAAGGACGCCCTGACCGCCTTCGCCGACGTCTACCGCGACTACGGCCGCGAACACCCCGGCCGCTCGGCCGCCGCCCGGCTCCGGCTCGACCCCGAGACGGCCGCCGCCAGCGCGGGCGTACGGCACGCCCAGCTGACCCGCGCCGTCCTGCGCGGCTACGACCTGCCCGAACCCGAGCAGACACACGCGGTCCGGCTGCTGGGAAGCGTCTTTCACGGGTACGTGAGTCTGGAGCTCGCCGGCGGCTTCAGCCACAGCCTCCCCGACTCCGAGGAGACCTGGGCCCGCATGCTGGACGCCCTCGACGCGCTGCTGCGCAACTGGCCGACCCGACCGACAGGAGCCTGAGCAGATGACGAGCACCGCCGCACCCTTGATCTCCACCCCCGTCACCGCGTCCCTGCTGCGCGGCGCCCTGGAGGTCGAGCACACCGAGGACGGCGTGCTGCCCCACCGGCTGCCCGCCTGGGCACGCGCCCAGTGCACCGACGGACAGCTCCTCATGGCGGAGTCCCAGCCCTCCGGCGTACGTCTCGTGCTCCGCAGCCGCACCCGGACCCTGGAACTCGACGCGCGCCCCACCAAGCGCGTCTACCCCGGCCTCGCCCACCGCCCGGAGGACGGGACCTACGAGCTGTTCATCGACGGCGCTCCCTACGCGCAGGGCACCGTCAGCGGCGGCAACACCCTCACCATCGACATGGCCGCCGGCACCGCCGACCTGCAACCGGGCCCGGCCGGCACCCTCCGCTTCGCCGAACTGCCCGACGGCGACAAGGACATCGAGATCTGGCTGCCGCACACCGAGACCACCGAACTCATCGCCCTGCGCACCGACGCCCCCATCGAGCCCGCCCCGTACTCGGGCCGCAGGGTCTGGCTGCACCACGGCAGTTCGATCAGCCACGGCTCCAACGCCACCACTCCGAGCACCACCTGGCCCGCGCTCGCCGCCTCCCTCGCCGGCGTCGACCTCGTCAACCTCGGCCTGGGCGGCAGCGCCCTGCTCGACCCCTTCACCGCCCGCGCCCTGCGCGACACGCCCGCCGACCTGATCAGCGTCAAGATCGGCATCAACCTCGTCAACACCGACCTGATGCGGCTGCGGGCCTTCACCCCCGCCGTGCACGGCTTCCTCGACACCGTCCGCGAAGGCCATCCCACCACACCGCTGCTGGTCGTCTCGCCCATCCTGTGCCCCATGCACGAGGACACCCCCGGCCCCACCGCCATGGACGTCAACAGCCTCGCCGCCGACCAGGTCCGCTTCCAGGCCATGGGCGACCCGGCCGAGGTCGCCGGCGGCAAGCTCACCCTGCACGTCATCCGCGACGAACTGGCCCGCATCGTCGCCCAGCGCTCGGCCGACGACCCCCACCTCCACCACCTCGACGGCCGCGAACTCTACGGCGAGAAGGACGCCGACGAACTCCCCCTCCCCGACGCCCTCCACCCCGACGGCCCCACCCACCGCCTCATCGCCGAGCGCTTCTCGGAAATCGCCTTCGCCGCGGAGGGCCCCTTCGCGCCCCGCTCCTGATGTGACGTCAGTGCGATCGTGCTCGTACGGCCCCTGGGCACTCGTGAGGTAACGTCCCCGCGATACGCCGAGGCGGAAGCGACACACGAGGAGAAGGGCGACATGGCAGGCCGAAGGGACGGGGACCGTCCCGCGCACATGACGGGTGCCGACGACGCGCTGTGGGCGCGACAACTGCTCGAGCAGCTACGGCAGACGGGGCGCGACGTCCACCGGGTCGTCACCTGGCTCGCCGGAGCTGTCCACGGTTCGGCCTGCCTGCAAGGCGCCGACGGCGGCCTCGTCGCCGGAACGCCCGTGCCGGTGGACGCCGACCTGGTCGCGGACATCGCCGCCGGACGCATCTCCTCCGCCGCCTGGGACGACACGGGCCGCCATCTGCGCCTGGTCGGGGTCGAGCAGCCCGGGTCCTCGGGGGCCTGCGTCCTCGCCGTCTGCCGTGAAACCCCCTTCGACCGGCGCGCCTCCGACATCGTCAGCCACACCGCCCAGGTCCTCGAACTGCTCCTGCGGGTCCACGGGTCCACCGAGGCCGCCCACCGCCTGGAACGCGCCACCTCCGATCTACGCCTGGCGATCCTGCAGTTGCTGATGGTGGAGGACACCGTCGCCGCCCGCCGGGTCGCCGCCGGACTGTGGCCAGGCCTGCTGGACACCGACACCGCCTGCGTCTACGTCCTTGAGGGGTGCGCGGAGGACCGTGACCGCATCGCCGAGGACTGCCTGGACGTGACACGCGAACAGGCGCTGGTCGTGCGCTGCCCGGCCGTCGACGCGCACGTCATCGTCGTGGCGCCGCGCGACACCGCCGCCGTCCCCCTGCGCGACCTCGTCGGCCGGCGGCCCGGCATCCTGCTCGGCGGCAGCGCCCCGCAGAGCCTCGCCAGCACCGCGACCGCCTACGGACAGGCCGTCAGCGCCCTCGCCGTCGCCCGGTTCCGCCCGGACAAGCAGGCCGTGTACGCCGAACGGACCCATCCCGAGCGCCTGATGGACCCGGCCGCACTGCACGCCTGGACCGCCCGGCTGCTGCGCCCGCTCGACACCCTGGCCCATCACACCCGCGCCGAACTCCTCGCCACCACCCGCCTCGGCCTGGAGTTCACCGCCGTCAGCGCGGCGAAGGTCCTCGGCGTCAGCCGCAACACCGTGCGCGCCCGCATGGAACGCGTGGAGGCCCTGCTCCACGCCGACTTCTCCGACCTCACCGTCCGCGCCGTCGCCCACCTCGCCCTCAACACCCAGGTCGGCATGGCCCTCGACGCCGGCGAGCCCGCCCCAGCGCATGCCCGGCTCGGCGACCTGCTGACCGGCCCCGCGCTGGGCACCTGGGCCCGTGACCTCATCGGCCGGCTCGACTCCGACAGCCGCGACCTGCGCCGCACCCTGCGCACCTGGATCGCCGCCGGAGGCAACGCCGAACGCGCCGCGCAGACCCTGGGCATGCACGCGCAGACCGTCCGTGAACACGTCCGCAGCGCCGAACCGGTCCTCGAACGCCAACTCCTGGCCGCCGGCAGCGACCTCTACGAGGTCGTCCTCGCGCACCTGGCCCTCGGTGACCTGCACGTCCCCGTCTTCTCGAGGGTGAAAACGGACCATCCGGACTCACCTGTGCACGGGTGAGTCCTTCGGCCACGACAGCGGGCATCGACGCGGTACCGAACCCGTCGCCAGGCACGTAACTTCGATCTCCTCAGGGGCGCGACCGGAGCGGGGGACCGGTCGGGCCCCTTTTCTTCTCCCTGGCGCCCTCACGCCAGGAAACGCTCGAATCGATCGTCGATACGCTCGATTCCGTCGCCAGCTATTGATGTCGCTGTCATTTCCGTCGTACCGTCCGACTGTTCGACCGCCATCCCCCCGGACCGACGCACAGAGGTGACCCATGGACCGCTCCCGGCTTCAGGAGCTGCTGGCCCGCGAGAGCTCGGAGGCCGCACGCCGCTGCCCGCGCTCGCGGGACGCCTACGCCCGCGCCGACCATCTCTTCGGCCGGGTGCCGATGACCTGGATGAACAAGACGGCGGGCCCTTTCCCGCGCTATCTGGCCACCGCCCGCGGCGCCCGCGTCACGGACATCGACGGACACGAGTACGTCGACTTCTGCCTCGGTGACACGGGAGCGATGACCGGCCACTCGCCGGCGGCCGTGGCCGAGGCGGTCGACCGGCGCTTCACCGAGCTGGGCGGTTCCACCGCGATGCTGCCGACGGAGGACGCCGAGTGGGTCGGCGCCGAGCTGACCCGGCGTTTCGGCCTGGCCCGCTGGAGCTTCTCGCTGACCGCGACGGACGCCAACCGGTGGGCGATCCGGCTCGCGCGGGCCGTCACCGGCCGCTCGAAGATCCTGTTCAACAGCTACAGCTACCACGGCAGCGTGGACGAGTCGCTCATCGTGGTCGGCCCGGACGGCGGGGGAATGGCCCGGCCCGGCAACGTCGGCGCCCCCTGCGACGTGACGCTGACCAGCCGGGTCGCCGAGTTCAACGACCTGGACCAACTGGAGCGCGAACTCGCCCACGGTGACGTGGCCGCCGTGCTGATGGAACCCGCGCTCACCAACATCGGCATCGTGCTGCCCGAGCCCGGCTACCTGGAGGGCGTCCGCGAGCTGACCCGCCGTCACGGCACCCTGCTCATCAACGACGAGACCCACACCTTCTCGGCCGGCCCCGGCGGCTGCACCGCCGCCTGGGACCTGGAGCCCGACCTGCTCACCATCGGCAAGGCGATCGGCGGCGGCATCCCGGCCGGCGCCTACGGCCTGTCCGCCGAACTCGCCGACCGGCTCCTGGACCGCGCCGACCTCGATCTGGTCGACATGGGCGGCGTCGGCGGCACCCTCGCCGGCAACGCCCTCTCGGTCGCCGCCATGCGCGCCACCCTCGAACACGTCCTGACCGACGAGGCGTTCGCCCACATGGCCAAGCTGTCGGAGCGCTTCGAGGCCGGCGTCCGCGCGGGCATCGACGCCCACGCCCTGCCGTGGTCCGTCAGCCGCCTGGGCGCCCGCACCGAATACCGCTTCGCCTCCCCGGCCCCGCGCACCGGCACCGAGTCGGCGGCGGCCGCCGACACCGAGCTGGAGGACTTCCTGCACCTGTACCTGGCCAACCGGGGCATCCTGCTGACCCCGTTCCACAACATGGCCCTCATGTGCCCGGACACCACCGAGCAGGACGTCGACCTGCACACCGAGGTCTTCGCCGCCGCCCTGTCCGAACTGACCGCCTGAACCGGGGGAATCCGTGGACGAGATCGACCGGGCCATCCTGCGCGAACTGCAGACCGACGGCCGCATCGCCTACGCCGACCTCGGCCCCAAGGTCGGCCTGTCCGCCTCGGCGGCCCGCCAGCGTCTGCAGCGGCTGCTGGACTCCAGGGCCGTCCAGGTCGTCGGCGTCACCGATCCGATGGCCATGGGCGGCCAGGCCATGGCGCTGCTCGGCATCACCGTCGACGGCGACGTGCGCGCCGTCGCCGACGAACTGGCCCGGCACCCGGAGGTCGTGTACTCGGTGCTGACCTCCGGCGGCTTCGACCTCTTCGCCGAGGTGGTCGCGCCCGGCCCGCGCGAACTCCTCGACTTCGTCAACGACGTCGTACGGCCGATCGACGGGGTCGAGCGGATCCAGTCGTTCCCCTACTTCGGCATCCACACCCACCGCTTCCTCTGGGACGTCGGCTGATTGCCCAGCCTGAGACGGGTACTCGGACGACTCCGGAACGACAACCGCTGGAGGAGGCCCGCATGACCAGCAGCACGGAGACCGGCGGCGTGACCGGTACGCCGGACAAGGACTACAACCTCATCTGGTACGTCGAGGCGTGTCTGAACAACGCCCTGCGCCTGGAGTCCTACATCCAGGACGCGGAGCGCGAGAAGGACTCCGAGGTCGCGGACCTGTTCCGCAAGGCCCAGGCGGACAGCCGCAAGGGCGCGGAACTGGGCAAGGACCTCCTGCGGACACGTCTCAACGGCGGCTGAGTACCGCTCACGCCGGGGCCCGGCACCGCGCACGCCACGGTGCCGGGCTTTTCGACGTCCGCGGACCCTGTGACGGCGGGCCCGCCCCCCGCTGCCCTACTCGCCAGTAACCGGTGTGCATCCAGGAGGCGACCATGCCGCAGCTCGACGTCGACGGCGCGACCCTGACCTACGACGACAAGGGCCCCCGCGACGGCGGACCCACGCCCCTGGTCCTCGTGCACGGCTGGACGGCGAACCGGCACCGCCGGGACCACCAGATGATCCACGGCTTCCACGACATCCAGCTGCCAGTGCGGCAGATGCTGTGCATGGCCAAGGCCTACCCGGACGCGGTGGTCCGCATCATCGACGCCGGCCACGAACTCCCCGTCGAGCGGCCCGCCGCACTCACCACCGCCCTCGACCGCTTCCTGACCGCCGCGTGAGGTGATCAGCGCGCCAGCTTCGCCCTGACCCCGCCGGCCGCCACCGCCGGACGCGCCGTCGCCCGCACCGAGCGCCGCACCAGATGGGCCTCCCGCCGCAGGTCATGGGCGGCGTGCCGGCCACGCCACACCAGCGAAGGGGACCCGGCGGTGTCGTCGGCCGCGATCAGCAGTCCGCCCAGCATCGAGAGGTTCTTCAGGAAGTGGATGCGCTGCTGGGCGCGCTCGTCGGGATCCTCCGCCTCCCAGAAGCGGTGCCCGGCCAGCGTGGTGGGCACCAGCGTGCCCGCGATGGCCAGCGCGGCCAGTCGCGGCAGCCGCCCGGTGCCCAGCAGCAGGCCCGCGGCCACCTGTACGGCACCGCTGAGCCGTACGGCCTGTTCGGTGTGGTCCGGCAGGACGTCGACGCGTTCCGTGATCGGCTGGACGACGGGCTCGGCAGCGGGCGCGACCTTCTCCGGGGCGCGCAGGGAGTTCAGGCCGCCGGCCACGAACATCGAGGCGAGCATGGGGCGGCCGACCAGTCGCAGGACACTCATGACTGTCTCCAAGAACGGTGAGGACATGGACACGGAGACCGCACGGGTTCCCGCGCTCATGTGGTCGATGCCACGCCCTGTGACCGGTCTAAGGCATGTTCCCGGCCGCGGCCGCCAGCTACCGTTTTTCGCATCCCTGTCACACCCCGCAGTACGGACGGCCCCGCAGTGCTCACAGATCTCTCCCCGCTCATCGCGGCGACCGCTCAGTGGCTGACCCGCGCCTATCCCTCCGGCGGCGGCGCGCTGGCCTCGGTCCTGTGCGAGGTGCAGGCACGCCAGGCCGTGACGGTCGCGGCATGGCTGCGCTACCCGACCCCGATGGACGCCGCGCTCGTCGGCATGGCGGGCCCCGGCGGATCGGCCCGGCTGGACTGGATGACCGGCGCGGAGCCCGCCGACGACCCGGACGACGAGGACGCCCACGCCTGGCGCACCTGGGTCGACGAGGTCGTGGCGAGCTGGGCGGCCGCCCTGCTGAGCGACCCCGACCTGGCCGCGGCGGCGGTGGCCGCCATCGCCACGGGCAGCCACACGACCGGTACGCCCGTCGAGTTCCGCCGCCTGCTCGCCCCCGACGACGCCGACCGCCGCGCCGCCGCCCTCCTGCGCCACCCCGACCTCCTCGCCCCCGTGGCCGCCCTGCACCAGGCCCAACTCCTGAACCGCCTCGGCCCGGACCAGGCCCTGATCGCCTGACCGCCCGCGGTCCTGCTGAATCTGCACGCCGCTGTCGCATCGCTCGGGGTCGGCTCCGGCCGGCCCTGACGCTGATCGCGTGAGCGCCCACTGGCCGAGACCAGCCGGGCCGGCGGTACTCCGCAAGGCCCCTTGAGCCTGCTTGCCCATGTGGCGGCCCAGGGCCACGTCCTGGCGGGCCAGGCCTTCGTCGCTTCAGCGGTGACGGGGGCAAGGTCAGCAGGCCGCCGGTTCGCCTGACGTTCTGGGGGGTTGGCGTCGGCCGGACGGGGCGCGCTGATCGCTCGTGCGGCCGCAGGCCGAGAGCAGCCGGGCCGGCGGTGCTGCGCAAGGGCTCCCTGCAGGCCTGCTGAGGCTGGTTCGCTGCTGTGGCAGCTCCGCAGGGGCAGCCGGCGCCGCTTCAGCGGTGACTGGGCGGAAGTCAGCCGGGTGGCCGGTTCGCCGCAAGGCGGCGTTCGGGGCCGGCTCAGGTCGGGTCCAGCCCTCGTGGCCGGGCGTCGTTCGCTCAGGCGGCCGTGCTCAGGGTGTCCCGGTCGGTGACGTCGCCCTCTTCCTCGCGCACCATCACCGGCTGCTGAACCCGGCGTGTGCGCAGCAGGAGGCCGGAAGCGATGGTGCCGGTGATGAGCAGGCCTCCGGCGATCAGGGCGCCGCGGACACCGGCCAGTTCCATCAGCAGGCCCAGGGCGGGCGGTCCGCCCAGGCTCCACACCGTGCCGATGCTGCCCCACACGCCCAGCACGCGGCCGCGCAGATGGGCGGGCGGGTCCGTCTGCAGTACGGCGGTGCCCGCGGTGTCGGAGACGGACTCCACCACGGCCATCGGCAGCACCAGCACCATGAGCATCCCGAGCGACGGCGACAGACCTGCGGCCACTTGCAGCAGCCCCCCGGCGGCGGCCAGCACGCCCACCAGCCGCACCGACGGCCGGCGCAGCCGCCCACCGAGCACGGCCCCCACGATGCCGCCCACGGCGAGCACCGTGGACACCGTGCCGAACGCCCCGGCCCCACCCGCGAGCGGCCCGGTGACCAGCACCGCCAGCGTCAGCCCGTAGTTGCGGCCGAAGACCGCGCTGACGGCCGTGACACCGGCCAGCGCGACCAGCCTCGGGCGCCGGGCGAAGTAGCCCAGTCCCTCCCGGACCGTCATCCCGGCAGGCTCACCCGTAGCCGCCTCGACGACACGGTCGGTCCCGCGCACGGGACGCAGGAAGGGGATCACCGAGGCGACGAACAGGAACGACAGCCCGTTGGCCGCGTAGGCGGAGGCCGTACCGAGGAAGCCGACGGCGACCCCCGCCAGGGCGGCGCCCACCAGCCGGCCCGCGCTGTGCACGAGAGCGCCCACCCCGATGGCGGAGGGAACGTCCTCGGCCGGCACGAGATCGTTGCCCAGCAGGGCGCAGGCGGGCCCGTCGACCGTGGCGACGACGCCGGTCACCGCGGCCAGCGCCATCAGCACCGTCATGTCGAGCCGGTCCAGGGCAACCAGTACCGCCATCACGAAGGCGACGGCACCGAGCAGGGCCTGGCTGACGGCGGCCGTCAGCTTCCGCGGCCACCGGTCCACCGCCGCCCCGCCCAGCAGGCTCATCAGCAGGGCGGGCGCGGCCTGCACGGACATGGACAGACCGGTCGCGGCGGCGGACCCGGTGATCTGCAGCACCAGCAGGTTCTGCACGGTCAGCTGCATCCACGTACCGGCGTTGGACACGAAGTTGGCGACGGACCACCAGCGCATGCTGCGGTAGCGGAGCGAGCGCCAGGGCGAGCGCGAAGGAGCGAGGGAGGAAGACACAGTGCGGTACTCGAAGACGAGTCGGACGACTCAGCGAACGGACGACGAGGGAGTACCTTGCTGCGCTGCACGGGTCTCCATGGAGCCGGGATACGGCGCGGACCATGGTGGCAGAAGAGATGAGCGGGTCGGTGCGGAAGGCGTCGCCCCTGGCGAGCGGTGTCGATCAAGTCCGGTGGGGCGCAGGGGACTTGAGGCCTTGAGTGCCGTTGCTCACAGAAGCGCTGGCGGAGACGTGCGGGAGCCCGCCGCCAGAGGGCGACGGGCTCCTGTGTACGAGGCTGCCGGCTCGGGTCAGTCGTCCATCTTGCCGCGGCCGCTGAGCGCGTCCCGCAGCCGGTCGACCAGACCGGCGCCGGGCGCCAGCATCTTGTTGGCCGGAGGCTTGTCCGGCGCGGAGGGGTGCGGCCGGGTCGGCGCCGTCTTCTTCGCCATACGCACCTTGTCGCCCAGCTTGTCCAGCGCCTCCGGGGGACACGCCGCACGCAGCCGGGGGAAGAGGTTCTCCTCCTCGTCCGCGATGTGCGAGCGGATCTCCGTCATCAGCAGGCCGATGAGCCGGTCGAACTCCATGTGGTCCGCCTCGCAGCTCTCCAGATCCTTCATGATCTGCTCTGCCTTGGCGTAGTCCTCGAGTTCCCTGTCCGCGAGGGCGTCCCCGCCGGCGACGTGCTCACGCACGGCCGGGTAGAGATAGGCCTCCTCGGCGACCGAGTGCCGCACCAGTTCCATCGTGGCCTGGTCCGCGTACACCTTGCGGTTCTTGTCGCCGGGCGACAGCGCCTCGATCCGGCCGAAGATCTCCTCGACCTCTCGGTGATCGGTCATCAGCTCGTCGATGACGTTCCCACCGTGTCCCATGCTCCTCACCTCCAGCCAGGAAGCGGCGTCTCCCCGTCCGGATCCGCCACGCATCCCGAGTGCCCTGACCTTCGCCCCGCTAACGCCCCGCCCCTCCGTGGCCCCCCCCCGGGGTGTACGACCCGTGTTCGTTGGAACCCGCCTCCGTAACGCCGACAAGACCGACCGGGGAGGCCGAGGTGTCCTATGCCGTCGACGAGGTGCTCGGGAGGGTGTGCGGCGAGGTGGCCGTCCGGGCGGAGCGACTGTGGCAGACGGCGCTGGCGCTGCACGCCGACCCCGAATACTCGTTCGCGGAACACCACGCGGCCGAGCTGCTGAGCGGGGAGCTGGAACGCGAGGGCTTCGCCGTCGAACGCGGCCTCGCCGGACTGCCCACCGCCTTCGCCGCCAGGGCGGGCACCGGCGCACGTCCCGCGGTGGCCCTGCTGCTCGAGTACGACGCCCTGCCGGGCCTGGGTCACGCCTGCGGGCACAACCTGATCGCCGCGGCCGGACTCGGCGCCGCCCTCGCCGCGCGGGCCGCGCTGGGCGACGCCCCCGGGACGGTGTGGGCCGTGGGGACGCCCGCGGAGGAGGGTGGTGGCGGGAAGGTCATCGAGACCGACGCCGGCGTCTTCGACGACCTCGACGCCGCCCTCATGTTCCACCCCGGGGTCCACGACTGGCAGTGGGCGCCGCTGACCGCGCAGACCCAGTACCGCGTCGGCTTCCACGGCCGGGCCGCGCACCCCACCGGGAACCCCACCGAGGGCATCGACGCGCTGGCCGCCCTCATCCAGCTGTTCAACACCCTCGCCGTCGTCGAGCGGCGGCTGCCGGCCGGCTCGCACATCCAGGGCATCGTCACCGACGGCGGGCGGGCGACGAACATCGTCCCCGAGTACGCCGAAGGCCTCTTCGGCCTGCGCGCGTCGACCACCGTCGGCCTGGAGAACCTCGCCGGCGAGCTGCTGACCTGCGCCCACGGCGTCGCCCGGGCGACGGACACGACCGTGACGGTCGAACGCGCCACACCCCGCTACGAGCACTTCCGCGACAGCCGTGTGCTGTCCGCCCGCTTCGCCCATCATCTGGCCCACGCGGGCATCGAGCTCACCCCGCCCGAACCCGGGGTGTTCCTGGGCTCCTCCGACATCGGCAACGTCAGCGGCCGCGTGCCCGCCATCCATCCCTTCGTGGCGATCATGACGTCGGAGGGCTCCGATCACACTCCCGAGTTCGCCACCGCGGCCTCCTCCGAGCGTGGTCGCCGGGTGATGCTCGCGGCGACGGAGGCCCTGGCCCGCACGACGGTGGAGACGCTGCTGTCAGCGGACCTCAGGGACCGGGCGTGGAGCGAGCACGAGCTCAACGTCAGCGTGCGGGCGTGAGCCAGGGCAGGGGATCGGTGTACTGCCCGTCGAGCAGCACCTCGAAATGCAGATGCGGCCCGGTCGACAGCCCGGTGGAGCCCACCAGCCCGATCGGGGTGCCCGTCGTGACGCTCTGTCCGACGGTGACCTGCAGCGCGGAGAGATGACTGTACGTCGTCTCCAGCCGCTTGCCCCCGATCGTGCCGTGGTCGATCACGACCCGGTTGCCGTACGCCGTGGTCATCCCGGCGAACTCCACCCGCCCGTCCCGTGCGGCGGACACCTGCGCTCCCTGCGGCGCACCGAAGTCGACCCCGGTGTGCAGCTTGGTCACTCCGGTCAGCGGGTGCTTGCGGGAGCCGAAGGGGGAGGTGACGGTGAGCGTCGTGACCGGTGGGGTCAGGACGGCGGCCGGCGCCTGGTTCGAGTTCTGCTCGGGGTTCTGCCGTACGAGCGCCTCGTACTGCGGCAGCCGGGCCTTGACCTGTCGCACGAAGCCCTGGGCCGCGGCGGGCACACGGCCCGCCTGCTCCACCGCGCCGGTGCCGGCCCGGTAGGCGGCGAGGGTGAGATCGACCAGGTCCCCGTTGACGGTTCCCTTGGTCCTCAAGGTGGTGACCTCATGGACGAGTGAACAGTCCTGCCGCCCCAGCGCCATGATCGCGTCCACCGCGTCGTGCGGGGAGGAGCGCCCGTTGCCGTCCTCGTCCCGCCCCCAGGTGCGCCACTGCGCGTCGGTGAAGCGGGCGATGCCCTGCTGGGACAGGCTCGCGGTGTCGTCGCTCCATCCGGACAGCTGATCGATCTGCGCGGCGAGCACCGACGGTGTGACGACCGTGCAGGCCTTGGTCGCCTTGCGCAGCCACGGTACGTAGGAGCCGTCGACCTTGCTCGTGGCGGAGTCGGCCGCGTTCGACCCCTGGGGCAGTACGGAGGACAGGCCGCCGGTGGAGGCCAGGAACACCGACACCCCCGTCATCGCGACCAGCCCGGGCATCACGATCAACAGGAAAGGACCGGGCCCCTTCCGCCGTGGACGGCTCTTCGCGCTTGCGCTGTCCTGGACGACCGGAGTGTCCTCCGTCTGCTGGGGCCCGCGACTCACGCTCGCAGGCTAACCATCCCCCTGACATGACGTCACCGGTCGCCGGGCCAAAGGGAGTTGCCCGAAAGGGCAGGTGTCGCCGCCGGGCTCGGCGCGGTTCAGGGTTTCTTGGTCTCCGACTCCAGCGACGCTCGGGTCGCCCTGCCGTACACGCCCGACTCGTCCTGCAGGATGAGGCGGGTGAACTGGTAACTGCGGACGGCGCTCTGCACGTCGCTGTCGTAGACACCGTCGGCGGTCTGGCTGTACAGGCCCACCTGACGCAGCCGCAGCTGGAGTTCGACCACTTCCGGCCCGGTGTCGCCCAGCCGGAGGATGGGGGGCTGGCCGCTGGTGGCGCTGGGGGAGGGGGTCGCCGAGGCGGTGGCGGACGGGGTGCCGTCGGGGGGCGCCGAGTCCGTCGGGGTCGCCGACCGGCTGGGCGTCGCCCCGGCCGACTCCGACGTCGTCGCTGACGGAGAGGCGGACGACGCGCTCGCGGACGGCCGTAGCGCTGCCGCGCTCGTGGACGTGGCGGGATCCGGCAGGGGCGCCCGGATGCCGTCCGACCGCGCGGCGTCGTGGGAGGGGCCCTCGTACAACAGCCCGCCCACCGTGCCGCCCACGACGAGAACGGCGACGGCGGCTCCCGCGAACAGCAGCCCGACGCGCCGACGGGACGCGACCGGCTCGTCGACGGACGGGAAGGGTGCCGTCGGGGCGTCGTCCTCGACCGGCATCGAGGTGTCCGGGACATCCGCAGGTGACGCGTGAACGGCGTCACCTGTTTGTACTGTTACGGGAGGTGGCGAGTCGTCGGGGTCGTCGGAGCCGCCCCCGTCCTCCAGTTCCACGAAGGGCCGGATCCGTACCGGGTCGAAGTCCTCGGCTGCTGCTGCCGCCGCCGTACGGCTGTGGCGGTGGGCGTCGGAGACACGTCGTCCGCAGGCGCAGGACGGAGTGCCGTCCGCTGCCCTGGGTGCGCCGCATAACGGGCAGACATGGGGGGTGTGTTCAGTCACTCCGGATCCCTCTCCGTGAAGAATCCAGAGTTTATTCATATGTTCAACACGCAATCTCCGGGGGTGGGAGATGGTGTGTGTCGTTCCTTTTGTCGGGGCGGCTTGGTGACCGTCCTCGTCAGTCCGTGTCTCAACAGCCTCAACAGCCGCAACAGCCTCAACACCGACCCCCTGCCGAGCCCACGGCCCAATCGGACCGGCGCGGCAATGACCCGCGACGGGGCATGACGCCGTCGCCGCCCTGCGCGACCCGACCGGCTCACCAGAGCGTGACCGGAGACCGTGGCGTACTTGGCGGTGGGGCACATGCGTGCCGCGTCGGCGAACGACATGGTGGTCATGGGGATCCTTCCTGCGACCGGAATCGGTTTCAGACCGCCACCCGTCCGTGACCGTCAGCACGCACGCCGCGTTCACCCCCGACGAGGTGATCTCCCTGGTGCGCAGCGGTGCCTGCGAACTGCGCCTGCTCAGCAGCGCGACTCCCGTCCGTCCGGCCGCCCCTGACGTCCTGCATGTCGAGGACCAGCCCTTCGTGGTCGTCGCCGCGCCGGGCGGGACCATCGAGGACGACGTCGCGGTCCGGCCGGAGGACCTGGCCGGACAGAAACTCATCCCGTCGCGCACCCGGCAGCCTGATGCGCCAGAACGTCGACGACATCACCGCGGTGGGCCCGGCACCGGCACCGAGATCGTGACGGTCGTCGATCACCGTACGTCGATCCTGCCGCTGGTCCTGGCCGGCGTCGGGGTCGCCGTCCTGCCCTCGTCCTGGACCCGCCTGGCCCGCCGCTGCGGGGCGGTGGTGGCGCCGATCGAGCCGACCGCTCACCTTCACGTGGCGATGGTCGGCTCCTCGCCCACCTCCGTGATCAACGCCGCCGCGGCCACCACCCGTCGGATCAAGCTCGGCACAAGGGCCACCGTGCTGTCGACCGACGACCCGATCCGGGTGTTCCAGCAGCTCGCGACCGCCGCGTCCCTGGATCCCGGGCGCGTCGAGCTGGTGGCCGGGCGGGGATCGTCGACGATCACGTTCCCGCTGTTCGATCACGAGCACGACTACGACAGGCTCTACGCCTCCAAACTCGACCTGTTGATGGCCGTCAACGCCGGGGAGAACGTCACCTGGCACCGCCCGCACCGCCAGAGGCCGCTGGCCTCGGCACGAAGGTGCTTCCGCAGGTCCGTGCCGAACTGGCGCAACCGTGAGCCGGAGCAGCCGCCGCGCCCCTCTCGTCGGTCCGCGATGCCGGCCCCCGCATCTCAGCTCGCGGCCGGCGCCGTGCCCGGGCGGGACGGGGCCAGGACCCAGCGCACCGCCGACGTCATCGCGGACCCCAGGGGCCGTACGCACCACTCGTCGACGACCGGCAGGCGGGGCAGGCGCAGTTCGCGGGCGGCCCAGGAGGGCAGGAGCGAGACCGCGTTGGCGGCGAGGACGCCGTAAGGGAGCCGGGCGGCCAGCGGCACGGGGGGATTGAGCAGCAGGAAGCGGGCGGCCTCGCGGGCCTGCGCCGAGGCGCGCAGTTCGGGACGGTAGGCGGCGAGGACCAGGGCGAGTTCCTCGCGGTTCGTGGGCGGGTCGATGACGCCGAGTTCGGCGGCGATCCGCGCCGCGTCGGCGACGTACCCGTCACAGCCGTCCTCCGACAGGGGCCGTGCGCCGTAGCGCTGGTGCGCCCGCAGGAAGCTGTCGACCTCGGCGGCATGCACCCAGGCGAGCAGATGCGGGTCGGCGGCGTGGTAGTTCTCGCCCTCGGGGGTCCTGCCGCGCACCCGCTCGTGCACCGCCCGGACCTGGGCGCACGCCTCCTGGGCGTGGGCGGCGGTGCCGAACGTGGTGGTGGCCAGGAAGGTGCTCGTCCGCTGCAGCCGCCCCCAGGGGTCCCCGCGGTAACCGGAGTGCGCCGCCACGGCCGCCATCGCCAGCGGGTGCAGGGACTGCAGGAGCAGCGCCGACAGACCGCCGATGAACATCGAGGCGTCCGAGTGCACCCGGCGTATGGGGCGCTCGGGGCCGAACCAGCGCGGGCCGGGAGTGCCGTGTATCCGGGCCCGGTTGCGCGGGCCGTCCGGGCCGGCGACGCGGGCGAAGAGGCCTTTGCCCAGTTGCTCACGCAGACCGAGTGCGCCGGATCCGGTGATTTTCGTCAGCACCTGGTCCTCCTCTTGATCACCTCGATCACGCTGGTGACCCCGCATACGCGAACAGGTCCCGTCGGCTTCCTGCCCACGGGACCCGCTCACCACCCCGATGTCTACCAGCGATACCAGCGGCCCCTGCGGCCACCATGCCCGGCGGGCCGCGCCACGAATCCCATCAGCCACAGCACCAGAACCACGACGGCGACCCACCACAGCGCCTTCAGCGCGAATCCGGCACCGAAAAGAACAACAGCCAGCAATAGTACGAGAAGCAAGGGAACCATGTCTGTCCACCTCCGCAGTTTCTGGTGCCCCGGAAAAAGCGTGTCACGCACGTCAATTTCCCGTTGTTTGTTTCCGTCGCGGCCGGGAATTCGGTCCGTTTCGTCTTTCCCGGGCACACGAGCAGATTTGCCGACGAGGTCGCAGCCGGTCGGGCGAGGGACCAAAACCGGCCACTTGTCCCTCCGGTGCGCGAGAAAGCGGTGAGAAGCAGAATCCGGGGTATCCGCCAGCCCGAGCGGCTGGCCGGCCGCGAGTCGATACGAGGAGAGGCATCCACCATGACGGCGGCGTTGACGACCGAAGCCGGGACGGACCAGCTGTCGGAGGTAGCCGACCCCATCAACGTCACCCCTCGCGACGCCCGCGAGCTGACCCGGCACTTCCTGGCCCGGCTGGCGGAGCTGGAAGAGGGCACCCCGGAGTACCAGTACGCGCGCAACACGCTGATCGAGATGAACATCTCGCTGGTGCGCTACGCCGCCGCCCGGTTCCGCAGCCGCGGCCCGGCGGAGATGGAGGACATCGTCCAGGTCGGCGTGATCGGCCTGATCAAGGCGATCGACCGGTTCGAGGTCTCGCGTGAGGTGGAGTTCACCTCCTTCTCCATCCCCTACATCGTCGGCGAGATCAAGCGGTTCTTCCGTGACACCTCCTGGGCCGTCCACGTGCCCCGGCGTCTGCAGGAGGCCCGGGTGCAGCTGGCCCACGCCACCGAGGAGCTCAGCAGCCGCCTGGGCCGCACGCCCACGGTGGCGGAGCTGTCGCAGCTGATGAGCCTGTCGGAGGAGGAGGTCATCGAGGCCCGCGTCGCCTCCAACGGCTACAACTCCTCCTCGCTCGACGCCGCCGTCTCCACCAGTGAGGACGGCGAGGGCGTGCTCGCGGACTTCATCGGCGCCGAGGACGCCGCCCTGGAGCTGGTGGAGGACTTCCACTCGCTGGCGCCGCTGATCGCCGAACTCGACGAGCGGGAGCGACTGATCCTGCACATGCGCTTCGTGGAGGAGTGCACTCAGGCCGAGATCGGCAAGCGTCTGAACATCTCGCAGATGCATGTCTCCCGCCTCCTCAACCGTCTTCTGGCGCGGCTGCGAACGGCCCTGCTCACCACTGGCTGAGCCCCAGGGGGCGGAACTCCTCGTCGCCCAGCCGGGGCGGCGTTCCCGCTCGGCGGCCGGCCGCCCCTGCTCACGCACGGCATGTCGCGGGCGGTACGCCGCGAAACCGACGACGAGCGAGGCGGCGCAGCCAGCTCGTAGCACGCTCCAGCAGGCGTCGGCCGGCAGGTTGGCGGCGACCGGTCCGTTGGGTCGGGCGCCGATCACGATGGCGTCGGTCATGGCCCGCCCACCCGGGCGAGGCGACCGAGCACCGCCCGGTGACGCAGATGGATCAGCGGCTCGAACGTCACGTTGTGCCGGGCCCGGCATGTGCCCAGTTCGAGCCGCTTGTCCTCCTCGCAGTTCCGCACGGTGGTCTCGTCGCCCAGCCGCAGCGGCCCCGACCGCACCCGGCAGCGGATCGCCGCGTTCTTCGCGGGCCAGTGGCCGCGGGCCGGGCGGGAGGCGGACGTATTCACCACCCACTCCGCGTACCTGGCGCCGTCGGCGAGCACCGCCCACACGGCGTTGGGAGCCACCTTGATCAGACGATGACGAACGGCCACCGGCGCCTTCCGCGCCGCGGCCGATGTGATCATCAGCCCCTGCTGAGTGCCCCGTACGACGGAGCCCGACCCGAACGACGTTCACTCGTCGGGCCGCTACTGCACATGCCCTCCCGGGTGTCCCCCGAACTGTGCAAAAGGGCAGCGGTTGACATCTCCCGCGCCATGGACGGCTAGGCCTTTGGGGCCATCCGAACCCGCGCCCCCGTAGGAGGTACGCCCCCATGGCAGGCAGACCCCGTGCGCTCGCCCGCAACGCCGCCCTGGTCGCCCTCGGCACACTCGTCCTGACCGCGATCGTCCCGGCCGCGTCGGCCCAGCCGCCGTCCGGCCCCGCCCCCACCGCCGCCCAGACCCTCGGCGCCGACAAACCGTCCGCCCAAGTCCTGCGCGCGCTCGAGCGAGATCTGCGCCTGACGCCGACTCAGGCGTCTGCCCGTCTGGTCAACGAGGCGGAGGCCGGAACCCGGGCCGGCATCCTGCACAACGCCCTGGGCACCCGCTTCGCCGGCGCCTGGGTCAAGGGCGCGACCTCCACCCAGCTGAGTGTCGCCACCACCTCCCGCGCCGACTTCCCGCTCATCCGGGCCCAGGGCGCCGAGCCGACCCTCGTCCGCTGGACCCTGAACGACCTGCGCACGGCCCAGAGCAAGTTGGACAAGGCGGCCGCCCACCGGATCACCGCCGACACCCCCGTGTGGTACACGGACGCCCGCACCAACCGGGTGGTCGTGGAGGCCAGAAGCCGTTCGGCGGCGACCGCGTTCGTCAAGGCGGCCGGCGTCGCGGCCGACCGTACCCGCGTCCTCGTCACGGCCAACCGCCCGCGCCTCCTGAAGGACCTCGTCGGCGGGGACGCCTACTACATCGACGCCAGCGCACGTTGCTCCATCGGATTCTCCGTCACCAAGGGCACCACGCAGGGCTTCGCCACCGCAGGCCACTGCGGCAAGCCCGGGGCGAAGACCACCGGCTACGACCAGACCGACCAGGGCACCTTCCGGGCCTCCACCTTCCCCGGCAAGGACATGGCCTGGGTGGGGGTCAACGCCAACTGGACCGCCACCCCCGACGTGAAGGCGGACAACGGGCAGACGGTGCAGGTCGCCGGTTCGGCCGAGGCAGTCATCGGCGCGTCCGTGTGCCGCTCCGGTTCCACCAGCGGGTGGCACTGCGGCACCATCCAGCAGACGGACGTGACCGTCGACTACGCCGAGGGCACCGTCAACGGCCTGACCCAGACGGACGTGTGCGCCGAACCGGGTGACTCCGGCGGCCCCTACATCTCCGGCGCGCAGGCGCAGGGCACGACCTCGGGCGGTTCCGGCGACTGCACCAGCGGCGGCACCACCTTCTTCCAGCCCATCAACGCGACGCTCAGCGACTTCGGCCTCACCCTGAAGACCACCGCCCAGACCGCCGCCTCGCAGAGCCCCGGGACGACCGGCGCCTGGAGCACGGGACGCGTCTACCGGGTGGGCGCCACGGTGACGCACGGACAGGCCCGCTTCCGCTGCCTGCGGACCCACCAGGCCCAGAGCGCCTGGGCCCCCGACGCCACGCCGGCTCTCTGGCAGCGTCTGTGACACCCGCTCTCCGCCCGGGCGCGCGAGACCACGTCACGCCCGGGCGGACAACTGCATGTCGGCAAGCACTGTGTACGCGGTCGCCACGAACGGGTCGTCGGCCCTGAGGCGGCGAGATAGTCGGCGAGGCGGGGCGGCAGCCCGTCGGGCCTCTCGCCCCAGTCGGTGAGATGGGACACGGCGTGGGTGACGTCGTAGGCGATGTGCCCCTCCACGGTCCATGGCTCGGGCGTCCGGGCCGACCATGTGGCGGCCGGCGCCTCGCCTTCGGGCGGGCGCGGATCCAGTCCGAAGCGGCGCTGAAAGGCGGAGAGCCCGAGCCGGACGCGTCGGTGGGCCGTGCCGCGCGTGCCATCGCCCAGTGGTTCCACAGGACGGCGGGCGCGGCCTGCGGACGCGACGGAAAGGCGTCCAGTGTGCCGGTGACGACGTCGATCCGGTTCTGGGTGAGCGGCGCGCGGTGCAGGAGGCCCGGCATCAGCAGTCCGCGCCGAGGACGCGGGCCGCGGCGAGCCCCAAGTCGCGGCCGGGGCCGCCCGCAGGGTCGGCCGGCCGGGCGGGGCCTCCGCCGTGAAGGTCGGAGACCACGCTCGAAGCGAGTCACGGCAGCGGCGTGCCGCCGGTCGCGTTGAGGATCTCCGCGGTGATGAAGCTCGCTTCCTGGGAGGCGAGACAGACGTACGCCGGGGCCAGTTCGGCGGGCTGCGCGGGACGGCCCATGGGGGCCTGTTTGCCGAACTTGGCCGGGTCCGGCATCGTGGCCGGGATCAACGGCGTCCACACCGGCCCGGGCGCGACGGCGTTGACGCGGATGCCGCGCTCCGCGACCATCTGGGCCAGCCCCTGAGTGAAGGTGACGATCGCGCCCTTGGTCATCGCGTAGTCCAGCAGATGCGGACTGGGCTTGTACGCCTGCACGGACGTGGAGTTGATGACGCTGCCGCCTCCCGGAATGTGTGGCAGGGCGAACTTGGTCAGCCAGAACATCCCGTACAGGTTCGTCCGCATGACGCGGTCGAACTGCTCGGTGGTGATGGCCTCGATGCCGTCGGGCTGCGACATCTGGAAGGCCGCGTTGTTCACCAGGACGTCGATGTGCCCGAACTCCGCGACGGCCCGGTCGACCAGCGCCCGGCAGTTGTCCTCCTCGCGGATGTCGCACGCCACGGCGACCGCCTTGCGGCCCGCGTCCTCCACCAGCCGCGCCGTCTCCCGCGCGTCGTCCGCTTCCGCCTCCAGATGCGTGAACAGCACGTCCGCACCCTCACGCGCGAAGGCCAGGGCCACAGCCCGTCCGATACCGGAGTCCCCGCCCGTGATCACCGTCCTACGGCCCGAGAGGCGGCCGGTGCCGCGATAGGACTCCTCACCGTGGTCGGGCGGCGGGTCCATCGGCCCGGTCCAGCCCGGATGCGGCTGGTCCTGCGAGGGGAACTCGGGCCGGGGATGCTGGGTGGTCGGGTCCTGCTGCACGCGCTGCTCGTCACTCATGCCGGCCTCCTGATCGTCCGGGCGGTACGCACAGGCCACTGGGTTCCCGGTTCCCAGGCCCCGAAAAGCCGCCCTGCCGCCGACGACCGCCCGGGCCGGCTACCCGCCCCAGTCGCAGATCTCGGCGGTCTCGCCGGACCACACGGAGCCGTCCATGCGCGAGTCGTACGCCGATCGCCGACGCTGCTGTCCGGCCCTCCCGCCCTGATCGGAGCGGGAAGCGGACCTGAGCCGCTGCCGCCGGGTCCTGATCACCGCGGTGTGGAGGGTGGTACGGACGGCGTCGGGAAGCTCACCGTCCTCCGCCCACCGCAGGACGTGCTGGGCGATCTCCCTGAGCTTGATGTTGGTGTGCTGGGAGACGAACTGCAGCACCTCCCAGCCCTCCTGAGAACGCAGACGCGCCGCGGCCATCAGCACCCCGATCGCCTGGTCGACCGCGGCATGCGACACCAGCGCCTGCCGCAGCTGGTCGACCTCCTCCTGGAGCGCGGCGATCTTGTCCACCGCGTCGTCTGGTGGGGCCATGTGAGGCTGCCTTCCCGTTCCCTGCTCACAGAGCCGCACCCGCGGCGGACGTCAGCACCGAGTCACTCCGCTCCACCCTCCGTCGCACTGATCACGGGTGCCAGCCGTATAACGAAGACTCACCGGGGCAGTAGCCAGAAAACGAAACCCGCCTGTTCCCGACGGCGCACACTCGGTTGCAGGCACCCGCGAAGACCGTCTGACCTGCGGTGACGGGTCGTTTCATCAGTGAGGGGAGAAGGCTGACGTGCAGACGCTCACCTTCGACAGCGACGACCTCGGCCGGACCGAGGAGTTCCTCAGCCGCGCCTACGCCAAGATGCACATCGGCAACGGCAGCCAGGACAGCAGCCGCGCCCGGATCAGCCGCAGCACCCTCGGCCCCGTCACGGTCGACGAGCTCGACCTCGACTTCGACATGAGCTACGCGGTCACCCCGCTGGGGCGGATCTGCCTCTGCCTGGTCCACGAGGGCACCATCCAGGACCACCGCTACCAGGGCGTCGAGGACGCCTTCGGCCCCGGTGACGTGGTGTCCTTCGCACCGCCCGAGCTGCCGTACGCGGGACGCATCTGCAGCGCCCGCTACAACATCACGATGCTCGACCCGGACGTGTTGTCGCAGGTGGCCGCAGACGGCGGGTCCGGTGGTGCGCCGGTACGGCTGACCGGTCACCGGCCGTTCTCCCCGGCTGCCGGGCAGCGGCTCACGCACACGATCAGCTACCTGCGCGACCACGTCCTGGCGGACCCCGGGGTCAGCGAGCATCCGCTGATCGTCTCCACGGCGGCACAACACCTGGCGGCGACCGTGCTGGCCACCTTCCCCAACACCGCCGTCGCCGAGCCGACCTCCTCCGACCGCCTGGACGCCCACCCGGTGGCCCTGCGCCGGGCGCTGTCCTACATGGACGACCACGCGGACGAGCCCCTCACGGTCGCCGACATCGCCGCCGCCGCCCATGTCACCGTCCGCGCGCTCCAGTACGCCTTCCGCCGCCATCTGGACACCACCCCCCTCGCCCACCTGCGCCGGATCCGTCTCGCCCACGCCCACCAGGACCTGACCGACGCCGACCCCACCCGCGGAGCCACGGTCACCGACGTCGCCGCCCGCTGGGGCTTCCACCACGCCGGCCGCTTCGCGAGCCTGTACCGCCAGGCCTACGGCCGCTCACCGCAGCGGACGTTGCGGGACGGGTGACGCCTGACGGGCTGTGACGGCCGGCGGGGGTCAGGGCCCGGGCCCTGGGTCGGGGTGTCCATCGGAAGATCACCGCCGACGCGATCCACGCGAGCGCCAGCCCCACCGGTACCTCCAGCGCGTCCCACCACCGGCCGTTCGCACCCGGCGCGCGCCCAGGACCTCGGCGACGGCCTCACCGACCGCCTTGCCGGCCACGAAATCGCGGAGGCGAGGTTCAGCAGAGCGAAGGCCAGTCCCAGCCACAGTGCGAGGCTGCTCCAGACACCGCCGTGCGCGCCGCGCCGCGTCGTCGTGAACGCCTCGTGCAGCACCTGGGCGCCGGCGCCGGGCACGATGTCACCGAGGACGCGTTCCGTCGGCGTAGTGGAACCGGGCGAAGGAGTCCATCAGCAGGCGCGCACCGCCGTGGTGCCGCAGCGCGGTCGGCGCCTCGTCGCCGGAGAGCTCCTCTCCGATGCCGGGTCAGCGTGCGATGCGGTGCCTGCGTCCGCCGCGGCGGAAGCGCATGGCCGCGTACGCGAGGTCGGCGAGGAGCAGGACGGCGCCGATGATCAGCAGGTAGAAGAGGCCGTGTGCGGCGAATCCGATGATGCCCAGAACGAGGGCCACGAGGATGAGGAGCAGGAACAGACTCATCGGCGCTCCCGGCGGTTTCGGGGGGTCAGCGGCGGGCGAGACGGCGTTCGCCGCCCGCCCCGGTCGAGTAGTCGAGCTCGTAGTGCGCGAAGATGTCCGGCTCGTCGGTGGCCGGCAGTTCGCCGTCGGTGTCGATGGTGGGGGCCTTCTTCACCACGTCCTTGGGATGGGTGATCCTGAGGTACCCGGGACCGACGGTCGCGCCGGACAGGGGAACGAACACCAGGCGGCGACGGGTGGGCAGACCCACGGTGACCGTCGCGAAGAAGGGTAGGTCGGTGCCGGTGTCCACGTAGACCGCTTCCAGGGTGCCGATCTTGTGGCCACTGGGGTCGACCACATCGTGTCCGCGCCATTCGCGGATGTCGCCTGCCTCGAACATCATCAGCCTCCGATGCTGGGGGTACCCCCGATCGTGGCATTGATGTCCGCGCGGGACCGCTCCGGATGAGGCCGTGCGAGGAATTGTTCACGCCCTCCGTGCGCTGTTGTACGCACAAGGACGGGACGCCGACGGCATGGGCGATGAGCCTGACCGAGGCGACAGACGATGGGAGGAGCCGACATGGCGGCACAGACGCAGCGGGCCGTGCTGGCGGGCGGATGCTTCTGGGGCATGCAGGACCTGATCCGCCGGCTCCCGGGCGTGACCGCGACCCGGGTCGGATACACCGGGGGAGACGTGCCGAACGCGACGTACCGCAACCACGGCACCCACGCGGAGGCCATCGAGATCCTCTACGACCCCGAGAAGACCGACTACCGCACCCTCCTGGAGTTCTTCTTCCAGATCCACGACCCGAGCACCAAGAACCGCCAGGGCAACGACATCGGCCTGAGCTACCGCTCCGCGATCTACTACGTCGACGACGAGCAGAAGCGCATCGCCGAGGACACCATCGCCGACGTGGACGCCTCCGGTCTGTGGCCGGGCAAGGTCGTCACCGAGGTCGAGCCGGTCGGCCCCTTCTGGGAAGCCGAGCCCGAGCACCAGGACTACCTGGAGCGCTACCCCGACGGCTACACCTGCCACTTCCCCCGCCCGGGCTGGCGCCTGCCCGCCCGCACCGAGGGCTGAGCCCCTCCGCCCCGGTCGTCGGAAAGGCCCCGTGCGACGGACTGGCCACCAGCGGGACGCGCACCCGCTGTGGCCAGTCCACGCATGTTCACCGACCGCCGAAGAGATCCACGGCGGTGGTACGCCGCGGGCGTACCGGCCGGGGAGTGGCGGGGACGACCACATGGACGTCCGACGGTCCTGTTACGACTCCTGTGGTGCTTCCTCGCGACTACCGCGCTCGCCTCCCGCCACACTCATACGGTGGTGTCGGTGAGCCCGACGGGGTTGCCGGAGGGCAGCAGTCCCGACGTCCGTACCGCCGCGGCCAACGGCGTGAGCAACTCGGCGAGACGTGCGGTGGCTTCCCGGCCGAGGACCTGCCAGGGCTGTTCGGCGAGGGAATCGGTCTGTTCCTCGACGGCGTCATGGGCCGCCGTGCCTTCCGCGGTCAGCGCCCCGTCCTCCGTCAGCCAGCCCCGCTTCCGCAGGTCCGCCTCGGCCGCGGCCCAGTCCGCCAGATCCCACTTGCGGCCCTCACGCAGCAGCGCGGCGTCGGAATCCCCGCTCGCGGCCTTCAGGGCCATGGCCGCGACGGGGGAGAGGCGATGGCCGACGAGCGTGGCGACGTGTCCGTCACCGCGGTGCTCGCGCAAGGTGGTCAGGGCCTGCCAGAGACGGGTGTGCGGCAGCTGGGGGCGGTCGAGGGCCTGGTTGGCGGCGGCCAGCGGCCGTCCGGCGGTGTCGGCGGCTTCCGCGGCGTTCCATGCCAGGTCCGCGGCCTCGGCCAGGCCCTCCGAGGTGATGACATCGGGGCCGAACATGCGCGTCATGGCCGCCCCCACGGCGTGTTCACGCGCCGCCAGGACATCCGGTGGGGCGGCGTACCGCCAGGCGTCCGGGAGCGCCCGTGCCACGCGCTCGGGATGGAAGACGTAGAAGCACGCGGTGACGACCGAGGCGGGTGCGGCGCCGAGCGGAGCCGCACGCAGGGCGAAGTAGCCCATCCAGAATCCGCGCATCCCGAGCTCGACGGCGGCCCGGCGGGCTTCGGGTGCGAAGTAGACGAGATCGTGGACCGGTTCAAGCCGTTCCCACATCGCCCGTGCCGCTCTCGTCCCCATGCCGCACCCTCCTGCCGGTCGATCCGGACACGCGTCGTCCAGTGGGCTGCCGGCACCAAGCATGGGTTATGACGGTGGTCATAACAAGCTCTGCGGCCCCTTCGATACGTCGGGCCTCTTCCGCTCTGTTGACACTCCCCAGTCGCAACCCTATGTTCCATCGCGAGATAGATCCGATGAATCACAGAGCCGTCTGGAGGCGTCGTGTCCCATCGCTCCGTGTCCGATCCGTCCAGACGCTCCGTCCTCGCCACCGGATCAGCCCTGAGCGGCGCGCTTCTGACGGCGGGACTGGCCGCCCCCCAGGCATCGGCCGACGAGAACGAGGCGACGGCGTCCGCCAGGAATCCCGCACACACCTCCGACCCCTGGCGCTCCGTTCTCGACGACGCGGACATGGTGTGGCAGCGGATGCCGACGGCCTGGTACGAAGGCCCGTTCCTCGGCAACGGCTTCCTCGGCTCCGGCATCTACGCCGAGCCGGGCGCCACCACGACGGCCGTGCGCTTCAACGTCCAGCACTCCGAAGTCCAGGACCATCGTCCCGAGTTCGGTTCCCTCTTCGGCCTGGCCCGACTGCCCATCGGCTACTTCACCCTGGAACCGGTGGGAGCGATCACCGGCATCGACTGGCGGCTGTCGCTGCACGACGCCGAGTTGACCGGCACACTGACCACCGAGAAGGGCACGTTGGCGCTGCGTGCCCTGGTCCACAACGACCGCTCGGTCCTGGTGGTGGAAGTGACACCGAGCGAGGGCGAGCGCGACTTCCGCTGGGTCTTCCATCCCGCCGACGCGATCAGCCCACGAGCCGCCTTCAAACCCCTCCCGGACGGCTACCGAGGCAACCCTCCCGCCCAGGTCGCCGACCACGACGGAGTCAGCGCCGCCGTCCAGCCGCTGTTGTCGGGCGGCCAGCACGTCACCGCATGGCGCCAGCGCTCCACCGGCCGAAGGCGCACGCTGTACGTGCACGTCGCGCACTCCTATCCGCAGACCACGGCCCTGAACCGGGCGCTCAGGTCGATCCGCACCACCGCCCACCTTCCCTACGACGCTCTCGCACTCACCCACCGGGCCTGGTGGCACGCCTATTACCGCAAGAGCTTCCTGTCCCTGCCCGATGCCCGCATGCAGCGCTTCTACTGGATCCAGCTGTACAAGACCGCCTCCGCCGCCCGCCGCGACGCCCCCGTGATGGCCACCAGCGGCCCGTGGCTGGAGCCGACCCCGTGGCCCAACACCTGGTGGAACCTCAACGCCCAGCTCGAGTACTGGCTCATCCATGGCTCCAACCACCTTGAACTCGACGCCATCACACGGGCGTTGAGCGAGTACCGGGACAACCTCGCCGCCGAGGTGGCGCAGCCGTACCGGAGCGACTCGCTCGGCATCCCCCGCACCACCGATCCTCACCTGGTCAACGGCGCGGCCAGCCCGCTCATGGGCTACGGCGTCGGCATCCCGGGTCAGGACCCGCCCACCCCCGAAGTCGGCGATCTGACCTGGGCGTTGCACAACGTGTGGCTCAGCTACCGCCACACCATGGACACCGCCATCCTGCGCGACGTCCTCTTCCCTCTCCTCCGCAAGGCCGTCAATTACTACCTGCACTTCCTCGAGCCCGGCCCCGACGGCAGACTCCACCTGCCCGCCACCTTCTCTCCGGAGTACGGCGGCGACTCCCGGGACTGCAACTACGACCTGATGCTGCTGACCTGGGGCTGCCGCACCCTCGTCGAATCGGCCGAACTCCTCGGTCTCGACGACCCCTTGGTGCCCCGTTGGCGGGAAGTGCTGGCCAAACGCGTGCCGTACCCCACGGACGCCAACGGCTTCATGATCGGCGCGGACATCCCGTTCGCGAAGTCGCACCGCCACTACTCGCATCTGCTCGCGGTCTACCCCCTCTACGAGGTGACCGGCCGCACCCCCGACGAACGCGCCCTCATCGAGAGGTCACTGGCCCACTGGGTCGGGTTCGAAGGCGCCCTGCAGGGCTACACCTTCACGGGCGCGGCCTCGATGTCGGCGCTGCTGGGCAAGGGCGACGACGCCCTGCACTACCTCGACCAACTCATGACCCGCTTCATCCAGCCCAACACCATGTACCAGGAGTCGGGCCCGGTGATCGAGACTCCCCTGTCGGCGGCCCAGTCCCTGCACGACATGATCTGCCAGTCCTGGGGCGGCACCATCCGGGTCTTCCCCGCGCTGCCCGCCGCCTGGGCGGACCTGGTCGTGCACGACTTCCGCACCCAGGGCGCCTTCCTGCTCAGCGCCCGCCGCCAGTCCGGGACCACGCGCTGGGTCCGGGTGCACAGCGAAGCCGGCGCCTCCTGCGTCGTACGACACGGCATCGACGGACCGGTCGAGGTGCGCGACGAACGGGGTCGCCCGCTCCGGTACACGCAAGCCGGTGACGGCGCGATCAGGATCGCGCTGCGCAAGGGCGAGACCGCGCTCATCATCGCCCGCGGCGACCACCCCGATCTGACCATCACTCCCGTTCCACCGAATCAGGACGCACCGCGCTGGGGGCTGCCCGCGTAGGCACCCGCCCCTCGGTCCCTTCGGCAGCGGCGGGTGCGGTGAGGTGATCGCGGACCGGTGAGTTCGACGCAGCTGACGGTCAGGCGGCCGAGTAGCCGCCGCTCCCTCATGCTCGCCGCGGCAACTTCACCCGACGCCCCAGCCCGAACTCCTCGGCTTCATCGTCGCTGACCACGGCGAAGGTTCCCGAGGGACTCAACAACCGGGGTGGGCATGGCCGCATCCTGGCAGACGATCACAACAGTCGACGCTCGCCCCAACTTCACCGCACCTTCACACCGCGCCGACGGATCTGCCGCTCCATGCCGGGCACCCGGGGTTCACCGGAGCCGATGGAGGGTGGCGTTGTGATCGTCGTGGCGGTGCTGGTGGTTCCCCTGCTCGGTGGGCTGCTGCTCTTGATGGACCGTGTCGAGGACTGGCTGACCGCGGCGCCCGGCCCCCCACGGCACGCGCATGCGCGGCGGCATCTGAAGCTGATCCCCGGCGGGCTGCAGAAGGCTCGTGACATGCCCGCACCGGAGTCGGCACGGCGTGCGCCGGACGCGGCATGAGGCTTCGACACCCCCGGTGCGCTCGACACGGTGAGGCCGCGGTAATCCGGGCGCGGCGGGGTAATGGGACGCCGATCAGCCCCCGTTGAGAAGGAGCCGACGATGACTGATGACGCCTACCTGTTCCTGCTCGGCGACGTCTCCGCGCCGCTCGGGGTGCCCCCTGCCGCCGTCGGCGACCTCGCCTGCATGGAGACGCCCGCCGTACGCGCGTGGCTGGACGCGCAGAAGAGCACGCCCATCTCCGCATCTGCGACTGCTGCCGCCGGAGGAGACCGGGGCCATTCCCGAGGGGGGCCGAGCGGCTGCCCGTCCCGCTCAGCGACGAGGAACTGAGCCGCGTCCGCCACTACTTGACATCCGAGCCGCTCGCGCGGGTCGAGGAGGAGCTGCTCGCCTACCGCGACTGCTCCGACGGCCGCGACAACCTCATCGGACGCGCCCTCGCCGCCGGCGTCCCGCCGCACCGCATCGTCGAACTGACCGGAGTGGACCCCGCGACGGTCACGCATGCGGCGCGCGGCTGACTACCCGCCCGCCCCGGCCGTACCCGGATCAGCGGTGGACCGGCGTCGCCGTGGTCTGCTGCTCCGTCTCGGCCCGGGCGGTGCCTCCGGGGTGGCGCAGCGCGCAGAAGAAGCCGATGCCCAGGGCGATGGCCATGCCGTAGAAGACCCACTGGTTGGCCTCGGCGAAGTCCATGCGGATCGTCGACATCGCATCCCGCGTCATCGTCGCCGCCGTACCCGAACCGGTGGGCTGCCGCGTGTCCCCGTTGCCGGCGATCGCCTCCGCGGTGTCCTGCGCCACGGAGTGCGCGGCGGTCGAGGACAGGCCACGGGCGGTGAGGCTCCGCACCACGTTGTCGGTCATGGCATGGTTCAGCACGGTTCCGAACACGGCCAGACCGATGCTGGCGGCGTAGTTGCGAACGGTCTGGGTGATGCCGGTGACCTCGCCGTAGGTGGCGTCGATGGAGCGGTTGACGGCGTCCGTCGAGGCGGGGGCGAGGATGAAGCCGATGCCGGCGCCCGCGAGGGCGGCGTAGGGCCACTGGTCGTGCATGGACAGGTCGGTGAGTTTGCCCGCCCACAGGGCGAAGCCCACGGCGCCGACCACGCACCCGATCTTCATGGCCGGTCGTGCTCCCTGCTTGTCGAGGATGCGGCCGCCCCACTGGGAGGCGATCGCGAACCCGGCGAAGAAGTAGAGCAGGAACAGGGCGGCCTGGTCGGGGGAGGCGCTGAGGGAGACCTGGGCGTAGACGGAGGCGAAGAAGAACAGCGGGACGAACGCCAGCATCGCGAAGAACAGCACCAGCGAGTCGACCGTGAAGGCGCGGTCGCGGAAGACCGCCAGGTTGATCAGCGGATGACGGGTCCCCAGCTCGTAGCGGCAGAACACGCCCAGTACGGCCAGACCGCCGATGACGCACCCCCAGGTCGCGGCGCTGTCCCAGCCCCACGCGGAGGCCTGCTGGAAGCCGAGCACGCTCAGACCCATGCCGGCCGCGACCAGTACGGCGCCGACGACGTCCAGTGTCTCGTCGCGGCGGCGGTCGGAGATACGGGCGAGGGCGGTCAGGATCAGGGCGACGACGGCGACCGGTACGTTGACCCAGAAGATCGCGCGCCAGGTCCAGGACGTCAGCCAGCCGCCGAGCAGCGGGCCCAGCGCGGTGAGGGCGCCGGTCAGCCCGAAGAACAGAGCGAGGGCCCGGCCCCTGCGCTGGACGGGGAAGACCGCCACGACCACCGCCAGCGCCGCGGGAAAGAGCAGCGCGGCGCCCAGCCCTTGCGTGGCCCGGAAGACGATCAGCCAGGTCAGCGCGGAGTCGCCCTTGGGGACGCAGCCGCACAGGACCGAGGAGACGACGAAGACCAGGGTGCCGATGACCACGACACGGCGGGGGCCGAACAGGTCGGCGAGGCGTCCGCCGAGGGCGAAGAAGGCGGCCAGGGCCAGCAGATAGGCGTTGACCACCCACCGCATCCCCGACGCGCTCAGGTGCAGCTCGTAGACGATGTCGGGTGCCGCGATGGACACGATCGTCTGGTCGATGAAGGTCATCGCCACCGCGAACATCATGGCGGCGAGAGCCAGTGACTGGGAGGGCGCGGGAGCGGCGTGAGCAGCCCTGCTCCCAGCGCGTTCGGTGTTTCTACCGATCACCCGACCAGGATGCGCCCACGGTCCCGATGCCGCATCCGATACGGTCTCGGCCTGCGGGTTCACTGTTCCAGTACGACGATCCCCTGCACCGCGCGGCTCAGCACCATCACGCCCGTGACGATCAGCAGGGCGCCGAGCGCGGCCGGCGCCAGCCACCAGCCCGTGCGGATCTCCTCGTCGAACAGCACGACCCCCAGCGCGAGGCTCACCGCCGCGTCGCCGATGGTCAGCGCCGGCTGGGACGCGGCCAGCGGGCCGACCTGCAGGGCGTTCTCCAGCAGGAGCACCGCCATGACTCCGGCCAGGGCGAAGCCGTAGGTCTGCCAGGAGGTGAGGAAGGCCGTGAAGCCGTGGTCGGCGAAGGTGCCCGTCGCCGATTTGAGCAGGGCGGCCGTGACGGCGTTGGCGATCGCGGCGGCGGCCCCCAGAAGAGCGGCCCGCACCACCGCCGGGCGGCCTTGGCCGGACAGCAGGACGGCGGCGGCCACCGCGCCCAGGCAGGGGCCGAGACCGAGGATCCAGCGCGCCGGTGAAGCCTGGTGGGTGGCCCCGTGCGGGGCGGCCGAGACGAGGACCAGCGCCAGGCCCGCCACCACGGCGCTCACTCCCCACCAGCCCCAGGCCGGCAGCCGTCGGTGCATCAGCGGCGCGGCGATCATGAGAGCGAAGGGCAGCTCCAGGATGAACAGCGGCTGGACCAGGGCCAGCGGGCCGTTGACCAGGGCCAGACTCTGGAAGAGCGCGGCGCCGATCACACCGGCCATGCCGATCACCCAGGCGGGCCGGCGCACCAGTTCCCCCAGCAGGCGCAGTCCCCGCTTGTCGGCGGTGGAGGCGGCCTTGCGCTGGAAGGCGGTGCCCATGGCATTGCTCGCGGCGCCCGCGACGGCGAAGACAGCGGCGAACTCGATCATGCGGCGCCTCGGCTGGAAGGTACAGGACTCTGTCCGGTTGCCCCGCAGGCCCCGAGTTTCCCCCGCGGGCCCCGAGCAGCCCTCAGCCTACGAGGCGGCCGGAGCCCGGGCATACGGGATCTTCCGGAAGTCTGCATGGTCGCCGCCAGTGGGGAACTCTGGTGGGTATGGGCACGACCGCACTGATCGTCATCGACATGATCAACACCTATGATCACGCCGACGCCGAACTGCTGCTGCCCTCGGTCACGGAGGTCGTACCACGGGTGGCCGCCCTGCTGGAGCGAGCCCGCGACAACGACGTACCGGTCATCTACGTCAACGACAACTTCGGTGAATGGCGCTCGCACCACGGCGAACTCCTCGACAAGGCCCTGTCCGGTCCGCACGCGGCACTCGTGGAACCGCTCGTGCCCGACGACCGCTCCCTCTTCGTCGTCAAGGCACGCCACTCGGTCTTCTTCGAGACGCCGTTGAACTACCTGCTCTCCCAACAGGGCATCGACCACCTGGTGTTGTGCGGTCAGGTCACCGAACAGTGCATCCTCTACTCGGCGCTGGACGCCCACATCCGCCACTTCGACGTGACCGTTCCCCAGGACGCGGTGGCCCACATCCACGCCGACCTCGCCCAGGCCGCACTGCGCATGATGGAACGCAACATGGGCGCCCAGGTGCGTGACGGCGACGATCTGTGGCGCGGCTGAGCACGGTCCGTTCACTTTCCCCGTTGAGTATCTTCCCGTGAACTGCCCTTCTCCGGACCGAGGTTGACGCGGGTTCCCCCTGAGGTGGATCATCCCCTTCGCAGAAGCCGACGGACAGCGGCTCGGAGTTCGCGGAGTCGTGTGCGTGCTCGTAGCCGGTCGACCACCTGACGCGCCGTCATTCGTCTTGTCCGCTCGGCCACTTCGAACTCTCTCAGGTCCGGGGGGACCTTCATGACCACAAGCAGTACCAGGCGCGGAAACGCCTCGAAGCGCCGCCGCGTCAGCCTCTTGGCCGCGTTCGCGGCGCTCGCCGTCGGGGGCGGCATGGCGGTGCCGATGACGGCACTGGCCACCAGTGGGGCCGCGCCCGCGGCGACCGGTCTGCAGCAGGACTTCAAGGACGCCGCCGACGCGTATCACGTCCCGCGCCAGGTGCTGCTCGCGGTGGCGTACCAGGAGTCCGCCTGGGAGACCCACCCCGGGCAGCACAGCACGGACGGCGGCTTCGGGCCGATGCACCTGACCGACGTCACCCCGGCCATGATGGCCGGCGGCGACGCGGGCGCGGCGGGCCGAGGCGATCTGACCAAGCTGGCCGCCGACCCGGCCCTGCACACCGTTCAGGCCGCCGCGAAGCTGACCGGACTGCCGGCGCGGAAGCTGCGCACCGACCCGTCCGCCAACATCCGCGGCGGCGCGGCCCTGCTCGCCTCGTACCAGAAGGCCGCGACCGGCTCCACCTCCGCGGACCCCGGCAAGTGGTACGCGGCCGTGGCCCGTTACAGCCAGTCCACCCGCCGCCAGGGCGCCGAGGCCTTCGCCGACCGCGTCTTCGCCACCATGAAGAGAGGCGCCCACCGCACCACGACCGACGGGACCCGCGTCTCACTGACCGCCGACACCGAAGTGCGCCCGGCCACCGGCCAGTTGGCGTCGCTGCACCTGAAGGCCGCGGCGGACACGACCACCGAGTGCCCCACCACCGTCGCCTGCACCTTCGTCCCCGCGTCGCCGTCCAACGGCCAGGTCTCCAACCGCCCCGCCAACGGCATCCGGATCGACACCATCGTCATCCACGACACCGAGAGCTCCTACGACGCCGCCATCACCACCTTCGAGCAGGCGGGCGGCGCCGCGGCGCACTACGTGATGCGCTCCTCCGACGGCGCGGTCACGCAGATGGTCCCCACCAAGGACCTCGCCTTCCACGCGGGCAACTACTCCACCAACATGCACTCCATCGGCATCGAGCACGAGGGCTACGCCGCCCACGGCGCGACCTGGTACACCGAGGCGCAGTACGAGGCCACGGCCGACCTGGTGAAGTACCTCGCCGACCGCTTCGGCATACCGCTGGACCGCGAGCACGTCATCGGCCACGACAACGTCGCCGGCCCCAAGTCCTCCCTCGTCTCCGGCATGCACTGGGACCCGGGGCCGGGCTGGGACTGGAACCACTTCATGAACCTGCTCGGCGTGCACACCCGGCGCCACGGCGTCGGCCCCGTCGGCTCGGTCGTCACCATCGCCCCGCGCTTCGACACCAACGTGCAGACCGTCCAGATCTGCCCCTCCGACGACCCGACCGGCGCCACCACCGCCTGCACCGAGACGCAGCAGAAGGCGAACTTCGTCTACCTGCGCACCGAGCCCAGCGACACCGCCCCGCTCTTCGGCGACCAGGCCATCCACCCCGGCGCGGCCGGCACCGACCGCATCAACGACTGGGGCAGCACGGCCGTGGCCGGACAGCAGTTCGTCGTCGCCGACCAGGACGGCGACTGGACCGCCATCTGGTACAGCGGCGCGAAGGTGTGGTTCCACAACCCGCACGGCTGCAACACCGCGCCGGCCCACGGCGTGAAGGTGATCACGGCGGCCGGCACCTCCCCGGTGGCGGTGTACGGCTCCAGCTACCCCGACGCCTCCGAGTACCCCTCGGGTCTGTCGCCCTCCACACAGGCCCCGCTGAGCATGTACACCGTGCCCACCGGCCAGGCCTATGTGGCGACCACCGCACCGTCCCTCACCGACGACTACTTCCCCTCCAGCGGACGGGTCGTCACCGGCGCCAAGGCGATGTACACCATCCAGTACAACCACCGCGTCGCCCTCGTGTACGCGGGGGACGTCACGGCCACGGACTCGTGACGCGCGGCTGAGCACGCTGCACGACCCCGGTGCCCAGGAGGATCCCGCCTCCTGGGCACCGGGCGTACGCGGCTTGCGGCGCGTGCGTCAGACGAGCCGGGCGAGGGCCGCTTCGGACGGACTGCCGGGCGCCGCCTGATAGGCGATGATCACTTGGTGCTCGGCGCCGCCGACCGTGAGCGCCTGGCGTCGCAGGGCGAGATCACCGACGACGGGATGCACGAACCGCTTGAGCTCGTCGCGCGAGGGCCGTGCGTCGTGACGCGCCCACAGCCGGCGGAAGTCCTCGTCCGCCTCCAGCTCGGCGACCAGACGGGCGGTTGTGGGATCGCGCGGGTCGGCCTCGGCGCGCAGGGCCGCGGCGGTCTGGGCGGCGATCTCCGGCCAGTCCGGGAGCAGTTGACGCACCGCGGGCTCGAGGAACATGTCGCGGGCCAGATTGTGCCCGGGCTCGTACATCGGGCCGAGAGCGCGGGCCGGCTTGTTGGCGGCCAGCACGTCGAAGCGCCGGTTGCGCACGTACGCCGGACTGCCCGCCCACGCCTCCAGCAGCTGGTGCACGTCCGCCGAAACCTCGCTCTCCACCGGCCTTTCCGCATCCGGCGCGTCGGCGAGGGAGAGCAGGTACGCCGTCGCGTCGGCGTCCAGCTCCAGCGCCCGCGCGAGCGCCCGCAGCACCTGCGGCGACGGATGCCGGTCGACGCCCTGCTCCAGCCGCGTCAGATACGGCTCGCTGATACCGGCCAGCCGTGCCAGCTCCTGCCGCCGCAGCCCCGCGACCCGCCGCCGGCCGGGAAGGGCCAGGCCGGCGTGCGAGGGCGGGACCCGTCCCCGACGCGCCTTGAGGAACTCTCCCAGGACGTTGTCGCTCACCATGCTCTCGAAGGTAACCCTCCCGGGGTGCTGGCTGCGGCCCGCCGCATCTCGCACGGTGGAGGCATGAGCAAGACATGGTTCATCACCGGCGCGTCCCGCGGCTTCGGCCGGATCTGGGCCGAGGCCGCCCTGGCCCGCGGCGACAGCGTCGCCGCCACGGCGCGTCGCCCCGAGTCCCTGCGATCCCTCGTCGACACCTACGGCGAGCGCGTCCTCCCACTGCGGCTGGACGTCACCGACCGAGAAGCCGCCGCCGGCGCCGTCCAGCGGGCCGCGGACGCCTTCGGCCGCCTGGACGTGGTCGTCAACAACGCGGGCTACGGCCTGTTCGGCATGGTCGAGGAGACCACCGAGGAGCAGGCCCGCGCCCAGCTCGACACCAACCTGCTGGGCCCGCTGTGGGTGACCCAGGCGGCACTGCCCTTCCTGCGCGCCCAGGGCCGCGGTCACCTCGTGCAGGTGTCCAGCCTCGGCGGCCTCGCCGCCTTCCCCACCCTGGGGCTGTACAACGCGTCCAAGTGGGCCCTGGAAGGAATGAGCGAGGCGCTCGCGCAGGAGGTCGGACCCCTCGGCATCCGCGTCACCATCGTCGAACCCGGCCCCTACGGAACCGACTGGTCCGGTACGTCCGCGGTGCACACCCACCCCCTCCCCGCCTACGGACCCGTCCGCGAGGCCCGCCGCGCCGGCGCCGCCGCCCGCGCACCCCAGGACCCCCGGGCCACCGCCGGCGTCATCCTCGAACTGGTCGACACCGACGAACCGCCCCTGCGCCTGTTCCTGGGCACCTACCCCTATCCCGTCGTCGAGGCCGCCTACCGCCAACGCCTCGAGACCTGGAACACCTGGCGCCCCCTCGCTGCCAGGGCCTGACCAGGAAGCGTCCTTTGCACCACCGAGACACGGAAACAGGAGCAGACGTGCCCGGTCGGCCCATTCCTCCCAGGGTTGCCGACAGCGCGGGGCGGATATTCGCGCACCGCCCGGGTAGGACGTGGTCCATCGGTCCGCTCGAAGGGACGTGACGTGCAAGGACTGGTCCGCGTGGTGGTCGGCGGGGAGATCGTCGTGGCCAAATACGGGGATCTCATCGACGACGTACTGGAGGAGCCGCTGTACTGCCCCCGCTGCGGCCGTACGACGGGCCTGACCCTGGTCGCCCGTGGGCGCGAGGCCCACCTGGAGTGCGCCGAGGGCCACGAATGGACCGACCCCGAGGTCGCCGCCTGCGGAGTACGCCAACTGCTCCACCTGGGGGCGCAGGGCGCCGAGGGTCGGTTTCCCGGCGCGGCGGTCAAGATCGACATGCTGCCGCGGATCACCGAGGACCGAACTCTGTACCCGCCCCCGCCCGACGCCCCCGAGCGTCAACTGCGCTGGGAGGGCCGGGTGGTGACCACGACCGGCATCGCACCGCTGACCGACTGCCTCCACTGGGCACGACGGCTGTGCGTCTGGGAGACGTCTACGAGTGGCTGTACCCGCCTGCGGGCGGCAACGCCCTCGACGCGCACATGACCGTCGTACTCGTGGCCCTGGCTCTCTACGCGGCCTGTGCCGAACAGGAACTGCCCCGCTGCGACCAGGTACCGCTGCGCCCGGCGTTGGACCTGCTGTCGGATGACGGGCTGCGCCGGGTGCGCCCGGCGGGTGTGGGCGGTCGGCTGCGGGTGACCGACGTCCACCGGCTCGCGACCGCGTCACCGGAGACCTTCGAGCGGTGGCGCCGGGCCGCCCACCGAGTGCTCGACGCGAACCTCGACGACCGGGACGCCATGGTCCTTTCGGACCGCAACAGGCACCTGCCCACCCTGCCCGACGACTGGACCTGGTACGCCGAACAGCCCTGACCGACTCTGTTCCTACGGGAAGCTCTGGCGGACCCCCTGCATCCTCCCCAGTTCCCTTTCCGTGAACGCGCGGAAGCTGCGCGGCGGGCGGCCGGTGAGGCGCAGGACGGCGTCAGTGGTGCGATCTTCGCTGCCCTCGGCGATGGCGCGGTCCATTCCGGCGAGCATGGCCGCGAAATCCGGGGGCATGTCCGTGGCCAGTCGGTCGCGCATCTGCTCGTAGCTGAGCTGTCGATGGGTGACGCTTGTACCGGTGACCTCGGTCACAACGGCGGCGATGTCGCCGTAACTCAGCGCCTGCGGACCGGTGATGACCAGGTCGGTGTTGGGGGCCTGGGCGGCCGTCAGGGCGTGCACGGCGACCGCGGCGATGTCGTCGGCGTCCACGAAGCCGACACGGCCGTCACCGGTGGCGGTCAGAAGGGTCCCGTGCTCGCTGATGCTCCGCGCGTGGAGGTGGTCGCCGGTGAAGTTCTGCATGAACCACGACGGCCGTAGCACCGCCCATTCGTCGAAGAGGTCGGGAAGCGCCTGGTGCACCTGTCCGGTGGCCGGACCGCCGCAGGGGATGGCCGAAGAGCTGAGCAGCACCGTCCGACGCACCCCGGCCGCACGGCCCAGCCGCAGGAAGGGCAGCATGACGGCGGCCGGTTCCCGGGAGCCAAGCGGTGGGATGACGTAGACCCGGTCCACGCCATCGAGGGCCTGGTCGAAGGTCGCCGGGTCGTTCCAGTCGAAGACGACGGACTCAGCCGCGTCCTGACGCCGACCGGTGCGCCGGCTGGCAGCCTTCACCGGGTGGCCGGCTGCGAGGAGTTGGGAGACGACCCGGCTGCCGGTGGTGCCGGTGGCTCCGATGACCAGGATCGCTGGGAGAGTGGTCATCGGTTGCTCCCCGTGAAGTCGGTCGTCGGGTCCTGGACGAGAACGAGGGGATTCCAGTAGTCGCGGTAGTGGGTGATACGGCCGTTCTCGACGGTCACAACGGCGATGTACGTCATGTCGTAGGCGCTGTCGCTCGTGACCAGGCGGCCGACGGCGCGCATATCGACCACGATGGTCTGCTCGGCCGTGGTCTGGTAGATGTGCACGTGGGGGAAGTCGTGGAGATCGATGTGGTCGGGATAGTCGCGCATGTAGTCGGCGATCGCGGCCTTGCCCTCCAGCCGCTGGGGCCAGCCGTCGGGCGCGAAGGGGAACTCGAAGACGCCGTTGTCGTCCCAGAGATCGATCCAGGCGGGGATGTCCTTCTTCAACAACAGGGCCAGGCCGTGGCGATAGAGGTCCGCCGGTGCGGTGTTCATGGGCATGAGTACTCCTCCCGTACGATACGGACCCGAGGTCCGTTTCGATTCGACGATACGGACCCGGGGTCCGTTTTTGCAAATGGAGGAGCCGTATGCCCGAGCGCAGACCACGTAAGGACGCAGCCCGTAACCGGGCGGCCGTCCTGGCGGCCGCGGACAGCCTCTTCGCCCGCGGCGAGAGCGTCGAGGCCGTCACCATGGCCGATGTGGCAGCGGAAGCCGGGGTCGGCAAGGCGACCCTGTTCAGGGCCTTCGGAGACCGCACCGGATTGATCCAGGCGCTGTACGCGGCGCGGCTCCGACCGGTCATGGAGGCCGTGGAGGAGGGGCCGTCGCCCTTGGGCCCGGCCACCCCCGCGCGGCAGCGCGTCCCGGCCCTGCTGGACGCCATCCTGTGCTTCAAGCTCGACAACCGCCATCTCGCCCTGGCCCTGGAGGAAGCCGGAAGCGGAGGGCCCTACCAGGCGGAACAGTACGACTGGTGGCACCACACCCTGCAGGCCGCACTGGAAGAGATCCCCGGCCTCCCCGACGCCGCCTTCACCGCCCACGCCCTGCTTGCCGCCACCCGCGCCGACCTCGTCGAACACCTCGCGGGCCAACAGCAGATGCCCCGCCAACAACTCCGAGCTCACCTCGCGGCCTACACCGCCCGACTCCTGGATGCAGGCGGACAGATCGGCTGAGTCGCCGTGGGCCCGGATTTCCCGGCGCAGCGACCGGGTGCCCGAACTCGTGCGCGACGTTCCGTTCACGTTTCCCGCTGGGTGGGGGCCTTCCGCGGTGTCTGAGCCGGTCCCCGATGGGGCAGGGTGGACGCGAGATCTGGTGCGGAGGGAGGCGGGGCCGGTGCGGGTGGTCGTCACGGGTGGGTCCGGTTTCTTGGGAAGGCTGCTGGCTGAACGTCTCGTGCGCACGGGGCAGTTGGGAGGTGCTCCGATCGACCGGCTGGTGCTGGCCGACCAGGTGACGCAGCCCGACCGCGCGCTGGTGGCCGACCCGCTGGTGGAGGTGGTCCGCGGCGACCTGGCCGCGTGCTGTCCGGAACTGTTCGCCCAACCGGTGGATGTGGTCTTCCATCTCGCCGCCGCGGTGTCTGCGGCGTGCGAGGCGGACTTCGAGCTGGGCCTGCACGCCAACGTGGACGCCACGCGGGCCGTTCTCGACGCGGCCCGGGCGCAGGCGGCGGCGGGCGGCCCGGTGGTGCGACTGGTGTTCGCCAGCAGCATCGCCGTCTACGGCTCCAGCCCCGACCTGCCACTGCCCGCGGTGGTCAGCGAAACCACGCTCCCGCTGCCGCAGTCCAGCTACGGCACACAGAAACTGATGTGCGAGCACCTGATCACGGACATGACCCGCCGTGGCCTGCTCGACGGCCGGGTCGCCCGGCTGATGACGGTGGCGGTCCGCCCGGGCGCCCCCAACGCCGCCGCCTCGGGCTTCATCTCCGCCCTCATCCGCGAGCCACTCGCCGCCCGGCCGACGGTCTGCCCGGTCGACCCGTCCCTGCGCGTGGCGGTTGCCTCCCCGCGCCGCACCATCCAGGCGCTGACGCATATCGCCGAGGCCGAACGCGGCACCGGCCCGGGCCGCCTGAACCGTGTGCTGCCCGTCAATCTGCCCGCGCTGACCGTCTCCGTGGCCGAGATCCTGGCCGCGCTGCGCGAGGTGGCCGGAGGGGACGTGGCGGACCTGGTGAGCCTGGCACCCGATCCCGCCGTCGAAGCCATCGTCGGCTCGTGGCCGGCCGTCTTCGACTCCGAGCGCGCTGCCGCACTGGGACTGCAGCCTGATCCCAGCTTCCTCAGTGTGGTCAGGGAGTACGTCGAAGATCACCGGGACGCCGTGACGTGGCAGTCCCGTCATCGCACGTGATAAATCCGGCGACGGCGCCGATCAGCCCCCGGATACTGGTCCCTCATGGATGAGGTCGAGGTCGTCGTCGCCCATTCCGAGCGCGCGACCCTGCGCGTCGGCGATGTGTTTGTGAAGGTGGACGCCGATCAGGCGCGCATCGACGCCGAGGTCGAGGCGATGTCCCTCGCGCCGGTGCCAACTCCGCGGGTCCTGTGGCGCAAGCCGCCCGCGCTCGCGCTCGCCGCGCTGACAGGGACGACGCTCGGACGCCTCGGCGGGCCGTCGACCGGGTCGCCGACGGCATGGGCCTCGGCCGGCGCCGCCATCCGGAAGTTGCACGACGCGCCACTGCCGCCGAGGCTCGGCAGGGCCGGCCGGAGCGTCACCACGCTGGTGGCGGAGTTGGACGACGAGTGCGAGTGGCTCGTGACGAACGGCGTCCTGCCCGCGGACCTGGTCTCCCGCAACCGCCGGGTGGCCGAGGCCGCGCTGCGGCCGTGGACGCCGGCGTTCACCCACGGCGACCTGCAGATCGCGCACCTCTTCGTCGACGGCGACGAGGTCACGGGCATCATCGACTGGTCCGAGGCGGGCCGGGGTGATGCCTTGTACGACCTGGCCACCTTCACGCTCGGACACGAGGAGCACCTGGACGACCTCATCGCCGGCTACGGCACCGACGTCGACCGCGACGTGATCCACGCGTGGTGGTCGTTGCGAAGCCTGCTTGCCGTCCGATGGCTTCTCCAGCATGGTTTCGACGCGTTCGCGCCCGGGTGCGAGGTCGACGTGCTGAGATCCCACATGTGAGGTCGTCCGGGGCCGGCCGGTACTGCTGTGACGCTGTTGTGGCAGAAGATATGGCCCGCGTCACAGCCACGCCGATCTCGCCAGTGAGGCCTCTCCGCTCCGGCCCTGCCGGACGCCGGGCCACTGGGAGCGGTCCCTGCACGTGGTCGACTACACCGTCAGTTACGTGCCGCTGCAGTTCGTCTGCGAGACCCGCGGTGGTAGCTACGCCGCCGCCACGGTCCCCGGCTTTCTCAACCCGGCGGTCCTGGGCCTCGCGCTGGCATCCGCCGCAGGCGCCGGCACCGCTGCCCTGCTTCCCACCCTTGCTCGATCTATCGATACTCGATAGATTCCCATCGTGATTCGATGGAAGGACAGGTCGTGGGAAAGCTGACAGTGGCCGCGTTGCGTGCCGTGCTCGTGATGGTGTTCGTCGGGACGCTGTTCATCCAGGCACTGATGGTGTGGGTGTTGGTGAGCGGGAGCGATCCGGAAGACGGCTCGCTCCCGCTGACCTCGTTTCGCGTCGTCACGATCGTGGGCATGGTGGCGGTCCAGGTCGCCGTCGTCTGCGTCGGGCGGTTGGTGGCGATGGTGCGTCGCGGCACCGTGTTCTCCCATGCCGCCTTCCGGTACGTGGACGGCGTGATCGGCGCGATCGTGGCAATCGCCGTCCTGTGGTTCACCGTCACGGCCATCAACGCACCCGGACAGCGCGACGACCCGGGCGTCACCCTCATCATGGCCGGCATCGGCGTCGCCATCCTCGGCGTCGCGCTCATCGTGCTCGTGCTGCGGATGCTGCTCGCCCAGGCCGTCGCGCGCGACATCGAAGCGGCGCAGATGCAGGCCGAGTTGGACGAGGTGATCTGATGCCGATCGCCGTCGACATCGACGTGATGCTGGCCAAGCGCAAGATGTCCGTGGGCGAGCTCGCGGAGCGCGTGGGCATCTCACCCGCCAATCTGGCGGTCCTGAAGAACGGCCGGGCCAGGGCCGTGCGCTTCACCACGCTGGCCGCGCTCTGCGAAGTGCTCGAGTGCCAGCCGGGCGACCTGTTGCGCTGGGAGGCCGAGGACATGGCCGGCGAATGAACCGCCGCTCGTTCCAGCGAGGCGGTGCGGGACGGCACCAGGTGTGCTCGGCGGCCGCGGATCGCCGGCCCCGCTTCCGTACCCTGGCGCTATGCGCATGCGCCCCACCCTGAGTTGGACTCCCTCCGAGGACCTGCCGCCCGGTACGACGGATCTGCGGCCGGTCGTCGACGCCCTACGAGCCGGCGGCGTGCTGGTGCTCAGTGGTGCGGGCATGTCCACGGAGTCCGGCATCCCCGACTACCGCGGGGAGGGCGGGAGCCTGAGCCGGCACACTCCGATGCTCTACCAGGACTTCACCGGGAGCGCCCAGGCGCGGCGCCGGTACTGGGCGCGCAGTCACCTCGGCTGGCGTGCCTTCGGACGGGCCCGTCCCAACGCTGGGCACCGTGCGGTCGCCGAGTTCGGGCGGCGGGGGCTGCTGTCGGGAGTGATCACCCAGAACGTGGACGGGCTGCACCAGGCCGCCGGAAGCGAGGGTGTGGTGGAACTCCACGGGAGCCTGGAGCGGGTGGTGTGCCTGGGCTGTGGCGCCCTCAGCCCCCGACGCGAACTGGCCGCTCGGCTGGCCGAGGCCAATCCGGACTTCGCTCCGGTGGCAGCGGGCATCAACCCGGACGGTGACGCCGACCTGAGCGACGACCAGGTCGGCGATTTCCGCGTGGTGCCCTGTGTGCGCTGCGACGGCATCCTCAAACCGGACGTGGTGTTCTTCGGCGAGGCCGTGGCGCGGCAGCGGGTCGAGCAGTGCCGGGAGCTGGTCAGCGCCGCGGACACCCTGCTCGTCCTGGGTTCCTCGCTGACGGTGATGTCGGGGTTCCGGTTCGTGCGTCAGGCCGCGGAGGCGGGGAAACCGGTGCTGATCATCAACCGGGACGTGACGCGCGGTGACCGGTACGCCGTCGCGCGAGTCGAGCTCCCGCTGGGGCGGGCCCTTGCCACGGTGACCGGTCAGCTGGGTCTTTCCGACGACGGCCTGGCGGCGCCTTCGATCTGACGTGCTCCACCAGCCGGGGCCGCTTCCCGGGCACGCGCCCGGGAAGCGGTTTCGCGCTAGCCGCAGGTCAGGGTCGGCATCGCCCAGTCGCCGTGGTCGTTGCCGTTTCCGTCGCCTGCGTCACCGACCTTGAGGTCGATCACCTGGGCGCCGCTGACGTCGACGTCGATCGGCACCGCGGCCTGCCTGCCGCGGACCGTCGGCGTGGTCACCAGCGTCTTGCCGTCGGCGATCACCGAGAACGTCACCGTTCCCGCACCACCGGTCTCGTCGTCGACCCCGACCTCCGCCGTGAACCGGGAGCAGGTGCCGGCGAGATAGAGCTGGACGTCGCTGACCGAGTTGGTGCCCAGACCCTTGGTGTAGCCGACTCCGGCGATGGTGATCGGCCGCCCGTCCCCGGCCGCCTGCTCGCCGACGCTGCTGTCGCGCTCCACCGGGCCCCAGCCGTTGGTGGACGACAGGAACGTCAGATCGCTCACCGCGCTCTTGCCGGACGGGGGAGCCGGCGGGATTCCGCCGACGATGCGCTCGTCGTCGCCGACGGCCTGGCGTCCGTTCTGCCGGTAGTGCACCGTCGCCGTGATCGCCGAGGCGGACGGCAGCGTCCCGGTCGGCGGCTGGACCTTCCAGGTGAAGGTGGCCGATCCGCCCGGTGGCACGCGCTTGACGGACGTGGGGCTCGTGGCGCTGACGCTCCAGCCGTCGGGTGCGGCGAGCGAACCCGTCAGCTCGGACGCGGACGACCGGTCCTTCGGGACCCGCACCGTCGCCTCGGCCGTGAAGGCCTGGCCCGGCTGAGCGGTGTCGGGCACGTTCAGGGTGACGTCCGCTCCCGGACGCTTCGGCATCGCGTACGTACGGGCGTCGTAGCGCGGGCTGTCGTTCTGTGCGACGCGCAGGGACGAGGCGTAACTGCCGTAGTTGGTCAGCGAGACCTTGCCCAGCCCGCCGGTGCTGCCGTCCAGGTTCCACACCGCGATGGCGATGCTGTTGCGGCCGTTGGGATTCAGGATTCCGTTGGGTACGGGGAAGCTGTGCTGCGGGCCGAGGTAGTTGACGTAGTTGCCGACCTGCCAGCCGTTGACGAAGATCGTCGCGCGGTACTTGCGTGACGGGTCGTCGGTGAACGTCAGTCCGAGCGAGGTGTCCTGGCCGTGCGGCAGGTCGAGGCTGACGTCGGTCCGGTACCAGGAGACCCCGGGACGGGTGTCGGTCGTCGGCAGGGAGACCCGGTCCCAGTTCTTGTCCGGGTAGCCCGGCAGGGACCAGCCGGCCCGCTCGCCGTACAGGCCGCCCGTCGAGAGCGGGCCGCGCACCGCGTCCACCAGGTCCTCGCCGCCGCGGACGCCCTGCAGCCGCCAGGTGACGGACGTCAGCGGCGCGCCGACGAGGGAGGCGCTGGTCAGACCGCGCGCGGTCTTGTTGCCGTTGGTGGAGTTGTAGTCCTCCTCGTGTCCCATGTTCACGGTGAGCACGGACAGGACGTTGTCGCCCTTGGACCTCACCGCACCGTCCGGGAAGGTGAAGTCGGCGCTGCCGGTGGTGGAGCTGCCCAGGAAGGTGCCGTTCAGCCAGGCGGAGAAGGCCTGCGCGCCGCCGCCGGAGTCCGACACCAGGTGGATGCCGGTCTCCTTGCCGGTGGCGTGGAAGCGGCCGCGGTACCAGGTGTTGCCGGTGTGGAAGCCGTAGTCGTCGGCGTAGAGGACGGGCAGCGAGTTGACGCCGGAGACGCTGTTGGTGGTGGTCTTGTCGGCCACCTGCCAGGCGGAGTCGTCGAAGGCGGGGGCCGCTTCCGGGGACTCCTCGGCGTGCTTCCAGTTGGTCAGGTCCGGCAGGTGTACCGCGGCGGCCACCGGGATCTTGCCCGTGAGGCTTCCCGTGTCGGTGGCCCGGGTCTTGAGTTCCCTGCCGTTCCAGGCGACGTGGGTGGCGGAGGTGAACACCTCGATGTTCTTGTCGTCGGCGTTGTCGCCGGTCAGTGCCACGGTGCGGCCGCCGCCGAGGCTGGTCGCGGTGCGCAGCAGATGGGTGCCGCGGACGAGCACCGGTCCGTTCGCCGTGTCCTGGCGCCAGAACGTCTTGGCCGTGGCCTTGTCGCCGACGAGCAGGAGCAACGGGGGCTTTCCGCCGCCGCTGACGCTGACGCGGATCAGGCCCTTGTGGGTGTAGTTCAGCCGCAGGTCACCGGTGGCCTCGTCCCAGGTGGTGGTGGCCGTGCCGCCGCTGGTGGTCACGGTGGGCCTGGAGGAGTAGCGCAGCACGGTCTCTCCGTCGCTGCCCGGGTCGCCGTAGAGCACGGCGACATCGCGGTTGCCGATGGCCGCACTGGTCATGATCTCGGAGGTGGAGTACTGCAACTGCGCGTGTCCGAGCTGGTAGTTGGCGACGATCACATGGGAGTCGCGGCCGTCGAGCGTGATCGCGGTGCCCGGCTGCTGGGGCACGACCGGATAGGTCGGCTGTTCGGCGGCGGTGCCCGTCGGCACGTCGATGGCGTCGATGGCCACGTAGTTGTCGGTGGAGGCCGAGCTGTGGCTGCCGGCGACGACGATCTTCAGGGTGTGCGATCCGGCCGGCAGTCCGGTCTTCTGGAAGATCACGGCCTGGTTCTCGCCGCCGGAGTCGTCGACCGTCGCCACCTTGGCGCCGTCGAGGTAGACGTCGGCGTAGCCGTGGTTGTTGGTCTTCGACCCGATCCAGCGGATCGCGGTGCCGTCGAAGGGGACGGTGAGGGAGTCGCCGGCCTTGTTGGAGAACGACTCGGTGTGCTTGTAGTCGCCTCCGGTGTAGCTCTGGTTGGCGACGTGCGACCACGAACCGGTGTACTGCAGCGCGGAGTCGGGGTCGTCCCAGGTGTAGGTGGTGTCCGCGGCCGGCTGGGCGTTGAAGTCCAGCGAGATGTGGGTCTTGTCGACCGCCGTGGAGGTGGAGTTCCCGTGCCGCAGCACATGGAACTGCGTCTTGGTGTCGGGGTTCATCCGGGCGGTGTCGACGACCGCGGAGTCGTCCGGCGGCGTGGTCCTGATCGCGTCGGTCTTGGTCAGCGGCGCGACCGACTGGGTGAAGTACCCGATCAGCTTGTCCTCGTCGTACTTCGGGTCGAGCTGGCGGGTCTCACGGATCGCCGCTCCGTAGTCGTACGACGTGTAGTTCTGGGGCATGCTCAGCCAGCCCCAGTTGGTGCCGCCGTAGGTCATGTAGAAGCTCTGCGCGGTGGCGCCGACGGCTATGTTCTGCTTGTAGAACACGTTGGCGAACTGGTCGTTGATCAGCTGGGCGCACTTGTCGTAGCCCGGGCCGCCCCAGGGGTCGAAGGCGCCGCCCTGGAACTCCGGGGAGTACAGCGGCTTGCCGGCCGGGTGGTCGTAGCTGATGTCGGGGACGCCGTTCCACTTCGTGGGGTTGGAGCAGTCGAAGCCCTGCGGGTAGGAGTCCGGGCCGTCGACGTCCAGGGCGCCGGCACCGGAGTTGAAGGTGCCGTTGTTGTTGCCGGTCAGCGGCACGGTGATGCCGTCGGCGCGGGCCTTGTCCTCCAGGTGCTGCATGTAGGAGCGGCCGGCGGTGGAACCGTTGTAGTACTCGTTCTCGACCTGGTAGGCGATGACCGAGCCGGTGCCGTTGGTCAGCTGGTGGCGGGCGATGATCCGGTCGATCTGCGTCAGCCATTCGTCCGCGTACTTCAGGAACCGCGGGTCGTCGCTGCGGTTGTTCCCGGCCTTGGTGGTCAGCCAGCCGGGCAGGCCGCCGCTGTCGACCTCCGCGTTGATGTACGGCGCCGGGCGCGCGATGACGTAGAGCCCGGCCTCCTGGGCCATGTCGAGCAGCTTGTCGACGTCGCGCACTCCGCTGAAGTCGTACACACCCGGCTTGGGGGAGTGGTAGCCCCAGTCGAAGTACAGCGAGGTGGAGTTGAATCCGGCGGCCTTCATCTTCTGGAAGATGTCCCGCCACAGATCCGGGCTCGGGAGCCGGAAGTAGTGGAACTCGCCGGACCACAGGTAGGTGCGCTTTCCGTCGACGAGGAACGAGTAGCCGTCAAGACTCACGGTGTGCGCCTGCGGGCTGCCGGCAGCGGCGGCGGGCGTCTTCCCGCCACTGTCCTGCGCCACGGCGGGCGCGGTCATGCCCGCGGCCAGGGCGATGGCCGCGGTCGTCGCGAGGACCGCCCTCCACCACCGGCCGCGGCCGGGTCTCGCAGCTTTTGAACCGATTCGATTACTCCGCACTGCGGCCTCCATTACCGCCTGAGCAATCAGCATCGAACAGACTCAGGCAAAGTCGAACAGTAGAGCCGCGCAAGGTGCAACACAATGGGTCGGCAGAACATGGTCGGGACGGCAGAGGCCAACGCGAAACCGCAACGGGGGAAAGCCACTTGACGACGTCTCACGGCACCGGCGCGGACGGCGGAACGGCCTGATGCACACCGTCGGCGGCGGCTACGGCAACGCGGCGGAGGCGCACCCGTGCAGTGCCGCCGGACCGCACAGCGGTCGGTGCTCTCCGGCTGCCCCGAATCCGCGGTCCGGGCGGGCGACATCGACGTCTGCCCTCCCGGATCACCACCTGCACAGACCCTCATCACCGGCCAGGGCGCCCACTACCGTGCGAGCGACCCGAAGCTGAGCGCGTGGACGACGGCCTCCCCGGCCCGTGCCGAGAGCATGCGCCGGTTCAGGATGCACTCGGTGATGATGGTGCCGCTGCGCGCACGGGGCATCACCCTGGGCGTGATGCACCTCCTGCGGCACCGGACGGCGGAGACGTTCACCGAGCTGATCGTCAGCGAACTGGTCACCAACGCCGTCCGCTACGGCAGCGAGCCCATCGAGCTACGGCTGATCCGAGCCGACGTACTGATCTGCGAAGTCTCCGACTCCAGCAGCACCGCCCCGCACCTGCGACGGGCCCGCGTCTTCGACGAGGGCGGACGCGGACTGCTGCTCGTGGCCCAGGTGGCCGAGCGCTGGGGCAGCCGCCACACGTCCACCGGCAAGACCATCTGGGCCGAACAACCGCTGCCCGACTGAGCGTCTCGGTGACCCGCCTACCCCTTGCGGCATGGCAAGCTGGGCACCGCAACAGCCCGAACCTCAGGAGGACACGATGACCGCAGAGGCCGCATCCCAGCAAGGTTCGGAGCCGGCTGACGCCGAGACGTCCGCTACCGTTCCCGCAGGCGACGGCAACGACGACATCAAGCGCAAGTTCCGCGAGGCCCTGGCACGCAAGCGCGGTGCCCAGGCGGACTCCGCCGACGCCGCCGCGAACGGCGACGCGTCGAAGATCCGCGGCGCGCACGGCCCAGCCGCGCACCAGCGGTCGTTCCGCCGCAAGAGCGGCGGCTGAGCTGCGGACGTACCAGGCTCAGCGTAGTCGGCGTACGCGCAGCACCAGATCGTCGGTGTGGTGTGCGCCGGCGCCGCCGTCAGGTACCACGCGGGGCCGCTGCTCGTGCGTCTCGACCTCCCAGTCGTCGTCGAGGAGGTCGACGATCATCGAGGGCCATACGTAGTCAGCCGGGTCGAAGCCGCTGTCGTGGTCCTGCTGGCTCTCCATGCCCGCGTGATGCACGACCAGGAGGATGCCGCCGGGCGCGACGGCGCCGAGCAGCGCTCGCTCCGCCGCGGCGTCAGGGGTGCGCAGCAGGGCTGGGTACTGCGCCGACACCAGGTCGAAGGAGGCCGGCGGGAGCATCGCGTCGGTCAGCGCGGCGTGCACCCAGTGAACGGCGAGGCCGGCGTCCCGCGCATGCCCGGCCGCCCGCCGCAGCGCCACGCCGGAGACCTCGAGCGCGGTCACGTCCCAGCCGCGACGCGCGAGCCAGACGGCGTCCGCGCCCTCGCCGCAGCCGACGTCGAGCACCCGGCCGGGGGTGAGCCCCGCGACCTCGGCCACGAGCGCACCGTTGGGCCGGCCGCTCCACAACCGCTGCCGGTCGGCGTACCGGTTGTCCCATTCCGCCCGCACCGCCGGGTCTCCGAGGTATGCGTCGGCAGACCACGGGGTGTCGGACGCGGGTGATCCTGCTGCGATGTCGTTGTCGGTCACGGGCCCACCGTCGCCCCATCGCCGCCTGGTCTGCCACTTCTGTTGCCGGTCCGGCAAAACGGCGGTCCGCCGTGCCGCCGCAGAAGCAGAACGGCTGGGCGCGCTGCGTGTCGATGCAGAACCACTACAACCTCCTCGGCCGTGAGGAGGAGCGCGAAATGATCCCGCTGTGCCTGGACGAGGGTGTCGGCACGGCAATCTGGTCGCCCTTGGCACGCGGACGGCCCTGTCATCGGGATTCCCTCGTGGATACCCCGGCCTGGCCCTGCCGCCACCGCCGGAGCCCTCCTCGTCCTCCCCGGACGCAAGGAAGATGCCCGAAAGGCCGTTGGTTCTGCCCCGTCGTGTGTACCGGAGTTCTTGAATCGCTGCCTGCCGGCTGCCTACCGTCGTTGCTTGATGTTCTGGTGAACTTTCACCGAAGCGAGGGGAACGTCTGCTGTGCAGATGCGTGAAGGACCCGACAAGGCCGAGACCGCAGGTCATCTGATCCGACCGCATGAGGACAGCGTCCGCGAGCACCGTTTCGCCCCGGGCCGCGGCCCCATGACCCCCGCCCGGACGATCGCTCTCCAGCGCACCGCGGGCAACGCTGCGGTGAGCCGCATGGTCGCGGAGAGCGCGGGGGCAGGGCCGAAGGTGCCCTGGGCCGCACCGAGCACCACGGGTGCGAAGCGGACACAGGAGGAGTCCGGTGTCGAGCGGGGCGACAGTCCGCCACGGCAGCAGCGGCGGGTTGAAGAGGGCCCACGTGCCACCCGGTCAACGCGCAGTGGAAAGGCCGGGACGTCGGTCAGGGGCAAGGACAAGGCGGAGGACCCGCAGCCGATCGGTAACCCCACCCTGCATTTCACCTCCCGGTACGAGGGCCCGGGCCAGCAGTCACTCGCCAGTGCGCAGGAGATCGGCTTCGAACAGCGTGCGACGCTGCGACGGGCCGATGGGATGACGACGCGTGCCGACGACGCGTACGACTTCTGGCAGGAAGTCACCGACGAGAACCAGCAGATCACCCCGAACGCGGTGAACTACCGACCCAAGAAGTCGAAGCGAGCCTGGGTCGTGGACGGCCCCTTCCGCCCGCCCTACAACACCGACGACGGAAACATCGTCAACGAGGCCGGCCACATCACCTTCAACGACAGCCCCGGATTCTCGGGCAGTATGAAGATGACCGAGGGGTACTGGCTCTGCTCCTACGAAGTCAGGTTCCGTTGGAAGGTCCGCCGCAAGCTGGGCGGCAGGTTCACCAAGAACGAACCCTTCTGGACCAGCGACGAGATGGTCCACCGGGTGGAGTCGGTGTTCGACCCCCAGAATCCGGACGAGCGGGCGAAGATCACGGCCAGCGCGGCCGGCGACCGTACGTGGACCGTCGACCTCCCCGACTGACGGACTGGTGACGGGTGGCGAATTCTGGCTTCCGGCTGGAGCGCGCCCCGCCGGCTCGATGCGGAGGACCCCAGGTCATGATCCGGCCGACCGTGTTGCCGGTTGAGCTGAGGATGAGCACCGCCCGGGCCACGACGAAGCACACCCGTTTGGGAAGATGCGGCATGCCCTACCGCATCGTGACAGTGGCCGGCTCGCACCGCACCGGCTTCGGTCTTCGTCGAAGGGAGGGTCGTGGTTGACGAAGTCCTCGGCGAGGTGGTCGTCGACCGCGCCGAGGTCGCCCTTGGTGAACAGCGCGTCGATGAACGCGCGGACGAGGTCCTTGTTCTGGCTCAGGGTGGTTTCTGAGGTGTTCATGACGTCAGTCTTCAGCCGCGGGAAAGGTCGGGGTACCCCAGAAATCTGGGGTTTTTCCCGGCACGGGCTCATCGGTAAGACCGCCCGCCCCGGCTTCACACCGTTTCCGTACCCGGAACGATCCCCCTACCGACCACCGTCAATACACTACAAAGTGTAAGGTCATCCTTCGTTCTCGTCCCCTCCTCCGCCTTCAAGGTGATCGGCCACCATGACCTCACAACTGTCGGCCCCGATACCCACGCGTCCCTCCGGCGCGAAGCGCACCCCGGGCACTGGGCCGAGCCGGCTGCGGCGACGGGCCGCCGACGCCACCGTCTGGTACCTGCGGCTGATCGCCGTACTGAACGTGGCGGCGGTGATGTCCCTGCCGTTCCGGCAGGAGGTCAACGAGCACAACAACGGCCGTATCACCCTCCATCTGCACCGGCAGCACGCCCATCACTCGGGGCAGTTCTTCACGCCGTACCTGGCCACCGCGGGCCTGGTCTCGGCGGCTCTGGCGATCTTCTTCGTGCTGGTGATGCGCCGCCGCAAGCGGGCGGCGTGGGTGGTCAATCTCGTCCTGTCCGCCCCCCTGTTCGCCCTGTACGTCCTCGCGCTCACGCAGCACGAGTACCGCGCCCACGCCTTCAACTGGCTCTCCGCCGCGCTGACCGGTCTGTTCGTCGCCGCACTGCTGATCAGCCGCCGTGAGTTCAACGCGGTGGGGGACCCGTCCAACCCGAAGCTGGCACTGGCCGTCGGCGTGGGCGGCCTGGTGGTCACCGGCGGCCTGGGCACCCTCCTCGTCCACGCGACGAACAAACTCCCCGGCGCCACCTTTGCCGACGAGGTCGCCTACGCGCTCCTGCGTGGCGTCAGCGTCGGCCCCCTCGCCGACACGGTCACGGCGGTCCGCGCCCCCCGCTGGACCGACATCATCATCAACATCCTGCTCGCGGCGGCCTTCTGCCTGGTCCTGTACGCCCTTTTCCGTTCCCCGCGCGGCCGCAGGCTGCTCGGCCCCGAGGACGAGGAACGGCTCCACGCCCTGCTGGACAAGCACGGCGCCCGCGACTCCCTCGGCTACTTCGCCCTGCGCCGGGACAAGGCGGCGATCTTCTCCCCGACCGGCAAGGCGGCCATCACCTACCGTGTCGTCGGCGGCGTCAGCCTGGCCTCCGGTGACCCGATCGGCGACCCGGAGGCCTGGCCCGGTGCGATCGACGCGTGGCTGACCGAAGCGCGCCAACACGCCTGGACGCCCGCGGTGATGGGCGCGAGCGAGGAGGCGGGCACCATCTACGCCCGCCACGGTCTGGACGCCCTCGAACTCGGCGACGAGGCGATCGTCGACATCGCCGACTTCACCCTCGAAGGCCGCGCCATGCGCGTCGTCCGACAGGCGCACAACCGAGTGCGCCGGGCCGGCTACACGGTCGACATCCGGCGCCACGAGGACATCCCGGCCGACGAGATGGCGACGCTGATCGAGGCTGCCGACCGCTGGCGCGACGGCGCCACCGAACGCGGCTTCTCCATGGCCCTCGGGCGCCTCGGCGACCCGTCGGACGGCCGCTGCGTGATGCTGGTGTGCCGGGACGCGGACGACGTTCCCCGGGCCCTGCTGAGCTTCGTCCCCTGGGGCGAACACGGCCTCTCCCTGGACCTGATGCGACGTGATCGCGACGGCGAGAACGGTCTGATGGAGTTCATGGTCGTCGAACTCCTCCTCAGAGGAGCCGAGTTGGACATCCAACGCGTCTCCCTGAACTTCGCGATGTTCCGCTCGGTCTTCGAACGCGGCTCCCGTCTGGGCGCGGGCCCGGTGCTCCGCATCTGGCACGCGACCCTCACGTTCTTCTCCCGCTGGTGGCAGATCGAGTCCTTGTACCGCGCGAACGCCAAATACCGCCCGATATGGGAACCCCGCTACCTGCTCTTCGCACGAAGCAGCGACATCCCCCGGATCGGCCTGGCGAGCGCCCGCGCGGAAGGGTTCCTCACGCTGCCCTGGAAGCACTGACCGAAACCATCGACGACGGCAAGACGCGTGTACGCGGATCCGTAGGCGTGCTTCACGGCCGCACATGCCACGCAAAAGGTGAAAACATGGGTGTTCTGGGCAGACGGTGGGGATGGAGATGGGCGGCGAAGGGCTGTGACCGGTCTGGATGATCCGCGCACGGACACCAGCTCACTGGACGCCGCGCTCGCGGAGACGGTCCGCCGTACCGGTGCGTCTATCGGCGCCCTGTACCTGCTCGCGCCGGACGGGCTGCTGCTGCGGCTGGACGCGGTCTGCGGGGCGCCCGTCGAGTTCGCCGCGCCGTGGGCGAAGGTCCCGCTCGCCTCTCCGGCACCCGTCGCCGAGGCCGTGCGCGAGGAGCGGATGGTGCGGGTGGCCAGCCAGGAGGAGATGGCCCGCTCCTATCCGCGCACCGCGATGGTGCTTCCGTACTCGATGTCGCTGGTCGCCGCGCCCGTCACCGGCGTGCGGCAGTGGGGATGCCTGCTGCTGATGTGGTCGGCTGCGCGTCCGCCGCACATGACCCCGCGCGAACGCGGAAACATCACGTCCAGCTGTCGGCGTCTGGCCCGCCTGCTGGAGGAAACCGCCGAGCAGGCCGCGGACGCCCGCACCGGACGGCCGCGCCCTGTGCCGGTGGAAATCGGCCGCCGGTACGCACCCCCGGAACTGGCCCTCGCCGATTTCGTCGAGCGGCTGCCCGGCGGAAGCTGCGCGCTGGACCTGGAAGGCCGCTTCACCTACGTCAGCTCCGGCGCCGCCGACCTCCTGGGCCGTGAGGCGGCGCGTCTGCTCGGCACCCAGCCGTGGCAGTCCCTGCGCTGGCTCGACGACCCCGTCTACGAGGACCGCTACCGTGCCGCGGTCATCAGCCGGGAGCCCGTTTCGTTCACCGTGTGCCGTCCGCCGGAGCAGTGGCTCGAGATTCACCTGTACCCCGACGAGAGCGGCATCAGCGCCCGCATCCTGCCCGGCCACGCGCACGAGCGGGCCTGGCCCGCGTCCCCTCCGCCCGTCATGCCGGCCCGTGCGGGCCAGCTGTATCAGCTCACGCATCTCGCCGCCGCGCTGACCGAGGTCGTCGGCGTCCAGGACGTCGTCGATCTGGTCGCCGACCAGATCATGCCCGCTTTCGGCGCCCAGGGGCTGGTCCTGTCCACCGCCGACGCCGGCCGGCTGCGGATCACCGGTCATCGCGGGTACGCCGATCACACCATCGAGCGACTGGACGGGCTCCCCCTCGACACCACCTTCACCCCCGCGGGTCAGGCTCTCACCACCGGAACGCCCGCGTTCTTCGCCGACCCGGAGGAGATGCGGCGCACCCATCCCGACGCGCCCCTGGTCAGCGGGAAGCAGGCCTGGGCCTTCCTGCCGCTGATCATTTCCGGCCGCCCCGTCGGCGTCTGCGTCCTGTCGTACGACCATCCCCACACCTTTCCGGCCGAGGAACGAGCCGTTCTGACCTCGCTTGCGGGACTCATCGCCCAGGCATTCGACCGCGCCCGCCTCTACGACACCAAGCACGAGCTCGCCCACGGCCTCCAGCAGGCGCTGCTGCCCCGCAGCCTCCCCTCGATCGACGGACTGCGGGTGTCCGCCCGCTACCTGCCCGCCACCCGCGGCATGGACATCGGCGGAGACTTCTACGACCTCATCCGCCTCGGCGACACCGCGGCCGCCGCCGTCATCGGCGACGTCCAGGGCCACAACGTCGCCGCCGCTGCCCTGATGGGCCAGGTCCGTACGGGCGTCCACGCCCATGCAGCGCTGGGTACGCCCCCGGACCAGGTCCTGCAACGCGCCAACCAGCTATTGACCGACCTCGATCCGGACCTGTTCACCAGCTGCCTCTACGCCCACCTGGACTTCGCCCGCCGACGCGTCACCCTGGCCAGCGCCGGCCATCCTCCACCGGTCCTGCGCCTCCCCGACGGGAAGGCCGGGCCGCTGGAGGTCCCGCCCGGACCGCTCCTGGGCATCGATCCCGACGCCACGTTCCCGTTGACCGAGATCCCGCTTCGGGAGGGGACGCTGCTGGCCCTGTACACCGACGGTCTCGTCGAAGCACCGGGAGTGGACCTCGACGACTCGATCACCCGCCTCGCCCACGATCTCGCCGAAGCCGAGGTCGGAGATCTCGACGGGCTCATCGACACCGTGCTGAGCAGAGCTGGCACCAACGGCCAGCGCCTCGACGACGTGGCGCTTCTCGTGCTGCAGACCATCGTCTGAGGGTGCAGGAAGCCCACCCCATGAGTGGCCTGCCCTGCGCAGGACGGCGTCGGTGGCCCCGGGCGCGCAGCCTCCGCCGTTGGGTGAAATCGACAACAGAGACGGCATTGATGGAAGGAATCCACCATCTCCCGGCTCTGGCTGGAGGTCCCCTTCTCCCGCCCTCACGCTGAGTCGCGGTCGGCCCCGACCCCCCCCGCCGACCGGGGCCGGGCCGGCGTGTCGACAACGGTGGAGAGGAACCCCCGTTGACTTCCTCCCCCGCCTAAAGGCGGGGGATTCCCACCCTCGCAGGTGAGGCTTCCTGCTTCACCGACGACCGCCCCGTCCGGGAGGACTCCCGTTGAGGTCTTACACCGTCTCCACAGGCAGACACGGCCAGCCCGGCCGCCAGAAG
>NZ_JAKWBE010000034.1 GCF_022513565.1 Streptomyces gilvus | reverse complement strand
GCCCGAAGCCCACCCCGACCCCCACGCCGACGCCCGCGCCCACTTCCCCGCCCTCGCAACAGCCGAAGCCGAGCCCGAAGCCGACGCCCACCACCACACCGGCCCCGACTCCCCCGCCCGCTCCCGCCGTCTACGAGTGGAGCGAGCTGTCGTACGACCTCATCGGCGACGGCATCGAGCCCGAGATGCGGCTCGGGCAGAGCAGCTGGGTGTGGCAGCGCCACGGCCTCTCGATCGACGGCAAGTGGTACGCGCACGGCGTCACCGTGCACGGCGCGTCCTCCGTCACCATCGACCTCAACCAGAGCTGCTCCGCCTACGACGCCTCCGTCGGCATCGACGACACAGCCCTGGGCCTCGGCAAGGTCCGCTTCTCCGTCTACGCCGACGGCGTACGGCTGTGGAAGTCCGGCCTGGTCGAGGGCCGCGACCCGGCGGTCCCGGTTCATGTGAACCTGAGCGGACGCAGGACGGTACGGCTGGTCGTCGAACCCGACACCTCCTTCGACTCGCTGACGCTCGCCGACTGGGCGGAGTCGAGGTTCACCTGCTCGTAGCCCGGCCGCTCGCTCAGCGGGCGGGGTGGCGGCGCAGCGTCTCCGTGAACTCGGCGAACAGGGCGGCGGGGGTGAGCGCCGCGCCTCGCGCGTACTCCGTCTCGTGGCGCTCGGCGCCCAGCGCGACGCGGGCGGCCTCTCCGGCCGCCTCGGCCCGGGCCCCTTCCGGCATCAGGCGCGGCTGGCCGTCGCGCCAGGTGTCCGCCAGGGCCAGCAGTCGGACCACGCGCGCGTGGTCGCCGAGTTCGGCCAGCAGCCCCGCGGTGCCGTCCAGGAGGGTCGCCACGATCATGTCGGCGCAGCGCTTCTCCACCGCCTCACGCACGGCGTCGACCAGCTTCGACAACCCGTGCGCCGGACCCGACTCGGCGGCCGTCACGCCCGCGTCCACGGCCATCAGCATGACCAGGAACTGCGGCGGTGGCGTGCCCCGCCCGGTCTCCTCACGGGCCTCCTCCCACAGCTGCCGCGCCCGTGCCGTGTCCTTCTCGTCCAGCGCCATCTGAGCGCGCGTCAGCAGGACGAACGCCGCCGAGTCGACGACGGCGTGCCGCTCGGCGGCCTCGCTCGCCTCGTCCAGGAGCCTGCGCGCGGCCTGACGGTCACCCGCGCGGTAGGCGATCTCGGCGAGCCGGGCCAGCAGGAACGGCGTCTCGGCGTAGGCGCCGACCTCGTACGCCAGCCGCAGCGCCTCCTCGTACTCGGCCTTGGCCTCCGCGTGCCGGCTGCGGGCCATGGCCGCCTCGGCGGACGCGCTGCACACCTGGGCCCGCATCCAGCGGTCGCCGACCCGCCGGCTGAGCACCCTCAGCTCCGCGAGGTCCTCGTCGACGCCCTTCATGCCGCCCGGCGAGTCGACGGCCATGTGGGTGCGGAACATCAGGACGACGCCGATCGCCCAGTCGTCGCCGTATCTGCGGCTGTTGGCGACCGCGGCCTCCATGGCGTCGCGGACGTCCACCGAGCCGTCGAGGACGTACGTGGCCAGCGGCCACACCAGCCCCGGCATCCGCGCCGCCTCCGGACCGCCCGGCGCGTAGAAGTCCCGCAGCCGGGCGACGTAACTCCGCAGACGCTCGTCCAGCCGGTCCTCGAACCGCTCGCTGTCCGCCCTGAGGAACAGATGCAGCATCCGGAGGTTCATCCGGAGGGGGTGCCGGGGGTGCTGCCGCTCCCCGTCCGGGGCGTCGAGGAAGGCGTCGATGGGGTCGGGGGTGGTCGGCGGGCAGGGGTCGCGGGTGGTCGCGGTGGGTTGGCCGTCCAGGGTGACGCCCAGGCGCAGGGTGCGGTCCACCCAGGCCATGCCCTCCTGGCGGTAGTTGCGCAGCCACCAGAACCAGCCCATGTCCAGGGCCAGGGCACCGGCCTCCTCCTCGGCCCCCGCGTCGAGGGCACGGTCGAGAGCCGCCCGGATGTTGTCCAGTTCGGTCTCCAGACGGTGGATCCACGGGAGTTGGTCGGCGGAACGCAGGCGCGGTTCCGCCTCCGCCACCAGCGCCCGCACCCACGCGCGGTGCCGCCGTTCGGCCTTCGCGCGCAACTCGGGGATCTCGGCGGCGCGCTCGACGGCGTACTCGTGGATGGTCTCCAGCATGCGGTAGCGCATGGTGCCGGAGCCGCCCTCCTCGTACGGCGTCTCGTACGGAGTGGCCACGATCAGGGACTTGTCGACGAGCGCCCCCACGAGATCGGCCGCGGGGCCCGGGCAGACGGCCTCCGCCGCGGTGATGTCCCAGCCGCCGGTGAAGACGGAGACCTCGCGCAGGACCGTGCGCTCCCGCTCGTCGAGCAGTTCCCAGGACCAGTCCACGACCGCGCGCAGGGTCTGCTGGCGGGGCAGGACCGTGCGGCTTCCGGAGGTCAGGAGGCGGAAGCGGTCGTCGAGGCGGTCGGCGATCTGGCGCGGGGTGAGCAGCCGTAGCCGGGCCGCGGCCAGCTCGATGGCGAGCGGCAGACCGTCCAGGCGGCGGCAGATCTCCTGTACAGCCTCGCGGTCGCGGAGCACGGCCGCCGCGTCGGGACGAACGGCGGACGCGCGCTCCTCGAAGAGGCGGTGGGCCTGGTCGGGGACGAGGGGTTCGACCGGGCGCACCGACTCGCCGGGAACGCCCAGGGGTTCGCGACTGGTGGCGAGGATCGTGAGCCCGGGGCAGCGGGTGAGCAGGGTCTCGGCGAGGGCGGCCACCGCTTCGATGACATGTTCGCAGTTGTCAAGGATCAGGAGCTGGCTGCGCGGGGCGCAGTGCTCTACGAGCAGGGCGACCGGGTCGTCCTGCGGGGCCGTCAGCTCGGTGGTCATCAGCACGGTCTCGCGCAGACCGAGCGCGTTGACCACCGCGCCTGGGACCGCCTCCGGCCGGTCGAGCGGCGCCAGTTCGACCAGCCAGGCCTGCGGGAGCCCGGCGGCGGCTTCCTCGGCGAGGCGGGTCTTTCCGGAGCCGCCCGGCCCGGTGAGGGTGACCAGTCTGGCCCTGTGCAATTCGGAACGGATGGCGACGAGCTCTGGTTCCCGCCCCACGAAAGAGGTAAGCCGCGGACGAATGTTGCCGGTGCGGGTGGGGGGTTGGGGGCGGGGGCCTGGGGTGGGGGTGAGGGGGGTTGGGTTGTGGTGGGGGTGGGTGGTGGCGGCGGGGCTATGGGGGTGGGGGTCGGTGAGGGGGGCCGGGTCGCGGTGGGGGTGGATGGTGCCGGCGGGGTCGTGGGGGTGAGGACGGGAGTTGGGCTGGTCTGTGAGGCAGGGGGGTTGAGGGTGGGAGGGGGCGGAGCGCTCGGAGGGCTCGGAGTGCTTGGAGAACTCGGAGGAGGATCGGGAGAGGAAGCTTTCGCCGGATCCAGCGGGTTGGGGACGGACGCTTCGGGCTGCCCCGGGGGCTGAAGGACGGGAGTCATGGGCGGACCCGGGATCCTGGGGGCGCGAGGATTCGACGGACCCGGGGGCCTGGAAGGGCAAGGCTTCGGCAGACCCAGGGGTCTGGGAGCGCGAGACCTCGGCAGACCCAGGGGCCTGGCAGCGCGAGACCTCGGCAGACCCAGGGGCCTGGCAGCGCGAGCCTTCGGCAGACCCGGGGTCCTGGGAGCGTTCGGCTTCAACCCCAGGGACCCCGAAGCTCGACGCTTCAAACTCAGGGACCCCGAAGCTCGACGTTTCACACTCGGGGACCTGGAAGCGCGGCGCTTCAGATCCGGGGACCTGGAAGCGCGGCACTTCAGATCCGGGGGTTTCGGGCCAGGAGTCTTCCGCCGGACGCGCGTTGGCGGCGCTGCGATCTTCCAGGGGTCGAGAAGCTCCGGGTCGACCCACCTCGGCCGCCCCGGAAGCTGTGGCGCGCGAACTCCCGGGGGAGCCCGGGCTTGGGCTGCGAGCACCCTCGGCCGAACCCCGGCTCGCGGCACCAGCACCCTCGGCAAAACCCCGGCTCGCGGCACCAGCACCCTCGGGGGTGGCGGAGCGCGCGGAGCGAGGCTCTTCGGTGGAGTTGGAGGGCGCTGTCGGCTGGGGTGGTTCTGTGAGCAATTCGGCGTGCAGTGCTCGCAGTTGTGGGCCCGGGTCGGTGCCGAGCCCCTCGGACAGGGCTCGGCGGGCCGTCTCGTACGCGGCGAGGGCGTCGGCGCCGCGGCCCGTGTCGCGCAGGGCACGGATCAGGAGGGCGTGCAGGGGCTCGTCGTACGGGTGGGCCGTCGTCAGTTCCGTCAGGCGCGGTACGACGGTGTGGGCGCGGCCCAGTCGCAACTCCGCGTCGATACGCGCGCGCGTGGCCTCCAGGTGCAGGGCGTCGGCGCGGGTGGCGGCGGTGCGGTCCGGGAGGTCGGCGAGGGCGGGGCCGCGCCACAGGGCGAGGGCCTCGGTCAGGACGCGGGCGGCGTGTGCGGCGTCGTCGGCCGTCACGGCCGCCGTGCCCTCGTGGACCAGGCGCTCGAAGACGTACAGGTCGACGTCGTCCTCGGTCGCGGCGAGGCGGTAGCCGCCGGGGGTGGAGGTGATGGCGTGCTTGCCGAGAGTGCGGCGGAGGCGGCCGATCAGGGCCTGGAGGGCGGCGGGGGCGTCCTGGGGCGGGGCGTCCGCCCAGATCTCGTCGATCAGGGTGGTGGGGGGTATGACGCGGGCGGGGCGCAGGGCGAGGGCGGCGAGGAGCGTGCGCAGGCGGGGGCCGGGGATGGGTATGGCGGTGCCGTGGTCGTCTGCTGCCTCAGTGACGCCCAGGATTCTGTACCGCACCGGGTCATTGTCGCTGGGAGACGTGTGTGGGGCATCGTGTTTGGGGGTGACGGTCCGTGGGTGGGCGCGGGTCGATGGTTCTCGCCCCCGCCGCCCCTACCCGTCCCCAGGAGCTGCCGCCCCTACCCGTCCCGTCCCCAGGGGCTGCCGCCCCTTCGACCCCGCCCGGGGGCTCCGCCCCCCTGGACCCCTGCCGGGGCTCCGCCCCGAACCCCCATCGGCCCTTCGGGCCTCGTCCTCAAACGCCGGACGGGCCGAGATGTCCGAACCCGACGCTTCAGGAGAACCGTTCCCTCACGCCTTCGACCCTCACGCCACCCCCGCTCCCCCACCCGAAGCCAACGCCCCCCGCTTCGGTGTGATGCCGCCCGGGACCGCTCGCTGGCGGGCCGGGGTGCCTGTCCAGCAGGTGCCTCGGCGGGCCAGGAGGCGGCGGAGCCAGAGTTCGAGGGAGACCAGGTCGGCCAGGCCGTCCAGGGGCAGGGGCTCGCCCTGTGCCGCCGCGCGCAGCGCCTTGCGGACCACCCGTGCCTCGACCAGGCCCGCCTCCGCCAGCAGGGGCGTACCGAAGAGGGTCATCAGGGAGTCCGCGGCGACTCTCAGGCCGGTGCGGGCGGCGACCGCCGCCGACGCGTGGTTCGGGGCGCCCCAGCCGGGCGGAAGGTCCCGTACGCCGGCGCCCTCCAGGACCGTACGGAGGATGTCCGCGCGGGCGCCCGGCTGGACGCGCAGGGCCTCCGGGAGGGTGCGGCAGGCGCGGACGACCTGGTTGTCGAGGAACGGGGCGTGCAGACGCTGGGAGCGGATTTCGGCCGCCTGTTCGAGGACACGGAGGTCGGCCGCCTGGCGGGCGAGGGCGGCACGCGCGCGGTGGTCGCCGGGGCGTTGGCCCGGGCCCATCCCGGAGCGGTTCGTGGCCGCCTGCAGGCGAACCGATACTTCAGCGAGCGCCTCGCCGGTCAGCCAGCGGGCCGCGGGGCCCGGTCTGGCCCAGGTGAGGGCGGCCAGGGAGGCTCCGACGGCGCCTCCGGGTTCGTCGAAACGGCGCTGGAGGAGGCGTTCGGCGAGCAGTTCGAGGCCCGCGCGGTACGGGGTGCGGGCGAGTCTCCGCGCGGCGCCGTACACGCGCGCGGGGACCATCACCGAGCCGTCCGCCTTGGCCAGGGCGGCGACCGGGCGCACCAGGTGGCGGCGTTTGCGGTCCATCAGGAGGTCGGCCAGCCGGGCGGGGTGGGCATCCAGGACCTGGCGGGCGCCGTAACCCGTGAAGTGGTCGGCGCTGCCGGCGGCGAGGCGGGCGCGGTGGCGGGCGGCCGTGACCAGGGACTGGCCCGGCTCGTCGGTCAGCGGACCGTCCAGGTCGGCGTACGGCAGGGTCTCCTCGCCGCCGGTCACCACCACGTGGTGCAGGCGCGGGTTGGCCGCCAGGGTGCCCGCCCGTTCCACCTCGGCCTCACGGCCGCCCACGACCAGGTCGTTGAAGGTCACCGCCAGCAGGCGCTCGCCCGCGCCCGTGCCGTGGCCGAGGACCGTGCCCGGCATGCCCGGCAGGCCGGCCGCCAGGAGCGCGAGGGTGCCCGACGCGGGGCCGCCGGAGAGGTCGGCGCCGATGCCCGCGACCGGCATCCCGCGCGCGGCACGGCGTTCGGCGGGCCCCATGCCGGGGACCGGGCCGGGGTCCATGTCGACGCCCGGGACGTGTCGCGGGGCCGACAGACGCGCGCGTACCGCCTCCACCAGCGCGTCGCGCACCGCGTCCACCGCGCTGTCGGGGTCGGCGGAGGGCGCCGCCACCGCGAGGGAGGCGACCGGCTCGTAGCCGGCGATCTCGCGCGCCCCGGCGCGCAGGATGAGCGCGTGCCCCGGCGGAATGCGCCGTACGCCGTCGTAAGGGGTGGAGTCGTCCAGGGCCGCCGGCACGTCGGGGGCGGCGAGCAGGGCGGCGAGGTGGCCGAAGTCGAGGTTGGCCTCGATGAGGTCGGCGAGCGGCAGGGCCGCGGTCGCGTACGCCGTGCCGCCGGCCCAGGGGGTGTGGAACACCGGGCGCGCGCCCGCCAGATCGCCGCAGACGGTGAGGCGGCGGCCGACCTGGACGATGGCCGTGTAACTGCCCGGCCACGCCGTCAGATGCCGCAACGCGCCCCCGCGCGCGGCGAACAGACCGACCCTCAGTTCCTCGTCGGAGGCACCGCAGGTGCCCAGGACCGCGATCCGGGTCCGGGCGTCGGCACTGACCACGCGCACCTCGTCGGGGCGCCAGTCGCCGACCGCCCACAGCGGGTCGGGGTCGCCCCACAGGAGCTGGGAGCCCACCGGGTGCACGGTCTCGCCGTCGAATCCGGTGGCCCCCGCGGAACCGATCTCGGCGGCCACCGCGGCGGTGCTGCTCCATCCCACCAACCACCGCATCGACGCCTCCACAGGCTGTGGACAACCAGTGCACCGCACGAACCGGTTCACCATGCTGCCATGAAGAAGGCGTGCTGGAGGGGCCGTGGAGCCGCTTAGGACCCCCGGAACGCGCCGGGGCGCTCACCCTTGCGGGGAGATCCCGAAGCCGTCAACACCTCTGCGGAAGAAGGCGTCTGCGACGCGAATGCGCCCCCGAAACGCTCCCTGAAAACGCCGTTCGCGCCCTCAAGTGCCGTGGTGGGAGCCGTAATCCGGGAAGGAACACGGGGTCGATTTTCGGCCAAATCCGGGGCGCGGAGACAGGTGTGCACACGCTCCGTACATGCTCTGCGCACCGCCATGTCAGGTGCGCAGCCCGGGAGGTGGGATTCACCTCCCGGACCGGTCCGCCGCCCGCGGGGATGTAGGCGGCGGTGTCCCCCAGCCCACTGGATCCAGTACAGCGGGCCGACCCACGCAGCATCCATGGAAGCGCTCCCCCGGTGGCCGGAGAAGAGCGCACGGACGGGCGCACGGCCACACGGCGGTAGCACGACGCAACTGCGCGTATCGGACCCGCACTTCAGTACGGACCACAATCCCGCCATCCGGAACAATGCCCCTTAACGCTTGGGATGCGGCGAACTACGCTGGGTTTACGAATGCCGCGTGGTTATGCCAACGCGGCAGCCGTCTGTGTCGAGGGGTGGCGCAATGTCCAGGGAGCAACGCGGGCCGAACGAAAAGCTCGGCGCCGTTCTCGCCCTCGCGGGAATCAGCAACGCAGGCCTCGCCCGTCGCGTCAACGACCTTGGCGCCCAGCGGGGACTGACTCTTCGCTACGACAAGACCTCGGTGGCGCGCTGGGTGTCGAAGGGCATGGTGCCGCAGGGCGCCGCGCCGCACCTCATCGCCGCCGCGATCGGCCAGAAGCTCGGCCGCCCGGTGCCGCTCCACGAGATCGGCCTGGCGGACGCGGATCCCGCACCCGAAGTGGGCCTCGCCTTCCCTAGGGACGTGGGACAGGCGGTGCGCTCGGCGACGGAGCTGTACCGTCTCGACCTCGCCGGGCGCCGGGCCGGCTCCGGTGGCATCTGGCAGTCGCTGGCCGGATCGTTCGCAGTAAGCGCGTACGCGACGCCCGCCTCACGGTGGCTGATAACCCCGGCCGACTCGTCGGTGGCGCGCGAGGCGAACCCCGCGGAGGGCTCGGGCGCACCGCTCAAAGTCGGCCACAGCGATGTGCAGAAGCTGCGGGAGGCCGCCGAGGACGCCAGGCGCTGGGACTCCAAGTACGGAGGCGGCGACTGGCGTTCGTCGATGGTGCCGGAGTGTTTACGGGTGGAGGCGGCGCCGCTGCTGCTGGGCTCGTACTCGGACGAGGTCGGGCGCGCCCTGTTCGGGGCGAGCGCCGAGCTGACCCGGCTCGCCGGGTGGATGGCCTTCGACACCGGGCAGCAGGAGGCCGCGCAGCGGTACTACATCCAGGCGCTGCGGCTCGCACGCGCGGCGGCCGACGTGCCGCTCGGCGGCTATGTGCTGGCGTCGATGTCACTGCAGGCCACCTACCGGGGCTTCGGCGACGAGGGCGTCGATCTCGCGCAGGCCGCCCTGGAGCGCAACCGGGGACTGGCCACCGCCCGCACCATGAGCTTCTTCCGGCTGGTCGAGGCACGCGCGCACGCACGCGCGGGTGACGCGCAGGCCGCCGGGGCGGCGCTCAAGGCCGCCGAGGGCTGGCTGGAGCGGTCCCGGGAGGGCGACAACGACCCGTCCTGGCTCGGCTTCTACTCCTACGACCGGTTCGCCGCGGACGCCGCCGAGTGCTACCGGGACCTGAAGGCGCCCCGGCAGGTGCGGCGCTTCACCGAGCAGGCTCTCTCCCAGCCGACGGAGGAGTTCGTACGGTCGCACGGGCTGCGGCTGGTCGTCTCGGCGGTCGCCGAGCTGGAGTCGGGCAACCTCGACGCGGCCTGCGAGCAGGGCGTACGGGCGGTGGAGGTCGCGGGACGCATCTCCTCGGCCCGCACCACCGAGTACGTCAAGGACCTCCTGCACCGTCTGGAGCCGTACGGGGACGAGCCGCGGGTGGTGGAGCTGCGGGAGCGGGCGCGGCCGCTGCTGATGGCACCCGCATAAACGGCACCCGCACAAAGCGACGCGAGGCAGTTTGAACACGATGTCAGTGGCGCAGTGCACTATCGGAGGCGGAGGTGGTGCAGGTGCGGCATGAGATCGCTTACGACTGCGACGTGCTGGTGGTCGGCGGTGGCATCGTCGGGTTGTCGACGGCGTACGCGATCACGCGTGCCGCCCCGGGCACCCGGGTGACGGTGCTGGAGAAGGAGGCCGGGCCCGCCCGGCACCAGACGGGGCGCAACAGCGGGGTGATCCACAGCGGGGTCTACTACCGCCCCGGCTCGCTCAAGGCCCGGTACGCCGTGCGGGGCGCGGCCGAGATGGTGAAGTTCTGCGCCGAGTACGGCATCGCGCACGCCGTCACCGGAAAGCTGATCGTCGCCACCGAGCGTGAGGAGCTCCCCCGTCTGCACGCCCTGGTGCAGCGCGGCCGGGAGAACGGGATTCCGGTGCGAGAGCTGGGCGGCTCCCAGATCGGGGAGTACGAACCGGAGGTGCGGGGCCTGGCCGCGATACACGTCGGGACGACCGGGATCTGCGACTTCGTGGGCGTGGCCCGCCAGCTTGCGGAGGCCTCCGGCGCGGAGATCCGCTACGGGGCGCGGGTGGAGCGGGTCGACCGGCGCCCGGAGCGCGGGGTCGCCGTCCGCACGGCCGCCGGGGACGTCGTCCGCGCGCGCGTGATGGTGAACTGCGCCGGGCTGTACTGCGACGAGGTGGCCCGGCTGACCGGGGACGATCCCGAGATGCGGATCGTGCCGTTCCGCGGGGAGTACTACTCGCTGGCGCGGCCCGAGCTGGTGCGCGGCCTGGTGTACCCGGTGCCGGACCCGGCGTTCCCGTTCCTCGGCGTGCACCTCACGCGCGGGATCGACGGCGGCGTGCACGTCGGACCGAACGCGGTGCCCGCGCTGGCCCGGGAGGGGTACGGCTGGGGCGTCGTACGACCGCGCGAGGTGGCCGGCACACTCGCGTGGCCCGGGTCCTGGCACATGGCTCGGCAGCACTGGCGCTACGGCGCCGGGGAGCTGCGCCGGTCGGTGTCCAAGCACGCGTTCACGACGGCGGTGCGCAGGATGCTGCCGGCGGTGAACGCGGACGACCTCGTCCCGACCGCCGCCGGTGTGCGGGCGCAGGCGGTGCTGCGGGACGGTTCGCTGGCGGACGACTTCCTGATCAAGGAGGGCGCGCGGACCGTGCACGTGCTGAACGCGCCCTCGCCCGCGGCCACCGCCTCCCTGCCGATCGGGCGGGAGGTGGCGCGGAGGGCACTGGCGATGCTGGGCTCGGTGTGAGCCGCCGTAAAATCGACCTCACTGTGTCTGACTCCCACACCACCCCCGACCGCGCCGGCAGCGGCGAGCACACCTCGCACGCGCCCGGTGTCTCCATCCGGCACACCCGGGCGAAGGGCGAGCCGCGGTTCCCCGACGGGCCGAAGGCCGATCCGGCCGGGTCCCACTTCGAACGGCGGATCCGCAGCTTCCAGCCGCGGCGCAGCCGGGTGACCGCGGGCCAGGCGGACGCCCTGCAGCGGCTGTGGCCCAAGTGGGGGCTGGACATCGACGGGCAGCGCACCCTCGACCTGACGGAGCTGTTCGGCAACGCCAACCGGGTGGTGCTGGAGATCGGGTTCGGCATGGGCGAGGCGACCGCGCAGATGGCCGCCGCGGCCCCGGAGACCAACATCCTCGCCGTGGACGTGCACACCCCCGGCCAGGGCAACCTCCTCAACCTCGCCGACCAGGGCGGTCTGTCGAACGTCCGTGTGGCCAACGGGGACGCCATCATCCTGCTGCGCGAGATGCTGACTCCGGACTCCCTCGACGGGCTGCGCGTCTACTTCCCCGACCCCTGGCCCAAGAAGCGGCACCACAAGCGGCGGCTGATCCAGCCGGAGTTCCTCGACCTCGCCGCCGCCAGGATCAGACCGGGCGGGATCGTGCACTGTGCGACGGACTGGGAGCCGTACGCCGAACAGATGCTCGAAGTGCTGACGGCGCATCCGGAGTTCGAGAACACCGCGCCCGACGGCGGTTTCGCGCCGCGTCCCGACTTCCGTCCCCTCACCCGTTTCGAGGGCCAGGGGCTGGACAAGGGACATGTCGTGAACGACCTGCTCTTCCGTCGCGTACCCCATCACGACCAGCCCCCCACCGGCGCCTGAGGCCCTCGGCCTCCTGCGGGCGGCGCCCTCCCTCGTTAGGGTCAATGCCGTGGCCACCAGTTCCCCGTATCCGACACACCCGCCGCAACCGCCGTACCCCGGCGCTCCCGCGGGCGGGTCGATCCGGCACGCGCACTGGTGGCAGCGGCGCTCGGTGCGCTACGGCGCGCTCAGCGCCCTGCTGGCGTTGTCCGGGCTGGTCATCCTCGCGCTGGTGCGCCAACAGACCGGGACGGAGGGCTTCCTGGTCGGGCTCGGCCTCGCCGTCCTGCCCGTACCGCTGCTCATAGCCGCCTTCCGCTGGCTCGACCGGGTCGCCCCCGGCCCCTGGCGCAACCTGCTCTTCTCCTTCGCCTGGGGCGCCTGCGCGGCCGCGTTGATAGCGATCGTCGCCAACAGTTTCGCCACGCGATGGATAGCGACGGCGACGGCGGATCCCTCCAGCGCCGACACCCTGGGCGCCACCGTCATAGCGCCCATAGTCGAGGAGTCCGCCAAGGCGGCGGCCGTCCTGCTCGTGTTCCTGTTCCGCAGACGGGACTTCACGGGGATCGTCGACGGGGTGGTCATAGCGGGGGTCACCGCCACCGGCTTCGCGTTCACCGAGAACATCCTCTATCTGGGCACCGCCTTCGGCACCGACCAACTGACCGGTGACCGGGGCATCGCCTCCGTGACGGCGGCGACCTTCTTCGTCCGCATCGTCATGTCGCCCTTCGCGCACCCCCTGTTCACCGTGCTCACCGGGATCGGCTTCGGCATCGCCGCGGCGGCGGCCGACCGGCAGCACGTACGGCGGGTGCTGGTCCCCCTGTGCGGGCTGCTGCTCGCGATGGGCATGCACGCCATCTGGAACGGCTCGTCCACCTTCGGCCAGTACGGGTTCTTCGGGGTGTACGCGGCCTTCATGGTGCCGGCGTTCGGACTGCTGACCTGGCTGGTGATCTGGACCCGGCAGCGGGAACTGCGGACCGTGCGCGAGGAGCTGCCCGCGTACGCGGCCGCGGGGTGGCTGACGCCGGCCGAGCCGTACGCGCTGGGGTCGATGCGGGCGCGGCGGATCGCCCGCGACTACGCGGGGCACCACTTCGGCAAGGCGGGTGCGCGGGCGGTCACGCAGTACGAGGCGTACGCCACCTCGCTCGCGTTCCTACGGCACCGGGGGCGCCGTGGGCGGGCCGGGGTCGATTTCGTCGTACGGGAACGGGAGTTGCTGGCCGAGCTGTGGCGCCTGCGGGACGTCGCCCGGCCGGCCCTGGACCACGCGGCCCGGGCAACGGCCCCACCGGTCCCGGTGACGGCCCCACCCTGGCCCCTGCACGGCACGTACGGCCACCCGGCGGCCCCGTATCCCGCGTACAACCCGTACCAGTCGTAGGACTCACGGCACCCTGGCCACCGCCGACCCCCGCCACTGTGGCTGAGCGCCGTGGTGGCCCGTACCAGTCGTAGGACTCACGGCACCCTGGCCACCGCCGACCCCCGCCACTGTGGCTGAGCGCCGTGGTGGCGGACGGAAAGGGCTGACGGAGGGCGGCGGCCGCGGCAAGCGGGGGCCAACCAAGGACCGACGAAGAGTGGCAGCCGCGCCCTCGCCCGCGCGGCGAGCGGGGCCAGCGAAGGACCGGGCCGACGCAGCGGACGGCCGAGAGCCGATCAGGCGGAGGCCTCGACCAGGTGGGGCCCCTGGCCAGGGCAAAGGCCCGCGTCAGGCAGAGACCTTCGCCAGAGCCCCACCTCGGTGCCCGGCCGGCTACAGATGCCCCGGCCAGCCCGTGAGGCCGAGGCCTCCATCAAGCCGATGACCTCAACGTTCGTCAGGCCGAAGCCTCCGTCAAGCGGCTCAGCTCGGTTTCCGTCAGGGTCAGGTCGGCCACTCCCAGGAGGGCCGGGAGCTGGTCCGGCGTGCGGGCCGAGGCGATGGGGGCCACCACCGTGGGCTGGGCCGCGAGCCAGGCCAGGGCGATCGTGGGGATCGGGGCGTCGTGGGCCTCGGCGATCTCGTCCAGGGCCTTGAGGACCCGCCGGCCGCGCTCCGTCTCCAGGTGCTTGGCGGCGCCGCCCGCGCGAGGGCTGTCGACCGTCGTACCGGGGCGGTACTTGCCGGTGAGGAAGCCGGCCGCCAGGGCGTAGTACGGGACGGCGGCGAGGCCGTAGCGCGCGGCGAGATCCTGCAGCGGGCCCTCGTAGGTGTCGCGGGAGACCAGGTTGTAGTGCGGCTGCAGCGCCACGTACTTGGCGAGGCCCTCCCGGTCGGAGAACTCCAGGGACGCGGCGAGCCGTTCGGCGGAGATGTTGGACGCACCGATCGCCCGCACCTTGCCCGCCGTCACCAGCTCGTCGAGCGCCCCGATGATCTCCTCGACGGGAATCTCCGGCTTGTCGAAGTGCGTGTAGTAGAGGTCGATGTAGTCCGTGTCGAGGCGACGCAGCGACGCGTCGGCGGCGGCCTTGATGTTGACGGCCGACAGCCCCTGGTACTCGGGGTGCTGGCTCACCTTGGTCGCGATGACGACGTCGGACCGGTTGCCGCGCGCCTTCACCCACTTGCCGATGATCGTCTCGGACTCGCCGCCCTGGTGGCCGGGAACCCAGGCGGAATAGCCGTCGGCGGTGTCGACGAAGTTGCCGCCCGCGGCCGCGTACGCGTCGAGCACGGCGAAGGACGTGGCCTCGTCGGCGGTCCAGCCGAAGACGTTGCCGCCGAGGGAGAGCGGGAAGACCTCGAGGCCGGAGGAGCCGAGTTTGCGCAGAGAAGTCATGTGTCGTGTCAACGCCCGCCCCGAGGGCCCCTCTTCCGGAACGGCCGCAAACATCCCGTAAACAATCGGAGGCGGCCGTTCCGGGGCGGAGTCGCTGTCAGGGGTTGAGGCCCTTGCTGCGCAGCCAGGTCATCGGGTCGATGCCGGTGGCCTGCCCGTTCGGGTGGACCTCGAGGTGCAGGTGCGGGCCGGTCACGTTGCCCGTGGCGCCGATCCGGCCGATGACGTCACCGGTGGCGACCTTCTGGCCGACGCTGACGCTGATCGAGGACTGGTGGCAGAACCACAGCTCGGTGCCGTCGTCGAGGGTGAGGATCGTGCGGTAGCCGTACGACCCCGCCCAGCCGGCCTCCGTGATGGTGCCGGAGTGGATGGCCTTGATGAGCGTGCCCGTCGGCGCGGCGAAGTCCAGGCCCGTGTGGTACCCGGAGGACCACATGGAGCCGGCCTGACCGAAGGTGCCGGTGATGGTGTAGGAGACGACCGGCAGCTTGTACTGCTTGGCGAGTTCGGCGAGCTTGGCGTCCGCGGCCGCCTTCTCGGCCGCAGCCTCCGCCTTCTCCTTGGCGGCCCGCGCCTTGGCCACCGCGTCCTTCTCCGCCTTGGCGGCGGCCTGGTCGATCTGCTTGGCGAGGGCCGCCTCGGTGGCCGACTGGGCCTTGCTGTCGATCTGGACCTGCTGCGACTCGGCCTGCGCCATGATGCGGTCGCGCAGCGCCTCACCGGCGTCCCTGGCACCCTGCTCGGTGTCCTCGGTGCTCACCCCGACGGCGCTGAGCGCGGTCGCGGAGCCCTTGGGGGCGTCGGAGCCACCGTCGAACACATGGGCGACGGAGGCCAGGTCGGGCAGGGAGATGGACACCGGTGGCTTGCCGGTGTTGGCGCTGGCCATGCCGCCCGCGCCGACGGCGGCTATGACACCGACACCGAGAACCGTGGAGCTGCGGGCGAGTCCCCCGCCGCGCTGCCTGGAGACACGGTGCCGGCCGCGTACCGGGTGGATGGACTCCTCGGTGGGGTTCCACTCCTCCCACTGGCCCTCGTCGTCGCTGGGGCCGAAGCCGAAGGGCCGGGTGCCCGGCACGAACGGGGCTGCCGGGGCAGGCGGGTTGGACGCCACGTGGGCGTGCTCCTTTCCTTCCTTCTCGCCTACCGGGTTAGCTGACGGGTTCGGAGCAGGAAGGTCTCCTACGCGCGTAAACCTGCCGTGGGTCCACGGCGGTTTCCGCGCGATTCACCCCAGGGTGGTGGTTCCCCGGTTCCCTCGCGGGATTCGGCGCGTGCGCACGGAGCCGCCTCTTGTGACGGCTGGGACGACCGCGCTGCGTTATCGAACGTTAATAGACCCGGGGTGGGGTTTCCAAGCAGTTCGGCTTGATCATTAAACGTTTTTGGCGCGGACGTACGGGCCATGACCGGTGAAAACCGGGCGAGTTGGCCTTGTCTCAGGTTCTTCACAGGGAGTGACGGGCAGGCAAACGGGAAACACCGAGGGCCGGAATCCAGTGACTGGACTCCGGCCCTCGGCCTTCAGTAGCGGGGACAGGATTTGAACCTGCGACCTCTGGGTTATGAGCCCAGCGAGCTACCGAGCTGCTCCACCCCGCGTCGTTGTGAGACCAGCATACGCCATCCGCGGGACGCCCAGCACCACGGTTTCCGTCCGCCCCGCGTCCGCCCCCGCGCCAGCCCCCACCTCCGGCCCCGCTTCACCTGCGTTTTTCAGCCCGGCAGATGAGCGTTAGGCGCCTTCGCCCGCTCCTCGTACTCGGGCAGTACGACCACCTCGACGCCCCGCGACGCCAGCAGACCGCTGCCGTCGGCGGCCTCCACGAAGGTGTCCGGCTCCCGCCATGCCGTGACCACCCGCCGTACCCCCGCCTCCAGGATCAGCCGGGCGCACGGCTTGGGACGGGACGCGCGGTGGGCGCAGGGCTCCAGGCTGCTGTAGACCGTCGCGGTCGCGAGCCCCGGGTCGGCCGGGTCGAGCTTGGCCAGGGCCGCCTCCTCCGCGTGGACCACGGGATCGCCCGCCTCGCGGGAGTGACCGCGGGCCAGCTCCGTTCCGTCGGCGGCGACGACCACCGCGCCCACGCTGAAGGCCGTCCGCGAGGGCGGACACTGGGCCGCCAGGTCGCAGGCGAGGCGGAGCCAGTGGCGGTCGGCGGCGGAGGCCAGCGGGCCGGTGCCGGGGGCGGTGGGCTCGTAGCGCATGAGGACCACGTCCTCGATCCGCCGGCTCTCCACCAGCCTGAGCCGTCCGCCCTGGTAGCCGCCCGGGCCGAAGAGGCGGGGCGCGTCGGGGTCGCCCACGAACAGGGGTGCGAGCACCAGCTGGAGCTCGTCGGCGAGCCCCAGCTGGAGCAGCTGGGTGTGGATGCGGCCGCCGCCCTCGACCATGAGCCGCCGCACGCCCCGGACGTCGTGCAGATGGTCCAGCAGCCGGCGCCAGTCGAGGTCGGGGCCGAGGGGGACGACGTCGGCGGCGATCCCGAGCGCGCGGGCCCGTTCGCCGCCCTTGTCGGTCGTGTAGACGACCTTGTCGCCGCCCGTGTGCCAGAACCGCGCCGCCGGATCCAGCTCGCCCGAGCCGCTGACGGTGACCTTGAGCGGGTACTCGGGCCGGCCCGAGGCGACGCGGGCGGCGCGGCGCTCGGGCGCGTTGACCAGCAGCCGCGGATTGTCGGCGCGGATCGTGCCGGCGCCGACCAGGATGGCGTCGACGGAGGCCCGTACCTCGTCGACGCGGTCGAAGTCGGCCGGGGACGACAGCAGCAGGCGCTCGGGGCCGGTGTCGTCGAGGTAGCCGTCGAGGGAGACGGCGGCGGACAGCAGGACGTACGGGTGGGGCATCGACGCGCTCCCCGGCTCGTGGTGGACGGGACACTCGGCACAAAGTGCTGAGCGGCTGCTCTTGGTTCAAGTTTGAAACAAACCTACACTGGTGGCATGACGACTCGCTGGCTCACCCCGAAGGAGCAGCGCGCCTGGCGCGCGTACATCGCGGCGACGTTCCTCGTCGAGGACGCGATCGACCGGCAGCTCCAGCAGGACGCCGGCATGCCCCACCTGTACTACTCCATCCTGGCCAGCCTCTCCGACGCCCCGGAGCGGCAGCTGCGCATGACGGACCTCGCGGAGCGGACGAAGATCACCCGCAGCCGGCTGACCTACGCCGTGGGCCGGCTGGAGAAGGACGGGCTGGTACGGCGCGAGAACTGCCGCTGGGACAAACGGGGCAGCATCGCCGTCCTGACGGACGAGGGCATGGAGGTCCTGGAGCGCACCGCCCCGGGACACGTCGAGACCGTACGGTCCCTGCTGTTCGACCATCTCACCGAGGAGCAGGTCGGGCAGCTGGAGGAGATCTGCGGGGGGCTCGTCCGGCGGCTCCAGGAGGACGAGCGCCCCACGACCGACGAGGTGCCCTGGCGCCGCCGGTCGTCGCCGTCCTGCTCGTGACCGGTACGTGACCGGTACGTGAAGCGCTCCGTAAATCGGTTGCTTCAAATTTAAAGCATGAGGTAGGGTCGCCGACCGTGAACCTGTTTCAAAACTGAAGCAGGGGCCGGCAGACCTCGGACGACCCCGGAGACCCGCATGCCCGACTTCCCCGCCGCCACCGAGCGCGCCCGTGTCCGGGTGCCGCTGCGCTTCGCCGACGGCTACAGCGTCGACGCCGAACTGGTGACCTTCCACGGCCTGACCGACGGCCAGGAGCACGTGGCCGTCGTCCTCGGCAGCCCGGCCCCGGGCACGGTCCCGCTGGTCCGGCTGCACTCCGAGTGCCTGACCGGCGACGTCTTCGGCTCCGCCCGCTGCGACTGCGGCCCGCAGCTGCGCGAGGCGGTCGAGCGGATAGCCGACCGCGGCGGGGTCCTGCTCTACCTGCGCCAGGAGGGCCGGGGCATCGGCCTCTACAACAAGCTCGACGCCTACGCCCTGCAGGACCAGGGCCTCGACACCTACGAGGCGAACGCGGCCCTGGGCCTGCCCGAGGACGCCCGCGACTACACGGCCGCCGCGCAGATGCTGCGGGCCCTGGGCGTCGAGGAGCTGGACCTGCTGTCCAACAACCCCGACAAGGCCGAGCAGCTGCGGGGTCTGGACATCGCCGTGCGCGACCGCGTCCCCACGGGGGTGTTCACCACCGCGCACAACGTCCGCTACCTGCGCGCGAAGGTCCTGCAGACGCAGCACACGCTGCCGCTGGGCCAGCTGACGGAGCTCACGGCCGGCTGATTCCGACGGCGTCCGTCACCACACGCATCTCGGAGGCGTCCCTCACCACACGCACGGCAGCATGACGTCGATCACGGTCGGCCCGCCGACGGGGCTGGAGACCTCCATGGTCCCGTCCAGGGCGGCCACCCGCCGCCGCATCCCGACCAGCCCGGAACCGCCCGTCTCGTCGGCGCCCCCGTGCCCCTCGTCGGCGACCCGCACCCGCAGCCCGCGCCTGACCCGCTCCAGCCGGACCGAGGCCCGCGCGGAGCCGCTGTACTTGGCCGCGTTGGTCAGCGCCTCGGCGACCACGAAGTAGGCGGCCGCCTCCACGGCCGCGGGCGCCCGCACCCCGTCCTCCTCCAGCCCGGCCACCTCCACGCTCGCCTCCAGCCCGCTCCCGGCCGCCAGCGCCCGCACCGCACCCACCAGCCCGCGGTCCGTCAGGATCGGCGGATGGATGCCGCGCACGACGTGCCGCAGCTCGGTCAGCGCCTTCTCGGCCTGCGCCTGGGCCTCGTCGAGGAGTCTGCGGGCGGTGGCGGGGTCGCTGTCGTAGGCGCGTTTGGCGAGCCCGATGCGCATGGACAGGGCGACCAGGTTGGCCTGGGCGCCGTCGTGCAGATCGCGTTCGATACGGCGCAGCTCGGCGCCGTGCGCGGCGATGGCGTCGGCGCGGGTCGCCGCCAACTCCTCCACCCGCGCCGCGAGTTGGGCCTTCGGGGACGGTTTGAGCAGGGCGGTGGACCAGTCGGCCTCCAGGTCGGCGATCCGCACGATCAGCGGGAGCACGAGGGGCGTACGGCGCAGCAGCCCGCTCCACACGCCGTCGACGACCAGTCCGAGGGGCCACAGCGGGAGAGCGAGGGCGAGGAGGGCGCCGTAGAAGTAATCGGCGACCATCCAGCGCAGGTCGGTGAACGTGCCGGGGTCCCGGACGGACGTACGGATGCGCTCCCGGACGGTCCCCGTGATCGGCTGGTACGCCTCCGGGATCCCCTGCCCGGTCCAGGCGGCCGTCATGGCCCGCTTGGCGCCGGCGATCCGCCGGATGACGAGCACCGTCTCGGGCAGCAGCCAGGCGCCGACCACCGCGAGCGTCCCGACCGCGGTGATGAGCAGCACCGTGATGAAGATCCACAGCCCGAACGCCATCGCCGCGGCCAGCACGAGATGCAGGGTGGCCCGCGCCGCCTGCCGCACCGTTCTGCCCATGGGGCAACGGTAAGCGGGTGGGGGGCGAGGGCGCGGTGTAGCGGGCTACACCATGTAGGCGGCGGACGAGAGACCGCCTCTGCGACCTCCGGCACGGGATGCCTCGGGCACGGTGTCCCGCTCGGAGTCCTCGTCGGGGACGGCGTAGGCACCCGCTTCGAACCCTCCGGCCAGACCAACGACCCCGGCCTCCGTCAGGCCGCCTCGCTGATCGACTACGTCGGCCGCCGCCTCGCCCTCGACCACCTCCCACCGGTACTGGGGAACCAGCGGCGCGGCTGATTCCGTACGCCTCCCTCCGGGCCCCGCCAACTCCCGCGGGCCGCGTTGAACCCCTCGACCGCAGGCGACGTACGAGTCACCGTGGGTGCGTGGGTCAAGGACGCCACCCACCGTCAGGGGCCCGAAGAGAGGCGGAACGATTTCAGTGGGACCGAGCCAGGCCGCAGAAGAACTCGCGCCCGCCGTCCAAACACGGGAAGCGTCCCCCGTCCAGCCGCGGGAAGCGTCCCCCGTCCAGCCGCGGGAAGCGTCTCCCGTCCAGCCGCGGGAAGCGTCTCCCGCGTCGCCCGCCCCTCCCGACCAGCCACGGCAAGCGGCCGCCCGCGCTGCCCCGCACATCCCCGGCCTCGACGGCCTGCGCGGCATGGCGGCGCTGTACGTAGTCCTCTTCCACTGCTGGCTGCTGACCTTCCCCGGCTTCCCCGCCAACTCGGGCCCCGCCTGGACCGGTTGGATGATGTACGGCCGCCTGGCCGTCGTCTTCTTCCTCGTCCTGTCCGGCTTCTCGCTGGCCCTCTCCCCCGCACGCAAGGGCTGGCAGCTCGGCGGCACGGCCCGCTTCCTGCGCCGCCGCGCCTGGCGCATCCTCCCGCCGTACTGGGCGGCCCTCGCGTTCAGCGTCCTGATCGCCCGGTACGTCGTCCCCGCGTCGCACTTCGGCCCGCCGACCCGATCCTCGCTCCTCGTGTACGGCCTCCTGGGCCAGGACATGTTCTCGGCCCCGACCCCCAACGGAGCGTTCTGGTCGATCGCGGTGGAGGCGGAGCTCTACCTCGTCTTCCCGGCCCTGCTTTTCATCCGCCGCCGCTGGGGCGCGGTACTCCTGGTCTCGGCGGTGACTCTCCCGGTGATCGCCCGCGGCCTCTTGGCCCCGCACGCGAACCCGGCGGAAGGCCTGAACTGGCTGACCCCGGACCTGGCCCCGGTCTTCGTCGCCGGCGTCGTCACGGCGGGCATCGTCACCGCGTCCGAGCGGATCCGCGGCCTGCCCTGGCACTGGCTCTCCGCCCTGGCCGCGCTCCCGCCCCTGGCCCTCATCGTCACCAAGGGCTCGGTCTGGACGATGCACCACTCCTACTGGATGAACCTGGCGGTGGTCCCGGCGATGGCCCTGCTCCTGGCCGCCCTCACCACGGGCCGCCCCACCCCACTCCTCCGCCTCCTCGCCACCCGCCCGATCCGCGCACTCGGCGACTTCTCCTACAGCCTCTACCTGATCCACCTCCCGATCGTGATGATCGTGATCCGAAAACTCGCCCCCCACGTCGTCCCCCCGGGCGTCCCCACCTTCCTCCTCACCCTCGCCCTGAGCGTCCCCCTCTCCCTCCTGACGGCCTGGCTCTTCGCCCGCTACTTCGAAAACCCCTTCAAGAGGACACGCTCGTGGAGGGCGATGCTGGGGGCGGGCGCGCGGAAGGGCCGTGCGGTGGAGGGGACTTCATAGTCAACCCTTTGCAGTGGCCAACCCGGCTGAGCACACAGTTGTCGCAACGTCACGGGATGGCACCAATGGCGGGCACAGCGCTGCCAGTTGTCAGCCCGATGCCCAGATTTCCCACCATTTACCCAGGCGGGTTGCCATCGTTCGCCTTGGTGTCTTCGGCGCCCTCCCGGCTACCGTATTCGCTGCTTTCTCAAACATCACACGCCCCATCAGGAGCCCGCCGTGACCCGCCGTTCCCGCCTGATCACGACAGCCACCGCCGGAGTGACGGCCGCCCTGCTCGTCGCCGGCTGCGGCGGAGGTGACGGAGACAGCTCCACGTCGAATGACAAGATCGCGGGCGCCGACACGGGGGCGCCGACTTCGGCTTCGCCCAGTGCGTCGACTTCGGCTTCGTCCGACGGCCGCCCCAAGATCACGCTGCCGTCGGATGTGAAGCTGACCTTCGACGGCGGTCAGACCGGTGACCCGGTCAAGGACGCGGTGCTCGCGGACGGCGCGGAGAGGGTGCGGGCGGAGGACGCCGCCATCGCCGGGACCGATCCCAAGGGCGAAGGTCTCGCCTACTACAACACGGGCAAAGCCCTTGAGGCCACGCTGTCCTGGGTTGCTCAGTTCAAGAAGGCGAACGTCACGATCACGGGTGAAGTCCGGTACTACAACCGCAAAGTGACGCTCCAGAGCAAGACATCGGCCATCCTCACGTTCTGCGGCGACGAGAGCAAGGGCTTCAGCAAGGACAAGAAGACCAACAAGGTCAACAAGACTCCCGTCACCAAGAACAGTTACGTCTCGTACAACACGAGGCTCGACAAGAACTCCGCCGGCGTCTGGCAGACGTCTCAGATCATTTCCGTCAGGGGGGCAGCCCAGTGCCAGCCGTAGCCAGAGGAACGGCCTACGCCTTCTTCGTCGGCGTTCTGTTGTGGACCTCTGGGCCGGTGGCTTGGGCCGACGTCACTCCTGGAGGGGGCTCGGGCACGAACACCCAGGTGACGGGGGATCAGGAGGGCGGTTCTCAGCAAGCTTGAGTACTTGACGCAGGACGAACGGGGAGGCGGTGACAGCAACCGCTCCGGCAGCAACCAGTTCACCACTCTTCGCTCCTGCCGGGACATCCCTGGTGGAACGCGCCAACTGTACGTCTGCCACATCCAGTTCGAGGAGAGAGCGACGCAGTTGGCTGCCCAGGCTGAGGAGTTCGTCGTCATCGGTGTCTGAAAGCCCGATCAACTCCAGCCGTACGGTCTTTACTCATTCCCCACGCCCCGCGATCTCTGCTTTGTGTCCAGAGCACCTTACTGGCAGTGACCACGCAGCGGTGGAGTTCCCAGCGAATCACTCCTGTGCATATGGCTTCGCTCTGGCGGCCAAGCCTCTCGGCCGTTGACCAGTTGGGGACGTCGACTCGGCCCGAGCACGGGCATCACCGGCACCAGCATGTGCACCTTGCCATCCGGATGCGCCCGGCCGGAGGTCATCAAGACCGCGCGGGAAGCGAACTTGCTAGTCGAGTGCGCCATAGGCGCGGCCGACGCCCTCACGCGCCGCACCAACGGGATCACCATCCGCGCCCCGCTGGGTCAGCGAGAACGGACAGGAGCATCAGCATGCCCTCTCAGCTCTGTTCATCGTGCAATCGGTGACCGCGCCATGGCTGACGGAGCGCACCTTCGAGCGCGGACGCGACGCCACCAACCTGCAGTCGCTGCTTCGGGCTCGGCTACGAGGGCTACCTCGCCCGTTTTCATCGGCACCGAGACCAACACCCGACACGAAAGTACGCGCCGGCGGGGCGTCTGGCACATCGAGACCGACAAGCAGGTCGCGCAGGCACGTCACTGTCCACTCATCGGTCGCGGGTAGAGAAGAATACGAGTATCTTTTGGTACCCGAGGGAGGATGTAGGCATGGGAACCACAGAGGCAGCCCGGAGCAGGACAACCCGGACAACGGCACCGTTGAAGGTCGATGCGGCCATAGACGAGCTGATCGCGGACGGCGCCCACTTTCTCGGAATGACGAAGAAGGACCTGGTCGCGGAGGCCGTCCGAACCTACTTGGAGATCCGCCGTGAGGAGGTTCGGGCCAGCATGCTGGAGAAGATGCGCAAGCTTGACGGATCCGTCGAGTCGAGCGTCTCGCTGCTCACCGGACTGTCGCCGGAGCGGATCAAGGAGCTCGGCGGAGTAGGTAAGGACGACTGATCAGTGCAGCCCGCTCGCCCCACCCTCCGCGCGCTCCGCGAGGACCTGAAACTCCCGCTCCCGTCAGCCCGGGAGCCGCTCGATGAACTGGATCATCCGATCTTGGCCAAGGCCCGGGAACGCTTCGCCGAAAGCGAGTCGGGGCAGGAGCGGATCCGCTCGATCGATGATGAGGTGCTCTTCAAAGTCAAGGTCCAGCGCTGGCGCGGAGCGGTCTGGACGGACGAGGACCTACCCTGGCTCATCGCCGCCGGCCAACGCGAGGACGGGTCGCCAGACGACTTCTACTCAGCCCTGGAGATGTCCGCGATGGCGGCACGAGCCCGCTACAACGCCGACAAACGTCAGCCCCTGAGCACCAAAACGTACGTGGGGCATCTCCTCCCTGACCAAAACGACCGTGACCGCTACCAACTCGAAGCCGGTACGCGGCTTGTCCGCCATCTCGCTGCGGCTGTCCGGGAGCTGGCTCGTGGATCACTGCACGACGGGCATGAGCACGCCGCCGACTTTCCCACCTTCCGCCTCGGCATCCTCGTACGCGCCGACGACGGCCATGAGACCTATGTCGCCGTGCGCATCACCGGCTCCATCCCGGAAGATCTCATCGCGGTCATCCTGCGCCATGTCCCCGGCTGCGATCCCACCGTCTGGTACCCCGAGTACGCCCTCCCCAGCCGCCCCCTTCTTCCCGCCGAGCAAGCCTGGTCGACCCTCATGGATCCGAAGGCCGCGGCTGAGCTCCTGAACGAGGAATGAGCAGGGATCCTCACCCCTCCGCCTCAGGGCCAACGGCTATCGGACCAAGGAACCCGCTCATGCTGGATCACGACAACTCGTCCCGGACGGTGACTGTCCCTACATGCGACCACGGGCCTGTCGCCGTCTGGGAACCCGACTGGTGCACGGGAAGCGAGGAAGAGCATCAGCCCGGCGGCTACCGCGTCGACATCACTCACGCGAGCCCTGACTACGAATTCACCACCTCAACGAGCCGAGGCACAGCGGTGATCCTGCGTGCGTGCTTCGAACAACGCCCCTTCACCGAGCTCCCACCCGTTAACGTCCCCTTCGTGAACGTCGAAATGGATGGCGACTGGCATCCGCATGGTTCCGACGACCTGCGCCACCTCTCGGACACTCTCGCGGCTCATGCGGATCGGCTTCGAGCACTCGCCGACCGCCTCGACGGTCTCACCAATGCCTTCGATGCCACACAGGGGAGCACGCCTACGGCAGCGAACCCTGAAGAAGGAAGCGGTGACTGAACAAGCCACGCTGTCTGTCGGCACATCCGCTCACGCAGATGTCCTCCCCACATGGCACGACCCCGACCGGAAGAACCGGTCGGGGCCACAAAACCGCTGGTCAGGGCCACATAGTGGCCTCGCCCTCGGTAGGCCCTGTGGGACTCGAACCCACAACCAATGGATTAAAAGTCCACTGCTCTGCCAATTGAGCTAAGGGCCCCGGCGATGTTGCCTCCACGAGCATAGCCGGACGTGGCCGTGTCTCCGATCGGGTATCGGTGACACGGCCGCGTCGGGCGGGTGGACATGCCGGGAGTGTTACGGATCAACCTTTTCGGGGGCCGCCGAGCGGGCCGCCTCGCGGGCCCGGGTGCGGGCGTGCTCGGGGTTGAGGAACCAGTGCCGGGCCGAGGCCCCCCACCACGCCGCCGCGAAGCCGAGGACGACCAGGACGGCGACCGGGGCGTAGTTGAAGGTCTCCCAGTTGACCGGCGAGACCTGGGGGAGCATGAAGAGGATCGTGATGACGACGACCCAGATCACCGAGATCACGCCGATCGGCTGCGACCAGCGCCCCAGATGCCACGGCCCCCGCTCGAACGCCTCGCCCTTGCGCACCCTGAGCAGCGTCGGCACGACGTACGCGATGTAGAGGCCGATCACGGCGATCGACGTCACCGCCGCGTACGCCGTGACGTTGATCAGGTACGGCAGACCGAGGAGCAGGGCGCCGAACGCCGCCAGCCACACCGCCGCCACAGGGGTGCGGGTGCGCGGGCTGACGGTGTGCCAGACGCGGGAGAAGGGGAGCGCGCCGTCGCGCGAGAAGGCGTAGATCATCCGGCTGTTGGCGGTCACGGACGCCATCCCGCAGAACAGCTGGGCGCCGATCACGACCAGCAGCAGGAGCTTGCCGGCCGTCGCGCCGAGCGCGTCCAGGAGGATCTGGGCCGGCGGCGCGCCCGTCGGGGACGCGAGCTCCTTGTCGTAGGACTGGATGGCGAAGGTGAAGCCGAGGAGGAGGACGAATCCGGCGATCCAGGAGGTCCAGATCGAGCGGACGATGCCCTTCGGGCCCGCCGTCGACGCGTCGTGGGTCTCCTCGGTCATGTGGGCCGAGGCGTCGTAGCCGGTGAAGGTGTACTGGGCCATCAGCAGGCCCAGCAGCACCACGTAGACCCCACTGCCCCAGCCCGTGTTGTTCACGAACTTCGTGAACACGAAGGACGCCGACTGGTGGTGGTCCGGTACGAAGGCCAGCGCGCCGACGATCACGCCGACGCCCAGCACGTGCCACCACACGCTGATGTCGTTGAGCAGCGCGACGATCTTCACGCCGAAGGTGTTCAGCAGGCCGTGCAGGATCAGGATGGCCGCGAACAGCAGGACCGTGCGGCCCGGAGTGACCTTGAAGTCGAACTGCAGGTTCAGATAGGCGCCCAGGAAGGACGCGGCACCGAAGTCGATGCCGGCCGTCACCGCCACCTGCCCCAGCACGTTGAACCAGCCCGTGAACCACGCCCAGGCGGCCGCCGAGCGGGGCGGCGCGAGCCGGTGGGCCCAGAAGTAGAGGCCGGCTGACGTCGGGTAGGCCGAACAGATCTCGGCCATGGACAACCCGACGAACAGGGTCATCAGACCCACCGCGACCCAGCCCCACGTGATCACCGCGGGGCCGCCCGTGTTCATGCCGAACAGATACAGGGTGAGGCAGCCCGACAGGACCGAGATGATCGTGAAGGAGACCGCGTAGTTGGAGAACGCCGACATGCGGCGGGCCAGGACCTGCGTGTAGCCGAGCTGGGCAAGCCGTTCTTCGTCGGACAGCCCCGAGGGGGGCGGGCCCGACTGCCCGCTCGCTATGGCGTCTTCTGTCATGCCCCCAGCGATTCCCTCGCCGGGGGTGTGACATGCACCACTCGCGTTACGGCATGGCTAAAAAATGCCCTTGTACGCCTTCCAGCCGGAGGCGATCTTCACCCGGGCGCCGAAGGATCCCCTTCCGTCACCGGGATTCCGGTATACGTTCCCCGCCGCGTCCCGCTCCACCAGATCCGCCTTGCCGTCACCGGTGATGTCACCGACGCCGACGATCGCGTTGTACGAGCCGCCCCAGTTCGCGAACAGCTTGGCCCGCGCACCGAACGTGCCGTTGCCCTTGCCGTAGTAGCGGTACAGGGTGTTCGCCCCGTCCTGCGCCAGCAGGTCCCCGATCCCGTCGCCGTTCAGGTCACCGGCGCCGACGACCTTCTTGTAGCCACGCCAGTCACCGGACAGCTTCACCCGCGCGGACAGCTTGCCCGCCGACGTCCCCTTGTAGAGGTACAGGGCCCCGGTCGAGGAGTTCCGCGCGATCAGGTCCGGACCGGCCGTCCTTGGTGACGTCACCGGGCGCTGTCAGCACGTCGTACTGGTTCCAGCCGGACGTTCCCAGTGAGGTGTACGGCGTCGACGGCTTCAGCGCCGCACCGCACCCCGGCCGGTAGGCGCGCAGGGCGCCGCTGCTCAGCCGCACCAGGACGTCGTTGCACCGGTCGCCGCTGAGGTCCCCGAACGGCACCGCCCGGACCGAGGTCGCCCAGCCGCCGCCGCTCACCTTCCCGGAGAACGTGCCCTTGCCGTTGCTCTGCTGGAACGTCAGCGCGCCCGAGGAGTTGAGGGTGAGGAGCTCGCCGAAGCCGTCGTCGCCCACGTGGTCGCGACGGACCGCCGCGCCCTTCACCAGCTTGACCGTGCCGGTCACCGTCAGCGGATCGCCGACACCGTCCGCGGGGCTGACGGCGACGGTCCAGTCGTAGGAGCCGTTCGGCAGGTAGGCGTCCCCGGCGCCCTTGGGGTCGACACCGTTCCAGTCGATGTTCAGCTCACCGCGGGCGGCCGTGCCGTCCCTGCCGTCTCCGTAGACCTTGCCGGTCGCGCGGTTGCGCACGGTGAGGTCCCAACTGGAGGTCGGCTTCGACAGCAGCAGGGTGGTCAGCGTGCCGGAGGTCGTGTCGAACGGGTGCGCCTCGACGGTCCCGGCCCTGGAGACGGGTGCGAGCAGCCGCAGCGGCTGCTGCGGCACACCGGACGGTACGAGGTGCACCTGCTCGCGCTCGTCCACGTAGGCCGCGTTCGCGCCGGACTCGTCGACGGTCCAGCGCACGTCCCGCTGCGAGGTCCCGGTGTCGGGCAGGTCGCCGATGATCCAGCTCGCGGCCGTACCGCCGGCGAACGTCGTCAGGGTCAGCTTGCCGGCCCGCTTGTCGTGCGTGACGACGAAACCGTCACCGAGCTTGGCCTCGTCGGCGGGCACAGCGACGGACTTGCCCGCCGTACGGTCGTACACCCCCGCCTTGCCGTCGCACCTCCAGTAGAGGTAGCGGCCCAGCGCCTGGAGCTCGGTGGGCACGCAGCCGGCGTCCGTGGTGAGGGTCTCGACGGTCCGCTTCGTCGTCAGGTCGTACGCCGTGACCTCACCGGCGTTCGCCCCCGCCGTCCAGAGGATGTGGCCGTCGAGAGCGGCGGCGACCGGGGCGCGGGTGACGTTGGGGCCGGGGCTGTTGCTGAGATCGAGCACGGTCTGCTGGGTCGCGGTCGTGTGGATCACGTACTGGCCGGAGACGTCGGTGATCCGCCCACCGGCGGGGACGCTGTACTGCGAGAAGTCGTACGGCCCCGGCCCGTCGGCCACGATCCGGTCGCTGGTGGCGGAGTCCGTCGTCAGCCAGACCGCCCGGTCGTCAGGCGTACCGAACACGGCACAACCGCCCTGCGCGGGTGGGCAGTAGTAGTACTTCGTGCCGGTGCCGTCGTAGCTGGAACGCGCCCCATAAGTGGGCGTCCCGGTGGCGGCGACGGTCCGCAGGTAGACATCCCGGTTACCGCTGCGACTGTCGTCGGCGACCAGCAACCGCCCCTGCTCCAGGGCGAGCCCCTGGATCTTGTACGGCGGTTTCGGCAGCGCCTTGACCGTGCTCACCACGGGCCTGCCGTCCGCGCCGGAATGGATGCGCTGGAGGCCCCAGTCGTCAGGGCCGGTACGGCCGACGGCGACGGCGTCCCCGTGCGCCGAGGCGGAGACACCGCTGTACGAGTCGGCGAGCAGGGTGATCGGGTCACCGCCCGCGATCGGTACGGCGGTCACCTTGCCGGCACTGAGCGGACGGTGGACGAGCCAGTCGCCCACGACGGAGAGCTCGTCGGCGGGGCTCACACCGTCGGCGCCGTCCAGGGAGACCTCCACGGGCGGTGCCGAGAGGTCGGCGCGGGAGTAGACGTACGCCTTCGAGGCGGAGTCGCCCGCGTAGTGGACCAGGTAGTCGGGCGACAGGACAGCGTAGTTGCCGCCGGACAGCGCCGGGGTCCAGCCCTGCACCTGTCCGGTCTTCGGGTCGACGATCACCGACCGGATGCTGCCGTCGAGCGAGGCACGGAAGACGATGCCGGAGGTGTCGCCGCGCAGCGGCCCACCGATCTGCATGCCCGACGGCAGACCTGAGATCGTCAGGTCCCGGGTGCTTCCGTCTGTTGCCGGACTCAGCAGATGCCTGACCTTGGTGGTGATCCCGTCCGCGCCGGTGACGTTCTCGTAGGCGACGACCGTGCTGCCGTACACACCCGCGTACACCCCGGCGTATCCCGTGGGCACCTGGATCGTGCGGGTCGTGCCGTCGGTCGCGTCGAACAGTTCGACGCGACCGTCCTGGTAGCGGCGGGCCAGGACGTCGCCGCCCGTGCCGTCGGCGACCGCCAGATTGCTGCCGGCTGCCGGAACGTCGACGGACACACCGTCCGAGTAGCGCGTCCACACCAGCCCCGAGTGACCCTCCAGACGGTGGAAGACGCCCTGGGCGCCCGCCCCTTCGCCGCCGTAGGTGGTGTCGGCGTAGGAGACGGTCGCGGTCGTGTAAGAGTTCCGGAACGTCGCCGGCACCACCGTCTCCTGCGCGGTGTCCGCGACGGCGGACGACGGCAGCAGCGGGCTCAGACCGGCCATCAGTACGGCGGTGGCGGCGACCAGGCGCAGGCGTGCGTGGGCATGTCGAGCCAAGGAGACCCTCCCCGAGAAACGAGACGGGTGCGGCACTTCTCCGGCGCATCCTGGGTCGGCCCCCCGGCCGTCCCACCCGTCTCACAAGTCCTCTGATCTTACCTTCCCTTAACCTTGGGGGAGAGCCTTTTCTGACCGGGTGCACGACAAAGCGCCGTGGCCCTCACCAGGATCGGTGAGGGCCACGGCGCTCAGTGCTCGCTGACGGACTCAGCCGTTGCGCTTCCAGCGCGGCTTGTCGTCACGGCGGCCGAAGGAGCCGGTGCCGCGGTGGTCGTCACGGCGGCCGTACGGGCGGTCGTGGCTGCCGGTGCGGAAGCCCGGACGGTCGTCACGGCGGTCGCGGTTGAAGGGACGGTCGCTGCCACGGTGACCGCCACGCTCGTCCCGGCGCTCGAAGGAACGGCCGGCCGGACGGTCGTCACGGCGGAAGCCGCCACGGTCGTTGTCCCGACGCTCGAACCCACGCCCACCACGGTCCTCGCGGCGCTCGAAGGAACGGCCACCCCGGTCATCACGACGGCCGTCACGGCGGTCGTCGCGACGGAAGCCACCACGGTCGCCGTCCCGACGCTCGAACCCACGCCCACCACGGTCCTCGCGGCGCTCGAAGGAACGGCCACCCCGGTCATCACGACGGTCATCACGACGGTCATCGCGACGGAAGCCACCACGGTCGCCGTCCCGACGCTCGAACCCACGCCCACCACGGTCGTCACGGCGCTCGAAGGAACGGCCACCCCGGTCGTCACGACGGTCATCGCGACGGAAGCCACCACGGTCGCCGTCCCGACGCTCACGACGCTCGTACGACGGCGCGGCCTCCGTACGCTCCACGTCCTGCGCGACAGGCTGCTCGGGCACCGACACCTCCGCCGCCTCCACGGCAGCCTCGGCGACCGCGGCCTGCGCCTCGGCCACCGCCGCCTCCGGGTCCTCCCCGCGCTCGCGGGCGACCCGGGCCACCAGCCGGTCGGCCTCCTCGCGCAGCTCGCTCGCGCGGCGCTGCGCCCGCTCCAGCTGCTTGGTGAGGTGCGCGACCTCACGCTCGGCCAGCTGCGCGGCGTTCCCCGCGGACTCGGCCTGGACCTCGGTCATCGAACGGGCGCCGGTGATCTCGGCGACCTCGGGCTCGAAGGCCGTACCGGAGTTGATGATGTGACGCCCGGCGTCGACGCCCGCGTCCTCCATCAGCCGGAAGATCTGGCGGCGCTGGTGCGGCAGCGACAGGGAGACGACCGTGCCGGTGCGGCCCGCGCGGGCGGTACGGCCGGCGCGGTGCAGGTAGTCCTTGTGGTCGCCGGCCGGGTCGACGTTCAGCACGAGGTCGATGCCGTCGACGTGGATGCCGCGCGCGGCGACGTCGGTCGCGACCAGGCAGTTGACGTACCCGTCCTTGAAGTCCGCCAGCGTCCGGGTGCGCGCGCCCTGCGTCATGCCGCCGTGCAGCGCGTCCGCCTTCACACCCGCCTCGCGCAGCTGCTCCGCGACACGGTCGGCGCCCAGCTGGGTGCGGACGAAGATGATCGTGCGGCCCTTGCGGGAGGCGATCGCGGCCGTGACCGGCGCCTTGTCCTTCGGCTTCACGATCAGGATGTGGTGCGACATCGTGGTGACGGCACCCTGGGCGGCGTCCACCTCGTGGCTGACCGGGTCGTTCAGGTACCGGTCGACGAGGGTCTTGATCTCGTTCTCCATGGTCGCGGAGAACAGCATCCGCTGACCGCCCGCCGGAACCTGGTCGAGCAGCTCCGTCACCTCGGGCAGGAAGCCCAGGTCAGACATCTGGTCGGCCTCGTCGAGAACGGCGATCTGCACGTCCTCAAGGGAGCAGGCACCACGGTTGATGATGTCGCGGAGACGACCGGGGGTGGCGACGAGGATGTCGACGCCGCGCTCCAGGGCGTAGATCTGGTTGCCCATCGACGTACCGCCGCAGACGACCTTCATCTTCAGGCCGAGGACGTCGCCGTACGGCTGCAGCGCGTCCGCCACCTGCATGGCGAGCTCACGGGTCGGCGTGAGGATGACCGCGCGGGGCTTGTGCTTCTGGGTGTGGCCGCCGGCCAGCGTGGCCAGGGTCGGCAGACCGAAGGAGAGGGTCTTGCCGGAGCCGGTGCGGCCACGGCCGAGGATGTCCTTGCCCACCAGCGCGTCCGGAATGGTCGCGGCCTGGATCGGGAAGGGAGTGGTCACGCCGTTCTGCGCGAGCTTGCGCACGACGCCCTCGGGGAGACCGAGGTCCGCGAAGGTGACCTCGGGAGCTTCCACGGCGCCTTCGGTGCCCTCGTTCTCGGGCACGACGACGTGATCAGTACTGGAAATGGACATGCGTAAGCGAAACCTTCCGGAGTCTCGTCGGCACGCGCCCGTCAACTCCGTGAATTCGCAATACGACCGCCTCTATGCGGTCAGCCACGGCAAGGGAGAGAACGCGCCACGCGGCGCTCTCTGCAATGGCGCCGGGCAATGGGATCAAACGATCTACCACCATACGCACCCCCCACCCCCGAAGGCAAACCAGACCCCGCCCCTGTAGGCAAGGTCACGTGCCGCCCCGCACATCACACCGGCGACCCCGCCATCGGCGCCGGCTCACGGTCCTCCAACTGCGCCCCCGTGTCCTGATGCGCCGACGACGACGGCTCCGCCGACGACGACGGCTCCGTCGCGGACGACGGCGGCTGCTCGGACGGCGTCGGCTGCTCGGCACTCTGCGTCGGCGTGGGCTGCGCCCCCGTCGGCGTAGGCACCCCCGGCGCGGCACTCCTGCCCGGGCCGCCCCGCGCCGGAGCGGAACCACTCGGGCCCGCCGACGGCGAAGCACCCGGAGACGCCGACTCCCCCGCCTTCCCCCTGCCCTTCTTCCCCCCGTGCTTCCCGTCGGCCACCGCCCCCGTCCCGGAGCCGCCACCGGACACCGCCGACCCCCCACCCGAATCCGCACCACCCCGCCGGCCCGCCGAGTGCGCCGGCTTCGCGCCCCCGCCACCCCCGTCGTCACCCACGCTCATACAACCGGCAGTCGCGGCGACGGCCATGACCGTGACGGCCAGACGGACAGGTACGTACAAGGGGCGCACGGGGAGCCACCTCTCAGGCGGAGGGAGAAGTCAACCTCCTCAACTCCCGCCCCCCACAAGAGGACACGCGCCCGCCCCGCACCCCCTACCCGTACCCCAGCGCATGCAGCCGCGCGTCGTCGATCCCGAAGTGATGCGCGATCTCGTGCACCACCGTCACCTCGGTCTCCGCGACCACGTCCTCCCGGCTGTCGCACATCCGCAGCGTCGGCCCCCGATAGACAGTGATGCGATCCGGCAGCACACCGGCGTACCACTCCCCCCGGTCCGTCAACGGAGTGCCCTCGTACAGCCCGAGCAGCTCGGGATCGTCGGCGGGCGGTTCGTCCTCCACGAACACCGCGACGTTGTCCATCAACCGTGTCAGCTCCGGCGGAATCCGGTCCAACGCCTCGGCGACCAGTTCCTCGAACTCCTCGCGCGTCATCTCCAGCACACGCCCATTGTCAGCCACCGAGCGCCCGCACGAGAGTCACCAACCCGCCCGCATATCCACCCCCGCACTTGGGCATACGGGACCAATGGCCCGCGTCCCCGCCATGGCGTCGACCGTCGTGAACCGCATCCGCACGTCCCCGCACACCCTCACCCGCCACTACCGCTCCCGCCGACAACACCCCACCGCCGAACTCCTCCCCCAACCACACCCCTGGGCCCGCGCCCTCGGCCTCGTCGCGGTCGTCCTCCTCGGCGCCTGGCTCGGACTGCTCATCGTCGGCAACGTACGGGTACCGGTCGGCCCGATGAACACCACCATGACCCTCCGCCCCTCCCTCACCGGCGGCACGAAGATCAACGTCTCACCCCTGGGCGCCCTCGAACTCAACACCCACCACGCCCCCGTCCGCCTCGACGTCAACGTCGACCAGCTCGACCCCGTCCGCTCCCAAGCCCTCGTCGACCACCCCGAACGCCTCTCCGGCCTCCAGGACGAAGTCGCCCACGATGTCCAGCACGGCACCCTCGAGCTCGCCCTGCGCTCCTGCGTCGCCGTCGTCTCCGGCGCCACCGCCCTCGGCCTCGCCGTCTACCGCCGCCCCCGCCGCGCCCTCGCCGCCGGCGGCACCGCCCTCGCCCTGCTGATGGCCTCCGGCGCCACCGCCTACGCCACCTGGAACCCCGACTCCGTCCTCGAACCCAAATACTCCGGCCTGCTCTCCTCAGCCCCCTCCCTGGTCGGCAACGCCCGCAACATCGTCACCGAATTCGACGTCTACCAAAGGGAATTGGCCCGCCTGGTCACGAACGTGACCAAGCTGTACGACGTCACCTCCACCCTCCCCGCCTACCAGCCCGACCCCACCACCATCCGCGTCCTGCACGTCTCCGACATCCACCTCAACCCCGCGAGCTGGAAGATCATCGCCTCGCTCGTACAGCAGTACAAGGTCAACGTCATCGTCGACACCGGCGACACCATGGACCACGGCACAGCCGCCGAAAACGGCTTCCTGGACCCCATCGCCGACCTCGGCGCCCCCTACGTATGGGTCCGCGGCAACCACGACTCCCACCTCACCCAGCGCTACCTCGAACGCATGAAGAACGTCCACGTCCTCGACAACGGCAAGGCGGAGACCATCGCCGGACTGCGCTTCGCCGGCATGGGCGACCCCCAGTTCACCCCCGACCGCTCCAACAAACCCGGCGCCGACGCCTCCGAACAACTCGCCGGCGACCGCCTCGCCTCCGCCCTCAACGACCAGAAAGCCGCCGGCGCCCCCGTCGACGTCGCCATGGTCCACGAACCCTCCGCCGCCCGCGAGGTCGACGGCAACGTCCCGCTCGTCCTGTGCGGACACCTGCACCACGAGGGCGACGAGATCCTCAAGTACGGCACCCGGCTGCGCATGGAAGGCTCCACGGGCGGCAGCGGCCTGCGCGCCCTCGAACACAAGTACCCGGCCCCCATCGAGGCCTCGATCCTGTACTTCGACCGCGACAGCCGACGCCTCCAGGCCTGGGACGCGATCAAACTCGGCGGCCTGGGCGAGACCACGGCGGAGGTCAGCCGCCACCTCCCCGACGACAACAAGCCCGGGGCCACCCCCGCCACACCCACCCCATCAGCCCCTTCCCCCTCGGCCTCCTAAACCGTTTTGGCGATCCCTCCCCGCATCCCATATGCTTCTCACGTCCCCGACGCGCTGAGAAGCGCCCAGGCGGGCCGATAGCCCTCATCGTCTAGCGGCCTAGGACGCCGCCCTTTCAAGGCGGTAGCACGGGTTCGAATCCCGTTGGGGGCACGCAAAACCGTGTGCGACACTGGTGGTCGCTCACAAAGCTTGGTCCTGTGGAGCAGTTTGGAGTGCTCGCCACCCTGTCAAGGTGGAGGCCGCGGGTTCAAATCCCGTCAGGACCGCAAAGGCCTTGCAAAAGGCCTTGACGGCTGGGTAGCTCAGTTGGTACGAGCGATCGCCTGAAAAGCGATAGGTCGCCGGTTCGACCCCGGCCCCAGCCACAACTAAGGCCCCGATCTACGGATCGGGGCCTTTTTGTATGTCTCGTGCAGCGCGTCGTGGGTTCGATCTGGCGTATGCAGACGGTTCACTGGATCACGTGATCAGGTGATCAGGTGATCAGTCGAACAGGGGGCGGATGTTCATGGTGAGCGACTTCCACGGCTTCGAGATCGTCCGGCGCGGTTACGACCGTGCCCAGGTCGATGCCTACATCTCCCGGCTCGTCGCGGGTACGGCGCCCGACGCGCCCCCGGTCTTCGACCTTGCCCGTCGGGGGTACGACCGGGCGCAAGTGGACGCTCGGGTCGCTGAGTTGCGGGGGCGGTGACGGATGGGAGCAGGTTGGCACCGGGGGCGTGCGGCGCTAGGTTCTGGCGGGTCGGCGTTGGGGCAGGGAGCGGGGGACGATGAGTCACAGTGAGGCCAGAGCCATTCGGGACGTCGAGTTGGAGAAGGACCGGGCCCGGTACGGGCTGCTGGCCGTGGTGGTCAGCAATCTGGCCATCGCCGGGGTCGCGGTCTTCGGCGTGTGGCGGCTGGACGGTGACAAGTCGGTGATCGTGGGCGTGCTCACCGCCGCGTTCACCGCCGTGAGCAGCATGACGACCGCTTATCTGGGCATCAAGGCCGTGTCGAACACGGCCAGGTCGATCGCTCTGGGGGACGTCGGCAGCGCACGGCAGCAGGCCGCACCGGCCGCCACCGCACCCGCCGCACCGCCCGCCACGCCGACCGCCGCACCGACCTCCGCCCCACCCGCCCAGCGGACGCCGTAGGTGCCCGGTAGCCGCCGGTTACAAATCGTTCGCCACGCATTTCCCGGGGATGAGATCCTGGATCGCGTATGTCTACGCACCCTGCCCCTGGCACCCCGGCTCCCGGTACCCCGGCGCCCGGCACCCCGGCCCTCGGCTCCCTCGCCCCCCGCCTGACCGAGCTGTCCCTGCGCGACGCGCAGCGGCTCGGGCGCAGGCTCGAAGGCGCGCGCAAGATCCGTAAGCCGGAGGCTCGCGCCGCCGTGCTCGCCGAGATCGAGGGCGAGATCGGCAAGGCCGAGGAACGCATCGGCACCCGGCGCTCCCGTGTGCCCGCCGTCACCTATCCCGAGCAGTTGCCGGTCAGCCAGAAGAAGGACGAGATCGCCGAGGCCATCCGCGATCACCAGGTCGTCATCGTGGCCGGTGAGACCGGGTCCGGCAAGACCACCCAGATCCCGAAGATCTGTCTGGAGCTGGGGCGTGGGGTGCGCGGCATGATCGGGCACACCCAGCCCCGTCGTATCGCGGCCCGTACGGTGGCCGAGCGGGTCGCGGAGGAGCTGGACACCCCGCTGGGCGAGGCCGTCGGCTGGAAGGTCCGCTTCACGGACCAGGTGAACCAGGACGCGACCTTCGTCAAGCTGATGACGGACGGCATCCTGCTCGCCGAGATCCAGACGGACCGCGAGCTGCGCGCCTACGACACGATCATCATCGACGAGGCCCATGAGCGGTCCCTCAACATCGACTTCCTGCTGGGGTATCTGGCGCAGTTGTTGCCGCGCCGGCCCGATCTGAAGGTCGTCATCACCTCGGCGACCATCGATCCGGAGCGTTTCTCCCGGCATTTCGGGGACGCGCCGATCGTCGAGGTCAGCGGGCGGACGTATCCGGTGGAGGTGCGGTACCGGCCGCTGCTGGAGGACGACTCGGACGACTCGGACCGGGATCAGATCACGGCGATCACGGACGCGGTCGAGGAGCTGATGGGGGAGGGGAAGGGGGACATCCTCGTCTTCCTCTCCGGTGAGCGGGAGATCCGGGACACGGCGGACGCGCTCACTCGCAAGCAGTACCGCTTCACGGAGATTCTGCCGCTGTACGCCCGGCTGTCCCACGCCGAGCAGCATCGTGTCTTCCAACCGCACACCGGGCGCAGGATCGTTCTGGCGACGAACGTCGCCGAGACCTCTCTGACCGTGCCGGGCATCAAGTACGTCATCGACCCGGGCTTCGCGCGCATCTCCCGTTACAGCCATCGCACGAAGGTCCAGCGGCTGCCGATCGAGCCGATCAGTCAGGCCAGCGCCAACCAGCGCAAGGGCCGCTGCGGGCGTACGAGCGACGGTATCTGCATCCGGCTCTACTCGGAGGACGACTTCGAGGCTCGTCCGGAGTTCACCGACGCGGAGATCCTGCGCACGAACCTCGCGTCCGTGATCCTGCAGATGACGGCGGCCGGTCTCGGGGACATCGAGAAGTTCCCGTTCATCGACCCGCCGGACCACCGCAACATCCGTGACGGTGTGCAGCTGCTGCAGGAGCTGGGCGCGCTCGACCCGGCCGAGAAGGACCCGCGGAAGCGGCTGACGCAGACCGGCCGCAAGCTGGCCCAGCTGCCGGTGGACCCGCGGCTGGCCCGGATGGTGCTGGAGGCCGACAAGAACGGCTGTGTCCGCGAGGTCATGGTCATAGCCGCCGCGCTGTCCATCCAGGACCCGCGCGAGCGTCCCGCGGACAAGCAGACCCAGGCCGACCAGCAGCATGCCCGTTTCCGGGACGAGACCAGTGACTTCCTGGCCTATCTGAACCTGTGGCGGTACATCCGGGAGCAGCAGAAGGAGCGGGGTTCGTCGTCGTTCCGCCGGATGTGCAAGCAGGAGTACCTCAATTTCCTGCGCATTCGCGAATGGCAGGACATCTACACCCAACTCCGTACGGTCGCCAAGCAGATGGGCATCCACCTCAACGAGGACGATGCCCCCGGCGACCGCGTCCACGTCTCGCTCCTCGCCGGTCTGCTCTCCCACATCGGCATGAAGGACGTGAAGGAGGGCGCGAAGAACGAGTATCTGGGCGCCCGCAACGCCAAGTTCGCGATCTTCCCGGGTTCGTCGCTGTTCAAGAAGCCGCCGCGGTTCGTGATGTCGGCGGAGCTGGTGGAGACCTCACGGCTGTGGGCCCGTGTCAACGCGAGGATCGAGCCGGAGTGGGTCGAGCCGCTCGCGGAGCATCTGCTGAAGCGGACGTACAGCGAGCCGCACTGGGAGAAGGACCAGGCGGCCGTGATGGCGTACGAGAAGGTGACGCTGTACGGCGTCCCGATCGTCGCCGACCGGAAGGTCAACTACGGCCGGATCGACCCGGAGGCCAGCCGCGAGCTGTTCATCCGCAACGCGCTCGTCGAGGGTGACTGGCGCACACACCACAAGTTCTTCGCCGACAACCGCAGGCTCCTCAGCGAGGTCGAGGAGTTGGAGCACCGGGCGCGGCGCCGGGACATCGTGGTGGACGACGACACGCTCTTCGACTTCTACGACCAGCGGGTGCCCGAACACGTGGTGTCGGGCGCCCACTTCGACTCGTGGTGGAAGCGGAAGCGGCACGAGCAGCCGGAGTTCCTGGACTTCGAGCGGGAGATGCTGATCCGGGAGTCGGCCGAGGCGGTCACCAAGGCGGACTATCCCGACAGTTGGCGGCAGGGGCAGCTGAAGTTCCGGGTGACGTACCAGTTCGAGCCGGGGGCGGACGCGGACGGTGTGACGGTTCACATCCCGCTCCAGGTGCTCAACCAGGTCACGGACGAGGGCTTCGACTGGCAGATCCCGGGTCTGCGGGAGGAGTTGGTGACGGAGCTGATCCGTTCGCTGCCCAAGCCGATCCGCCGCAACTACGTGCCGGCGCCGAACTTCGCGAAGCGTTTCCTGGACACGGCCGTGCCCCTCCAGGAGCCCCTGACCACCACCATGGCGCGCGAGCTGAAGCGCATGGTGGGGGTGCCCTTCGAGGCGGAGGACTTCGACTGGTCGAAGGTGCCGGACCATCTGCGGATCACCTTCCGGATCGTCGACGAGCGCCGTCGCAAGCTGGCGGAGGACAAGGACCTGGAGGTACTGAAGCTCCGGTTGAAGCCGAAGGCGCGCAAGGCGATCTCGCAGGCCGCGGCGGCCACCGCCGAGCGGCAGGGCGGGGAGTCCCTGGAGCGCAAGGGGCTGACCGACTGGACGATCGGCTCGCTGACGCGTGTCTTCGAGACGCGCCGGGCGGGGCAACCCGTCAAGGCGTACCCCGCGCTGGTGGACGAGGGCGACACGGTCTCGGTCCGGCTCTTCGACACGGAGGCGGAGCAGGCCGAGGCGATGTGGAAGGGCACGCGGCGGCTGATCCTGCGTAACATTCCGGTCAATCCGGCCAAATTCGCGAGCGATCATCTGACGAACGCGCAGAAGCTCGGGCTGTCGGCGAATCCGCACGGCTCGGTCCAGGCGCTGTTCGACGACTGCGCGATGGCGGCGGCGGACCGGCTGATCGGTGACTTCGGAGGGCCGGCGTGGGACGAGGAGTCGTACCGGAAGCTGTACGACAAGGTGCGCGCGGAGATCGTGGACACGACGGTGCGGACGGTCGGGCAGGTGCAGCAGGTGCTGGCCGCCTGGCAGGCCTGCGAACGCCGCCTGAAGGCCGTACGCAGCCCGGCGCTGCTGGCGAACCTGCAGGACGTGCGTCAGCAGCTGGACGCGCTCGTGAGGCCCGGTTTCGTGACAGAGGCGGGGCTGCGGCGGCTGCCGGACCTGATGCGGTATCTCGTCGCCGCCGATCGCCGGCTGCAGCAGATGCCGACGAACGTCCAGCGGGACACGACCCGTATGGAGAAGGTGCACGAGATGCGGGACGAGTACGCGTGGCTCCTGGAGCAGATGCCGCAGGGGCGCCCGGTGCCGCAGCAGGTTCTCGACGTGCGCTGGATGATCGAGGAGCTCCGGGTGAGCTATTTCGCCCACGCGCTCGGCACGGCGTACCCGATCTCCGACAAGCGGATCGTGAAGACGATCGACCAGCTGGCCCCGTGACGACCCCCGCACGCTAAGTGAGTTCGACCAGGCGGCTCCCCTCCTGTACAGTCTCTTCTCGCAGCGCAACGCACGAATGGCGCCGCGAAACCTGGTCCTGTGGAGCAGTTTGGAGTGCTCGCCACCCTGTCAAGGTGGAGGCCGCGGGTTCAAATCCCGTCAGGACCGCAACGAAGGCCCGCGCCCGCAAGGGTGGCGGGCCTTTTGCCTGCCCCGGCCACCAGCAAAGGTGCCGGGTCCGACACCTCCCCGGACCGCCCGCCAACCGGAGGCCGCGCCCGCGGCGCAAGCCGCAATCGACCGCAGCAAATCCCGTCAGGACCGCAACGAAGGCCCGCGCCCGCAAGGGTGACGGGCCTTTTGCCTGCCCCGGCCACCAGCAAAGGTGCCGGGTCCGACACCTCCCCGGACCGCCCGCCAACCGGAGGCCGCGCCCGCGGCACAAGCCGCAATCGACCGCAGCAAATCCCGTCAGGACCGCAACGAAGGCCCACGCCCGCAAGGGTGACGGGCCTTTTGCCTGCCCCGGCCACCAGCAAAGGTGCCGGGTCCGACGCCTCCCCGGACCGCCCGCCAACCGGAGGCCGCGCCCGCGGCACAAGCCGCAATCAACCGCAGCAAATCCCGTCAGGACCGCAACGAAGGCCCGCGCCCGCAAGGGTGGCAGGCCTTTTGCCTGCCCCGACGAAGGCCCGCACCCACACAGGGTGGCGGGCCTTCTTCGTGCGAGGCCGTTCTCACGGCTCCCAGGCCGTCTTGACGGCGTCGGGATCCCTCGGTACCCAGGGATCAGGGCCCGTTCCCGTGCGGCCCCTGGAGGTGGCGTATGGCGGCTTCGGTCAGGCACGAGACGCGGGCGTTGCTCCGTGCGCATCTGTCGGCCGCGTCGTCGTACGGGCATCTGACCCGGCACTGCGCGATCTGCCACCATCTGCTGCGACTGGCGATGGACTCCGCGCCCAGAGCCGCCGAGGCACCGGACGAGACGGCCCCGAAGGAGCGCTGAGCCCCAACGGCCGCCGCGCCAGGGGGCGGTGGTGGCTCGGATGCCTCCTCTAGCGCACGGGGAGCAACGGCAACAAGCTCCCCGGCATGTGACGGGTGTCACCGCATGAGTTTCTGAAACCGCGGTACTTACACCCCACCTACAACTGGTCAATTTAATATGTGCAATTGCACCCCTGTGTCGCCCCGCCCGCCGGCCCCCTTCTGAGGTCGCCCACAGGAGATCCGACACCCCTCCCCAGACTCCGACAAGCCCGCTCACAGGGCGATCGGTCCTGTGCCCGACGCGCACAAAAAAGATCGCGCTGGACCCGGCGGAGTCCAGCGCGATCGACGACGCACCCTTGTCACTTGCCTGAGAAGCCCCTGGGGGCTTGGGCGTGGGCTCTGTTGGGGCAGAACCCGCGTCGCTTGGAGCTAGGGTTCGGGCATCTCGGCACGTTGGGGACCTGCCGGTTTGCCCGCTATTGAGTTGTTCAGGCCTCGCTGCGCTGCTGCGGAATGCCCGCGAGCAGAGCGCGGACCTCGGCCTCGCGGTAACGGCGGTGCCCGCCGAGCGTACGGATGGACGTGAGCTTGCCGGCCTTCGCCCACCGCGTGACCGTCTTCGGGTCCACGCGGAACATGGTGGCGACCTCAGCCGGGGTCAGCAGCGGCTCGGCATCAGGGGTGCGAGCGGTCATGAGCGGCCTCCTCGGGAGAACCGAACCTTCTCGGTTCTTTCCTCTAAATTCTGCACCTTGACCCGCGTTGCCCGAAATGGCGGACGCGAGTCGAGTCGGTTATAGGACGAACGGCTTGTCCTCGGCACTACAACTACACCATCTGTCCAGCCGCGTCGGCCAAACCGATGGAATTGCCCCTCCAGGTGTTCATCACCGACGGAAGCCGATGGACCATGCCATAGCGGACAGTCACGCCACTGTGACGATCAGTCACAGAAGCGCGCAGGAGTCGTCAAGCCCCCCAAAGAAGAGCCTCCCCCGAACCCCTTGTCCTATTTTGGCATGAGGAGGGGCAAGAGATGCAAGAGCCGGGTACGTGCGGTCCGTCACGCTTGATACACAGTGAGGCGTACGCCCGGATCGGGACCTACGTCGCTTGTCGGCGAAAGCTCAAGGGAGCATGGGAACTTCTTGAACGAGGACGAAACCCCAAAACGGGCGTCCCGTCAAACGTCAGTTCGCCGAGCGCCGTTCCCTGACCGACCGCCAGCGCTCCACCAGCCGCCCGTACGCGGTCCCCGCGGCCGCCCCGTCACCGAGCCGCAGCGCCTCGATGCCCTCGGCCACGTCGGCCGCCGAGTGGTCGTCCTCGAGCTCGCCGGCCGACAGCGTGTGCACCAGCCCGCCGTAGTCCAGTTCGACCAGCGAGCGCGGATGGAACTCCTCCAGCCAGCGCCCCACGTCCACCAGACCGTCGATGAGCGGCCCCTCGTCGAGGGCGTCCTTCAGGGCCCGCAGCGCCCGCGCCACCCGCCGCCGCGCCTGCACCATGGGCGTGCGGTACCGCAGCATCGGCGGGATCTCGCCCGACCCCTTGTCGAAGCGCCGCTCCTCGTCGGAGACCAGCACGAACCAGTGCAGCGGCACCTGCCAGGTCGAGGTGCGGATCCAGGGACGGGCGTCCGGGTTGCGCGCCAGCCAGCGCTCGTAGTCCTGGGTGGCCTGGCGCCGTACGACCTCGGGCAGCACCGCGTCCAAGACCGGCTTCGGCAGCTCCTCGGGCAGCTCCTGCAGGGCCTGCCAGCCGCGCAGCCGGGTCCGCCACGGGCACACGCACACGACGCCGTCCACATCCACCACGAACGCGTCGCTGCTCTCGTGCACCGGCACCGGGATCGGCGGGGTGGGCAGCAAGTCGGCCAGCGCGCGACGCAGTTCGTCCTGGTACGAGGGGCGCTGCGGGCGGCGGGCGTAGCGCGCCCAGTGGCTGCGCTCCGGCTCGGGGAAGGCGGCCAGCGGTTCGTAGACGCGGAGGTAGGTCGCGTACGGGACGATCACCGAGGACACCTTGGGCACGCCTGCTCCCTCCCCCGCCCACCATCGGGAAAACCTGCGGAACCCGCACACAAACCCGCGGGAAATCTATGCAAATCGTCGCACGGCCTCACGCCACCGGTAGGTGATCCTGAGCACTGCGCGGATGGCGGGGCGATCAGGGTCTAAATTCGTGCTCACAGCCCCGCCACCCCCAGGGGCCCAAGTCCCACCCGCCGCTACTGCTTCAGGAGTCACCACAGTGACCGACGTAACCGGCGCACCTGCTGATGTACTGCACACCCTGTTCCACTCGGACCAGGGCGGACATGAGCAAGTCGTGCTCTGCCAGGACCGCGCGAGCGGCCTGAAGGCCGTCATCGCCATCCACAGCACCGCCCTGGGCCCCGCGCTCGGCGGCACGCGCTTCTACCCGTACGCGAACGAGGCGGAGGCCGTCGCCGACGCGCTCAACCTCGCGCGCGGGATGTCGTACAAGAACGCCATGGCCGGTCTCGACCACGGCGGCGGCAAGGCCGTGATCATCGGGGACCCGGACCGGGACAAGACCGAGGCCCTGCTGCTCGCCTACGGCCGCATGGTCGCCTCCCTCGGCGGCCGCTACGTCACCGCCTGCGACGTCGGTACGTACGTCGCCGACATGGACGTCGTCGCGCGCGAGTGCCGCTGGACGACCGGGCGCTCCCCGGAGAACGGCGGCGCCGGCGACTCCTCCGTCCTCACCGCGTTCGGCGTCTACCAGGGCATGCGCGCCAGCGCGCAGCACCTGTGGGGCGACCCGTCGCTGCGCGGCCGCAAGGTCGGCATCGCGGGCGTCGGCAAGGTCGGGCACCACCTGGTGCGGCACCTGCGGGACGAGGGCGCCGAGGTCGTGATCACCGACGTGCGCGAGGAGGCCGTGGGGCGGATCCTCGCGGCGCACCCCGAGGGCGTCACGGCGGTCGCCGACACCGCGACCCTGATCCGCGTCGACGGCCTGGACATCTACGCGCCCTGCGCGCTGGGCGGGGCCCTGAACGACGACACCGTGCCCGCGCTGAGCGCGCGGATCGTCTGCGGGGCGGCCAACAACCAGCTGGCCCACCCGGGCGTCGAGAAGGACCTCGCCGACCGCGGGATCCTCTACGCGCCGGACTACGTGGTCAACGCCGGCGGTGTCATCCAGGTCGCCGACGAGCTGCACGGGTTCGACTTCGACCGGTGCAGGGCGAAGGCGGCGAGGATCTTCGACACCACGCTCGCCATATTCGCACGTGCGAAGGCGGATGGGATTCCGCCGGCCGCGGCGGCCGACCGGATCGCCGAGCAGCGCATGGCCGAGGGCCGCGGAGCGCTCTGATTCCGTAAGGTTTCCGGGCCTTTCGGGGTTTGGCCGGTACCCGCCGGCGGGCACTTGGAGAGAACTCTCACGTCCGTCGGCGGGTCGCCCGTCGAGAAGTGGTTAAAATCGCGGTTGACCAGCGGGGACGGGGCACCCCGAGGGTCCTGGGCGCGGGCACGTCATGCGGGCGACGTACCGTATGGGCGCGGGCTCAGGTACCGTGGAAGCCCTACGGACCGGTCTCTCCACGGAGAGCCCGTTCCAGATCATGAACGCGTGTCAAGACTCTGGGGCCGTCGAGCCCCGTCACCGAGGGGGTCGAGCCATGGGGCGCGGCCGGGCCAAGGCCAAGCAGACGAAGGTCGCCCGCCAGCTGAAGTACAACAGCGGCGGGACTGACCTGTCGCGTCTGGCCAGCGAGCTGGGCGCTTCGACTTCGAGCCAGCCGCCGAACGGCGAGCCGTTCGAGGACGACGAGGACGAAGACGACCCGTACGCCCAGTACGCGGATCTCTACAACGACGACGATGAGGACGAGGACGACCAGCCCGGTCCGTCCTCCCAACATCGTCGCGGCGCGTAGTGCTTGCAGCGGCTTAGCCGTTCAGACCCGGTCCGGGGCCCAGCACCGGACCGGGTCTCATGCTGCCGTCACGGGGCTCCGCCCCGGACCCCGCTCCTCACACTCCCCCACTGCCTCAAGGGCGTCGGGGGACCCCCAAGGGGCTGGATTCACGCGTAGTCGCCCACGAGTTCCGCACCCGTGGTGTGGTCCCCGCGCTCGGTGATCTCTCCGGCGACCCATGCCTCGACCCCGCGGTCCGCCAGGGTCGCAAGAGCCACGTCGGTCGACTCCTCGGGGACGATGGCGATCATGCCGACGCCCATGTTGAGGGTCTTCTCCAGCTCCAGGCGTTCGACCTGACCCGTCTTCCCGACGAGGTCGAAGACCGGGGCCGGGGTCCAGGTGGAGCGGTCGACGACCGCGTGGAGGGTGTCGGGGATCACACGGGCCAGGTTGGCGGCGAGTCCGCCGCCCGTGATGTGACTGAACGCGTGCACTTGGGTCGTCCGGGTGAGCGCCAGACAGTCCAGCGAGTAGATCTTGGTCGGCTCCAGCAGCTCCTCGCCGAGCGTGCGGCCGAACTCCTCCACGCGCGCGTCCAGGGACAGGCCGGCCTGGTTCAGCAGGACGTGCCGGACGAGCGAGTACCCGTTCGAGTGAAGCCCGGAGGCCGCCATGGCGATGACGGTGTCACCCGTACGGATGCGATCCGCGCCCAGCAGCCGGTCGGCCTCCACGACACCCGTACCGGCGCCGGCGACATCGAAGTCGTCCTCGCCCAGCAGCCCGGGGTGTTCGGCCGTCTCGCCGCCCACCAGGGCGCAGCCGGCCAGCACACAGCCCTCGGCGATGCCCTTGACGATCGCGGCGACCCGCTCGGGGTGGACCTTGCCGACGCAGATGTAGTCGGTCATGAACAGCGGCTCGGCACCGCACACCACGATGTCGTCCATGACCATGGCGACCAGGTCGTGGCCGATGGTGTCGTAGACGCCCAGTTGGCGCGCGATGTCGACCTTGGTGCCGACGCCGTCGGTGGCGGAGGCGAGCAGGGGGCGCTCGTAGTTCTTCAGGGCGGAGGCGTCGAAGAGGCCGGCGAAGCCGCCGAGGCCGCCGAGGACCTCGGGGCGCTGCGTCTTCTTCACCCACTCCTTCATGAGCTCCACGGCGCGGTCGCCCGCTTCGATGTCTACGCCCGCGGCCGCGTAGCTGGCACCGGTTGTCTCAGACATGGCTGGTGAGAACTTTCGTGTCGTACGGCAGGTCTTACGGGCCGTCTACGGGCGGCGGATCGCGTCGGCCGCGGCCGTGGCGGCGGGCCCTGCGGCCAGCTCGGTCTCCAGCAGCTGCTTGCCGAGCAGCTCGGGGTCCGGGAGTTCCATCGGGTACTCGCCGTCGAAGCAGGCGCGGCACAGGTTCGGCTTGGCGATGGTGGTCGCCTCGATCATGCCGTCGATGGAGATGTAGGCGAGGGAGTCGGCGCCCAGGCTGGTGCCGATCTCGTCGATCGTCATGCCGTTGGCGATGAGCTCGGCGCGGGTGGCGAAGTCGATGCCGAAGAAGCAGGGCCACTTCACGGGCGGCGAGGAGATCCGGATGTGGACCTCGGCGGCCCCGGCCTCACGCAGCATCCGCACCAGCGCCCGCTGGGTGTTGCCGCGCACGATCGAGTCGTCGACGACGACCAGGCGCTTGCCCTTGATGACTTCCTTCAGCGGGTTCAGCTTCAGCCGGATGCCGAGCTGCCGGATGGTCTGGGAGGGCTGGATGAAGGTCCGGCCGACGTAGGCGTTCTTCACCAGGCCGGCGCCGAACGGGATGCCGGAGGCCTCCGCGTAGCCGATGGCGGCCGGGGTGCCGGACTCCGGGGTCGCTATCACCAGGTCGGCCTCGACCGGGGCTTCCTTGGCGAGCTTGCGGCCCATCTCCACGCGGGAGAGGTAGACGTTCCGGCCGGCGATGTCGGTGTCCGGGCGGGCCAGGTACACGTACTCGAAGACACAGCCCTTGGGCTTCGCGTCCGCGAATCGGGAGGTGCGCAGGCCGTTCTCGTCGACGGCGACGAACTCGCCGGGCTCGATCTCGCGGACGAAGCTCGCGCCGCAGATGTCGAGGGCGGCGGACTCCGAGGCGACGACCCAGCCGCGCTCCAGGCGGCCGAGGACCAGCGGGCGGATGCCCTGCGGGTCGCGGGCGGCGTAGAGAGTGTGCTCGTCCATGAAGACGAGGGAGAACGCGCCACGCACCTTCGGCAGGACCGTGTGGGCGGCCTCCTCGATGGTCAGCGGCTTGCCGTCCTCGTCGACCTGGGCCGCGAGCAGCGCGGTGAGCAGGTCGGTGTCGTTGGTGGCGGCGACGCGCGGGGTGCGGCCGCCCTCCTGCTTGGGCAGGTCGGCGACCATCTCGGCGAGCTGCGCCGTGTTGACCAGGTTGCCGTTGTGGCCGAGCGCGATGGAGCCGTGCGCGGTGGCGCGGAACGTCGGCTGGGCGTTCTCCCACACGGAGGCGCCGGTGGTCGAGTAGCGGGCGTGTCCGACCGCGATGTGACCCTGGAGCGAACCGAGCGAGGTCTCGTCGAAGACCTGGGAAACCAGGCCCATGTCCTTGAAGACGAGGATCTGGGAGCCGTTGCTGACCGCGATACCCGCGGATTCCTGGCCCCGATGCTGGAGGGCGTAGAGCCCGAAGTACGTCAGCTTGGCGACCTCTTCGCCGGGAGCCCAGACTCCGAAAACGCCGCAGGCGTCCTGGGGGCCCTTCTCACCGGGGAGCAGGTCGTGGTTGAGTCGTCCGTCACCACGTGGCACGGCATCGAGTGTAGGCGAGATCGACCACTGGTCCGAATTGGGGATACCCACCGGTAGTGGATCTTCCTCGGCCCACCCCCTTCTGACCTGCGCAAACGCTGGCGGACCCGAGCGTCGTGGCCGGTCCGCGGAGGGCGCGGAGTGAGACGTCCCTCACCCTTCGGGTGGCGCTCCGGCGCGCCGGGGGCTATGCCATCAGCGGCAGCAGCGCGGACAGGTCGGCGCGCTCCCCGCTCGCGCTCACCCGTGCCTCGTCGAGCGCGTCCTTCCAGGCCAGGCGCCCGGTCGCGAGCCGGATCCAGGTCAGCGGGTCGGTCTCGACGACGTTCGGCGGGGTGCCGCGGGTGTGCCGGGGCCCCTCGACGCACTGCACGACGGCGTACGGCGGCACCCGCACCTCCGTCGAACCGCCGGGTGCCTTCGCGGCCAGCGCGTCGGCCAGCAGCCGGGTGCAGGCGGCGAGCGCCTGCCGGTCGTACGGCACCTCGAGGCCCGGCACGGCGGCGTTCAGGTCGTCGGTGTGGACGACGAGTTCGACGGTACGGGTGACGAGGAAGTCGGCGAGCGTGACGGCGCCCTTGCGCCAGGCCAGCACCCGCGGGCCGGGGTTCTCGGCGAGCCGTTCGGCGAGGCGCTCGGCGGTGGCGGCGAGCGCGGCCTCCGGGTCCGGCTCGCGCTCGGCGCCCGCCCGGGCCATGTCGGCGATGGCAGCCGCGTCCACGGTGGTCCCGGACACCCAGTCCAAGGCCGTGATCTCCGCCTTGAAGGGCGCCGGCTGGTCGAGCAGCCGGGAGACCACGTCCGCACTGATCGCGATGTGCGCCACCAGATCCCGCACGGCCCACCCACCGAGCCGCGTGGGCAGCGCGAGCTGTTCGGCGCTGAGCGTGCGGACGCCCTCCCGGACATGGCCGAGCTGACTCAGCACGGCGGCACGGATCTTCACCGGGTCATAGGTACGGACACGCTTCTTGGCCGTGGGCATGCCGACGAGCCTAATCCGCACGCAGACCGGAGACGGCCGGGAGCCGTGCGTGCTGTGCGTCCTCGCCGGAGCAGGTGGGGACGGGGAGCCGGTGCGGGCCTCGCCGAGCATCGCGTCCAGCGCTCGGCCCACGCCGCGAAGGCCGGGGCGTGGGCCGAGGGCCCGCTCGGCGTGGAGCGTCCGGTATTCCGGCCCGGCAGGCGCTCGGTGCAACCGAGGCGGGCGACGCGCCGGGGCCGTGGCCGGGTACCCCGTCCCGGCATGACGAAGGCCCCGCCGGTCCGCGCCGGCGGGGCCCACGTTCTCGTACGAGCGCCTACTTGAGCAGTGCGGGGATGGTCTCCTCGTGGGCCTGGCGCAGTTCCTCCAGGGTGAGCTCGAACTCGCCCTGGAGCTCCACCGATGCGCCGTCGACGACACCGATACGGGTCACGGGCAGGCCGCGCGCGCCGCACATGTCGTTGAAGCGGACCTCCTCGGAGCGCGGCACGGCGACGACCGCGCGCCCCGCCGACTCGGAGAAGAGGAAGGTGAACGCGTCCAGCCCGTCCGGTACGACCAGACGCGCGCCCTTGCCGCCCAGCAGCGCCGACTCCACGACCGCCTGGATCAGACCGCCGTCGGACAGGTCGTGCGCGGAGTCGATCATGCCGTCGCGGGAGGCGGAGATCAGGATCTCGGCGAGCAGCCGCTCACGCTCCAGGTCGACCTTCGGCGGCAGTCCGCCGAGGTGGTCGTGGACCACCTGGGACCAGGCCGAACCGCCGAACTCCTCCCGCGTGTCGCCGAGGAGGTACAGCAGCTGCCCCTCCTCCTGGAAGGCGACCGGGGTGCGGCGGGCAACGTCGTCGATGACGCCCAGCACCGCGACCACCGGGGTCGGGTGGATGGCGGCCTCGCCGGTCTGGTTGTAGAGGGAGACGTTGCCGCCGGTGACCGGGGTGCCCAACTGCTGGCAGCCGTCGGCGAGTCCACGGATGGCCTCCGCGAACTGCCACATGACGGCCGGGTCCTCAGGCGAACCGAAGTTCAGGCAGTCGGAGACGGCGAGGGGCTTCGCGCCCGTCGTCGCCACGTTCCGGTAGGCCTCGGCGAGCGCCAACTGCGCGCCCGCGTACGGGTCCAGCTTGGCGTACCGGCCGTTGCCGTCCGTCGCGATGGCGACGCCGAGGCCGCTCTCCTCGTCGATGCGGATCATGCCGGAGTCCTCCGGCTGGGCCAGCACGGTGTTGCCCTGTACGAAGTGGTCGTACTGCGAGGTGATCCACTTCTTGGAGGCCTGGTTGGGGGAGGCGACCAGCTTCAGGACCTGGTCCTTCAGCTCTTCGCTCGACGAAGGCCGGGGCAGCTTGTTCGCGTCGTCCGCCTGCAGCTCGTCCTGCCAGGACGGGCGGGCGTACGGGCGCTCGTAGACCGGGCCGTCGTGCGCGACGGTGCGCGGGTCGACGTCGACGATCTTGCCGCCGTGCCAGTAGATCTCCAGGCGGTCGCCGTCGGTCACCTCACCGATGACGGTGGCGATGACGTCCCACTTGTCGCAGATCTCCAGGAACCGCTCGACCTTCTCCGGCTCCACGACCGCGCACATGCGTTCCTGCGACTCGCTCATGAGGATCTCCTCGGGCGAGAGCGTGGAGTCGCGCAGCGGTACGTCGTCCAGGGTGACGCGCATGCCGCCGGAGCCGTTGGAGGCGAGCTCGGAGGTGGCGCAGGACAGGCCGGCCGCACCGAGGTCCTGGATGCCGACGACCAGCTTCTCCTGGAAGGCCTCCAGGGTGCACTCGATGAGCAGCTTCTCCTGGAAGGGGTCGCCGACCTGGACGGCGGGGCGCTTCGACGGCTTCGCGTCGTCGAAGGTCTCACTCGCCAGGATCGACGCGCCGCCGATGCCGTCGCCGCCGGTCCGGGCCCCGTACAGGATGACCTTGTTACCCGCGCCGGACGCCTTCGCGAGGTGGATGTCCTCGTGCCGCATCACACCGATGGCACCGGCGTTGACCAGCGGGTTGCCCTGGTAGCAGGCGTCGAAGACGACCTCGCCGCCGATGTTGGGCAGGCCCAGGCAGTTGCCGTAGCCGCCGATGCCGGCGACCACGCCCGGGAGCACACGCTTGGTGTCGGGGTGGTCGGCGGCGCCGAAGCGCAGCGGGTCCACGACCGCGACCGGGCGCGCGCCCATCGCGATGATGTCGCGCACGATGCCGCCGACGCCGGTCGCCGCGCCCTGGTAGGGCTCGACGTACGACGGGTGGTTGTGCGACTCGACCTTGAAGGTGACGGCGTAGCCCTGGCCGACGTCCACGACACCGGCGTTCTCGCCGATACCGACGAGGAGGGCGTCGGACTGGGGGGCCTTCTCGCCGAACTGGCGCAGATGCACCTTCGAGGACTTGTAGCTGCAGTGCTCGGACCACATCACGGAGTACATGGCGAGCTCGGCGCCGGTCGGGCGGCGGCCGAGGATCTCCACCACCCGCTCGTACTCGTCCTTCTTCAGGCCCAGTTCGGCCCAGGGCAGCTCGACGTCGGGGGTCGCGGCCGCGTGCTCGACCGTGTCCAGAGGCGTCCTGCTCATGCGGTGACCAGCTTCTTGAGGATCGAGGTGAAGAACGGGAGGCCGTCGGTACGGCCCGTGCCGATCAGCGGCTCGGTGGCGTGCTCGGGGTGCGGCATGAGGCCCACGACGTTGCCGGCCTCGTTGGTGATGCCGGCGATGTCGTTCAGCGAGCCGTTCGGGTTGCCGCGTTCATCAGCGACTCCGTCGCGGGCCAGGTACCGGAAGGCGACGAGCCCCTCGGCCTCCAGCTTGTCCAGCGTGTACTGGTCGGCGACGTAGCGGCCGTCCATGTTCTTCAGCGGGATGTGGATCTCCTGGCCCTGCTCGTAGTCCACGGTCCAGGCGGTGTCCGCGTTCTCCACCCGCAGCTTCTGGTCGCGGCAGATGAAGTGGAGGTGGTCGTTGCCGAGCATGCCCCCCGGGAGGAGGTGGGCCTCGGTGAGGATCTGGAAGCCGTTGCAGATGCCGAGGACGGGCAGTCCGGCCCGCGCCTGCTCGATGACCGTCTCCATCACCGGCGAGAAGCGGGAGATGGCGCCGGCCCGCAGATAGTCGCCGTAGGAGAAACCACCCGGGAGGACGACCGCGTCCACCTGGTGGAGGTCCTTGTCCTTGTGCCACAGGGCGACCGGCTCGGCACCCGCGAGGCGGATCGCACGCTGGGTGTCCCGGTCGTCGAGGCTGCCCGGGAAAGTGACGACGCCGATACGAGCGGTCACTTCGCGGCCTCCGCGACTTCGTCCACGCGTACGGTGAAGTCCTCGATCACGGTGTTGGCGAGGAAGGATTCCGCAAGATCGTGGATACGGGCGAGCGCGGCCTCGTCGACCGGCCCGTCAACTTCCAGTTCGAAACGCTTTCCCTGACGTACGTCCGAGATCCCCTCGAAACCCAGCCGCGGCAGTGCGCGCTGCACCGCCTGGCCCTGGGGGTCGAGGATCTCCGGCTTGAGCATGACGTCGACTACGACGCGTGCCACGTGCACTCCCGGTGGTGTGGTGCTGAGCAGGTTCCTGCAGTGGTTTCAGACTACCCGCACAAAATTTCTACGCGCGTCGACTTGTAGGAAGCTACGTGACCGCTGTCACGATCCGGCGACGACGGGGGCGCTCACCAAAATTTCCGGGAAAGATACGCGATCGACAGCCGATACCTATTGCGCCCACCCGTCTCCCACCACCACCCTCAATCGAAGTCGCTTCCGCTCCCCCTTGATTTCTGACACGCGGACAGATTTAGTCAGGCTTCACAATGCATTGTCGGGCGCTGTACAAATGAATTGGCAAGTGCCGTACGAAGGGACCGATATTCGTGGCGCAGAAGGTCGTGGTCACTCTCTTTGACGACATCGACGGCTCGGAAGCGGCGGAAACGATCGCCTTCGGACTCGACGGCAAGTCGTACGAGATCGACCTGAATCAAGCCAATGCCAAGAAACTGCGTAAGGCGCTCGCGCCCTACGTGGAGGCCGGCCGCAAGCGGTCGAAGTCTGGCAAGGCCTACCGGCAGACAGAGGTCGCCCCCGATCCGGCGGCCGTCCGGGCCTGGGCCCTGGCCAACAAGATGGACGTACCCGCTCGCGGCCGCATCCCCAAGAAGGTCTACGAGGCCTTCAGCGAGGCCCAGTAGCCGCCGGCCGACGACCGGTCAGCCGCCCCTCGGCGGAACCGACTTGCGCTGCACCCCTCCTGGTCAGCTAGAGTCTGGAGCACGCCGAGGGGCAAGGCCGAAAGGCCCGGCTCCAAAGCACATGCGGGTGTAGTTCAGTAGCAGAACATCCCCCTTCCAGGGGGAAGGCGCAGTGTGCAATTCCTGTCACCCGCTCTGCACCGCCGGTCTGACCACTCTTGTGGATCAGGTAGGCTGGTGCTCGCGCCGATCGGTGGGAGCCGGTCGGAGGCAATGCGGACGTAGCTCAGTTGGTAGAGCGCAACCTTGCCAAGGTTGAGGTCGCGAGTTCGAGCCTCGTCGTCCGCTCTTGAATGAAGGCCCCGGTCATCGACCGGGGCCTTTGTCGTACGCGCCCTGTCCTCCGCGGCTGTCATGCGCGATCTCCGCCTCTGACATTTGTCATGCCGAGTGATGACAGCGCGCACTGCTCCGCGCTCATGGGCGCGGGGACGCTGGTGCCATGGACACGAAGGAACACGTGATTGAGGTCACTGACCTGCGGCGTGTGTACGGGGGCGGGTTCGAGGCGGTGCGCGGAATCACCTTTTCCGTGGACCGCGGCGAGATCTTCGCGCTGCTCGGCACCAACGGCGCGGGCAAGACGTCCACGGTCGAGCTGCTGGAAGGGCTCGCCCGGCCGGCCGGTGGCCGGGTGCGGGTGCTCGGGCACGATCCCCACGGGGAGCGGGCCGCCGTACGGCCACGCACGGGGGTGATGTTGCAGGAGGGCGGCTTCTCCTCCGAGCTGACCGTCGCGGAGACCGCGCGGATGTGGGCCGGGTGCGTGAGCGACGCGCGGCCCGAACAGGAGGCGCTGGAGCTGGTCGGGCTGCGGCGGCGGGCGGACGTACGGGTGAAGCAGTTGTCCGGAGGTGAACGGCGGCGCCTGGACCTCGCGCTCGCGCTGCTCGGGCGGCCCGAGGTGCTGTTCCTGGACGAGCCGACGACCGGACTGGACGCCGAAGGGCGCCGGGACACCTGGGAGCTGGTGCGCGCCCTGCGGGAGGCGGGGACGACGGTGCTGCTCACCACGCACTACCTGGAGGAGGCCGAGGGGCTCGCCGACCGGCTGGCGATCCTGCGCGAGGGGCGCATCGCGGCGACGGGGACACCGGCCGAGGTGAGCGCCCGGCAGCCCGCCCGGATCTCCTTCCGCCTCCCCGACGGCTGGTTCCTCGGCGACCTGCCACCCCTCGCCGGACTGGGGGTGTGCGGCCACGAGACGGACGGGGACGTCGTACGGCTACGCACCCGGGAACTGCAGCGCGCGGCCACCGGACTGCTGACCTGGGCCGAGGGCGCACGAGTGGAACTCCGCGACCTGGACGTGCGCTCGGCGTCGCTGGAGGAGGCGTTCCTGGGGATCGCTCGGGAGCAGGGGGTGGCGGCGTGAAGGGGCTCGGCGGCATGGAGGCACTGCGGGAGCGGACGGTCGGTGCAGGGGCGCGGGCCGGTCGGACGGGGGCTGCGGGTTCAGGGCGGCGGATGCGGGCCCTGGCCCGGGCCGAACTCACCCTGCTCGGGCGCAACCGTGGCGCGGTGGTCACGGCGTTGCTCGTGCCGCTCGCGTTGCCGTTCACCGTGCGGCCCGCGGTCGACCAGGTGGACCTGAAGGCCGAGGGGCTGAACATCGGCACGGTGACGCTGACGGCCGCGATCGGGTTCTCCTTCCTGTTCGCCGTGTACACGTCCCTGGTCGGCGCGTACGTCGCCCGCCGCGAGGAACTGGTCCTCAAACGCCTGCGCACCGGCGAGCTCGACGACGCCGAGATCCTGGCCGGCACCGCGCTGCCCGCCGTCTGCGTCGGCCTCGCGCAGGCCGTCGTCCTCGCCGTCGGCTGCGCGGTGCTGCTGCACCCCGGGGCGCCCAGGGCGCCGTACCTGACCGTCCTCGGGATCCTGGCGGGTCTGGTGCTGAGCGCCGCGTTCGCGGCCCTGACCGCCTCCGTCACCCGGACCGTGGAGAGCGCGCAGGTCACCGCGCTGCCGCTGGTGCTCGTGTCCATGATGGGCTCGGGCATCGCGGTCCCGGCCCAGATCCTGCCCGACCGGCTCGCGAGGGTGTGCGAACTCCTGCCCCTGTCCCCCGCGATCCGGCTCGTCCAGGGCGGCTGGACCGGGCGGTTGAGCGCCTACGAGGCCCTGGGCGCGGTGGCGACCGCCCTGGCCTGGAGCGTGCCGGCGGTGTTTGCTGTACGGCGGTGGTTCCGCTGGGAACCCCGGCGCTGAGGGGAACGGGGGGAGCCGTGTTCGGGCGGATCAGGGGCTGGCAGCGGCGGCACTGGCGGGATCGCAGCAAGGCCGAGCGGGTCGAACTGCAGAGCGTGCTCAGCTGGTACGTGAGCACCTGGCTCTTCTCCCTCTCCTGGCTGGCGCTGCCGCTGGTGGGCGGGGTCGCGCACCGGCCGGTGCCGCTGGCCGTCGGGGGGCTGCTGCTGCTCGTGAGCGCCCTGCAGTGCGCGGAGGCCAACCGGCTCACCCGGACCGTGCTCGACCACTACCTGGGCCGTGCCGCCCTCCCGCCGCACGCCCTGCGCCCCGCCGCCGTCCTCCTCACCGTCGCGCTGGTCCTGCCGCTGGTGCTGGCCGCGCTGGGCGGCACCGAGGCGGTGGCGATCCGGCTCGCCGTCGGCGCCGCGCTGCTGCCGTTCGGGCTGCTGTACGCGCTGGCCCTGCCGATGCGGACCTTCCTGCGCCGGTCGGCCGTGCTCGCCGTGGTCCTCATGGCCGCGTTCGCCTGGACCGATCCGGAGCCCGCCCCGATCCTCATGGTCGGCGTCGTCACCGTTTTCGGGGCGCTCTTCTCGCTGGTCGCCTGCCGCTGCGGCGCCTGGACGCTGTCGGTCCTGTGGGAGGCGGAACGCAACCGCGAGGTCCAGGCCCGGCTCGCGGTGGCGGAGGAACGGCTGCGCTTCGGCCGGGACCTGCACGACGTGATGGGGCGGAACCTGGCCGTGATCGCCCTGAAGAGCGAGCTCGCCGTGCAGTTGGCCCGGCGGGGGCGGCCCGAGGCGGTGGAGCAGATGATCGAGGTGCAGCGGATCGCGCGGGAGTCGCAGCGGGAGGTACGGGACGTCGTACGGGGGTACCGGGAGGCCGACCTCGGCGTCGAACTGGCCGGAGCGCAGGGGGTGTTGAGCGCCGCCGGGATCGAGTGCGCGGTGCGGGGGACGGATGTGGCGGGGCTGGATGCGCGGGTGCAGGGGGTGTTGGGGTGGGTGGTGCGGGAGGCCACGACGAATGTGCTGCGGCACGGGGACGCTGCGCTATGTGACATATCACTGGACGTTGAACGGGATCGTGTGGTGCTGACCGTGCAGAACGACGGGGCGTCCGCCCCCGCCCCCGCCCCCGACCTCGCGCCCGCCCCCGCGCCGGGCCGGGGGTCCGGACGGGGGTCCGGACTCGCCGGGCTGTACGAGCGGTTGTCCGCGGTGGGCGGGACGCTGGAAGCGGGGCCGGTCGGCGGCGGCCGGTTCCGGGTGGTGGCCGAGGTGCCGTTGCGTGTGCGTGAGAGCGTGAGCGAGGTCACCGCATGACGGGCGTCGTACGACTGCTCCTCGCCGACGACGAGCATCTGATCCGGGGCGCGCTCGCCGCGCTGCTCTCCCTGGAGGACGACCTCGTCGTGGTCGCCGAGGCCGCGAGCGGTCCCGAGGCGCTGGCCATGGCCCGGGCGCACCAACCGGACGTGGCCGTACTCGATCTCCAGATGCCCGGCGCGGACGGTGTGAAGGTCGCCACATCGCTGCGGGCGGAACTGCCCGGCTGCCAGGTGCTGATCGTCACCAGTCACGGGCGGCCCGGGCATCTGAAGCGGGCGCTCGCCGCAGGAGTGCGCGGGTTCGTGCCGAAGACGGTCAGCGCCCAGCGGCTCGCGGAGATCATCCGGACCGTGCACGCCGGGAACCGTTACGTCGACCCGGAGTTGGCCGCCGACGCCATCGCCGCCGGGGACTCCCCGCTGACCGTCCGGGAGGCGGAGGTGCTGGAACTCGCGGCCGACGGGGCGCCCGTCGCGGAGATCGCCGAGCGGGCCGCGCTGTCGCAGGGGACCGTACGGAACTACCTGTCCTCGGCCGTCTCGAAGCTCGGGGCGGAGAACCGGCACTCGGCCGTGCGTCTCGCGCGGGAGCGGGGTTGGGTATAGTTGCTCTCGCGCCACGGCGCAACGCGGACGTAGCTCAGTTGGTAGAGCGCAACCTTGCCAAGGTTGAGGTCGCGAGTTCGAGCCTCGTCGTCCGCTCTGGATCAGGGCCCCGGTCATCGACCGGGGCCTTTGTCGTGCGCCCGCGGGGGTACGGCCCCGGTCGCCCGCCGGGGCCGTCCCGTGCGTCAGCTCCAGCTGGTGCCCGTCAGACGCTCGTACGCCTCCAGGTACTTGGCGCGGGTCCGCTCCACGACCTCCTGCGGCAGCGGCGGCGGGGGCTGCTCGCTCCTGCGGTCCCAGCCGGAGGCTGGCGAGGTCAGCCAGTCGCGCACGAACTGCTTGTCGTACGAGGGCTGCGGGTGCCCGGGCTCCCACTCCTCGGCCGGCCAGAAACGGGAGGAGTCCGGGGTGAGGACCTCGTCCGCGATGACGAGGGTGTCCCCGTCGAAGCCGAACTCGAACTTGGTGTCCGCGAGGATGATCCCGCGCTCCCGGGCGATGTCCCGGCCACGGGCGTAGACGGCGAGGGTCGCCTGGCGCAGCCGGGCGGCGGTGTCGGCGCCGACCTGGCGGGCGACCTCCTCGTAGGAGACGTTCTCGTCGTGCTCTCCGACGGCGGCCTTGGTGGCCGGGGTGAAGATCGGGGCGGGGAGTTCGCTGCCGTCGACCAGGCCCTCGGGGAGGGCGAGACCGCAGACGGTGCGGGACTCGTCGTACTCCAGCAGGCCGGAACCCGTGAGATAGCCGCGGGCGACCGCCTCCACCGGGATCATCTGCAGCGGCTTGCACACCAGGGTGCGGCCGGCCCATTCGGCGGGGGCGCCGGCGGGGAGTTCGGTGCTCAGGACGTGGTTGGGGATCAGATCGGCGATCTGGTCGAACCACCACAGGGACAGCTGGGTGAGGACCCGGCCCTTGTCGGGGATGTCGGTCGGCAGCACCCAGTCGAAGGCGGAGATGCGGTCGCTGGCGACCATCACGAGGTCGCCCGCCTCGTTCTGGTACAGCTCGCGCACCTTGCCGGTGTGCAAGTGCACCAGGCCCGGAACCTGCAGCGGCTCGGGCTTTTCTACGAATCCGGACACGGTTCCTCCCCGTGGTTCTGTCCAAGTGGCTCAATTCTCCCGTATGCCGGGTCTCGCCGTTGGAGTGGGGTGGGCTCGAGTGGGGCGGTGACGTGGGCTTACGTGAGCTCAGTCACGTTTGCAGATGCGGTCCAGGAGGTTGGCGGTGGCGCGCTGGACGCGTTCGTCGACGTGGCCCGGACGGTCCAGGGACGGGGACCAGGCGAACGTCCCGGAGGCGAAGACGAGGGCGCCGGAGGGGGCGCGGTAGAGGGACGTCTCCTGGTGGCGCGGGACGCCCTCGGCGTCGGTGTAGGGGGAGTGCGCGAGCAGGATGCGCTCCTCGTGCTCGGGCAGCGGGGTGCGCGGGAAGTAGCGGTCGGCCTCGCCCGCGACGAGGCCCTCGATCTCCTCGCCCTCGTGCGTACCCGTGGCCTCCCACAGCCAGTGGTCGGCGTTGCGGACGATCAGCGGATGCGGCTCGGGGACCCGGCCCGCGTACTGGATGCCGACCACCTGCTGTTCGGGGCGGTCTACTTCACGCCACAGCACGGGCCGGCCGGGGCCCTTGCGTTTTCGGCAGGTGAGCAGGCGGTCGGGGACACCGGACGGGGAGGGGCCCAACTCCGCCTGCCAGTACATGGTGTTGGCGGAGAGGAAGACGAGGGAGGTGCCGTTCTCGCGGGCCAGCTCGACGGTACGGCGCATGCCGGTCGACCAGTACTCGTCGTGGCCGGGGAAGACCAGTCCGCGGTAGCGGGTGGGGTCCACGCGGCCGGCGTGCAGATCCCGGGCGTCGGCGTAGGCGAGGTCGTAGCCGTAGCGCTCGGCGTAGCGGATGAAGTCGTAGGCGTGGCCGACGTGCAGGGGCAGGCCGGCGCCGGCGTACGGACGGTCGAAGGAGACCGTCGTCGCCGCGTCCGACTCGCCGAGCAGCCGGCCCTGTTCGTCCCAGGCGTGGTAGAGGCTGGCGCCGGTGCGGCCGTCCTCCGGGTAGAGGTTGTACGCCTGCCAGGTCACGTCGGGCAGCAGCAGGAGCAGGTCGGCGGGGTGGTTGTCGCGGACCGTGAAGGGGATGTGCGAGCGGTAGCCGTCGGCCGTGGTCAGGACGGCGACGTACGCCCCGATGCTCCAGTAGCTCGGGATCTGCAGCCGCCAGGACAGCCACCAGTGGTGGCAGGAGACCGTGCGGTCCGCGGTCAGCGGCGGGGGCTGGACGATGCCCGAGAGGCGGGGGCTGGTGGTGATCTTCGCGGCGCCGTCTCCGCCGTAGTGGCCGATGCGGTAGACGTCCACGGCGAACTCCTGCGGCGGGTCGACCGTGACATGGAAGTCGACGGCGTCGCCGGGGGACACCGCGCCGGTGGAGATGAAGCCCTTGATCTGCCGGCGGACGTCGTCGGCCGAGCGGGGGCCGCCTCCGGAGCGGGGCGCGGGGACGCGGGTGCCGCCGGCGGACGTCCGGGGGGAGGGCTGGGGGGCCTGGTCCACGTACCAGGGGACGACCTGGCCGGTGTCGTCGAAGTAGGTCTCCGTGCCGCGCAGCCAGGGGACCGGGCCCTGGCCGAAGGGATCGGTCACGGCGTGCGCCAGCGCTCCGGATTCCCAGCGGCGGATCTGCTCCGGCCCCATGGTCGCTCCCCTCCCTCGTGCCCCCGTGGTCGCTTGCTCGCCTGTCCTGTGCCGTATGCCCTTGCCATGTGCCCGATCGGTCCAAGCACATCACATTACGCACGCAGGTGGTCACTAGTCGTTGCGAATTGGCCAGAAGAGGAATGCGGGGTTCCGAAGGGCTGGGGGAGCGTGGCGGAGGGTTACGGAGGTGATGCGGTCGGGCGGTCAGCCCAGGCGCACCGGCTTTTCCGGGCGTATGCCGGATTCGCGCAGCCAGGCCCGCAGGGGAGCCGGGTCGCCGTCCTCGACGAGGCTGAGGACCCGGGGGGTGAGGTCGGTGGCCCGTTCGCCGTTGAGGAGGAGGGTGGGGCCGTCCAGCCAGTCCAGGCCGGGGGTCGCGCCCGCGGTGTCCATGGCGGCGCAGCAGACCATCGCGGTGACGTGCTCGGTGAGCAACTCGCGGGCGCTGCGGGGTGGTTGGAGCGGGAAGAGGGGGAGCGTCGCGTCGTCCCAGGGGACCGCGTCGGGGGTGGCCGGGCGGACGGGGGCGGCGGTGGCTTCCTCGCGGGAGAGCAGGGTGGTCAGGGCGGCGGCGAGAGTGGCGGCGGGGCCGTCGGGCTCGGGTTCGTCGTCGCCTTCGGCCTCGATTCCGTCCACACCTGGGTGACGTTCGACCTCGGTTGCCGTCGGCCCCTTGGAAACCAGGGCCTCCTCGCCGTCGGTGGTGGCCGCGGGTCCGTGCGGCGTCGACAGGTGGTCCATGACGCGGGCCAGGTTGGGGCCCTCGGGTGGTGTCGGAGCGGGGCCGGTGGTGATGCCCAGGGTGTCCAGGACCCGGTGGAGGCGGGCCGCGTCCGTGCGCCATTTGCGGTCCACGACCTCGTCCGGGTACTCCTGCCAGTCGACCGGGGACCAGTCGGGGCCGGCCTCGGGGCCGCCGTGGAAGAGGCGGGCGGCGAGCAGGGAGGCGGCCTCGTCGACCGTGCCGGGCTCCTCCAGGAGGTCGCAGGCGGGGCGCTCGCCCAGCCGGGAGGCGAAGCCCTCGGCCAGACGGTCGCGGCGGGACAGCTCGGTGAGCGCCGCCACCACCCCGGCGTCCAGGCGAGAGGGCCAGCGGCCCATCCGCCAGGCCGGCAGCGCCACCCGGGTGAGCAGCCGGTCCCAGCCCGCGTAGGCCAGACCGACCTGTTCCTGGGCGACGATGCGCAGGCCGTAGTCCACAGCCTGTGCACGCTCGGCGGCGGCCGCCGCGACCCCGCGCTCCATCAGCGCCGCGTGCTCCCGACAGCTACGCAGGAGAAGACGGGCCACCGCGCCGATCCCCACGCACACCACACGGCTCGCCGGACAGCGCCCGGACGACGAGGAGACGGCCACGGCGGCGTCCAGCCCCCGGACGAAACGGCGGGCCGCGGCTATGTCGGGGTGGGCCGAGGGACCCGTACCGGCGACGACCGGCGCGAGGACCGCGCGCAGCTCGCCGACGCGCATCCACCACAGGAACGGGGAGCCGATGACGAGGACCGGCGCGGCCGGCGTACGGCGGTGGTGCGAGGCGCGGACGCCCGCTATCTCGTCCGCGCGGTCGTCGGCCGGTGGCGGGCCGTGGGCCGGGTGGGTGCGGTCCTCGAGCCAGCTGTCGCAGTCCGGGGTGAGCGCTATCGCGGACGGTGCCGGGACGTCGAGCCGGTCGGCGAGGTCGCGCACCATCCGGTACAGGTCGGGGGCGGACTCCTCCGCTATCGGAACCGTCGGGGTCACGGCCGGCCGGGCTCGCGCGATGACCAGCGCGACGGCGCCGGCGGCCAGCAGGACCGCCACGGCGACGGGGGTCACGGCCCAGCGGGCCGCGTGCCAGAAGGAACCCACCAGATGCCCCGTGGAACCGCCCGCCAGAAGGATCACGGCGAGGGCCGCGGGGAGCAGGCCCACGGCCAGCGCACGGCTGCGGACGCGCAGCACGGCGAGAGCCCTTGAGCGCGCTGCCTGCGCGCCCGCTTCCACACCCATCGCGGTACCGGTCACGACCGGACCTCACCCCCCTCCCTGACTGTCCCGGCCTGCTGGCCGTCTGGCGTTGTCCACTCCCCCACTGTGGCACCCGCCACTGACATCGCAATGCCGGTGGGCCAAGTGCCGGAACGCTTGCGCCGCACCCTAGTTGGGGCCCCCGCCCTCGTCAGCCGGATGGGGCAGCGGCCACTCGATGGAATGGCTTTGGTCAGAGGTGGATGACGGTCAGCGAGGATCAGGCCCCGGTTTTTGACTCAGGTTCGAATTCACCGCCGGGTGCTTTCGGGCCGGCTTCGCGGGGTGGGGACGGCATTCAGGCCCCGCATCCGAAGACGGACACGGGGCCTGGAGGGTTCATCCGGACTTCCGGGGGCGTACGCCGGTCAGGCGCCCGCCGCCTTCGCCGCGATGTCGGTGCGGTGCTGGGAGCCGTCGAGCCGGATGCGGGCCACGGCCCGGTAGGCGCGGTCACGGGCCCCGGTGAGGTCCTTGCCGGTCGCCGTGACCGACAGGACGCGTCCACCGGCGCTGACGACCGCGTCGCCGTCGCGCTTGGTGCCGGCGTGCAGGACGTAGGCGTGCGGGGCGTCCTCGGCGGCCACTTCGTCGAGGCCCGTGATCGGGTCGCCGGTACGCGGGGTGCCGGGGTAGTTGTGCGAGGCGACGACCACGGTGACCGCGGCGTCCTCGCTCCAGCGCAGGGGCTCCAGGTCGGCGAGGGTGCCGTTCGCGGCGGCGAGCAGGACGCCGGCCAGCGGCGTCTTCAGCCGGGCCAGGACCACCTGGGTCTCCGGGTCGCCGAAACGGGCGTTGAACTCGATGACCCGGACACCGCGCGAGGTGATCGCGAGTCCGGCGTAGAGCAGGCCGGAGAACGGGGTTCCGCGGCGGCGCATCTCGTCCACCGTCGGCTGCAGAACCGTCTGCAGGACCTCGTCCACGAGCTTGGGGTCGGCCCACGGGAGCGGGGAGTACGCGCCCATGCCGCCGGTGTTCGGGCCCTCGTCGCCGTCGAGGGCGCGCTTGAAGTCCTGGGCCGGCTGGAGCGGGAGGACCGTCTGGCCGTCGGTGATCGCGAAGAGGGAGACCTCGGGGCCGTCCAGGAACTCCTCGATGACCACGCGCTCGCAGGAGTTCGCGTGGGCCCGGGCGGTGTCGAGGTCGGCGGTGACGACGACGCCCTTACCGGCCGCGAGACCGTCGTCCTTGACGACGTAGGGGGCACCGAAGGCGTCGAGGGCCGTGTCGACCTCGTCGGGGGTGGTGCAGACGTACGACCGGGCGGTGGGGACTCCGGCGCCGGCCATCACGTCCTTCGCGAAGGCCTTCGACCCCTCGATCTGCGCGGCCTCCTGGGAGGGGCCGAAGACCGGGATCCCCGCCTCCCGCACGGCGTCGGCCACACCGGCCACGAGCGGCGCCTCCGGGCCCACGACCACGAGCTCGGCGCCGAGCTGTTCGGCCAGCGCGGCCACGGCCTTGCCGTCGAGGGCGTCGACCGCGTGCAGCTCGGCCACCTCGGCGATGCCGGCGTTGCCGGGGGCGCAGTGCAGAGCGGTGACGTCGGGGTCGAGGGACAGGGAACGGCACAGGGCGTGTTCGCGGGCGCCGCTACCGATGACGAGGACCTTCACGGGGTTCAGGGTAACCGGCGCGGCCTTGTGGAGGTTGCCGAGGGCGGGCGGGGGGCTGAGCTGTAGGTTCCTCCAAGGGGCGACCGGGCGTCCTGGGGTGCCCTCTGTGGGGTCGCGCGCCGGACGTCGGGGCTTGGCGCTCCGGGAGCTGCGCCCCGGCGTCGCGGTTGCCCTGCTGGGGGTTGCCCTTGTGGGGTTGCGCCCCCAGCCCCCCGCCTTGCCCCTGAACAGGCCTTGGCCTCAAATCGCCGACTACGGCGGCCGCCGGACGGGCGCGAGGAGGCAAGCCCGCGACCTCGAGCAGCTGGACGGCCGGGCCACCGCCCCAGACGGCCTGCGGGGATCGTGGCGCCTACGAGCGCCGCCGGTGGACGGGGTCGGTCGGTCCCCCCGTCACTCGTTCGTGAACTCCTCCACCACCGTCGCTCCCAGTTCCCGGACGATCAGTTCGTGACCGGAGAGGGCCGATTCGTTGAGGTCGGGGTCGTCGTCCTCGGGGATGTCGTCCTCCGGAGCGACCGGTGCGGGGGGCTCGGGGGCGGGCGGGTGGGGCGTCGATGCGGTCGCCGCAGGGGGAGTCGGAACGGACGGGGATGCGGTGGGGGTGGTGGGCATGGTGGGCGCCGACTGCGGCGGTGCCGGGCGCTGAGCCGTCGTGGCACCGCCGTAAGAGGCACCGGTGTAGGAAGCGCTGGGGGCGCCGGTCGTGCCGTAGCCGCCTCCCCCTCCGCCACCGCCGCCGTAACCGCCCTGCGCACCGCCCCCGCCGTTGAAGCCGGAGGGGCCGCCGCCCGGCGCGGGGGCCGAGCCGCCGGACGTGTCGACGATCGCCTCGATCTTCCACTGCACGTTGAACTGCTCGGCCAGCGCCTGGCGCAGCACGTCCTCGCTGCCGCTGCTCGCGAAGTTGTCCCGGGCGCCGGCGTTGACGAAGCCCAGCTGCAAGGTCGTGCCGTCGAAGCCGGCGACCTGGGCGTTCTGGCTGAGCAGGATCCAGGTGAAGCGGCGGCGGTTCTTGACGGCCTCCAGGATGTTCGGCCAGAGCATGCGGGGGTCGAGACCGCCGCTGGGAGGCGCGTAGGCGGGCGGGGGGGACGCTGATGCCGGTGACTGTGGGGCCGGTACGGGGGTCGATGGGGCCGGAGTCGAGGGGGCGATGGGCGCGGCTGGAACCTGACCGGCCCCTGCCCCTGCCCCTGCCCCTGCCCCTGCCCCTGCCCCTGCACCGGCACTGGCGCCCGCGCCCGCCGCGTTCGCCGTCGGCCAGCCGCCGGGGCGCCGGCCGCTGCCCGCGGTGGCCGCGGTGGGCCAGGCGCCGGGCGCGGGAGCCTGAGCGGGGCCCGGGACGGGCGTCGCGGGCGACGAGGGCTGATGTTGAGGGTGAGCGTGCTCGGGCCGGCCTCCGGGAGGAGTACCACCGGGTGTGCCCGGACCGGTGGACTCGCCGGCCGGATCGCCAGAGGTCACCGGCTCGGGCGTACCGCCCACCGCCGGACCGCCTGCTCCACCCCCCGGACTCCCACCACCAGGCACACCACCGCCCGGCACGGAGCCACCCTGACCGAACCCACCGGGCCCGGCCCCACCCGGCACAGAACCCCCCGCCCCGAAACCGCCCGGCGTCGACCCCGCAGGCACGCCACCCCCCGGCGCCCCCGGCGCCCCGGCACCGGAGCCCCGTACCGCCGCCCTCGCCGCAGCCGGACCACCGCCGGGAGGAACCGGACCAGGACCAGGACCAGGACCAGAACCGGCCGCCATCGGTCCCGCATGCGCCTCAGGACCCGGTACGTAGCCCATCGCAGGCGCGCCCGTGCCCCCGCCCGCCGAGAAGTTGACGCCCCGCTCCAGACGGTCGAGGCGGGCCATGACCGAGCGTTCGTCACCGTAGGCGGCGGGGAGCAGCACGCGCGCGCAGATGAGTTCGAGCTGGAGGCGAGGCGAGTTGGCGCCGCGCATCTCGGTGAGGCCCTCGTTGACGAGGTCGGCCGCACGGCTGAGCTCGGCCGCGCCGAAGGTGCTCGCTTGGGCCTGCATCCGTTCGATGACGTCGGCGGGGGCGTCGATGAGCCCCTTCTCGGCGGCGTCCGGCACGGCGGCGAGGATCACCAGGTCGCGCAGCCGCTCCAGCAGGTCGGCGACGAAACGGCGAGGGTCGTTGCCGCCCTCGATGATCCGGTCGACGACCTCGAACGCGGCGGCGCCGTCGCCGGTCGCGAAGGCCTCGACGACGGAGTCGAGGAGGGAGCCGTCGGTGTAGCCGAGGAGGGAGGTGGCCATGGCATACGTCACACCCTCCTCCCGCGCACCGGCGAGCAGCTGGTCCATGACGGACATCGAGTCACGCACGGAACCCGCGCCGGCGCGCACGACGAGGGGCAGGACGCCGTCCTCGACCGGGATGTTCTCCTTCTGGCACACCTGGCCGAGGTAGTCCCGCAGGGTCCCCGGCGGCACGAGCCGGAAGGGGTAGTGGTGGGTGCGCGACCGGATGGTGCCGATGACCTTCTCGGGCTCGGTGGTGGCGAAGATGAACTTGAGGTGCTCCGGGGGTTCCTCGACGACCTTCAGCAATGCGTTGAAGCCCGCCGACGTGACCATGTGGGCCTCGTCGATGATGTAGATCTTGTACCGGCTGGCGGCGGGTCCGAAGAAGGCCTTCTCGCGCAGCTCACGGGCGTCGTCCACACCACCGTGAGAGGCCGCGTCGATCTCGATGACGTCGATCGAGCCCGGGCCGTTCCGCGCCAGGTCGCGGCAGGACTGGCACTCACCGCAGGGAGTCGGTGTGGGGCCCTGCTCGCAGTTCAGGCAGCGGGCCAGGATCCGGGCGCTGGTCGTCTTGCCGCATCCGCGCGGGCCGCTGAACAGGTACGCGTGATTGACCCGGTTGTTCCGCAGGGCCTGCTGCAACGGGTCGGTGACATGCTCCTGCCCGATGACCTCGGCGAACGACTCCGGGCGATAGCGGCGGTACAGCGCGAGAGACGACACGCATACGAGGTTATAGGCGCCCACTGACAACCAGCCCCGCCGCCGGGACCACGGAACGCAAGCGCCCCCCACGCACCCGCCAGAGCCAACCTACCCTTGCTGCCTTCCGGCCCTGGGGGAGTTCAGTCAGATAGCGCCGCGTGAGGGGCTCCGCACAGAGTACCCGACGTCAGCGGGTGGAACGAGTTCGCGAGCACTCCTCTCGGTCATGTAATGTTTCCGGCGGAGGATTCGCCTAGAGGCCTAGGGCGCACGCTTGGAAAGCGTGTTGGGGGCAACCCCTCACGAGTTCGAATCTCGTATCCTCCGCCAGTGCCTCACCGGGCACGATGTCGAAGGGCCCCACCGTTCGCGGTGGGGCCCTTCGACGTTGTCCGTCTCAGTTTCCGTCTCAGTTCGGCTTCAGTCGGTCTTGGGCGGCTCCCAGAAAGCGTCGCCGACTTGCTGGGCGACTTTGCGGAGCAGCGTCCCCGTGACATGCATGTAGCGAGCGCGCATCCGGGCCGCTCCCCCAGGCTCCCATCCCATGATCGCGTCGACCACGACGTCCGGGACGCCGAGGATCAGAAGGACAGTCGCGGCGGTGTGGCGAGCGTCATGGAGACGGCCGTCTCGTACACCCGCGTTTCTGAGGAGCTTCTTCCAGGTGTGGAAGTCGGTGTTCGGGCTGAGGGGTCCGCCGGTCGGGGAAGCGAAGACGTATCCCTTGTCCTCCCAGTCGGTACCGGCGGTGATCCGTTCCCTTTCCTGCTCCTCCTGGTGCTGGCGGAGGAGCTTGATCAGCGGGTCGGGCAGGCCGATCGTGCGACGTCCGGCACGGGACTTGGTGGACTTGTGCTCTCGGCGGGTTTGCTGCTTCTGAGGGCAGTAGCCCGCCTTCCGGCCGCAGGGTTTGTCACCGCATCCGTGGGCGTACTTGGGCCGAAGCCGGTTCTTACGGATGCGGACGTAGCCCGCGTCCAGGTCGACGTCTTCCCAGTGGAGCCCGAGTGCCTCCCCCTGGCGGAGGCCGAGCGCCAGGGCGACGACCCAGCGAGCGCTGTTGCGGAGCTTGGCGGCCTCGACCAGGAGGCTCTGAACCTCCTCGATCGTGAACGGCTCGATGTCCTCTTCTTCGAGACGCGGAGCCTTGGCGATCTCGGCGACGTTGGTGGCCACATGCCCACGCCGCTTGGCTTCACCGAGGGCAACTCGGATCGTCCGGTGAGCGTGGTGAGCGGTGCCGGCAGAGCTTCCGGCCTCCTGCATCTTCCGGTAGAAGCGCTCCAGGTGCTCGGGCTCCAACTTGTCGAGCTTGTGAGCGCCCAGGCCGGGCACGAGGTGAACGCGTACGTCGACCTCGTAGCCGTCGTACGTGTTCTCGGAGACGTACGGCTTGGCGATGTTCTCGACCCAGTGCTCAAGCCAGGCTTGGACGGTCCAGCTCTGGCCCGGTTTCCTGAGCTTCTTCTCATCGCGTGCCCGCTCCATGTCGCGGACAGCCCTGGTCACCTCGGCTTTTGTCTTGCGCTCGATGTGACGGCGGTCAGGTGTGCCGTCATCCTTCACACCGACCGTCACTCGTCCGTGCCATTTGCCGTCCTTGCCGAAGTAGATCGACGAGGCCCCATTAGGTTGGCGTGTGCGCTTCTTCTTCTCTGCCATGACGTCCCCCTCACGCTGCTTCTGCGGGGCGGCGGCGAAGCTTGCTGACGTACGCGGGCACGGCATCGGCGGGAACGCGACGCAGCCGCCCAACGGTGACGGACTCGATCTCTCCGGCCAGAACGAGCCGAAAGCACGTCGTACGGCCGATGCGGAGCCGTCTCGCCGCCTCCTCAACAGTCAGAAGGACCAAGGACCGATCGAAGGGATCAGTGGACCCGGTATCAGCGAGATGCAGATCAGCCACGGGTTGGCTCTCCTTCCGTTCCGGGGGCGGGTTCGAGGGATTCGGCAAGCCAGGCCTCAGCGGAGGACAGGCCGGTTCCGGCGAAGACCCAGTGCGCGAGGACGTATGTGGTGTCGGTGTCGCGTTCGGGTTGTGCGGCGGCTGCTTGGGCGCGGCGCCATTCGGCGCGGGCGTCGCGGAGGGCGCCGAGGGTGGTGGAGTAGCGGCGGGACTTGGTGGAGAAGTGGCCGCGGAAGCCGAGCATGTGGGCCCAGGCGCGCAGGCGGAGGTGTTCGAGGTTCTTAAGTGCGCCGAGGTCCCAGGCGGTTCGGATCAGTCGGCGGGCGTGGTCGCTGATGTCGAGCTGGGCGAGTTCGGCGGCGAACTTCAGGGGGCGGTCGAGAGCTCCCGTGGCGGTGTCGGCGCCCTTGGTGGCGTACTTGGCGATGTACGCCGCTACAGCCCGCTCGGTGAGTTCCTGACCGTCGTTGAAGTCGGCGGATTTGATGGTGCGGACGTCGAGTTGGCGGCCGAAGGTGAAGGTATGGGCACGGCCGTCGATGATCGGTCCGTCCACGCGGACCTTGGCGGTTGCGGTGCGGATGGCCTCGGTGAGGAGTTCGGCTGTGGCCCAGGCCGGAGGCGGGGTGTCGCCGCCTCCGGGGCCGTCGATGCGGATGACGGCGTGGAAGTGGACGGCGCCGCGTTTCTGGTATTCGGCGACCTTGGCGAAGGAGACGCGGGCGTGGTCGCGGAACCGGCGCTGCGAGAGGCCCGCGCGCTTGGCGACTTCCCGGTGCAGGTAGGTCGAAAAGCGGCGCCAGAGGGCTCCGGCGTGGGCGTTCCAGAGCACGGCTGCTTCGTAGTCGTAGGTGTCGGGGTTGAGTGGGGTGCCGAGGGTGTCGTCGTCCTGGTCGTGGTGGGCGCCGCAGCGGCAGGGACGGCCGCTGGAGGGGCGGTTGTGGACCGGGCCGAAGCTGGGGGCGGTGAAGGTGGCGAAGACGCGGGGGTGGGTGGCGACGTGTTCCGGGGTGCCCTTGCCGCCGCGGAGGCCTGCGGTGATCAGGTGGAAGGTGTCGCGGCGGTAGACCTCCGCGCAGGCCGGGCAGCGGGTGGTGCGGCGGTTGTTGCAGCGGACGAGGAGTTGGCCGGCGGGAAGGTCGGTGGAGTCGAGGTGGTGGAGGACGTTGCCGATCTCGCCGGTGGTGGTGTCGACGTCGTACTCGGTGCGGTGGCCGTCGAGGCGGATGGGGTGGGTGCAGCCGCCGAGGGTGGAGAGCTGGCGGAGGATACCCGGGAGGGTGCCCTGTGCGGCCAGGTTCGCGACTTCCGGGAGTGGGGCCGGAGTGGTGCGGGTGAAGATGGCGTTCTCCTTCTGGCTGGCTCGGTCGGGAGGAACAGGCCCCGGGGCGGCGTAATGCTTGGTCGTGTGCCGCCGCCCCGGTGGCCCGAAGGGGCGTGCGATCAGCGCCGGTTGTGGTCGCGGAGCATGGAGCGCAGGACGACCGCCGCGACGGCTACCGAGATGGCCGTGACGGCGACGGCGGCCAGGAGCGCGGTGAGGACGACTCCGCCGACGAGCACGACCGCGACCGTGTTCTTGTCGATCGAGACCGACGGCAGGGAGCGCCGTACAGGCGCCGGGTCGGTCGTGGCCGGGGCGTGGATGTGCGCGGGCGGCGGGGTGGGGTTGTCGGGGTACTTGGGCAGGAACACGAGGAACCCTTTCTTATCTACTCGTCTAGTCATGTGAGCCGTTTATGACGTCCACGCCGGAACGGGTGCCGGACTCGATGGCGGGGGCCATGAAGGTGTGGGAGAGCCAGAAGCCGAAGAGGGCGATCAGGACGACGACCCAGGTGCGGACGCCGAGGAACTTGACCGCTCCCCAGGCGAAGAAGCCGAGGACGAAGACGAGCGGGAGGCTGACGGTCACGGCAGAGAGGTCCCCTTTCAGCGGGCGGGGCAGCGGTGGGTGCGGGCGGCGAGTTCGGCGGCGGCGCGGCTGTCGTAGTCGGCGGAGAAGCCGCAGCGTGGGGCGGTGCAGGCGGCGGTGTGTTTCTCGCGGCCCCGGTCGTCGTAGGCGGTGGCGACCTGGACGGGGCCGATGCGGGTGACGTTGCGGAAGCGGCGGTTGGCGGGCATGTCAGTCCTCCTGTCGCAGGCTGGAGCCGGGGAATTCGTTCAAGATCCGGGCAGCTTCGGCGGGGTTTGAGGTGCGGTCGGCGGCCTCTTCGGCCAGGAGCCGGGCCAGTGTCGGGTGTCCGGTGGCGGCCATCTGGCGGGCCGCTTCGAGGTAGTCGGCGACGGTGTTGAAGCAGAAGAGCGGCATGGTTCCTCTTGTTCAGGTGAGTTGTGCGGCGATGGCTTCGGCCATGGGGGCCGGGATGCCGAGGCGGGCGCGGAGGGTCGGGGTGTCGATCGGGGTGCCGGTGCGGGTGTGGTGTTCGGCGGCGACCTTGCGGGCGTGTTCGACCAGGGCGGCCGGGACCGGTATGACTGGACGCTCGGGTGCCTCGATGGCGGGGTGGGCAGGTGGTTCGGGGGCGGGCTCTGGTGCGGGCTCCTGGTCCCCGATCACCTCGACGTCGTGCTCGGTGGCGTTGTCCGGTTCCGTTGTTGGGGTGGAGTGGGCGAGGAGGGTGCCGCCGAGGAAGGCGACGGCTGGCCAGCCCGCGACGAGGATGCGCAGCCAGGCCGGCACCTGGTGGATGTCGAGCAGTCCGGCGGTGGCGACGTTGGCGCCGAGGGATGCGGTCAGGGCGATGACGAACCAGCACCAGGAGGACGCTTTGGCGCCCCCGGAGCGCAGTCGGCGCCACGCGGCGACGAGCAGCAGGTCAACGCTGATCGGGTAGGCCCACGCTTTCCAGCCGTCCTGTCCGGCCACCGCAGCGATGTCGTGCAGGTGGGCGAAGGACAGCGCGGCGGCGATGAGGGCCTGGACGAGTACCGCGTCGACACGGGCCAGCAGGGCGCGCATGACGCGCCTCCTTCCGGTTTCAGGCATGGCAGGGGTAGGGACGTGGCGTGAGGCGGTCACGCCGACCGGGGCTTGTGCGGAAGGTCAGTCGGTCACCGGGCGCGGCTTGACGACCGGGGCCGGGACCTCGACCGGCCGGACAGGCACGGCGGGGCGGAAGGGCTGGAGCGCGGGCAGGTCGGGGACCAGGTGCGCGGACTCGCGGCAGATCTCGGCGGCGTCGCTGAGGGAGAGGTACGACGTGCGGATGCGGGACCAGCCGCCGGAGGTGTCACCGGCCACAGCGAGGCCGGGCTGTTCGGGGGCGATGGCGCAGGCGGCCATGACTGCTTCCGGGGCGATGTCGCCGAGTGCCATCTTGGCGGAGGCTTCGTCGTTGACGCGGTGGCACACGCGCCCGGTCAGCTGGGCGCGAAGCATGGTGGCGCCCTTGCCGAGTTCGGCGCCGAAGCGCTGCCCGCACACCTCCAGGTAGATGCCGGCGGCGCGGCCGAGCTGGGCGAGGCGGATGAGCTGGGTGACCATCTCATCCCGCCGTTCCTCGTCCTTCTTGGTGGCGGTGAGGAAGAGTTCGGCGACCTCGTCGACGAACAGCACGATCGGCGTCGGGCGTTGGTGCTCGGGCAGGCCCCAGATGTCGGAGGTGATCTCCTCGTCGGGGGTGTCCGGGGCGATGCCCTGCCGGGCCTTGATCAGGTCGTAGCGGTCCTCCATTTCCTTGACGAGCACGGGCAGCAGCTCGGCCGCCTGCTCGGGGTCGGTGGCGAGTGCGGAGAGCCGGGCTGCGAACGGCGCGAGCTCCACGCCCCGCTTGCAGTCGATGCCGACCAGGGCGACCTGCTGCGGGGCCAGGCCGGTGATGAGGTGGCGCAGGTACATGGACTTGCCGGACAGTGTTGCGCCGAGGGTGAGTTGGTGCGGGATGGTGCGGTAGTCGCGCACGAAGGGCATGGCGTCCTCGCGTAGCGCGACTGGGATGGACAGGTAGCCGCCGCCGACCTTGCGCGGCATCCGTACCCGCCGCAGGACGTCGAAGCCGACGAGCCGCAGTTCGACCACGCCGGGCTTGATGGTGGTGACGTACACGGCGTGAACGCCCCAGGCGTGCCGCAGCCGTTCGGCGGAGGCGGCGACGTCGGCGGGTTCCTGCCCCGGGGCGAGCCGCAGCCGGATCCGAAGCCCGGTGGAGGTGGGCCGGATCAGGCCCCGGCGCGGCGGCACGGGCCGCACCTCACGGTTCGTGGTGGCCTTGACCGCCAGGACCCGCAGCCGGGACGGTGCGACGGTGAGCCCGCACGCGTCCATGACGGAGCCGTAGGAGCCGAGGAGTCTGGCGGTGGATATGGGCAGGCCGACGGTGGACCAGTACAGGCCCGGGTGCCTGGCCCGGGTGTAGGCGGCCCCGCCGCCGAGCGCGGCGAGGGGACCACCCACCTCCAGGAGTGTCGTCAGGTCGGTCATCAGGCGGCGGCCTCCGTGCCGGTCGCCGGGAAGGCGGCCGGGGTGACGGCGGCGGCGCGGAAGGCGATGCCGTGCCGCTTCTGCCCGTTGAACACGGACTCCCACGGCCGGGCGACCAGCCCCGGGAGCGCGACCGGAGCACCCAGCGCCAGCCCCTCGGAGACACCGCTCTCCGGAACGGTGACCTTGATCAGTGACGATTCGCCGTCCTCGATGTGGACGACGCCGATCGTCATCAGCGCTTCACCGCTGACGGCGTCCTTGGCGATCTCGCCGGTCTGCCGGTCGCGGACCTTGGGCTCGGGGGCCTCGGTCAGCAGGATCGTCGCGGCCGAGGTCTCAACGCGGATGGTACGCAAGGGACTTCCCCTATCTACTCGTCTATACATGTAGCGTCCTGCGAACCCGATATCGGGATCGCGTGGACCACTATGCATCACAACTTGCCCACTCGTCTATACGAGTAAGCGTGTTGGGGTGTACGAGTCCGGGAATCGCTCCCGCGCACCACCGCAAACCATGACGATCAGGTCGCAGGAAGCTGATACGACAGCACATATGCGTCAGCCGCCATGACCGTGTCGCAGACCTCGACGGCCCGCCCCTCGGTGTCGAAGGCGGTCCGGATGAGGTGGATGACCGGCACGCCGGAGGCCAGCCGGAGCGTCTTGACCTCGGCCGGCGAGGGCATCCGGGCCCGGATCTCCTCCTCGAAGTGGTCGAGGCGGTGGCCTAGTTCTTCGAGGCGGGCGTAGATGCCGCCGGGCCCGGGGTTGGGTTCGGCGATCTGCGTGCCGCGAGCGATGTCGAGGGGCAGGAAGGAGGTGGCGAACTCGACCGGCCGTCCGTCCAGCAGATACCGCCGCCGACGGGCCAGCACCCGCCGCACGGAGCCGAGCCGTGCGGAGACGTCTGGACTGGCCTTCTCCTCCTTGACCTCCAGCGAGTCGACCTGGGGGTGACTGCCGGCGGCGTCGGCCTCGACGATGAAGGCGGACTTGCCCTGCTCCCGATGCCGCCGCGCGAACCGGTCCGAGGCGAGGCGCCGCACGGGTGGCCGTGGCCGGACGAAGACGCCCTTGCCGTGTTCGGCGTGCACGAGCCCTTCCCCCTGGAGGATGGAGAAGGAGTTTCGGACCGTCATGCGGGATACCCCGTAGTGCTCGACAAGGTCGGCTTCCGAGGGCAGCTTGTCGCCCTCGTGGAATCGCCCGCGGTCGATGGCCTCGCGCAGCTGGTCGGCGATCTGCCGGAAGACCGCACGATCACTCGTGGGGTCCAGGTCGCCGAGGAGACCGGAGGGAAGAGAAGGACTCACGCGCATACTCCTTTAGGTATCTAGACGTGTGGGCGAGTGTTGTTGCTACGGTGGAGAGCCTAGCCAGCCGAGAGGGCCGAGGAACGTGAGCATGGACCGTCCGCACTCCGTGAGCGTCGCCGGAGTGATCGTCGATGCCCTGGGCCGCGCCCTCTTGATCCAGCGCCGCGACAACGGCAAGTGGGAACCCCCGGGCGGCGTCCTCGAACGCGAGGAAACCATCCCCGAGGCCCTGCAACGCGAAGTCCTCGAAGAAACCGGCATCAAGATCGCGCTTCCCGCGACCCTGACCGGGGTCTACAAGAACATGACGGGTCTGATCGTCTCGCTGGTCTTCCGCTGCCAGGCCGCCGACGGCGCACCGACCACCGGCGACGAGACCCGCGCCCTGCGCTGGGCCACCCGTGAAGAAGTCTCCGACCTTGCCGACGAGGCGTACGCGATCCGCGTCCTGGACGCACTCGACGCGGCGTCCCCGCCGGCCATCCGCGCCCACGACGGCGTGAAACTCGTCTAGCCCGAACCCGCTGCACATGGCGGCCTACCAGCACGAAGGAACTTGTATGCACGAGTATACGAGTACAGCCCGGGTCTGGGGCCTGTCTTGCCCAGGATTTCCCGAAGAGGTCAGCAGAGCCCGCCGCTGGACCCGCGACATCCTGCGCGGCTCACCCCTGGCCGAGGACGCCGAACTGATCGTCAGCGAACTGAGCGCGAACGCGATCCTCCACACCGCCAGCGGGCACCAGCGCGGCAGCTTCCACCTGGCCCTCGCGGTATCGGCACAGGTGGTCGCCCTGTCAGTGACGGACGAAGGAGGCACGGGCAGCGCCCCGAAGGTTGAGCACCAGGACCAGGAGGCCGAGCACGGCCGCGGCCTGGGCATGGTCAACGCCCTCGCACACCGCGTCATCGTCCACGACAGCCAGGGCCGCCACACCATCACCGCGGAACTCTTCACCGACGGCCACCCGGGAGGCTCCCTGTGGTGACACCGACCTCGACCGAAGCCTTACCCGGCCCGGTCGGCACACGCCGCGCCACATTCCAGTGCCTCGCCGCCGCCTACCCGTTTCACCAGCCCCGCTCCATCACCCTGAGCGCCCACGACGCCAGCAGCGCCCGCCTGGCATTGCGCTGGCTCAAAGAACGTACGAGCCACATCACCGACCAACTCGACGCCCCACACGCCCAACCGGGCCGCCACTGGCTCACCGACGAGACCGAACACGAACGAGCCCTCACCTACCTGACCACCGGCACGGCCTACCAACTCACCCTCTCCGACGAGCACACCCGCTACGTCCTCGTCACCTACCCACCAGGACCGGCCACATGAAGACACCCACACCCGGCTACTGGTGCGAATGCTGGACTCAAGACCTCACCACCGGACAGCCACCGACGCTGCGGGCATCTCTCGACGCCTACACGGCGCCCCAGGCCGACAGATGGGTTGCGGTCACCCTGCGCACCATCTCACCGGCCCTCGACGCCGACGCATCCGAAGAGGCATGGGACTGGCTCTACAACGGCCGCATCGACACCAGGCGAGCCCTCCTACGTGCCGAGCCCTGCACGGTGTCAGTCACCCAGGCCAACACCCGCATCACCTGGACGATCCGCCCAGTCCTCTTCATCCCGCTCGCTGACCGCCAGGGCGCCCAACTCCCAGCCTGCGCATACGCCTTCACGCCCCAGCCGACCGACTGAGTTACAACTTTCTCTACTGGTTCAAGGCGGCTCGCTCCGCTCCCCGCGCGCGGCCCGGCCCCCGGCCGGGCCTGCGCTCCTGTCTCCGCCCCGCTCCAGCCCGGCCGGCGCCCGTGCCGCGCGCACAGCAATCAGCCGCTTGCCGTGAGAGAAGGAGTGGCATCGTGGCTGGGGCGGTCGGCTCCACGACTTTAGCCAGCCACTTTGGCGCGAGCCTCGAAGATCATGGCCCCAACGTCGTGCTTAACGGGCAGGTCAACAGACTGCCCGACGCGCCGGAAGCTTACGGGGCCATGATCACTCGCGCCAAAGCAGCTCCCGGCCAAAGTCGCTGCGCCGACCTCGGTTTGCAGAACTCGACGTGCGTCGCACCTCAACTGACTACCCTCCCAAACTATGACCAATGAGCAGCCAGCGGGGTTCTGGAGCTACACACATCGCGATGATGAACTGGATGGCGGACGGATCGTACGCTTGTCCGAGCGCATCGCGAGCGCGTTCGAAATGATTACTGGTGAACCACTAGAAATCTTCCTCGATAAAAGATCCATCGAATGGGGAGATGCATGGCGCGCGCGGCTAGACTCCGCCCTCACTGGAACCACATTTCTAATTCCAGTCGTCACGCCTAAATTCCTCAAGAGCCAGGAATGCCGGCGGGAAGTAATCAAGTTCGCCGGGCATGCAGCAAGCCTAGGACTGGATGAACTGCTGCTTCCCATTCATTACGTAAACGTCCCGCAACTCACCCAAGGGTCCGACGGTCAACCGATCGATGAAGTTGTCGAGCTAATCTCAAGGCGACAGTGGGAGGACTGGCGCGATTTGCGCCTCGAAGATGAAGACTCGCCCGTATATCGGCAAGCAGTTCACAAGCTGGCACTGAAGATCGCTAACGTATTGGAGACTGCACCTCCGGTTAGACCTGTGGAACTGCCACAGCAGGAAGCTACCGCCGAAGAGCCACCTGGCTTCATCGAGGTCATGGCAGAGGCAGAGACAGCTCTACCTGCCTGGCTGGAGATCGTCGAGAAATTCGCGGCAGTAATTCAAGTTATCGGCGCGGAGTCTTCTTGGGCAACCGAAGAAATAGCTAATTCAGATGCCCGAGGAGGGGGATTTGCTGGTCGAATGCGCGTAGCAGAACAGCTTTCGACCCGACTAACTGAGCCCGTGAAACAGGTGGACACGTTGGGATCTGAGTACTGGTCCACGTTGTCGTCAATTGACCCGGGCATCATCGGGTTTATCAGGCATGCGGGAGAGAGCGACCTAAGCACAGAAGACCGAGAAGCGGCTCGCGATTTCTTCAAGGAAGTCAAGCAGCTGGCCGCTGTGACTAAAGAAACTACCGCACAGCTTCAGGACTTCTCTAACAACATCGGAGAAACCGCCCGCAGCAGCAGCCGCTTGAGGCCGCAGTTCAGGACTATTCAAGCAGCAGTGCAAAAGGTTATCGATAGTCAGACGGTCCTGGATGAGTGGACCCGAATGATCGATGAAACAGACCTGGGAGAAGACGACCAGCCCTAACCGCCTGGCAGTCTGCCGTGGACTACCGAGGTACAACAACCAGGCCGATCCACACCAGTAATGGTTGATCCTCGCAGCGATCGCCGTCGGCCCAGCAGGGGCCGACAGCCATCTCGCATGCATTTTGTAGCCACCGCGAAAACGACCATGTTCCCGAAGCGGACCTAACTGTGCATGACTGGCTAGAATCCCTAATCTGTCTCTCTCCGATAGCAGGCTGGAGATTTGCTAGACGAGTGGAACTTGGGCAAGTCATCACGATAAAAGAAGATCTGCCGTTCATCTGCGCCACGGATTTCATTCGCGGCTTTCTTTGAGACAATCAAACAGAATCTCTTGGTCAAAGGATTGTGATTCTCCGATCTGCTCAACTGAAGCGAACCTTCGTACTGGCCGGGTTGGAAGGTCCAGTTGTCCGACCAAAAATCTAGTGTGGGCTGCTGAGGTTTGTCCTGACTGACGATGAATGGGGCGGGATCGCTAGTCCAGTGATAGTTAACCTGATCCGAAGCGAAGTCGTATACGTATGTTCCAGTTTCATGCCAGTAGAAAATTGGCTTCTTTGATGACGAAATTGAACCGACGGGGGTCAATTGTAGACGCGCATCGCGAATCACCTCGACATCCTGGGTTTTGAATCTGGTGGACACTGTCGGCTGAATCTGGAAAGTGGTTCCGTTGCCTACTGGTCCAGCGCGCAGCAGGTGAGGAAGCGCCATATCGATTCTGGGCTTCTTTTGGAGTTCAGCGAAGTTGTAAGTCGAGAAAGCAAGCGCAACGACAGCGGCTAGTGTCGCAGCCCACTTGTGCAAACTATCGAATCGCATTCTTCGAGGCTCCGTCGTGCTCTCATCTCTATCGTTCACCCTCCTAATATCGCCTTAGATCAGAGTCATCGGTCTGCTGGGTTGCTCCAAATGGCAGCACCATCAACACCAGCGAACCAGTCCGAAGCCTGTGCGCCGCAAGCACCAGGCAGTCTGGCAAGCCCTCGATCCAAGCCCGTCAATACAGCCCAGGAGGCCCCCTCCTTTGGAGGAGGGGGGCGGACAGTGGACGTAGACGCCTGGGACGAGGCAGCAGGCACGGCACTTGTGGTCGATCCCAAACGCGGAACCCACCGCCCGGTGACGGACTACCCGGACTTCTCCCACCTTGAGCAGGCAGGCCAAGTGGTGGCAGCCATCGCCGGAGGCGGATGGCGCGCGTATTGAAAGGACGAGGGACCGGAGAACAGCCCGTTGACCGAGCAAGTGCTCGCATGGCTGGCTACATCCAAGGGACGAGCAACACCGATCACCGTCGACGCACACGGACATCTGGACGACGCCGAGAGCGCTGATCGCCTCATCCCACCTGGGGAGGAGTGAGACAGCCTCCCCTCACCGCCGTCTCAGTTTCCGTCTCATTCAGCACCGTTCGCGGCCGTTCATGTGAGACCCGAGGCTCGACGCGACCCGGCATAGAGTCATCGATGAACCCAGGTGAACGGCCCTGTACGCAGCCGCGAGAGGCACCAACACAGTTGGAAAGCGTGTTGGGGGCAACCCCTCACGAGTTCGAATCTCGTATCCTCCGCCAGCTCAGAGGGCCGGACCACGAATGTGGTCCGGCCCTCTGGCGTTCGTCCGTCTCAGTCGGCTTTTCTTCCGTCGTCACCGCCGTCTCCGGGCGGCTCCCGGAGGGCGTCTCCAACCTGTGCGCGACCTTGCGGAGCAGCGTCCCGGTGACGGGCATGTACCGGGCGCGCATCCGTGCCGCTCCCCCGGGCTCCCACCCCGTGATCGCGTCGACCACGACGTCCGGGACGCCGAGATCAGGAGGACGGTCGCGGCGGTGTGGCGAGCGTCATGAAGTCGGCCGTCCCGCACTCCCGCGTCCCGAAGGAGCCGCTTCCAGACGTGGAAGTCAGTGTTCGGGCTGAGCGGCCCGCCGGTCGGCGAGGCGAAGACGTACCCCTTGTCCTCCCACTCGGCACCGGCCGCGATCCATCCTGGACGATCCGCCCAGTCCTCTTCATCCCCGCTCGCTCACCGCCAGGGCAGCCAACTCCCAGCCTGTACATACGCCTTCACGCCCCAGCAGACCGACTGAGTTGCAACTTTCTCTACTGGTTCAAGCCCCGGCTCCGCTGCTGGCGCCGCTCCTGCCTCCGGCAGGGGATCGGCCGGCACCGGGATGGAGGGGCAGAGCCGAGCAGACGCGGCCCATGGCGTCCAGGTCGTTCGTACAGTGGCGCGCTCCACCTGGACGCATGAACCACGCCCGCTCCACGGTGTGTGGGTCGACGGCGGACGGGATGGGAGCTGGAGAGAGCGGGGGTGAAGGACGTGATCGCACCTCCAACAGAGACCGGACTGACGAACGCCGGACACCTTGCCCCCGAGAGATACAGAAGTCACAAAGGGTAATGGCTCCTAGCGTTGGGTGCCGGGACATTTTTGTGGTCGAAAAATCGCTGAGCCAGTTAGCGTGAGAGGAGGAGAGGAGTCTGATGGACACGATCGAGTACAAGGACGAGGGTGACGCCCTCGTGGTCGAGACGCGTGTGCCCAAGACCGAGGTGGCTACCCCACGCCAGGACCCAGACGCGCACCAGGCGTACGAGACGGCTCTCCAAGGCGCTGCCTTCACGCACATGGCCGAGCGTCTGACGCACCGCGGAGACGTCTCGGCAGACGAAGCCACTGCCGCTCTTGCCGTGCTCATGAAGTGGCTCGACTCTTTGCAGGGTGACCATGGGGTCGACCTGGCAGGAGTCGACCACGAGGGACGCCATGTCGTAGCCCAGATGAAGCTCACTCTTCAGCCCGGTTCTGGCAAGACCGCGACCATCCTTCGCCTTCTGTCCTCGCTGCCGCAGGACCGGCGGCTGGTTCTGGCCTTCGCAGAAGGTGGCCTGACCGTCGCCGACGTGAAGAAGACCCAGGAGGCCGCTCCGGCGCAAAAGCGGAGCAAGACAGAGCGCCGGGAGCAGCTAGTCAGTCGCATCCGTGAGGCCAACTCGGAAACACTGGAGAGGCTGGCCGATCTGTGACCGATCCGGGGGGAGAGGTCGAGTACATCGATCTGGACGACATCGCCTACTTGCTTGGCGGGGATCTATCCACGGTCCGGGACCGGGGCTTTTGCTCTCGGCCCTCGGGCGCCCGCAATACACGACGTTCGGCGTGGACGCCTATCCCGACCTGTGGGCGAAGGCTGCGGCCCTTGGCGAGTCGATCGCAAGAAACCATCCGCTGATCGACCGGAACAAGCGCACAGCCTTTGAGGCCATGCTCCTGTTCCTCGACTACAACGACGAGCCGTACACCGACCCAGACCCTGACGACGCCGTGGCGTACATGCTGCGCCTGGCTCAGGGCGGCTACGGAGAGGACATCACGGAAGCCGCGAAGGATCTCCGCGACATGCTCGGCGCTGGATAGTCAGCGGTCACCTGCACCGCGAACAAGTGCGGTGGCGGCCTCAACGCGCTGGCAGACCGGCTACTCAAGGCCACGCCGACCGCGCCGGAGTCCACCCCCATTCGGCAGCGGATGCCTTCCGGGACGAAGAAGATGGTCTCGCTAGGGATAGTATCTCTGACGATACTATCCCTAGCGGGAGGCTTGCCTTGCGTCGCTTCATCGGGCGGGACCGCGAACTGAGCGTGCTCGGCAGCGCCTTGCAGGCAGTGCAGGACGCCGTCGGGTCGGCGAAACCGGGGCAATGCGTCCTCATGCGGGGAAGACGGCGGGTCGGCAAGTCCAGCCTCGTCGAGGAGTTCCTCCGGCGTACCGAGACGCCGTACCTCTTCTTCACCGCTGCGGGCGGCGCGGCGGAGGACGAACTGACGGAGCTGCTCGACGCCGTCGCCAGATCCAACCTGCCGGAGCGGGAACTGTTCGCCGAGGAGACCCCGGCGCAGTGGAACGCGGCGTTGCGGCTGCTCGCGGAGATCCTTCCCGACGACAGCCCGAGTGTGGTGGTCATCGACGAGGTTCCGTATCTCATGGACGGCATCGACGCCTTCGAGGGCATGCTCCAGCGAGCATGGGACCGGCTGCTCAGCCGAAAGCCGGTACTTCTCCTCCTGGTCGGGTCCGATCTGTCGATGATGGAGGCGCTGAACAGCTACGACCGTCCCTTTCACCAGCGGGGGCGGGAAATGATCGTCGGGCCCCTGAACCCGGCCGACATCGGCGAGATGCTCGGCCTGTCTCCGGCGGCCGCGTTCGACGCCGCGCTGATCACCGGGGGTCTCCCCCTGATCTGCGCGGAGTGGAGGGTCGGGGCCGACGTCTGGGAGTTCCTCCGCGATTCGCTGGAGAACCCCATCTCAGCCCTGCTGGTCTCCGCCGAACGCTCACTGGCCGCAGAGTTTCCACCGCAGGCGATGAGCAGGGAGGTACTGCGGGCCATCGGATCCGGAGAGCGGACCTTCACCAACATCGCGCGCGCGGCCGGCGGCATCGCCCACACCACGCTCACCCGAGCCACAGACGTGCTGACCGAGAAACGGGTCGTGACCGCCGAACTTCCCATTTCCCTGGGGCCGTCGAAGGAACGCCGCTACCGGGTGGCCGACCCCTACCTGCGGTTCTGGCTCGCGTTTGTGGACCCGCACATGGCGGAGATCGAACGGATGCGGGGCGATCTCACGCTGAGCCGCATCCAGGAGCAGTGGACGAGTTGGCGGGGCCGCGCCATCGAGCCCCTGGTGCGGGAATCCCTCGCTCGTCTCCTGCCGGACGAGATCCTGCCTGCCGCCCCGGCGATCGGTGGCTACTGGACCCGCAGCAACGACGTCGAGATCGACCTGGTGGGCGCCGACCGGCAACCGGTGGCCAAGCGGTTGCTCTTCCTCGGCTCGGTCAAGTGGCTGGAGAACTCCGCGTTCGACAGCCACGACCTGGCCGCCCTGCAGAAGCACCGGGCGGCGATCACCGACGAGCCGGTACCGCTCGTGGCGGTCTCCCGCAGCGGGGTCGGTTGTTCCGGCCTTCAGGCGGTGTACGGCCCCGAGGAACTGCTCAGCGCTTGGCGCCCGGCATGAGCACCCCCTCGCCGCAGTCGGCACGCTCCTGATCACCAGAATCTCCGCACCAGCCTCGGTCGCGCGTCGGGAGGGAGGCCGGCGCGAGATGGGCGCGCGGGGAGACTGGGAGGGCGTGTGATTCGGCACAGTCGTGAACTTCCGTCGTCGAATGCGTCTGGGACTGGGACTGGGACTGGTTCGCAGCGGGCGCAGGACAAAGGGCCCTGACCGCCCTGTGGGCGTACCGCCCTATGGGCGTTGGGGCCGGGGGATCACACCGCCGTCAGTGTCCGCGCCCGGTCAGGCGCAGAGGGGCGGCAGAACGACGTGCCAGTAGGAGGTCACGGCTCGATCGTGGCCACCGGGGCGGCGCCCTCAGGAGTGCCAGGGATCGCAAACCGTCGGATCATGAGCAAAGCGGCCTTCTTCCTCGTATCCCCCATAAAGCACCCGAAGGGGATGATCTACGTGATGATCTCAACCGGAGTCGCACTCCGTACGACGGCGCTGGCGTTCTCCGCCGCGCTCTTCCTGGCCGCCTGTTCCAGTGGAAGCGGAAGCAGTGGCAGCGGTACCTCCAGCAGCACGGCGGGCGCGGCCAAGGCCGGGTCCGGGACGCAGGTGACGGTCACCGAGACCGAGTACTCGCTGAAGCTGTCCCGGAACTCCTTCACGCCCGGCACCTACACGTTCACCGCCGACAACGCCGGCAAGGTCACCCACGCCCTGGAGATCGACGGCCCCGGGGTGTCGGACGTGAAGACCAAGAACCTCCAGGGTGGTGGCATGGCGGCGCTCACGGTCACCCTCAAGAAGGGCACCTATGAGCTGTACTGCCCCGTGCCCGGCCACAAGCAGCTCGGGATGGACACCCACATCAAGGTCTCCTGAAGGGCCGGCGCGGACGCCCGGTCGGTCACGGCTGGCAGCGCGGGCACCACACCGTCCCCCGTCCCGCCGTACGGGACCGTCGTAGCGGGGTGCCGCAGCGTGGGCAGGCCGGGGTGCGGTCGTCGCGGTGGCCGGTGAGCCAGGAAGGGCGTGGGGGGACGCGGCCGGCGGTGACCGATGAGCGCAGGGTGCGGCGCATCTGCTCGTAGAGGCGGCGGCGGTCGGGCTCGGTGAGGTCGCTCGCCCGGATGCCGGGGCGCAGGCCCGCCCGCCACAGGATCTCGTCGGCGAGCAGGTTGCCGAGTCCGGCCAGGGCGGACTGGTCGATGAGGACCGTCTTCACGGCGGCCCGGCGCTGCGAGAGCACGGTCTCGAACTCCGCCCGTCCCACCTTCAGGGCGTCGGGCCCCTGGCGGGCGAGCCTCCGCTCGACCTCGTCGCCGCCCCACGCCAGCCACAGCCCCTGCAGCTTGCGCTGGTCGCGGAAGCGGAGTTGGCGCCGGGCGCCCAGGCCGAACAGGACCCGGTCGTGGGCCTCGGCCTCGTCCTCGGGGCGGGCGCACACCAGGCTTCCGGTCATCCCGAAGTGCAGCATGAGCGTGGGGCCGCCGGTGTGGGCGAGCAGCCACTTCCCGCGCCGCTCGGACGCCGTGAACCGGCGCCCCTCCAGCGCCTCGCGGAACCCGCGCACGCTCGTCCCGTGCAGTACGCCCGCGTCCCGCACGTCGATCCGGCCGATGACCCTGCCCTGCGCACAGGACACGAACACCCGCCGGAAGCCCTCGACGTCCGACAGCTCAGGCATGGCAACAGCACAGCACCGGGCCGCCCCGCCCGCCACTCAGGCCGGCGGCAGCTCCCCGTACTGCGGCCGCCGCAACACTCCCCGCTCCTCAGCCGCGCCGCGGCAGCTCCCGAAGGAACCCCCGCATCACAGCCGCTCCCGCACCACCGCCACCTCGCCCGCCGGTACGGTGACCGAACCGGTCGCGGGTTTGCCGGAGAGGAGTTCGGTGGCGTCCCCGGAGACGGGGATCTGGGCGTCGTGGTCGGTGTGGTTGATC
>NZ_JAKWBE010000033.1 GCF_022513565.1 Streptomyces gilvus | reverse complement strand
CGATCTTCGTGCGGGGCCCGAACGAACCCGAGCCGTTGCCGTCGTAGCGCCAGAGGGTGTTGGAACGGTCCTGGGCCAACAGGTCGCCACGGCCGTCGCCAGACACCTCAGGGGTACCGGGCAGAGGGAGCGTGAAGCGGCGGCCCGTGTCAGCGACTGAAGTGGGGACCGGGTTCAACTGGCAGCGTCAGATGGTGTGTTGGGAGGAGGAGCGTGAGGAGTGGGAAGCGGAGTGTCGGGTAACGGCCCTGCCTCGCGCGATCGGTGTGGTGCGGTGCCAAGGGTGCTTTCAGCGCGAGTGGTTGGCCAGGGAGAGGAGGAGGTGCGCGGTCTCCGGACGCAGATGGTCGGAGTGCGCCCCTGCGAGTCCGCTTCCGTGCGTGAACACCTTGCTCGCGTCGACGCTGACGAAGCGGTGGTCGAGGTCGGCGACGGGATACGCGGTGCCGGTGTCGTGCATGAGGATGCCGGACACCGGCGCGGGTGCGGTCCCGATGCCCGCGTAGCCGATGCCGGCCCGTTTCTCTGCCCGCAGGTGCCAGAAGCCGTTGGCCCGGTCGTGCTGCGAGTAGGTGGCCACCACAGGACCGTGCAGGGGCGCCGTGCCCAGCGCGGTGAAGGTCGTGGCGAAGGCGTCGCGGGGCGCCGCCATCTGGAGCAGCAGCATCGAGTCGACCGTGAAGGGACGTCCGGGTGGCCGGGGCGTGCTCCAGCCGAGCGTCGGCGGCTCGTCAGCAGCCCACTGGACGGCCTCGCAGACGAAACGGCAGCCGAACGAGTGACCGATGACGTGCAGGTATGTGCCGTCGCGGGTGCCGAGGACCGCGGGTGCGGCCGGGCCGGGGCGGGTCAGGTCCAGGTAGCCGAGCAACTGGCCGATCACACGGGGGGCATGACCTCGTGTACTCATGGCGTGGGCTCGGTCACGGATGCGGCGGTACCCGCCCAGGGACGGCAGGGAGCGGGAGGGCCAGCGGATCAGGACGGTCCACGGCTGCCAGGGCCGCAGCGCCGGATACAGCTCAGGACGGTCCTCGTGCTGGCGTGCCGCGAGCTCCAGCAGGTGACGGACCGCGGTGAGTGAGGAGTCGGGGGAGGTCTGCCAGCCGTGGACGTACACCAGAAGGTCGGTGGCCCAGCCGGGAGCGGTCAGCTCCTGGGTGAAGTGGTCCAGCAGCCGGTCGCCGGGGACAGGACGCGGGCCTCGAGGCGTGGGTGCCAGCAGCCGGCCGTCGAGGTCGAGGTCGACGAGCTGCACGGTGGCCGGGCTCACGTGATCGGCCCGTGTGCTTCGGCCGGTTGGGCGGCTCGTTCCAGTCGTGCGTCCATGCCGCAGTGCAGGGCGTAGGCGAAGCCCAGAGGGTTGTGGAGTTCGTCGGCGAAGTACCGGGCGGCGCTGTGGGCCGCTTCGCCGGCCGTGTGCCGGCCGGCCAGGTAGCGGGTGAGGAACTCCAGCGCGTACTCGGCCGCGAAGATCTGCGGCATCTCGACCTGCGGGGCGAGAACGCCCCGTGCGCCCGCGCGGATGAGCGCTCCGCCGAAGAAGGCGGGATCACAGCCCTCCGCCGGTACGCCCGCGTGACAGGCGTTGATCATCACGAAGGGCTGGAAGGGATGATCGGTCCCCGCGTTGTGCCGGCATTCCCGCACGGTGTCCGCGTCGATGGGCACGCCGTCGGTCAACCTGAGGGCCAGTGCGGGCGGGTGGGCGCCGTTCGGCATGAAGTGGCCATGGCACCAGAAGTACATCAGGTGCTCGCACAGGGTGTGGTCGGCAAGGGCGAGCCGGAGTTCGGAACGCCTGCTGCGCTGAACGAAGTGGGTGTCCCGGGCGAGGAGCGCGGCCACGTCGGCTGCCCGGGTGCGGCCCTGGACGTCGACCTGCTCGTCGTGGTTGAGGCTCACGGTGGGCACGTCCGGCGCCTGCCGGCGGCTGCCGAGCCACGGGTAGGATCCGCCGGTCTGCTCGATCTGATGGCGGTGGCCGAGAAAGCGCTGATACACGGCCGCCGGTCCGCCGGCTGCGGCGAACTGCGGCAGATCCTCGGGCCGCAGGCACACCATCGGCCAGGGGATGTACAGCTCGGAGTCGAACCGGACTCGGCATCCCTCACGGGCGGACAGGGTTCCCGCCAGGTGTTTGCGGAAGACCTCGACTTGCGGGTCCGTCCCGCCCAGGAGCGTGGCGAACAGCAACTGCTGTCCTGCCAGGGCCAGTTCGTCGAGAACCTCGAGAAGCGCCCTGGGCGGCTGGGAACGCAGGTCCACCAGGGTCGCAAAGGGATACTCGGGATGGTCCGGTGACGGCGGGCGGCTGTCGTGCTCAGGTGACCTGAAGCCGACGAAGACGTCCTTCCACAGGCGGCACAGCCGCATGGCTGCCGCGCGTACGTCGGCCGGGCGCGCGGTGAGGTCGGCGCGATGCTCGGTGCCGAACAGGGACGCCACGGCCGGGCCGTGCATGCGCGCCCGGATCCGGTCGCCGGCCAGAACGTCGAGAGAGACGATGAGGTCGGGGCTCTGCGTGACCTCGTCGGGCAGCGTGGTGAAGCCCCGACTTGGGTCCTGCACCACCCGAACGGTGAGTTCTGTGCTCATCGCCCGCTCCCGCCCCGCTGCGGCACCGTGCTGTGGGTGGTCGAGTTCGACGGAAAGTCCCCTGCAAGGACATCGAACTCCGTCTCCACCTGCTGCAATACCGTTCCGGTGCGCTCCAGGCAAACGGTGAAGCGGACGACATGACGGCCAGGATGACGTGCCACGAAGGTGAACTCTCCCGCGTCCTCGTCCCGTTCCGAGGGGCGCAGCAGTGCCGTAGCCGGCTCCAGGGCCGCGGGAGTCAGGGGCGCCGCCGTGACGGCCAGCAACGGACGCCCCGCCGTTTCCATATCGGACCAGGGATGAGCGGGGCCCGGGACCACACGCAGCGACAGCCGGCTTCCGACGGACGTGACGGGAGGCTCGCCGAGCAGAGAGATGTGCACACGGCAGACCTCCGCGGCATCGGCCGCCCGCTCCTGCTGCGTCTCAGCCCCCGCAGCGTCCGTGGGGCGGCGTTGCTCCGACGTGGGTGCCGCCGGCACCGTCGGCTGCCATGCCTCCGACGCGCGGGAGGGAACGGGTTGGCGTTCCGGATCGTCGAACAAGATCGCCAAATGGCGGCCGACGTGCTGATCCCAGGCCTCCGGGCCGAGAACCAGCGCGTCCTTGCGCCATTTCCCGACCCGTTCGACCAGCCCGCTCAGGCTACGGCCCTGCACCAGATCGGCAACGGCGTCCTGGAACTGCGGATCCGAGCAGTCGCTGCGGTGCCAGATCATCGCGGGTATCCCCGCCCGCAGCCCGGCCAGCAGCTCGCGATGGCCCACGCCGGACGGATCGGACGGCGGCTCGCTGAGGACCAGGCACACCGCGTCGGCGTCCGTTTTGAGTTCGTGTTCCACATGGAAGAGATGCGAGGTGTCGCCCGGCCTGCTCCACACGGACCGGGCCTGCCTCGGGCGGTCCTGCAGCTGACGCCATTTGTTGTGCCAGGGGCGGTGCCAGCCGGCCCGCCGCAGGCGCTCCAGACTCCGCACGACCACCTGATAGTCGATGATCAGCGGGGTGGGGGACGAGGCGTCGGACTCCCTGGGCCACCACTCGACCGGCTCGTTGAGCAGTTCCGGGGGCAGGATGAACTCGAGCGTCACCAGCTGCCTCAGATCCGCCCACCTGCCCTCCGTAGCCTCGATCAGTTCCCCGACCACGGCGGGCAGTTCATCCCGCCTGCGCAGGACCGTCTCCCCGCGCACCGGGTGCCAGCCGGCGGAATCGGCCTGACGCCAGTGCGAGACGTAGTAGCGGTCCGCGTCATGCCGGTCGGGCTCGAACTGGATGACCAGATACGCCGACGTGAGAGAAGGTTCCGGCTGTGTGAACTCCTCTTGCCGCCACTGCGCCAGTAGGTGCTCAACACGCAACCGCGTCGCCTGATCACGGTTGAAGCGGTGCAACAGCTCGGCACTCTCCCGCGAGCCGGCTTTCATCAGCTCCTCGGCGCACAGGGCCAGGAACGCCAGACTGGGCGGCAGCTCAGCAGGTCGCGATTCCTCGCGGGCAAGCCGCAGAAAGACCTGCCACGGCGTCTGACACCACGCGGGCAGCTCCTGAACACGGGAACGGCTCGCCCGCCTCGCCATGGCGGACAAGGGCCAGGACCGCGCGGACGACAGCACGGGCCGCACGCGTCTGAGATCGGCACCGCGGAAGGAGCGGACGGCCTCCCACTCATCGACGAACGGCCACAAGGCCGCAACCGGCCCCGGCTGCTCCTCCACGTAGTCCAGCGATCGCGCCAGACACGAGAGCCCGTCCTCCGCGTCGCTGCAGGCCAGTGCGACGCGCAGCAGCCACGCACGCAGCGGCGCCTCGCCGTGCGGCTCGACGGGCATACCGAGCTCATCCTCGAGCAACCGGCACCAGACCTCCTGGGAGGCGGGTTCCCGCATGCTGGGGGAGTCCTGGAGCACGTCCACGATGCCGGCGACCAGCTCATTGCGTACGCGCTCCACACTGGGCTGTCGCACCCTGTCACCCCCAGACGCCACCGCCGTCCTCGATGGCGACAGCCAGCGTAATGGCGCAGGCCCGATAGCAGGGAGAGATGGTCAGATCTGCTCCGGGGGCGATGGCGACTGCGCTCCTTGGACAGGGCTGCCCGCCGCGCAGTGGGTTACGGATGGAACCGCCAACGGCCCTCGGAAACGACGTCCACCTTGCCTTCCCTGACGCGGACGGCTGTGTCGTCATCGATGAAATAGATCGGGAAGTCCGCCCGCGCGGCGATGCGATCGGCCCAGGCGTCGTCCCGCTCGGGGAAATCCGGGGAGTACAGGTGGGGCTTGAGATACCAGTCGAAGAGGCCGAACGGCGGCTGCACGGTGGTGGCGCCGAGCACGTGGAGGTCCGCGGTGTCCCCGATGACGTCGGCGGAGTGCGCGGTGAGGTGGCGGCTGAAGATCATTGATCCGGCGCTGACCCCCACGTAGACCCGACTCTCCAGTGCTTCAAGGAAACCGTCGGCCAGGTTGTTGCCGGTGATGCTGCGCGCGAGGTGGTAGTGGCTGCCGCCCTCGACGTAGATGACGTCGGCGTGCAGCAGCCGGTCGAGGACCATCTTGCGGGGGAGGCCATTCAGCTCCAGGACGTCGAACTCCCGCCAGCCGAGGCCGTGCAGCCGGTTCATGTCCTTGATGAACCACCCGTGGTCACCGGGCTCGGCGACCGATGCCGTCGGAACGTACACGACGTTCGCCGATCCGAACGGCCTTCCCAGCATGTCCCGCAGTGCGTCCAGCAGTGTTTCGTTGCGCAGGCCGCTGGCCGTCAACAAGAAATTCATCGGGCGAGCCAAGCACGGCTGGCGCACGTGCGCAACGAACCCACGACCTGCGTATACCGTCATGACACGGGGTGATCAGCTCGCCGTGGGTCGTCCCGCTCATCCGGCCGGCTGATGCGCGTCTCAGCGCAGTCCGGCGAAGAGATCGCTCTCGGGTACGGCCGCGCCGGTGGGGTCCTGGACACGTACGAAGGTCTCCAAGCCCATCAATTCGCCGAACTTCTCCTTGCCCATCCTCAGGAAGAAGATGTTCTCGCCCTGACTCGCATGCGCGGCCAGCGCGTCGAACTTCTGGCCACTGAACGCGGTGGTGTCGACCCAGGTGGTGATTTCATCGTCCGGCAGGCCGATCCCCGCCATGGCGGCGGCCTCTGCGGGATCCGGCTCCGGCATGTCCTCACCGAACTCGGACATGATCTCGCCGAACCGACGCATCGCCGAGCGGGGCATGGTGGTCCAGTACACCTTCGGTGTCAGGTCGACCATCTCAAGCGCCGCCATCGTGATGCGGTGGGCCTGAATGTGGTCGGGGTGACCATAGAAGCCGTTCTCGTCGTAGGTGACGACCACATCGGGCCGGTAGTGCCGCATGAGCTGGGCGAGCCGCGCCGCGCCCTCCTGCACGGGGGTCTGCCAGAAGGACCCGGGGGCGTCGTTGCTGGGCCAGCCCACCATCCCGGAGTCGGCATAGTCCAGCATCTCCAGATCGCTGATCTTCAGCACGTCACAGCTCGCCGCGAGTTCTCGACGCCGCATGGCGGCGACGGCCACCGGATCGTGCCCGGGATCGCCCGGCTTGACCCCTCCCGGTCCGTCACCGCAACCGCCGTCGGTACAGGTCACGAGAACCGTGCGGATGCCTTCCGCCGCGTATCGCGCGAGCACTCCGCCGGTTCCGGTGGCCTCGTCGTCGGGGTGGGCGTGCACGGCCATGAGCGTCAACGGCCGATCCGTCATGAAACGTCCTCCTGCAGACATACTTCGTGGTCCTGGGGCGCGGCGGGTGGTCCATGCTGTGCCGCCTTCTCAGTCGATGCAACTGTTGCGCCCGGACCGTCTGTTCCCGGCCCGCACGCTTGGCCTTCCCCGCGTCGGGATTTCAACGTGAACGGGTCACAAACGCGACCCGCATATTCCGGCGCTACGGTGGATGCAGCTTCCAGCGGGCGCCAGCAGCCGGAGGAGTTCGGGGCTGACGGCGGAGGTGCTGTGCTCTGGATTCCCCGGCAGGTCTCGATGACCGCGGCGACCCGGTCAAAGACGGCGGGTCGCTGCCGTAGGGGTCGGGGACATCGGCATCCTGCCCGTTCAGACAGAGACGCTGCCTGGGCAGCTTGGATGCGGCCGCCCGGTCCTGCAGGGCATTGTTCACCGCCCCGTCCATGGCGAGGATGCTGTCGGCCCGGGCGATCAGATCGGCGGTGATCTGCAGGCCGCGGTGCGCGCTCAGGTCGTAGCCGCAGGCGGTGGCCGCGGTCTCGAACTGGTCGCAGAGCGGGGAATGGTTGTTGTGGGCCGCTGTGCAGGGCCCCAGCAGCGCGCCACCTTCCGGCCCGAACAGGTAGGGCCCAGAGCAGCTGCAACAGCTCCGCGCACCGCGACCGCGACCACGGCTCGGAGTCCGAACGGACCATGGAGAGGACTGTCGATGGTGGCCCCAAGGCCGCGGGTGCCCGTGGGCCCCGGTATCAGGATGGTGAGCTGCGCTGGCGGCGGATCTGCGCCCTGGGGTGGTTGAAGACTAGCCTGGAGAAAAGCGGCACCGGGACGGACGGATTCTTCCGTTGCATCTTCTGACCGAGGGGGACGCCGAAAAGGGAGGCGAAGAGCCATGCCCTGGAATCTGAACGGCACGTATCTGGAAAGCTGCAACTGCGACGTGGTGTGCCCCTGTACCACCTCGGGCCTCACCGCACCGGCCGACCACGAGCGCTGCCAGGTGACCCTCGCGTTCCATGTGGACAGCGGGAACGTGGATGGCGTGGACGTCTCCGACCGCAGCGTCGCCGTCTTCATCGACGCGCCCCGGGTCATGGCCGAGGGCGGCTGGCAGGTGGCGCTGTACCTCGATGGTGGGGCCGACGACGGCCAGGCGGATGCGCTGGGCAGGGTCTTCTCCGGCCAGGCAGGCGGGCCGATGGCGGCGCTCACCCCGCTCATCGGCGAGGTCCTCGGCGTGGAGCGCGTTCCCATCGACTACCGCGACGACGGCCGCCACCACGCCGCCCGAGTGGGCGACGCCATCGACATCGAGATCGTGGACCAGGTAGCCCCGCAACTCGGCGAGGACGGTCCGGTCATGACCCTGACCGGCATGTTCCACCCGGCGAACAGCACGCTGACCATAGCCCGCTCCACCCGGGCGACGGGCGACGGCGTGTACGGCCGGTCCTGGGACTTCGCCGGCGGCAACGGACACGCGGCGCCCTTCACGTGGTCCACGTGACCGGTCGTCCGGTCACCGTCCGGCGCGGGGCGGGCCCCGCCGGGTTGCTGCTGGTCGTGGCAGGTGCCGCCTGGGTCTGGGTGGTGACGCGCTGGGGCGGCATGCAGACGATGCCGGGCACCATGGGCCTGGGCCCACCCGCCTTCCTGGCCGTGTGGACGCTCATGATGACTGCGATGATGCTGCCCGCCACCGCGCCCGTCGCCGCGCTGTACGCACGCACCATCGTCGTGCACCGGGTACCGCGCATGGTCGTTTTCACCGTCGGCTATCTGCTTGTCTGGGCCGCGGCCGGACTGCCGGCGTACGGGCTGGCCGTCGGTCTGGAACGGGCGGTGAGCCTCCCCGCCGCGGCAGGGACCGCATTGGCCGCGGCCGTGTTCGCGGTCAACGGCGTCTACCAGCTCACGCCCCTCAAGGACCGCTGCCTGGCGAGGTGCCGCTCACCGATCGGGCTCATGCTGCGTTACACCTCCTACCCGGGGCCCTCGCGCGATCTGCGCGCGGGAGCCCACCACGGGGCCTTCTGCCTCGGCTGCTGCTGGTCGCTCATGGTGCTGCTGGCGGCGTTCGGCGTGATGAACCTGTGGGCCATGGTGGCCTTGACCGCCGTGATCACCACCGAGAAGCTCGCACCGGCCGGCCGCGTGGTGGCCCGCGCGGTGGGGGTCGCCTCCATCGTCCTGGCCGTCGCCGTCTTCTGGGTTCCAGCGCTGGCTCCGGGACTCACTGGCAGCGGTACGACGGGGATGTGAGGACGGAATAGCCGGTGACGGGCCCGGCGCGGAGCGAAACACGGGCACCGCACCCGCCGGGGGCGCTCCCCCTGGCAGGCCGGCAGGTGCCCGTACCGGCAACCGGTACGGGCTGTCCCCGAAGCGCGCCCAGGACGCTACCCCGAGCGCCGCCCGGCGTGTCGCACATCAAGAGACGCGGAGGACGATCTTGCCCCGGCGGTGCTCGCGTTCCAGCGCGGCGTACGCCCCGGCGGTGTCCTGCAAGGGGACGACTCGGTCCACGTACGGGGTCAGGCGGCCGGACTCCACGAGCTCGGACAGGGCGATGAGGCCGGCCCGGTCGGGTTCGACCACGAAGAAGACGCCGTGCGTATCGGGTGACGGGCTTGGGCCGGGCGGGGAGACGATGCTGACCAGAGTGCCGCCGCTGCGCAGGACGTGCCAGGAGCGGGCCTGGGTGTCGCCGCCCACCGCGTCGAAGACGACACCGACGTCCGCGACCGCGTCCTCGAAGGGCTGCGCCGTGTAGTCGATCACCCGTTCGGCGCCCAGTGCGCGGACGAACTCCGCATCCTGGCCGGCGGCCGTGGCGATGACTTTCCCGCCGAGGGCGACGGCGATCTGGACGGCCATGGAGCCGACCCCGCCGGCCGCGCCGTGCACGAGGACCGTGTCACCCGGCGTCAGGCCGGCGTGACGGACGAGCCCCTGCCAGGCGGTCAGCCCCGGCAGTGCCAGGGCTGCTGCCCCGTCGTGGTCCAGCGAGGGCGGTTTGGCCGCCAGGACGGCGGCGGGAACCGCGGTGAACTCGGCGGCCGCGCCGTCCTGGGTGAAGGGGATGAGTCCGAAGACCTCGTCGCCGGGGTGGAGGTCGTGCACCGCCGAGCCGGCCTCGACGACCTGCCCCGAGACCTCCTTGGCCGGGACGATCGGCAGCCGCAGGCTGCCCGTGCCGTCGAGACTGTTTGTCCAGGTCGCGTCCCAGGCCAGTTCGCCCGAGGTGATGGCGGCCGACCGGACGGCGACGAGGACCTCGTCGGCGGCGGGCGCCGGCCGGGGCGCGACCTCGTACTTCAGGCGTTCGGGGCCGCCGCGGCGGTGACCGCGCACGGCGCGCATGGTGGCGAGTTCGGTGTCCATGACCGTTTCCTTTCTGCGACGGGGCCCGCTACCAGGTGGGGACGAATCCGCCGTCGACGGTGAAGTCGCTGCCGACGATGTTGGAGGCCCGGTCACCGGCCAGGAACAGCACCACGTCCGCGATCTCCTGGGGCCGGGAGAACCGGCCCGTCACGGTCGCCCCCGCCGCCTGGGCCAGCACCTGCTCCGGCGTCAGTCCCGCCGCCGTGGACACCGTGTCCGCCACACCGCCTCCGCCGAGCCACAGCTCGGTCTCGACCGGTCCGGGGCTGACGCTGTTGACGCGTACCCCGCGTGCGCCGAACTCCTTCGACAGGGCTTTGGAGAAGTTCACCAGGGCGGCTTTCGCCGCGCTGTAGTCGACCACGGTGGGATCGGGCAGCACCGCGTTGACGGAGCCGATGTTCACGATCGCCCCCCGGCCGGCGTCGAGCATGCGGGGCAGGAGCGCGCGGGTCACGGCGACGGCCGCGAACAGGTTCAGTTCGATCGTCTGCTGCCATTGTGCGTCGGTGACGCTCAGGAAGCCGCCCGGGCGGGCGGGGGCGGAGCCCACGTTGTTGACCAGGATGTCGACGCGTTCGCCCACCGTGTCGGCAAGCATGCTCACGCCCTCCGCATGGGTGAGGTTCACCGGCACCCATACCAGGCCGTGCTTGTCGGCCAGTGCGTCCAACTCGGCGGACGAGGTGCGCGAGGCGGCGACCACCCGCGCTCCGGCCGCCGCGAGCGCCGTGGCCACCGCCAGTCCGATGCCCTTGCTCGCTCCGGTGACCACCGCCACCCGATCCTGCAGTTCCGCTCCCATGACCCCCACGTCCTCACATCCTCGTATCGCTACCACCAGGGGGCTTGCTCGCCTCTCGGGCGCACCCCTTCGGCATCCTTGTGCCGCGGAGGGGGTGCTCGCTTGCGTCATTCGACTGCGGTCGGGACGCCGTGCCGGCGTGCGGGGACCCGTCCCGGCGCCGGCGCCGCGGTCAGCGGTTTCGCCGGGAGAGCAGGCGCAGGAAGGAGGCGTCCCAGTCGATCAGCTGCCCGGCTGTTCCCGCCGGGACGACTGCGAAGGTGCTCGCGAGCCAGGTGCGAAGCGCGACGGACGGGATGTCGAGCAGGGCGACCCCGGTCGGTCTGAGGAGCAGGATGTGCATGCTCGACTCGTAGGAGCAGGGGCACGGCGGCAGGATCCGTATCTCGCCCTCTCCGCTCGTCCGCTCGAAGCCCTCCTTCAGCAGCTCCCGCGCGAGCACCCAGGTGGCCGCTCCGCCGCCTGCGTTGGTGAACTCGGCGCGCACTTCGAACGGTTGAGCGCGGTCGTAGCGGAAGCGGGCCCTCACCGGCAGGCATTCGTGGGGTGTGACGTGCAGCCACACGCCCAGGTCCAACCCGCGGCCCGGATGAGCGGCGGCTGCGAGCGCCGCTTGCCGACACGGCACGGGCCGACATCCACAGCGGAAGGGAGCACACCATGAAGACTCGTCACCGCCCGCTCCTGTCCTACTGGGACTGGCAGAGCCACGCGGTGTGCCGGACCACGGACGGCTCGGTCTTCTTCTCTCCCCAAGGAGAGCGCGGCAGCGCACGGCGTGCCCGCGAGGAGCGGGCGCGGGCGATCTGCGCACGCTGCCCGGTGCGCGACGCCTGCGCCCGTACCGCCCTGCGCAGCGGCGGGGAGTACGGGGTTTGGGGCGGGCTGAGTGAGCAGGAACGCCGCGAGCTGCGCTCGCCCCGCCGGCCGGCCCGCCCCGCGTCAGCCGGCGTACCGGTTGATCCGCCCGCGGCAGGGTCCGCCGTTCCGGCGCGGCCGTCTCAGCCCTCCGCCGCCCGCTTGCGCCGGTAAAGCGCCACGACGCTCACGGGCAGACTCAGCGCCTGAGCGATCTCGCCGTCGGCGCTTCCGCGGGCGAGAAGCTCACCGATGCGCTCCTCCCTGTCGTGGTGGTCGCCCTCTGGGTCGGTCCGCACCGGCCAGGCCGGGCGGGTGCCGGTGGCCTCCAGCTCCAGGCGGGCCTCGTCGGCCCAGGCGGTCGCGCCGATCCGGTCGAACGTGGCCTGCGCCGCGTGCAGCAGGGTCCGGGACGGGGTGATGCGGTGGCGGCGGCGCAGCCACCTTCCGTACGCCAGCTGGGTCTTTGCACGCACCAGCGGCCAGGAGGACAGGTCCGCGCCGAGTGCCGCCAGGTACAGCTCCTCGGCGTCCTCCTCGCGGGCGGCGAGCACCGCCCGCGCGTACGACAGGTGCAGGCGCAGGATGGGAGACCGTGCGGTACGCGCCACCACCTCCAGTCCGTCGAGGACCTGCCGGGCATCCGCCCGGTGTCCGGCCCGCTCGGCCGCGTCGGCGAGGAACATCAGATGGGTGAACCGCTCGCGCTGGTGGAAGCTGGCGTCGGCCGGATCGAAGGCACGCCGCAGCGTCCGGTAGGCGTCCCGGTTGCGGCCCGCGGACAACCAGGCGACTCCCCGGGCCAACTGCACGCAGGACAGCAGGTCGTTGAGCCGGCGAGGAGCGGCGTCCAGTTCGGCCTCGGTGGCCAGGTGCAGCGCCTGTTCAGCATTGCCCCGCAGGGCCTGCAGGATCGCGTCGCACACCAGCGTCCCGGTCCGCCAGGTCGCCTGCTCGGTCTCGGCGGCAAGCCACAGCCCCTCCCGTGCGCAGTCTGCCGCCCGTCGTAGATTCCCCAGGTCCAGATGGACCATGACCTGCATGCTGAGCACCTGGGACAGCAGCCCGAGGCGGCCCTGCTTGCGCAGCCGGGCCTCGGCTTCGCCCAGCAGGCGGGCGGAGGCCGCCTCGTCCCCGACCGCATGGGCGGCCATGCCCCACAAGCGCAGCGCATCCGCGTCCGCGGCCTCGTTCACCGCGTGCCGGTCGGCCCCGGCCAGCAGGTCGAGCACCGGGCCGGCACGCAGCACCGGTTCGGCCACGGCCATCGCCGCGGCGTGCCGCGGGTCTGGGCGGGCGCCGGGCAGCGCCTCGAGAACGCCGACCACGCGGGCACGCGGCTGCGGGCCGGTCTCCGCCCACCAGCAGCGCAGGGCCGCCCCCAGCAGGAGGTTCAGGGCCAGGTCGACGTCGCCTGCGGCCGCCGAGCGTGCCGCGCTGTCGCACAGGCCCAGCACGCGTCCCGCATCGCCCGGTACGCCGTCGTGGAAGATCTCCCGCAGCCACTCCGTACGGGCCTGGTCGAGTTCGCTCAGCTCGGTCCTGGCCGCCTCGCGCAGGAGATGGTCGACGAGGTCGGCCCGGCCGAGCCCGAAGGCGTGTTCGGCCGCAGCCAGCAGGCGGTGCCCTCGCCGCGCCGATGGGGTGGTCAGCTGGGCCGACCGTTCCAGGTCGTTGATCGCGGTCATCACCGCACCTCTGCTCAGGGCGATGCCGGCGTTGGTCTCCAGCGCGTCGGCGATCCGGTCGTCGGGGCCGACGATCGACTGTGCGCGGTGCCAGGTGCGGCGATACGGCTCGTCGGGCAGCACGTCCGCCAGGGCCGCGTTGGCGGCCTGCAGCCGCTGCAGGCTCTCCGCCTGCACGACCGCCGAGCGCATCAGCGGATGCCTGAACCGCACGTCGCGCTCGCCCACGATGAGCAGCCCGGCGACCGCGGCCGGCTCGAGATCGGCGCGTGTCACACTCTCACCGCGCAGGACGTGCGCGGCGCTGAGGATCTCACTGAGGTCGTCGGCCGAGTCGACGGCCGCCACCAGCAGCGTGTCCCGGGTGGGCGGGGGCAGTGCACGGACCCGCCCGGCGAAGGCGCGCTCCAGCAGGCCGGGAAGGTTCGGTGGCCACCTCTCCCCGGGCGCGGGGGACAGGCGCAGCGCGGCAGGCAGTTCGATCAGGGCGAGTGGGTTGCCGCATGCCTCGCGCAGGATCCGGTTCCGCTCCGCCGCGCGCAGGCCGCTGCCGTGGGCCGACAGGATGTGTGCCGCCGCCGCCTCGTCCACACCGTCGATCAGCAGCTCGGGGAAGCCTGCGCCGACAAGGGGGCCGGGGTGGCCGGTGCGCAGAGCGGCGATCAGTACGACCGGTCCGCTCAGGCGCCTGCCGACGAAGGCCAGGACCTCGTGGGTGTGGGGGTCGAGCCACTGCGCATCGTCGGCCAGCACGACGACCGGCCCGCCGGCCGCCAGGGCGGCCAGCAGGTGGGTGACCGCCAGCGCGACGGCGAACCGGTCCGGCTGTGGGCCCTCGGCCAGGCCGAACGCCGACATCAAAGCTGCGCGTTCCGTGCCCGTCAGCCGGTCGGCCATGCCGAGCACCGGCCGGAGCATCTGGTGAAGTCCCGCGAACGGGTACGTCGCTTCGGCCTCCACTCCGGTCAGCCGCAGTACCCGCAACCCGTGAGCCCGGGCCGCGCACTGCGCGGTGCGCAGCAGAGCCGACTTGCCGATCCCGGGGTCGCCCGGCATCACCAGCACCGCGCCATCCGCTGGTGTACGGCTGATCAAGTCGCCCAGCACGCCGATCTCTCGCTGCCTTCCGACCAGCACGCCGCAATCCTCCGGCTTCCTCGTCATCAGATCTCGTTCCCAGCGAGGCTCGTGACGCGGGACCGGCTCGGGCTTGAGCCGCATGGCTCAAGGGATCTGAGCCCGTCAGCGCCAGTAGTCGTTGGCCGCTGCGATCGTGGCGAACTCGGCCGTGACCACCTGGGCTGCGGCGATGAGTCCTTCAGCGTCCCCCGCATACTCCGGCCGGCCGGCCTTCAACACGTCGAGGTCCGGCTGGATCATGTGGACCGTGTTGCGGACCATCGCGATGGCCGGCGCACGGCCCTCCTCGGAGGTGGCGGTCTTGAGCGTGCCGCCCGGCACGAGAACGAGTGCCTCGTCGGGGATCCGGTTAACGATGACGGCCTTTGTGGCTTCACCGTGCGGCTCTACGCTCATACAGCGACCGTAGGCTTCACGGAGTGCGGTCGGCTTGCGTCATCCGACTGCGCCAGGAGCGCGGCCGACGCGACCTGCGGGACGCACCCGCGATGCAGTGATTCGACGCAAGCGCGTCCACCCAAACTGGCCATAGGATGCGGTTGCCGACCCAGCGGACAGCCGAAGAGGCGAGGCGAGCGCCCTATGACCAGGCCAGAATCCGTCCTCCCCGACCACGTCCCGGCGGCGCCCGACCTGCTGGGACGCGAGGCCGAGCTGTCCACGCTGGCCCGGATCGTCGACCAGGCGTGGGAGAACGGTACGGCCGTCCTGATGCGGGGTGAGGCGGGCATCGGCAAGTCGAGCCTGTTGCGAGCCGCGGCCGACCTCGCCCGCGCCGCCGGGTTTCTCGTTCTGGAGGCGGTGGGCATGGAGGCCGAGACACGGCTGCCCTTCGCCGGCCTCCACCAGGTGCTGATTACCCTCCTCGGTCAGGCGGACCGGCTCCCGGAAGGACAGCGGCTGGCTCTGCTGTCGGCGTTCGGTTCGGGAGACGGCACACCACCCGAGCCCTTCCTGATCGGGCTGGCGACGTTGAACCTGCTCGGCGAACAGGGATCCCAGCAGCCCGTGGCGATCCTGGTCGACGACGCCCACTGGCTCGACCTGCCCAGCCAGGAGACGCTCGCCTTCTTGGCCCGCCGGATCGGCGACGACCCGATCCTGATCATGGCGGCGATCCGGGAGGGCCATGCCGGGCCCTACAGTGCCGCCGGCCTGAGGGAGGTGCAGGTCGGCAGTCTGGACCCGGTCGCCTCGGCACGACTCCTCGACACCATCGCGGCGGATCTGCACACCTCCGAGCGCCGGCGGATCCTGGCCCAGGCGGAGGGAAATCCGCTGGCGCTGGTGGAACTGCCGGCGGCCTGGCGCTCGGCGCTCCCGCCGGTCACGGAGTCCGTGCACACCGCCGTGCCCCTGAGCTCCCGGCTGGAGCGGGCCTTCGTCGGGCGGATCGCCGAGCTGCCGTCCCCGGTTCGTGATGCCCTGCTCATCGCCGCCGTCGACTACGAGACCGATCTGGCGGAGATCCTCGCGGCGGCCTCGGTACTGGCCGGGCGCCCGGTCACGGTCGCCGCCCTCGACGCCGCCGCCACGGCCGGACTGATCCGCTTCCATGAACAGCGCCTGCTGTTTCGGCACCCGCTGGTCAGGTCCGGGATCCTGTACTGCGAATCGACCCCGCGCCGCCTGGCCGCCAACCTCGCGCTCGCCGAGGTACTCGTCGACCAGCCCTACCGGCGCACCTGGCACCAGGCCCAGGGGGTGATCGGTCCGGACGACGCGATCGCCGACGCGCTCGAGCACAACCACCGGCTCAGCATGCAGCTGGGATCCGTGACCGAGGCCATCGCAGCGCTGGAACGTTCCGCCCAGCTGACCACCGACTCCGCCGTCCGCGGCCACCGCCTGCTCCTCGCCGCCGAGCACGCCTTCGGCCTGGGCCGCGCCGACGTCGTCGACCGCCTGCTCGCCGCGGCCGGCCGCAACACCCTCTCCGACCTCGACCGGGCGCGCATGGTGTGGCTGCGGGAGATCTTCGACGACGGAGTGCCCGGCGAGCCCACGCGGGTGTTCGAACTGTGCGAGACCGCGGAACGCTCGGCGCGGACCGGAGAACACACCCTGGCGCTCAATCTGCTGCAAGGGGCGGCCCTGCGCTGCTGGTGGGCCGAGACCGGGCCGGAGGCCCGAGCCCGCATCGTCGCGGTCACCGAACAACTCGACGGGATGGACCACGAGCCCAGCTGCATCGCCGCGCTCGCCATGGCCGAGCCGGTGCTGCGATCGGCACAGGTCAGCACACTCCTCGCACGCGTCCCGGCACAGACCAGCGCTGATCCCGATGCCATGCGGCTGCTCGGTATGGCCGCGCACGCGATCGGGGCCCCGGTGGCCAGCCTGGACTTCCTCGACCGGGCCGCGGGCAGACTGCGCGAGCAGGGGCGGCTGGGCCTGCTCGCCCACGTCCTGACCATGGGGCTGCTGAGCCGGCTCGAAGTGGGCGAGTGGGACCGGGCCGCGACCGACGCCGAGGAGGCGGCCCGGCTCGCCCGGGAGACCGGCCAGGAGATCTGGGACACCGGCACACTCGCCCTGCGGGCGATCGCGGCCGCGCTGCGCGGCGACGACGCGCGGGCCCGGCACCTCGCCGATCAGGCAGAGGAAACCGCCAACGGACGCCGGCTGAACGATCTGCTGGCCTGCGTCCAACTGGCGCGGGGCATCGCCTGGCTGAGCACCGGTGAGCATGGCCGGGCCTACGAGGCGCTGCGCCGGCTGTTCGATCCCGCGGACGTCGCCTTCCACCCCGCCGAGCGCTATCACGGAGTGATGTACCTCGCCGAGGCCGCCGCGCGGGCCGGCTGCCGCGACGACGCACAGGAAGTGGTCGGCGCACTGGAGCGCCTGCCCACCCGACCGTCCGACACCCTGTACGTCCAGCTCTCCTACGCCCGGGCGGTCCTGGCCGACGACGACCGGGCCGAAACGCTGTTCGCCACCGCGCTCGGCCAGGACCTGACGCGCTGGCCCTGGCACCGCGCCCGGTTGGAACTGGCCTACGGCATGTGGCTGCGACGGCGTCGCCGCGTGGCCGAATCCCGGATCCCCCTGCGCTCCGCGCTGACCACCCTGGATCTGATCGGGGCGCGTGCCTGGGCCGACCAGGCGCGGGCGGAGCTGCGGGCGGCGGGCGATCGGATCACCGTCCAGGGGCCCTCGGCGGCGGCCGCCCTGTCCCCGCAGGAGCTGCAGATTGCCCGACTGGCCGCCGAGGGACTGTCCAACAAGGAGATCGGCGAGCAGCTCTTCCTGTCGCCGCGGACCGTCGGATCGCACCTGTACCGCATCTTCCCCAAGCTCGACATCACCTCCCGAAACCAGCTCGCCGCACGGCTGTACGCGCTCAGATTTTCCTGACGCAAGCCGCGCCCACCACCGATGTACGATGCGGCTTCCGGGTCCGTCGCGACCGACCCCCTGGCTCTCGCCGTCAATGCCCTGCTCGATCCCTTCATCGACGCCCCGCTCGTCGTGGATGCTCTCGCGCACTGGGCCAAGGCCGCACCGGGCGATCCGGCGGTGACCGGGTTGCTCGCCCGGGCCGGCTTCCTGGTCGCGGACTTCGAACGCTCCTTGGCCTTCGCCGAGACCGCCGGCGACGGCTGCGCCGACAGGGCCGTGCCGCCCTGCTGTCCCAGGTACTGGTTCTTCAGACCTTCGCCTCCCTCTACCTCGGCAGATGGGAGGTCACCTACACCGCGTCGGACGAAGGCCACCGCTTCGCCGTCGAGACGAGACAGCCGGTGTGGGAAGCCTGCGCTGGCAAGGCCAACCTCGCCGGCCTGCGCGGGGACGGCGAACGGGCCGCACACCTGACCGCGCAGGCCGAGCGGACGGGCCAGCTGAGCGGCAACATCTCACTCCTCAACGGCGTCCAGCTCGCCCGCGGTCTGGCCGCCCTGGGCAGCGAGCGGCCCGGCCAGGCCCACCACGAACTCAACCGCATGATGGACCGTCAGGACAGCGCGTACCACATGCCGCAGAGCGTATGGGCACTGGACTACGTGGCAGAGGCCGCCACCGCCTGCGGCCACGTCGACGAGGCCCGCGGTGTGCTGCGCGACATCGAGGCCGTCACCGGCACCACCACCAGCCCCGGCGTACGAAGAACGCTCGCGCTGACCCGGCTGCTGCTCGCCGAGGACGACGACATGGAGCAACGCTTCACCGAGGCGACCACCCTGGGCGCCGCAGCCTCCCCCTGGTACCGGGCCCGGGTCAACCTGGCGTACGGCGCATGGCTGCGCCGCCAGCGCCGCGTGGTCGCCTCACGCGGTCCGCTGCGCGCGGCCCAGACCGTCTTCGACGCCCTCGCCGCCCCGGCATGGACGGCACGCGCCATTCGCTTGCTCCTTACGGCGTCCGCTCGGCAGACCGGCGGACGACATCACAGGTGGGCGGCGTAACGCGAACGCGGGAGCAGCAGCTGAGGCGGCAGTCGCTGCGCGGCGGGCCGCACTGGGTGACGCCCCTCCAGCGCCGGCTGACCAGGACCGGCTACAGCCCCTGTTGGCCGAGCCATTCGAGGCAGGTGTCGGCGACCGCACGCCAGCCGCCGTCGATGGTGAGGGAGTGGCCGCGGTCGGGGAACTCCCTGAGGTCGGTCACGGCCGTCGAGTGGCGGTACTGCTTGAGCGTGGACCGAGTGACGGCTCCCGGCACGGTGTGGTCTCTGCCGCCCGTGATCAGCAGCAGGGGTCCCCGGCTGTCGTTGCCGGTGTCGACCTTTGCGGGGGAGTGCGGCGAGAAGTTGGCAGCGGCGGCCTCGAACAGGGGCTTGCCGGGGGCCGGGATGGTCCACCGCTCGTACAGCTCGTCGGACTCCTCGGCGCTGACCGCGTTGCCGAAGGCGAAGCGGAACTGCTCAGCCGTGAGCGATACCGCCCGGTGCTTGTTGGCCGGGTTGCTGAACACGGGGAACGTCGACCGCAACGCCGACAGGGGGAGTGGAAGCACGCCCTTGATCTGCGCCGCATCGATGGCGATCGCCGCCGCCGCCCGATTCTGCCCCAGCAGTTTCTCGGCGATCGTGCCACCGAAGGAGTGACCGATCAGGATGGGCGGCAGCGGGAGTTCGGCGATGACGCCCGCGTAGTGCTCCACCACGTCGTCGATGCCGCGGTCCGCGATCGCGTCCGGGTTGGCGCGGGCGAGTTCGACGCTCTCCGCCACTCCTGGCCACCCGGGCGCGATCGGTCGATAGCCCGCCTTCTCGAAGAGTTCCTCCCACGGTCCCCAGGAGGACGGGTGCAGCCAGAGTCCGTGGATGAAGAGAACGGGTACGGCGTTGCCAGCCATGATCGAAGTCCTTCCCCTGGAAGTGATCGACGTGACGCCGACGGCGCCCATGCTTCCGGGCGGCCCCCGTCTCCGCTTCAGTCATGTGACTGCGACGGCGGCAGTGACCTGCTCCAGCGGCCGGTCGGCGCAGTTGTGCAGCCTTCGCGCCATGACCTGCCATTGGCCGCCTGGACGCAACGATCAGCGGCATGCCGAGAGGAGGTGCCGCTCCGCCTTGACCCGAGGATGACGCGCTGAGCATCAAGGCAGTCGCATGACACAAGCCCCGCCCCGGGTCTGCTCCGTACGGTCGACGGCCCAAGCCCAAGCGCACGGTGAATTCGCAGCAGGTCGCAGCATCACACCTTCGTGAAAGGAATCAAGCCATGCATCATCGACCTTCGATCCGACGGAACGGGACGCGTCCCGTGATGACGCTGGCTGTCACCCTGGCGGTCTTCGCCCCGGCCGCGATCTCCGCAGCCGCGTCCGCGGGTGCCGTTCAGAACTCGACGCCGAAGCCGACGATCGTGTTCGTGCACGGTGCCTTCGCCGACTCGAGCGGCTGGAACCAGGAGACAGCCGATCTACAGCACCGCGGCTATCCGGTGATCGCCGCCCCGAACCCCCTGCGCGGCCTGACGAGCGACGCCGACTACATACGCTCCATCCTCAAGACGATCAGCGGACCGATCGTGCTGGTCGGGCACTCGTACGGCGGCGCCGTCATCACCAACGCCGCTCGCGGCGTGAACAATGTCAAAGCGCTCGTCTACATCGGTGCCTACGTACCCGACAACGGGGAGAGCCTCGCAACCGTCCTGAACCCGAAGAAGTACCCCGGCTCCCTCCTCGGCCCCGGGACCACGCTCATACGCCCTGCCCCCAACCCCACCGCCCCACAGGGTCAGGACGCCGACATCTACGTCAAACCCGAAGACTTCCGCGCGGTCTTCGCCGCCGACGTGCCCAGGAATACGGCCGCATTGATGGCCGCCACTCAGCGCCCTCTCGCCTACACCGCCCAGACCGAACCCTCCGGCGAGCCGGCGTGGAAGACCGTCCCGTCCTGGGACCTGATCACACTCAACGACAAGGCCATCCCGCCCGCCGGGCAACGCTTCATGGCAGAGCGTGCGCACGCCCGGATCGAGACCGTCAACTCCTCGCACGCAGTGATGGTGTCGCATCCCGAAGCCGTCGAGCACATCATTCTCGACGCCGTTCGGAGGACCGGCTGAGACCGGGGCCCGGCAACAAAGTGCCGTGCTCTGGCCCGCATTTGGTGGTGGCCGAGCACCTGGACGAGGTGGCGGACAGTGCAGCCCTCGCCGTCGGGGCGACCCTCGCTCCTGGCGTGAGGAGTTCGGAGAACGAACCGGAGCCGGAATCTTTGCAGTGCGGCAAGTCTTGACGCCGGAACACGGCCAACTTACGGTCCCCTACACCACCTTACGATCGTTCGCTTCCCCGAAACATTCGAAGAGAAGGGAGCGCTCCCACACTCACTGTTCCCAAACGTCCCAGGACCTCCGACACTCTGTCGGCGATTGCGGCCGTAGCCGCCTCGTCTGAAGTCGAAAGTTTCGTAACGCTGCACCAGGGCGGTGCGACAAGGCGACGCCGGTCCCGAGACGCGCGAACAAGTGAGCACGCGTCAGAGCGAAGTCCACAAGGAGGAGCAATGTCGTTACGCCGCAATGGTTCCGGCGCAGCAGGACCGGAACACCCCAGTCGCCGATCCGTCCTCGCGACCATGAGCGCTCTGCCGGTGCTCGCTGCCGCGACACCGGCTGTGGGAGCACCCCGTACCCCGTCCGCGGCGGCTGCCGCGGTGATCGTCGACCCGTCCGCGACGCGGCAGAAGATTCGCGGATTCGGCGGCATGAACCACCCGCTCTGGATCGGTGATCTGACGGCTGCCCAGAGAGACACGGCCTTCGGCAACGGCGACGGACAGCTCGGACTCTCCATGCTGAGAATCTTCGTCTCCGAGGACCGGGCGAACTGGAGCCGCGAGGTCGCGACCGCGAAACGGGCGATCGAGCTCGGGGCGACCGTCTTCGCCTCGCCGTGGAATCCGCCCGCTCAGATGGTCGAGACCTTCGTCCACGGCCAGCAGACCGACGCGAAGCGGCTCCGCTACGACATGTACGGCGCCTATGCGCAGCACCTGAACGACTTCGTCGCGTACATGCGGAGCAACGGGGTCAACCTGTACGCCATCTCGGTGCAGAACGAGCCCGACTACGCTCATGACTGGACGTGGTGGACCCCGAGCGAGATGACCAGGTTCCTGCGCGAGAACGCCGGCTCGATCAGCACAAAGGTGATCGCTCCGGAGTCCTTCCAGTACGTGAAGAGCTTCTCGGACCCGATCCTCAACGACCCCGCCGCCCTCGCCAACCTGGACATCCTCGGGGCGCACCTGTACGGCACACCGTTCCAGAACTTCCCCTATCCCCTCTTCAAGCAGAAGGGCGCGGGCAAGGAACTGTGGATGACCGAGGTGTACTACCCCAACAGCAGCGACTCGGCCGATCTGTGGCCCCAGGCGCTGGACGTCGGGGAACACGTCCATCGCGCGATGGTGGACGCCGAGTTCCAGGCGTACGTGTGGTGGTACATCCGTCGAGCCTACGGCCCCATGCGGGAGGACGGTCGGATCAGCAAGCGCGGTGCGAGCCTCGCGCACTTCTCGAAGTTCGTCCGCCCGGGGCATGTGCGGATCGCGGTGACTGCGACCCCCCAGCCGAACGTCTACCTCTCGGCGTACAGGGGGAGCGGCTCCCGTGTGGTCATCGTGGCCGTCAACAAGGGGACCGCGCAGGTGAGTCAGCAGTTCACCCTGCGGAACAACGCCTCGTCCGGCGTGTCGTCCTGGTTGACGGACGCGGGCAGGAACCTCGCGTCCCAGAGCAGGATCACCGTGTCGAACGGTTCCTTCACAGGACAGCTTCCCGCTCAGAGCCTGACGACCTTCGTCACCGGGTGACCTCCGGCGGCGACAGGGCTGTTGCGGCACTGCGATGCCCCCGGGTCCGGAAGGGCCCGGGTGACGGGGCAAAGGGTTGAGCAGGGAACGGACGGTGCCTGATCAGGGGGCTTCTCGCACGGGGTGGTTTCCAACTGACTGGTAGGCGTGTCGCTGCACTTGGCGGTCCAAGGGGTGGACGGCCTGCTCCAAGTCCCCGACGTTTTGCCAGATCCCGGGGTGGGAGACCGTCCCCGAGCTGAACCGGCAGATGGCGGTATCGCAAGGCCCCGAAGGCCGGCACTCGGCGCGGCGGCGCCGGTGGCGACTGGTCGGCTTCACCGCGTGTCGGCCGTGGCTGGGCACAGGAACTCGACGACGGGCGGCAGCAGCCACGACCGCAGGCCGTCGGCGGCCTGCGCACCGGCTGCGGCGACCGCGCTGCCACGCACCCGTGACACCGCCCCCATCAGAGCGGCACGTACACCTCCGCCGAACTCCTCCCGAGACGAGGCCGGTTCGGCAGCGGCGTCGAGCATGTCGCACAGTCGCACAGTCGCACAGCCGCACGGCGAACGCCTCGTCGTCGGCCACATCGTCCAGCCACGCCGGACGTGGATCGGCCCGCACCGACGACAGCGCGGCGTACGACGACGCCGCGAGCGCGTCGGCCTGCCGGGGCGAACTCAGCAGGGCTGCTGCCAGCAACAGGTCGATCGCGTCGGCCATGGAATGCCGGGCCGTAGTGAGCAGGCGCTCACATGGGGGCGCGCCCTCGGGTACGACGCCGGCCACGACCTGCGCCAACGGATCATCCGGGGACGTGCCGAACTCCTCGGCCGCGTGGTCCCGGTGGGGGATACTCGCTCCGCCCCACGCGAGTGACGCTCCCGAACCTCCCCAGTACGGCTGGTAGATCTCGGGCCGTCCTCCGTCCGGCCGCGCCCAGGACGCCGTCACGTACCGGGCGAACAGAGAGCGTCGAGCGCTCGTCTCCTCGACCTGTTCCCGGTCGATCCGGTTGGCGACCCCATGCACGAACACCAACGGCAAGCCCCGCACCCCCTTGCCCCCCGAGGCGCGACAGTGCGCCCGGAACCGAAGACCATACAGCGCTACTTACGGACACAGAGGGCATTCACCGAAAGAGAGTCAGATGCACCGTGCCTATGGGGCATGTCCCGTGATGGCACACCCCACCAGGCCCCGCCGGGGGGCGCGCGAGGAGACACTGCGCACCCCCCGGTCCACGCCCGTACGCCGCTTTCCGGAATTCCGGTCATCCGCTAATACGGACTTCTGACCTTGGGGGGATGCAAATGACAAACACCGATACTGGGTCCTCTGACGACACGGCGACGCCTGGCGCGCGGAGCGAGACCGAGGAGAGCGGCGGCGGAAAGAACGGGATCAAAATCGCTGTCATCGCGGGCTTGGCAGCCGTGGCGGCAGCGGTCATCCCTGCCGTGCTGACGCACGACGGGAAGACGCCGGACCCAACACACGGGACACCGACGAGTGTCACGACCAGCCCGAACCTCACCCTCGCCGATCCGTGCGACCTCGACCGACTCGGCGACTCCTGGTACCAGCCACCGGCCTCGCGCTACAACGAATCGCTCTTTGCCAACCGTCAACGGCCCGCGGTCTACTCGACGGTGACTCCGGACGCCAACCCGGAAATCAGCGTCAAGGGACAGCTCAATCTCGATGTGCCCGCCGGCCAGGTCCTCTACCTCATCAGACGCCCCGACCCCAAGACCAAGGACACGTTCGGGAATCCCGGGAACAACCGCTACTATCCGGCCACGCCCGTGACACCGACCTCCGCCGGCTGCTGGGAGGACGACAACCGGCCGGTCGGATACCCGGGCGTCAAGGGCATCGGGCAGATCTACATGCTCGTCCTCGTGGGCCGCGACCAGGCCGCCAAGTTCCCGGCCGACCGCGCGGCCAAGGGGTGGGACGGCTACAGCCAGGACCAATGGCGGGCGATCAACTCGATCGACGTCATGAGTTTCAACGTCTCAACGGCCTAGGAAGCGCCCCTTTCGCCATCGGCGTGAGTGCGCCGGGCGGTCGGCGAGGCCGCTCGGGCCACTCGGTCACATGTGTCGGGGTGGGGCTCAGGTGCCCGCCGCTGCGGTGTAGCGGCGGTGACGTTTCCCGGACGACCAGGTTCCACAGCTTCGCGACGTCGTCGGGCCGGACGTTCTCGTGCTCCGGGTCCTGGACGGAGGGCTGCAAGTGGCGGCGACAGCCTCGCCGACCCCGACCCGGCACGCGTGGAAGGCAGCCTCGACGCGGACAGAACCGTACCCGACGTCGTACGCCGTCATCGTCTGCCCTTGCGCGGCGGAACGGGTTACCGCCGGGCCGCGCGGCGACGTACGAGCAGGACCGTCCCCGCACCGGCGGCTACGACCGCGGCCGCGGCACCCGCGAAGGGCAGCGCAGGACCGGAACCGGTGGCGGCGAGGTCACCGCCAGTGGCGGAGGCGCTCCCCGAAGATCCGGTGGCCGAGGAGCTGCCGGTGGTCCCGGATGCCCTCGGCGTCCCGCCTCCGTCGCTCGAACCCGAACCGCCCGCCGACCCGCTTCCGTCGACGTCGAGCAGGATGTCGGCCTTGTCGTTCGCCTTGTTCACGTCGTACGGGCGGGATTCGGCATTGAGGGCCACCGAGCCCTTGGCTCCCGACACCGCCTTGTCGATCTTCAGCTTGAAGGAGTAGGTGTTCACCTGGTCCTCCTCCACCCAACCCTGTGCGACGTAGCATTCGTAGGTTCCGGCTGCCGGCTTCTTGCACGGGGGTGCCTTGACCGCGGTCGTACCCGAGGGAATCTTGATCAGGACTCGGGTCGGCACCGGAGGTCCCGGTTCCACCAGCACCCAGGCGGGGCCGGCGTTGGTGAACTTCACCTGCAGGTCGATGGTGTCTCCGACCCGGCCCTTCACCTGCGCTCCCGACACCTGGAAGTCGGCCGTGTTCGCCGCGTTCACCCGCACCCGGGCCTCGGCATAGTTCCCCGAGCTACTGCCGGTGAGCACGGAGCCGGGCCGCTCCACCAGCTTCGCCGCGGGAGCCGTTCCACGCACGGGCCCGCGGGCGCCTTCGTCGGCGCCGAAGTCGTAGTCCCCGACGGCGACGTCGAGATCGTCGTACAGCGCCCGGTCCAGAGCCTTGAGGGGCAGCTTCTCGGGCGCGTACACGACACCTGGCTCAACCGCCTGGTCGAACTCGCAGGTCAGCTGGGATCTGGGCGGCAACTCGTCGTACGAGTGGATGTCCCACCGCACGCAGTTCGAGGGCACGTCGGCGTAATCCAACCCACGGGTGACTGTGTACCGCAGCCAGACCTTCTGCAGCGCCTCGGTGCCCTTGTTGCCGAAGGTGACCGGCGCTTCGAAGGTGCTCCCCGGCTGCACTCCGCTGATCGGTGCGATGGTCCCCAGCACCAGCCCGGTCCCGGAACCATCGGCCACGGCGCAGGGAGCGGTACCCAACGTGATCAGTGCGCCGGCGCCGATGGTTCCGAACGCCCTGCGAAGTGTACGGAAGCTGTGATCGCTGCGGACCATGTACTACCTCTGGGTGAAGTGACGAGGAGGAACGGCAAGCCGGGGAAGGCAAATTCCGTACATCAGACACACGCCGACGTCGAACAGTTGTACCGGCATCCGTCGCGATCGGCCGCAGGCATGCCAAGCGGTGAGCTTCGGCAGTCGGCCGCTCTGAGTGTCACAGTTGGCCACGTTCCGTGCCCTCAGCCAGAAGGAGTGTCCTGGTGAACTCGATCGTGCAACCGGACGGAGTCGCAGGCGAGTGGGCGGATCGAGTGGCCGCCGTACGCTGCAAGCTTGCCGAGCACGGGCCACCTCGGAGTCCCGATGGCGGTCCGGACTTCGCCACCGTCACTCTGCCGCAGCGCGACGGTGATCAGGTACGTGATCTCCTGGTGGACGAGCGAGTCGAAACGGTCGTCGAGATCGGACTCGCGTATGCCAGCTCGGCGCTGGCGATCAGCGAGGCGCTGCTGCGCACCGGTTCACGGAACCCGCGGCATGTGGTGATCGACCCGTTCCAGTTCACGGCGTACGACGGTGTCGGGTGGGAACTGCTGCGCAGCGCCGGCCTGCACGACATCGCAGAGTTGGTGACCGAGCCATCGCAGCGGTTCCTTGCCCGGTTGGCCGACGCGGGCTTCGCCGCGGACGCGGCGTTCGTCGACGGCAGCCACCACTTCCACAACGTGTTCGTCGATCTCCACTTCCTGGGTGAGATCGTCCGACCTGGCGGCGTCGTGCTGCTCGACGATGTGTGGTGGCCATCGGTCGGCGCTGCCGTGGCGTACTTCGAGACGAATCTGGGGTGGCGTCCGATACCGGGCGCTCTGGCCGACGGGACCGCCGACCCGGCCAACGGCCGTGTGCGGGTCGGCGCCTACCGGCTGCCCGATCCGCGGCCAACGCCGGGCTTCAAGGAGTTCCGACCGTTCTGCTGAAGCGGCGCTGAGGCACGCGCCAGGTGTTTCGGAGTTCGGTGGTCTGCGTATGTCGAGAAAGTGCCACCGGCTCCGTCCCCGGGAAAGCAGCGGCCACCACCGGCTGCACGAGGATGAAGGAGAAACCGGCATGGCGATTCAGCGGATGGACAACGTCGGCATCGTCGTCGAGGACATGGATGCCGCCATCGCGTTCTTCGTGGAACTCGGCATGGGGCTGGAGGGCAGGTCGGAGATCGAGGGCCTCTTCGCCGACCAGTGCACCGGGCTCGAGGGCGTCCGCTGTGAGATCGCGATGCTCCGGACCCCGGACGGTCACAGCCGGCTCGAGCTGGCGAAGTACCGCAGTCCCGAGGTGATCAGCGCCGGGCCGTGCAACCGGCCGCACAACACCGTGGGCACGCACCGCGTCATGTTCGCCGTCGACGACATCGAGGACACCGTTGCCCGGCTACGCCCTCACGGTGCCGAACTCGTCGGTGAGATCGCCAGGTTCGAGGACAGCTATCTCCTGTGCTACGTCCGCGGCCCGGAGGGCATCATCGTCGGACTGGCCGAGCAGCTGCGCTGAGAAGTGGCTGCTCTGTCGATCATGGTGAGTATCGGTCAGCGCGCGGTGAGCTGGTTCGGAACGCCGGCGGCGCTCAACTCCTGCAGGTCGGTTCCGTGCCGGTGGAGTTCCCTCGCGCGACGCTGTGTTCGGTCACCTCCTCGCCGGACTTTTCCCACGAGGCACCGACAGCCGTGGCCTCGTCCTCATGCGCTGGCCAGAGCATGGAGGGTGGGAGAGTGAAACGGTGGGAGGATTGCGAGGGTGATGGCAAGAACCAGTGACATTGAGAAGGCAGCCGAGGTGCTGCGCGCCGGCGGCCTGGTGGCCCTCCCGACCGAAACCGTCTACGGTCTGGGGGCCGACGCCGAAGATCCTGCCGCTGTTGCGCGCATCTTCCAGGTCAAGGGGCGCCCACCCTCGCACCCCCTGATCGTCCACATCGGCGGAGCGGAGCACCTGGACGACTGGGTCCAGGACGTGCCTGCGACCGCGCGTCTGCTGGCTGAACACTTCTGGCCGGGCCCCCTCACGCTGGTGCTGCGGCGCGGTCACCGGGTGCCTCTCGAAGCGACTGGTGGGCTGGAGACGGTGGCCGTGCGCGTACCCGACCACCCCGTCGCACTCGCCCTGCTGTCGTCCTTCGGCGGTGGTGTCACAGCCCCGTCCGCCAACCGCTTCGGCTCGGTCAGCCCCACCACCGCGGACCACGTTCGTACGGAGCTCGGGGACGCGGTCGACTTCGTCCTGGACGGCGGCCCTTGCGAGGTCGGCGTCGAGTCGACCATCGTCGACGCCACGGGGAAGATCCCCAGCATCCTCCGGCCCGGCGGGGTGACACGCGAGGACCTCGAGGCGGTACTGGGGTACCCGATCGCCGTCCCCTCGACGAGCCGTGTCCGGGTACCGGGCCAGCACCCCTCCCACTACGCGCCCCGCGCGCGGGTCGTCCTCGTAGAACCGGAGAAGGTCGTCGCTGAAGCAGAGCTCGCACAGGAGCTGGGGCATCAGGTGGGTGTTTTTCTCCCCCCGTTCCTCGCCGACGCCCCGGTGAAGGCGCACGCCGTGCTGGCGGTCCCCGCTTCGACGGCTGCCTACGCGCGCGAGCTGTACGGGTTCCTGCGCGAGCTCGACGAACGAGGCTGCGATCTCATCGTCGCCTCCCTGCCGGCTGAGGAGGGGCTGGGACTCGCGATCGCCAACCGGCTCCGCCGCGCCGCCGGACCCCGGCCCACGGTGTGACCAGCACAGCGCGTCCGGCACCCTGACTCTCACGCAGCCACCCGGGCCGGCCACGGCGAATTCGCCCCGGGGCGGCCGTGGCCAGGGTGGTCAGGATGCGGTGGCGACTTGCGGCTCGAGGCCGCGGGCCGCGACCAGCTGGGCGCTGCCGTCGGCCAGGCGATAGCACAGGCCCACCACGGCGGCCTGGCCGGCGGCCACCTTCTCGGCGAGTACCCGGGACCGGTCGAGCAGCAGGTCGACGGTGTGCCTTATGTGCTCGGCGAGGATCTCCTCCGGCTCGACCCGTCCAGCGGCCCGCGCCGCCAGCACGCTGGAGGTCACCCGCTCGACCACATCGCGTACGTACCCGGCGGGTGCCATGCCGTCCTCCAGCGCGGCGCACGCCGCGCCGACGGCGCCGCACGAGTCGTGACCGAGCACCACCACGAGTGGGCAGCCCAGCACGTCCACGCCGTACTCGATGCTGCCCAGCACCTCCGCGCCCACGACGTGACCCGCGGTGCGCACCACGAACAGGTCGCCCAGACCGCGGTCGAAGATGATCTCGGCGGCCAGCCGGGAGTCGGAACACCCGAACAGCACGGCGAAGGGCTGCTGGCCCGGTGCGATCTCGGCGCGGCGGGTGGCGTCCTGGTTCGGGTGCTCGGGGGTGCCCGCGACGAAGCGCTGGTTACCGGCCACCAGTAGCTCGAAGGCTTCCGAGGGCGTCGGAGTGGGGATCTCGTTCATGGCCCGTAGCCTACGAGTCGGCGTCAGCCGTCGCACCGCCCGGTCGCCTCGGTAGTCGCCGGGTCGGCCGATTCCGGCGGCTTGGGCATGATCCCCAGTCGCGACGCCAGGGCGGCCTCGGCCCAGTGCCTCAGCGCGCCACGCAGTTGTCCCGCCGGCCGCGGCCATCCGTCTGCACACGCCGAACGGACCGGTTCGTCATGGTCCGGAGCGCTCCGCTCGTCCTCCACACCCGCACAACGAGCGAGGTACCGGGCGTGCTGTTCGGCCGAACGAGGGGCGAGCCGTTACAAAAAGAGCCCCTCACCCTTTGTTACGAGGGGTGCCGCCTCGCCGGGACGTCTTGTAGTCGGGCGGTGAGCAGGGCGCGTTCGGCTGGGTTGGCGGTAAGTTTCAGGGCCTGTTGGTCGGCTTGCCGTGCGTCGTCGGTTCGGCCGAGGTCGCGCAGCAGGGAGGCGCGGGCGGCGTGGTAGAGGTGGTAGTGGCCGAGGCTGTCGGCCAGCGCGTCGACCTGGCGCAGGGCGGTGGCCGGTCCGTCGATGTGGCTGACCGCGACGGCCCGGCTCAGGCGGACGACGGGGGAGGGGTCGAGGGCAGCCAGCATGTCGTAGAGGGTCAGCAGTTGGGGCCAGTCGGTCGCGTGCCAGCTGGGGGCCTCGCAGTGGACGGCGGCGATGGCGGCCTCGATCTGGTACGGGCCCGGCCGGCGCAGGGCGGCGGCCCGCTCGATCAGGGCGACGGCGCTGCGGATGCGCCGGGTGTCCCAGCGGGAGCGGTCCTGCTCGGCGAGCGGCACCAGCCGCCCGCGGTTGTCGAGCCGGGCTGCCCAGCGGGCGGAGTGGAGCCGGATGAGCGCCAGCAGCCCGAGGGGTTCGGGCTGGGTCGGCAGGGCGTGGACCAGAAGGCCGGCCAGCCATTCGGCGTCGTCGACCAGTTCCCGGCGCACCCCCGCCTCTCCGCCGGTGGTGAAGTAGCCCTCGTTGAAGACGAGATAGATCACGCGCAGGACCGCCTGCAGACGGTCGGTGAGCTCGTCGGGCTCGGGGGCGCGGTAGGGGATCCCGGCCTTGGTGATCTTCTGTTTGGCGCGGGTCAGGCGCTTGGCGAGGGTGGCCTCCGGGAGCAGGAAGGCGCGGGCGATCTCGGCGGTGGTCAGGCCGGCGACGGCGCGCAGGGTGAGGGCGACCTGGGCGTCGGCATCCAGGGCCGGGTGGCAGCAGGTGAAGATCAGCCGCAGGCGGTCGTCGGGCTCGCGGTCCACCGATTCCGGCAGCGCGGCGACCTGCTGGAGTTTGTCGCGGTAGCGGCTCTCGCGGCGGATGCGGTCCACCGCCTTGTTGCGGGCGCAGGTCAGCAGCCAGGCGCCGGGCCGCTCGGGCGGCCCGGCACTGGGCCAGCGCGCGAGCGCCTCGACGACGGCCTCGGCGACCATCTCCTCGGCCAGGTCGAAGTCGCCCAGGAGGCGGACCAGGCTGGCGGTCAGCCGGCCCGCCTCTTCGCGGAAGACCCGCTCGAGCAGCGACCGCGCCGCGGCGCCGCCCGGCTCAGCGCTCGACAAGCGGGCGCACCTCCACCTTGCCGTCCGGCATCGGGAAGCCGGCCGCCAACCGCAGCGCGGCGTCCAGGTCGGGCACGTCGATGACGGCGTAGCCGCCGATCGCCTCCTTGGCCTCCAGCAGCGGGCGGTCGATCAGGGTGGAGCGGCCGTCTTCCAGCACCACGGTGGTGGCGGTGTCCGGCTCCCGCAGTTGCTGGGCCTCGGTGATGGTGCCGTCGGCGAAGTGCTTGGCGAACCATTCCCCGATCCGGCCGAACACCTCGCCCCGTTCCTGCTCGGAGCCCTCCTCCTGCCAGGCGCCCCGGGTCAGCAGCAGCACGTACTTCATGGCTTTTCTCCTTGCTCGCTGTGTCTCTCTACCACCACGACGAACCAGACGGGGCGGAAAGGACAGCTGCTGCCGGAAAACACCAGCGGGGTGGTCCGGAGCCGCGCGGTCACACGCGGCGGCGCGATGCCGCCGTCGCCGTGCCCGCGTGCAAGGCAGCGGCTCGCGGTCCGTCTCCAGGGTGCACTCACCACGGGCTCCGCACGCAAGGGCGGGCATCGATCGGCACGGCCGGCACGGCCGGAGCCGACGTCGGCCGTGCACATCCAGCCGGTAGCGATCGGCCAGCGCGGCGACGTCCAGCGTCTGCCCGGACGGCGCGGGGCGGACGGGGTCGTCGGCCGGGGCGACGGCGGCGCGACGACGCCTTCGGGTGACTGGGAGGCGGTCAGGTCCAGATGGTCCGCGAACCCCATCACCCCCTTCGGTACGCACCAGCCCGGGATGCAGGGCCACCGAGGTCACGCCGTACGGCCGCAACTGCGCGGCGGCGGCCAGGGCCAGCCGGTCGTCCGCCGCCTTGGCCATGCCGTAGGCGGCACCGAAGGCATGCTGCTCGCTTGCGGGCACCGCGAAGGACACCGTCACCACCAGGGCTGCCTGCCGTACGCATCAGCAGCGGCGCGCTCAGCGCCGTCGTGACGTAGTGGGCGCGCACCCCGTGGGCGAACATGGCGTCGAACAGCTCAAGCCGGCCCGCACACTGCCGCGACGCCGCCGAACAGCTCGACCACTCCGCGGAGCGGCTCGCCGTTCTGCGCACCGGATCTGATCGGCTGCCGCGTCATGGATGTTCTCGTTGCTCCGCAGCGCGGCCGATGAGTTTATGGCTCCGGGCCGGTCCAAGCTCATGACACCCCAACCAGGAAAGGACACCGTCATGTCGGAGCTTCTCGTCGACTTCATCACCTCCCTCGACGGCTATGCGTCGGGAGAGGGATGGCCCGGGTTCTGGGGCCTTGAGGGCCCGGAGTACCTCGCGTGGCTCGGCGAGCAGCCGAAGGCCACCTATCTGATGGGAGCGAACACCTACCGCCTGATGTCGGGCTTCGCCGCAGGTGAGGTCCCGGGGGGCCAGGACGAGTTCCGGCCCGAGGAAGAGGCGTCCGTCGACGAGCTCACCCAGGCGTCCAAGGTGGTGTTCTCCTCCTCCCTCGAGGAGCCGCTGACGTGGGCCAACTCCAGGCTCGTCCGCGGCGACGCCGTCGAGGCGGTCCGCGCCATGAAGGCGGGTGGTTCGGGGCTGCTGAGCACGATCGGCAGCCTCAGCCTGTGCCGGTCCCTGCTGCGGGCCGGACTCGTCGACCGCTTCCGGGTGGGCATGTTCCCGGTGATCACCGGGGCCACGGGCGAAGAACGCATCTACGACGGCTATCCGGACGTCGCCCTGGAGATGATCGGGCACCGCACCTTCGACGGCCGCATCCAGCTGGTCGAGTACAAGCCCCGCGTGCTCGAGCACCCGCCGCTCGGCGTCCCTGCGTGACGTTGCCCCGACCGCCGGTCTGGACAACGGCCAGGCCGGCGGCGCGGAGCAAGAGCTCCGTTATATGTAGTGTGCGGAAATGACGAGAAGCGAGCGGCTCGCGGAGCAGTTGGACTGGTACTGGCACAAGAACCTACGGCCGCGGCTGGACGGTCTCACAGATGAGGAGTACTTCTGGGAGCCGGTGCGCGGCTGCTGGAGTATCCGCCCACGTGGCACGTCTGCAGCACCGTTGTCGGAGGGTTCGGGAGAATGGGCGATGGACTTCGCTTCCCCTGGCCCGCAGCCGGCGCCGGTGACCACGATTGCCTGGCGGCTGGCGCACATCATCGTCTCCTGCCTGGGCTATCGGGTCGGGTGGTACTTCGGCGGCCAGCAGGTCGAATCGGAGACATTCGCCTACGCGGGGACCGCGGACGAGGCGCTGAAGCAGCTCGATGAGATGTACGGGAGATGGAACGCGGGGGTCCGCGCACTCTCGGACGCCGACCTGGAGAACCCACCCCCGGTGGGTCCCGAGCGGTTTCCCATGGAGAACAGGGTTCTGCATGTCAACAGGGAGCTGATCCACCACGGCGCCGAGATTGCCCTGCTGCGCGACCTCTACCACTGGAAGGACGGAGCCGGCCCGCGCCGAATATGACCTTCCGGTGACCAGCGATCGAGATGCGGAAATCCTGGACGAGCAGTTCTGATTGCGGGGTTCACGGACGCAGGGAGGGTGTCCATCACCTCTGGTGGCCCTCGGTGCGGGCGCGGCGCCAGGCGCCGTCGGCGAGCAGGCGCAGCCCGTTGAGGCCGACGATCACCGTGGAGCCCTCGTGTCCGGCGACACCCAGCGGCAGAGGCAGGGTGCCGGCCAGGTCCCAGATGACCAGGCCGGTGATGAACACCGCGGCGATGACCAGGTTCTGCACGACCAGGCGGCGTGCTCGGCGGGAGAGACCGACGACGGCGGGGATGGTGGCCAGTTCGTCGCGGACCACGACAGCGTCGGCGGTCTCCAGGGCGAGGTCGGATCCGGCGCGGCCCATGGCGATGCCGGTGTGCGCGGCGGCCAGGGCAGGGGCGTCGTTGACGCCGTCGCCGACCACGAGCACCTTCCGTCCGGCCCGCTCCATCTCCCGCACGGTGGTGACCTTGTCCTGTGGCAGCAGGCCGGCGCGGACGTCGGTGATGCCGGCCTCGGCGGCGAGTCGGCCCGCGGCGCGGGGGTTGTCGCCCGTGACCAGTACCGGGACGGTGCCGGTCAGCGTGGCCAGGGCGGTAACGGTGGCGGCGGCTTCCTCGCGCAGACGGTCGGCGATGCCCAGCGCGCCCACCGGCGTGCCGTCGATGCTGACCAGCACGGCGGTGCGCCCTTCCTCCTCCAGACCGGCGGTCACGGTGACGGCCGGGTGGGCGGTGGGGTAGTCGAGGAGGCGGGCGGGGCTGCCGACGGTGACCGAGTGGCCTTCCACCTGTGCGCTCACGCCGGCGCCCGGGGTGGAGGCGAAGTCGCCTGCTGGCGGGATGTGCAGGTCGCGGGCGCGGGCGGCGTCCACGATGGCGCGGGCCAGAGGGTGCTCGCTGGGGTGCTCGGCCGCCGCGGCGAGCCGCAGCAGTTCGTCCCCGGTCAGGCCGGAGCCGGCCAAGGGGTGGATGTCGGTCACGCGCGGGGTGCCCTCGGTCAGCGTGCCGGTCTTGTCCAGGGCGACCGCGTCCACCTGGCCGAGGCGTTCCATGACCACGGCGGACTTCACCAGGACGCCGTGGCGTCCGGCGTTGGCGATGGCGGACAGCAGCGGCGGCATGGTGGCCAGCACCACCGCGCACGGCGAAGCGACGATCATGAAGGTCATGGCGCGCAGCAGGGTGGACTGCAGATCGGCGCCGAATACCAGCGGCAGGACGAACAGGGCGAGGGTGGCGGCGACCATGCCGAGGCTGTAGCGCTGCTCGACCTTCTCGATGAACAACTGGGTCGGCGCCTTGGTCTCGGAGGCTTCCTCGACCATGGCCACGATCCGTGCGATCACCGAATCCGCCGGGTCCCGCTCGACCTTCACCCACAGGGCGCCGGTGCCGTTCAGGGTGCCGGCGAACACTTCGTCACCCTCCTGCTTGGCCACCGGCAGCGGTTCGCCGGTGATGGTGGCCTGGTCGACCTCGCCGGCTCCCTCCAGCACCCGGCCGTCGGCACCGATCCGCTCACCGGGCCGCACCACAATGACCTCGCCCACCGTGAGCTGTGCGGTCGGCACCGTTTGCTCACTGCCGTCGTCGGCGAGCCGCGTGGCGGTGGTGGGGGCGAGGTCGAGCAGGCCGCGCACGGAGTCGGCGGTGCGCGCGGTGGCGATCGCCTCCAAGGCGCCGGAGGTCGCGAAGATGACGATCAGCAGCGCCCCGTCCAGCACCTGCCCGATCGCCGCCGCCCCCAGTGCGGCGACCACCATCAGCAGGTCGACATCCAGGTTCCTGTCCCGCAAGGCCTGCAGGCCGGCCCAGCCCGGCTCCCAGCCGCCCGTGACGTAGGTGAGGGCGAACAGGGGTCCCCACGTCCAGGCCGGCGCCCCCGTCAGATACAGCGGCAGCGCGAGAAGGAACAGAAGCAGCGCGGCAGCCGCCCACCGAGCCTCGGGCAGCGCGAGGATCCGGGTGCGGCGCCGGGCCGCCGCCGCCTCGGGGGCGGTGCCGACCGGGGCCGGACGGGTCAGGGTGGAGGACAACGAAACGGTTTCCCTTGAGGTGGCGCGACAGCGGACAGCTCCAACACCACCACAGTAACAGGAACAAATGAACATGGATTCATGTGTTCATGGCGCGCGTACCATGAGTCCATGGGTCACGGAGCAGCACCTCCCGACAACAGCGTCCCGCGCACGCGCCTGGACGCGACCAACGCTGCCAGGGTCGCCACCACCCTCCAGGCCCTGGCCACCCCCTCCCGGCTGCTCATCCTCGCCCGCCTGCGCGAAGGCCCCCTTCCGGCGACCGAGCTGGCGGAGGAGGTCGGCATGGAACAGTCCGCCTGCTCCCACCAACTACGCCTGCTGCGCAACCTCGGCCTGGTCGTCGGCACCCGCAACGGCCGCTCCGTGGTGTACTCGCTGTACGACAACCACGTCGCCGAACTCCTCGACCAGGCCCTCTACCACGTCGAACACCTTCGCCTCGGCCTGAGCGACACCGCCGCCGCCACAGAGCCGGAGCCCGCTGCCCTACCTGGCGCCTGATCACTTCTGCCGCGGGTCAGTCCCGTTGGTTCAACACTCCGGTCAGTTCGCGGTCGGCAGCACGGGCCGCATCCAGCTCCTCGTGCCCCTTGGCAACGATCACGAGTTGGACGGTGCCAGGGTGCGCGATGAGCTGGGCGGGGTCGAACGAGTTGGGCGTGCCGAGGACGGACAGCGCGAGGGTCGCGTCGGCCTGTGGAACCCGCCTCCGACGAACTGGCCGCCTCGGCACGGGCGTTGCGCGCGGAGCTGGACGAGACGAATCTCGATGGCAGCTCGATGCTGTACGCGCCTTCGCCGGCTGCCTCAACACGGCTGCCCCGGATCGGGCCAGAGTGGGGATCCGGCTCCGCGATCGCCGCCAGTCAGGTCCGCCTCGAACGGTGTGTAGCCGCCGCTGTGTTCGGCCATGAGCCGCTCGTCGACGTAGACCTGCGCGGCATGGGTGACGGAGCCGAACGCAGGATCACGCGTTCACCGCTCCAGCCGCGCGGTACGCGCACGTCGCCTGCACGTCCGCTCTGGCTTCGGCCAGCTGCTCGGAACTGACAAGTCATTGACAATTCGAGGTAACGATCGGGCAGGGTGGAGGCATGCCTGAGTCGTCCTTGCCTGGAGGTTTCGTCAATACCGTCGTTCGTGTCGGGGACACGGTGCGTCGTCCAGCCTCTGCTCGCACGAAGTTCGTGGGTGATCTGCTGGGGTTGCTCGAAGCCGGTGGCTGGAGTGGAGCTCCGCGGTACCTCGGCGTGGACGGGGAGGGCCGTGAGGTGCTCAGTTACCTTGCTGGTCATGTGGCGTGGGAGCCGCGGCAGCCTGTTGCCGTGTCGTCGGACGAGAGTCTGGTGGCGGTCGCCCGGCTGGTGCGCGAGTTCCACGACCTGACGGCCGGCACTGCACTGGCTGGAGAGCACGAGGTCGTGTGTCACAACGACCTGTCGCCCAAAAACACGGTCTATCGGCTGGTCAGTGGCGAGCTTCGGCCGGTGGCGTTCATCGACTGGGACTTGGCGGCGCCGGGTGGCCGGATCCATGACGTTGCTCATGTCTGCTGGCAGTACCTCGGTCTCGGAACTGCCGTGGTCGACGTCGGGGAGGCGGCCCGGCGCATGAGGCTGATTGTTGACAGTTACGAACTGTCGGACCGGCAACGTCTTGTGTCATCGGTCTTGTGGTGGCAGGACCGGTGCTGGCGTGGCATCGAGGCCCAGGCCGACGCGGGCGACGTCGCCATGGTCCGACTCCGTGATGCCGGGGTGGTGGGGGAGGTTCAGAGGGCGTATCAGTGGGTTTCCGATCAACGGGGTGCTTTGGAAGGCGCACTGCGGTGAGTGCGTGGCGGTAGTCAGTCCTGGCTGTGGAGCGGCTTCCTGCCAAGGTCGGTCAGGGCGATGAAGGCACGTTCGTTGCCCAGATGCTTCGGTGTCGGACGGGCAGGAGCGGGGATGCCTGCCAGGCGCTCTGTGAGCGCCATGAGCGCTTCGCGGTCGCCTTCGAGGGTTTCACGTTCGTCGTCGGTGAGGTTGAGTTGTTCGAGATCTGGTCGATGCCGTCTCTCACGGCCAGGAGCTGTCCGCGGCTGGACTGCTTGGGGACGTAGAACGGACAGCGCCCGGCGCCGAAGCCGTCCTCACCCTCCGCACCGTCATCAGCAACGGCGAGTTCCCCGACTGCTGGATCTTCCACGCGCGGAAAGAGCACGAACGACTCCATCCCTTACCCGACCAGCACATATACGCACCTCAAGCCTGACGAGGGAACTGCCGCACTCCACCGCGTGGCGCTCCTTGTCGGCGCGGACCTTGTCCGCGGGTCGCGGGGCCGGAGCGTCCGCGAGCGCCATCGGTTCCTGAACCGGAGCCAGGTCGACCGGCCCCCGCCCGTGAACGACGGCCGCCTCAAGCGGCATCGTGTCCACCGAGATGTCACGGCCGTGAACCGCATAGCCGCGCGCCCCGTTCAAGAGCACCACCGTGCCCGCAGTCCGCACACACAAAGTAGTGCCCCCGGTCACGCAACCCGGCGGGACGAAGCGGCCGGACTGCCTGCCGTATGACAGGCAGTCCACCATGACATCACGCATCCAGGCAGGAACGTCCACCTCGATCTGGATCTCCGTCATGCCCCGCCCCTTGGGGCGTCAAGAAGGCGCTCACGCCGCCGCGTTGAGGAGGCCGGCCAGCACGTCGGGTCGTTCCAGGGCGATGAAGTGGCCTGCCTTCGGGACCTGTGTGAAGTCGGCGGCCGGCAGCAGGTGTCGGTTGGCGTCCCGGTCCGAGGGGCGGGACCAGTCCTTCTCCCCGTAGACGAAGTGGACGGGCGCCTTGACGTCGCGGTAGCGCGAGCGGGCCGCGATGAGGCTGGGCAAGGCCTGGTAGACGGCGCGGGCGACGGTCGGATAGCCGGGGCGGGTGCCCACCTGGAGGAGTTCGGCCACGTAGTCCTCCCGCAGCGCGCTCTTGTCGCCGAGACCGCCCTGAAGGATCTTGGTGAGGGCGGGCCTGGGTTCCACCCCGGCGATCACCGGGCCCACGCCGGGGGCGAGGACACCGCTGACCACCACGCGGGCGAGGAGGCTGGAGCGGGCGATCCCGCCCCGGAAGTCGTACGTGTTCACCGGGACGACGCGCCGTACCCGTGCCGGGAGGTCAGCAGCGGCGGTCAGGGCGAGCACCGCTCCCATGGACTCGCCGACCAACGTCACGTCGTGCAGGTCGAGTTCGGTCAGCAGCCGCTTGACGCCCGCGCGCATGGCCGGCTCGTCGTACGAAGCGCCGGGGACGATCTCGGAGTAGCCCATCCCCGGCAGATCAAGGGCGTACACGGTGTAGTGGTCCGCGATCAGGGGGATGAGGAGGCGGAAGTGCTCGGCCTGGGTGCGCACGGTGTGCAGCAGGACCAGGGGGGCGCCGGTACCGGCCTCCAGGTAGCGCAGGGTGCCCTCATGGCCGTCGCGTCCCGCCTGCGGGGCGAGGGTGTGGATGGTGGTTCCGGGGATGCGGATGGTGGGACGGGGGTCCTGGGTGGGCATGTCGCCGGCTCCTTGAGCGGAAAAGGGGGTGCTACTTGGCCAGTTGGGGATACAGCGCCGCGAGGTCGGCGGCGAGGCCTGCCTTGACCTGGCGGGAGATGTCGTCGGCGAGGACCTCGTGGGCGCCGGTCTCGACGCCGTCGAGGGCGAGCCGGGCGACGTCTCGGGGGTCGGACTTGGGGGCGTCGACGCCGGCGGTGAGGTCGGTGTCGACGTAGCCGACGTGCAGGCCGGTCACGGCGATGCCTCGCGGCTGCAGTTCCAGGCGCAGGGAGTTGGTCTGTGACCACAGGGCGGCCTTGGATGCGCTGTAGGAGCCGCCGAGGGCGATCCAGGAGAGCACGGAGTGCACGTTGAGGAGGTGGCCGCCGCCGTTGCGTTCGATGACCGGTGCGAAGGCGCGGGTGAGGAGGAGGGGGCCGTAGAAGTTGGTCTCGAACTCCCGGCGTACGTCGTCGAGCGGGGAGTCGAGGAAGGATGCGCCGACCGAGGCGCCGGCGTTGTTGATCAGCACGGTCACGTCCTGCGCCTGCGCGGCGGCCGCCGCCACGGAGCTCGGGTCGGTGACTTCCAGAGCCACCGGGACGGCGTCGGGGTGGGTCACCGAGCGCGGGTCGCGGGCGGTGGCGTAGACCTTGCCGGCACCGCGTGCGTACAGCTCCTCCACCAGGGCCTTGCCGATGCCTCGGCTGCCGCCGGTGACGAAGACGTTCGCGTTCTTCAAAGTGGTCATGACTGCCTCCACGGAATGAGAAACCGATCGGTTTCCAGTACGGTAAACCGATCGGTTTCCCAGCGCAAGCCCGGCAGGCTGCCGGCTTCAGCGCCGCGTTCCGTATCCGTGGATCCCTGGGACGACGAGTTCTCCACCTGTCTGTCCGGCCTGGTCGATGTCGGCGTAGTCCAGGCTGAGTTGGAGCTTGAGGTCCACCTTCCGACCGTGTCGTAGAGCCACTCCGGAACGGTGTCGGGCGTCAGGTGGAGGCGGATGGCCGGAGGCAGGGGGATGCCCTCGGCGCCGGAGAGGGTGCCCGTCAGGCTCTCGACGTACATCGTGATGCGGTCGCCTCGCAGCGTGGACGTCGAGCCGGGCGCTCCGTCAATGTGCTGGATCTGCGGGCCGACGGGTACGGCCATCTTCAGGTCGTGGATGGTGACGGCAGCCGCGGAGGCTCACGACAACAGCCGTGCCGCGACGTCGAGCAACCAGGCGCGCCATCGGCCCGCGCGGGCTTGGACTTCTCCGGGTCGCTCCGGGGGGGGGGTGGCTGTGGTGGACTGGTCCTGGAAGCGCGATGGGGCGCCGATGTCCGGTCGCCCCCGTCAAGGCGCTTGCCCGGCCTCCGACACTTCCTGGCGGCCGGGTTTCGAAGTCGCTGCGGTTCATCACCGTCGAGGATCACCACGGCACAGGCTTGCAAACCGATCGGTTTTCAATGGTGCGGAATCGAGTTAACCTCGCAATATGACCACCGAGGCGAAGTCAAGCTCCCGAGAGCGGTTGCTGGAGGCAGCGGCCACGCTCACTTACCGAGACGGTGTCCACATCGGCGTCGACGCGCTGTGCAAGGCGGCGGGAGTGTCGAAGCGCTCCATGTACCAGCTGTTCGAGAGCAAGGACGAGCTGCTGGCGGCGAGCCTGGAGGAGCAGGCTGCCTCCTATGTGGCGGCCCTCCTCCCCCCGGCGGACGACGACCGTCCACCCCGCGAACGGATTCTGCACGTCTTCGAACGGGCGGAATCCGTGGCGGGTGCACCCGACTTCCACGGCTGCCGCTACCTCGCCGTACAGATCGAGCTCAAGGACCAGAGTCACCCCGCGAGCCGGGTGGCCCACCGGGTCAAGGGGGAACTGACGGCGTTCTTCCGCGCCGAGGCCGAGCGGGGCGGGGCGAGCGCCCCGGACCTGCTGGCCCGGCAGCTCAGTCTGGTCTTCGACGGCGCCAGCGCCCGTGCGGGAATCAAGGCCGACACGGCGGGAGGGCTTGTCGTCCCCACGGTGACCACGCTGCTCGCTGCGGCGGGTATGCGCTGACGTATCGCTCCTTCGGAGGCCCTCGGTGGCCATACCGACGAACAGGCCAACCAGGCCGCCCGCACGGTCACCCGGGCCCTCCAGGAGGCCGGATACCGTGCGCTCAACCCGTCCGTCGGCTTCCCGCAGGAGCCGACGGCAGCTTCGACACCGTCACCGCCGTGCTGGCCGGCTACGGCACCCTCATGGTCCTGGCCCAGTTGCGCATGCCGCCCGTCTTCGTGCGCCTGCCCTTCATGCCCAGCACCTGGGCCTTCACCTTCTCGTGGGCCGCCGTCGCCAGCGTCACCCTGCGCTGGAACGAGCACGGCCACCCCTCCGGCCACCTGACCTACACGTACCTGCTGCTCGCAGCAATCACCCTGCTCATCGGCGGGATCGCCATGCGCACCCTGGTCGCCCTGGTCCGGGGGCAGCTTCTACCCAAGTCGGGTCCGCCTGTCCCGGTTCAAAGTGAGGCCGTGGGCGGCCGGGCTGGCGGTAGCCGGGTCTGAGCGTACGACCCAGATACCCGAGGATCGCTGTCGCTGTGACGACTGCGGCCGGCGTGAGCTGGACGACGGTGCTTGACCGGTCACCATGGAGCAGCGGCATGGCGGCGACTGCGCCGAGGGTCACCGCGGCGGCGATCGCGGTGGCCCGTCGGTTGCGCGTGAGCATCACCGTGGCCAGGGCGATCGCGAGGGGCAGCAGCAGGATCGCTGCGAGATCGACCAGGAGGTAGACGACGAGGATCCCGGTCAGGGCGCCGAGGGGTTTGCGGCGGCGCAGCAGTAGGGCGATCGTCGTTTCCGTCAGTGCCAGGATCTGGAAGATCGTGTGGGTCTGTCCGCGGCCCGTCGCGGCGTGGCCGGCGATCCACACCGCTCCGATCACCGCGGCGACAGCGGCTGGGGCGACGTCCCACAGGCGTTGCCGCGGCGGGGAACTGCTGTGTGTGTCCTCGGCGCGCATGTCAGGCGTCCTGACGGTGCAGGCGGATGGCGGCGAGGCCGAGGAACACGATCGGATACAGCAGCAGCACGATCAGGGATGCCGGTCGGGACAGGGCACCGGCTTGCAGGTGCAGTCCGGTCAGCTGGCCGGCCAGGTCGCCGGGGAGCCATGTGCCGATCCGCACGTTCCACGGTGCCGGCAACGCGGAGACGGCGCCGGGCACCAGGAACACCAGGCCGAACAGGCCTGCCACGCCGCCGGCGGTGCTGCGGGTCAGCGTCCCCAGCCCCAGCCCGGTCAGCGCGATCGCGGTGAGGTACACGCCCATCGCCAACAGGGCCCGGACGACACCGGGATGCCCAAGGGCCAGGCTGGTTCCCGTGGGGTCCAGCAGCGCCTGAGTGGGGAAGAACGTCGCGAACGACAAGGCGGTGCCGATCAGCAGCGCGATCGCGCCGATCACGAGGGCCTTGGCGGCCAGGACGGCCCGGCGTTGCGGGGCGGCGGCGAAGGTGGTGCGGATCAGTCCGGTGGAGTATTCCGAGCTGACCGCGAGGACGCCGAGGGTTGCGATGATCAGCTGGGCGATTTCGAAGCCGCGGAAGGTGGTGGCCATCGGGTCGAAGCCGGCGCGTTCGGCCGCGGTCAGATGCGGCCAGCGGCTCGCGGTGGATTTGGCGACCAGCGGTCCGATGCCTACGGCCAGGGCTGTCGCGCCGGTCAGCATGGCGTAGGTGGAGCGGGTGGCGCGCAGCTTGACGGTCTCGGCACTGATCAGGCCTTTGAACCAGGCGGCGGGGCCGACGGTGGCCAGGCGGGCGGTGGCGGTGAGCATGGACATGGTTCATCGCTCCCCAGTGAGTTCGGCGGCCAGGGCCCGGTGTTCGACGGCGTCGGCGGTGAGCTGCATGAACGCCTCCTCCAAGCTGGCCTGATCGGGGCGCAGTTCGTGCAGTTCCAGCCCAGCCTCGTGGGCCAGGTGGCCGATGCGGGCCGCGGTCAGGTCGGTGACCGCGAGCGTCCCGTCCCCTCTGGCTTCGACGGCTGCGCCGTCGGCGATCAGTACCCGGGCCAGGTCACCGCCGTACGGTGCGCGGACGATGACCCGGGCGGCGGAGCCGTCGGCGATGAAGTCCTGCGTGCTGGTGTCGGCGATGAGCCGGCCTCGGCCGATGACGATCAGGTGGTCGGCGGTCTGGCTCATCTCCGACAGGAGGTGGCTGGAGACCAGCACGGTGCGGCCTTCGGCGGCCAGATCACGCAGAAGGTCGCGCAACCAGCGCACGCCCTCGGGGTCCAGACCGTTGACCGGCTCGTCGAACATGAGCACTGACGGGTCGCCGAGCAACGCGCCGGCGATGCCGAGGCGTTGCTTCATCCCCAGGGAGTAACCGCCGACCCGGCGGCGCGCAACCGAGCCGAGGCCGACCTGTTCCAGCAGGGCATCGACCCGCGAGGGCGCGATGCCATTGGCGCATGCCAGGGCGCGCAGATGCGCGGTGCCGGTGCGCGCGGGGTGCACCGCGGTGGCGTCCAGCAACGCACCGACCTGGTGCATCGGCCGGACCAGGCCGCGGTAGCGGTGGCCGCCGATGGCGATGTCGCCGCGATCCGGGGTGTCCAGGCCGAGAATCATGCGCATGGTGGTGGACTTGCCCGAGCCGTTGGGGCCCAGGAAACCGGTGACACGTCCCGGCTCGACCGTGAAAGTCAGGCCTGATACCGCAACGGCCTCGCCGTAGCGTTTGGTGACGTCCGCGACTTCGATTTTCACGGGTCAGCTCCTCGTTGGTGAGCGGTTCGGATGGCCCGTCCAGGTTCACCCGAGGTGCCCGTCCAGATCGTCGGCCCAGGGCATCGGCCTTCGGCTACAGCCCTGGTCGGTGCCTCTTGTCGAGCTGTTGGCGGTTTGTCAGACCGGGGTATGACGGTGCGGGTGGGACCCTGGGCTGATGTGGCGCTGAGCTGGAAGGACTAGCGTGGCCCGGATGAGTGTGAGTGTGATGCCGGCCGCGGAGCTGCCGATGCTGCGCTCCCGCCGTGCTCGTGTCGGGGACGTACTGCTGGCGGTCGCGCTGGGGGCGTTGCTGGTCCGCTCGGCGCTGCTGCCGATGCCGCATCGGGCGATCACGGCACCGCCGTGGCTGGCGGTGATCACCGCCGTCGCCGCGGCAGCGGCGGTGGCATCGCGCCGGGTGGCTGCGTTGACCGCGCTGGTGGTCGCGGTGGTCGCGACGGTGGCCTGCCAGCTGATGGGCGTCGAGCGGGACTCGTTCCTGGCCGTCGCGCTGGTCGGTTACATCGTCGCCGCCACTCGGCCGCCGAAGGTGTCCGCGCCGGCGATGGCGTGCGCCGGAACGCTCGCGTTGATCGGCTTCGCGCTGACGCCGCTGCGGTTCGGTGACGCCCCGCCCGACTGGTGGCGCACCGCTGCCACTGCGGCGGCGGCGCTGGCGGTGCAGGCGGCAGGCTGGGCGCTCGGACTGGCCGTCTACCGGCAACGCCGCTACCTGGCGGCCGTGCGTCGCCAGGCGCAGGAGCAACTCCGCGCCGAGAAGGAGTCCTCCGGGCGGGCGCTGGCCGAGGAGCGGTTGCGCATCGCCCGGGAACTGCATGACATCGTCGCGCACGCCATCAGCGTGATCACGGTGCAGGCCGGCGTCGCCCGGCATGTCGCCGCCACCCGGCCGGACCAGGCGGGCCAGGCGCTGGCGGCGATCGAGACGACCGGCCGGCAAGGGCTGCACGACATGCGGCAGTTGCTGGGCGTGCTCCGGGACGCCTCCGCCGAGACCACCAGCGCCCCGGCCCCCGGGCTCTGCGACGTGGCGGCGCTGTGCGCCGGCACCCAGGCCGCAGGGATCGCGGTGGAGTTGTCGGTACGCGGGACGGTGCGACCGCTGCCGGCGGCCATCGAGCTGTCGGCCTACCGCATCGTGCAGGAAGCCCTCACCAACACCGTCAAACACGCGGCCACCGACCACGCCCGCGTCGCGCTTCAGTACGGCGCCGACGAGCTCACGGTCGAGGTCACCGACGACGGCGCCGGTACCGCAGCGAGCGAAACGACCCCCGGCGGCCACGGCATCGTCGGGATGCGGGAACGCGCCGCGCTGCACGGCGGCACCTGCACCGCCGGCCCCCTTCCCCTGAGGGGATTCCGGGTCGCGGCCCGTATCCCCGTTCCGGCCGGGGATCCCGCCGTCGGCGGCCCAGGACTGGCCGCATGAACAGCCCCGCGACGCGAACCCCCATCAGTGTGCTGATCGCTGACGACCAGGCCCTGGTCCGCGGTGCCTTCGGCGTCCTGGTCGACGCCGATCCCCGCATGCGAGTAGTCGCCGCCGCCGCTGACGGGGCCCAGGCCGTCACGCTGTGCGCCGAGCACTGCCCGCAGGTTGTGCTGATGGACGTGAGGATGCCCGAGCTTGACGGCGTCGAGGCGACTCGGCGGATCACCACCCGGGACCCAGCCGTCAAGATCCTCATGCTCACAACCTTCGACCTCGACGAATACGTGTTCGGTGCACTGCGCGCCGGAGCTTGCGGGTTCCTGCTCAAGGACACTCCGCCAGAGGAGCTTCTCAACGCGATCGCGGTGGTGGCGGACGGCGAGGCGCTGCTGTCACCCACCGTCACCCGCCGGCTGATCGAGGAGTTCACCCGCCGCCCCGAACCGGCCCGAGGACCGCTGCGGAGCCTGGACGGCCTCACCGACCGCGAACGCGACGTGCTGCTGCTGATCGGACGAGGCCTGTCCAACGCCGAGATCGCCGACCGACTGCATCTGGCCGCGCCCACCGTCAAGACGCATATCAGTCGGCTGCTGGCCAAACTCCAGGCCCGTGACCGGGCTCAGCTGGTCATCGCCGCCTACGAGAGCGGACTACTCGACAGCGCGTGAATCGACGCCGCTCGACGCGGTGCCACAGGCTGCCGGAACGCGGCCGCTCCCCGCCATTCTGAGCGGCCGAGAACTCAGTCGTAGGCCCGGGTAACGGGCCGGGTTTGGGCCCTCGTGGGTCAGCTGGTCTTGTGCCCCCACTGTGGGCCGACCAGGTTCCACTCCCTGTCCCACTGCGCGATGCGCCGTCGGTCGAGGTAGCACCGCCCGCTGCTTCCGGCGCCGAACCACCACGGCGCTCAGAGCAAGGGCAGCCACGGTCCCCAGGAGCCCCGCCTCAACGGCAGCCCTGGTAGGCGTCGGCGGCTGGGTACTCAACTTTCCCTGAGCGTCGAGCCAGATCCTGACCGTGGAGCCGGCCTTCCGTCCGGTGGACACGAGCGTCATGCCCTGGTGCGCGGAGCCGTCCGATGATGTCCGGCGAACGTGCGCCGACGCCGGATCTCTGCCCCTTCCCGCGGCCGGCGTACGTGGGACCTCGTTGAGCAGTACGGTGCGGACGGGGATCCGCTCGGCGCGCTGCTGGGTGAAGACCTGGTCGGCTGCGTGGGCGGTCACCAGGCCGACGATCGTGCCGCCCACCGCTACGAGGGCCCACACGGTCAGCAGGAGCCATGCCTCAAGGACGTCGTCGTGCCGCCGGATCTCCGCGTCGCGGCGGCCCACTTCGGCTGGGTACCCGTCGTACGCCTGCTGCCGGATCCGGAGGATCCAGGCCTGCTGGTCACTGTCCGGCTGTCGGGGGCGGGCCGGCGGCACACTGCGGGGCACCGTCCCGACCTGTACCCGGCGATCTGGCACAGGCACAGCAGCAGGTGTCCACCGGGTGAAGGACGGGCTGAGTCATGTACTCGAACGATGGTTTCCGCGAACTCGACCGTCAGGAGTGCTTGGGCTTGCCGGCCACGGCGCCTGTCGGCCGAATCGTCTACACGCGCCAGGCCCTGCCCGCGGTCGCGCCGGTCAACTTCGCACTGGACAGTGACGGGGTGGTGCTGCTGCGCGCCTCGGCGGCCTCGGGGCTGGCCCGTGCTGTCGATGGCGCGGTCGTCGCCTTCGAGGCGGACGCGGTTGATGCAGTCGCGTGCTCGGGCTGGAGCGTCGTCGTCACCGGTCGGGCCGTGGTCGTGACCGACGCGGCCGAGCAGGAACGTCTGGACCGGATCGGCCCGGACTCCTGGGTCCCCTCACCCCAAGAGGTCTTCGTGCGTATTGAGCCGGAACTGGTCACCGGGCGTGAACTCGTCCGCGGCCGCACGATGTACGGCTTGCACCTCTCCGTCTGAGCGCCGGTGACGGCTGCCAAGGCCGGGGACCGATCGGCCCCATGGCGTTGGGGCCGGACGGCGCGGCAACGGGTTCTCGCGGGCCCTGCTGCGGGTGGTGACGAGAGACGAGCATCGACAGCGGAGCCGCCCGTGGGACCGTCCGTGAGCGGTGTCGTGAACGATGCGGAGGCAGTGATGACCGTGGCAACCCGTCCAGACGTGGACGCGCCCGCTGAGGCTTGGCGTGGATTCGCCGGCCGACGCTGGCGCGACCGGATCGACGTACGCGACTTCATCCAGGCCAACTTCACGCCGTACGTGGGCGGTTCCGAGTTCCTGGCCGGCGCGACCGAGCGCACGCTCGCCGTCTGGCGCAGGGTCAGCGCTTTGTTCCCCGAGGAGCGCCGAAGGGGCATCCTCGACGTGGATGCCGCCACTCCTTCCACGATCACCTCGCACGCCCCCGGGTACATCGACCGGGAGCGTGAGCTGATCGTCGGGCTGCAGACCGACAGCCCCTTGAAGCGGGCGATCATGCCCAACGGCGGGCTGCGCATGGTCGAGAACGGGCTGCAGGCGTACGGCTACGAACCCGACCCGTTCGTGAGGAAGGTCTTCGGCGCCTACCGCAAGACCCACAACGACGGCGTCTTCGACGCCTACACCCCCGCGATGCGGGCCGCCCGCAAGGCTGGGATCATCACCGGGCTGCCGGACGCCTACGGCCGCGGCCGGATCATCGGCGACTACCGGCGCGTCGCGCTGTACGGCACCACCAGGCTGGTCGAGGCCAAGCGGGCCGAGCGGGCCCTGCTGGACGCGCGACCCTCCTCCCCGGACGTCATCCGCGACCGGGAGGAACTGGCCGAGCAGATCCGGGCGCTCGGGGAACTGGCCGAGATGGCCGCCTCTTACGGCTGCGACGTCACCCGCCCCGCCGCCACCGCGCACGAGGCGGTGCAGTGGCTCTACTTCGGCTTCCTGGCGGCGGTGAAGGAGCAGAACGGCGCCGCGATGTCACTGGGGCGCACCTCGACCTTCCTGGACGTCTACCTCCAGCGCGACCTGGACGAGGGCCGCATCGACGAGGCCCGAGCCCAGGAGCTGATCGACGACTTCGTCATCAAACTGCGGATCGTCCGGTTCCTGCGCACACCCGAGTACGACGCGCTCTTCTCCGGCGACCCGACCTGGGTGACGGAGTCCATCGGCGGCATCGGCGCCGACGGCCGCCCACTGGTCACCCGCACCTCCTTCCGTTTCCTGCAGACGTTGTACAACCTCGGTCCGGCCCCGGAGCCGAACCTCACGGTGCTGTGGTCGCCACGGCTGCCGGAGGGCTTCAAGCGGTTCTGCGCGCAGGTGTCCATCGACACCAGCTCCATCCAGTACGAGTCCGACGAGCTGATGCGCCCGCGCACCGGCGACGACACCGCGATCGCCTGCTGTGTGTCCGCCATGGCCGTCGGCAAGCAGATGCAGTTCTTCGGCGCCCGCGTCAACCTCGCCAAGGCCCTGCTGTACGCGATCAACGGCGGCCGGGACGAGCTGACCGGCGAGCAGGTCGCCCCGGAGATGCCCCCGCTGACCGGCGAGTACCTGGACTACGAGGAGCTGTCGGCCGCGTACGACCGGACGCTCGACTGGCTGGCCGAGACATACGTCGACGCGCTCAACGTCATCCACTACATGCACGACAAGTACGCCTACGAGCGCCTCGAGATGGCCCTGCACGACTACCCCGTGCACCGGTTCATGGCCTGCGGTATCGCGGGCCTTTCGGTGGCCACCGACAGCCTGTCCGCCGTCAAGTACGCCCGGGTGAAGGTGATCCGGGACCAGAGCGGACTCGCGGTGGACTACGAGACCGAGGGCGAGTTCCCGCCGTACGGCAACAACGACGACCGCGCCGACGGCCTCGCCGTCGACCTGGTGGAATCCTTCATGGCCAAGGTGCGCAAACACCCCACCTACCGGGACGCCGAGCACACCCAGTCCGTCCTGACCATCACCTCGAACGTGGTCTACGGCAAGCACACCGGCAACACCCCCGACGGCCGCCGCGCCGGAGCCCCCTTCGCGCCCGGCGCCAACCCGATGAACGGCCGAGACCGGCACGGTGTCGTCGCATCGGCCCTGTCGGTGGCGAAGCTGCCGTACGAGGAGGCACGGGACGGCGTCTCCCTCACCACGACGATCACCCCCGAAGGTCTGGGCCACGACCCCGGCGAGCGCGCGGGCAACCTGGTCGGCATCCTCGACGGGTACATGACCTTCGGCGGCTTCCACATGAACGTCAACGTGCTGAACCGGTCGACGCTCGAGGACGCCATGGAGCACCCGGAGAAGTACCCGGAGCTGACCATCCGGGTCTCCGGATACGCGGTCAACTTCGTCCGGCTGACGCGCGAACAGCAGCTCGACGTGATCAGCCGCACCTTCCACGGGTCGCTGTGAACACCACGACGATGCCGGCGACGACCGGCAGGATCCACTCCTGGGACCTGTCCACCGGCGTGGACGGTCCCGGGACCCGGTTCGTGCTGTTCGTCAGCGGATGCCCGTTGCGCTGCCTGTACTGCGCCAACCCCGACACCTGGCACCTGCGGGACGGGAGGGAGACCTCGGTGGACGAGGTGATGGCGGAGATCGAGAAGTACCGGGGTTTCGTGGCCGCGGCCGGGGGAGGGGTGACGGTCACGGGCGGTGAGCCGCTGCTCCAGCCGGCCTTCACCGGCTGCGTGCTGCGACGCTGCAAGGAGGCCGGACTGCACACGGCGTTGGACACCTCCGGCTTCCTGGGCGCCCGTGCCTCCGACGAACTCCTCGCCGACACCGACCTGGTGCTGCTGGACATCAAGTGCTTCGACGTCACCACCTACCGCGAACTGACCGGCGGCCGACTTGCCCCGACCCTCAGCTTCGCCACCCGCCTCGACCGCCTCGGCGTCCCCGTCCACATCCGCTACGTCCTCGTCCCCGGCTGGACCGACGACCCGTCCGCCGTGGACGGCCTCGGCGCCTTCCTGGCCGGGCTGGGCAACGTCGACCGGGTGGATGTCCTGCCTTTCCACAAGCTCGGCGCCCACAAGTACGACGCTCTCGGAATCGACTTCCCGCTGCGGGACACCCCCGTCCCGGCTCCGGAGCTGACGGAACGGGTGCGTGAACAATTCCGGGAGCACGGCCTGCGGACGCTGTGAGCCGGGCCGCTCGTGTCGGGACTGGGCGCGTGGAACTGCCCACGTCCGCACCGGGCGGCCGCCCAACAGCGCCGATATCCCTGCGCCGCGTAGGTCCCGCCATCCACTGTCCGACCGCCCAGCCGGGCCACCCAGCTCTCACGCAGGGACCAGCGGCCTGTGCAGCCTCAAGCACCGCATGCGGACCCTGAATTCGTAAATGTGAAGGAGGCCCACTGTGCCCTGCAACGTGACCGCAGGGACAGACGGCTCGCCCGCGAGCATTACCGCCCCGAATGGACGGCCCGGGAAGCCCTGCTCCGCGACATCAGGTCCCGGGAGCGGGGCCGAAGGGCCTTTGCTGCCGGGTGCCACCAGGGTGCCTGACCCCGGATTGCGGATCTCCGAGGAAACAGGGCCGACCGGCCCTGGCCCTTCCGCCAGGATCCGACCAAGATCTCCCACGGACCTCGATACGGTCGACAAGCGGACATCGAAGAGAAACGCGGAACCAGGGAGCAGTGATGGCGGACAGCGAGCAGCCCGGCCCCGACAGCCCGATCCGGGTCTTCCTGCTGGACGACCACGAGGTGGTACGACGCGGGGTGCGCGACCTGCTGAACGACGAGCCGGACATCGAGGTGATCGGTGAGGCCGGCACCGTCGAGCAGGCGCTGGTGCGCGTCCCCGCGCTGCGTCCGCAGGTGGCGGTCCTCGACGTCCGTCTGCCCGATGGTGACGGCGTGACCGTGTGCCGGGAGCTGCGCTCGAAGATGCCCGAGCTCGCCTGTCTGATGCTGACCTCCTTCGACGACGAGGAGGCCCTGCTGGACTCGATCATGGCGGGAGCTTCCGGGTACGTCCTCAAGCAGATCCAGGGCTCGGACCTGGTGTCCGCCGTACGCACCGTCGCCGCCGGCCAGTCCCTGCTGGACCCGAGCGCCACCACCAAGCTGATGGCCCGATTGCGCGGCGGTCAGCAGCAGGAGGAGCCGGACGGGCTGCAGGGCCTGACCGAGCGGGAGCGCGAGATCCTCGCCCTGATCGGCGAGGGTCTCACCAACCGCCAGATCGGCCGGCGGCTGTACCTGGCCGAGAAGACGGTGAAGAACCACATCTCCCGCCTGCTCGCCAAGCTCGGCGTGGAGCGCCGTATCCAAGCAGCCGTCATCGCCACCCAGGTCCAGGACCGGCAGAAGCAGGCAGGGCACTGAGGCCCCCGGACGGGCAACGAACTCCAACGCCGACCGCCCGCACCGCCTGGCCTGTACCGCTTGGATCCGGGGTGCGGGTCAGGCCTATTGACCTGCTGGGTTCTCGGCCTACGCCGGTGATGGGCGGCCGGCAACCGAGTACGGTGTGGTGACGGTGAGCTCGAACTCTACGTCCACCACACCCTCGACGGCCCGCACCAGGCGCGCGGCCACCGGCACGAGGGACGCGTCCCGGGCGTGGCCGCTGAGCTTCACCACGCCGTCCCGCACCTCCACCCGGATGGTCGACACCAGCGCGGGGAAGAGATGCGCCACGACCTCCCGACAGACCTCCTCCCCGATCTCCTCGTCGCTGCGCAGGAACACCTTCAGCAGGTCGGCGCGGCTGACGATGCCCTCGAGGAGGCCCACGTCGTCGACGACGGGGAGCCGTTTGACCTTGGCGTGCGCCATGATCCGCGCGGCTTGTGCGAGCGTCGCGTTTGCGCGGACGGTGACGGCGTGGGAGGTCATCAGGTCCTCCGCGGTGAGCCCGCCGGCCTTCGCCAGGTCGTCGAGGCGGCGCAGTTGGGTGTACCGGTCCGGGTCGCTGTCGCGGAACTCCTCCTTCGGTAGCAGGTCGGCCTCGGAGACGACGCCGACCACGCGGCTCTCGCCCTCGAGGACGGGCAGGGCGCTGACCTTCCAGTCCTGCATCAGCCGCACGGTCTCCTTGAACGTGGCCCGCCGGCCGACGGCGGCGACCGTGTGGGACATGACGTCACTGACGATGTGCGGGGTGCCGTACATGCTGACTCCTTCGTCGCTTCGGCCCGCTCACACGACGCTGCCGGCGTCATAGGGGGCGTAGAGGTCCAGCAGCCGGGTCCTGGCGGAGCGCAGGCGGTGGGCGAGTACCTCGCCGACCCACTGGGTGACGGCCCTACCGAGGCGCCGGGTCGTCCTGGCACAGGAAGCGGACGGCCGTGGCGTCGAACTCGTAGGCCCGCACCGGCGTCGTCGCCGTGGCGCCCAGGTGCCATACGTTCGGTGGGAACAGCCAGGACCAGCCGACGAGTTCGTTGTGACCGAGGGTCTCGATGACGGCGGTGCGCCGGCCGGGGACGTGTGTGTCGAGTTCGATCGAGCCGGTGCGGATGATCCAGAACCGGTCCGCGCGGGCGCCTTCGTCGACGATGCGCGTTCCCTGCGGGAAGAACACCTCCCGGGCCAGACGCATGAGGCGCTGCCGGTGCTCGGTGGGCAGTGCGCGCAGCATGGTGGGCGTGTTCATGGCCTGCCTCCCGGACGGGGCGTGGGGAACTGGCACTTTCAGCCTGTGTCGGTGACCGGGAGTATGCGAGGGGCCATCCGGCCCGGAGCACGGACCAGCCGTCCCGAGGCGGAGATTGCTCCGGCCGGCGGGCAGGGCAATCCAGCAGCAATACCGGCGACTCCCCAGGCCAACCCAATCTCTCGGTACGGCAACTACTCCTCAGGAGTCAATAGTTCACGAGAGTACTGTGTTGGCTCCTGAGACGACGACGGTGGCCCCGTCCGGGAAGTGTTCGGGGTGGGCGAGCAGCGCGGCGAGAGCCGTGGCTCCGCCGGGTTCGGCCACGATGCGTAGCCGCTGCCAGAGGAGTGCGCGGGCGGCGGCGATATCCTCGTCTGCGACGGTGAGGGTCTTCATGCCGAGCGAGAGGCCGACAGCGGTGGCTATGCGGCCCGCCCGGCGGGCACCCAAGCTGTCCAAGGCGATCCCGCCGACTTCCACGTCCACTGGTTTCCCTGCCTCCAGCGCCGCTGTGAGCGAGGGCGCTGAGGACGGTTCGGCTGCAGTCACGCGGTTGCGTCCGTCCAGCGCCAGGGCGACCCCTGCGTACAGGCCCCCTCCACCGCACCCGACCAGGACGGGCTGCCCCTCCGGTACCTGCTCGGCGAGCTCCAGGCCGAGCGTGCCCTGCCCTGCCACCGTCTGCGGGTCGTCGTAGGCGTCGATGTGGAAGGCGCCCTCGTTGCGGGCATGGTCCTGGCTGGCTGCCAGTGCGTCGGCGTAGAAGCCTTCGACGCGGCGCAGGCGTGCGCCGAAAGATTCGATGACGTCGGTCTTTGCCTTGGGCGAGAAGTCGGGGACGAACACGGTGGCGGGCAGGCCCGCTTCGCGCGCCGCCCAGGCCACGGCCGCCCCGTGGTTGCCTCCCGACGCGCAGCAGACGCCGGGCGTCGGGGCGCCGGATTCCGCGGCGCGCAGGAGGGCGAGCGCGTTGGATGCGCCGCGGACTTTGAAGGAGCCGGTGTGCTGGAGGAATTCCAGCTTCAAAATGACGGGGACGGGCGCCTCCAACTCCCCGGCCGCCACCTGTATCACGGGTGTGCGGCGCACTACGCCGCGGATCCGTCTGGCCGCATCCGCGATGTCGTTCAAGGAGGGGATGGGGACGGGCTGTGCATTCATGGGCGGTGTCCAAGGGAGCCGGGATACCTCTGATCGAGGATGGACATATCGGTCACCTGTCGTCAGGCGTAGCAGGCGACGAGGTGAATGTGTTGGGCAGGTCGGCCGAGGGGGATGCGCTCACACTGTCGTTGGTCTGTACGGCGCGGCGGGCTGTGGTGTCAACGTGGAGGCGGAAGATGTCGGGCCGCGCATAGTGGCCGACGGGGTCGAAGTCGTAGCGGGCCCGTGGGATCAGTGCCATGTCGAGGTCCGAGGTCAGCAGGACCTCCTGATCCAGGACGGGCCCGGCGAGCACCTCGCCCAGCGGGCCGATGATGCTGCTGCCGCCCCGGGAGATGAGTTGCTCCGGGTCGTCGCCGTACGGCGTGGGGTGGTTCGGGGGGAAGTCCTTCGTGCGCAGGCATTGGTTCGCCGCCAGCACGAAGCATCTGCCTTCCATGGCGATGTGGCGCATGGTCGCGTGGTGGTTTCCCCTGCTGTCCGCTGTCGGCGCACAGTACAGTTCAATGCCTTGCGCATACATGGCCATCCGCGTTGCGGGCATGAGGTTTTCCCAGCAGATCACGGCCCCGAGTCGGCCGAGCTTCGTAGGATGCACCTCAAGGGTTGAGCCGTCGCCGAACCCCCAGATCATCCGCTCGGCGCCGGTAGGCATGAGCTTGCGCCGCTTGCCGAGGAAGGCGCCCGTGTCGGAGAAGAACAGGACCGTGCAGTAGAGCGTGCCGTATTCCCGTTCGACGACGCCGATGACCAGGTGGGTGCGGGCCCCGGCCGCCAGTTCGCCCAGGCGGTCCGTGACAGGGCCGGGCACCTCCACGGCGCCGTTCCAATACCGGGCGAACTCGTCTCGTCCGGCAGGGGTTCGGTCGCCCACTACTCCCCCGAACGCCGATCCCTTGGGGTACCCGCCGATGAATGCCTCAGGGAACACCACGAGATCCAGGTTCCGCTCGGCCGCCTCGGCCAGCCAGCGTTCCACCACACGCAACGTGGCCACCGGATCGAACGGAACCGGGGCGGCCTGCACCACGCCTGCCCGAACGACACTCGCCGGGCCGGTACCTGCGCCCGGACTGTTGTACGTGCTCTCGTCACTGGTCATGCAGCCCTCGTCGGAGAGTAGCGCGGATGCGGATTGTTCGGCGGGTGTGGTGCCGGGTTTTCGCAGGTAGCGTCCGTTGCTGGGTCGAACTGCCTCAACGCTGCTTGGGCCAGCCGGTGGTCCGCCGTCAGGCGTCCAGTGTGTCGGATGCCGGGGACGCCTGGTTCGGACCGGTCGCGGGGGTGCCTCGGCGCAGTCCAGTCAGGCGGGTCACGGTGGCCAGGGCGGAGGCCGCGAGGACGACGGCGAGTCCGGAGCGGTAGTTCGCCAGGTCGACGTGATGTTGAGCGCGCGCCGGAAATGCAGTCGCACGTTTCGGATGCGCCTCCGAGCCGTGCAGGGTGGCAATCGGCTCGGCGGCGCCGGTGGGATACCGGACCGGCGGCACGCCGTCAGACCTGTGTGTACGAAGCAGTCGGCGTTGCCGGGGCCTTCGTGAGGTGCCGGGCGAGGTAGCTGTTACAGGTGTGGCGGAAGCTTTCCGCGAGCTGGGACTGCGGGGCGAACAGGTCGAACGCGTGGTAGGCGCCGGGGTAGAGGTGCAGCTCGACGTCGACGCCGTGGGCGCGCAGGCGCGTGGCGTAGTCGAGGTTCTCGTCGCGGAAGACGTCGAGTTCGCCGACGCCGATGAAGGTCGGGGGCAGGCCGGCGAGGTCGCTGGCCCGGGCGGCGGCGGCGTAGGGGGTGACGTCCACGGTGCTGGCGCGGTCGCCGAGGATCGCCTGCCAGGCAAGGAGGTTGGTCGAGCGGTCCCAGATGCCGATGTCGGTGATCTCCCGGCTGGAGTCGGTCGTGTTGCGGTCGTCGAGCATCGGGTACTGCAGCATCTGGAACAGGGGGGTCGCTGCGCCGCGGTCGCGGATCAGGAGGGCGGTGGCGGCGGCGATGCCTCCGCCTCCGCTCTGGCCGGCCAGGCCGATGCGGGTGGGGTCGAGGCCGAGATCGGCGGCGTTGTGGATGATCCACTGGTAGGCGGTGTATCCGTCCTCGGCGGCACCGGGAGCGGGGGTTTCCGGTGCCAGTCGGTAGTCGACGGCAGCGACGGCGCAGCCCAGTGCCGCGGCCAGCGGCTTGAGCCAGGGTGCGTCCTGGGCGGCGAAGCCGAGCACCTGTCCACCGCCGTGGAACCACACGATGACCGGCAGCGGTCCGGGCGCGTTCTGCGGACGTAGCAGGAGGACCGGGACGTCCGGGCCTTCGGCGCGTGGCACCTGGATCTCGTGGGCGGTGACGGTGGGCTCGTCGGGGATGGTGGCGGCGATCGTTTCGGCGAGCGCGCGGACAGCCTGGCGGGTAGCGGGGATGTCGGTCAGGTCGAACACGCCATTCGGGTCGATCGGCATGGCCTCAAGGGCTGCGGCGAGTTCGCTGTCGATCGCGGGGCGGGAGCGGGGCATGGTTCTTCTCTTCCTGGGGTGGGGTCTGGGTCAGGGCACGGGACGTTGTCAGGTCGTCGGTCCGGCGAGGTCTTCGCCGCACCTCAGGTCTTCGGGCCAGGCCCGGACGGCTGGGTGAGCAGCCGGGGAGGGCCTGAACGGGGTGCGGGGATGAGGCGGGGTGGAGAGGGAGTGGGCTCAGCCTGCGGTGGTCGCCGGGGCCTCGAAGTAGTGGCCCTGACGGAGGTCGTCGAGGAGGCCGGGCTGGACGGGCTTCCAGCCCAGGAGGTCCTGGGTCAGCGTGCTCGAGGACGGGTTGTCGGCCGTGACGAGGCCGCTGAGGAAGCCGAAGTGGGCGTCGGCCTCGGTCGGCGGGATGCTGACCACGGGCAGGTTCAGTCCTTGGCCGAGGGCCTCGGCGATCTCACGGAAGGCGATCCCCTGGTCGTCGACGGCGTGCAGCCGGGAGCCCGCCGGCGCGGACTCCAGCGCCAGCCGGAACAGGCGTGCCGCGTCGAGGGTGTGCACGGCGGGCCAGCGGCTGGCCCCGTCGCCGACGTAGGCGGCGACGCCCTTGGAGCGGGCGATGGAGATCAGGGTCGGGATGAAGCCGTTGTGGTCCAGCGTGCTGTGCACGGTCGGGGCAAGCCGGACGACGGACGAGCGGATGCCGCGCTGGGCGAGTGCGACCACCGCGTTCTCGGCGTCGATCCGCGGCCCTGCGTCGAGGGCGTCGGCTTCGGTGGCGGCGTGGTCCAGCCCCGCGAAGGCGAGCAGCATGGTTCCCGACGTGGCCACCAGCGGCTTGCCGGTGCCGGTGAGCGCGTTTCCGAGCGTCTCGATGGCGCGCAGGTCCGCTGCGACCGCGCTGTCCGGGTCGCCGGCGAACATCGCGTCGTGCTTGAAGGCCAGGTGGATGACGCCGTCGGCCGCGGCGGCCGCGGTGAGGCTGTCGGGATCGTCGAGGTCGCCTCGGTGCACGTCGGCTCCGACGGCTGTCAGCGCGGCAGCGGACCTGTCCGAGCGGGCCAGGCCGACAACCTGGTGGCCCGCTTGAAGGAGTTCGGGAACGACGGCGGAGCCGACGTGTCCGGAGGCTCCGGTGACGAATACGCGCATGGTGTGCCCTTCCTGTTGCGGGCTCCCGACGAGGGGAGACCCTGATGTCAGTTCGTGACATCAGGGTAGCACTGATGTCAGATCCTGTCATCGCGTGATGTCAGATTCTGTCATCGGGGGTAGGATCGGAGCATGAGCCGATGGGAACCCGACGCACGAGGCCGCCTGGAGAAGGCGGCGCTGGAGCTCTACAACCACCAGGGCTTCGACGCCACCACCGTCGCGGAGATCGCCACCCGCGCCGGGGTCACCGAACGAACCTTCTACCGGCACTTCGCCGACAAACGGGAAGTCCTCTTCCCGGCCGACAATCCCCTCCCCGACATCCTGGCGGGCGCCACGGCCGCCGCCCCCCTCCCGCTCGCGCCGCTGGAGGTGATCACTCGCGCCCTGGTGGAAGCCGCTCCCGTCTTCGAAGAACGCGAAGACCTGGCACCGCAACGCCAGGCCGTCATCGCCGCCAACCCCGAACTCCAGGAACGCGAACTGGCCAAACTCGCCGCACTCGCCTCCACGCTCGCCCACACGCTGCGCCAACGCGGTCTGGAGAACACCACCGCCGCACTCGCCGCGGAAATCGGGATCGCCGCGTTCAAGGTCGCCTACGAACGCTGGGTCAACGACCCCGACCGGCACCCCCTCGCCCAGCACATCCGGGAAACCCTGGACACCGCCAGGCATCTCATCGCGCCACCGGACCAAGCCACCGCGACCGACGACGTGAGCCGCACAGGACAGGAGAGCGTGGCGTGAATCAGGACGGGACCGCATGCCGCCTTGAAACGCCGATCCATGACGAACCTCTCGGTGACCGGCAATGAGGCGAGGAAATGGGCCGGTCGGGCGGGCCTGGCGCTCTCCCGGTTCGTCCGGTAGCGGCCCGGCATCGAGCTCGCGTTCATCGACCGGACTGTATCGGGCACCCCGGGACCCCGGGCCGTATGCGGCCCGGCTGGTCATCCGACGTCCTGGACGAGGCGAGAGACGAGGCGGTCGAGGTCGAGGTGACGGTGCTCCGTACCAAGGGGCACGGCCTGGCATGTCCGCTTGAGGAAAACGGCGATCACCCGGGCCGGGGCCTCCAGCGCGACGTACACATGGTCAGCTTTCAGAGCGATCTGCACGGTGTCCACGCCGCCGTGGCTGCAGGGGCCGATCTCCACGTCGCCGGCACCGACCGGTTCGAGCAGCCCGCCGATGAGCAGAGTGCGGGCGAAGACCCAGTCCACGGTGTCGTCGTCCACGCGGAAAGTGATATGCACGGCGTAAGGGTCGGCGCTCTTGTAGCAGAGGCTTCCCGGAAACAGAACAGTCCGCTCGTCCGCGAGGACGAGTCTCCACGGCACGGGGTCGGAGCTGATCACCACCGGTTCCCCTGGTGTATCCGTCCCCTCTCGCGATTGCGGAATCAGCTTGTGCTGGTCCTGTGACGGATGACCCACCGCCTCATCGCGCGGGCCGGTCGAATTCTGGCTCATTAGGTGTCCCCTGCTCGAGCGGCCCCTGGCTGCGAGGAATACGGCCCCTGCTCGTGAGGGCTGCCGGGTATCTGTCCGGAAGTCGCGACCAAGTTGAGAAGGATCAATTCCGCTTGTTGAGGAGAGTGCGGTTGTTGTCCCGCACCGAGGCGCTGACGCAGGCCGCGCGCCACCGCAATGGGGCGGCCGGCACAAAGACGGTCAGCCCCCCGGGGGAGGTGGATGCCCTGATCACGTGAGTGGCGGACCGACGATCGCATCGCGTCTCGGGTCCGGATGAAGTCGGTCGGGCCGGTGGATGACGCCGAGTGTCCGCCGTCTGCCGCAACCAGTGCGAGCCGGTCAGATGGCGGCTTGGCGGCCGCTGAGGCCCATCCCGCTGGTCGTCGTTTCCCGCCGCCTGGCTGCACGTCATGTATCGCTCGTCGGACGGCTATTTGGTGGGGTCACCACCGTGGTGGGGACAAGTCTGTTCAATTCGATACGGCCGAACAACAACTAATCGTTCATGTATCGATTAGGGGCGCTAATGGTGATAACTCGCGGTTGGAGACGGCCACCGCTACGAAGGCGCGGATGGTGGCGTTCTCCGCCGCGGTCTGCCAGATCGGCACCGCGACCATGGGAGCTATATCACGGACCGGCACCACAACCAGGCCGGGGAACGGGACCCTCTCCAGGGCGCTGGCGATGGACAAGTGCACGCAACGGCCGCGTGCGACCAGGGCGAGAGAGTCTTCTAAAGACACCTCGGTCTTGGCCGTCAGCTGGAAGACGTTATCGACCGTGTGCCTCATCGGCCGGCCCGACGGGGCGACCACGGGTACCCAAGCCTCCGTCACGTCAGACAGCCCGGATCCGCCGAACTTCAGCAGTTCGTAGTCCGCGATGTCGTCCAGGCTTACTGATTCGTGCCGGGTGAGCGGGTGGCCCGCGGGGACTACAACCGCCCGTTGCTCCGCACGCAGCACCGGCCCCACGCTCACCCCCGCCTTGCGGAGCAGGTGCCCATCACCGTCCGGCGACCAGGTCAGTAACACCTCGGGCCCGCTGGGAAGTGCGGCCGGCCCGATACCCCGGGCCACCAAGTTGATCACGACACACTGGGGGTAACGCGCTTCGAACGCGGACACAAGGCGGGTGACGAACGTGATGCCGATGCTGGGAAGGTAGCCGACCCGCAGTTGACTGCCGATTCCCCTGGCCTCGACCCGGCAGGCGGCCAGAGTCTGAAGGAGCCGCTCATGCGCGGGCCGGACACCGGCCAGGAAGCGTTCGCCCAGTGGGGTAATGCGTACCGCCCGGCTGGTACGTTCGAACAGGGCGGCTCCCACCTCACGCTCAAGCGCTTTGATCGTCTGGCTGACTCTTCCCTGGGTCACGCGCAGCCGAGCCGCCGCCCGGCCGAAGTGCAGTTCCTCGGCGAGGACCAGGAACGTCTCGACGTCGCGTAGCTCCACCAGCATTCCCGTCGCACATCATGGCTTACTGGGTACGGCATCGACGCGGAGTGTCGGACGCTTACTCCGCCTCACTGCTTGTGGCCCACCCTGGACATGCTTCGCCTCATCGGAGGAGGCGGTCGTGTCATGGGAAGGAAGACGTCCCGCCGTGGCACAAACACCTTGAATTGACCGGAACCAAGCTACTGTGTCGGTTGCCGCCTAGCATCAGGCACAAGGTAAATATCTGGAAATACGAGGCGGCGGCCCTCAGCAGTGTCCCCCGGGGGCCGGTAAGCAGCAGCGGACCGACGATGGCGAACGAGGCTCGTGCCGGCCGGTCTGTGACGCCGCTGCTGTCATCTGAGATCTGAGAAATGTCTTGCGGCCTCGGACAGCGGAAGAATGGGCCACCGACCACCTACGCAGACGTCGGCCGGTCATACCCGACCCACGCGGAACCGGTCGGACGCGTCGAATCCAAAGAGGCCGTCCACCGCCGACGGCTGCCTCCTCTCCGCGGTGGGGTCGCCTGGCCGCAGTCGTCAGCACTCGAGTGATCGCCGCACAGCGGCCGAAGTCGGCGTCGAGATGCGGTCCGTACGCCTCGGGCCGGAGGCCGAGTTCGCGGATGGAGTACTCGCCACGGCGGCGGATGCGCTCGGTCAGGTACGGCGAGGGAGACGTGGGCCGGGTCTTCGGAGGCGACGACCTGGCCCTCCTGCTGGAGATGCCGGACGATTTCGGCGATGTCTACGGTGTCAGCACGATCCTGCCGAACACCTCGCCGGTGTCCATCTTCTGGTGCGCCAGGACGGCTTGCTCCAACGGCAGCACGTCGTGCACCACTGTCTGCAGTTCGCCACGACTCGCGGCAGCAAACTGCTCGGTCTTCACGGCACGTCGATCGGGTTCGCTCACGGTGTCGGCGCTGAAGGTGGCAAACGACATCGACTTCTGGAACGCCACCATCATGTTCATGCCGAAGTCGGCCGGCGGCGGTCCTCCGACCACGCCGACGGCCACCATGCGACCGTTCGGGTTGAGCTTGTCGAGGAACGACGGCATGTCCGGACCGGCGACGATGTCGATGATGACGTCATAGCCCGCGGGAGCGTCCTCGCCACCCTCCCCGGAGCGGCCCAGCACATGGGTCGCGCCGAGCTTGCGCAGGCGATCACCGCGCTCGGTCGACGACGTTGTGACCGCTACCGCACCGGCACCACCACGAGCCGCGAGCTGGACCGTCATGATCCCGATGCTGCCGGCCGCACCCCGCACCAGAACCGACTCGCCGGCCGCGAAGTGGGCATGGGAAAGGCCGAAGTGGGCCACCATTCCGGAGGTCCCGAGCGTCACCGCCTCTACAGCGGACAGTTCCGCGGGCAGCGGAACGATCTCCTCGACCGGGGCGATCGCCTGTTCCGCGTAGCCGCCGCCCACGCCGGTGTACGCCCACACGCGCCGACCGATCCATGACGTGTCGACGCCGTTCCCGACTGCTGTCACCGTGCCCGCCACCTCGTTACCCGGGACATGGCCCTCCTTGAAGCCGTAGGCAGCGAGAGCACCGCTGCGAAGCATGACGTCGACACCGCCGACGCCGATCGCCTCGGCGGCGATCAGCACCTGCCCATCGGCGGGAATCGGGGCCGGTAGGTCGATGACCGCCAGACCTTCGGGGCCTCCGAACGTCTGGATCGCAACTGCCTTCAATGTCGTCTCCTGGTTCTGGGATCGATCGGGACCGAACCGTCCGCCACCCCTGGATGCGGCGGACGTCGGGGGCGGCCCGTCGTGGACTCGCTGAGGGCGACGTCCCAGGGACCGCACGTGAGGAAGCGCAAAGCTTCCGCGCCTTCGGACGCTAACGGACGCCACCGTCCGTTTGGGTAAAGTGAGAGTGGTGACCGACCTTTTGCCTCACACACTGCGCTCCGACGCCTTGGACAACCGTGAACGCATCCTCGACGCGGCACGCGCGTTGTTCGCCAGCGAGGGTCTGAACGTGCCGATGCGCGAGATCGCCCGGCACGCCCGAGTGGGCCCAGCCACCCTCTACCGCCGTTTCCCGACCAAACAGGCGCTGGTCACCGAAGCTTTCACCGAACAGATGCGGGCGTGCCACACCATCGTCGACGAGGGACTTGCCGACCCGGATCCGTGGCGCGGCTTCCGGCAGGTGATCGAGAGAACCTGCGAACTGCACGCACACAACAGGGGTTTCACCGAAGCCTTCATGTCGACCTTCCCCGACGCGATGGACTTCGCCGCCGAACGCGAGTACACGCTGAACGCGATCGCCAAGCTGGCCCATCGCGCCAAGGACACCGGCCACCTGCGCCCCGACTTCGTCCTGGACGACCTGATCCTCATGCTCATGGCCAACAGGGGCATCCACGCCACATCGACGACCGTCAGGGTCGCGGCTTCCCGGCGCTTCGCCGCGCTGGTGATCCAGGCATTCCAGACCTCACCCACGCACGCGCCGCTACCACCGGTGGCACGGCTGGCAACCGCCGCACACGCGTAGTTCATCGGGGCGCTCGATGACGAACGGCCGGTCGAGTGAGACGAGTATCCGAGGCAACCAGTCGAGCTGCTGCCGCCCGTAGCTCGAAGCGCAGCCAGTGCTCGCCCGTCGGGTCCTGGCCTGCCGCGGGCTCGTGCTCCTCCAGGCTCGTGACCCTGGCGGGGAGGTGCGCCCGGATCTGCTCAACTGTCCCGTGAATCCGCAGGGCACCTCATGCCGGTACTCGGCCGTGGCGAATCCTGACAACACCCGCTGTGCCGGACCGGGACCCGCCGGCGCTTCGAACGAGCCGGGCAGGCTCCGCGCGTCTGCGATGCGATCGAGCCGGAAGGTTCGGTCCTCACCGATCCGAACGTCCGAGCCCGTGACGTACCACCGGCCCGCATGGACGACGATCCAGTAGTGCGTGTTACCGAACCCCGAACCGATAGCTCAATGGCTTGGTGGACGAACACGACGGCTGCGGGGCCGTTCAGCGATGTGTCGTGTGACCGTCCGGCAATCAGCGCGCGACGCTGCGCATCAGTCCCTCAAGGTCACTTTCGCCGGCCGGTGTTTGTGCCCCGTTCTGCAGGCCCCCGCTGATCAGGTGCTGAGCGGCCGGCAGACTGAGCGTGGAAGCCCAGGCGTCGTTCTCACGGAGGAGTCCTTCCGTGAAGTCATCGGCGGGCAGCGAGTGCTTGGCTGCTTCGATGACACCGTCGGGCAGCGCGGCGATGTTGTTGGCGATACGGTCGACGTAGTCGTCGAGCTGGTCGGCCGGCAGGGCTCGGTTGATCCATCCGTAGGACGCTGCGGTCGCGGCATACGGCGGGGCAGCACGACCAAGCCGGAGGCGTCCATGGGACGGCTGATGGGCTTGATCGTGAGGTTGAGGTGCTGATTTGCCCAGCCGACGAGCTTCCCGGCGTAGACGGAGTCGGCCCATGATCCCGGCGGCTGCCCAGCGAGCCATGAACCCCCAGACCGTGCGCAAGGGCGGGAAATCCGCAGGGCGGCGCCGCTTGCGCGGCATTCGGCTACATCAGGCTGCTCCAGTACGGCCAGAACCGGGTGAGCACGAGCAGGGCGATCACGCCGTACCAGGCGCCGAGCAGCAACCAGTGCGTGTCCCGCGGCAGTTCGAGGACGCCGTGGGGGACCGGGACGATCCCGTGGTTGACGCAGTGCAGGGTCACGCACCAGAAGAGGGCGATGGTGACGACCCAGACGACGGCGCAGTAGGGACAGATCCTGTTCAGCTCGTACAGCGACTGGACGATCAGCCAGTGCACGAACACGACCCCCGCCAGCGCCCCCGCGGCCAGCGCGAGCCACAGCCGCCGGTGCAGGCGTGTCCCGGTGAGCAGGGCGGCACCCAGAACGGCCACGGCGGCGAACGCGCCCAGACCGAGCAGCATGTTGGGGAAGCCGAACACGCTCCCCTCAGAGCTGGACATGACGCTTCCGCAGCTCACCACCGGGCTGATGTTGCACGGCGGTCGGTAGGAGGGGTTCTTGAGCAGCCGCCAGTCGTCCACGGCGAGCTGGAAGGAGGCCAGCCAGCCGAGGACGCCGGCAACGAGCATCACCACGCCGGTGCCGCGGCTCGCGCCCGAGCCCGGCCGGAGCCGCGTGACCGTGGCATCCGGCGTGCGGGCCGGTGGGTGGATCATGCGGCGCGCCGCCCGGAGCGGGCCGTCCGGCTGTCGAGTCGCACGCCCGAGTGAGCTGGTGGCACGGCCCGCCTCCGGTAGACCAGGTACGGCCGGGCCAGGTATCCGACCGGGACGCTCCATACATGGACGAGCCGGGTGAACGGCCAGACCGCGAAGAGCAGGCAGGCGCTCAGAGCATGGAGCTGGAACAACAGCGGCGCACCGGCGATCGACTCGGGCCTCGGCCGGAGGGTGAAGATGCCACGGAACCAGACCGAGATGGTCTCCCGGTAGTCGTAGCCGGGGCCGAAGACGTTGTGCGCGGCCGTGGCGGAGATGCCCAGCAGGACGGTCGCGGCCAGCAGCGGGAAGAGCAGCTTGTCACTGCGGTCGGTGCCGAGCCGGATCCGCCGGGTCAGCAGCCGCCGGGCGCACAGCATGCCGAGCCCGGTGACCATGGCGCCGCCCGCCACGGAACCCGCCCATACGGCCGTGGTGTGGTACGCGTGCTCGCTGATGCCGGCCGTCTCGGTCCACGAGGCGGGCACGGCGAGCCCCACGACGTGCCCGGCGATCACCATGAAGGCGCCGAGGTGGAACAGCGGGCTGCCCCACCGCAGCCAGCGGTTCTCCAGCAGTTGGCTGGTGTGGGAGGTCCAGCCGAACTGGTCCTGCCGGTAGCGCCACACGTGGCCGACGGCGAACACGGCCAGGCAGATGTAGGGGAACGCGACCCACAGGAGCAGGTCGGCGCCGCTCGCTGCGGTGAGGGGGGAGTCTGCGGCGCTCATCAAAGGCCTTCCGGGGTCGAGAGGGGCGGCATGAGGGTGGGCGGTGCCTGTTCGGGCGGGACGAAGGTGCCCGAGGGCGCGAACTCGCCCGCGCCGTACGGGTCGAGGCCGACGTCTTCGTTGGGCGGACCCTGGGCGGCCAGTTCGGCCACGGCCGCAAGGTCCGCCTCGGTGGGCGGTGGCAGCAGGGTGAGCAGCGCGGCCAGGACGTGCCGATAGGGGGACTCGGCGGCGGTCAGCGCATGGTGGATCAGCTCCAGGCCGCGCCGGTGCTGGCGCAGCGGCGCCTCGCCCGTGCCGGGCCCGGCGAGAGCGGCGAACTCCAGGACGACCGGCAGGTGGTCGGGCAGTTCGCCGCCGTCGACCTCCCAGCCGGCGGCCCGGTACCGCTGCGCCAGGGTGAGCAGGGCCATGCCTCGGCGGCGGGTGTCTCCGTGCAGGTAGTAGGTGAGATAGAGGCTGCTCTTGCGGCGCAGGTCGAACATCTCGACGTAGTGCCGCTCCAGCGCCTGAGGCTCCTGGCCGGCGAACCATGCGGTGAAGGCTCCCAGGTGTTCGGCGGCGGGCGAGGGCGGCAGCGCCTCGACGGTGGCGCTGAACTCCGGCCGGGCGGCGGCGAGTTCGCTGTCCGGGTACTGCAGCAGCAGCGAGTACAGCCGCAGCAGCAGGCCCCGCGCCGCGGCCTCCTCGGGCGTGGGCCGCGCCGGGCGGCGTACGGCCGCCCGCAGGCGGGTGCGGACGATGGCGGGAACCGATGGGGGTCCCCCCAGACGTCCAGCACTGGGGGAGGGCAGCGGGCTCACAGGTGGCCTCCGGCTGGGGCTTCGGGGTTGCGGCGGCGCAGGGTGGGGATGCCGAGCATGACCTTGCGCTCGGCCGGCTCACCGGAGGTCTCCACCGGGCAGCGGTTCTCCATCGCGCTCAGCGCGGCGGCGTCCTCCTTGTGGGCGGCCGGAACGACGTAGCGGTCCTTGTACTTGGCCACCGCCAGCAGCCGGTGCAGGTCCTCCGCGTCCCGGGCGGTCAGGCCGACGGCCTTGATCGCGGCCTCGTCGCCTGCCTCGCCCAGGATCCTCTCGCGCATGTGGGAACGCAGGGCGGTCAGTTTCATCAGCACCCCGGCGACCACGTCGGTGTCTCCCGCGGTGAACAGCTCGGCCAGGTACTCCAGCGGGATGCGCAGCCGCGTGACGGCGGCGAACACGTGGTCCGGGTCGTCCTGGTCGCCGCCCGCGGAGGTGACGGCGTCGAGGACAGGGGAGAGGGGCGGCACGTACCAGACCATGGGCAGCGTGCGGTACTCCGGGTGCAGCGGGAGGGCGACCTTGTAGCGCATGACCAGGTCGTACACCGGGGAGCGGCGGGCGGCTTCCAGCCAGTCCTCGGGGATGCCGGCCGTACGGGCCGCCGCGATGACCTCGGAGTCGAACGGGTCGAGGAAGACGGTGCGCTGGGCGTCCAGCAGGTCCTGCTCGTCGGCGGTGGCCGCGGCCTCGCCCACCTTGTCGGCGTCGTAGAGCAGCAGGCCGAGGTAGCGCAGCCGGCCCACGCAGGTCTCCGAGCAGACGGTCGGCTGCCCGGCCTCGATGCGCGGGAAGCAGAAGGTGCACTTCTCCGCCTTGCCGGTGGCGTGGTTGACGTACACCTTCTTGTACGGGCACGCCGTCACGCACATGCGCCAGCCGCGGCAGCGGTCCTGGTCGACCAGGACGATGCCGTCCTCCACCCGTTTGTACATCGCGCCGGACGGACAGGCCGACACACAGGCCGGGTTGAGGCAGTGCTCGCACAGGCGGGGCAGGTGGAAGAGGAAGGTCTGCTCGAACTCGAACTTGACCCTCTGGGCCCACTCGCCGCTCAGGTTCGGGTCGCCGCCGGCGTGCTCGGGCGCGCCGCCCAGGCCGTCTTCCCAGTTCGCGCCCCACGTGATGGCGGTGGGCTTGCCGGTGAGGACCGAACGAGGGCGGGCGACCGGCATGTCCGGACCGGCGGGCGCGCTGACCAGGTTGTCGTAGTCGTAGGTGACCGGCTCGTAGTAGTCCTCGAGGGACGGCAGGTCCGGGTTGGAGAAGAGGGACAGCAGTCGCTTGACCCGGCCGCCGGAGCGCAGCACCAGGCGGCCCTTGCGGTCCAGGGTCCAGCCGCCCTTCCACTTCTGCTGGTCCTCGTAGCGGCGCGGGTAGCCGACGCCCGGCTTGGTCTCGACGTTGTTGAACCAGGCGTACTCCACACCGGTGCGGTTGGTCCACGTCTGCTTGCAGGTGACCGAGCAGGTGTGGCAGCCGATGCACTTGTCGAGGTTCATCACCATCGCCACTTGTGCCATCACTCGCATGTCAGTACTCCACTTGCTGGCTGCGGCGGCGGATGACGGTGACCTCGTCGCGCTGGTTGCCGGTCGGGCCGTAGTAGTTGAAGGCGTAGGTGAACTGGGCGTAGCCGCCGGCGAGATGGGTCGGCTTGAGCAGCAGCCTCGTCAGGGAGTTGTGGATGCCGCCGCGCTTGCCGCTGACCTCGGTCTTCGGCACGTTCACGGTGCGGTCCTGGGCGTGGTACATGTACACCGTGCCCTCCGGCATGCGGTGGGTGACCACGGCACGGGCGGCGACGACACCGTTGCGGTTGTACGCCTCGATCCACTCGTTGTCCTTCACGCCGATCTTCTCGGCGTCCTCCACGGACATCCAGATCGTCGGGCCGCCGCGGGACAGGTCGAGCATGTACTTGTTGTCCTGGTAGTTGGAGTGGATGGACCACTTCGAGTGCGGGGTCAGGTAGCGGACCGTCACCTCGGCGCGGCCGTCCTCGTGAAGGTGCTCGTCGCCGTAGTGCCGGATCGCGTTGAGCGGCGGCCGGTAGACGGGGAGCTGTTCACCGATTTCGGCGATCCAGTCGTGCTGGAGGAAGAAGTGCTGGCGCCCGGTGAGGGTGTGCCAGGGCTTGAAGTGCTCGACGTTGATCACGAAGGGGGAGTAGCGGCGCCCGCCCGTCTCCGAGCCCGACCACTCGTAGGAGGTCATCACGGAGCGCGGCTGGGCGCGGGTGTCGGCGAAGGTGATCCGCTCGGCCTCGCGCTCGGCGGCCAGCTCCACCAGGCCCTCGCTGCCGGTCTGCCGCTCCAGCTCCCGGAAACCCTCGGTGGCCAGGCGCCCGTTGGTGGTGCCGGACAGGGCGAGGATCGCCTCGCACATGTCGGTGGCGGTGGCAAGCGACGGCCGCCCCTCGGCGATCCCGTCGCGGACGGTTCCGCAGCGGTGGCGCAGGTCGTCGATCTCCCGGTCGGGGTGGACGGTGACGCCCTTGGTGGTGGTGCCCAGGGTGTCGAGCAGCGGGCCGATGGCGCGCACCTTCTCGGCTACGGCCGCGTAGTCGCGTTCGACGGTGACGAGCTTGGGCATGGTCCGTCCGGGGATCGGCTCGCACTCGCCTGTCTTCCAGTCCCGTACGGCACCTGCGGGCTGGGCGAGTTCGTCCGGGGTGTCGTGGGTGAGCGGCACGGCCAGGACGTCGGTGCGCGTCCCCAGGTGCTCGCGGGCGAGTTCGCTGAACCGGTCGGCGATGGTGAGGAAGGTGTCGTAGTCGGTGCGGGCCTGCCAGGGCGGGGCGATGGCGGGGGTGAAGGCGTGTACGAAGGGGTGCATGTCCGTGCTGGACAGGTCGTCCTTCTCGTACCAGGTCGCGGCCGGCAGGACGACGTCGGACAGCAGGCTGGTGGAGGTCATCCTGAAGTCCATGGTGACCAGCAGGTCGAGCTTGCCCTCGGGCGCCTCCTCCCGCCACACCACGTCCTTCGGCCGGTGCTCGGGCGGGGTCTGTTCGGAGCGGACGGCCGCGTCCGTGCCGAGCAGGTGGCGCAGGAAGTACTCGTTGCCCTTGCCGGAGGAGCCCAGCAGGTTCGCCCGCCACACGGTCAGCACGCGGGGGAAGTTGGCCGGATCGTCCGGGTCCTCGACGGCGAACCGCAGCCGCCCGGACTTCAGTTCGTCGACGATGTGCTCGGCGACCGGCCGGCCCGCGGCGTCCGCCTCGTCGGCCAGGTCGAGGGGGTTGCGGTTGAAGCCGGGGTGACCGGGCGTCCAGCCGAGGCGTACGGCCTGCGCCAGGCAGTCGGCGAACCCCTTGCCCTGGAACCGTCCCTCCCCGAGCGGGGAGGCGAGTTCCTCGGGTCCGAACGCCTCGTAGCGCCACTGGCCGGAGTTGAGGTACCAGTAGGAGGTGCCCGCCATGTGCCGGGTGGGGCGCTGCCAGTCGAAGGCGAACGCCAGGTGCTGGAAGCCGGTCAGCGGACGGACCTTCTCCTGGCCCACGTAGTGCGCCCAGCCGCCGCCGTTGACGCCCTGGCAGCCGGTCATCGTGGTCAGCGCGAGGAACGCCCGGTAGATGGTGTCGGAATGGAACCAGTGGTTCGTGCCCGCGCCCATGGCGATCATCGACCGGCCGTTCGTGCGCTCGGCGTTGCGGGCGAACTCCCGGGCGATCCGGGCCGCCTGCTGGGCCGGCACCGACGTGATGGTCTCCTGCCAGGCCGGCGTGCAGGGCTGGGAGGTGTCGTCGTACGCGAGCGGCCACACGCCCGGCAGACCGGGCCGTGCCACCCCGTACTGGGCGAGCATCAGGTCGAAGACCGTAGTGACCAGGCGGCCACCGATCCTGCGGACCGGGACGCCGCGGACCATCGTCGAGCCGCCCTCGGTGGTGCCCTCGTCGAACCGGGGCAGGGCCACCCGCGCCGTGTCCTCGGCCGACTCCAGCAGGCTCAGCTCGGGCACCACGTCGCCCAGGTCGAGGTTCCAGCGGCCTTGTTCGGCTTGCCCCCAGCGGAAGCCGAGCGAGCCGTTCGGCACGACCGGTTCGCCGGTGGCCGAGTCGAGGAGGACCGTCTTGGACTCCGCGTGTTCTGTGTCGTGTCCGAGATCGGCGGCGGTCAGGAAACCGTCCGGGACGAGACCGTGTTCATGCTCGCGCAGAGTCACCAGGAAGGGAGCGTCGGTGAACTTCCGCAGGTAGTCCTGGAAGTACGGGACTTCGCGGTCCACAAGGAACTCGCGCAGGATCACGTGGCCCATGGCCATCGCCAGGGCACCGTCGGTGCCGGGGTGCGGGGCCATCCACTCGTCGGCGAACTTGACGTTGTCCGCGTAGTCGGGGCTGACTGCGACGACCTTCGTGCCGTTGTAGCGGGCCTCGGTCAGGAAGTGGGCGTCCGGGGTGCGGGTGACGGGGATGTTGGAGCCCCACATCACCAGGTAGCCGGCGTTCCACCAGTCGGCCGCCTCGGGGACGTCGGTCTGGTCGCCGAAGACCTGCGGCGAGGCGACGGGGAGATCGGCGTACCAGTCGTAGAACGACAGCAGGGTGCCGCCGATCAGCGACATGAAGCGGGAGCCCGCCGCGAAGGACGCCATCGACATCGCCGGGATGGGGGAGAAGCCCGCCACGCGGTCGGGGCCGTAGGCCTTGATGGTGTGGACGTGGGCGGCGGCGATCAGTTCGGCGACCTCGTCCCAGTCGGCGCGCACCAGGCCACCCTTGCCGCGGGCCCGCTTGTACGCCCGGGCCTTCGCAGGGTCGGAGGTGATCTCCGCCCACGCGGCCACCGGGTCCCCGAGCCTGCGCCGGGCCTCGCGCCACAGCTTCAGCAGCATGCCCCGTACGTAGGGGTAGCGGACCCGGCTGGGGGAGTAGGTGTACCAGGAGAACGACGCCCCGCGCGGGCAGCCGCGCGGCTCGTACTCGGGGCAGTCGGCGCCGATCGACGGGTAGTCGGTGGCCTGGTGCTCCCAGGTGATGATGCCGTCCTTGACGTACACCATCCACGAACAGGATCCGGTGCAGTTGACGCCGTGGGTGGAGCGCACCACCTTGTCGTGCGCCCAGCGGTCCCGGTAGAAGCCCTCCCACGTCGGGTCGGCCTGGCCGAACACGGCACGTCCGTCGGCCGAGACCTCACGGCGGCTCAGCAGTCTGCGCGTGGCCAGCGGCCAGCTTGGTTCGACGCGCGACTGTCCTGGTCGTGCCTTCTGATCGTTCTCCATGGTCGTGAACGCTAGGTTTCGGCAAGGGGCGGGACCTTGGGCCGAATGGCCCTCGCTGCCCGTCCCACCGGCCCCGTTCACGTTCGCCCCGGGGGGACCTTGTGGCCCTGTTACGTGAACAGGTCCGCGCTGAGGTATCGCTCACCGAAGCGGCGGGCCGTGGACTGGGCCTCGGACGGAGGGGAACGCGGCAGACGGTGTCGCAGACGGACGTGTCGAGGACATCGGGCGTGAACCCGGCGCCGAGGACCGGTCGCTCGGGCTCGTCGCACAGGTCCTCGCGCGCGCTCTGCCGACCTGCTTCGTGGTCACGATGACGGACGAACTGGCCCGACGCCAGGGAAACTTGGACCTTGACGCACTCGCACAGGCCCTCGGCGTACTCGGCGTACCGGCATTCGCCGTCATCGCCCACCGGGGCCTCGGCATCGCCGAGTTGCGGGAACAACGCGCCGTGTGGCCGGACTGGTCCACCCCGGCGCCGGCGCCGGCACCGCCCACCGAGCCGGCAGAGCGGGACGCCTGGGTGGAGTCGGTCCTGGCCTCGCGGACTACCGGGCACCCGAACGGCACCGGATCACCCAGCGTGTCGACGGTCACCGTCCGGCTCGGCGGTTCCTGCCACCGCTGCCCCGCTGCCTGGATCACGCTGCACCAGCGCCTGGAGCGCCGGCTGCGCCGCCGACACCCCGGTCTGCGCGAGGTCAGGCACGTGTGACGACAGTGCCGGCACGCGGAGAGGGCCGATCGGCCCTGACGGCCCGCCCAGTGATCGGCCCGTACGGCCCCGGCGCGAGGACCGGTCGGATGAGCACGTGGCACCGACGGCCCCATGCACATGCGCCCCGCATCACGAAACCTGGACACGGGCCGCCGCGCCGTCAGAGCGAGGTGGCCGGAACACTGTGATCAGGGAGGGACACGATGGTGCTCCAACGGTCTGGGAGAAGCGACACAACACCATCGGCACACGAGCCGGTGCCGGGCCGGGCCTGGACGATGCTGGCGCTGGCCACGGTCGGCTTCGCCGTCAACTTCTGGGCCTGGGCGCTGCTCAGCCCGCTCGGCCCGCGCTTCAAGGACAGCCTGGACCTGAACTCGTTCCAGCAGTCGCTGCTGGTGGCGGTGCCGGTCGTGGTCGGCTCTCTGGGCCGCATCCCGATCGGCGCTCTGACCGACCGGTTCGGCGGACGGGTGATGTTCCCCATCGTGTCGGCGGCCACCATCGTGCCGGTGCTCTACCTGGGCCTGGCCGGGCACTCCTCCCTCGCCGCACTGCTGGCCGGCGGGTTCTTCCTCGGCATCGGCGGCACCGCGTTCGCCGTGGGCGTCCCCTTCGTCAACGCCTGGTTCCCGCCCGAGCGGCGAGGCCTGGCCATCGGCATCTTCGGTGCGGGCATGGGCGGCACCGCAATCAGCGCCCTGACCACGGTGAAGCTGGTCAACGCGCACAGCATGTCGACCCCGTTCCTGATCACTGCCGCGGTGCTGGCCGTGTACGCCGTGGCCGCCGCACTGGTGCTGCGTGACGCACCCGGGCGGACCGTGCCGACCGAGCCGCTGGCCCGCCGACTGGGCGCCACCTTGAAGCTCGGGATCACCTGGCAGGCATCCGCGCTGTACGCGGTCGCGTTCGGCGGTTACGTCGCCTTCTCCGTCTACCTGCCCACCTACCTCAAGACCGGCTACGGCCTCACCCAGGCCGACGCCGCCAACCGCATGGCCGGGTTCGTGCTCCTCGCCGTGGCGATGCGCCCGATCGGCGGCTGGCTGTCCGACCGTCTGGGCCCGGCCAGGGTCCTGACCGCGGCGCTGTCCGTGGTCGTTGCCGCAGCGGTGGTGCAGTCCTTCACCCCGGACCTCGCGCCGGTGGGCACCATAGCCTTCCTGGCCATGGCCGCGGCCCTCGGCGCGGGCAGCGGAGCGACCTTCGCCCTGGTGGCCCTGCTGACCCCGGCCAACAAGGTCGGCTCGGTCACTGGCGTGGTCGGCGCCGCAGGCGGTCTGGGCGGCTTCGTGCCGCCGCTGCTCATGGGCTCGCTGTATGGCGCATACGGGACGTACGCGGCCGGTCTCGCCCTGCTCGCCGTCGTGGCCGCCGCCGCGCTGTCCTACACCCTCGCCGGTGTCCGCGCCGCAGCCGAAGGCAGCGAGGGCAAGCAGCGCACGGGCCGCCCGCGGGGGCACCGCACCGCACGAACCACCGCATGAGGAGAGAACGCGAACGCGATTCGAGTAGTAAGGCCCCGTTACTGGCGGGTTAAGAGATACAGGAAGATTGAACACGAAGGAGAAGTTCGGTGTGCGAGTACTGCGGCTGCCAGTCGCTGACCACCATCGAAGAACTGACCCGGGAACACGACGAGGTCGTTCGCCTCATCGGCCACCTCCGCACCGCTCACCAAGACGGCCGTGTGGCCCGGATGGCGGAGACCGCCCGGGAGATCGCCACGGTCCTCGACCCGCACACCCAGGTCGAGGAGCACGGACTGTTCCCCGCTCTCGCAGCCGACTTCCCCGACCAGATCGCCGCTCTGGAGGCCGAGCACCGCCGTGTCGAAGCGGTGCTGGCCGAGGCCGCCGACGGTGTGACGCCTTCGGACCCGACCTGGCCGGACCGGCTGATGGATGCGATGGCCATGCTGCGCGACCACATCCTCAAGGAGCAGGACGGCGTCTTCCCGGCCGCACTGGCGAACCTCAGCATCGAGGAGTGGGAAGCGGTCGAGGCCACACGCGCCAAGGCAGGCAGCACCCTGTCCCGGCCGGCCGCCTGAAGGTCCCGCCCGCTCGCCCCTGGCAGAACACCACTCCCGCAAGCCGCGTGCCCCCGCTCACCCGAGCGGGGGCACGCCGCTGTGCATTGGCGGGCATGGGTGAGCAGGGTCGGGGTAACCGGCCCGACCAGTCCAGCGCGCCGGCGGCATGGAGCTCGGCCAGGAGTGACTCGTGCAGACAGACGCCTGCCTCGTCCCAGTCGCGCAGGCGCCGCCAGCACGTCATCCCCGAGCCGAGGCCCGGTTCCTGGTGTCCCCGTGCTCGTGTGAGACGTCACTTGTACGCAGACACCTGGGGCAGGAACTTCCACGGAATGCCGGTGCAGAGCACGAACAGGATGCCGGACAGCACCTTACGGTCATCCAGATGCGTGCGGCCCGGATGATCCGCACGGCGCTGCACGACCGGAAGTCGAGAGCGACCAAAGCGGACCCCAGTCCTGCGTTGCCGTAGAAACGCGACAACAGGGCCTACTGGACGGCACGTTGGCTTCGGCCCCCTTCGAGCTCCCATGAGGCCCTGCTCTCACACACGGCAGCCGCCGCAGTCACCCGCCGTCGACGGCGGCATGCAGGGCCTGCGGCCGAGGCCGGTGGGCCAGTGAGCATCCCGATCGACTGACCTCTCAACGAGATCGGGACGACGGCAGTCGCGTCGCTTCTCGTGATCGCTGGGACGGACAAATGCACACCGCCATCCAGGTAGACGGTCGGCTTGGTGACGCCCCGAGGCCGCCTCGCGGGTTTGAGCCCGGTGCCGCGACTGACGAACCTGGCGCAGAATCGTGTCCTGCCGGCTCAAGGCGCGGCCAACCGCCCACGCTACGTCCTACTTCTCCTCCGGCTCCCAGGCGCGGAGCAGGTCGAGCAGCCCTGCGTCTCCGTCAACGTGCAAGGAGTCGGCCTGGATCCGGTCGTACAGGTAGAGGACCAGCTCACTGGCCGTGCCGTGGACGGAGGCGCCGGCTGCGTCCGAGTCCTCGCCGGTCGCGGCGGTGGGCGCGGGGATGCGGGTGGTGCGTGCGCCGTCGCCGTCGACGGTGAGGCGCCAGGAGCGGCCCTCGGCGGCGTGGAAGTCGAAGGCCGTGGGCTTGTGCGGCCAGGCACTCGGCGTTGCGCAGACGGTGAACAGGAACTCCTCCACACCGTCGAGTGCCGGCTCGACCGGCAGCGGCTGCGGGGCGCCCCCGGCGAGCTGGGCGTCGTAGGTGTGCACCGCGGTCTCCTGGACCCGGTGCCGGGCGGTGCCGCCGGCGGTCTGCGGTGACTGCGACGCGGGCCACCACGTCCAGCAACCGCTCTCGGGTCCCGCCGCGCGCAGGGCGCCCAGCAGAAGCTGCGTCGACGCGTCCAGCCAGGCCAGCAGGGCCTCACGCTCCTGCGGCACTTCCAGCGCGGCGCGCGCGGCGACGGCCTCGGCCGGGGGCGCGTCGGCGGGCCCCGCGCCGACGATGGCGGCCCAGAAGCGGTCTCCCCCGCCCAGGTGCTTCACCAGATCGAACAGCGTCCACCCAGGGCAGGTCGGCACCTGTGCGTCGAGACCGGGCGCGGCGGCGACCACGGCGCGGAAGGCGGTCGACCGTTCATCGATCAGTCGCAACAGGTCGGGGAACTCAAGATTCTTTTCCACGCCGGATGTCTATCACCGTGCTCCGCTGATCGGACAGCGACTTTCACAGCCACCGCCGGTTGGCCCTTGCGGACGTTCTCGCCTCCCACCGCTCGGATGACAAGCTGCGCACTGCTGCGAGGACCCTGGTGGTGGCGGTACGCCAGGCGTCGTGCCTGTGGGCGCTCTGGCCTCGCCGAGGGGCCAGGCACCTCGGCGACGTGACGTCCACCCGGTGCGTGCGCTCATGCTGCCGCTCGATGTGATGGACGCGCAGGTCACGACGGCGGGGCAGGACCGGTCGGGTCGGCTGTCGGCCAGACATAGGCCGGGGGTGTCACGTGGCAACGCGCAGGGGGGCGGTCCATTCCACGACGGTGCCGCTCGGCTCGTTCGGGCGGAGGATGAACGTGCCGCCCAGTTCTTCGGCGCGCTTGTGGAGGTTGGCCAGGCCGCTGCGCCGGGAGACGGTCGGGTCGACGCCGCGGCCGTTGTCCGCCACCTTCAGCCGCAGCGCGGTGTCGGTGGCCTCCACGCTGACGTCGACGGCCGTGGCCTGGGCGTGCCGGGCTGTGTTGGACAGGGTCTCGCCGAGGACGGCGAGCAGGTGCTCCGCGTGGTCGGCCGGGACGTTGGTGTCCAGCAGGCCGGTCATGCGTAGCGCGGGTGCGAAGCCCAGGGTTTCGGAGGCTCGTTCCATGGCTGTCACCAGCCGGGCTCGCAGTCCTTCGCTTCGAGATCGTTCCTGCTGGCGCAGCGAGTAGATGGTGGAGCGGATGACCTTGATGGTGTCGTCCAGGTCGTCCACGACCCGCTGGACCCGCTCGCCCAGCTGTGGTCTGTCGGAGAGACGGCCGAGCGTGGACTGCAAGGTCAACGCGCCGGCGAACAACCGCTGGATGACCAGGTCGTGCAGGTCGCGGGCGATCCGGTCGCGGTCGTTGAGCACGAGCATGCGCTCGGCGTCCTGTCGGTGCTCGGCGACCTCGAGCGCCAGTGCCGCTTGGTTGCCGTATCCGATCACCATGTCGATGACTGCGTCGGGGAAGGGCGAGCCGCCCGGCACGTTGGCCACTTGCAGCACCCCGCGCACGTGGTCGCGGGTGCCGAGGGGGACGAAGAACGCCGGGCCCAGCTCTACGATCGCGGCGCTGCCGCCGGCGGCCCGTGGATCGGCGCTGACCGCGTCGCTGGTGATGGTCTCCCCGGAGGCGAAGACCTTCGTGGCCACCGCCGCGGGGCCCAGAACCAGACCGCGCACGTCCTCCGCGCGAGTGCCGGAGGCGGCCTCGACGACCAGTTCGCCGCTGTCGCCGACCGGGACGGCCAGGGTGACCAGGTCCGCGGCGGCCATCTCACGGACCGTTGCGGTGCAGGACTCCAGTACCGTGGCAGGTTCGGTGCCGGACAGCAGGCTGCGGGTCAGCTCGTTGCTGGCCGCCAGCCATCGCTGCCGGCGGCGGGCGTCGTCGTACAGCCGGGCATTGTCGATCGCCACACCTGCCGCCGCGGCCAAGGTGCGCAGCACCGCTTCGTCGTCGGCGTCGAACTCCGCTGCGCCCTGCTTGTCGGTGAGGTACAGGTTGCCGAAGACCTGCTCACGCACCCGGACCGGGGCGCCAAGGAAACTGGTCATCGGCGGGTGCCCGGCGGGAAAGCCCGAGGACGAGGGATGCTGGGCCAGGTCGGCCAGGCGCAGCGGCTCCGGGTGGCGGATCAGCAGCCCCAGGATGCCCTCGCCGCGCGGATAGTGGCCGATGCGCGCGATGGTCTCCTCGTCGATGCCGACGGTGAGGAACTGCTTGATCGTGCCGTCCTCGCCCAGCACGCCGAGCGCCCCGTACTTCGCGTCGACCAGGCTCACGGCGGACTCCACGATGCGCTGCAGCACCACTTCCAGCTCCAGATCGGAGCCGATCGCAAGGACCGCGTCCAGCAGGGTGTGCACACGGTCGCGCGCCGACCGCACCTGCGCCACCTGCTGCTGCAGGCCCTCCAACAGCTCATCCAGCCGCAACTGAGGCAAAGCCCGGGCCGTCCCGGCATCCCGGGGCCCCTGGCCGCACTCGTCCACCACAGCTGCTCCCCTTTTCCGTCGCGACGACGTCCACCAGGATGCCCGAGGCACGGATCTGGATCGACGGCGCCCCGAAGAGCAGTAGGACAGCGGATGGCGGCGGGTGGCGGGCAGGTCGGAGCAGGAACCAGTTCAAGAACGGGCGGGCGATGTTGGCGTGTGCGGCCGCCTTGTTCGCGACTTCGTGCTCCAGCCGGCCGGGGATGCGTTCGAGGTCCTTGTTTCGCTCGTCCAAGATGCCGGTGTGGACGAGGAGTTGGCGGATGTGGCGCTGGTTCCGGCTGGGCGGCAGCTCGTCTGGCAACTCGTGGCTGCGCGTATGGCCTTCGGCCACGAGCCGGGCGAGGAGCTTGGTGCTCGGGCTCTCCTTGAGCCACTGGATGGCGGGGAACGGTGAGGGAGCGTCCGCCGGCGCGGCTGCGAGCGGTTCAGCTGTGGGGCGACCGTGCCGTCGGGGCCGGCCGGCAGGGCGTTGACCCGTTCGGCGAGGACACGGTGAGCGCATCGGCCGCGGCTGTCGGGGTCGCCGGCCCGACCATACTGCTTGCAGGTGTAGGTCCTTCCAGTGCATCAGCCCGACCGGATCGGTTCAGGAGGTCCGGGAAGGGCGCGGACGCCGTTGCTGGAGGCCACTACCTGCCGTGCGCCGGCGCGATCGAGGTCCGTGACACCGGCTGGGCGGGCTGGCCGGCAGGCGTGTCCTGCCTACGATCGGTCCATGAGCGCATGGAATGAGAGTTTGGACGCCGCGGGGATTCGCGAGCCGGGCCTTCGGCGGGACTACGGCGCCCAGCGCGAATCCGTCGCGCGTTTCAGGCGTGCCGCGTACCTTGCGGCTCGTCTGCTGCTGCCGAGGGCGGTGCTGCCTCATGTGGTGGCGGCGACGGCAGTGATGCATCACGGGGACAATCTGCTGGACACCGGCCCGAAGCCGCAGCGAGTCGCGGCGTGGGCATCGTGGGATCAGGAGGTGCGCAAGGCGCTGGACAGCGGGGTGAGTGGCGATCCGCTGATCCGTACTCTGCTGCACACCACGGCGGCGTACCCGCGGCTGCGGGAGGTCGTGGAGGAGTACCTGTCCACTGCCACCGCCGAGTTGGAGTTCGCCGGCTTCGCCACCGAGGCCGACTATCAGGCCTACGTCGACGCCTACTCGCTGCCCGCCTTCATGCTGGTCGCCTCCCTGCTGGGCCCAGACGACGACGCCGGGCACTTCCGCGCCGGGTGCCGGATATTCATCGACGGCAGCCAGCGGCTGGACTTCGTCAACGACCTCGCCGAGGACCTGGCGGAAGGGCGTCTGGGCATCCCGACGCAGACGCTGGAACGCTTCTCCGTAACGGAGAAGGACCTCGCAGACAGACACCAATCGCCGGGCGTACGGGAGCTGGTGAAGCACCAAATCGAAATGGCCCGCGCTTCGCTGCTTGCCGCCAAGTCGCTGCCCGCCCTGACCGCGAACCCCAACGGGGTGTTGATGGAAGCGGTCGTCAACATCGAGTTGCTCACGGCCAACGCGGCTCTCGCGCGGGGCGCCCAACTGCTGCACAGCTCTGCGTCACCGCCGGTTGGGGGCTCGCTACGAGTGATGCTGGCTGCTCGCCGCAGAGCTCGCAAGCGGCCCTGAACTGCCCGGCGTCGGCCCGGCCGCAGCTTGTCGGCCCACAGCCCTTGAAGCAGGCAGGGGGATTGCGGGCGAAGGTGAAACGCCTGGTGGAGCGGGGGTGGGCTTGGCAGGTGCGGGCCGGCGTGTTCACCCCGCTCGTACCGGCCGGCTGAAGGTGTCTGGGCGGTGTCCGGCCAGGCGTCTGATCATGAGCGTGGTCATCGGCCGCAGCACCATGGCCTGGTGTATGGCGGGCAGCGTCTCGGCATCGCGTACCAGGTGGCGAGCGCGTCAGCCGGCTCGGTGCTGTCTTCCACCCGTCTGCGCGTGTCGGCGTGCTGAGAAAGAGTGTTCGGGCGTGCACGGAGGAACGTGCTCGGGCGTGGGTCCGGGACGATGGCCTTGCGGGCGTGGGGTGTCCGCGGGCGTCCGTGACTGGTCGGCCGTCTGGACTTGGAGTACGCGGGCGTAGGCTTTCGGGGATGCGGATAGGGGAGTTGTCCAAGCGTACGGGCGCAAGTCCGCGCTCGCTGCGGTATTACGAGGAGCAGGGCCTGCTGACCAGCTCACGCTCCGGCGCGGGGCAGCGTCACTATTCCGATGCTGCGGTCCAGCGCGTGTCGCTCATCCGGCAACTGTTCGACGCGGGTATGTCCAGCCGGGTGATCGCGACTGTGCTGCCGTGTGTGGACGTCCCGGGTGACCTGGGGGTGGCCGAGGAGACGTTCGCGGCGATGATGCGTGAGCGCGACCGGATCGACGCCGACATCGCACACCTGATCGAGACCCGGGATGCTCTCGACGTGCTGATCAGGGCCAACAGCCAGCACCGGGTGGAGCTGTCCACGGCCCCGGAACCGGTGGCGCGGTCGGCCTGATGCTGTGATCTAAGTCTCAGCCGGTTGCCCCTCACATCAATGTCAGAGGTGAGGATGGCGACAACGCCCGGAATCACCGGGCCGGTTGGACGAGAGGCGGCGGAAGATGGGGCAGGCGTGGGGTTTTTGCAGGTATGGCGGCCCTGAGGTGCAGGAGTCCTTCGATCGTCCCGATCCCGTCCCCGGTCGCGGCGAGGTCCTGATCCGGGTCGAGGTCGCCGGGGTGAATCCCCTCGACCACGTTCTGCGCTCGGGTCTGGTCGCCGGGCTCGACGGAGGGCGTCCGTTTCCCCGCGTGCTGGGCATGGAGGCAGCCGGAACGGTTCTCGCGCGGGGTGAGGACGTCGAGGGGCTCGAGGTGGGTGACGCGGTCTTCGGCTTCGCGCTCACCGGTGGCGGCACCTACGCCGAGACGACGGTGCTGTCCGCGCCGAGCACCGCGCGCATCCCGGCGGGTCTGTCCGCGACCGTGGCGGCGACGCTGCCAGTGGCCGGGACGACCGCGGTGGACGTGCTCGACCAGCTCGGCCTCCCGGCCGGTGCCGCGGTCCTGGTCAACGGGGTCGGGGGCGGGGTCGGCCTCGCCGTCGCCCGGCTGGCTGTCGGGCGCGAGCTTCGTGTGATCGGCGCCGGGAGTACCGCCAAACGCGAGCACGCCGAGGCCATCGGGGTGCGGTTCATCGATTACACGGCCGGGGATGTCGTCTGCGCGGCACGCGAGCTGGTTCCGGACGGCTTCGACGGGATCGTCGACCTGGTCGGAGGCGCTTCGCTGCGGGCGGTCGCTCCGCTGGCCCGGGATCCCCGTAACGTCATCGCTGTGGGTGATACGTCTGTGCCCGATCTCGGCGGGCGTTTCGTCGAGCGTCGCGTCGACCGCGAGAACCTGGAGCGCTCTGCCCGGCTGGCCCTCGACGGAGTCCTCGCACCCGTGATCACCGCGGTCTATCCGCTCTCCGAAGCCCCGGCCGCCCTCGCCACCGTCGAGAGCGGTCACAGCTCGGGCAAGGTTGTCATCAAGGTGGCATGAGGAGCGCCCGGCCGCCGACGCTGTCGACCGTCCATTGCCGATGGACGGGGACCCGTGGTCAGCGCGTCATCAACTGAGCATGTTCACCTGCAGGGTTGAGCACGTTCAGGCGTACGCCGACAGCGCCGGAGCACCACGAAGCCGGTGGTGTCGTCGGAGCGTTTGACGATGTCGAGGGCGAGCTGGAGCTTCTCGGCCGCCCCGTCGACGAGCCGGCCCGCATGGCCGCCGTCGGCCCGGACCAGGCGGACGGAGAAGTACGGCATGCGCAGCCGCTCGAGCAGCGTCACGGCCCCATCCCCATCCTGCACGCTCGCCATGGTCACCATCACCACCAGCACGAGGCCGAGGCAGTCGACCACCAGGTGCCGCTTGCGGCCGTCACCTTCTTCTCGCAGTCCCAGCCGGACGTCGAGCGGGGGAACGTTCGCCGCGGCCCGCAGTGACTGCGAGTCCACGATCGCCGCCGTCGGGTTCACCGCGCGGCCCTCCTTCTGCCGGACACGCTCACGCAGCCGGTCGTGGAGTTCGGTGAGCGGGCCCTGGATCTGGCGGCGGGCGAAGGCGTGCACCCGCTTGAAGGGTGGGAAGTCGCGGGGGGGGGGTTCGCCCACTTGACGTGGTTGTCCACGACGTAGCGGACGGTATCGATCAGCTGCCGGTGGCCATACCCCTGCGGGCGGCCGCCCCGCCCTTCCAGTCAGGCCGGAGGGGGCAGCAAGGCCCGGACGATCTGCCATTTTTGCCTCCGTCATGTCCGAGCCGTAGCAAGGGGCGCCCCCTGCTGCCGGCCCAGCAAGCGGCCCAAGGGACCCGCCGGCAAGTCCGGCACCTGTGCCAGCCGCTGGAACCCGCCCGAGCCGATCTTGTTGGATGCCCTCAGCGGCCGAGCGAGCCGATGAAGCGGTCCAGCCGAGTGACGACTTGACCCCTCCTCCGGGCTGGGCGGCGTCGCCGAGCTCCGCGGCGGCGCCGACCGGGCCGTCGCCCACCGCCTGCGCGGTCTGGATGGCGGCCGCTCGCCGCCGCGTGATCGCTGCAGCGACAGGGTTTCCGTCAGCGGCAGTTGTCGGGTGCCGGTGTGCCGCGGAAGCGGGCGGCGATCCAGGCGTTGAGGTCGGAGGCGGCCGAGGGTACGACATTGTGGTAGGCGTCGGGATAGGTCCGGTAGTCGATGGTGTCGCCGCCGCGGCACATGTGGTGGACGGCGGTGGCGGTGAGGGCGGCGGGGATGTTGGGGTCGCGTGCGCCCTGCATGATGAGGACGGGCACGGTGGTGGGGAGCACGCCGACGCTGTTGCGGGCGAAGCCGGTGGACCAGGGCGGGGTGGTGCGGGGGTCCTTGGTGAAGACGGCCCGCGCCGAGAGGCCTGTATAGGCCCCGAGGACGTTGTCGTCGCAGCCCTTCTCGAGGAGGCCGAGGCCGGCCCTGCCCACCGGGGTCATGATGCCGGCGAGCCGGGCGGACGGGTCGGTCGCGCTGTAGCCGGCGGCGGCTTCGATCACCCGGCCGATGCCGGAGTCGATCGTGGTGAAGTGACGTGCCAGGGCGACCAGGTCGATGGGCGGTGCGGCTGCGGCGACTCCGAGGAGCCGCAGTTCGGGCGCGTAGGAGCGGGCGAGCTCGCCGGTGAAGAGCGCCGCGTGCGCGCCTTGTGAGTGGCCGAAGGCCACGAAGGACTTGCCGAGGCCGGCGCCCGGCAGTTGCCGCGCGGCCCGGACCGCGTCCAGGACGGAACGGGCCTCGCTCGGGCCGACCGCGTAGGGATGCGGGCCGGGGGTGCCGAGTCCCTCGTAGTCCGTGGCGACGATGGCGTTGCCTGCGGCGAGCAGTGCGGGGCCGTCCTCGATGCCGTTGAGCGGATGCGCGTCGGTGGAGGGTGCGCACGAGTCGCCCAGCCCGGTGGTGCCGTGTGCCCAGGCGACGACGGGACGGCCGCCGGGCGGGGCGCTCGGGTCGGTCGCCGGGATGAACACCGACCCGGACACGGCGATGTCCTTGCCGGCCGTGCTTCGTGAGTGGTAAAGGATGCGCCAGTCGCGGGCCCCGGCCGGGGCGGGGACCGGTTCGCTGCGGATCAGGGCCCCGGCCGGGCGTGCCGGCAGCGGCTCGGGCGGGCGGTAGAACGACCAGGCGGGCCGGGGGTTCGGCTGGGCCTCGCTCACGTCGGGGTCGGGCGCGGTCTTCCCGGCGGCCGCGGAGCAGGCGCTCAGCAGAACGGCGCAGGTGGCGGCCAGGAGCATCGTGGTGGGTTTCATGCCCACGACGCTAGGGAGCGCCCGGCTGCGGGTCGTCGTGCTCGCGGCGCATCCGGGGTCGTCGATTCGACGAGTTGGGCGCGGCGGAGGTTCGGCGCCGGGGATGAGGACGCGGCGGGTGGCGCTGTCTACCGTCGTGGCATGGAAGTCATCCGATGCGAGGGACTGACCAAGCGGTACGGGACCACGGTGGCCGTCGACGGCCTCGGGTTGGTGGTCGAGGGGGGCCAGGTGTTCGGTTTCCTCGGCCCGAACGGGTCGGGCAAGACTACGACGATGCGGATGCTGCTCGGCCTGATCAGGCCGAGTGCGGGGCGGGCCTGGGTGAACGAGCGGCCGTTGCCGGACCCGGACGGCCTGTCCAGGGTCGGGGCGATCATCGAGGAGCCCGCGTTCCATCCGTGGTTGACGGGGAGGCAGAATCTCGAAGTGCTGGCGCTGCACGGGCCGCCGCTGTCGGCCGCCAGCGCTGTGGACGCCGCGCTGGAGCGGGTTTCCCTCACCGGCGTCGCGGACCGCAAGGTCAAGGCGTACTCCCAGGGCATGCGGCAGCGGCTGGGGCTGGCGGCGGCGCTGCTGCGCGACCCGGTGCTGCTGCTCCTCGACGAGCCGACCAATGGCATGGACCCGGCCGGGATCCGGGAGTTCCGCGCCCTGCTGCGCTCGCTGGCCGCCGACGGTATGACGGTGTTCCTGTCCAGCCATCTGCTGGCCGAGGTCGAGCAGGTCTGCGACCGGGTCGCGGTGGTGAACGCGGGCCGTCTCGTCGAGCACGGCCGGGTGAGCGAAGTGGCCGCCGCACGGCCCGTGGTACGGGTCGTGCTGGACGAGAGCGAGCAGGACGCGGCACGGATGCTGCTCGCCCGGTGGCCGGTCCGTACCGAAGGCCGGAACACGCTGGTGGTCGACGGGCCGGAGGGGCGTGAGGTGAACGCGGCGCTGGGGCGCGGCGGTGTGTGGGCCCGGCAGATCCGGGTCGAACATCTGGGCCTGGAAGAGGCGTTCTTGCGGTTGACCGATACGGGGTTGACCGACGGCGAGGGGAAGGAAGAGGGGGAGGAATCCGATGAGACTGCTCCGTGCTGAGCTGCGCAAGCTCAACCGGCCGCTGCTGTGGGGGGTGACGTTCGCGGCCGCACTGTTCACCGTACTGCTGGCCGTGGGCGGCACCGACAACGCCCGGCACGACGTCCTGACGTCGGTGCGGCGGATACCGTCGTGCGGCGCGCTCGGGATGCAGCCGGGGGCGGCCTGCACAGACGCCCGGGCGAAGGTGGGGATCGAGAACACGGAGGACTACGTGCAGAGCCTGGCGAACGAGGTGCACGTCGCCGCCCAGCTGGACCCGGTCGCGGCCGGCGCCGAGGCGGCGGGCCTGATGGCTTCCCTTCCCGGAGCGCTGGCGCTGGCGCTGCTGGCCGGCGGGCATATCGGCGGGGAGTGGTCGGGGCGCACGCTGAAGAACGTGCTCACCCAGGTAGGCCACCGGTGGCGGGTGCTCGCCGCGAAGCTGGTCAGCCTCTGGCTGGCCGGCGTCTGGCTGATCGCTGCGTGCTGGGCCGCGCTGGCCGTGGCGGGCCCCGTGCTGACCAGGACGCAGCACCTGGCGAACCCGCACCAGTCGCTGGCCGGGGCGGCGAGCTGGGCGGGCTCGCAGGCCGCGCGGTCGTTGCTGGTCCTGGCCGCTTTCGCGGCGGTCGGGGTGCTCGCGGCGGTTCTCACCCGCGGCACGATCGGCACCATGGCGACCGCCGCGGGTTTGTTCGTCGCGATGCTGGTGGCGGCCTCGCTGCCCGGCGTGGGCCGCTGGTCTCCCGCCACCTGGGTGCAGGGCTGGATGGGCTTCGCCGTCGGCCAGCGGTCGATCACCACGCTGCCGACCAACTTCTGGTCCCGGTTCATCAACGCCGACCAGACGCCGCCCGGTCATCTGCTCGGCCTCACCGGGCTGGCCGCGACCCTGCTCGTGTGCATGGCCGTGGCGGTGACCCTGTTCCGCCGCGCCGACGTGGCCTGATGGTGTCCTCATCCTCCGGCCGACGGGTGCTGCGCGAGCTGGCCACGGCACGGCGGGGCGACCTGCTCGTGGCGGCCGGTCTGTTCGGCTGGGCCGCGCCCGACGTGCCGTGGTGGTGGAAGCCGCCGACGCACGTGCCGGCCACCCCGGTCGTCCTCGGCTATCTGGCGCTGGCGCTGGCCATCTCGGTCCCGTTCCTGTGGCGGCGGCGGTTCCCGGTGACGGTGCTGCTGATCGCCCTCACGGTGCTCGTCATCCGTCACGTGCTGCGGCAGAACGAGGCAGCCGTGTCCGCGGCGGTGCTGGTGGCCGCGTACGGACTGGGCGCCTACGGCACCAGGGTCAGCCGATACGCCCGATGGCTCGGCTGGTCCGGCCTGGCCATCGGGGCGGCGGTCGCGGTGACATGGAACTCGTTCCGGATGGCCGGCGTCCCGTTCGCGCTGCTCGGAGCCGCGTTCCTGGTCGGTGACGCGGCCATGGCCCGGCGCGACGCGGTCACCTCCGCCATCGAGGCCGCCCATCTCGCCGAACGGGCGCGGATCGCCCGTGAGTTGCACGACGTGCTGGCCCACCAGCTGTCGGCGATCGCCCTGCAGGCAGGGGCCGCCCGGATCACCGGCGCGGAACCGGCAGAGGTGCTCGGCACGGCGAGCGGCTGTCCCGTGAGGCGCTCTCCGGGCTGAGCCAGCTGCTCGGCGTGCTGCGCCGGGAGGGCGGCGAGGACGCGGGGGAGGCGGGCCCGGCCCGACGGCCGGCCCCGACCCTGGCCGACCTCGGTACTCTGCTGGCCGCCTCCCGTGACGCCGGTGTCCCGGCGGACCTGGCGGTGGCCGGACGGGTGCGGGACCTCGACCCGGGCCTTGAGCTGTCGGCGTACCGCATCGTCCAGGAGGCGCTGACCAACGTGGCCAGGCATGCGCCGGGAGCCACGGCCCAGGTGACCCTGCGCTACCTGGACGGCCGCCTCGCCATGGAGATCGTCAACGGTTCGCCGGGACCGGGCCGCGTGACCGGCCGCCCCGAGCCGGGCGGCCGCGGGCTGCTCGGCATGCGCGAGCGAGCCGCGCTGTACGGCGGTGCTGTCCACGCCGCTGCCACGGCCGGCGGCTTCAAGGTCGCGGCCGTGCTCCCCTACGACCCCCCGGGCGGCGCCTGATGACGGGGACCGCCAAGCCCGTGACCGTACTGGTCGCCGACGACCAGGCACTGGTCCGTGCCGCCCTCGTGGCACTGCTCGACAGCCAGCCAGATCTCGCCGTGGTCGCCCAGGCCCCGAACGGCGCGGCCGCGGTGGAACTCGCCCGCGATCTCGCCCCCGACGTCCTGCTGATGGACATCAGGATGCCGGTGATGGACGGACTCGAGGCCACCCGCCGGATCGTTGGCGATTCACCCGAGACGGCCCCCCGGGTGGTCGTCCTCACCACCTATGACCTGGACGAGTACGTGTACGACGCACTGGGCGCCGGAGCTTACGGTTTCCTCCTCAAACACGCCTCGCCCGAGGAACTGCTCCTGGCGGTGCGCGTCGCTGCCGCCGGCAACGCCCTGATCTCCCCGGCTGTGACCAGGCGCCTGATCGAGGCGTTCACCGCCCGCGGGCCCGCCTCACCGCGGCCACCAGTTGCCCTGGGCCGGCTGACCACCCGCGAACGCGAGATCTTCGACCTCGTGGCCGGTGGCCTGACCAACACCGAAATCGCCCGCACACTCCTCATCGCCGAGACGACCGTCAAGACCCACCTCGGTCATGCCCTGGAGAAGCTCGGCCTGCGTGACCGGGTCCACGCGGTCGTGTACGCCTACGAGAACCACCTGATCACGCCGGGGGACAGGCCTGCCCGCCGACGGCCGGACACCTGACGGACTGCCGCCGCGCCGGCCCCGTACGTCGCACCCGGCCGGCATCCGGCGCCTGCCGCTCTTCCCCGCCGCCGGGGGACCGCCGGGCTGAACGGTGACCGCGGCGTACTCCCCGCGGCGGTGCGGCCGAGCAGACATCGGCGGTGACAGGTCGGGACATTGGTCCGTACACAGATGAGAGCGGCCGAACTTCAGATGGGCGCCCCGCCGGCTCGGCCTCCTGTCTGACCGCTGCCGACCTGGGTCAGCGACGCGCACGCGCGAGCAAGGCCGCATGCGGCAACGTCAGTAGACCGTCCTGGCCAGCAAACTCGGCGCTGAATAGATCGAAGTGACGCTTGATCTCGGCACGGATCCGAGGCGTCTGGCTCTGCACCAGCTGCCCGCCGAAGGCCACTCCACTCGCAGGTCCGCTCCACCACTCGTCGGCGCTCGCGCGGTGATCCCAGCGCAAGGTCTCGCACACCGCCGCACGCAGCCCTGCCGCATCCATCAGCCCCGCCAGGCCGCTCTCGTCGCGGGGAAAATCATCGTCGGGGGCCAGCCCTGCGGGCAGGTGGGGTGGACGCACCGCACCCGCGGCTTGGATCGCGCGGCCGATCAGAGTCTGTCCTGCGGCCGGCGGCACCGCCCATATCGTCAACGCGATCCAACCGTTGGGCCTCACGACACGGCGCAGTTCGGCCAAGGCAATCTTGGGCTGACCCACGTGGTTCAGCACGAAGTTGGCCACGACGGCGTCGAACTCTCCGTCGGTGAAGGGCAGCCGAGGAAGAGCGGCCACGCGCACGTCAGCCGCGGGTGCGGCCTGTTTGGCCAACTCGACCATGGTCGGCTCCGCATCCACGGCCGTCACCGTCGCGCCCCGGGCACATGCGGCAGCAGCGACCGTCCCCGGCCCAGTCCCTACATCCAGCATCCGCGAGCCTGGCCCTACCTCGGCGGCATCGAGCAACTGCGGCACCGGATAGGCGCACAGCTTGGCGAAGCTTCCGGCATAAGCGGCACCCTGACCCGCCCATATGAGCCGCTCACTCCTGTCGAACACCGTCATCGACACCGGCACCCTCCCAGACTTCAGTCAAGATCGGCATGTTGTCACGACCCTACTCACTGTCTGACCCGCGCGGACAGCTCAGAAATACGTGCTCACTCGAAGCCACTCGCGCTCTTCGAACCCCCGCTGATCTTCCCGCCGCCCGTCGACGTGGACGTGGACGAGGACGAGATCGAGGGCGCGCTGGCGCTGATGGACACGATGGCCCGCGGGGACCTGGAGGGGGAGGAGTTCCAGGACACCTGGACCGAGGCCCTGGCCCAGGTGATCGAGGCGAAGCGGGAGCGCCACCCGCTCCCCGAAGCCCCCGAGGAGCAGGAGCAGCCGGGGAAGGTGCTGGACCTGATGTCCGCCCTGCCGGAGTCGGTTGGCGTGGGGGCCTGTCGGGTGGCCGAGGAGTTCCTTGATCGCGAAGGGGTCGGCGCCTCGTCCGGGTTCAGGCCTCGGTCGGGGCGGGGCGCTTCACTCGTCTCCATGAGCCTTATCCGGTGGCCACTGCGGTAGCTGTTGTGCGTTGGGTCGCTGTTACCAGGCGTCATTGCGACCGGTGCTCGCAGCATGGCCTGGTGATCGGCGCGTTCGTCGTCCCCGCTGTCGCAGGCTCACTCTCGGTCCGTCCCTGCCGGTGGATGTGACCCTCGGGCCAGGGGACAGTGCTGGTCAGCTCCGGCCATCTCCGCTGGGGGCAGGGCAGCCCCGGGGGTGGACGGTGGGGTGGCTGGGCCGGGATTGACGGCTGCTCGGCTGCTTCAGCCGGATTCTCAGTCGGTGCCACCAAGGGCGCGGGTCGTCCGGTTCCACGGGTGCGTGCGGCAGCGCCGAATAGACGCCGGCCTGTGCCTGCCAGGTGCTGAATACGCCACGGAGCGTCGGGTGGGGTTCGTGCGGTAGGGGGCCCTTCAAAGAGGCCATTGCGATCTCCTTCGCTCCGTTACCGTTAACGTGACCGTTAACGTGATTCTTGCTCAGGGGAGCGGATTCCGTCAACGCCCGCCGGCGGACGGCTTACCGTCCGCCGGCGGCGCCGGCAGGCCGGTGGACCTGGTTGACTTGGGCACAGGGCGGTACAGGGACAGAAGTGAGCGGGCAACGTGGCGGGACAGCGGGAAACGAACGACCAGCGGGCACGGGGTGTGAGAAGCGCCAAGCGCGTCACGCTCCGTGACGTCGCTCAGGCGGCAGGCGTGTCCCATCAGACCGTCTCCCGGGCGATCAACGGCAAGGGGGAGATCGACCCGGGGACTCAGCAACGCGTGCTCGAAGTCGCCAGGCAGTTGCGGTATCGGCCCAGCCGGTTCGGCCGGGGCCTGGTCCGCCCGGACGTCGTGTCCGTCGGGCTCATCGTCCCCGATGTGGTCAACCCCTTCTTCCCGGAGTTCGTGGCGGGAGTGATTGCGGCCGCGGACGAACGCGACTGGCAGGTGCTCGTGGCCAGCACCGAGAACGACCGGTCCCGGGAGCTGGCCATGGTCCGCTCCCTCGGCCAGCAGGTTGACGCTCTGGTCGGCTACATCAGCCATTCCGATGCGCAGCTCGAGCCGTACGTGGGCACCGTGCCGCTGGTGGTGGTCGACCGCGCGCTGGACTCGTCGAACCACGCGTTGGTCCACATCGACACCGCGGCCGGGATCCGGGCCGGGCTGCAGCACCTCATCGACCGCGGGCACCGCCGGATCGGCCTGATCGACTGCGAGTGCGTGAACGCCCCTCTGGTCCGGCGCCGTACCTTCCTCGAAGTCGCCGGCGAGCATGGACTGCCCGTCGACGAGAACTGGATCGTCATGGCTGAGCAGTCCCCGGCCGGGGGCGCCGCCGCGTTCGAGGCGCTGTACACCGCGCGTGCGGACCTCACCGCCGTGGTCGCCTTCAACGACCTCGTTGCGATCGGCGCACTGCGGGCCGCCCGCGGGCTCGGCGTCCATGTACCGGACCACTGCGCACTGGTCGGCTACGACGGGCTGAGCGTCGTCGATCTGGTCGACCCGCCACTGACCACGCTTCACATCGACAAGCGGCGGCTGGGCGAACTGGCCATCCACCAGGTCGGCCAGCTCCTCGCAGGCGAACTGCCACCCCCCATCGTCTTGACACCGAGCCTGAAGGTCCGCGGCACGACGTGACCCGCCTTCGACCTCGATCCGTCAGCGGGGTGCGTTCGTTGAGTGGCTCGGTGGTCCGCCCGTGATGTCTCTGTGACAACGGGGGTGGACCGTCGCGTGACGCTACCGCTGCGCCGGGTTCCATGGGCCCTGGGTGGTGCGGCTCCCCCCTTTTTGGTCTTCGTCGGGGCGGGCCTGCCCGTCAGTGCAGAGAGGCGGACGATCCGGCCCTCCCGCGGGCCGGCCGCTCTGGAGAGCCTGTTCATGCTGACGGGCCAGAACGGAGACCGGACCTTTCCGGTGGCAAGCCGACATGGGGACCGCAGGCCGGGCCGGGCAGCGCTCGAGCGTGTTCCGAAAGCGAGTTGATGCAGGCGCGCAGCGACGATCCTCATCTCATATTCGCCGCCGGCACTGCCGCGACGTCGCTCTCGCGTCGCTGCGGGTTTGTCGGTGCGAGGTCTCAGTGCGTTGTGGCAAACCGGATCTTGTTCGAGCGGCAGCGGGTGGTCGTCTGGACTGAGGTTCGGGTGCGGTCGCGGGCATGAGCGAACGGGCCCCTTGGTAGTGACGCGGTTACGACACCAGCACGACCAAGGAAGCCCGTTGCCTGATCAGTTGAGCAGTACCACTGTTGCTGCGTCTACTGCGGTCACCCCTGGGTGTGACTGCTACGTGCACCGGTTCGGTTCGATCGCTGCGGGACGGCGGGCAGGCTGCTATCCGAGTGACATGACGGATGCGGAGTGGGCCGAGGTCCGCTCCGCGATGCCGGTACGGGCCT
>NZ_JAKWBE010000032.1 GCF_022513565.1 Streptomyces gilvus | reverse complement strand
CTAGAGCACCGCCAGGAGCCACCGAACCAGATCTCAGACGCGGTCTCAGAGGCTGCGCTGACCAGCATCCTCGGTATTGGATCCCTCGGCGTTGTCTGCTGGTTCCGTCGGATCTGTCGAATCAGCGGAGGCTGACTGCTGAGGTACAGCAGGCATTTGCGCCCCAGCTCCTGAACGTGTTTTCTTGGTGAAACCATCCATGACCTGCCCGGCCAGGTTTTTCTTCAAAACAAAGATCGTGCTGATAGAGGTGAGGGGCACGCCGCAGACGGCCACACACCAGCCCGGCTGATTTCTGAGTACCAGCTGATAACCAAGCCAGACGAAAGCGACCACCAGAAATCCGGACACCGTGATGCCGAAGGCTGTGTTCAGGTTGCTCAGGACGGCATTCCAGCGCTGAGTTCTAGCTTCGTAATTGATTGCTTTCAGTGCGCGCTTCAGATCCTTCGATTTTACGTTCTCAAGACGCTTTGCGAGCTCTACCAAGCGCTCTACGTCTACCTTCTCCTCGCCAGTTTCGGCGGCATGGGACATTAACGTGCCTCGCTCACGTCCGATGCCAGGCGTTTCAGGGCCCGAGCAACAACGTGATTCTGGCCGGTATTTCTCAGAACGCGATCTACCGAGAAACCATGGCGTCGAATTGTGGGTGCGCTCGGGTCCTGGGATCGTGCGGCGTCTGTGTATTCCGTCATGATCTCGGCCAAGATCGCGCTGGCTAATTCCGGATCTTCGTCGCTTCGCCGCAACAACTTCTGCTCCTCCAGTGCTGAGACCCTGGCTTCGGCCATATCGCGGAGGAGGGCCCCCATGGCTAACCGAGAATGCAGGCTTCGCTGGCGTTGCACCAGAGTCCACCGTAAGGCGATGAAGAACACGCCGATGGCGATGGTGGCACTTGCGGAGATAGCGCTAATGACCAGCAGTGGCCAGGAACTTTTGATGAAGAGAGCCAACGTGCAAAACACGAATGTCGAGACGGCGGAAAAGAAGCTCACTGTTACCACGATCAGCCGCAGGTTCGACAGGGTTCGATCCCCTGCTGCAAGACCCCCCGGTGAAGCCTCACTCGCCAATGGGGTATCCCTTGGCTCGGCTTCAGGAAGGAGAGCGAGCAGACTGGCTACGCCGTCATCAAATGATCTGGGACAAGCCAGAGACGCGCCAGGACCTGCAGGGAAAACCCGGCCTGTCGGGTCGAGCACGCTGCGCATGCCCGTCAAGAAGTGGCCAGCATTCATTGGCGCCCCCCGAGTTGTGCACGACTAGCATACCCAAAGTAGCAGATCATTAACAGGTTGTGACGGAGCTCTTGTGCAAGCAACCTACGGCGATGGCGAGAAGGGTGCCCCCTGTGGTGCAAAAATCTGACGTTGCACAAGAAGGGTTTCTGTGTGCGATGACCTATCGAACGTTTGATCTGCCGCTGAGGGAGATGGGCTGGCAGGAACGTTATTCCGACTATTGCGCTGTGCCATCGTCGGTCCCGCATGGGGGTCGTGCCCCGGGAACCCCAACCGCGCCGACGTCGGTTCATCGCCATAACAGGCATTGAAGCGCTTCGTCCGCGGTGTGCGCAGGCGAAGCTGAAGCGTTCACCGGATAGATCGGCGAACAGGGCCTGCTGCGCACCACGCACGCACGATGTCTCTTTGGCGACAGCGGTCCGACACAGTCCTCCGGGCCGAAGCCCCGCGGGCGCAAGATCGGCCTCGTGTCGGTAGGTACCCCGCCTAATCAACGGGTTTCGTAAGCCCTGTCGCAGCTACTCGAGGATGTCGTCGTTGGAGTCGAAGCTGTGGCTTTCGGAAGGTAGTTCGGTGAAGTACTCGGTGTCGGCTTCCCCGGTGAGGAGGGCGAGCAGGAAGGGGACGCACTGGCTGTTGTGGGGTTCCCATTCCGGGCCCCGGCCTTCGTTGAGGATGACCCTCCAGTCGTTCGGTTTCTGGCCCGGCTGCCGCAGCCAGTAGAGGTACATGCCGCTTTCCTCGACGTAGGCCCAGGGCAGGACCTGTGCATCGGGGTGCTGGAGGGCCGCCGGCTTGGCTTCCGTCTGCCACAGGTCGGCGAGGATTTCGGCTCGCTCCGTGGCCTGGTCCAGGAGGTTGTAGTCCTCGTCGGGGCATTCGGGGTCCAGCAGCCAGATCGTCTCGTCGAAGACGCCGCCTCCGTAGGTCTCGACGAGTTCCTTGTAGTCGTCGGGCAGGGGGGTCCCCAGTCGCTGCTCCACAGTCGCCCAGTCGCGTGTGCGGCGCGGCGTACCTGGGGGGACGAGCTCGGAGAGGCGTTCGACGGCGGGGTGCATGAGTGCCGGATCCTTTCTGTGTGCTCTACTAGGGTTTGGGTACGTTCAGGATAGTGACGGCGTTCGTCGCGCTGCCGCCCTCGTAGGGAGTGAAGCTGAAACCGTTGCTGCCCCGGGCGTGCAGGGTGAGTCCCACGGGTACGACGTCGCTCGGGTCGTTGGAGCGGTAGATGGGTGTGACCGAGTAGTCGATGGTTTCGCCCCGGTCGACGGCCGCTCTGATCTGGTCTTCGACTTTCCGCATGACCGGCGAGTTGGCGAATCGGTGCATGGTGACGAAATTGCGGGGGTCCTTGTTCGATCCGCCTATCTGGGCACCGAGCAGGTGGGTTTTGTTGAGCTTCTTGTATTTCTCGTAACCGGGCACGTTGACCTGGGGGTTGGTCTTTCCTCCCGTCATGTCCGGTTCGATGGTGGCTTCCATGCCGGTGGCGCGGCCGCCGGGTCCGGGTGCGCCGTAGCGGACGCGGCCGCCCCAGGTGACGTCGGCCTCGTCGCAGGGGGTGAGGCCCATCGGGTCGCACAGGGTGTGCGGGTTGTCGACGTAGGCGACGGGGTTCGGCGCCGGGTCGAGTCCGAGCGGATCCTGTGTGAGGTAGCGGGCGGTTTCGGGGTCGTAGTGCCGGAAGTAGTTGTGGTGCAGGCCGGTTTCGGGGTCGAAGTACTGGCCGGGGAAGCGCAGCGGTGTGTAGGCGGTGGCATCCCGGTTCCACGTCGTCGTGCCCCACAGCGTCGCCCGGGTGCGCCAGGCGATGGTGCCGTCCTCGTCGACGAGTTCGGTGGGGGTGCCGATCTGGTCGGTGACGATGGCGAAGAACCGCTGGTCGATGACCTCCTGGGGGGCCGAGGCGAGCGATCTGGTCTCGGTCTGTGCGAGCGGTGCCAGGCCGTCGTGGTCCCACGTGAGCGTGAGGAGTTCGTCGGTTCCGGCGACGAGGGTGGTCTGTTCGGTGAGGGTGCTGCCGTCCCACGTGAAGTGGGTTTCCTCGGCCACGGTTCCGTCGGCGGCGAGGCGCTGTTTGGCGATACGGCGGCCGAGCGGGTCGTAGACGTAGCGCCAGACCGTGCCGTCCGGCGTGGTGACCGACGTGAGCCGGTCCTCGGCGTCCCAGATGTAGCGCCAGGTGTCGGGCTTGCGTGACAGGCGCGTCTTCTGCCGCAGGACGGTGCGGCCCGCCGCGTCGTATTCGTAGCGCGTTCCGCCGGCCCGGGTCAGACGGGTGCCGGTGTACGTGCGCGTGCCACGGGTCTCCTTGCCGGGGTGCTGTTCCGGCCATGACGCGTGGGTCTGGTTGCCCATCTCGTCGTAGGCGTAGGTCTCGGTCCAGTCCGCTGCCTGGACGGCGGTGACGCGACCTGTCTGGTCGAGGGTGAAGGTGCGGGGGCCGGTGTGCTGGTCCGTGACCGAGGTCAGGTGCCCGTCACTGCGGTAGGCGTAGGTCCGTTGGATCTGCGGGCGTTGGCTGCCGGGGGTGGTGAGGGTCTGGCCGCTGAACCGGCCCTGGTCGTTCCAGGCGAAGGAGAGAGTGAAGCGGTCGTCCAGGCTGCGTTGGATCTCACGGCCGGCCGTGTCGTGCCGGAAGGAGAGGGTGCGGCCCGACATGGTGAGGGCGTCGTAGTTTCCGAAGGAGTCGTAGGAGTACGTCGTCGTGACGCCGGAGGGTGTGGTGCGACGGGTGCGGCGCCCGGCCGCGTCGCAGGAGGTGGTGAGGATCCGGCCGTCCACGGATTCGGCGGTGAGGCGTCCCACCGCGTCGTAGCGGTACTCCAGTCCGGCCTCAGGGGTGGTGGCCCGCAGGAGGCGTCCGCACGGGTCGTTCTCGTAGCGGGTTGATCGGCCGTCGACGGTTTTCCCGATGAGCTGGTCTGTGGAGTCGTAGCGGTAGGTGACGGCTTGTCCGGCGGGGTTGGTGCGTCGGACGAGCCGTCCTGCGGCGTCGTACTCGTAAGTCACGGTGCGGCCGTCGAAGTCGGTCTCCGCGACGAGTTGTCCGGCGGCGTCGTACCGGTATGTCCAGGTGAGCCCCTGAGGGCTGGTGACTGCCGTCAGGCGCCGCGCTGTGTCGTAGGAGAACGTGTGCCGTGCTCCGTCGGGGTCCACGCGGGCCGTGAGCAGGTCGAAGGCGTCGTATTCCGAGAGCGTGCGTGTTCCACTCGGGTCGGTGTGCAGGACGCAGTTGCCTTCCGCGTCGAACGCCCATGTCTCCGTCGTGCCGTCGGGGCCGGTCCGTGAGGTGAGCCGGCCCTCGACGGACCATGTCAGGCGAGTCGTTTTTCCTGTCGCGCCGGTCACTTGTACCGGCCGCCCGAACGCGTCGTACTCCTGCCGTTTCAGCGTCCGGGATCCGTCGCTGATGGTCAGCGGCAGCCCGACCGCGTTGGACGTGATCTCCACACGCTCCCCGAGGGGATTCGTCACGGTCTCGACAGCACCGCGGCGCCCAACGGTGTAGTGGGTCGCCTGTCCGCCGGGGTCGATGACGACCGTACGGTTGCCGCGGTCGTCGTAGGTGTAGTGCCAGACCGCGCCGTCGGGCTCTGTCACGGACGTCGGCAGATGGAGTTCGTTGTACTCCATGGTGATCCGGATGCCGTCGGGCCGGACGACGTGTGTCAGGCGTCCCTGGTCGTCGTAGGCGTACCGGGTGGTGTGCCCGAGGGGATCGGTGACGGCCACCAGGCGGTGCTTCGCGTCCCACTCCTGACTGGTGACGTGTCCGAGCGGGTCGACGGTGCGTATGAGGCGGAGTGCCTGGTTGTGCTCGTAGCGAGTGACGTTGCCCAGGGCGTCGGTCGTCGTCGTGGTGCGGGTGGCATCGTCGTAGGCGAGAACACCGGAGAGGTAGCCGCCGCTGCCCTCGGTACGGATGACGCGGCCGCGCTCGTCGTAGGTGTAGGTGTACGACGTGTTGTTGCGGTCGGTCCAGGAGGTGATCCGGCCCTCGGTGTCGTAGGTGAAGCGCAGCGGAAGGCCGGAGGAGTTGGCCACCTCGGTGAGGTGGCCGTTCCCGTCGTACCCGTAGGTGAGCAGTGTGGTCCCTTGGCTGTCCTGGCTGGCGGGGTCCAGGAGGCGCAGGGCCGTGATGCGCGGCTGGTCGCGGTGGCGGTCGAAGGCGACGCGGTAGCCGCCGGAGTGCGTGATCTCCAGCGGGGTGCCGTCGTCGGCGTAGCGGATGGTGATGCGCTGTCCATTGCGGTCCACGATGAACTGCAGGGGAAGTTCTATCGCGTTGCCGTCGTCCGTGGGCTGCGGTGTGTGGAAGGTGGAGGAGATGCCGGTGCCGGGGTCGACCAGGCGCAGGGCACCGTCGACCTCGGAGTCCCAGTACAGCGGCATCCTGGGGCCGACCTCGGGATACACGGGCTCGCCGGTCTCGGGGGCAGGGAGCGGGTAGACCAGCCGTGAACCGTCCGGAGCGGCGTACGTGACGGAGCCGTCGTCCACCTGCAGTCGCTGGTCGAGGGTGGATGCCCAGGACGGGCCGAACCAGCCGCCCCACCGGTACGAGGACATGTGGGTGCGCTGCAGCACCAGCGGGAGTACGCCGGGGAGTTGGACGTCGGTCTGGGGCAGCAACATGTCGCCGGTGGCCACGTCGATCGGGTCGAGCTTGCACTCCTTCTCCGCCGCCTGGATCCCGGCCTCTAGCCTCTGGGCCTCGCCGGGGCGGAGCCTGAGCCGTGACAAACCGTTTCCGCTGAGCTTCAACGCCTTGGCCAGCTCGGCGAGTTCACTGGGCTTGAGGGCCTTCAAGCCCTTGCCGAGGGCCTTGCCCAGGACGCCCATCCCGACGCCCATCACGGCGCCTTCGGTGAGGATACCGGCCAGCTTGCCGGGGTCCTTGAAGGCGCCCGGGTCCTGCAGCAACGTCTCGAAAGCGGAGAACTTCGCGCCGTCCGCGGCGAGTTTGCCCACCTGAGCGACTCCGCGGATCTCCTTGAGCGCCTTGAGCGCCCGCTCCACACCGCGGATGACCTCCATCACCTCGCGAATGACAGAGCCCAGTACCGAGCCCTCCTCCTCGATCCGGCCGACCAGCGCGACGACCTTCAGCGCGCGCTCGCCCGCCATGAGGGTGGAGGCGACCTCCGACGCGCCGGCGGTCAGGATGGACAGTGCAAGGCCCGCTATCTCGAACTCGGCGATCTCCGCCAGCATGACGCCGATCTCGGACAGCATCTCGTGCGCCTTGTCCGCGAAATCGTCCAGCGCCTTGGCGCCTTCGCGCAGTGAGTGGGCCATCTCCGTGGCCTGCTTGCGGGCGGCCTTGGAGCGCTTGTTGAACGCCTTGGCCGCCTTGCCCTCCCACTCCACGTCCGTGAGTGACTTGCGGGCGGCTTCGGCGGCGTCGTCCAGGCCGGTGGCCAGATGCCTCCACTTGGTGGCGATCTCCCGTACGCCGTCCGGATTCACGGCGGGATCGGAGATGCCCAGAAACTCCAGGCCGCTGGCGATCGAGTCGCCGAACATGTGGTTGAACTTGTTGACGTAGTGCAGCGGGTTGAGGTCGACCATCCTGTGCCGCTCAGCCCTTCTCCGCCTGGGCCTTGGCCGCGATGAGCACGTCGAGCAGGTCGAAGGCGTCGGAGACCTCGCCTATCAGCTTGGCCTCCGCCTCCCACTCCTCTTCCAACTGCCTGGTCAGCTTGGTCAAGGTGGTCATGCCCTCGCGTATCTCGCTCGTCGCGCTGAGCAGGGATCCCAGCGCGCCCAGCGCGCTCAGGTCGTGCGACTGTGCCTTGAACTCCTGCAACGGCTTTGCCGTGTGGTGCCCAACCGCCCGCAGTCCGGCCGCGGCCTTGTGTATGGACGTGGCCTGCTTCTTCAGGTCCGACATGCCACCTCACCCCCGTACTTCACCCTGTGCACATGGCAACCCGACGACCGTAGTGAGGACAGCTATAGGGCAGGTAAGGCACCAGTCAAGCAATGGTAAAGATCGTCATCTATCGCTTAGGCTGCGCCGTCCTTGAGCGGTGGTGAGGCAAGGGAGTTGACCCATGCGGCATTGGCGACAGCTCGTCATCGACACCTGGGGGGCGCTCGCGTACAAGCCGGCGTTCCAGGCCGCGGCCGATGGGCGGCCGATGGGCGGCCGATGGGCGGCCGACGCGCCTGCCGGGCCCCATGGCCGCATCGTGGCTGGCGGATTCGGAGCGCCGGCGCCTGGCGGCGTACACCGTGCTGGCCGCCTACGACCACAACCAGGCCGCCGCCCTGCTCGGCGAGGACGGCGACGACCGCCGGGAGTACGGCGACGCGTCCCTGATCGTCGACCAGGCGCTCTCCCACCTGCTCGGCGAGTCCCAGAAGATCGTGGTCGAGGGAGCCGAGGACGCCGCGGCGGGGGCGCAGAAGCGGGAGGAACTGCTGCGAGAGTGGGCGCAGTCCGAGCACCTGTGGATGCGGCTTCAACACGCCGAACGCACCGCGGTACTGCTCGGCGATACCGTGTACCTGCTGGCCTGGTCGCGCACCAAGGGCCGCCCGATCCTCAAGGCCATCGACCCCGGCTTCTACTTCCCGGTGCTCCCGGACGGTGCACTCGACGCGGGCGAGTATCCGGACCGCGTGCACCTGGCGTGGGAGGTGCCGGAGGATTCGGCGACCGGACGCAAGGGCACGCTGCGCCGGATCACGTACGAACTGGGCCCGATCGGAGCGGACGTCGGCACGACGCGCAGGTACCCGTGGTCGAGTCGGCCCAGTGCCGTCACCTGCTACCTCACCGACGCAGAATGGGACTTGGACCAGCTCGACAAGACCGACGACATCGACGCCCTGTCCCTGGCTCGGGCACGGTTCCGCACCAACGCCGACGGCGAGGTCCTTCATCGCCTCGACCTCCAGCTGGACTTCGTCCCCGTCGTGCACGTCCCGAACACGATCAACGGCGCCGACCACTTCGGCCAGTCCAGCCTGCTGTCCGCTGCCCAACTGCTCGACGACCTCGCCGCGGCCGACACCGACAGCCAGCGCGCCTCGGCGACCACGGGCTCGCCGATCATCGGCCTGTCAGGGGCGCGCCTGCCGGTGGACCGCAGGACCGGTAACCCGCTGCCCGTCCAGGTCGAGCCGGGGATGGTCTGGCCGCTAGGCGACAACGGACAGTTGAGTACGGTCGACACGTCTGCCCAGCTGGCCGAACTCAGGTCGTACGTCGAGGCGTTGCGTGACCGCCTGTCGGTGGTGACCCGGCTGCCGGGGAGCGTGCTGGGCACGGTCCGCCCCTCCGAGGTGCCATCGGGATGCGCGCTGCAGCTGAGCTTCGGCCCGTTGGACGCGATGGTCCGCTCCATGCGGCTGGCCCGGGAAGCGAAGTACCCGCTGCTGCTGAAGATGGTGCAACGGCTCTACCAGCTCGGCGGCGTCCTTCCGCCGGGCGAGAATCCCCGAGCCACGATCACCTTCGGCGCCTACCTCCCGACCGACCTGTCCGCTGCGCTGGACCTGGTGGCACGCGGGGTGCAGGCAGGCGTGCTGTCGTTGGAGACAGGGGTGCGGCTGCTGATCGACGCCGGCTTCCCCATCGAGGACGCCGGGCTTGAGGTGGAGCGCATCCGGGCCGCGGCCGAGGAGCCCGCGGGCGGCCTCGTCCACCGCCACCCAGCCCCTACACTCCCGCCGTGGTGACCATGAGACTGCATTGGGAAGACCTGCCCACCGCCACCCGTGCGGCCGTCGAAGCCCTCACCGGCCCCATCTATGCGACAGCGACCGCCGACAAGGGACTCAACAGCGAGATCGCCGCCACCCTCGACACCGGCGCCGGCCGTGTCTTCGTCAAGGGGATGAACTCCGACCACCCCCGTGCGTGGACACAGAACCGCGAGGCCACGATCAACCCCCACGTCGCCCCCCTCGCCCCCCGTCTGCTCTGGCGGATGAACGACGGCACCTGGGACCTGCTCGGCTTCGAGCACATCGAGGGCCGACCTGCGGACTACCGCCCGGGATCCGACGACCTGGCACTCGTCGCCGAGGCGATCATCACGCTCGCCGGCGTCCGGGCTCCCGTCGAACTGGAGCTCAAGCACATCGAGCAGCGCCTCGCCGACTACATCGACAGCCCCGACGACGCCCAACTGCTGCGCGGCGAGACCCTGCTGCACACCGACTGGCACCCCGACAACGTACTGATCGTGGACAACACCGCCCGTGTCGTCGACTGGGCATGGCCCACGCGTGGCGCCGCATGGATCGACGCCGGGTGTTGGGTCGTCTGGCTCATCGCCGCCGGACACAGTCCCGCGGCAGCGGAGCAATGGGCCGCGAAGATCCCCGCTTGGTTCACCGCGCCCCGACGCGCCCTCGACGTCTTCGCCACCGCACAGGTGCGGTTGTGGGCCGGTATCGCAGCGGATGCGCCGCACGTTGCGTGGATTCAGGCTCTCGCCGCTGCGGCCGGTCAGTGGTCGGCCTATCGAGGGCTGGGAGGAGAGACGCGCTCATGACGGACCCGCTCATTCATCCGCACGAGACGCTCACCTCCCGAGACGGCGAACGAGCCGAAATCGACACGGAGATGGTTCCCGTCATCCGTGAACTGTGGCGCCTGGACTTCACCACGCTCGCGTGCTGTCAGGACGTCGGCGAGGCGACGGCAGTCATACGAGCCCGGAGTGAAAGCCCCTCGGCTACGGCGCCGACGGCTTCATCGCCTACCACCGTGGTTGGGCCCTGCTCAAACTCCCCATCATGGACGCCATACGCCTCGTCGCCCTGCTCTCCCAAGAGCCCCTGTTCGCCGACCGGCTCCGTCGCCGGTGGCGTCCCGGCTCCTGGCGTATGAACGTCCCGCTCGTACCGGACGGACTCGGCGAGGCCGCGTTGCTCCACTTCCCTCGCGAGCAGCTCCCGCAACTGGTCGAGACCCTGCGACGGCAGAGGTAGAGCGCGCTTCGCGGCACTAGGGGTCCTGTCCGGCGGATCCTCACAAAGCGTCACCAGCAACCGAAAAGAGGCCACCCATGTGTGAAACCGATTCGACGCCGGAAGAGTCCTTATGGGTGATATCACCATGACGGGTAGTCAAGGAGAAGCCGATGTCGAGTGGGGCCAAGTCCAACGCGCTCATCGAAACGACGATCCTGATCGGCATCGGTCTCACGCGGCTCGCGATAGACCTCGGGGAGCTGATCGCGAAGCTGCTGACCTGGCGGCGGAACCGGTAGAACGGCGTTAGCTTGACGTTTACTGGGCGCTTCGTCCCTGGTTTCTGGCTCGACGACGAAGAAGCCTGAGCGGTGGTGATTCCGCTGAGCTTGACTCCCCGTCCCGCCACTCCAACGGCGCCTTCGATACGGCAGCCCTCCTTCACCTCGCCGACTACGAGGCGTAACAGCACAGGCCCTGGTCCGTCCCCGTTGCCTGGCTCATGCTCAGCCGTCACCTGGAGTCGGAGACCGACCGCCTGGCCACGCTGCGCGGCCGTACCTCGACGTCGGTATCCCGATGCAGCAGCCCGTTCACGAAGCTGCGGCTTCGCCCCAACTCGTCGGCGATTGCCTGGATCGAGGCACCTGCGGCATACCGCTCAGCGGCGATCTTCGCGTATCGCTCGCGCTCAGCTCCGAGGACATACCGGCTGTGGTTCGGGTACGGGATCTCCATCCGGGACTCCTGGTGCTGGTGTTCGGGCGGCTCCGCCAGGGTCTCAGAGTTCCTTGCGCTGTGAAACGCGGTCCATGCGACGGCGGTATTTCGTAGCGGCTTCTGTCTGGATTCGACCGGTTGGCGGGGCAAGTCCGGCGCGGACACGCCTGGCGTCACCCAAGTCGCGCCGATAGCGTTTGTTCGCTTGAGTTATCCCACACCTCACGGGAGTCCAGAGTGAACCGCCCCGCCCGGCTTGCGACGGCCGTGCTCGCCGCCTCCGCGGCCCTGCTGCTCAACGCCTGTGGAGGCGGAAGCAGCGGCTCTGACAACGGCAAGATCGCAGGCGCGGACGTCGGTAACGACAAGTCGGCGACGCCGACGGCGTCGGCCTCGTCGACCGTCAACCGCCCGAAGATCGAGCTGCCGTCGGACGTAACGTATGAGTTCGAGTGGAACAAGACCAGCGACGCGGACAAGGACGCGGTCCTCAGCGACGCTGAACAGCGGATCAAGGCCGTGGACATGGCCATCGCGAAGCAGGATCCGCTCAACGCCGCGTACCGCTTCTACTCGGAGGGCACGGCAGCGGCCGGTAGCCAGAAGTACATCCAGGAGTTCGTCGACCACAAGGCACGCACGACCGGCGTTGCGCGCTACTACAACGAGAGCGTGACCATCAAGGCCGACGGCACCGCAGCTCTCGTGTACTGCGAGGACCAGAGCAAGGCGTTCAACAAGTACCTGAAGACCGGCAAGACGGACGTAACGCCCGTGACGAAGAACAGTTACGTCATCTACGCCAGCAACCTGCACAAGAACAAGAACGGCGTCTGGATCACCGAGCGTATCCTCTCGCAGCGGGGGAGTGCCAAGTGCCAGCCCTGACCCGGCGGACCGCTCTGTTCATCGCCTCGGGGGCCGCGGCGCTGGTCCTGACTGCTGCCAACTCCGCTTACGCGGATACTGGCTGGGGCGGAAGCACCGACAACGGGTCCAAGACCGACACGTCGGGCGATGCGAACGGGGCCACACTCTCGTCGTCGGCCAGCGGCGTGATCGTCTTCGACCGTTCGAAGAACGGCTCGGGTTCGTCCGCGGGCGCCGTCACAGCCGCGGGCTCGTGGACGCCACCGCCCTGCTACTACGCACCGAAGTACACGCCCACGCAGCTCGAGAAGTACCTGACGCCGATCTGGGAGGCCGAGTCGACGGGGTACCAGTGGGATGCGCAGCAGCGTGACCGATACGTCAACGGGCATCCGTACAAGGACTTCAACAAGGACCGGGCCGACAAAGGCTACTGGTGGGACTCCTACGTCCCGGAGAGCCAGATCGGTGCCCCGGGCTCGCTCGATTGCGACAAGCCGATCTTCTGGGTCGACAAGGGTGCCCCTCCACCCGCGGACGTCCCTCAGGCCATCACCCCTGAGATACTCGCCCAGCTCGCGTATGCCGAGATCCGCGTTCCGTCGACAGAGGTGAACCTCGCGCCCGCGGGCACTACGAAGGTGAACCTGCCGACCTGGGCGTGGCTGGACACCGCGAAGTTCAAGCCGGTCTCGGTCACCGCGCGAGTTCCCGTCCTCGGTATCGAGGCGACGACCACCGCTGTGCCGGTCGCGTTGAAGATCGATCCGGGTACGACCGACGCTGTCACCTACCCGGACTCCGGCGCATGTCAGCTCAACACGGACGGCTCTATCGGCGAGCCCTACGCCAAGGGCAAAGCCGACCAGACTCCGCCGTGCGGTGTGAAATACCTCCGGTCCTCCGGAAGTGGCTCGTACAAGCTGCAGGCCACCGTCACGTGGCAGATTCATTGGACGGGCACTGGAGTTGACGGCGAACGGCACCTGCCTGATGGGACGTTCGGCGCGGCACAAGACGTCGTGGTCCAGGAGATCCAGGCCGTCAACCGCTGATCCCAGCATCAGCACGCAGCCGTCACGAGCACCGACCCACCAAGACCCAGGAGATACCGAGCCTCGCCATGACCGACCTCCGCCTCGAAGACACGATCTTCCAGGACCTGAAACGGACCTTCGCCGGCATCAGCGACCGTATGGAAGCCACCCGCCGTACTCTCCGCAACACGGACGCCTCGGCCGTCGGCGAGAGCAAGCTCGTCGACGACGTGCACAGCTTCGCCGACGACTGGGCGTACGGCATCAAGCAGCTCGGCAAGCACACACAGGGCGCGGTCAAGATGATCGACAAGATCGGGGAGGAGTTCGGGAAGCTCGACCTGCAGCTGGCCGAGTCACTCAAGGCCCCGACGAAGCAGAAGGGCGAGTGACGTGGCTGGCCAGCGGCCGTCGTTCCCGCACATAGGCTGGGACCCCACCCCCGGAAACGTCGAGGACACCAGGGATCTCGCCAAGAAGATCGGCACTCTGGCGAGCGAGCTGGGCACGAGCCTGCAGGAGCTCGAACGGATAGAGTGCGGGGCGTGGAAGGGCAAGACCGCGATCGCGTTCAGCGAGCACATCTCGACGGACGTCACGCCGCTGATCAGGAAGAGCTACGAGTCCTTCGACAAGGCATCGCGCGCGCTGTACCGATGGGCGAAGGAACTCGAGGGCTTCCAGGAGGAAGCCGACCGGCTGGAGAAGGAGGCCGGCGAGAAACTCGATGCCAAGGCGAAGGCCCAGCAGCAGGCCGACGCGAAGGGCGACGTCAAGGGCAGCGACGACCTCGGTAAGGCGTCGAGCGCCGTCGACGGTGTCATCAACAAGGTCCATGACCTGGAGGACCGCTACAAGAGGGCAGCGGGCCTCATCGGGAGAGAGCTCGACAAGGCGGGGAAGATCGCGCCGGAAGAGCCTGGCTTCTGGGACAAGCTGGGGCATGGGATCGCGGGCGCGTGGGATGCCACGGGCAAGTGGCTGGAGGACCACGCGGATCTGATCAAGGCCATCGGCGACGTCCTCAGCGACCTCACGGCGGTGCTCGGCTTTCTGGCCATCATCACGCTCCCGTTCGAACCCCTGGGCGCGATCTTCGGTGCGGCGGCCGTCCTCACCAGCGGGTTGGCTCTGCTGTCGCATTCGATTGCCAAGGCTGCTGGAGCGGACGTCAGTTGGATGGAGCTAGGGACGGACGCTCTCGGTCTGCTGCCGGGCATCGGCGCCTTCGGCAAGGAAGGTGTCATGGTCGGGAAGGGTGTGGACGCAGCGGCTGAGGCCAAGATCTTCGGTGCGGGATTCAAGGCCCTCGGCCCTCGGATGGGCCGGAACCTGGTCTCCTTCGGGGAGAACGCGGAAGCGGTGGTCGGTGGTAAGTCCCTGGGCGCCTTCGGGAAGTCCGTAACCCTGTGGGGAACGAAGGAAATGCAGCTGGTCGGGAACGAGAGCTCGAAGTTGAACCGGCTGGCCGGAGTCATGAACGCCGGCTACCGGCAGGGGCAGACACTGGGCACGAAGGGCTGGAACCTGCTCACTCCGGAGAAGCTGAGCGTCGACCCGTTGAGCAAACTGGGTCGTGGCATCGACGGAACGATCAAGCTCGCGCCGAAGATGTACAGCATCTACACACAGGCCAAGGAACACATTAACGCCGGCGATCGCCTCAACGCGGCCGCAACCTCTCACTGAAGGCCGAAGGTCCCACCTCATGACCACTTGGCAGCCGCGCCCCGGCGAACTACTGCTCGCCCGGTGCCTCGTCACCTTCGCCACCGGTGTCGCTCCGAAGGTGTCCGGGATGCGCTGGTTCCGCGACACGGACCGGAACGACATCCAGGGCGAGCTTCCGGGCTGGCCCGAGGGACCGGTCTTCACCCCTCGGAGCGAGGGCGGAGGCCGGGCGCGTTCCGCTGGACGGTCCGGCCTGACCGGGCTCTTCGCAGTGGTCGTTGGCGGGCTGGAGAGCCTGGCCGGATCGGGCAGTGTCATCAAGGGACCTTCCGCCCCGGTCAAGACGCCCCCTGAGGACCCGGAGAACGAGGTCGAGGACTTCCCAGTCATGTGGGCGGCACCCGGCACCATCGCGCGCACACTGCCGTGGCAACTCGACCGAGGTCGCAGGCCCGCCCCCTATCAGACCAAGGCGTTCGTGACCGACCAGCGCCTCATCGTCATCGGATACCCGGAGGGTCGCAACGGCGAGACCGAGGTCCTGTGGGAGTGCCGGCGCAGTGACCTCGAGGCAGTGGAGAGGAAGACGTACAGCAGGGAGAAGGCGGACACGGTCATCCGTTTCGCTGACGGCTCCTGGTGCCGTCTTCACATCCACAGCGGCGAATGGTTCCGATACCTCGCCATCCCGAACGAACTGATTCCCCCGAATGCCCTCACTCCTGGCCAGCTCCGTACCGTCGACGCCCTTGTCGCCGAGAGCGGTTTCGACACGCCCCCCGTGATCAGCCGTCGCCCGAGCGGAAACTTCCTCGTCGAACAACTGGGGCCGGAGGACCCTTCCGTCGGCAGCCGCATCGCCGTAGAGCAGCTGATGGACCTCAACGGCGAAGAGGTACCGCGCCAGCCCGGGGACTACGGCTTCTGACCGACCACGAATCCAGGACAGCACCCCATGGCCATTCCGACGGACGTCACTCCCCGCGACGCGGACATCGACGACGCCCCCGTACCCCCCATGCGTTTCGACACCCCCGACGGTTTCTTCGCGCTGCCTCTCGCCGGCGCACCGGAGGAACGCGCCGAACTCGCTCACACCTTCGTACGCGAGCTCTACTCCCGGGGCGACGAGACGATCTGGACCCCAGCAGCTCCGTACTACGAGGGCATCGCCGAGTACCTCTCGGACAGCGGCCTCGCCTACTCCGCGCTGGGACTGTTCTCCACAGACGACGGCGGTGTCGTCCAGTGTGCCTTCACCGTGGCCGCCGCCCGGACCGACCACGCGGATCCGGACATCGCGGCGCAGGGCATCCTGGCCGCGCTGGGCGGCGATCCCCTCAACGACGCGCGCTGGATGGAACTTCCGTGTGGACCGGCTGTCTCTTGCGTCACCCTGCGGGAAATGAGCCTCAATCCGACGATCACGGCAGACGGCGAGCCCAAGAAGCTCGTGACGGGCCAGATAGAGGTCCAAGTCCCGTTCCCGACCGGCCCGTACACCGCCGCGTTCACCCTGCACACGGCATCCACCGAGTACTGGGGCGAGTTCTGCGACATGATCGTGGCGATACTGCGGACGGTGTCCTTCCCCGACCCTGAGGAAGCCGATTTCGCAGATGAGCCGGGCGACTCTGACTCAGCGGGCGAACAGTAATGCGCGTGGACTTCGCCGTCCCCGCCGACCTCGAGCGTCGTTTGCCGGTGATCTCCGCGGCGGGCCGGGGGAGGCCCCTGCATCGTGTCTGAGCAGGTTCCCCTGCGGTCCCCCGCTATAGCCCCAGGATCAGCCGCTTCTTGGCCGTGAACTCCTCCTCGGTCAGGATGCCGGCATCGCGTAGCCCGGCCAGCTTCCTGATCTGGTCCGCCGAGTCAGGGACGGCCGGAGCGGGCGCGGCCTGCGCTACGGGCACGCTGCCCGGCACGCGAAGGTGGGAGCGGATCGCCTCCATCACCGGTGCGACCCGGTCCTTGGTGATGTTCGTGAAGCTGGTCGTGATGCCGCCCGAGCCCGTCACGACGATGGCGCCCTGGAGCAGGCCCTTGCGGTCGATGACTCCGGAGATGTTGGCGAGGGGGATCTCCTCCGTCGCCGAGGCGAACGCCCGTGCGTGGACGAACAGCAGCCGCTGGTCGGTGACGATCAGCACTCCGGACTGGTTGACGCTGCCTTGCTTGCGATAGGTCGTCGTCGCGGCGAGCACGCGCTCGTCGTCCCGCAGAGCCCCAGAGGCGACGGTCAGGCTCTTCTTCGAGCCCCAGAGGGTATTCTCCTGCGCAACCGCCTCGGCCAGGTCGCTGCGCAGCCCTTCGGGAACCTTCGCCGCCATCTCACTCCTCCGCATGTGCACGGGAGCTGCGAGGGGCCCCCGTGGCGATATGGGAAGCGCCCTGTGCGCTTCTCACGGCGGAAGCGTGCCGACTTGGTGAGCACCCTGTAAAGGTGAGTAGCTCATAGTTTGATCAAATCTTGTATTAGCCATCTGCCTGTCCGCTGCGCGATCCGCCGCCTGGCCCCGGAAGCGCATCCGGGAGCCGATGACGGGCACGGACTCAGGCTTCGATCGGGCTGTGGTCCTCCGCAGGGCGCGACAGAGGTTCGACGGTGTGCTGGGCCGTCTCAAGCCGGTGACCTTGGAAGTTTCGTTGTCATCGTCGGTCTCCACGAGTGGCGATCGTCGTTCTCGCTCAATAGGCATCCGCCGATGCTGACGCCGAACCGATTCCATATGCGCTTTGACGGGCGAACGTGCACCGTCCTCGTCGATGAGCGGGACATGACCGAGTACGTCACCGCTGTGGAAATGCGCGCTGAGTGTTGCCCGATCTGCTCGCGATCCGCAGCTCGTCGGCCGGCGGTTCCGCGTGACCGACATTGGCGTCGGAACCTACCTCGTCGTACGGGTCCTGCGGCTGGAGTTCGCCGATTAGCGTCAGATCGGCGGGTCGCGTCGCCTTCGCAGTGTCCCTGGTCCGTCGTCTGCGCGATGCCTGGTCATCGCGGTCATGATCGCTGGTATCTGCGCCGAGTCGGCTTTGTCCAGAGCCTTTGAGTCGAGAAGGAGAATGGCAAGCCATCTACATATGTAGGCCACTGGCCACAGTGAGACGCCGATCAGGGTTACCCACCACGGCATCCCCTCCAAGGAACTGCCAAGCGACGCACTCATCACGGCTGCCCTCCTGGCTGTTGGCCTTCCCGAGCCCGTGTCAGTTTGGCGAAAACCGTCAGGACGAGCACGGCCGCGACGCATGCCATCGAGTTCAAGAAGAAGTGCCCCGCGGTTACCTCCGCTCTGGTGAGGGGGCCGCTCGCGACATTGGGGGCGAAGTGGACGCCGGACGGCGTCGTTGCGGTGGGCATCCACTTGCTGTTGCGAAGAGTAGTGCTGTTCCAGAAATACGACCAAATATTAGGCAACATGAACACGATCGAGGTGATGAGGAAACCGGTGGCGGCGAGACCGGACAACACTGCTCCACGGGCAGACGCCGTATGGCAGCAGGCCAACACGTTTTGAGGACGGCGTGCACGCGCGGCGAGCCGTAATTGCCGCCGGACTCCGCGTGGATCTCCTTGATCCGCTCGGTCAGTTCGACGTCGCGGCGCCGCCGTTCGCACGGTTCGCGCTCGGCGCGGCGCCAGCGGTAGTAGGTGGAGGAGGGGATGTGCAGTTCCCGCAGGACGCACTCGACTCCCAGGCGGGGATGCTCGTCGAGGAGCGCCGTCACCTGGGCCGGGTCGGGTCGAGTTGCGCCGCGAAAAAAGCCGAGGCCGTCCGCAGGACGTCGTTTGCCCGCTTGAGCTGAGCGTTCTCCTTGCGCAGCGCCGCCAGCTCGGCCCGCTCGTCGGTGGTGAGACGGTCGTCGCGCTCGCCGGCATCGGCCTCGGCCTGTCGGATCCAGCCGCGCAGGGCCTCCGGGTGCACGCCGAGATCGACGGCCAGCTTCTTGATCTGCGGCTTCGGGTCGGAGGTCCGGTACATCCGTACCGCACGCTCACGCAACTCGAGCGAGTACTTTCTGGGGGCGGCCATGGTCGATGTTCCTCTCATGAGAACCATCTGACCCTCTGTCAACACACTCCGCATCTCGGGGGAACCTCATTCGAGCAGGGCCCCTGCTGGAGGTCGGCTCGCTCGTAGCGGATGCGGAGCCGCTTGAATTGGTGGAGCCGCCAGGCGAAGGCGCGCGCTCGACCACCCAGTCCGGAGCGCTGTGGACGATGCGCGTCACCTACGCGACGTCGGGTCGTGTCATCAGCGGTGACCGCAAATGCAACGCCAGACTGGGGCTGGTCAGGGGCACGATGTTCCAAGTTGCCATCGCTGTTCCGGCGTCGGCGTCTATCGACAGCCGAACTCGGTGTGGTGTGGTGATGACGTAAAGCTCGGCGACGAACGTATTGCCCTGCCAGGCGCCAGCCGCGACGACAGGGCGCCCGAGCGGCGAACTTTCCCGCCATTCGCCGTGGCCGACCTCGACGTTGAGGAACGGCCCGAGCCGAAGGAGCCATCCATTGTCCACGGGATCGACGATCACTGTGGTTCCGTCGGGCAGAGCCGAAGCCTCGGCGGAGGCGTCGAGTCTCGCCTTGGCGGAACGCCTCGGGGCGGCCGAACCCAGCACTGGTGCCAATGACAGCCGCCGCAATCGATCGGCGAGGATCTCATCGTCCCCGGTGCTTTCCGCGTGTTCCATGCCGGGCAGCAGGCACTCCCATATTGCGTCGAGCAGTGCTTGTGCCTGCGTATGGCCGCCGGTCACGGCGACCACGAGATCGTGCGAGGGGACGACTACGCATTGCTGGCCGAACGAGCCGTCACCGTGGTAGCCGTGACGCGACATCCAGAACTGGTAACCGTAACCGCGAAGGTAGTCGACGCTCCCCGATCCGTCCTCGAGTGGCAGGGTATCGGTGTGCCGTCTGGTCGCGAGCTCCACCCATTCGCGCGGGACGAGGCGCCGGTTGTTCCAAAGACCTCCGCGCAGGAGCAACTCGCCGAAGGCGGCGACGGCCTCGGTGGTGAGGTGCAGTCCGTGGAATCCGAAGGCGGCACCGCTTGCCACCCGGTCCCATTCGGCGTGATCGATGCCCATTGGCTTGAAGAGGCGCTCGTCGAGCAGTTCCGGGAGGCTGCGGCCCGTGACCCGTTCCAGCATCCGGGCCAGGATGAAGGTGGTCGGATTGTCGTAGGCGTGCCGTGTTCCTTCGGCCTCGGGAAACGGTACGCGCAGGAAGCCTTTCACCAGGTCGCCCGGTTCCAGTTGCCAGGCTTCGGCGAGGCTGTCCGTACGATGTCCGGCCGTCATGGACAGCAGGTGGTGAACGGTGAGGCGGCGTCCCTGATCCGAGATGTCGCCCGGAACGTGGTCGGGCAACACATCCACCACCCGATCGCCCAGCGAGAGCAGCCCGTCGGCGATCGCGAGCCCCACGGCGACCGAGGTGAACGACTTGGTTAGCGAGTAGAGAAGGTGCGGGCGCTCGGCCGAGTACGGCGCCCACCAGCCTTCGGCGACGACGTGACCGTGGCGTACGACCATGATGGAGTGACACTCGACGGATCGTGCTTCGAGCCGATCCAGCAGCGCGGCAATCGAACGGGACGACATCCCCGAGGCAGCCGGTGTCGAGCGCGGCAGCGAAATACGCTGAGAAGCCATCCGGATACCGTATGCGAAAATACTTTCGGGCCATAATGGTTAACTGAACGTTTCAAGCTTGAGCCGAGCCTGCGTTCTTGCGGCTGGCGATCCCTGAAAGGGGGGATCACGTCGGCCCGTCGCCGGTTGACCGCGCCCGCCCTGGTTCCAAGCACCATGTGATCGTCGACCGGCACGGTACCCCGCTGGCCGTTGCGCTCACCGGCGGCAACCGCCACGACGTCACCCAACTCCTGCCCCTCCTGGATGCCGTCCCGCCGATCCGGGGCCTGCGGGGGACGCCCGCGTCGCAAGCCCGGGGCTTGTACGCTGACCGGGGTTACGACTTCGACAAGTACCGCCGCCTGCTATGGAAGCGCGGCATCAAACCGATGATCGCCCGACGCGGGGTCGCCCACGGCTCCGGACTGGGCAAGGTCCGCTGGGTGGCCGAGCGCGCCTTCGCCTGGTTGCACCAGTTCAAATGCCTCCGCATTCGCTACGAGCGCCCTGCCGACCTCCACCAGGGCCTGCTCGAACTGGCCTGCAGCATCATCTGCCTTCGCCGCCTCAGAACTTCATTCTGAAACGATCAGTTAGCCGCGGTCACCCTTCGCGCTGTCCAAGCTGAGCGGCCAGGAACACCGCCGCCACCGAGGGGCGGACCGCGTACGTCGCGCCCGCGCTCCCCTCAGGAGCCTCCCACCAGTAGAACGGATAGCGCCGCCCGCTGTCGTCGTATGCCTTGGTCATCCCATAGACCACGCCGGCCACACGCTTCGCCGGATCGGCGCCGTTCGACCCGCCCAGAGCCTTGTCCACCAGTTCCGTGCAGTGGAAACCACGGCCGGGGTTACGCAGCAGGTACTCGAAGATCCGCCGGGCCTGGGGCGCGAGTTCGTCCAGGAACACCCCGGCGCGCTCCAGGTCCTCCGGTCCCCACTCCGGAGCGTCGTAGTGCCCCGCTTCGCCAGAGTGCTCAGCCCAGCGCGGAGTCTTCCCGAACCGGGAGAAACGGTGGTCCGTTATGACGGAGATTGCGGTACGCCGAGACAAGGCCGACAGCTACGCGCAATTGCGCCCGTACAAGGTGTACGTGGACGGCGAACGCGTGGGGGACCTACGGCGGGGCGAGACCTGCCTGAGGGCGGTCTCCCCGGGCATGCACACCGTTCAGGTCAAGATCTCATGGTGCTCAAGCCCACCTCTTTCGGTAGGGGTATCCGAGGGAGAACGACAAGAACTGGTGTGCAGGGCGGTCCCAGGAGTGGAATCGGATCCCATGGCGGTGTTCATCCGTCGACACGACCTCCTCACCCTGCGCAAGGCGTGAGGTCGTTCTGTCCGGGGGCTGGGTCCTTGCTGTGCCCGGTGCCATGAGCTCCGGGCCCGCGCCGTACTCATGTGCCGCCTGTGCGCCGAACTAGGCTGTCTCGCACGAAGTGGATGGGTAGGGGGCGTTCTCCATGTCGTGCGCCCGGAGCTACAGTCCGCCCGACCGCGCATGGGAAGGGGTATCCGCTGCGGGCGAGTTTGAGGCGCACTCCCGAGCAGGGGTGATCGTCTCTGAAGCTGGTTGGTCTTGTCCTTACAGGACGCGTTCTGGACGCAGGTTGGACACAAGGATCGGAAAAGACTGACAAGGGCCGGGAAGGACCGAGGCGCCAAACCTCGTCTGACCTGGGAAAACGGCCAAGATGAGCATGGATCGACAAGGACCGCCAAGATCCTCAAAGGACTCATAATCCGTCGGCCGTGGGTTCGAGTCCCACCCGCCCCACCTGTGCAGGGCTTTGACCTGCGGAAACGTCTCCTCGAAGGTGTTCGAACGGCTAGTTCGGCCCAACGGGCTCAATCCGCTGCTCACTTCGACGAAGTGTCGCGGCCACTCCTCCCCCTGGGAGCCACCTCCACCTCTCTGACCTGGGACTCTCTCATGGTCAAGGGCGTTTGTCATCGTGGATGGATGGCCCTCCAAGCCTTGCGGGGCTTGTTGGGGCCGTATTGAGGCCGAGGGGATCGGGCTGGGGTGAGCGGCATGTTGCCGGTCGACACGTGGAATGGAACCACTGCGCCGACGATCACAGGTCGGCTGCCTGACCTGCGTACGGCGTTCGGCAGTCCGCGGGAGAAACGTGCCGGGCGGCGCGTTCCTCGACTGTGATGTTGATCAGTGCGGCGTGATCAGCGACGCAAGGTCCGCAGGTCCCGGAAAGGCTGCTGCTCGAGCCTGCTGCGACTGCACGGCCCTTGACGCTGCGGCCGGGGCGTCCGGGTGGACAGCGGCCCGTCGGGGACGGGGGAGGTGAGATCGAGCAAGTGGCCGGCGATGGCCTGGTTGCTTCCCAGCCGGCATTCGACGGACGCCGGGCATCTGCCGACAGGCATGCGCCGAGCCGCCGCACGGTGGCTCGGTCCGGGGAACCGGTCTGGGAGCCGGAGAACCCGAGAGCGGGGGAGCGAGAGGCGGCCGGGACCCCGGACCGAGGCTCAGTCGGCGTGGGGGGACGGTTCGCGCAGTGCGACTCTGGCGGCCAGGAGGTGCTGGATCAGTCGCAGTGCCCGCTCGGTGTCCCACAGCCGAGGGGAAGCCAGGGGGCCACTTTCGGCGCACAGTTCGTCCGGGGGGAGATCGGCTGCGGTGGGCAGGGCGTGCAGGACGTCGTTCAGGAATGTGCCGAAGTGGTCGCCGAGCGGTTCGATGGCCGCCCGGCGCAGTCGCTCCAGAGCCGCCTCCACCGCGGCCAGCCGGGCGAGTACGGCTGCGTTGTCGACCAGTTCACTGGCCGGGGGAGCGAAGTCCATGTACCGCATAATCTGTTCGGCCACCGCCCCGTCGGCCGATGCGGCCTGCCACTCGTGGGCCTCCATGGCGTCAAAGGCGCGCTCCACGATCTCGGCCACTGCGCGGGCGATCGGCCGAGGGCGTAGGGCGAGAGGGCGGCCCGGCCAGTCGCCCGCGTACTCGGCGAACGAGGGGTCGCCCTCGATGTCGCTGTCCACATAGATGTAGTCGATGTCGATTCTCTCGCGTGCCTCGGAGTGCTCCCACAGCAACTCCACCGGGTGGTAGGCGTGTTCGTCCAGGAACTTCCACCATGCCTCTCGGGGAAGCGGGGCATCGAGCAGCTCAAGCTTGATCTTGCACTGGTGACACACCACGTCAACGAGTTCCGTCATGTCTTCCTTCACCCTTCCCGGCCGGGTCTCCACCCACCAGAATCGATCACTTGCACTAACGTCCGTGCGGAGTCGCATCGTCGCCACGCCGACCGGGGTGGAAGTAGTCATACGCGATGTCGTCGAGGAACTTGCCGATCAGGCCCAGCGCACGCTCCGCGTCGAAAAGAGCCGCGGGCATGAAGTCCCCCCTGTCCTTGAGGAGGGCATCCGGTGCGATGTCTCCCGCGGCTGCGAGTGCGCCGGAGAAGGCCCGCAGCGCCGCCGGGAGGTCGGCCCGGTGGTCGGGGAAGGACACGGCGACACGGTCGAAAGCGGCTCTGGCCCTCCCTGTCGTCGCCGCACGTGCCAGCACCTCCGCGTCGTCCACTCGTCGTCCCGCCGGCAGGGGCCACCGGGTGAGAGGCAGCAGTTCCTCCACCGCCGCCTCCTCAGCCGGGTGAGCGGTCCATCGCCCGGACTGTCTGGCCTCTTCGAAGGGTGCGAGCGCGGCACGCACTGCCGTGCACAGCGGTCTGGGGCGCACCAGCAGGTGGCGGCCGTCCCAGTCGTCCTCGACGTACTGGAGGAGCGAGGGCGAGTCCGCCAGGTCGCTGTCGATGGTGGTGAAGCCCTGGTCGATGTGGTCCCACGGCGGGGACATCTCGCCGGCCAGTTCCACCCGGTGGTACACGTGCTCGCCCAGGAACTTCCAGACCGCCGCGGTCGCGACCGGATCGGACTCGCCAGGCCCGGAGTCCGTGAAGATCCTCCGCTGCACGGCGGACTGCTGGAACCAGCCCAGGTCCAGTACCAGGGAACAGTCCCAGCAGATGAGGCTCGCGCAGTCCGACATGGTTCTTTCGTTGTCTCGTGAAACGGCCCGGCAGGAAGTGTCACCCAAGGCTGACAGAGAGGGGTGGGGGCGATGCTTTGGCGAGTGCGGTCGGCGACAGGCTTGATGGCAGGCCGTGCGGCAGTGCGGGCGTTACTGCCTGAGGTCTATCGTGCGGACCGGTTGGCCTGTGGTGCGGGCGATGGTTTCGAAGTCGCGGTCGTAGTGGAGCAAGGTGAGTCCGGCCTCTTCTGCGGCGGCGGCCACCAGGAGGTCGACCGGGCCCGCGCTGCGGTGTTCTCCCTTGGCGGTCAGTTGTTCCTGGATGACGCGGGAGCGGCGGTAGACGCCGTCGGGCATGGGGCACCAGGTGTAGTGGGCGTCGAGTGCCGACTTCAAGCGGGCGCGGTCCGTGGCCGAACGGGCCGAGTAGAGGACTTCCAGTTCGGTGAGGTCGCAGATCGCGACGAGACCGGCGGCGATCTTGTCGTCCCATGCGGTCGTGTTGTGCCGGAGCAGAACGCGAGCGAGGGCGGAGGTGTCGATGAGGTAGTCGGCGACGCTCACTCGTCCGCTCCGGTGCCCCGGACGTTCCCCGCACTCGTGGGGCGGTAGGCGCGCTTGTCCAGGAGCAGGTCCACGTCCAGGGCGCCTTCGGCGACGAGATCGCGGGCTTCTTCGAGGGATCGCAGACGCCGGTAGCGGGCCGTGACCTCTCGCAGCGCGGTGTTGATGGTGTCGCGCTTCGTGGTCGTGCCGAGTTCCCTGGCAGCTGCTTCCAGCGCCTCGTCGTCGAGATCGATGACAGTACGGCTCACAACGGGACCTCCTCGCCCATGTATCAATTGAAGTGTATCAAGGTACAAGATCCTTTGTATATTCCGTCTCGACGGAACCAGGGCCTGCCCGGACGGCGGGGAGTGAGACCGGGCGGGCCCTGGCGGCCAAGGGGTGGCCTCAGATCGTGAGCCAGGCCGCCTGGTCCGGAGCCAGTCGGGCGTTCTCGATGGGTCCGAAGGTGAGCAGGGTCGAGGTGTGTTCGGGGAGCTGGTACGGGTCGGTCGAGAGGTTGACCACGCAGACGAAGCCGGGTTCGCGGCGGAAGGCGAGCACTCCGGCGGAGGTGTCCGGCCAGGTGAGCTGGTTCTGATTCCGGATGGAGGCGTCTTCGCGATGAGCGGTGCCGGGCCTGTCGGCCTGCTGCAGGTGGAGATCGTGTATGAGCGGCCCTCGCCGAACAAGGTGGTCTGCCACGCCCGTTGCGTCAGTGTGGGGCGCAGTGTCTTCCCCGGCGACGCGGTGCTTCCGGTGGACACGGCGGTGGACGCCGGGTCCGCCCCGGCCCGGGTGGTGCGCATGTACCGGCCGCCGTTCGGGGAGTTCTCCGAACTGCCCCCCGTCTGGCACGCCGTGATCGATCTCGAGGCGCCCGAGGGCACGGACCTGTCCTGGGTGCAGCCCATGGCGACCATCCGGGTGGTCCTTCCAGCGGCCGGCGTGGAGGACGGACAGGCGGGCTGAACACCGCCGTCGGCGGCGACCGACCGGAGCCGCGCCGCGCCGCGCCGCGCACTGAACCCGCCGGCGCGGCACCTGCCTCACCTATGAAATGCGGTGCAGCTGTCGTAGCTGGGTGCGGCCCGACGTCGATCTCCGGGTGGTCGGGCCGATGACCGGGGAAGGGGGACAGGCGGGCTGAGCGTCTCTGAGTGTCCGGTCATGGACACGGCTAGGTCGTCGCCAGCGCCTCCGTGGGCGTCAGGCGGGCCGCTCGTAGGGACGGGTAGACGCCGGCCAGCATGCCGATCAGGATCGCGCCGGACAAGCCGGCGGTCACCGAGGTGAGGGGGATGACCGGGGGCCAGTGCTGGTGGGCGGCGTAGGCGATCGTGGTCAGCGTGCCGAGGGCCGTGCCGGTCAGGCCGCCGAGGGCCGACAGGACGACCGACTCGGTGAGGAACTGGGCGCGTATCTGGCCCCGGTTGGCGCCCAGGGCCCGGCGCAGGCCGATCTCGCGGCGGCGTTCGAGGACCGAGATCACCATGGTGTTGGCGACTCCGATGCCGCCGACGAGGAGCGCGACGCCGGCGAGTCCGAGGAAGAGCGCGGAGAAGGTGGACGCGGTGGCCCGTTTGGCGGCCAGCGCGTCGGACGGGCGGCTGACCTGGACCACGCCGGGCAGTTGGGGATTGACGGTGGCGGGCAGTACGTCACGTACGGCCTCGATCCGGGACTCCCTGGCCTTGAGGTAGAGCACGGTCGGGTGGCCGTCGAACTTGAGGAGGGTGCGCGCCGCGTCCCAGCCGACCAGGACCGAGCGGTCGATGTCGGGGGAGAGGGGGGTCTTCTCGAGGGTCCCGGTGACCGTGAACCAGTGGCCGCCGACGTAGATCTGCGGGGCGGGCCGGCCGGCGGTGATCTTCGGGACGCCGAGACGGGAGGCGGCCACCGAGCCCAGGACCGCCGTGGGGAACCTCTCCGTGGTCGGGGTGAGGAAGCGGCCCGTGGCCACCCGCGCGTTGATCGTCGGCAGCAGGTCGAGTCTGGTGGCGAGGACGGTCAGGCCCGTGTAGTCGTCGGCGCCCTGGCGGTCGTTGCGGAAGACCTGGGTGTGGGTGTTGGCGACCGCGCTGGCCGCCGTGACCGGGCCGATCCGGCGCACCATGTCCACCGACTCGGGGGGCAGCAGCACCGGCGGGTCCTGGTTGGCGGGTACGGCCCTGAGCATGTTGGTGCCCAGCGCGGAGAGTTCCCTCATCAGGGCCTTCTGGCTGGACGCCGGGATCCCGGTGACGACGATCAGGGTGGCGATGCCGATCGAGATGCCGAGCGCGGACAGGGCCGCCCGTATCCTGCGGGTACGGATGCCCAGCAGCCCCAGGCCCAGGATGTCCAGCGGCGCCAGCCGCACCGGCCTGCTGTCGCCGACCCCGCCGGTGGCGTGCCGCCGCGTCGATGTGATGGTCATGACCAGCTTTCCATGCGGGCGTCGGCGTCGACGCGGGTGTCGGAGCGCAGGCGGCCGTCGCGGATCTCCACCCGGCGCGGCAACTGGGCCGCGATGTCCCGGTCGTGGGTGATGACCGCGATGGTGGTCCCCTCGCGGTTCAGCGTGGTCAGCAGATCCAGTACGGCCACGCCGTTCGCGGTGTCCAGGGCGCCCGTGGGCTCGTCCGCGAGCACCAGGACGGGCCGGTTGACGAGGGCGCGGGCGATGGCCACCCGCTGCCGTTCACCGCCGGACAGCTGCTGCGGCAGATGACGGGCCCGGCGGGCCAGCCCCACCCGGTCCAGCGCCTCCAGGGCCAGCGGCCGGCGCTTGCGGCGCGGCACACCGGCGTACAGCAGGCCGGTGGCGACGTTCTCGGCGGCGGTCAGTCCGTCGGTGAGGTGGAACTGCTGGAAGACGAAGCCGAGTCGGCGGCCCCGCAACGCCGACAGGCTGCGGTCGGAGAGCCGTGCCACGTCCTGGCCGTCGATCTCCACGGTGCCGCTGGTCGGCCGGTCCAGCGTGCCCATGATGTTCAGCAGCGTCGACTTGCCGGACCCGGACGGCCCCACGATGCCGAGCAGTTCGCCCTGTTCGACGGCCAGCCAGACGTCGTGCAGCGCCGTGACCCCGCCCGGGTACACCATGCTCGCGCCCTGCACCGCCAGCACCGGGGGCGCGCTCATGACGTCGTCACCACCTTCGTCCCGGCGCCGATGCCGGCACCGCTGATCTCCACCATTCCCTTGGAGAACAGCCCGGTCTTCACCGCCACCAGCCGGCCGCCGGGCAACTGGACCGCGTAGCCGCCCTCGCGGAGCGCCGTCAGGGCGCCGATGGGCACGGTGAGCACGCCCCTGCGGGTCTCCGAGGTGAACTTCACCTGTACGGGGGCGGAGTTCAGTCCGCGCACGGCCGCGGTGTCGCTCAGGCCGATGCCCACGGTCAGCCGGGGCTGTCCGGAGGAGTCGTCGCCGCTCGACGCGTCGGTCGTGCGGACGGTGGCGCCGATGGAGCTGATGGTGCCCTCGGCGGTGGAGCCGTCGGGCAGGCTCACCGTCACCGTGTCGCCCCGCCTCATCGAGCCCGCCTCGCCCGGATCCACCTGCACGGTCACCGACTTGGCGGTGGAGGTGACCGTCATCAGGGTCCCGTCGGCCGGGTCGGCGAGCTGCGCCTGGACGCCCTCGACCCGTACGGCACCGGACAGCACCACGACGTCACCGACGCCCAGCACACCGGTGGCGGGCATGCCGGCCGCGGTCTGCCACCGCTTGATCGCGGCGATGAGGCCGGCCGTCAGGACGCCGTCGCCGCGTTTGACCTGGACAGGAGTGGTGGAGGGCGCCACAGGGGCGGAGGGGGAGGCACTGGACGAGGGGCTCGGTGGGCTCGCGGTGGCCGTCGGCGTGACGTGCTGTGGAGTGACCCAGGTGCCCACCGCGGGCTGTGCGCCGATGTCGTAGCCGAGTGCCCTGAGGTTGTCGGCCACCGTCCTCACGTCCGGCCCGGTGGTCCCCCGGGCCTGAAGGGTCCGGTACAGCGGTGTGCCGCCGTAGAAGAGCGAGACCGGCACGTTGTCCACCCGGTACAGCGGCCGGCCCCGGCGCACCGTGGCCCCCGTCGACGGCAGCCAGGTCAGCAGGCCGCTCCTGCCGCCCTTCACCGTGGTGGCCCGGCCGTAGCCGAGATTTCCGTCCAGCGTCTGGGCGTTGGAGAGGTCGCTCCTGGTCACCACGGCGGTCGCGGTGTGTACGGCGCCGCCGGCGGCGTCCGGCTTCCCGCCGTCGTTCTGCCACGCGGTCGCGGTCAGCGCGCTCGCCACGAGGACCGCCACGGCCACCGTCCCGATGACCACCCGCCGTCTGCCCGGTGCCGCGCGCCGTCCGCTCGACGGGCGGGCGGCCTCCGTGTCGTCAGTGGTGGTCACCGAACGCCTTCACCTGACAGGCGACCATGATCTGGTCGTAGTCGGGGGCGTTCAGGCTCGCCCCGTCGACCAGGCCCCAACCCCGGTCCGTGACCACGCTCTTGATGTGGTGCTCGTTCATGCACTTCACCATGGCCCGTGTGTCGTCGTCGAAGTCCGGGTTCTTGGCCGGGTCCAGCTCCGGCGGATCGAGCGGCAGCTTCCCCGCGCAGGCCTTCACACCGGGGGCGTCGGGGTGCCTCTTGTACGTCTTGTCGACGCCGTGTTCCTTCAGGCAGGCGGTCCAGCCGTCCCACATGCGGTTGACGTCGTCCTGCGTGCTGTCCAGCCGGATCTGCGGGCGGCCCGCGTCGGGATCGGCGCTCGCACCGGCCGAACCGCCGCTCGCCGCCGGTGTGTTCAGCGAGGCGACCTCGTCCTTGCCGCCGTTGCCCGCGTCGTCGTGTCCGCCGCCGCCCCCGCACGCGGTGAGGAGGAGCAGGCCGGCCGCGGCGACGGAGGTCAACACCGCGGCTCGAGTGGAGGGTTTCACCATGGCGCAGACCATGGCCCGAAGTTATGACGATCCTGTCAGGACGCCGTCAGAAAGCCGTCTGACCTGATCCCGCCGTGCCTACCCTGGCCGCCATGAACGCCCGTGTCCTGGTGGCCGAGGACGACATCAAACAGGCCGAGGTGATCCGCCGCTACCTGGAGCGGGAGGGGCACACCGCCCTGCTGGTCCACGACGGGCGCGCGGCGCTCGACGAAGTCCGCCGCAGGCGGCCCGACCTGCTGGTCCTCGACGTGATGATGCCGGTCGTCGACGGTCTGGACGTGTGCCGGATCCTGCGGCGCGAGAGCGATCTGCCGGTGCTGATGCTGACCGCCCGCAGCACCGAGGAGGACCTGCTGCTCGGTCTGGACCTCGGTGCCGACGACTACCTGACCAAGCCCTACAGCCCGCGTGAACTGATGGCCCGCGTCCGCACGTTGCTGCGGCGGACCCGGACGGCCGCCGCCCCGAGCGACCCCGTGCTGCGGGTCGGCGCCCTCGCGGTGGACCCTGTCCGCCGCACCGTCGAGATCGAGAGCCGCCAAGTTGCCTGCACCCCGGGCGAGTTCGACGTCCTCGCGATGATGGCCGCCGAACCGGAACGCGTCTTCACCCGGCGCCAGCTGCTGGCCGGCACGCGCGGGGACGACCGTTACATCACCGAACGCACCATCGACGTCCACGTGTTGAACCTCCGCAAGAAGATCGAGGCAGTCCCGCGCCGGCCGGTCTACCTGCAGACGGTGTTCGGGGTCGGCTACCGCCTCAGCGACGGCAGCCGTGGACGCTGAGCGGAGCGGGGCCGGCGGCAGAGTGCCGTTGCGGCGCAGCCTGCTGGTCCGGCTGCTGGCCGCGTCGGTCACCATCGCCGTGTGTTCGGTCGCGGCCACCGCCTGGCTCGCCGCGCGCACCACCACCAGCGCCATCCAGCAGGAGCAGGGGCAGGTCCTCGCCGACGACGCCCAGATCTACGACACGCTCATCGGCTACGCCGCCGGCCACACCGGCTGGAGCGGGGTCACGCCCGTCCTCAAACGGCTGACCGAACGCACCGGCCGCCGTATCACCCTGACCACCCAGGACCGCCTGCCCATCGCCGCGTCCGGCACCATGACCGCCCTCCCCACCAAGGCCTCGGCGCTGATCGACCCCCTGCGGGCCGACCCCGCGCTGCTGCCCGGCGTCAAGGCCGACGGCATCGACCCGCGGGCGGTCGGCCCGTACCGGCTGCCGAAAGCCGAGCGGAGGGAACTGCTGAGCCGGGTGGGGAAGTTGCAGTCCTGTCTGCGCGGCGCGGGATACCCCGCCGGAGTGACCGAGGAGCCGAGCGGCAGACCCGCCCTCGTCCTCGGCGGCGACAGCGGGACCCAGCGGAAGGTCGGCGAGGTGTGCGAACTGTACCGACTCGACGATCCCACTCCCACCGAGAAACGGGCGCTCGACCAGCTCAACGCCCTGGTGGCCGGCTGCCTGAAACGCCAGAACCTGGGGCCCGTGGAGGTCGATCTCAGCTTCAGTCCCCTCGGCAGCGCCGGCGAGGCCGTCCAGCCGTGCATCGACACCGCCCGCCGTGAGCAGCTCGCCCCGTACGTCGCTCCGGCCGCGCTGCTGTTCGTCGCCACCCCCGCCGGATCGGCGGCCGCACCCGGCTTCGACCTCTCCTCGGCCAACACGGCCCGGGTCGCCGGTGTCGCCGCGCTCGTCCTCGTCCTCACCGTGGCCGTCACCGTCACCGTCGGCACCCGTCTGGTACGGCCCCTGCGCGCGCTCACCGACGCCGCCCGCCACCCGGCCCAGCAGCATCTGCGGGTACCGGTGACCACCCAGGACGAGATCGGCCGGCTGGCGGCCGCCTTCAACGACCTGGCGGAGCGCCGCGAGCGGGTGGAGGTCCAGCGCAAGGCGATGGTCAGCGATGTCGCCCATGAACTGCGCACCCCGCTCAGCACGATCCGCAGCTGGCTGGAGGCGGCCCAGGACGGACTGGCCGTCTCCGACGAGGCGTTCGTCGCCTCCCTGCTGGAGGAGGCCCTGCTGCTCCAGCACATCGTCGACGACCTCCAGCATCTCGCGCAGGCCGACGCGGGCCGCTTCCGGCTGCACCCCGAGCCCCTGCGGCTGCGGGACCTCCTCGACCACGTCGCCGCGGCCCACCGCGGCCGGGCCGAGACCGCCGGCGTCACGCTCACCACCCGCGTCGAGGACAGCCCGGCCCTGTCCGCCGATCCCGTGCGGCTGCGCCAGGCCGTCGGCAACCTGCTGTCCAACGCCATCCGGCACACCCCGCCCGGCGGCACCGTCACCCTGCGCTGCCGCCGGGCGGGCGACGAGGTCCTGATCGAGGTCGCCGACACCGGCACCGGGATCGCCGCCGACGACCTGCCCCGCGTCTTCGACCGCTTCTGGCGGGCCGACAAGTCCCGCAGCCGCCAGACCGGCGGCAGCGGCCTGGGCCTCGCCATCGTCCGCCAGCTCACCGAGGCGCACGGCGGCACTGTCTCGGTGACCAGCACCCCGGACACGGAAACGGTCTTCACCCTGCGCCTGCCGCTCGTCTCGGACTCGGGCTCGGGGGCGGAGGCGGAGGCGGGGCTGGAGGGCAGGGAGTGGCAGAAGTGACCGGAGCGTCATATTAATCTGATACTCCTGAAGCGCTTTCCGATACAGGCACTTATGTACAGGCACTTGCATACAGGCACTTGGAAAAGGTGACCCGAGATGTCGCTGAGCCCCGGCGATCCGGAGTCCGTGGGCGGCTACGCGTTGGTCGACCGGCTCGGCAGCGGCGGTATGGGGGTCGTCTACCTGGGCCGCTCCGACTCGGGGCGGCGGGTCGCCGTCAAGGTCGTGCACGCGCCGTACGCGCAGGACGAGGAGTTCCGGACGCGCTTCCGGCAGGAGATCGCCGCGGCCCGCAGGGTGAGCGGGGCGTTCACCGCCCCGGTCGTGGACGCCGATCCCGATGCCCGGCAGCCGTGGATGGCCACGCTGTACGTCCCGGGGCCCACCCTGTCGGACGTCGTGGCCAAGCGGGGCCCGCTGCGCGGAACCGAGTTGCGCGTGCTCGCCCTCGGGCTGGTCGAGGCGCTGGGCGACATCCACCGGGTGGGTGTGGTGCACCGGGACCTGAAGCCCAGCAACGTCCTGATGGCCGAGGACGGGCCCCGCGTCATCGACTTCGGCATCTCGTACGCCGTCGACAACGAGGCCCTCACCGTGACCGGCCGGCTGATCGGCACCCCGCCCTTCATGTCTCCCGAGCAGTTCGCCGCGCCGCGCGAGGTCACGGGCGCCTCGGACGTCTTCTCGCTGGGCTCGCTGCTGGTCTACGCGGCCACCGGCAACCGGCCGTTCGACGGAAGCAGCCCGTATCTGACGGGCTATCAGGTGATGTACGAGGCGCCGGACCTGTACGGAGTGGACGAGCCGCTCCGCAGCATCGCGGAACGCTGCCTGGACAAGGACCCGGCCGCCCGGCCCCGCCTCGACGAACTGCGCCGCATGCTGCGGGAGTTGCCGGGGACCGCGGTGCCGGCCGCGCCGGCGGTGGCGGACAGCTCCGACCCCGGGGAGGCTGGTCGCCGGGTTTCCGGTGAGCACCCGGGAACACCGGATCCGGGCCTCACAGGCGGAGGGCAGGCGGAGGGGGACGAGACCCGAACCGGTCGCGTACGGCGCCGACGGCGCGTCCTCGTCGGGCTCGCCGCGGCCCTGGCGGCCCTCGCGGTCGTCGGTGTGAGCGTCGCCGCGGTGCGCTCCGGGCCGCACCAGGACGGCGCCTCGTCGACGTCCACGGCGTCCTCGTCGTCCGCCTCGGCGCCCGCGTCCGCCGCGAAGGTGACGCTGCCGCCGAAGCACGTGCGGTGGGACTACCAGATCGGCGGCGCCTACACCCCGGCGGCCGGTGTGCGGGTGGTCGGGCGCGACCACGACAGCGAGCCCGCGCCGGGGGTCTACAACATCTGCAACATCAACGCCTTCCAGGCGCAGCAGGACGAGGAGCACGACTGGGACCCCGACCTGCTGCTGCACGACGCCCGGGGGAACGTCGTCTACGACAAGGACTGGGGCGAGGCGGTCCTGGACATCCGTACGGCGGCCAAGCGGCAGCGCATCGCCGCCAAGCTGAACGCCTGGATCGACGAGTGCGCCGCCGCGGGATACCAGGCGGTCGAGCCCGACAACTACGACGTCTTCACCCGCTTCCCGACGTACCTCAAGGCCGGCCAGGCCGAGGCGCTGATGCGGCTGCTGTCGGCGCACGCCCACGACAAGGGCCTCGCCGTCGCGCAGAAGAACACCGTGGAACTCGTCTCGGACCGCCGGTCCGTGGGTCTGGACTTCGCGGTGGCCGAGGAGTGCGCCGAGTGGGACGAGTGCGGACAGTACGCCGCGGCGTTCGGTGACAACGTCCTCGTGATCGAGTACACGGCGAAGGGCATGGCGCGGGCCTGCTCCCGCTGGGGCGGCACCCTGAGCGTCGTACGCCGTGACGAACTGGTCGTACCGAAGGGCGCGCACGGCTACGTCCGGCAGACCTGCTGACGCCCGCACCCCGCTCAGGGGGCCCACGGGGCGACGGTTACACGGTCAAGACGGTTACACGGTCAAGACGAATCGGTCATGGATCGGGCGCACACGTGCGATGAGATGGTCGGCATGGGGGACGATCCAAGGAGCGATGAATTGCGCACGCATGCACAGCTGTGGGGGAACAAGCGCGCGAGGGCGGGCCGGCGTGGGACGGCCGTCTCGATCGCGCTGCTGACCGGCGTGGTGCTCGTGGGTGCGAGCGCGTGCGGTGCCGGAGGCCAGACGGCGACCACGTCCAACGGCAAGGCGGCCTCGGCGAACGCGGCCGCGGCCACGGGGAAGTCCGGCGCCCACGCCAAGCCGACCACGCCGGCCGGACCGCCGATGCTCCTGGAGTCCATCACCCCGCGCAGCGGTACCACCGTCGGCGTGGCGATGCCGGTGTCGGTGGTCTTCAGCAAGCCGGTCGCCGTCTCCGCACGGGCCGGGATCGAGAAGGCCCTCAAGATCACGACCTCGGTGCCGACCATCGGCGCCTGGCACTGGTTCAGCGACACGCGGGTCGACTTCCGGCCGAAGACCTACTGGAAGCCGGGCACCTCGGTCAGCGTGGACGCCGAGCTGACCGGCGTCACCGACGGCAACGGCCGCTACGGCACGCACAGTTACCACCACGCCTTCACCATCGGCGCCGACAACGAGGCCACCGTGTCGGTGACCGGCCACACCATGCGGGTCACGCACGACGGCACGCTCGTGAAGACCCTGCCCATCGACGCGGGCAGCGCCTCGTTCCCCTCGTGGGACGGCACCATGGCGGTCATCGACAAGGAGGCCGAGGTCCACATGACCTCGTGCAGCGTCGGCATCAGCTGCACCAAGGGCGACCCGAACTACTACGACCTGACCCTCCCGTGGGACGTGCACCTCACCAACTCAGGCACTTACGTCCACTACTCCACCGGCGATCCGTACCCGGGCCACGGCGAGGGCTCGCACGGCTGCGTGCACCTGTCGCTGGCGGACGCCAAGTGGTTCTACGACTTCGTCAAACAGGGCGACCCGATCACCATCACCGGCTCTCCGCGCGGCAAGGCCGCCGGTGACAACGGTTACGCGGACTTCAACCTGTCCTGGTCCGAGTGGCTGCAGAACAGCGGCACCGGCCAGGCGACGACCATCGCCTCCTGAGCCCTCAGCGGGGGCAGCCGCCGCTGCTCCCGCGCACGTGCCGCCCGTCGGGTCCGGTGAGGACCACGCTCACCCCGGTCGTCACGGCCTCCGGGTCGTCGACCAGGCGGGCCTCGGCGACCGTGCAGATCAGTTGCCGGGCGGCGATCGGCGGCAGCGGCCCGGTGCCGGGAGGCAGCCGCAGCGACACCTCGGCGCCGTCCGTGCTCGTCCACGGGGCGGGGACGTGGGTGAGGGCGGTCGTCAGACCGTGCCGTCGGTCCGTCGCGTCCGGACCGTTCAGCAGGAGTTCCAGGGCCGTGGACACGTCGACCGGGTCGCCGATCGGGCGGGGGACCGGGACCAGGCGGTCGTCGCGGACGAAGTAGAGCAGCGCGAACGGCGGGACGCCGGAGGCCGGGTCCCCGGACTGGACCACGCCGGTCGAGGAGATGCCGCACCCCGACAGCAGCACGGCCGCGGCGAGCAGCACGACCCACTTCATGACCGGTCCTCCTGTTCGCTCGTCGGCAGCGGGAGTTCGACGGTGAAGAGGGCGCCGCCGCCGGGGTGGTTGGCCGCGCGGACGGTGCCGCCGTGGAGACGCGCGTTCTCGGCGGTGATGGCGAGCCCCAGGCCGCTGCCCTCGGAGCGGGTGCGGGCGGTGTCGGACTTGTGGAAGCGGTCGAAGACGTGGGGCAGTACGGCCTCGGGCACCCCGGGCCCGCCGTCCCGCACCTCGATCACCGCCCACCGCTCGGTGCTGTCCGAACCGTCCGGGGCGGGCCGTAGGTCTTCGCGCAGGGAGAGCCGTGTCGGATCGGCCCCGTGGCGCAGGGCGTTCCCCACCAGGTTGGCGACGATGACATCCACCCGGCGGGGGTCGACCCTGCCCCGCAGCGCGCCGGGCGCGCGCAGCAGGGTGTCCACCGCGTCCTGCCACGCCCTGGAGATGAGGGTGCGGCGGACCAGTTCCGCGAGGTCGACCTCGTCCAGGTGCAGGGCGGCGGCGCCGGCGTCGAAGCGGGAGATCTCCATGAGGTCCTCCACCAGCCGCGCCAGGTTGGCGGTCTCCCGGCTGATCAGCCGTACGGCGGCCGCGGTGTCGGGGTCGAGGGCGGCGGCGTCCTCGTCGAGGATGTCGGTGACGAACGCCATGGCCGCCAGCGGGGTGCGCAGTTCATGGGAGACGTCCGCGGCGAAGCGGCGGGCCCTGGCCTCCATCCGGCGCAGTTCGGCGACGGAAGCCTCCAGGGCGGCGGCCGTCTCGTTGAACGTGTGGGACAGGTCCGCGAGTTCGTCCGAACCGTGCACGGCGAGGCGGGTGTCGAGCCGGCCCTCGGCGATGCTCCGGGTGGCGAGACGCAGCTCCCGCACCGGACGCAGCACACCCCGGGCGGCCAGCAGCGCGAACAGCACCGCCAGGCCCAGGGCCGGTACGGCCGCCCGCTCCACGGCCGCCACCAGGGCCTGGACGTAAGCCTGTTCGGACGACTGAGGAACCGTCAGGAAGACCGTGAGCCCGGTCGCCACGCGCTCGCCGTGCGCTGCGGCGAACACCACCGGCATGCCGACGACCAGCGAGGAGTGGCCGTGGGAGGTCACCCGCTGGAAGACGGTCGGTGTGTGGGTGGTGGCCGCGGTGCGCAGGGTGGAGCTCAACTCCGGGAAGGAGTCGCGTGGTCGAGAGGTGGCGGTGAGACCGTGATAGGCGACCAGCACCCGCCACTTCCGTGCGGGGTCGGCCTGGGCGACCTCGGTCGCGAACGACGCGAGGGTGCTTCGACCGGGTGGGAAGGCCAGGTCGGGTGCGAGCGTGCCGACACGGCCGCGCAGCAGCCGGATGACCGTGTCCTGGCTCTGCTGGAGGATGCCGGTGCGCGCCTCCCGGAACGTCAGGGCCCCGGTCGACAGCGTGGAGACGGCGGCCACCAGCCCGAAGGCCACGACGAGACGGAGGCGCAGGCCGCGCGGCCGTCGGCGGCAGAGGGACTTGCGCGCGGGCAACTGCTCTGTCACCGCTGGCTGTTGAATCGGTAGCCGAACCCCCGGACGGTCTGGACGTAACGCGGTTGCCGCGGGGGTTCGCCCAGCTTGGTCCGCAGCCGTTTGACGCAGGCGTCCACCAGCCGGACGTCGCCGTGGTAGCCGTGTTCCCAGACGGCCTCCAGGAGTTGCTGGCGACTGAACACGCGGCCGGGGGAGGCGGACAGGGACAGCAGCAGCCGTAACTCGGAGGGCGCCAGCGGGACTTCGGCGCCCGCGCGGGTGACGCTGAGCCCGGCCCGGTCGATGCGGAGCTCGCCGTACGCCTCGGCCGCCGGGCCGCCGGCGTCGGGGGACGGCCCCGTGTCGAGGCGGCGCAGCACGGCGCGGATCCTGGCCTCGAGCACCCGGGCCTGGACGGGTTTGACGACGTAGTCGTCCGCACCGGTCTCGAGTCCGACCACGATGTCCACGTCGTCGCCCATGGCCGTCACCATGATGATCGGCACCTGGCTGTCGGCGCGGATCCGCCGGCACACCTCCAGCCCGGTCATCCCCGGCAGCATCAGATCGAGCACCACGACGTCCGGCCGGAACGCCCGGAGGTGCTCCAGCCCCTCCTCCCCGGTGGCGGCCGCGGCGACGTCGTGCCCCTGGCGGCGCAGGGCCAGCCGGGCCCCTTCGCGGACGCCGGGATCGTCTTCGACGAGGAGCACACGAGGCATGCGCCCAGTATCGGCGCCGCCCGGACCCCGGTCGCGGCGCTGTTACACGATGATCACATAGCCGGGCTGTTGCGGTCCGGTCATATTCCGGACCGGGTCGCGATCACATGGCCGGTCCAGCCTGGGCGTCCATGACCACTTCGACGGGGCCCCGCCCCCGATCAACCCGCCCCAGATCACCCCTGTCCGCCGGCAGACTGTCCGTGACCGGAGCCCTGGCCCTGGGCGTCCTGGTGACCGCCACGGCGACCCTCGGCGCCCCGGCCCTCGCCGCCCAGGAAGCCCCGCCGGGCAGGGCCGGCTTGGAGGTCTCCGACACCCGTACCGTCACGTTGGTGACGGGCGACCAGGTCACGGTCACCACGAGGTCCGGCAAGCCGAGCGTCCTCGCCGTGCGCCCCGCCTCGCGCACCGCCGGAAACGGCGCGTTCCTCTCCTTCCAGGACGGTTCCGGGGACCGCTATGTGATCCCGGCCGCGGCCCAGCCGTACGTCGGCAGGCAGTTGGACCTCTCGCTGTTCGACGTCACCGCGCTGGCCAAGGGGACGCAAGCCGGCCGCGTCCCGGTGACCGTGTCCTACGCCCGGGGCGCCAAGCCGAGCACCCCGACCGGGCTGACGCTGACGTCCACAAGCGGAGCTTCGGCCCGCGGGTACACCACGGCCGCCTCCGGCAGGAAGCTGGCGCGGCTGCTGAAGCAGCGGATCGCCGCCGACGTCAAGGCCGGTCACCAGCCGGGCAGCACCCCGCTGTTCCCGGGAGTCGCCTCCCTGGGCCGCACCGGCGCGGGCACCGAGAGCGCGACGGCCGGAAGCGGCGCCTCGGCCAAGTACAAGCTGAACATCCTCCGGATCACCGCGGAGGACCGGTCCGGCGCCGGGGTCAACGGGCAGGTCCTGGTGACCAACACCGACGACGCCACCATGATGACCGCGGTCCTCCCCGTGGACGACGGCATCGAGAAGGTCGCCGTGCCCTCCGGTCACTACAGCCTGGCCGCGCCGGTGGTGGACTTCGACGCCTCCGGCAACGTCACCGCGCAGTCCCTGGTCACCCTGACCGACCTCGACGTGACCGGCGCGACCAGCACGGACCTGGACGCCCGTACGGCCACGGCACAGGTCACCGCCGCCACACCGCGCCCCGCCACGGCCGACTACGCCGCCGCCACCTGGGGCCGTACCGACGTCGCCAACGGCTCGATCGACTGGGCCCCCACCGCCTCGGCGGTCTCCACCGACACCACCCCCGTCTACGTCAACCCCCAGCCGGCCGCCACCACCGGCAAGGTCGCCTACTACACCCAGTGGTCCGGCCACGGCCCCGCCACCGGCGACCCCTACCGCTACGACCTCGCCGGGCGCCTGACCGACGAGGTGGCGGCCGACCAGCGGATCAAGGTCACCGGCAAGCAGCTCGCCACCGTACGGGAACGCTACGCCCGCGACCCCGCGGCCTCCCCGGACGGCATCATCACCAGCGGTGAACTCGGCCCCGGACTCCCGGCCGCCTTCTCGGCGGCCGTGCCGCAGACCATGCCGGCCCGGGTGACCGACTACCTGAGCGGCAACAACGGCGGCGTCTGGATCCAGCAGTCCTTCCCCGGCAAAAGCCTCGCCTTCACCTCGGGCGACCGCCCCTTCACCGCCGGCCGCACCTACACCCAGGACTGGGCCCGCGGCCCGGTAGGCCTGGGACTGGGCCAGTACACGAACGGCCCGTACGGCGGCTCGGAGTGTTCCGCCTGCGTGGCGGACGGCAACCTGCTGGCCTTCCTCGCCACGACCGACAGCGAGGCCGACCACGCGGGCGGCCCCAGCGTCTACGACGAGCAGCCCGCCGCCTTCGGCGCCCAGCTCTACCGGGACGGCACGCTGATCGACGACCGGACCAACGACTCGGGCGTCTTCGCCGACGGCCAGACGGCGCCCGACGCCCACTACCGCCTGGTCGCCGACCAGGACTTCAGCGGCGACGCCACCCTCAGCCAGTCCACCACCGCCCGCACCGAGCTGACCTTCGGGCTGCCCTCGGCGAGCGACACCGACTCCCTGCTGCCCGACCCGTTCACCTGTGAAGGGCAGTCGGCGGCCACGCCCTGCCGGGTCCTGCCGCTGCTCACCGCGCGCCTCGACCTGGCCGCGGACGACCTGAACACCAGTCACCGGACCACGCAGAGCATGGGCCTGGACATCTCCCACGTCACCTTCGGCGGGGCCGGTTCGCGGGCGGCGATCACCTCCGCCGCCGTCGAGGTCTCCTTCGACGGCGGCAAGACCTGGCAGAAGACCGCCCTGCACGGGTCCAAGGGCCACTACCGGGCCCGCTGGACCAACCCGGCCTCCGCGCGCGGCACCAGCCCGGCGCTCCGCGTCACCGCCGCCGACGCAGACGGCAACGGCCTCACCGAGACCATCACCCACGCCTACTCCGTCGCGGCCACCACCTCATGACGACCACCGTCCCCGACCGGGAGAACCAGGAGAACGAGCCCCGGATGACAGCCCGCCAAGCCCGCCGCAGACGCGTCACCCGCCTGATACGGCCCGCCGTGACCGCCCTGCTCCTCGCCCTCGCCCTGCCCGCCGCCGGCACCGCCCACGCGGCCGGCACCGCGACCGCGACGCCGGCCGTCGAGCACGCCTGCGCCGCCGCCCCCGCCGGACAGGCCCGGTGCCTCGCCCTGGTCCGCACCGACGTCCACGGCGGCCTGGGCGTACGCGGACCGGCCGCGGCCGCCAAGCTCCGCGCCGGCGCGAGCACCGCGGACACCCGACTCCCCGACGGCTACGGCCCGGCCGACCTGCGCGCCGCCTACCGGCTGCCCGCGACCGGCGGCGCGGACCAGACCATCGCCCTGGTCGACGCCTACGACGACCCGACCGCGGAGGCCGACCTCGCCGTCTACCGCGCGACCTACGGACTGCCCCCGTGCACCACGGACAACGGCTGCTTCCGCAAGGTCAACCAGCGCGGTGACACCGCGCCCCTGCCCGCGTCCGGCGCGGTCAGCGGCTGGGCCACCGAGACGGCGCTCGACCTGGAGATGGCCTCCGCCGCCTGCCCCCAGTGCCGCATCCTGCTGGTCGAGGCCGACGAACCCACCATGGGCGACCTGGCCGCAGCGGTGGACACCTCCGTCGCCCTGGGCGCCACCGAGGTGTCCAACAGCTATGGCGGCACCGAGAACCACGGCACGACCGCCTTCGCGAAGGACTACAGCCACCCCGGCGTGGCGGTGGTCGCCTCCTCCGGCGACTCCGGCTACACCGTCCCGAGCTTCCCGGCGGCGTACTCCGGTGTCGTCGCGGTGGGCGGCACCTCGCTCAACCGCGCCGACAACGACCGGGGCTGGCAGGAGACCGCCTGGTCCGGGTCGGGCAGCGGCTGCTCGGCCTGGGTGGACAAGCCGGCCTGGCAGCAGGACACCGACTGCCCCGGCCGCACCATCGCGGACGTCTCCGCCGTCGCCGACCCCGACACCGGACTCGCGGTCTACGTCACCTCCGTGCCGCGCGGCAGCGGCGGCTGGACGATCGTCGGCGGCACCAGCGCCTCGGCGCCGTACGTGGCCGGCGTGATCGCGCTCGCGGGCCACCCCGGCGCCTACGCCGACGCCTCCCGCCTCTACTCCGCGCCGGCGGCGAGCCTCAACGACGTCACCGACGGCTCGAACGGCAACTGCGAGGGCGACTACCTCTGCACGGCGGTTCCCGGCTACGACGCCCCCACCGGCAACGGAACCCCGAACGGACTGGCGGCCTTCTGACCGAACCGCCATGGAGGTGTCCGCGTACGCCGAGCCCGACGGGCGCGTACGCGGACACCGTCGTTCTCCCGAACGACTGCCGGCAGCCACGGGACAACCACCACCGGCCCCCGAGTGTCCAACACGCGTGACGCATCATCAGGTCTCGCCGTGGGGAGACGGGCGAGTCCTCCGATCCCGAAGGGGAAAGCCATGCGCATCCGCCCGGCCCTCGCCGCCGTGTCCCTCGCCACCGCCCTGTCCGCGTCGGCGGTTCCCGCAGCCGCCCACGCGGCGGACCGGGCCGCCACCGGCGACACCACGTTCTCGGACGTCGTCGTCAACGGCGGCAAGGACATCGTGCTCGGCCTGACCACCCAGCGGACCGTCACCATCACCTGGAGAGCCACGGACCCGGACGGCGTCGCGAAGACCTGGGCCTACCTGTGGCACGGCCCCAACACCGACGACGCCGACGGCCACCTGCCCCTGTATCCGCCGCCGGGCACCTGCACGGTCTCGGCCACCGACCCCACCACCTCCACCTGCACCGTGAGCTTCGGGGTGGACGCGAAGCGGGACTTCCACCACAACGGTCTCGCCGGCACCTGGAAGGTGCTCGCCGAGGCACAGGACTCCACCGACGACTGGACGGACGTCGACGTCGCCGGCACGGCGCAGTTCAAGCGGTACGCCACGCTGAAGGTCAACGCCTCGCCCGAGCCGGTGCGGAAGGGCAGGACCATCACCGTCACCGGCAGGCTGACCCGCGCCGACTGGGGGAGCGGGGTGTACACCGGCTACCGGGGGCGGCCGGTGCTGCTGCAGTTCCGCGAGAAGGGCAGCGACACCTACACCACCCTCAAGACCGTCACCAGCGGCAGCGGCGGTTCGCTGAAAACCACCACCAAGGCCAGGACGGACGGCTACTTCCGCTTCGTCTTCGCCGGCACGGCCACGACCGGACCGGCGAAGATGGCGGGGGACTTCGTCGACGTCAGGTGACGCGCCGACGGCCGGTCACAGCGTCCACCGCTGACTGGTGGCACCGGTGCCGGTCAGCTGGACGACGCCGGCGCCCGCGGCTCGGTCCGGCATGGTTCCGCCTCTCCGTCGGGGTCCCGACGTCACGCCGTCGGGACTTCAGTCGGCAATGAGAGCCGGTTGTCTGCCGGAGCGTCAAGAAGCGTGCGGTTGACTTTGTTTGTTCATGAAGGAATGGGCGGGCGGGTATGCCGTGTTGGCGTTTTTACCGTGCGGAACTGTTGACCTTTCGGCTGTCGGTGCTGTTCGTTTGTGTTCGGCTCGCTCAGTGGAGAGGTGCACCGCCATGGAGGTTCCAGCACGCCCGGTCTCGCGCCGGGGGCTGTTCAAGGGGGCGGCGGTCGCCGCCGGCGCCGTCGCCGTCGGGATCGGTACGACGGGCACGGCCGCGGCCGCGGACGCCTCGGTCACCGCGACCGCCCCCGACGGCAGCACCACCATCACGATGTCCCTCACCGGCGGCGCCCTGACCTGGTCGGCCGCCCGCAGGGGCGTGACCGTCGTCGACACCTCGGCCCTCGGCCTGCAACTCGCCGACGGGACGCAACTGGGCCGCGGCGGCACGGTCGTCACCAACTACCAGCACTGGACCGTCGACACCACCTGGACCCCGGTCTACGGCCGCAACGCCACTGTCCGCGACCGGTACCAGGAGATGCGCTGGAACCTCCGGGACACCGCCACCCAGATCGACTTCAGCGTCCAGATCCGCGCCTACCCCAGTGGTGTCGCCTTCCGGTACGTGCTGCTCGACAAGGGCACCGCCACCATCGCCGACGAGCTGACGACGTTCGTCCTCCCCGACGGCACGCTCGTCTACAGCGCCCGGGACGAGGACGCGTACAACCCGGTCGCTCCCGGCTCCATCCCGTCCACCGGCACCTCCACCACCGACACCGGCCCCCTGACCGACCTGCCGCTGACCGCGACGTACGCGAGCGGCGGCACGATCGCCTGCTTCTGCGAGTCCTCCCGTGTCAACTACCCCCGTCTGATGCTGAGTTCGGTGTCCGGACAGCCCAACACACTCGCCGCCCACCTGATGGAGTACACCGCCCGGGGAAGCGGGACCGTCCAGACGACCTCCACCGTCACCACCCCGTTCGCCACCCCCTGGCGCGCGGTGGTGACCGGCTCCACCCACGCCGAACTCGTCGACAACGCCGAGCTGGTGCTCAACCTCGCCCCCGCGAACGCGCTCGCCGACACCTCCTGGATCAAGCCCGGCAAGGTCTTCCGCTGCAACCTGACCACCGCGGCCGGCACCGCCGGAGTGGACTTCGCGGCCGCCCGCGGGCTCCAGTACATCGAGTACGACGCCGGCTGGTACGGCCCGGAGGGCAGCACCACCGACGCCACCCAGCCCATCGACGCCATCGACCTGCCGTCCGTCATCTCCTACGCCACCGGCAAGGGCATCGGGGTCATCCTCTACGTCAACCGCATCGCCCTGACCGACCCCGACAGCCTCTTCGCCCTCTACCGGGGCTGGGGAGTCGCGGGCGTGAAGCTCGGCTTCATCAACGACGGCACCCAGGCCATGACCAACCAGATCACGGGCTGGGCCAGAACGGCGGCCGCGCACAACCTGCTGATCGACATGCACGACGACGTACGGCCGTTCGGCTACGAGCGGACCTACCCCAACTGGGTCAGCCTGGAGGGCGTCCGGGGCAACGAGCACTTCCCGACCGCCTCGCACAACGTCACCCTGCCGTTCGCCCGGAACATCGGCGGGCCGATGGACTACACGATCTGCTACGGCCAGTCCCGCGACCAGACCACCAACGTCCACCAGATGGCGATGGCCGCGGTCTACTACCAGCCGCTCAACTTCCTCTACTGGTACGACTCCCCGTCCAAGTACGCCACCACCGCCAACTGGCCCGGCCTGCCCTGGTTCGACGCCGTCCCCACCACGTGGGACGAGAGCCGCACCCTCGACGGGGCGATCGGCGAGTACATCGCGGTGGCCCGCCGCAAGGGCACCACCTGGTACCTGGGCGCCATGACGAACGAGTCGGCCCGCACGCTGTCGCTCCCGCTCTCCTTCCTCGGCGGCGGCGACTGGACGGCCACGGTCTACGCCGATGGCACCCCCGGCACGTCCGCCTACCAGACCCCCGTCGTCACGAACACCAGCACGGTCACCTCGTCGACCACGCTCACGGTCCCCATGGCCCCGTCCGGCGGCCAGGCGGTGATACTGCGACCGAACTGACGGACTCCGCGGCACGTAGCATGCCGCCGTAGGTCCGGGCGGGTGGGGGAGTGGATGAGCACGACGCGGCGCATGATGCTGGCGGCCTTGGCCGGGGGAGCGTTGACCGCCTGCGGGGCGCCGGAGAGGTCCACCGGACCGGCGGCGGCGACGCAGCCCTCCACCCCCTCTCCCTCCCCCGCGGTCTCCTCCGCCGCCCCCTCGCCCACCATGACGGTCAGACCGGCTCGCCTTCCCGCCGTCACCCGGGCCGAGATCGTCGCGCGGTACGGTCACGCCGTGCCCCGCACCTGGGGCTTCGACGCACCGGGCGTACTGCGTCGGCTCCCCGCCGGTCAGAAGGCCGTCGCGCTGACCTTCGACGCCTGCGGCGGCCGGGGCGGCAGCGGCTACGACCGCGCCCTGATCGACTTCCTGCGCAGGCGCGAGATACCGGCGACGCTGTTCCTCAACTCCCGCTGGATCGACGCCAACCCGGCCGTCTTCCGCCGCCTCGCCGCCGAGCCGCTCTTCGAGATCGCCAACCACGGCACCCGTCACCTCCCCCTTTCCGTGACCGGCCGCTCCGCCTACGGCATCCCCGGCACCCGCAGCGCCGCCGAGGTCTACGACGAGGTCGCCGGCAACCGGGCGAAGCTGACCCGGCTGCTGGGCAGCCCACCGCGTTTCTTCCGCTCCGGCACCGCGTACTGCGACGACGTCGCGGCCGGCATCGTCACCGCGCTGGGCGAACGGTTCGCCGGCTTCTCCGTCAACGGCGACGCGGGCGCCACCTTCAGCCCGGAGCAGGTCGGCACGACCGTCGGCGCGGCCCCGGCCGGCTCCGTCGTCATCTGCCACATGAACCACCCGGAGGGCGGCACGGCCCGCGGCATCGCAGCCGCCGTACCCCGCCTGCTGGCCTCGGGCCACACCTTCGTACGCCTGTCGGAGGCGTGGCACTGAGCGGCGCACGGTCGCGTCCGCACATGACCTTCGTCACTCCTGGGGGCCGGAATCCCTGCATGACATAGCGGAACAGGCCATGTCTTACGCCTAAAACTCTCGTTACGGAACGCGGAAGGCTCTTCTGCCCTCCTTCTGTGCGTAGGAACTGTGCACGGGCAGGAAGTCAGGGACTGAGTGACATGGGTTTGACCAGTCAAACGACCGTATACGCGATGGTGGCGCTGGCCGCCCTCTGTGTGGCGCTGCTGGTCTGGCTGTGGCCACGGTTCGCGAAGCCGGGACTGTGGCATGTGCTGGGCCGGCTGGGCGCCATCGGGGTGACGCAGGTGACCATCGTCGCGGCGTTCGCCTGCGCGGTGAACTCGTCGTACCAGTTCTTCGGCTCCTGGGGCGAGCTGTTCGGCCACGTCGACACCGCTCCCGTCGGTGTGACGCAGGCGGCCGACCAGAACGGCGACGGGGCGGTGAACGGCATAAGCAGCGTCCACGGCTCGCTCGTGCAGCCCGCGAGCAACGACCAGCTCAGCCGGGTCAGCGGACTGCCCAACGGGCCGGCCGCGTCCGTCGGGCGGGTGGAGTCGGTCAAGATCATCGGCAAGCGCACCGGCGTGGTCGACCCGGCGTTCGTCTATCTGCCGCCGCAGTACTTCCAGAAGGCGTACCACCGCCAGCGCTTCCCGGTGATCGTCGCGCTCAGCGGCTACCCGGGGTCCATCTTCAACCTCGCGCAGCACCTGCGGGTCCCGCAGACCGCCGCCGACCTGCAGAGCAAGGGCCAGATGCAGCCGACGATCGTGGTGATGATCCGGCCCACCATCGCCCCGCCCCGCGACACCGAGTGCGTGAACGTCCCCGGCGGACCGCAGACCGAGACGTTCCTGGCCAAGGACCTTCCCGAGGCCATCAAGTCCGTCTACCGGGCGGGTCACTACGCCAGCGCCTGGGGCGTCATGGGCTACTCCTCGGGCGCCAGTTGCGCCCTCCAGCTCACGATGCGCGATCCGCACGTCTACACCACGGCCGCGGCCCTGTCGCCCGACTACAAGGTCAAGGACGACCCCACCACCGGCAACCTCTTCGGCAGCGGCCTGGGCCGCCAGGCCCGGGTCGACGGCCACGACCTGATGTGGCGCCTGCAGCACCTGCCGGCGCCCCAGGTCTCGGTCCTGGTCGCCACCAGCAAGCACGGTGAGAAGGGCTACCCGCAGACCGAGGCCTTCATCAAGGCCGTCAAGGCGCCCATGCGGGTGGCCTCGATCCTCCCGAACAGCGGCAGCCACAACTTCCCCACCTGGGTACGGGAGATGCCCGCCGCCCTGACCTGGATGAACGACCAGCTGACCTTCCCGCAGGACGTCACACCCCAGCCGAAGAAGAAGACGACCGGGGCCCAGGGCGGCACCCCCAAGCCCCGCCCGGACCGCAGCCCCCTCCGCGCGGAGGGCACGGAGCCCAGGCCCACGGCGGCGACGCGCAAGTAGCGGACACGACGGCATGAAAAGGGGGCCGGAGCGAGAGCTCCGGCCCCCTTCGCCGTGGAGCGGTGGGTCCGGTCAGCGGTGGGCCAGCAGCGCTTCCAGCTGCCGCAGGGGCTCCGCGCCCGCGATGCGCAGGACGACCGTGTTCGCGCCGGCCGCCGCGAGGTCGTGGACGCGGGACGCGGCCCGGGCAGCCGGGCCCGAGACCGTGAAGACCTCCTCCTGTGGGCGGCCGAGCCAGGCGGCGTGGCCCTCGACGTGGGGACGCAGGGCGCGGGCCACCTCGTCGGGGTCGTCACCGACGGCCGCGAAGGCGAGGACCGTCAGGGTGTGGTCGGCTGACGCGCCGCCCTTCGAGACGAGCGCGCGGGCGTTCGTCAGGTCGGCGGGGCCGTGGCCCTCGGTGATCACCGTGCCGTCCGCGACCCGGCCGGAGAGTTCCAGGGAGCGGGGGCGTACGACGCCGGCGACGACCGGCGGGACCTCGGCCGGCGGATGGACCAACTGGATCTCGTTCAAGGAGAGTTCCCGGCCCGCCAGATTCAGGCGCTCGCCTCGCAGCAGGGTCCGTACCGAGGTGATGGTCTCCTCCAGCAGGGCCAGGGGGGAACGGGGGGCCACGCCCGCCTGGGCCATCCACTCCTGGACGCCGTGGCCGATCCCCGCCACCAGCCGGCCGGGGAACACCCGGGCCAGGGTGGCCAGTTCCATGGCCAGCAGCGCCGGGCTGCGCAGGGGAGCGGGGGCGATGCCGATGCCCACCCGGACGCGTTCCGTCGCCGCGAGTGCCACGGCCGCCGCCGACACCCCGCCGTTCCAGCCGAGGTCCTCCACCACCCACAGGTCGTCCACGCCGAGTTCCTCGGCCCGCCGGGCGAAGCCGGGCAGGTCCTCCGGGGCCCAGTCGCGGTCGTACATCACACCGATGCGTACGTTCGTCATGACGTTGGAACCTAGGCGCTGGTGACATGTCGATCAACGGCGTATCCGGCCCTGGTGGGGGGGGCGGGGGCCGGGCGGCGGTGGGGTGGTGCGGTTGTCGAGTGTTGGGAAAAGGCGGGCCGGAGCTCGCCGACGCGCCTACGCTCGCGTCGGAGGAGGGTGCCATGGCCGCTCACGCGAAACCGATCGGGATGTGGTGGTTGATCACGCTGGCGGCCGTGACCGCGGCGGTGATCGGAGTCGTCGTGGCCCAGGCCGACTCCGGTGAGGCCTCGCCGCCGGCGCCGGTCACGTCGACCTCCAGCACGCCGCCCGCGGGCGCGCCGAGCACGCTGAACACCTCTCCGTAGGGGGGCGGTTCCCCGCCGGGCCGTGCGTACGCCGTCCTGGGGGCCCGGGTTGCCGGTGGGTTGCCCAACGGCCAAGGAGTTGCCAGGCGTTGGGCAACCGAAGGCCATGGCGCGGTAAGGCTTGGGCGAGGTAGTTGATTCTTTGGCCAACGGTTCTACCCGCATAGACCCTAGCGGTGCTGTCATGCCCACGACTGCCCGGACACCCCGGGCCGATCGTGGGAGACCCCCATGCGTGCCACGCGCCGCCTCACCGCCACGACCACGTCCCTCAGCCTCGGCGTCGCCGGACTGATCCTCAGCACCGGCTCGGCCGCCCACGCCGCCGACTGCTCGCAGGACTACCTGCCGCTGCCCGACCCGACCTGCCAGCCCGGCGCCTACAACCCCGACGTCACCCAGTCCACCATCGACTCCACGATCTGCGTGTCCGGCTGGACCGCCACCGTACGGCCGTCGACCTCGTACACCAACGCGCTCAAGGTCAAGCAGATAGCCGAGTACGGCTACGACGACACCAGTACGTCCGACTACGAGGAGGACCACCTCGTGCCGCTCGAACTCGGCGGCGCGCCCAAGAGCGAGCAGAACCTCTGGCCCGAGCCGCGGTACGGCTCCGAGACCGCGGCGAGCAAGGACTCCGTGGAGACCAAGCTGAAGAAGGCCGTGTGCAACGGCACGGTGGGTCTCGACGACGCCCGTGCGGCCATCGCGAGCGACTGGACCACCGCGTTGTCCTCGCTCGGCCTCAGCTGACCTCGGCGCGCAGGCCATCACGCAGGCCGTCACGCAGGCGACGCAGGTCGTCGGCGTGACGGCCGAGGCCGTTCAGGCGCAGCCGGGCGGCCTCGGTACGGGGGTCGGGGTGGACCGTGAAGGCCAGGTTCAGGGACTCGCGCAGCATCCACAGGTCGTAGGCGAGCAGACGCGCGGCCCGGTCCTGGGCCAGGGCGAGGTCCGGGTCGGTGAGGCGGAGGTCCTGCAGGCGGGTGCGCAGACGGTACAGCGCGATGCTCTGGCGGCCGCAGGCGCGGGCCGTGAGACAGGAGACGGGGCCCGGCTCGCCGCAGGCGGCCACCGCGGCGTCGGCCGGCGACTGCGCGGCCACCGCCTCGTCCAGCACGGCGACCAGGGCCCGAAGCTGAGCCGGGCGCGGCGCCCGGGACGGACCGGGACGGCGGCGGAACTGCAGGAGGCGCGGGAGCCGCAGCGACAGACGGGGTGTGCACATGGCGCCCTCCGGATGGGCCTCCAGTGTGCGCCTTCGGGGGCGGGGTGGGGGATGGCGCGGCGGGGGGCTTTCGGGGTGGGGGCCGCAAGGGGGCGGAGGCCTCTGGGCCTCGGGGTGGGGGCGGAACGTGTCGGAGAACTCGGGGCCTTTCGGGGCGGGGGCCGGAGCAGGCAGGCGGAGCTGTCGGAGTCCTCGGGGTCTTTCGGGGCGGGGGCCGGAAGACGTCGGAGTCCTCGGGGTCGGTCGGGGCGGGGGCTGGAAGACGGCGGAGCCCTCGGTTTCGGTCGGGTGGGGGTCGGAGGGTGTCGGGGCTCTCGGGGTTGGTCGGGGTGGGGGCCGGAAGGGGGCGGGGTTCTCGGGGTCGGTCGGGTGGGGGTCGAAGGGTGTCGGGGCTCTTGGGGGCGGTCGGGGTGGGGGCCGGGAGCGGCCGGGGCCCTCGGGGTTGGTCGGGGTCGGGGTCGGGGGCGGGGGCAGTAGGTGTTGGGGTTCTTGGTGCGCGGGTGTGGGCGGTCGGTTCGGGGTGGTCGTCGGAGTGACGGGGCGGGGGGTGTCTCGGGGGCGGCCTCCTCCGCGGGGAGTAGGGGGTCAGGGGCCGTCTCCTGCCGGGGAGTTAGGACAGGTGACTTCGTGGGCACGATGTGCCGGGAAGGCGCGGGGACCAGGCTGGTTCACGTCAGCCGGAGGGACTTCCCAGGCCCGAGGAGGCGTCATGAACCGCCAGATCCGCGTCCGCGTCAACCGCCGCCCCAGCACGCCCCGCGACACGACCATCGACCGCAGGACACCGTCGGGCCGGATCCTGCCGTACTGACGGCCGTCATGAACTGCCGAGCGGACGGCGCGAGATCGCCGTACGAAGGGCCCGGCGCACGTCCTCCGGGGGCGGCGGGCCCTGGGACTCCGCCACGGCCACGACCGCGGCGGCGACCGCGCGCAGCTTGGTGTTGGAGTGCTGGGAGGCCTCCCGCAGGATGTCCCAGGCCTGCTGCGAGGTGCAGCCGTGCGTGGCCATCAGCACGCCGCGCGCCTGGTCGATGACCGGGCGGGAGACGATCGCCTGACGCAACTGCTCGATCTCCACCCGCAGTTCGTCCAGCTGCTCCGCGCGCTCCAGGGCGACCGCGGAGGTGGTGCGCGGCCCCGCCGTCCGGTCGGACGCGTGCCGCAGCGGGTCCTCGGCGTCCAGCCCGATCAGCTCCAGGATCCGGCGCGGCTGCCCGCTCCAGCGCGTGGCCCGCACCGGGACGCGGTGCCGGCGGCCGTAGGCGTCGAGCTGGTCGAGGAACTGCAGTCCCGCCGTGTCCATGAAGACGACGCCGGTCATGTCCAGATCGACCCCGCTGACCCGGTCGGGGAGTTCCTCCAGTTTCCTGGCCAGGGTGTCCGCACAGCCCCTGACGAGCTCGCCGCGCGGAGTGAGCACGGCGTGCCCCTCCACCACACGGCCGTCGATGACCAGGGTGTTCAACCGCCCTCCGAGAGGTGTGTGTGCCGCAGAGGTCATGTCCGCCTCGCTGCTCCCGACAGTCGTCTCGACGTTGAGTCACCGATCGCCACCGGGTGTGGCCGCGAGACCGTATCGGAGATCCGCGGGGACCCGGCGGTGCTGACGGACGCCTGCCCGTAGCGCGCCGGTGTATACCCCGCGACGGGGAATGAGCTGGGACGGGCGGGAACGGAATGATCGGGGGACGGGCGGGAAGGAGCGCAGGAGCGGGCGGGGAATGACCCGCTCGCGTCGCGGGTACCCCGCCATCCAGGAGATGGAGGGTAGGGTGCGGAAGCCCGTGGTGGGAGAGGAGACCGCGTGGGTGTCCGGAGCCAGATTCCCCTTCCGACCGAGGGTGCGTCGCCGTGGCTGACGGTGTCCCCGCTGCCGGAGTGTCATGGGCTGCGCGTGGCGGGCGAGGTGGGCCTGGCTACGCGCGCAGACTGGGAGAGGGCCCTGGAGCGGGCCGTGCGCGAGGGTGGGCGGGTGTACCGGCTGGAGCTGTCGGCCGTGACCTTCGTCGACGTAGCGGGAGCGGGCGCGCTGGCGGCCGCCGCGCAGACCCTCGAGGAGGGCAGGAGGATCGTGCTGCAGCAACCGCCACCCACCCTGCGCCGCCTGCTGGACATGTTCTGGCCCGGGCTGCCGGCGATCGAGGTGCACACGCCATGACCGTCACGACCGAGCCCCACGACCCCTTCGTCCACCCCGCGCTCTTCTACGCCGACGAGCGGGAGTACCTGCAGGGCACCGTCCCCTTCGTGCGGGCGGCCCTCAAGGCCGGTGAACCGGTCGCTGTCGCCGTGCCGACCGAGAACCTCCGGCTGATCCGCGACGGCCTCGGGGCCGACGCCGACGCCGTACGGTTCCTGGACATGCGGGAGGCCGGCCGCAACCCCGGCCGGATCATCCCCGGCGTGCTGCGGGCCTTCTCCGACGCCCAGCCGTCCGGCACCCGCGTCCACATCATCGGCGAGCCCATCTGGGCCGGCCGCAGCGCCACCGAGTACCCCGCCTGTGTCCAGCACGAGGCGCTGATCAACGCCGCGTTCCAGGGCCGTACGGCGACCATCCTGTGCCCGTACGACACCCGGCGGCTGGCCCCCGAGGTCATCGCCGACGCCTACGCCACCCACCCCACCCTCGTGCGCGGCGCGTCCGGGGTGACGGAGGACAGCAGCGCGTACGCCCCCGCCGAGATCGTCGCCCGCTACAACGAACCCCTGCCGCCGGTCCCGGACGCCCCGGTGTTCGCCTTCGAGGCCGCCTCCCTCAGCGAGGTGCGCCACCTGGCCGTGGCCGAGGCCGCCCGGCTGGGCCTGCCGTCCGCGCGGCTCGAGGACCTGGCCCTGGTCGCCGCCGAACTGGCCACCAACAGCGTGGTGCACGGCGGCGGTTCGGGCTCGCTGCGGGTGTGGGCCGAGGACGACTCGGTGGTGTGCGAGGTACGGGACAGGGGCCGCCTCGTCGACCCCCTGGCCGGCCGCCGCCCCGCCTCCCGCGACCAACGCGGCGGCCGCGGCCTGCTGTTGGTCAACCTGGTCGCCGACCTGGTGCGGCTGCACAGCGGCGACGAGGGGACCACGGTGCGCTGTTGGTTCGTCCGCTGACGGCCGCCGCGAACCTCGCTCGCGCGGGACTGGCTTCCCCACGCGTTCACTTTTTACGCTGGAAGCCGGGGGCGCGCGGAGACTCGGGGGCGCGCAGTGGACTCAGGGGGGCTTCATGGGAGCCGCGACATCGCCGGTACCGAGCACGACACTGGGCGCCGAGGACCTGCCACCGCTGTTCCGGGTGAGTGACCAGTGGGCGCTGCGGCATCAGAGCGAGTCCTTCAAGGCCGTCCGCACCCACCTCCTCGTGCTCCTCCTGGCCACCACCGCCGCCGTGCTGACCGAGCGGGTCTCCGGGCATGTGTGGACGGTGTTCGCCGCCGTGCTGTACGCGCTGACGATCGTCCTCGGGCTGCGCACCTCGCGCCGCCGCTCCCGGGCCCGCTGGCAGGCGCACCGGGCGGCCGCCGAACTGCTGAAGTCGCTGGCCTGGCAGTACATGGTGCACGGCGGCCCGTTCCACTCCCGGGTCGCCGACCCGGACGGCCTGTTCGCGGCGCGGCTGGAGGAGCGGCTGCGGGAGTTGCGCAGTTGCGGCTGGGAGGACTCCCGGGGCGGGCCGTGGGAGCGGGGCGAGGGGCAGATCACGCCGCAGATGCGGGCCGTACGGGCCAAGTCGTTCGCCGCGCGCCGGGACATCTATCTGCGCGACCGGCTCCTGGAGCAGACCGTCTGGTACAAGAACCGGGCCTCGCGGGCGCACCGCGCAGCCGCCCGCTGGTCGGCCGTCACCGCGGTCCTGACCCTGCTGGCGCTGACCGCCGCGATGCTGCGGACCGTCGGCCTGCTCGCCGGCGCGGACCTCGCGGGCCTGCTGAGCGCGGCCGCCGCGGCGGGCGTCGCCTGGCAGGAGGTACGGCGGCACGGACCGCTGACCCACGCCCACTCCCTCATCGAACAGGACCTGGAGACGGCCCGGATCGCGATGTCGACGACCGTGACGGAGGCGGGATGGGCCGACGCGGTGGGGGAGGCGGAGCGTCTGATGTCACCGGCGCACACGGAGTGGCTGGTGCGCTTTGGCAGTTGACGCGGTGTCAGTCGGCGGCTGGTGCGAGTGAGGGGGGCAGTGGGCGGCCGGTGCGTGTCAGTCGCGGTGCACGCCGTCCCGCCACAGCACCGTCACCGGCACCCGGGTGCGCCGTGCGTACGCCACGATGTCGCCCGTGCCGCCCGGGCCGCGGGCCGGGCGGCCGTCCCAGACGGCGATCAGCCGGTCTGAGTGGTCCACGATCCAGCGGCCCGCCGCGAAGTACGCCTCCTCGTGCGTCGGTTGGAGGGGCAGGTCGACGCGGGTCGCGCAGGAGCCCAGGAGCCTGCGGTAGGTGTCGCGGGTCTCGGCGTCGCCCAGATGGGCCTCGTAGTCCATGCCCGGTATCACGGCCGTCACCGGGACGCCGTGGGCCAGCGCGATGTCCGCGAACAGCTGGTCGGCGCCGGCCGCCAGACTGCTGATGGCCTCCAACTCGACGCCCTCGCGGCTGAATTCGCGCCGCAGGGCGGACCGGACGTACGGCAGGACGGACAGCGGGATCGAGCGGTGTCCGGTCACGCCGATGCGGATGACGCTGAGGCGGGGGGCCGCTGCCGCCGCGTCGAGGAACTGAGTGGTATGGACTGTCACGGAGCGTCCCCTCCCGTCACCATCGGTGAATCCACCCTAACCCAGGGCGACATGGCGCGCACGGGGCGCACCGGCTCATATCCGTGACCTCCGGGCCCTGGTGGCCCGTCGTCGCCCCGTGTCCTCGAGGCTCAGGGGGCCAGCGGGTCGAGGACCAGCGGCTCGATCTTGCCCTCCAGCATGTACCCCAGGCCCTGTACGGCGCACACGCCCGGCTCTTCGGCGATGTGCACGGGCATGCCGGTGGCCGCGCGGAGCATCTGGTCGAGGCCGGGGAGCAGGGCCGAGCCGCCCACCATCGTGATCCCGCGGTCGGCGAGGTCGGCCACCAGGTCGGGCGGGCAGTCGCGCAGGACGCGTCCGATGCCGTCGAGCACCGCGGTCAGGGGCGTCTCGATGGCGTCCCGCACGGCGGCGGTGTCGACCCGCACGGAACGGGCGAGGCCGGTGGCGACGTCCCGTCCGTGGATCTCGGTGGAGGCGGGCCCCTGAAGGGTGAGGCCGTTGCCGGCGAGGGCGAGCTGCAGGGGCCGTACCGACTGGCTGGGCAGCATCAACTCGTGTTCGTGGCGCAGGTGTTGGACGATGGCGTGGTCCACGGCCTCACCGCCCACGGGGATGCGCTCGGCGGTCACGATGGATCCCAGTGACAGCACGGCCACCTGGGTGGCCGCGGCCCCGCACATCATGATCATGGTGGCTTCCGGGCGCTCCACGGGCAGCCCGCAGCCCACGGCGGCGGCGATGAGGGTGTCCACCAGTTCCACGCGCCGGGCGCCGAGCCCCACGAGCGTCTCGATGGCGGCCCGCTGGGCGAGCGGATCGGCGTCGTGCGGGGTGCAGGCCGCCGCGCGCAGGAAGGGCTTGCGGCGCAGGGTGCGGCGGATCTTGTCGCCGAGCAGGTGCCGGAGCATGCGCTGCGCCATCTCGATGTCGACGACGGTACCGCCGGAGACGGGGCGGACGACGCGGATGTAGTGCGGGGTGCGGCCCGTCATCCTCTCCGCGAACTCGCCCACGGCGATCAGGGCGCCGGTCCTGGTGTTCACGGCGGCGGCGGAGGGCTGGTCGACGACGAGTCCGGCGCCCTTCACATAGACGCGGGTCCGGGCCGCCCCCAGGTCGACGGCGAAATGGCAGCGGCGCAGCTGCTCCAGACTGGCGGTCATGGCGGGTCCTCCCGAGAGCGCAGACCGTGGGGACCGCCGGGGTGGGCGGACCTCGTTCCTCGGCCCGCCGAGCGGCGGGCCTCACTGGAATCGTGCGGGGGCGGGGTCGGGGGCGCCGCTTGGAGGGGGCCGGGTGGGGTGCGGCTGAATGGGGGGCTTACGGCATATGGCCTATGACCGGTTCGGCGGCGGCCCCGCGATACCGCGGATGACACCCAGGTCCACCAGGTCCTGGGGCCGGATGCGGAGTTGGTCGGCGGTCGGTTCCGCCTGTTCCGGGGGGCGTTTCAGGATCGCGGCCGCGAGTTCCGGTGCGATGACGGAGAAGTAGCTGTCCGGGGTGGCGTACGTGGTGCCGGGCGCCGCCAGGGCCAGCGCGCCGCCGGAGCCGCCCTCGCCGATGACCAGGGTCGTGATCGGGGTGCGGGCGGCGGCCACCGCGCCGAACAGCTCCGCGATCGCCGCCCCCGCGCCCCGCCGCTCGGCCTCCGCGTCGTTCGCGGCGCCCGGGGTGTCCACCAGGGTCAGGACGGGGATCCCGAGCCGGTCCGCGAGTCGGATCAGCCGGGCGGCGGTGCGGTAGCCGGCGGGCCGGGTCGCGGTGCCGGCCTGTGCGGCGAAGGCGACGGTACGGCCGTCCCGCTCACCGAACCCGCAGAGCATCCCGGCATCGGTGCCACCGCACCGGTCACCGCTGAGCGCGAGGCGACGGGTGAAGTAGGCGTCCAAGTAGGCCTCGGCGCGCGGGCGTCGAGGCGAACGAGCCCGTTGCACGGCCTCCCAGCCGGTGCGCGGGAGGTCACCGGCGCCCAGGGCGTGGGGCACGGGGGCGGGCTCGGTGCCGGACCGGGCGTCCGGTGTGTCACCGCCCGTGCCCCGCCGCTTCCCGCCGTCCGTCAGCAACCGCAGCCACAGGCCCAGTGTTTCGCGCAGGTCCGTAGCCGGTACGACCGCGTCCGCCGCGCCGTTCGCGACCTGGGCCTCCGCCGTGTACGCCGACGGGTCCGCGTCGGGTGGGCGCACCCGGGAGCCGGCGAAGCCGACCTGGGCACGGGGCAGGGCGAGGACGATGTCGGCGCCGGCGCCCAGGGTGGCCCAGCCGCCGCCCGTCGTCGGGTCGCGCAGGACGGCGATCTGGGGGAGACCGGCCTCGCGGGTGAGCGCCGACTGCCGTGCCACGCGCTGGAGTTGGGTCAGGGCGAGCATGCCCTCCTGCATACGGCTGCCGCCGGTGGCGACCAGCGGGACGACCGGCAGCCCCTGTTCGCGGGCGTGGCCGTACGCCGCCTCCAGCCGGTCGCCGGTGCGTTCGCCCAGCGAGCCGCCGAGGAAGCCGAACTCGAAGGCGATCAGCACGGCCCGGGTGCCCAGAACGCTCGCGGTGCCGCAGACCACGGACTCCGACTCGCCGGTGCGCTCGACGGCGCGGGCGCGCGAGGCGTCGTAACCCTGCCAGGTGAGGGGGCCGTCGGGGGCCGACTCCTGTGACTCCCGTATGGGGGAGGGGAGTTCGGTGAAGGTGGCGGGGTCCGTGACGAGTGCGAGGACCTCTCGGGCCGAGAGGCGTTCGGTGTCAGTCACGGGTCAGGGCCCGCTTCATGATCTTGCCCATGTCGTTGCGGGGGAGGGAGGAGAGGAAGCGCACGACCCGGGGGCGCTTGTGGGGGGCGAGGCGGCGCGCGACATGGTCCGCCAACTCGCCGTCGGACGGGGGCGACTGGGGGTCCTCCGGGACCACCCAGGCCACGATCCGCTCGCCCAGGTCCGCGTCCGGCTCCCCGGTCACCGCCGCCTCCCGTACCCCCGGATGTTCCAGCAGCGCGTTCTCGATCTCCCCCGCCCCGATCTTGTAACCCCCGCTCTTGATCAGGTCGGTGGCCTTGCGGCCGACGATCCGGACGTAGCCGTCGGCGTCGCGCACCGCCATGTCGCCGGTGCGGAACCAGCCGTCGGCGGTGAAGGCGCCGGCGGTGGCGTCGGGCCGGTTGAGGTAGCCGGTGAAGAGGTTCGGGCCGCGCACCTGGATCTCGCCCACGCTCTCGCCGTCGTACGCCGTGATCGGCGTTCCGTCCTCCTCCACGAGCCGCAGGTCCACGCCCGGCAGCGGCAGACCGACGGTGCCGGGGCGCGGCTCGCCGTCGGCCCGGACGCTGGTGTTCATCAGCGTCTCCGTCATGCCGTAGCGCTCCACGACCCGCTGTCCGGTCGCCGCCGTGATGCGCTCGTGGTCGTGCACGGGGAGGGCCGCGGAACCGGAGACGAGCAGCCGGGCCCGGCCCAGCGCCCGGCCCAACTCCGGATCGTCCGGGAGCGTCTGGGCGATGCGGTGGTACATCGTCGGTACGCCGAACAGCATGGTGGCGCCGTTGTCGAGCTCGTGCGCCACGCCCTCGGTGGTGAAGCGGCCGAGGTGGCGGACCGAGCCGCCGCGCCGGAGCGGGCCGAGGACGCCCAGCACCAGGCCGTGCACATGGAACAGCGGCAGCCCGTGCACGAGGACGTCGTCGCCGGTCCACTGCCAGGCGTCGGCGAGCGCGTCCAGGGTGTGCGCGATCGCCCGGCGGGGGATGACGGCGCCCTTGGGCGGCCCGGTGGTGCCGGAGGTGTAGACGACGAGGGCGGGGTCCTCGTCGGCGACGGCGGGGGAGGGAAGGGTGCTCCCGGAGCCGGTGACCTCGACGTCCAGGCGCGGCAAGTCGCGTACCGGCGAGGGGAGTTCGTCGCCGGGCGCGGCCAGGACCAGGACCGGTGCGCTGTCGGACAGGATGTGCCCGAGCTCCTTCTCGCCCGACTTCGGGTTGAGCGGCACCGCGGCCACCCCGGCGCGCAGTGCGGCGACCACGGCGACGGCGGTCTCCAGCGCGGGCGTGGCCCACACCGCGACCCTGCTGCCGGCGGGCAGCCGTGCCGCCAGGGCGCCGGTCGCGCCCGCCAGCTCCGCATACGTCAACGACCGGTCGCCGAACCGCAGGGCGACCTGCCCGTGGGGGCTCTCCAGGGCCGGGAAGAGAGGGGACACGCGATCTCCTGTCCGTGTGCACGCGAGCGTTGAGTCCGGTCGGAGATCGACCCTACCCACGAGTGACGGACCGGGTACGGTCGCCTACGCCGTCACCACGTCCGCCACCACACAGCTGACGTTGTCCGGGCCGCCCGCCGCGTTGGCCTCCGTCACCAGACCGTGGACCGCCTCGGCGGGCGTCCGCGCGTCGGCCAGGAGGGTGCGCACCCGGGCGTCGGGGACGATCGTGGGCAGGCCGTCGGAGCACAACAAATAGCGGTCGCCCGCCCGCGCCTCGTGCAGCCCCAGGTCCGGGGTGCCGGTGGTGAGCCCCTTTCGTTCCTCGCCCCGATGCTGGGGCTTCCCCGAGGGGGAAGGTCAATCGGGTTGCCGTGCTCGTGGCCGTCCTGGTTAGCCTGCGGTGGTCCGCCCCGCACCCGAACGGAGTCCCCCGTGCCCCGCATCGCCCTCGCCACCTACGATTCCCGGCCCGAGCCCAACCGCGACCGCGACCTGCCCGTGCTGCTGGCCGCGCTGCGCGAGGCGGGGGCCGAGGCGGACGCCGTGTGCTGGGACGACACCGAGGCCGACTGGGCCGCGTACGATCTGGTCGTCATCCGCTCGACCTGGGACTACAGCTGGCGCGCGGCCGAGTTCGTGGCCTGGGCGCACAAGTGCGGCACGGTCACCCGGCTCGCCAACCCGGCCGAGGTGGTGCGCTGGAACACCGACAAGCGGTACGTCGGAGACCTCGCCGCGGCCGGCGTGCCCGTCGTCCCCACCCGCTACCTCGCCCCCGGGGACGCCCCCGGCCTCCCCGAGGACCACGAGTACGTCGTCAAGCCGACCTCCGGCGCGGGCGCCCGGTATGCCGCGCGGTACACGCCCGGGCAGCGCGAGGAGGCCGTACGGCATCTCGCGCGCATGCACGAGGAGGGGTTCACGGCGATGGTGCAGCCGTACATGCGGGCCATCGACACCGGCGGTGAGCGGGCGCTGCAGTTCTTCGGCGGCCGTCTGCTGCACGCCAGCCGCAAGCGGGCCGTCCTCCAACCCGGTGCCGCCTACGACGCCGACAAGGTGCCCCACCCGGACCTGGAGCCCTGGACCCCGACCCCGGCCGAACTCGCCGTCGCCGAACGCGCCCTGGCCTCCGTACCGGACGCGCCCGAGCTGCTGTACGCGCGCGTGGACCTCGTCGACGGGGACGACGGCGAGCCGCGGGTGATGGAACTGGAGCTGGTGGAGCCGAACCTGTTCCTGTTCCTGCATCCGGGGTCGGTGGAGAAGGTGGTGGCGGCGGTACTGGAGGCGGCCGGCGGGTGAGCCGGGGGCTCAGCCGCCGACGGCCACCCGCTGCAACAGGCCCCAGGTGAACTCCGCGACCACCTCCCGCCGCGTCCCCTCCTCGTCCGGGGCCGTGAACGCCAGGCCCCAGCGGGTGGGGGCCGTGCCCTCCAGGGGGCGGGCGGGGGCGAAGGCGCGGGCGGTCTCGTCGACCGTGCAGGACCAGGGGGTGAGGTCGGCGATCGTTGTGAGAACCGGTCCCTGGGCGTGCGGGGCGCGGATCAGCCACTCGTTCCAGACCGCGCCGTTCGGGGCGAGCAGGACCTCGAAGCGCAGATCGGGCCAGAGGGGAACGGGCCACAGCAGGGCCTCGCAGTCCAGGTCGCCGATCCTGCGCCGTACGACCGACTCGGGTTCGCCGAGGATCGAGCGGTAGCGGGAGGCGGCGGCGCGGGCCCTCGGGGAGTGCAGCATCGCCTGCCAGCGCTTGTTGGCCTCCCGCATGTCCGCGATGGAGACGCCCAGCGCGTGCCGGGCGTCCTCCACCAGGTCCGGGTTGTGGTCGGCCATACGGCGCAGCAGGACCAGCTGGAAGTCGAGGGGCGTGAAGGGACTAGCGGGGCGCTTCGCGGACGGCATGTCCTCCATGGTCGCTCAGGCCACTGACACCGGGGCGGCGGCCGTCCGGCAGGAACAATACGGAGTTGACGTAGCGCGGGTGGCTGCGGAAGGGCAGGACGCGGCCCAGCAGGCCCTGCGCCACGACGTGCTGGACGGACGCCTGATGGGCCTCCAGGGGGAAGCGGGCCAGCGGGACCCAGCTGGTGCCGGGCAGCACCCAGCCGTCGTAGCCGAGCAGCGACAGATACGTCACCACCGGGGCGATCGGCTGGATGCGGGACTCCAGCTCGACGAACAGCGCCGGGCGGTCGCGGGACAGGACGCCGGTCGCGCCGCGCAGGACGGCCAGTTCGTTGCCGTCCACGTCGATCTTGATGAAACCCACGTCCCGCAGGCCGAGTTCGTCGAGGGTGACGCACGGGACGTCCAGGGCGCGAGCGTGGATGTCCCGGCGGACCAGGGAGGACACGCCCCGGTCGCCCGCGTCGTCCGGCGGCAGCCACAGCCGGGCGATGCCGGGGCGGTCGGAGGCGGCGGCCTGCACGACCCGGACGTTCGGCGGGGCGGCGGAGGTCAGCAGCCGGGCCAGGTGCGGGACCGGCTCGACGGTCACCACCCGGCGGGCCCGTCTCGCCAGACGGCGGGTCCAGGGGCCGTACCAGCCGCCGACGTCCACGGCCGTCCCGCAGCCGGCCGGACACAGCTCCCCGAGACGGGCCAGCTCGGGCTCGAAGCGCGGATAGACGGCCCGGGCGGTGGCGGCGACCAGCCGGACGGGGAGAAGAGGGGCCAGCCGGGCGGCCACGGTGCGCGTCTGGGTCACTTGACCATCCGTTTCAACAGAGCATCGTGCTCGTCCTCCGACACCTGCTCGCCGGAGGAGGGCAGCAGCTGCGGGATGCCGTCGACGATCGGGTAACGGCGGTGCAGGCGCGGGTTGTAGAGAGCTTCATCGGCCGCCGGCCCGTCCGGTGCGAGCAGGTGCAGCGGGCCCTTGTCCAGCGGGCAGGCCAGGATCCGCAGCAGCGGGTCGTCGGGGTTCATGGTGTCAACTCCTTGGCACCGACGGGGGGTTGTTGTGGTGCGGTGTCGTGCTTGGGCATGGCCAGCAGGACGGAGACGGCGAGCGCGGTACCCGCGAGGCGCAGAGCGAGCCGCAGCGGGTCGTGGGGGAGCGCCTCACCGAACGACAACGTGCCGAGTACGGCGGTGTAGAGACAGGTCACCGTCGTGCACACCGGCACGATCAGCGAGGCCCGGCACCGCTGCAGCGCGGCCTGCGACATGACGAGGCCGAACGCGCCGGTGAACATCAGGATGTACGGGTACGGAGAGCGCAGTACGCCAACGACGGCTCCGCCCAGCCCACTTGTGGTCAGGTAGCTCGACACGCCCTTGATCGCGAGCGAGCTGACGCCGTACAGCAGCCCCACCGCCACGCCGTACTCCACGCCGGTCGTCGGCGCGCGGTGCCGGTGCCGGGAGCGGCGCTCGGCGGCGCCGTACAGCCACACGCCACCCGCCAGCGAGGGCACGCACACCAGCAGGATCAGCTGGTACGGGGCGCTGCGGCTGACCGTGTCCGAGCCCTCCTTCAGCGAGAGCACGACCATCAGCAGGGCCGCGAGGATCGCGCCGAGCGCGTACCGTTCCCGGCCCGTGGTCTCCTCGCCCAGCAGCCGGGCGGAGAGCAGGACCAGCAGCACCAGGCCGGAGACGAAGATGCCCTGGGCGGCGGCGATCGGGAGCGTCCGGTAGACGACGAGCTGCGCGCCGAAGCCGGAGGCGAGGGCCAGGGAACCGCCGATCCACAGCGGACTGCCCAGCACCAGCCGCAGCAGCCGGGCGGGCTGTCGGATGGACACCTCGGGCAGCGAGGTCAGGGCCCGTTTCTCCAGGACGAAACCGAGGCTGTACAGGGTGTTCGCCATCAGGGCCGCGATCACTCCCCACCACATGGCGCGCCCCCTAGGTCTTTCGCGCGTGCAGAAGAAGGATCGAGGCGAGCGACGGTCTGGAGCAGGCGAGCCGGTCGAGGGCGCGCAGCGGACGCGGTACGCCGTGGAAGGGGGCGCCTTCCAGTCGTACGACCTCGAAACCGGACGCGGTGACGAACTCCCGCAGCGCGCGGGCGGTGTAGAGCCGCAGATGACCCACGACCTCCCTCCCCGGCCGCCCGTGGATCCCTCTCAGGCTCACCTCGGAGAACACCGGCTGCACGCCCGCCGCCAGCAGGGCGCGGTTGTACCAGGCCGCCAAGTTGGGGGTGGAGAGCATGAGATGGCCTCCGGGACGCAGGACGCGGCGGATCTCGTCGAGGGCCGCGTCGGGGTCGACGAGGTGCTCGATCACCTCGCTGAACAGCACGGCGTCCGCCGAGCCGGTCCTGAACGGCAGCCCGCCGCCCGTGAGTTCGCCGCGGACGGTGTACGACAGGTGGGCGCGGGCCCGTCTGAGGGCGTCCTGGGACCAGTCGACGCCGACGATGCGGTGGCCGGGGAGCAGCGGGGCCGCGGTGGCGGCCGCCGTGCCGTCGCCGCAGCCGATGTCGAGGACGGTGCGCGGGGTGCCCCCGCCCGTCGCCGGACCGAGGGCGCCGGCGAGCATACGGGCCTGGCGGAGGCTGCGGGGGGTGCCGGAGGCGACGGGGACGGACGGGTCCTCGTAGAAGTCGCGGAGGTCCTTGGGGCGGGGGGCGGTGGTCGTCACGGGGTGACCTCCGTCGCGTGCAGATAGTGCTCGAACAGGTCCCTGAGGTGGGCGCCGTCGCCGTGGCTGAGCAGGGCGCGCGACCAGCGCAGGGCCAGGTGCAGGCGGCCCGCGGTGGAGGCGGTGGTGACGGTCAGGCCCCGGGGCATCCGGGCGGGGGCCGAGAACCACACGGCGTGCGCGCGGCCGGCCTCCTCGCCGAAGTCCAGGGGGTAGGGGATGCGGCCGATGTTGCTGAGCAGGGTGGTCGAGGTCCAGGGCGCGGCGGCCCTGCGCAGACCACGGGTGAGCGCCGCACGCCAGGCGACCGGGGTGACCGGCGCGGTCAACAGGGCTGCCCCGTGGCCGAGTTGGGGGCGGGGGAGGGACTTGAGGGCGCGGGTACGGGTCGCTGTGCGCTGCAGGAGGCGGGGCATGTCGGTTTTACCGCGGGTAATCAACTCCTCTGTGGCGAACGGCACTTCGACCAACCGGGTGCCGTTGCCGATGGGCATGCTCGCGTCCCTGGGGCGGTCGTCCACGGGCATGGTGATGCGCAGCGGGCGGGGTTCGGCGCCGTGTTCCCTGTTCCAGTGCGCGATGGTGAGGGCGGTGGTGACCATCAGCTGGTCGTTCACCGTGTAGGGGGAGCCCTTGGGGCGGTGGGGGAGGGGGAGCTCGGTGACGAGCATGCCGTTGCCGGGGGACGGTTCGGGGGTGCCGGGGGCCACGCGGGCGGGCGGGGACCAGTTGGAGGGGGTCTCGGCGGCGGGGGGCGGGGATTCGGGGGCGCGGACGGGGGGAGCGGCGGGGGAGTTGTCCCGGCCACCGTAGATCTCGGCGGCGGTGGCGAGCACGCGGAGACAGGCGGGGCCGTCCAGGGCGGTGTGGTTGATGGTGAGAAAGAGGACGGTGCCTTTGCCGGCGGTGCGGTCGGGGGGAGGGGGTGCGGTCCCGTCTGGCTGAGGGGGTGTGGTCGCGGCGGGGCGACGGGGGGTGGCCGGGTCGGGCCGACGGGGGGTGGCCGGGTCGGGGTGAGCGGGTGCGGTCCCGTCTGGCTGACGGGACACGGTCCCGTCAGCCAGACGAGGCGTGGTCGCGTCCGGTCGACGGCGTGAGGTGGCGGGGGGTTCGCCGACCGCGTCCGTGGCCTCGCTGCCCTCCACCGGTCCCGGGCCCTCCACCACCTCCAGGCGGATCGGCGGGGACAGGGTCAGGGGCGGGGCCGCCGTGAGGGCGCGGGTGCGGGCGTCCCGCAGGGCGCCGCGTCCACCCGGCGGGAAGGTGACCACCTCGACGTCCGGTTCCGACGTCAGTTCCCACTCGTAGCGGCGCCGGTACCAGCGCCCCGGCGCCTCACGCATCAGGATGCGCGGGTGGCGGCGCAGGGCCTCGGCGAAGGACGCCCGCAGACGGTCGCGGTCGAGTCGGCCCGGGAGATGGACCTCGATGTGGACCGTCTCCGGTTCCTCCTCCTGGAGACAGTGCCGGGCGACCTCGTCCACGACCGGGAACGGTATGCGGACCGGCGGCCGCACCGGGCCGTCGGCACGGGCGGGATGCTCCAGTGCGGTCATGACGATGCGCTCCCCCTGCCGTCCTCCGGCTCCGGCTCCTGTCCCTGCGTGGACGGCCCCGGCTTGCGCAGCGGGAACCGCGTGGTCGGCGAATCGGACTCGAGGGCTCCGGGACCGCGCGCGGACACGGTGTTGCCGGAGGCGGGCGGTGCGAGCAGCCCGGGGCCGGGACGCGGGGCGGCGTTGGAGGCGGACGGTGGGGGTAGTCCGGGGCCGGAACGCGGGGCGGCGTTAGAGGACTCGGTTCCCTCCGCGTCGGCTGCCCTCGGCTGTCGACCGGTGCTCGCCCAGCCGCCCGGCGTGCCGCGTTCGGGAGAGCCCGGCGTCTCGCTGACCGCCTCCCCGCCTTCGGCGGTGGCCTGATGTGCTCCGCCGCTGCGGGACCACGGCTCGCCACCCTGCCCGGCCTCCGCTCGCGCCCCGCCCTCCTCGGCGGCCCGATGCGCACCCTCATCTCGGGGCCACGGCCCGCCGCTCAGCCCGGGCTCCGGCATTCGCTCGCTCGGAGTCCGTGGCTCGGTCTGCCGTTGTGGCTCTGTGTGCGGTGCGCGTTCTCCGAGTTCTCGGTGGTGTCTCCTCGGCAGGGTCTGTGTCGGCGCCTCCGAGCCCGGTGCCGTTCCGGTCGTGAGGCCTGTCGCGCTGCCCGCTGTCGCCGGGGGCAGGATCGCCGTGGAGCCGGGGCCCTCGTCCGGTTCGCGTACGGCGACGACTCCCGCGAACAGGCCTATCAGCGCGAGGAGTTGGGCCGGGTGGCCGAACGCCCCGTGGCCCGCGCCCGGGGGTTCGCCGGCGCCCGTCGCCGCCGCGATGCCGGCGCCCGTGAGGGCGACGAAGGCGACCGGGACGAGGAGTGCGTGCCGGCGGTGGGCGAGCAGGGCCAGGGCCGGGACGAGCAGGGCGAACCAGCCGGCGATCAGCACGGCCACCACCGTCAGAGCCACCGTGCCGAGCCACAGACCCGGCAACGGGGCGACCCGCTGCGGCTGGTCGGGATTGGCTTCGCGGCGGCGCCAGACGACCAGGCCGATCAGCACCGCCAGCCCCACCGCACCGCCGATCAGCCCGCCCTTGTACGTCGTCGCGGGCTCGTACGACAGCTTGACCGTGCCGCCCGCCCCGGCCGGCACCCGCCAGCCCTGCTGCCAGCCGTCGAGACGGACCGGGGTGAGCTCCTTGCCGTTGAGCGTGGCCTTCCAGCCGTCGTTGTAGTTCTCGTACGTGGTCAGGTACGTCGCCGCGCCCGAGCCGACGCTCACCTCCCGGCGGTCGCCCAGCCAGTCCCGTACGGTCAGTTGACGGGACGCGGCGGCCGTGGTCTGCGTCGCCACCGTGCCCCGGGTCAGCGTGACGTCCGTGAGCGTGAGCGGTCCGGCGTCCCCCGCCTCCAGGCGGTGGGTTCCCGACGTCAGCTCCAAGTCGGCGTCAGACCGACCCTGCTGACAGAGCGTCACATCCACCTGTCGGCGCTGCGTCAGGTCCCTTGCCGTCCCCTTGACGGCCGTCTGGTACAGCTTTCCGTCCACCGCCACGTCCGGTCCCTGGCCGCACGGCAGGGAGAAGGTCCGGCTCGCGCTCGGCTGCGGGGTGCGGTACTGGTCCAGCGCCGGGATGTACGCCTCGGAGAAGCCGACGGGGAGTTGCAGGTTCTCGTCGGCGACCGGGTTGTGCAGGGTCAGCGGCGCGGTCTGGGTGACCGTGATGTCCAGCCGGTCGGTGGTGATCGGGTCGAAGCGGACCACGCCGTTCTCGTCGACGCCGGCGATCGTCGCGCCGTCCGGGGAGCTGATGTCGACCTGGGTGGCCCGGGTCGACAGCCCGCCCGCGGGAGCGAGCACGATCTCCCCGATGGGCTGTTTGCCGCTCCAGCTGAGGTGGATGGTGGGCCGGTCGCCCGCGATCCACGCCGTGGTCAGGTCGCCGTCGGTGAGGTTGCGCGCGGTCAGACCCGCACCGAGGGCCGCCGTGGAGTCGGCGGTCGCGACGATGCGGTTCTGCTGGTCGGGGGCGACCCGGTAGAGCAGCCTGTCCAGCGCCGCACCGGTCACCGGAACCGCCTCGGCCTTCATCGTGTACGTCCCCGCCGTGGGCGTGGTGAAGGAGCGGTGCAGCCCGTTCTCCGTACCGGTCGCGGAGAGGCCGGTGGGGTCGGGGGTGCGGTGCAGGGAGATCTCCGTGGCCGAGGCGTCGGCGTTGTCCGCGTCCGTCGGCAGCCGCAGGACCCGCGTCACCTGGACGTGGGGCAGGGCGATCTCGGAGAAGCCGGCCCCGGTGAGGCCGGTGCGGCGGGCCACCGACTCGACGATCGTGAGCTTCATCCAACTCGTCGCGCCCGCCGGCGCCTTGATGGTCTGCGTCTGGCCGCTCGGCTGGAGGAAACTGGTCCTGGACCCCTTCTCCGTCTCCACCCGCACCTTCGTCGCCGCCGACCGCACGCTCTCCTGCGGCAGCGGGGTCACCTTGAACGACGACGGCATGTCGTACGTCCCGCTGAAGCCGATCCGCAGCCACTGCCCGTCCGGCGAGCCGGGCGCGCCCTCCGCCCACGCGGTGTCCGGGTTGCCGTCGAAGGCGTTCACGGGGTCGTACTGGGGCAGGTAGAACAGCCAGTTGCCGCTGGAGGACGCGGTCACCGTGCGGGCGCCGCGCAGCTGGGCCACCGTCTGGTGGTCGAGGCCCTTGACGGGGAGGATCTGGTGCGGCTTCCTGCCGGCGTCCTGGGTGGCGTCCGGCGAGTTCCGTTCCGAACTGGTGTAGGTGTAGGACGTGTTGGCGCTGACCAGTCCGAACCGGGTGTCCGCGCGCCGCAGTCCGTCGCCGACGATCTGCAGGGACGGGGTGCCGAGACCGGGAGTGTTGTCGCCGGTCAGTACGGTCGCCCGGTCGCGCAGCTGGGAGGCGAGCGGCAGCAGCGCCTCGGGGCCGCCGGAGACGACGGCCGTGTCGGCCACGGACAGCAGACGCGCCTGGCCGGGGCGCGGGACGTTCTTGTCGGTGGGTTCGTAGATCTCCACCGCGCGCCGGCGCGGGTACAGTCCCTCCACCTGGAGCGGCGCGTCATGGGCGATCACGCCGCCCGTCATCACCGGCCCGAAGCCCGTCACCCGGACGTACCCGGACTGTTCCAGCGTCCGCTTCACGGTCGTGGTCGGCACCGAACCGATCTGGTTCGGGTCGAGGTCGTTGCGGACGACGACGTAGTAGATGCCGGCCCGGCTGAGATAGTCGGCCAGCCCCGGGACATCGCTTCCGGAGGCCAGCGCGTCCTCGACGGCGTCCATCGCGCGCCGGTTGCCGGGGGTGCCGAAGGGGACGTAATCCCGTTGCGCCCAGCGGGACTTGGCGAGGACGTCGAGGGGCTGGTCGATGGGGGAGCCCCAGCTGTAGAGGCCGTGCGCGGTGGCCGGGACCACCAGGGCACGCGAGTCGGGGGAGTACTTCTCCAGCCAACTCGCCGTGGTCTTCCAGTACTTGGGCAGCTCCTGGAAGGACCCCGGGTTGAGGATCGACCCGTTCAGATACGGCCACAGCAGACCCGGGAGGATCAGCACCGCAGCGATCAGCGGCGCGAACCGGCGGCCCCGTACCGGCCGGGCGCCGCGCGGTTCGGCGGCCACGCCCACCAGATGGGCGAGGCCCAGCACCAGCGCCAGGGCGAGGCCCGTCTGGAACTTGTAGATGTTGCGGAAGGGGACCAGCCAGCCGTTCAGCCAGTCCTGCACGACTCCGTGGAAGGGTGCGCCGAACGCGCCGCCGTACCCGGCGAGCAGCACCAGCACGGTCGACACCACGGTCAGCACCAGCCAGCGCCGCTCCGGTATGTCCCGTCTGGCCAGCCCCGCGAGGCCGAGCCCGGCCGCCAGCGCCGAGCAGACGATGACGATCACGGACGCGGCGACCGTCCACCCGGCCGGCAGCCACGCCTGTCCGAAGTGCAGATACGCGACCCAGTTGCCGGCCCCGCGCAGTGCCTCCGTCGCCGACATGGTGGCCGTGGTGGTCTGCGAAGTCTCCACGTAGGGAAGGAAGTTCTCGCCGTAGACGCCGAGCATCAGCAGCGGGATCCACCACCAGGCCGTAGCCACGACCACACCCGGCACCCACCACGCGATCAGCTTCCGCTGCCGTGGACCCGGCGGCCGGGACAGCAGATACAGCCCCACCGGCAGCAGCGAGGCGAGCGTGGAGGCGCCGTTGACACCGCCCATGAACGGCACGACGAGCGCCGAGCGCAGGGCGGCGACCCGCGCGCTGTAGCGCTCGTCGGTCAGCGGCAGCAGCACCCACGGCAGAAAGGCGCCGGGCAGCGCGGCGGCCGAGGTGGAGCCGACGACGATCGTGAACATCGGCCACAGCGCGTACGCGATCCCGGCGAGCAGCCGCGATCCGCCGCTGCCGACCCGCAGCCGCTCGGCCAGCCGCAGGGCGCCCCAGAAGGCCACCGACACGATCAGCGACAGCCACAGCCGCTCCGCCAGCCACACCGGCAGGTGCAGCACGTGCGCCAGCCAGTAGAACGGCAGCATCGGCCACAGATAACCGGCGTACTGGTCCTGGATCCCGCCGAAGGACCCCTGGTCGTGCCACAACTGCCCCAGGTCGGAGAAGAACGCGCCCGGGTCGATGGTCACACCCAGCTTGGTGTCGAAGGTCTGCCGCCCCGGGTGCACCACCAGGAACAGCACGAACACCACGGCCCAGAACCCCGCCAGCCAGCGCCGCGACCGCGGTCCCTCGGGAGGACCCGCGGTGGCCGCGGTGGTGGGGACGGCTGCCGGAGGGGGAGCCTGGACCGTGGTCGTCGTCATGGTGGACACCGCCGGAGGATGAGAAGGAGGTTCCAGGTGGCCAGCTCCCTGATGCCGGGGGCCTTCACTACGGTCTCGGCGAGGAACGGCCAGTAGCGGGAGCGCGCCGAGACGACCGTGACGTCGTCGCGGGCGCGCACCTGCCGCAGGGTGGTGCCGATGTGGACGGCGAACAGGTTCTCGCCGAGGGTGTGCTTGGCGGGCTTTCCGGTACGGCGCCGGTAGCGGGCGCGGGCCCGCTCGGCGCCGAAGTAGTGCCAGGGCGCCCACTCGTGGCCGCCCCAGGGCGACAGCCAGTTGGTGAACGACACGTAGATCAGGCCGCCGGGCCGGGTCACGCGCGCCAGTTCGCTGAGGAAGGTCTGCGGGTCGGCGACATGCTCCAGCACGTTGGAGGAGAAGGTGACGTCCGCGACCCCGTCGGCGAGCGGCAGCAGATAGCCGTCCGCGATCACGGCGCCGTCGGGCGGCTTCTCACCGAGCTCCCGTACGTCCGGTTCGAAGAGGTACGCGTGCGCGCCCCGCCGCCGGAACTCCTCCGTGAACCAGCCGCCCCCGCCCCCGACGTCCACGACCGTACGCCCGGCGACGGACCCCCCGTAGGCCTCGACCTGGTCGGCGGCGTCCCGGGCGAGCAGCCCGTAACAGCCGTCGGGGTCGTCCTGCTCGTGCCGGAAGGCCCGAAGGAGGGCAAGGGAACGTCGAAAGGAGGGGTCCTTCAGCGCCCCGAAGGGGCGCGGGGAACCGCGCGACAGGCCACGATGCTCCCGCAGTCGCGTACGACCCTCGCCGATACGGTGATGAGGCGTCATGGGCCGCCCCGAACCGCCTCTGCGGCCACCGCGCGGAACTGTCTGACGGTGCGGTGCCAGCGGAAACGCGCCGCCCGGTCACGTGCCGCCTTGCCCATCGCCTCGCGGCGGCGGCCCGACAGGGCGAGCGTGCACCAGGCCGCGGCGAACGAGGACTCGCCCTGCACGAGGACACCGGTCTCCCCGTCCACGACGGAGTCCCGCAGCCCCGGCACGTCGAAGGCGACCGTCGGCGTCTCCCGCGCCGCCGCCTCCGTGACCACCAGCCCCCAGCCCTCCACGGCGGAGGGATGCAGCAGCAGCCAGGCGGCGCACAGCAGCCGGTGCTTCTCGGCATCGGAGACATGGCCGGCGAACTCCACATCAGGACCGGCGAGTTGCTGAAGCCGCTCCCGTTCGGGTCCGTCGCCGACGATGACCAGCCGGCCGCCGGTCACCGGCCGCACCCGCTCCCAGAGTCTGAGCAGCAGATCGATCCGCTTGTACTCCACCAGCCGCCCCACCGCCACGAACAGCGGCTCCGGCGAACGGTCGGCGCGGGGGCCCGGCTCCTCCACACCGTTGTGGACGACACGGATGCGGTCCCGTTCGACGCCGATCGACCGCAGCGCGTGCGCGGTGGAGGGGGAGACCGCGACCAGCAGGCTCCGGTGCTGGGCACCGGTCAGCGCCCACTGCTCCAGTCTTCGGCCGAGCCGGGCGGCCGGCGTGAGGGGCCCGCCGAACCGCATCCTCCACAGATCGGTGTGCACGTGGTTGACCAGGCACACCGTGGGCCCGTGGTGCCAGTAGGGCGCCAGATACGGCATGCCGTTGCAGACCTCGACCAGCAGATCGGTCTCCCCGACCTGCCGGGCGAAGGCACCGCGGGCGCGCAGAAAGTGGGCGAACTCGCCACCGGCGGAGACGACCCGGTAGTCGCGGTAGGACGCGGGTCCGCCGCAGATCAGGGTCACCTGGTGGCCGAGGGCGGTGAGCCCCTCGGCGAGCCGGTCGACCAGCAGCTCGGAGCCGCCGGCCGCCGGGTTGTCCAGGTCCCGATGGGCGAGGAAAACGATTCGGCGCGGCTGTGGGGGGAGCGCCGGGAGGTGCTGCGGCGCCGGGGGATGTGCGGCGTGCAGCGAGGAAGGCACGTGCTGGGGCATGGGTGCTCCAACTCGTCTCAGGGTGCGGAACTCAGAGGTGGCTTTCCGGACTCGCTGTGGGGGGACTGAGCTCTTCCTGGGCGGGGGATGTGGACGGGTTGTGCTCGGGTGGGGTTGGACAGTTTTCGCCGAGCCGTCCGCCACGGCTACTCACCGACGTGACAATTTCCGGCTTTATTAGAACTGACGTCATGTCACATCGTGAGCTGAGGTGCGGATGATTCGGGCGACTCGGGACGCTTGCGTCCTCGTACCACCAGAGCACCACCAATCGCCGCCAGTACGAATCCGGCCACAGCCGCACCGACCGGCAACGTCTCACCCACCATGCGCAGTTGACCGCTCTCCTTCTTCGCCAGTTTCACCTGGGCCTTCTGCGTCCCCGTGGTGAACCCCAGTTTCCGGCTGTCGAGCAGCACCACGGCGTCCTTCTTCGAGCCGGGCGCGCGCAGGGTCCGGCGCGGGCCGACCTGGGCGTAGAGCACCCGCCCGGTGCGCTGGTCGACGACCAGCTCGATGCCGTGGTTGGAGTACCACTCCTCGGCCAGGACCTGCGGTTTGTTCTGCTGGCCGACGATCGTGCCCGGCACCAGGCGCGTCCCGATCTTCGTGGGCGCGACGGTTCCGGTGAACCGGTAACCCGTGTACCCCTGGACCTTCTTCGTACCCCGGTAGTGCAGCACCACGGTGTCGCCGAGCGAGTTGTCCCACCAGGTGTAGGAGCGTTTGTGCACGTCGAAGGGGAACTTGAGATAGGCGTCGCCCTCGAAGTAGGGATTCTCCTTGCAGCAGTGCACGGGCTGGTTGGTCCGCCGGTTCGTCACCCACCGGTTGAGGAAGAACTCCAGCGCGTCGTGCGGGTCGGCGGCCGGCAGCGACTTGTCGGTGTCGACGGTCGTCGTCACGTCCCACACCGCGTCGCCGCTCTTCTCGCTGTCCGCGACGTTGCCGCGCACCTGCTGGGTGACGGTGATCCGCTTGTCGTGCACGGTCTTGATCTCGTCCGTGTCGAAGTAGCTGCCGGTGCCGCGGTACACGGCGGTCGTGTCGATGTCGATCGGGTTCACGGCGGCCCGCGGCTCGACGTACCAGACCAGCATCGGCGCCAGGACCAGCAGAAACGTGCCGATTCCCAGCAGAATCAGAGAGAGGGGTGAGGCTGTACGGCGCATCCGGATACTCCAGGGGCGAAAGGTTGACGGAGTTCGGGCCGCTCTTGGGGCGGGAACCGTAGGCCCCTCTTGACGGGGTGTCAATGCTTGTCGAGACTGGGCCGACAGGCTGGGGTGGGACCACCGGGTGGGGACGACCTTTCGGACAGAGAGGCTGACCCTGCGATGTCCAGACTGCTCGCCGCCGCGCTGACCGTCGTGGCCGCCGCGGCCCTCGCCGTGGGCGCCGCCCTCGGCATCGTCGCCCTGCTCGACGCCACGCCCCACCAGCCCAACACCCCCCTGATCACCTACGAGCAAGCCCAGCAGGGGAGTTGACCGGTGGGGCCGGCCCGCTCACCCGCCGTCACCACCCGCTCGGCCTGGCACGACGTCCCCCGCCTCCAGGTCCGCCGGTTCGCCGCCATCGCCATGGCGGAGGCACCCGCGCTCGCCGAGGAGATCCTGCGCGAGATCCGCCGCGAGTACCCGCATCTGCCCGTCGTCCTCGACGAGTCGGGCGAACCGATGGCCCTGGTCGGAATCCGCCGCGCCATCGAGGTCTTCGTCCAGCACCTGGAGACCTCGGAGGGCCGCCCGACGGTCCCCCCGGGCGTCTTCCAGGAGTTCGGCAGGGGCGAGGGCCTGCACGGGCGCAGCCTCGACTCGCTGCAGGCGATCTACCGCATGGGCGTACGCCTCGCCTGGCGCCGTTTCGCCGAGATCGGCCAGCGCGTCGAGATCCCGCCGCCCGCGATGTACGAACTCGTCGACGCGGGCTACGAGTACCTCGACGGACTGGTCGACCAGTCCGTACGGGGCTACGCGGAGGCGGCCGCCCGACAGGCCGGGGAGCGTCTGCGCCTCCAACGGCGCCTGATGGAACTGCTGTTGGACGAGCACCACCGGGGCGACACGGCCGACGCGCTGACCGAGCGCGCCGCCCGCGTCGGCTGGCCCCTGCCCCGCAAGGTCGCCGTCGGCGTCCTGCTCCGCCCGGCGCGGGAGGCGGTCGCCCCCGCCGTCGGACAGGGGGTGCTGCTCGACATGGAGTACGAGCAGCCCCGTATGGTCGTGCCCGAACCGGACGCGGCCGGCCGCTCCGAGCTCCTGCACCGCGCGCTGACCGGCTGGTCCGGGGCGATCGGCCCGCCCGTCCCCCTGGCCGACGCGGCGAAGTCACTGCGCTGGGCCGAGGCGGCCGTACGGCTGATGGAACGGCGGCTGCTGCCGGCCGGGGACGTCCTGTACTGCACGGAACACACCGAGGCCCTGGTGCTCCTGCAGCCCGAGGAGCTGATCGACGACCTGGCCCTGCGCTGTCTGGCTCCCCTGGCCCACTGCGGTCCCACGCACGGACGCCGGCTGGCGGAGACGTTACTGGCGTGGCTGGAGACGCGAGGCGGGGCGCCGGAGGTGGCGGCCCGCCTCGGCGTCCATCCGCAGACGGTGCGCTACCGCCTGCGGCAGATCCGCGAGTTGTGGGGAGACGAGATCGACGACCCGGACCGCCGCTTCGAACTGGAACTGGTGCTGAGGGCACAGAGGTTGAGGGGAGTGCTGGGGGAGAAGGGACGGAGTTAGTTCAGCGCTGCGCCCGCCACGCCTCGTAGTGGTCCAGCACGGTCTCCTCGATGGGCCGGTAGCTGACCCCCAACTCCCCGACGCTGCGGCTGTTGTCGACCCGGAACCGGATGCCGAGATGCTTGCGGATGTAGTCCTGGGTCAGTCCGAAGGCGGGGCCGAGCACGCGAACGGGCCAGTGTGGTAGGCGAGTTCGTGGCAGCCGCAGGTCCTTCGGATACCGGCCCCGGATGATCCGGGCCATGTCGTAGAAGGAGGTCATCTCCTCGGCGGCGACGATGTACCGGCCGCGCGCTTCCGGAGTCTCGGCCGCGGCGATGTGGGCGTCCGCCACGTCCCGTACGTCGGCCGTGGTGAAGCTGAAGTCGGGGGCGCCGTAGAAGAAGTACCCCTTGAACAGCTCCTCCAGGAGGAAGAGGCTGCCGGACTCGGAGGCGGGGGTGAGCGAGGGCCCGAGCACCAGACCGGGGTTGACGGCGACCATGCGCCACCGGTCCTGCCGCTTCTCGGCCTCCCGGGCGGCCTGTTCCGCGACGGTCTTGGCGTAGTGGTACGGGTTGTTCTCCACGGTGCTGGTGGTGTTGACGTATCCCTCCCTCAACACCCGCCCCTCCATCTCCAGCACGTCCGCGTAGTCCCCGAAGATCGCACCGACGGTGGACGTGAAAACCAGCCGCCGCACACTCGGCGTCCGCTCCACGCTCCCGACGACGTTCCGCGTGCCGCTCAGCGCGGGCTCGACCATGTCCCGCTGCCCGTCCTTGATCTTCTCCGGCATGAAGAAGGGCGAGGCCACATGGAAAACGACCTCACACCCCTTCATGGCCTCGTCGAAGGCCCCCTCGACCAGCAGATCGGCCTCGAACAGGTCGAGCCGTCCGGGATGCCCGTCCTGCATGGCCCGCAGCGGCGCGACCTTGGCGGCGTTGCCGACGCCGCGAACAGTGGCCCGGACGCGATACCCCCGCTCCAGCAGCCGCCGCACCAGATGACTCCCGACAAACCCACTGCCACCGGTCACCAGCACGGGTTCGTCCATCGACCCCTCACTCAGCTCGCCCACCGGTACAGGTTGGGGCATGGACCGGCCAAACGGAAGCGCAGAACCATTGCCCGGGCAAACGCGCCTCGTTAGCCTGTGTTCGTCATGCCGATCGTCTGTTGAAATTTCGAACACAGACGCCCAGATAATCAAGGGAGGGGGCCGGTTGTGGGACGCCTGGTGCCTGCCGTGACCCGAGCTCTCGACATTCTCGAGCTCTTCCTCGACGGGGACGGGACGCTCTCCGCCCCCGACATCGTGCGCAAGCTGCAGCTGCCGCGCACCACCGTGCACGAGCTGGTCACCACGCTCGCCGCCCGGTCGTACATCGTCCAGGTCCCGGGGCAGCCCGGCCGCTACCGGCTCGGCGTACGGCCGTATCAGCTCGGCAGCCGTTACGCCGAGCAGCTGGACCTCGCCGCCGAGGGGCAGCAGGTCGCCCGGTCCGTCGCCGAGACCTGCGACGAGACCGTGCACGTGGCGATCCTGGAGGGCACCGACGTCATCTACATCGCCAAGGTGGACTCCACGCACGCGGTGCGCATGGTGTCCGCCGCCGGCCGCCGGCTGCCCGCCCACTGCACGTCCGTCGGGAAGATGCTGCTGGCCTCCCTTCCGGAGCAGGAACTCTCCGCGCGCATCCCGGACGACGCCCGGCTTGTCGCGATGACTCCCAACAGCATCACCGACCCGGCCGCCCTGCGCGAGACCCTCGCCCAGATCCGGCAGCGCGGCCTCGCGGTGGAGAACCGGGAGTCCAACCCGGACGTCAGCTGTGTGGCGGCGCCCGTGAAGGACCGTACGGGCCAGGTCGTCGCCGCGCTGTCCATCTCCGTCCCCATGATCCGCTGGAGCGAGGAGCGCCGCGCCGAGCTGGAGCAGCTGGCCGCCAAGGGCGCCGCCGAACTGTCGGAGCGGCTCGGACACCGGAGCGTCGTATGACGTACCGGTACGAGGTCGCGGTCCGGGCCGAGGCCAAGCTGGGGGAGGGGCCCACCTGGGACGCGCGGGGCGGGCGGCTGATCTGGGTCGACATTCTCGGCAGTCGCGTGCACACCTATGAACCCGGCTCGGGGCGGCGCACGGTCCGTGCCACCGAGCAGCACGTCGGCGCCGCCAAGCCGCGCGCCGGCGGTGGGCTCGTGCTGAACCTCCGGGACGGGGTGGGCCTGGTCGACCCGGACGGCGCCTTCCGCTGGCTGCACCACGAACCCGTCCCGGGCCGCCGCGGCAACGACGCCGCCGTCGCGCCCGACGGCTCGCTGTGGGCCGGCACCATGCGCTACGACGAGGCGCCGGGCGGCGGCACGCTGGCCCGCTTCACCGGCGAGGGTGCCGTGGAGACCGTCCTCGACGACGTCGCCGTCAGCAACGGCACCGGGTGGAGCCCCGACGGGCGGCTCATGTACTACATCGACTCGCCGACCCGTCGTATCGACGTCCTCGAGTACGACGGTGAGGCGCGGGTCGGCGACCGGCGCCCGCTCGCCGAGATCGAGGACGGCGCCGGCTTCCCGGACGGGCTGACGGTGGACGCGGACGGCTGCGTGTGGGTCGCGCTGTGGGACGGGGGAGCGGTACGGCGCTACACGCCCGCCGGTGATCTGGACCGCGTCATCGAGCTGCCGACGCCGCGCCCCACGGCCTGCGCCTTCGGCGGCCCCGACCTCACTGACCTCTACATCACCACCGCCCGCACCGGCCTGATCGCCCCGCTCCCGCTCTCCGGCTCCCTGCTGGTGGTACCGGGCGCGGGCAAGGGCCTGCCGCAACCGGCCTTCGCGGGCTGACTGACCCACAGAGAAGAAGGACGGGAGCCGACCGTGGGCTTCCGTCCTTCTCCCACGTCCGCACGCGGGATCACCTCCGCGCCTCCTCCCGCTTCCCCATCCCCGCCCGTACCGCCAGCAGTTCCTCCGGGTGTCGGAGGGCGTGGGATATGGGGCCGATCTCGCGGAGGAGGTCCGTCGTGTCCGGTGTGGCGGACCGGGCGGTGGGGTGGGGCGGGTGGTGGCGGCCGGCGATCGCGTCCTGGATGGCCAGGGCGGAGGCGAGGGCTCTCGCCCGGTCCGGATCGTGGCCCAGGGCGAGCGCCGCCTCGTACATCCGTCGCCGGCGGTCCTCGTCGATGTGGCGGGCCAGCGGGAGCAGGACGTCGCGGATGAAGGTCTCGCGGCGGATCAGCCGCAGCTCCGGTGTCGCGCGGAGGAGGAAGGCGACTCCGGTGCCGTCGACCGTGCGCGTCAGCAGGTACAGCGGGCGCAGACGGTGGTGGGCGAGGCGGACGCGCCAGCGGTCGTGGAGGTACTGGCCGGCGTGCGGAAGGATGAAGCCGACCGCTATGAGGAGCGCGGACAGACAGGCGAGCGGCGGGGCCACGGCCGTACTCAGCCAGTCCAGGTGATGGCCGCCGAGGCGGGCGATCACCGCGGGCAACTTGACGGCGTAGAAGGAGAGTTGGGTCGCGTACCCGGCGCCGAGGAACTGCAGCCCCCAGCGCAGCCACGCGTCCAGACCGTCCGTGCGCACCCAGTTCCAGACCAGCGCCGAGGTGATCACGGTGGCCAGGGCCTGCGCGGAGAGGTAGAGCAGGATCATCTCGCGCATGTACGGCGTGGTGGCGTAGTACGTGTCGAGGTCCCGCAGCCGCTCCACCGGCGCGTCCGCGAGCGCGAACAGCACCCACAGCGCCGCGATCACCGTGAACGTGCCCGCGATCACCCAGCGCACCGCCCGCACGGTCGCCGCCGAGCGGTCCGCCAGCCCGTTGCGCCAGGCGATGATCAGCAGCAGACAGGAACCGCAGAACGCGGTGAGCAGCGAGTACACCCACGGCGCCGAGATGTTCGGCACGCCCGTGACCCGGTTGACCCGGGCGATCGTCGACGGCGCCACGAACACGAACACCGCGCAGGCCAGCAGCAGCACGCCGCCCACCGCCCGCAGCAGCGGATCGCCCCACAGCCGGACGATCGTGGGCAGTTTGATCGCCAGCGCGGCCGTCAGGACGCCCGCCGGGATCCACCAGAAGGACGGGTAGAACTCGTTGACGAAACCCGCCGGGGAGAAGGCCAGTTGGGGGAGAGCAGCGCTCACCGCGCCGTCCTCCCGCGCCCCCGGTAGCCCAGCGACCGGTGCACGGGGTCCAGCGGGGCGTCGGCGGCCGGCCCGGACAGGAAGGGCCGGAACGCCGCCGCGAGCCGGTGCCCGAAGTCGTCGGCCTCCGCCTCGTCGGCCGCCCGGGAGCCGTCGCGCGCCGCCACCGACAGCGCCGTGTCGGACCAGTCGCGCCGCCCCGCCAGGGCAGCCCCGGCGACGTGGTGATGGCTGTGCCCGGCGTGCAGATGCCACAACTCGTGGCCCAGCACGACCAGTCGCTGCACCGCCTCGGCCCGCTCCTCGACGATCACCAGGTCGAAGTCCTGGAACTCCACCCACAGCCCGGTGACCTCGAGTTCGTCGGGGAACCGCTCGAAGCGCAGCTCCAGCGGCCGCCCTCCGCGCCGCAGGCTCATCGCCTCGCACAGCGCCCGGCACAGCTCCGCCGCGTCGGCCGGCGGACGCGGCCGGGCCCGCACCGCCGCACGGAGTTCCGCGGTCAGCTCCCGCATCCCGGAGATCCGTCGCGAGCGTCGCAGCCCGGCGGCGAGCCGGGCCGCCTTCCTCCGCGCGCCGCCCGCGATGTCCATGGCTCCCCCCTCTCGCCGCCGCACAGCAGGCTGCCCGACACCCACGCCCTCGTTCAACCCGGAACGACCGCACTGGCTGGAAAGTCCTGTGCAAAGCATTGACCAGCAAGCGCTTCCTATCTACGGTCTCGTTCGAAGTTACGAGCGAGAGACGGTATATCGAACGCGTCACACGCCCGGCGACCTGCTCCTGGCCGGCCACGGCAGGTACGTCGGCAGGGGAGGAGTCGGTCGGTCAAGTAACCCCGTTCTCGAAAGGTACCCATGAGCAAGAGCACCGCCCGCTTCACCCTCGACCCCGCCTTCACCGTGGGCACGGTCGACCCCCGTGTCTTCGGCTCATTCGTCGAACACCTCGGCCGTTGCGTCTACACCGGCGTCTTCGAACCCGGCCACCCCACCGCCGACGAGGACGGCATCCGCCAGGACGTCCTCGAACTGGTCCGCGAACTCGGCGTCACCGCCGTCCGCTACCCCGGCGGCAACTTCGTCTCCGGCTACAAGTGGGAGGACTCCGTCGGCCCCGCCGAGGACCGCCCCCGCCGTCTCGATCTCGCCTGGCGCTCCACGGAGACCAACCGCTTCGGCCTCTCCGAGTACATCGCCTTCCTGAAGAAGATCGGCCCCCAGGCCGAGCCCATGATGGCCCTCAACCTCGGCACCCGGGGCGTCGCCGAGGCCCTCGAACTCCAGGAGTACGCCAACCACCCCGCCGGCACCGCTCTCTCCGACCTCCGTGTCTCCCACGGCGACAAGGACCCCTTCGGCATCCGGCTGTGGTGCCTCGGCAACGAGATGGACGGCCCCTGGCAGACCGGCCACAAGACCGCCGAGGAGTACGGCCGCCTCGCCGCCGAGACGGCCCGCGCCATGCGCCAGATCGACCCGGACGTCGAACTCGTCGCCTGCGGCTCCTCCAGTCAGTCCATGCCGACCTTCGCCGCGTGGGAGGCGAAGGTCCTGGAGGAGACCTACGACCTCGTCGACCACATCTCCCTGCACGCCTACTACCAGCCCGAGGACGGTGACGTCGACTCCTTCCTGGCCTCCGCCGTCGACATGGAGTCCTTCATCGAGAACGTGATCGTCACCGCCGACCACGTGGGCGCCAAGCTCAAGTCCAAGAAGAAGATCAACCTCTCCTTCGACGAGTGGAACGTCTGGTACATCTCGCAGTGGCACGAGATCGAGAACTCCGGCACGCGGGACTGGGCGGAGGCCCCCCGCCTGCTGGAGGACAACTACAGCGTCCTGGACGCCGTCGTCTTCGGCTCGCTCCTCATCGCCCTGCTGCGGCACGCGGACCGCGTCACCGTCGCCTGTCTCGCGCAGCTCGTCAACGTCATCGCCCCGATCATGACCGAGCCCGGCGGCCCCGCCTGGCGCCAGACCACCTTCTTCCCCTTCGCCCAGGCCTCCCGCTACGGCCGCGGCCAGGTCCTGGACGTGCGGGTGGACTCCCCGACGTACGAGACGAAGAAGTACGGCGAGGCCGACCTGCTGCACGCCACCGCCGTGCGCGCCGAGGACGGCACCGTCACCGTCTTCGCCGTCAACCGCAGCCGGACCGAGGCGCTGCCGCTCGCAGTCGCCCTCAACGGCCTGAACCTGACGACCGTGGTCGAGCACAGCGCCCTGTCCGACGCCGACCCGGACGCGCGCAACACGCTCGCCGAGCCCGAGCGGGTCCTCCCGCACGGCGTCGAGGGCACCAGGCTGGAGGGCGGCACCCTCGACGCCGTACTGGAACCGCTGTCGTGGAACGTGATCCGGCTGGCCTGACCGGCTACCGCTCGATGTGCACCTGAGCGGGCGGGTACGGGGACGAGGACGTCGTCCCGACGGACCGGTACCCGCCCGTGCCGGGCACGGACGCGATGGCCTCGGGCAGGACGGGCGTCGTGGCGGTCGGCCCGCGCTCGCTCACCCAGCTCCCGCCGTCCCAGCGCAGGCAGTGCGCCCGGTCTGGTCCCAGAAGTCCCAGCCGGCGACACGGTCCGGGCCGCCCTGTCCGTCGTCGACGATCCCTGCCGGGCGTTCCTGTCATACCGGCGCCACCGGCACTCCGCCCGCCGCCGCTCCCAGCAGCGTCAGCCGGACGCTCGCCGGTCCCGCCGGCGTGGTCCCGTCGGACAGTACGGCGAGCGCGATGGTGTTGGAACCACGTGTGCGCAGAATCCCGTTCGGCAGGACGAAGGTGTGCTGCGGGCCCACGTCGTTGATGTACTGGCCCATGTTCCAGCCGTTGAGGAAGATCTGGACGCGGTAGGCGCGGGCCGGGTCGTCGTCCAGGACCAGCCCGATCGAGGCGTCCGTCCCGGGGGCGACCGCGAGCTGGAAACCCGTCCGGTACCAGGTCACCCCCTGCCGGCGATCGGCCCGCGGCAGGGTCACCGGCTCCCAGCCGCCGTCGACGAACCCCGGCAGATGCCACCCGTGCCGCTCCCCGTGCAGCCCGCCGTTGTTCTGCGGCCCGCGCACGGGATCGACCGGCCCCTCGCCCCGCAGCCGCCAACTCACCTCTGGGGCGGCCCCGTTGAAAGCCACCGAGGTCAGTCCGCGGGCCGCCTTGTGCGTGTCCCGCGCCTTGCCGTCCTGGTCGTGCTGCATCCGCCGGACGAGGACGGACAGCACATGCGAGCCTGACGTACGCAGCTCCTCCGGTACGGCGAACTCCGCCGTGGCCGACCAACTCCCTTGCCGCACACTGGATTTGTCCGGCACCGGCATTCGGTGCGTGCCCAGCGCCCGCCCGTCCAGCCAGGCCATCAGCAGTCCCTGGGTGCCGGTGCCGTAGGCGAGGGACACCGACCGCGCGCCCCGGGCGTCCGTGAAGTGCCCGCGGTACCAGACGTCGCCGTAGTGGAAGCCGTAGTCGTCGGCGAAGAGGACGGGATGTCCCTCCGGGACGGGTGTCGTGCTGCACGAGGACGTCTTCCGGGCGACCTGCCAGGCGGAGTCGTCGTAGCCGGCGGCGGACTCGGGGTTCTCCGTCCTGCGCCGCCAGCCGGTCAGCGCGGGCAGGGTCACGGTTCCGGCGCCGGGCAGCGCCCGTGTGCCCCGCAGACTGCCGGAGGACGTCGACCGCACCGTCAACTCGGTCCCGTTCCAGCTCACTTCACCGATCCCGGGAGGCCCCCACACCTCCAGCCCGGCCGCCCGGACGGTGTCCCCGGTCAGCCGTACCGCCTTCCCGCCGACCTCGGCCGTCCGCAGCAGCGCGGGGCCGTACACCAGCACGGGGCCGGACGGGGTGTCGTACGGGAACAGCCGCAGCGAGGTGTCGTCGTCGGCGAGGAGCAGCAGGAGCGGGGTGGCGGTGCCGCCGCCGGAGACCGACACCCGGGTCAGCCCGTCGAGTCGGGCCTCGATCCGCAGCAGACCGTCCGCGTACGTGTGGGCCGCGCGCCCGGCGAGCACCCGCACGGTCGGCCGCAGCGGGTACTCCAACGCGGTCACCGTGGTCTCGCCGGACCGCCCGGTGAGCACGGCGATCTCCCGGCTGCCGGTGTCGAGGGCGAGCATGGGCTGGGCGTTGGAGTACCGCATGGTCCGCCGCCCGAGCTTGATCCCTGCGGCGAGCAGCCGCGCGTCCCGCGCCGGGACGGTGACCGGGACGTCCGTGCCGGGGACGGTCGAAGTGACCGGCTCCGTACCGTCGTTGCGCAGGACGTACACGTCGGCGCCGGTGTCCGGGTTGGCCAGGTGGTACGCCCTCAGCCCGGCCGCCGTGACGTCCGCCGCGCGGTCCAGTTTGGCGAAGTCGGGTACGTGGCGCAGGAGATGGCCGAGCTGGTGCATGGGGACGAGCTTGGCGGTGGGCTGCCGGCCCTCGTCGAAGGCGGCCCCGTAGTCGTAGGAGGTGTAGACGACCGGTGCGGGCAGCCAGCCCCAGGAGGTGCCGCCGAAGGTCATGTAGACGTTGTGCAGGGTGATGCCGTTGGCGAGGTTGGTGAGGTAGAAGCGGCGCTCGTACGCCGCGTCACGCTGCCGCCGCGACTCGGCGTACCCCTTCCGGTCGAACCAGACCCCGCCCCACGGGTCGAACCAGCCGCCGCCGAACTCCGGCATGAACCCGGGTGTCCGGGGACTCGCCGTCGCCCCGCCCTTCAGCCCGCCGGTCCCGAAGTGCCCCCAGTCCGGCGGCACTTGGTCGGCGGGCGGGTACCCGTCGAAGCCGTACAGCCAGCGCTCCTGCTCGCCGCCGGTGTCGAAGGACCCGGGGATCCAGTAGCCGTTCCGGCCCTTGTCGTTGTGGAAGAGGGGGACGTCGATGCCGTCCGCGCGCACCTTCTCGTAGAGGTGGGCCATGTAGGCGCGGCCCGTCGCGTCCTTCGGGTGGGCGTCGTACTCGTTCTCGATCTGGTAGAGAAGGATCGTTCCGCCGCCGTCGGTACAGAGGTGCCGGGCGGCGATGGCGTCGACGTGCGTCAGCCATTCGTCGACGTGGGAGAGATAGGTGGGGTCGGCGGTGCGTGCCGTGCCCTTGGTGGCGGTCAGCCAGCCGGGGAAGCCGCCCGCGTCGATCTCGGCGTTGATGTAGGGGCCGGGGCGGAGGATGACGTACAGGCCGGTCTCGGCGGCCGTGCGCAGGAACAGGTCGAGGTCGCGGACGCCGGTGAAGTCGTAGTGTCCGGGGGCGGGGGAGTGGTAGTTCCACGACACGTAGACGCTGACCGCGTTGTAGCCGTGGGCGCGCATCTTCTGCAGGACGTCCCGCCACAGGGACGGGCTCGGCAGCCGGAAGGGGTGCATCTCGCCGGACCAGAGGACCAGACGGCGGCCGTCGACGATCAGCGAGTAGTGGTCGAAGCCGACGGTGTGGTGCTCGCCGTCCGCCGTCGGCGGCGCGGGCGCGGGGCCCGTGGGCGTGGTCGCCGCGGCGTAGGCGCAGGTCGCGGCGGCGCTGCCGCCGAGCGCCAGGCCGAACGCGGTGGTGCCGGCGAGCGCGGTGAAGGTACGTCTGCTGAGCCCCATCGGAGCCTCCCGTCGTGCCGTACGTCGGCGGGCGCGTGCGGGATCATTGTGTACGGGCGGACCGGCAGAATGGTCGTATGAGGATCTCGGCGCGGGCGGATTACGCGGTACGGGCGGTTCTCGAGCTGGCCGTGCGGCGGGACGGCGGTTCGGTGAAGGCGGAGGCCATCGCCGCCACGCAGGACATCCCGCACAAGTTCCTGGAGGGGATCCTCGGCGATCTGCGGCGGGCCGGCATCGTCGACAGCCGGCGCGGGGGCGGCGGCGGTTACCGGCTGGCTCGGGAGCCCGGGGGGATCACGGTCGCGGACGTCATCCGGGCGGTGGACGGGCCGATCGTCTCCGTGCGCGGGGAGCGGCCCACGGGCCTGGAGTACACCGGTTCGGCCCAGCCCCTGCTGCCGCTGTGGATCGCCCTGCGCGCCAATGTCCGCCGCATCCTGGAGGGCGTCACCATCGCCGACATCGCGGCGGACGCCCTGCCGGAACCGGTGCGCGCGCTGGCGGCGGAGCCGGCGGCCTGGGAGAACCCATAGGGCCCAGGTGATCCGGCGGCTGTCCGATGCCTGTCCGGCTGCTGTTCGGCGACTGTTCGGCGGCTGTGAAATCCCCGCTGTGAATGGCCGGAGTTCGTCCTGTCCATGTCAGGTTCGCGTCCCTACGATGCGGATCGCCTCCGGCCTTCACAGAACGCTCACGGTTTCTTCAAGGGTGCGGGGGCGTGCCACCCCCCACTCACAGAACCGGAGAGACCATGCCTGGCGGACTCCTGCTGAGCGGCGCCGTAGCCGCTCTCCTCACCACCGCACTGCCCGCGCACAACTCGTCCCCCGTGTTCGACAACCCGCCCCCGGACAAGATCGTCATCGACGTGGCGACGGTGAACGGCTCCGGCTGTCCCCAGGGCACGGCGGCCGTCGCCGTCTCCCCGGACAACACGGCCTTCACGGTGACCTACAGCCAGTACCTCGCCCAGGCCGGCGGCAACTCCGACCCCACGGCCTTCCGCAAGAACTGCCAGCTCAACCTGATCGTCCACGTCCCGCAGGGCTTCACCTACGCGATCGCCAGCGCCGACTACCGGGGCTTCCTCTCGCTCCAGCCGGGGGCGTCCGCGACCCAGAAGGCCTCGTACTACTTCCAGGGCTCCTCGAACACGGTGCCCAAGACCCACCCCTTCAGCGGCACCTACAACGACGACTGGCAGGCCACCGACTCCACCGACTGGGCCCAACTGGTCTGGGCGCCCTGCGGAGTTCAGCGCAACTTCAACATCAACACCGAACTGAGGGTGAACGCGGGCACGGCGAACCCGGGCAAGGTCAGCTTCATGACGATGGACTCGACCGACGGGGACATCAGCACGATCTACCACATGGCGTGGAAGCAGTGCCCCACGTCCTGACCCGTGAGGGGGCGGCCCGCGCGACGGCGGGCCGCCCCCGTCCGGTCAGGACAGCACTCTGATCGCCTGCCAGCCGGTCGTGCCCACCATCGCCACCGGACCGACGAACCCGCTCCTGCGGCCGGGGACGAACTCCAGTCCCGCCGAGGAGTTGGCGGTCGTCGTCCACAGGTCCGGCACACCGTCGCCGTCGGAGTCGCCCGACGCGGTGACCAGGGGACGGGCCGTGGTCGTCCAACCGGTCGCGTACGCCGTCCGGTTGGAGACGGCGCCCAGCGAGGCCGGATCGGTGCCGCCGTCGGACACGCCGTCGCCGTCCGCGTCACCCGGGGAACGGCCGTGGTACAGCCACAGCTCGCCGTTCTCGGTGTTACGGGCGACCAGATCGGTGAAACCGTCCCCGTCGACGTCCCCCGGCGAGGCCAGCTGCATCCGGCCCCAGCCGGAGGCGCCGATCAGATACCCCGACTCGACCGTCCCGTAGGCGTATCCGGGCAGGAACCACAACTGGTCGCCGACGACCGCGACGAAGTCCGGGCGCTGCGCCTCGCCGTCCGGTGTGATGTCGCCGACCGAGACGATCTGCCGGATCGTCGCCGGGTTCAGTGCCGTCCCCGTCTCCTCGTCCGGGAAGACGTACACCTCCTGCTTGGTGTCCTCGGTGAACTCGCCCTGCCCGTTGTTCGGGTAGAGCCACAGCCTGCCGTCGGCACGGCGGGCCACCAGGTCCTCGTAGAAGTCCTCGGTCCAGTCGCCGCGATGGGTCAGCAGCGCGTCGTTCCAGCCGCCGCCGGTGGAGAGCGGAACCATCGTCGCCAACTTGCCGGCCCCCGTGCCGCCGTACAGCCGGAGGTTCGCGGAGCCGTCCACGGCGAAGAGGTCCGGAATGCCGTCTCCGTTGACGTCACCCGGTCCGTCCGTCACGCCCGGGCTCCTGACGTAGAAGCGGTACGGGTACACCGGCCCGGCGTTGCCTCCCGCGTCCACCAGCCGCACGTACAGCGTGTGCGGTCCCGGAGTGAGCGGGGTGATCCTCGCCTGAGCGGGGCCGCCCTTCGTCGCGGGCTTGGCAGAGCTGCTCGGCGGGGTGCGGTCCAGGCCGTACAGGTACTCGGTGGTGTCCGAGACGCCGTTCGCGCCGAACTCGAACACGCCCTCGGTGCGGGCCAGGGCGCCCTCGACGGGCTCGCTGTCGGGCTTGGTCTCCGGGTACAGGTCGTTCTGGGAGCCGACCGTCGGCATCACCGTCGGCGCGTTCGGGTCGAAGCCGAAGCGGCAGCCCGGTGCGCCCTGGGTGGGCGTCCAGTCGGAGGCGAAGGCCGCGTCCGCGGTGTCCTCGGCCTGCGCCTTCCAGGAGAACTGCCCGTTGCTCGCCCCGAGGTGCCTGGTCAGCAGGTCCTTGCCCACGACCACCCGCGCCTGCGCGCCCTTGGAGTCGCTCGCCTTCACGGTGACCTTCACGCGTTTGTCGAAGATGATCCCCGGCGAGGTGTCGTGCTTCCCGGTCGCCCACAGATGGAACTGCACGTTCACCGCGCCCCCGTCCGGGTCCCACACCTGCGCGGTCAGTGTCACGTCGGTGTTGCCGAGGGTCACGTACGAGGAGCCGTTGCCGCACTCGGTGGTGCCGACCCTGGTGCTGGGGACGGTGTCCAGCGCCCAGGGCGCCTTCGGCGGGCGGTTGAACTCGACGATCAGCTTGGCGTCCGGCTTGAACTTCTTCCAGCTGTACTCGTCCTTGTTGTCCTCCGCGCTCTGCGGGGCGCGAAGGCCGAAGGTGATGTTGGACCACTTGCCGGCCGCCGCCTTGCCGGCCGCCTCGTTCGCGTCGAAGTCGACGGCCGCGTTGGGGCAGCCGAAGGACTCGTTGCCGTGGGCGACGCTGCGGGTGTCCTGACGGGCGGCCCAGGACGGCTGAGCGCTCCAGGTCGTCGTCGAGCTGATCGTCCCGGTCCGCCACAGCTCCACGGGCTTGGGGGTGCACGACCACGAGTGGGTCTCGGTGATCTGGAACTGCGCGTCGACCACCTTCACACCGGCGAGGAACTTCGAGCCCACACGGAAGAAGGAGCGGGCCGTGCCCCCGGTCGAGGACTCGTAGCCGACGCGCGCCTCGCTCGTCGTCCCGCCGTCCCAGCCCGTGCCGTTCCAGTAACTGTCCTTCGGATGCGGCTTGTAGGCGATCGTCCAGGCCTCGCGGGTGCCTGTCATGCGCGGGTCGATGTAGACCGGGAACTCGGTGTCGGCCGCCTGCAGCAAATCCTGATCAGGTGTCAGGACGACGTGCCCGTCGGTGACTTCGACGTCCACCGGACTGCTCTTCGTGCCGGGAGTCAGCGGCGAGGGATCGGACTCCGGCGTGGCCGCGCTCAGGCTCGCCGTGCGCCGTACGGTCTGCGCCGCAGCCTGTTCCGTCGTCCCGGACGAGTCCCACATCCGGGCCGTAGCGGAGGCGAACACCGTCTGACCGGCCGCGTTGACCGCGCTGAGGGTGCCCGTTCCGGCGTCCTCGCGCACCTGAAGTCCTTGGGTGCGCAGACCGAAGCCGATCTCTTTCAGCTCCGGGCGCTCGGCGGCCTCGGGCGTCTTCACGATCAGCGCCTGACTGAAGCCGTCCAGGCTCGCCTTCACCGCCAGGTCGACGCCGGGGAAGACTTCGCGGTACGTCGCCGTCGGTCCGTCCAGAACAGGCACGGGGAGCGACGCGGGCCAGGTCAGGGTGAGTTCGCCGCCCTGGTCGGTGAGGGTCACCAGGCGGTCGTCGCCGCCCGCGGAGAAGGTGACCCGGCCGGGCGCGGCCTTGGGCGAGACGCGGCCCGCGGTCTCGGCGAGTGTGGTGTCCACCGGGGTCCACACGCCCTCGCGTTTCACGCGGACCGGCAGCGTGTGCTGGGTCTGGCGGAGGTTGCCGTTGGGCAGGGCGTGCGTCTCGCTGGTCTCGGTGCGCTCGGACAACACCTCCACCGGCTCGCCGGTCTCGGCGGCCAGTCGCAGGGCGTCCCGCTCGGGGTCGGCGGTACCGGCCGCGCCGGCCGCCGGCGGCAGCAAGCCGAGCGCCCCGCCGACGAGCGCCACGACCAGCGCGCATCGTGTGAAGCGCCTGGTGGGGCGCTGTCTTCGGGATGTTTCTGGCATGGGCTTCTTCCCCCCGGAGTCCGTTGCCGTGCGAACCCCTCCCCGGGGCCGCGTCGCCGAACAGTACACCGGACCATGGGAGTTCTTTACCTTTCCATGGATGAAGCGGGGATTGTCACATTGCTTTTCCTTTACTTGTCAGGGTGATCGACAGCGCCTACTGTCTGAGCGTTCAACACTCGGTCACGCAGAGTGAGGGGGAGGTCCTTTTGTGGACCAATTGATAAGACAGCTGCGCTACTTCGGGCACTGGACCAGATCCGTGTCCCTGTTCGTGGGCCTGGTGCTCTTCGTCGGGCTGATACCCGACGACGCCAGTGCCGCGTCCGGCAGCACCCGCGTCTCCGACATCAAGCGAGATCCGTCCGTCCCCGGCCGGGACCTGAGCAGGAAGCGGCCCGCGACGCGCGACGAGGCCACGGGCGCCTTCAGGCCCGCCGCGGGGACCGTCCCCGTCCGCAGCTTCACGACCCTGGTCACCGGCCGCGACGCCAAGACGCCGCGACGCACGTCGCTGGCCGGCCAGGACTCAAGCGCCGTACCGACCGCCCTCGTGAGGGCCCGTCAGCTCGACGTGCCCACCGGGAAGGCCCTGCGCGCCCCCGACGCCCCGTCGCCGAAGCGTCCCGGCGCCGCCCCGGGGACCGCCGTCGAAGTCGAGGTCAGGGACGCGGCCGCGGCCCGGAAGGCCGGCGTGCGGGGCCTGCTGTTCACCGCCGCGCCGGACGCGGACGGTCTGGCCCCCGCGGCCACCGGTTCGGTCCAACTGGAGCTCGACTACTCGTCGTTCAAGGACACCTACGGCGGCGACTGGGGCTCCCGGCTCCGCCTCTACCGGCTGCCCGACTGCGCGCTGACCACGCCCGGCCTCGAGCGCTGCCGCACCCGTACCCCGTTGCCCGGCACCAATGACGCCACCGCCCGCACGGTCACCGGCGCCACCGACCTGGCCGCCGCGCCCGCCGTGTTCGCGGCCGCCGCCGAGGCCTCCGGACCGGGCGGCAACCACGCCGCCACCTCGCTCTCGCCGTCCGGCTCCTGGACGGCCGGCTCCTCGTCCGGCGGTTTCTCCTGGGCGTACCCGATCGAGGCGCCCGAGGTCCCCGGCGGCCCGCAGCCCGAGGTCGAACTCTCCTACTCCTCCCAGGCGGTGGACGGCCGCACAGCCTCCACCAACGCGCAGTCCTCCTGGATCGCCGAGGGCTGGGACTACGAACCCGGCTACATCGAGCGCCGCTTCCGCTCCTGCTCGGACGACAAGGGCGAGGTCGACGGCAAGAAGCCCAACAACACCGCCGACAGCGGCGACCTGTGCTGGGGCTCCGACCACGTCGTGATGTCGCTCGGCGGCAACACCACCGAACTCGTCAAGAAGGACGGCACCGACGAGTGGCGCCCGGCCGACGACGACGGCTCCCGCCTGCAGCGGAAAACCGGTGCCGCCAACGGCGCCAAGGACGGTGAGCACTGGGTCCTCACCACCACCGACGGCACGCAGTACCACTTCGGCCTGAACAAGCTGCCCGGTGCTCCCGACGGCACCGTCACCAACTCCGCGCTCACCGTGCCGGTGTTCGGCAACCATCCGGGGGAGCCCTGCCACGCGACGGCGTTCATCGACTCCGACTGCGCCCAGGCCTACCGCTGGAACCTGGACTACGTCGTCGACCCGCTCGGCGACGCCATGAGCCTGTGGTGGACCAAGGAGACCAACTTCTACGGCCAGAACATGAAGGCCGACCAGCAGATCTCCTACACCCGCTCCGCACAGCTCGCCCGGATCGACTACGGCCTGCGCTCCGACAAGCTGTTCGGCGTCCAGCCGGCCGGCCGCGTCGCCTTCACCACCGCCGAACGCTGCATCCCCACCAGCACCTTCGACTGCGCCGAGGCCAAGCGCACCACGGCGAACGCCAAGAACTGGCCGGACACCCCGCTGGACCAGGAGTGCGCCTCCGGAGCCAAGTGCACCGACAAGTACTCCCCGACGTTCTGGACCACCAAGCGCCTGACGAAGATCACCACCAGTGTGCTCTCCGGCAGTTCGCTGAAGACCGTCGACTCCTGGACGCTGGAGCAGTCCTACCCGGCCACCGGCGACGGCACCTCCCCGGCCCTGTGGCTGGAGTCGATCACGCGCACCGGTCACGGCGCGGGCGCCACGGCCGCCATGCCCAAGGTCAGCTTCTCCGGCCTGCAGATGGACAACCGCGTCGACAAGGTGGAGGGTCTGCCGCCCTTCTCCCGCTACCGCATCCACGCCATCGACACCGAGACCGGCGGCCGGATCGCGGTGACCTACTCGCCGCGCGACTGCCAGGCCCTGGAACCGAAACGGATGCCGGCCTCGCCCGAGTCCAACACCATGCGCTGCTTCCCGCAGTACTGGACGCCCAAGGGCGCCCTGAACCCGGTGAAGGACTGGTTCCACAAATACGTCGTCACGGAGGTCCGCGAGGAGGACCTGGTCACCGACAGCCCCGCCAAGGTCACCTCGTACGAGTTCCTCGGCGGCGCCGGATGGGCCTACGACGACAGCGAGTTCACCGAGAACAAGCACCGCACCTGGTCGCAGTACCGCGGCTACGAACGCGTCCGCACCCGCCAGGGCACCGGTGACGACGTCAGGCAGCTCACCGAGCACCGCTACTTCCGTGGGCTGCACGGAGACAAACTCCCCTCGGGCACACGGAGTTCCGCCGTCACCGACAGCCAGGGCACGTCGTACGACGATCTCCCGCAGTACCAGGGCCAGTTGCTGGAGCAGATCGGCCACGAGTCCGACGGCGGCCCGATCGACTCGGCGACCGTCACCACCCCCTGGGCCGTGAAGACCGCCACCCGGACCCGCGCCGGAACCACACCGCTCGAGGCGTGGATGACCCGCCCCGAGACCGTCCGTACCCGCGAGCGGGTCAAGGGCGAGACCTGGCGCACCTCCACCGAGACCACGAAGTACGACAGCTACGGACTGCCGTACCAGGTCGAGGAGAGAACCCCGGGCGGCAAGGTCCGCTGCTCGACCGTCGAGTACGCCCGCAACACCGCCGCCTACCTGATCGAGTCGGAGTCCCGGGAGAGGACCACGCTCGGCGCCTGCGGCAGCACCGGCAGCGAGGTCGTCGAGGACACCCGCACGTTCTACGACAACCAGGCCTTCGGCGCGGCCCCCACCAAGGGCCTGGCCACCGAGGTGCAGGAACTCAACGGCACCGGCGACGGCTACCTGACCATCGACAGGACCGAGTACGACATCCACGGCCGGGAGACGGCCACCTGGGACGCGGACAACCGCAGGACCTGGATGGAGTACACGCCCACCACCGTGGCCCGGCCCACCCGGCAGGTCTCGCACGACCCGCTCGGTCACACCGAGACCACCGTCTTCGACGACGTCCGCGGCCTGCCGCTGACCGAGGAGGACGCCAACGGCAAGAAGGCCACGATGGAGTACGACCCGCTGGGCCGGCTCCTGAAGGTGTGGGAGATCGACCGCGACCCGGCGACCCAGACCCCGACGGCGACCTACGACTACACCGTGCGCCGCGACGGCCCGACCATCGTCACCACGCGCACGCTGAAGGACAACGGCCAGTACGCCGTGTCGTACGAGATCCTCGACGGCCTGCTGCGCGAGCGGCAGACGCAGGACGAGGCCATCGGCGACGGCCGCATCGTCAACGACACCTTCTACGACAGCGCCGGCCGCAAGTGGAAGGAGAACGACGGCTACTACAACTCCGCCGAACCCAAGGCCGAGTTGCTCCAGGTCGGCGACAACGAGGTCCCGTCCCAGAACCGCACCACCTTCGACGGCCAGGGCCAGCCCACCGCCGAGATCACCTACAACCGGGGCACGGAGAAGCTCCGTACCACCACCGTCCGCGACGGCGACGTCTCCACGACGATCCCGCCGAAGGGCGACACGGTCACCTCGACCTTCGAGGACGCGGAGGGCCGCGTCGAGAAACTGCGCGAGTACACGAACGCCGAACGCACCAAGTGGCGCGACACGGTCTACGAGTACGACGACCTCGACCATCTGCGGAAGGTCACCGCCCCCGGCGGCGCCACCACCACCTTCGAGTACGACAAGCGGGGCCGCCAGACCGCGGTCACCGACCCCGACGGCGGCCGTACCGAACTGCGCTACGACAACACCGACAACGTGGTCACCACCATCGACCCGCTCCAGCGGACCCTGGTCACCACCTATGACGCGGCCGGCCGTCCGACCACCCTGCGCGAGAACAGCGAGACCGGCCCCAAGCGCGCCGAGTGGACGTACGACACCCTGGCCAAGGGCCTGCCGACCGCACAGATCCGCTACGAGGGCGGCCGCGAGTACCGCGAGGAGGTCACCGCCTACGACAACGCCTACCGGGTGAAGTCGACGAAGACGGTGATCCCGGTCGAGGAGACCGGCCTCGCCGGGACCTACGAGTACACCTACTCCTACACACCGACCGGCAACCTCGCCTGGGTCGAAGTGCCGGGCGCGGGCGGACTGGTGGACGAGCGGGTCGTCTTCCGGTACAACTCCGACGACCTGCCCGTCTTCATGGGCGGCGCCTCGACCTACCTCGCGGACGTCAGCTACTCCGCGTTCGGCGAGATCCTGCGCACCGACGCGGGACCCGCCGGCAAGAAGGTCTACGGCACCTACGTCTACGACGAGTTCACCCGCCGCCTGCAGACGGCCACCTTCGACCGCTCGGTCGCCCCGGGCCGCATCAGCGAGACCCGCTACGGCTACGACGAGGCCGGCAACGTCACGAAGATCACCGACGTGCCCGGCAGCGCGGCCCCCGACGCGGGCCGAACCGACACGCAGTGCTTCGTCTACGACCAGCTCAGGCAGATGACCTCCGCCTGGACGTCGAACAAGGCGGAGGACTGCACGGCCACGCCGTCCAAGGACACCGTGGGCGGCCCGGAGGCGTACTGGCAGTCGTACCAGTACGACGACGCGGGCAACCGCACCGAACTCGTCGAGCACGACCGGGCGGGCGACACCGCCCAGGACGTCACCCGTTCCTATGTGTACGGCAAGGCGGGCGTCGGCGGTCCGAACGCGCTCGCCGAGATCAGGTCGACCGGCCCGCAGGGAGAGCGCCTCAACACCTTCGCCTACGACAAGGCAGGCAACACCACCGGCCGCCAGCACGGCGGCAGCCGGCAGACGCTGGACTACGACGTCGAGGGCCAGCTGCGCAAGGTGACCGAGCCGGTCGAGGGTGGCGGCACGAAAACCACGTCGTACCTGTACGGAGCGGACGGCGAACGCCTGATCCGCACCGGAGCGGACGGCAGCCGCACGCTCTACCTCGGCGAGGTGGAACTCACCGTCAACGCGGCCAACACCAGCGCCAGGGCGGAACGCTTCTACGGGCTCCCGGACGGCGCCACCGTGGTCCGGGCGACGGGCGGCGTCCGCCAGATGATGCTGGCCGACCACCACGGCACGTCCCACACGGTCGTGGACATGGTCGACGCGGCGATGGGCGTCACCCGGCGCAAGTCGATGCCGTTCGGTGAGGCACGCGGGCAGCAGCTCACGGCCTGGCCGGGTGAACGCGGGTTCGTCGGCGGCACGGTCGACGAGGACACCGGCCTGACCCGGCTCGGCGCCCGCGACTACGACCCGGTGACCGGCCGCTTCCTCCAGGTCGACCCCATGGTCGACTACGGCCAGCCGGCGACCATGAACCCGTACGCCTACAGCAACAACGCGCCGGCCACCTTCTCCGACCCGTCCGGCGAGTTCTTCCCGATCCTCATCGGGATCGCGGCCCGTATCGCCATCCAGGCGGCGATCCGTGCGGCGGCCCGGCGTGCGGCGATCATCGCGGCGCGCAAGGCGGCACAGGCGGCGGCCCGACGGGCGGCCGCGCTGGCCCGCAAGCGGGCGATCGAGGCCGCGAAGCGCGCGGCTGCCAAGGCCCGCCGGGAGGCCGCGCGGA
>NZ_JAKWBE010000031.1 GCF_022513565.1 Streptomyces gilvus | reverse complement strand
AATTCGTGAGAAAACCCCGCACCTTTCCGGTGCGGGGTTTTCTGCGTTTACAGTGACTTCATGCGCTATGACCTCGTCATCTTCGACAACGACGGCGTCCTCGTCGACAGTGAGCCCATCTCCAACCGGCTCCTGGCCGCCTATCTGACGGAGCTGGGGCATCCGACGTCGTACGAGGACTCCATCCGGGACTACATGGGGTCGGCGATGCACCGGGTGCATGACCTGGTGCTGGAGCGGACGGGACGGCGGCTCCCGGACGACTTCGACGACGTCTTCCATGCGCGGGTGTTCGCCGCTTTCGAGCGGGAGTTGGAGCCGATGCCCGGGGCCGTCGACGTGCTGGGGAAGCTCGCGGCGGACGGGGTGCCGTACTGCGTGGCGTCCTCGGGGAGTCATGCGCGGATTCGGGTGGGGCATCGGAAGACCGGGCTGGACCGGTGGTTCGGGGAGCAGCAGATCTTCAGTTCCGAGGACGTGGGGCGGGGGAAGCCGGCGCCGGATCTGTTCCTGTACGCGGCCGAGCGGATGGGTGTCGCGCCGGAGCGGTGTGTGGTCGTCGAGGACAGTCCGCTGGGGGTGCGGGCGGCTGTGGCGGCCGGGATGGACGTCTACGGGTTCACCGCCATGACGCCCGCTGCCAAGCTCGCCGGGGCCACCCAACTGTTCAGCGACATGTGTGAGTTGGCAGGGCTGCTCGGCTGACAAATGTCATGCCGAGCCCTGGACGATCGTTTCTACTGCCGTGGGGGTGCCCTCCGCGAAGGTAGAGGGCATGACGAAGAAGACGAGCAACACCGACAAGGCGAGCAAGCAGAGCACCTTCGGGCCGCTGATCGTGGACGTGGCGGTGCCGCTCGGAACGTACTACCTGCTGAAGGACGGGTTCGGCGCGAGCACCTTCGCCGCCCTGGCGTGGAGCAGTGTCGGGCCGGCTCTGCGGACGGTGTGGGGCGTGGTCAAGGAGCGCCGGGTCAACGGTCTGGCCGGGCTCATCCTGCTCGTGAACGTGGTGTCGCTGGCGCTGAGCTTCGTCTCCGGTGACCCGCGGCTGATGCTCGCCAAGGACAGCGGGGTCAGCAGCACCATCGGTATCGCGATCCTGGTGTCGGTGGCGCTGGGACGGCCGATGATGACCGAGGGGCTCAGGCCCTTCCTGGTCAAGGGGGACGCGGCCCGGGACGCGGCCTTCGAGCGGCTGCGGAGCGGATCCGCCGCCTTCCGGAGGTCGGAGAGCGCGTACTCCGTGGTGTGGGGCGTGGCGCTGCTCGCCGAGTGCGTGGTGCGGGTCGTGGGGGCGTACACGCTGCCGGTGGACACCATGGTGTGGCTCGGCACGGTCATCCTGCTCGGGGCGATCGGGATCGGGATCGTGGTCAGCGGCGGGCTCGCCGCCGAGCCGATGGCACGGATGGTCTCCGCCGAGGTGGCCGCCGCCGAAGCCGCCGACACCGCCGAGGTTCCCGAGGTCGCTGTCGCCGCCTGAAGGCACCGAAGGTAAAGGTGAAGGAAATTCATCTTTGGCTGGATCTACCCACAGGTAGCCAGGGGCCCTACGCTCGCCGCCATGACAGATGTCTTGCGGCGCGGTAGGGCCTCTTTGGCGTTGAGCTTCTTCGCCCAGGGCGCCACCTTCGCCCTTCTGGTGACCCGCATCCCGGCCATCCAGGACCGGTACGGCGTCTCCGACGCGCTGCTGCCCGCCTTCCTGGCCGCCGTGCCCATCCTGGCCGGCGTCGGAAGCGTGACCACCGAGCAGCTGGTGAAGCGCATACGGCCCAGTGTGCTGCTGCGGTGCCTGCAGCCGGTGGTGATGCTGGCGCTGGTCGGTGTCGGCTCCGGGGACCAGCTGGCCGAGCTGGGGATCGCGCTGGCCGCCTTCGGGCTGGCCGTGGGCGGCCTGGACGCCTCGATGAACATGCTCGGGGTGAGCCTGCAGCGGTCGTACGGGCGCAGCATCATGCTCAGCTTCCACGCCGCGTTCAGTCTGGGCGGCATCGTGGGGGCCTCGCTGGCCTGGGTGGGGGCGCACTGGCATCTCGCGCTGTGGGTGTCGTATCTGCCGGTCATCGCGGTGCTGCTGCCGGCCGTGCTGGTCGGGAGCCGGTGGTACGTCGACGCCGATCCGGTGGCCGAGTTGGCGGAGGAGCGGAGCCAGGGGCAGTCGGTCGTCTTCAAGCTGCTGTTGCCGCTGTGTCTGGTGATGACCTTCGCGTACATCGGTGACTCGACCGTCTCCAACTGGAGCGCCAAGTATCTGAAGGACGTGCTCGGCAGTTCGGAGCAGCTGTCGACGGTGCCGTACAACGTGTACATGGTGACCACGCTGGTGGGGCGGTCGCTGGGGGACCTGGGCGTGCGGCGGTTCGGGGCCGTGGCGGTCGTGCGGCTGGGGGCTGTGGTGGCCGCGGGCGGGTTCGCCGTGGTGGCTGTCGCGCCCGGGGCATGGGTGGGGATGCTCGGGTTCACTCTGCTGGGGCTCGGGCTGTGTGTGCTGGTGCCGCAGACCTTCGCGGCCGCCGGGCGGCTGTTCCCGAACGCCTCCGACGCGGCCGTGGCGCGGCTGAATGTGTTCAACTACGTCGGCTTTCTGATCGGGTCGCCGCTGGTGGGTGCGCTGGGGGATGCCTGGAGCTACCGCTGGGCGATGCTCGTGCCGATGGTGTTGGTGCTGGTGACCCTGGTCTACGCCCGCTCGTTCGCTCCCGCGTCGGACCGATACGGTGGCGGGCATGAGCGGCCGCGCACAGCTGATGTGGGACGAGGCAGTAACGGGCTATGACTTCGGTCCGGACCATCCGATGGACCCGGTCCGGCTCGCCCTGACCCGGCGGCTTGTCGACGCCTTCGGGCTCGACAAGGACGTCCAGGTGGCGGCGGCGAGGCCCGCCGGGGAGTCGACGCTGCGGCTCGTCCACCGGGAGGACTACATCGCGGCCGTGAAGGCGGCCTCGGCGGATCCGGGGGCGGCGGACGGGGCGTACGGGCTCGGGACGATGGACGATCCCGCCTTCGCCGGTATGCACGAGGTGTCGGCGATGATCGCCGGGCAGTCGGTGGGGGCGGCGGAGGCCGTGTGGCGGGGTGAGGCGTTGCACGCCGTGAACTTCGCGGGCGGGCTGCACCACGCCATGCCGGGCGGTGCGTCCGGGTTCTGCATCTACAACGACGCCTCGCTCGCGATCGCGCGGCTGCTGGAGCTGGGGGCCGAGCGGGTCGCCTACGTCGACGTGGACGTGCATCACGGGGACGGGGTGCAGGCGGCCTTCTGGGAGGATCCGCGGGTTCTGACGATCTCCCTGCACGAGCATCCGCGGACGCTGTTCCCGCAGACCGGGTGGCCGGAGGAGACGGGCGCGGACTCGGCGGAGGGGTCGGCGGTGAATGTCGCGCTGCCCGCGGGGACCGGCGACGCGGGGTGGCTGCGGGCCTTTCACGCGGTGGTGCCGGAGCTGATCGCGGACTTCCGGCCGCAGGTGCTGGTGACCCAGCACGGGGCCGACACGCACTTCGAGGACCCGCTCGCACATCTCGCCGTCTCCCTGGACGCGCAGCGGGCCGTGCAGGTGGCCTGTCACGAGCTGGCCCACGAGTACGCCGACGGGCGGTGGGTCGCGCTCGGCGGCGGCGGTTACGCCGTGGTCGAGGTCGTGCCGCGGTCGTGGACGCATCTCGTCGGGATCGCGGCGGGGCGGCCGGTGGAGCCGGAGGCGATGATCCCGGAGGGCTGGCGGCAGGAAGTCTTCGCGCGGACCCGGCAGTTGGCGCCGGCGAGGATGACGGACGGGCGGTGGCCGGTGTCCTTCGCGAGCTGGGACGAGGGCTACGACCCCGCCGACCGCCTGGACCAGGCGGTGCTGGCGACCCGGCGGGCGGTGTTCCCGCTGCGGGGGCTGCTGGCGTAGCCGGCCGGGGTCGGCCACGCCGCCGCTCCAGGTCGTGCAGGCGCCGGGCCGGGTGCGCACCGTGACGGCGGCCGTTACGCCAACTGTGCGGTGTTTGGCTGTTCGTGTGGTCCGGGGCGGGGGTGTCCGTCACCATCGCTGACGTGTTGAGCACCGGGGCCCTGCGAGCCCATCTGCTGGCCGCTCGTCTCGCCGGGGCCGTCGCCACCTCGCGTGAGGAGAGTCTGCGCAGTTATCGGCTTTTCGCCGCTCGGGATCCTCGCGTGCTGATCGGTCTCGATCCCGAATGGACGTGGCGGGAGCGGGATGTGATGGGTCTGATGGCGGACAAGTGTGGGGTTTCGGACGATCCTGGCCATGTTTCCGGTCACGATGTGATCGATCCGGAGCTCACGCTGGCCGCTCTGGACGCGTTCGCCGGGCGTCTGGCCGTGGTCGCCCGGCGCGGTGCCCCCGTGCTGTTCGGCACCGGACACCCGCATCGGCTGCTCGGCTTCTACGCAGCCTTGGCGGACGCTCTGTCGGCGGCGGGATGTGCCGTCCTCACACCGGCGCATGGTCGCCGTGTCGACATAACGACCCGGTTTGGTCTACGTACGTACAACCTTGAGTACGTACGAGGAGTCGCGCTCGTCCGGCAACCCGGCGCCTCTCGCCCCGGTTGTGCGACCGGCGCGCACACTCATTCGCCGCTCCCGGTTCGGCTGGCGCTGGCGGCGGCCGCGGAGGGCGGCGGGCCGCTGCCCGAGCTCGTCGTCGGAGACCACGGCTGGGTCTGCGGGGCAGGTCAGCTGGGGTTCGAGGCCATCGGTCTCGCCGATACGGACGACCCCGCGCTGTTCGTGGGGGAGGCCGAGGGGCGCGTGTCCGTCGTCGTTCCACTTGATGACGCCGTGCGGTCCGCTTACTACCGGCCGCTGACCCGCTACGTACTCAATCGAGCGTGTCTGTCACAGTAGGCCTGCGATGGGTGCACCTCTTCCCCACTCGCATCACCCGCCCCTACATTGGGGAGTGAGCACGCAGCGACGAAGAGTCACCGGAAGGGGAAGCCGGTGGCCGTCGAGTGCGGAAGGTTCAGGTGTGTCATGGCTGCTGAGCAGAGGCCTCTGAGCGAGGTTCAGTTCCTTACCGTGGCGGAGGTCGCCTCGGTGATGCGAGTGTCGAAGATGACCGTGTACCGGCTGGTGCACAGCGGTCATCTGCCCGCGATCAGGGTGGGGCGGTCCTTCCGCGTCCCCGAGAACGCGGTTCACGAGTACCTCCGCGAGAGTTACGTGGGGGTGGAAACCGCCTGACGACGGTGGCTCCGGGGGGATCCTCAGGGCACTTCGGGATCTCCCCCGGCAACCTCGATTACGACCTCAGCGCTCGGACCGGTAGGCTAGCCCCTCGTAGGTCGTGTGGGCCCATGGCGCCCAAACACCGAGTGATGAGAAGTGAGCGAGGGTAGTCGTGGGCTCTGTTATCAAGAAGCGGCGCAAGCGGATGGCCAAGAAGAAGCACCGCAAGCTGCTCAAGCGCACGCGCGTTCAGCGTCGCAACAAGAAGTAAGCGGCGCCGTAGAGCGTGTTCTGTGGCCCCCCACCAGACTGGGTGGGGGGCCACACGCATACGCGCTCCCGGCGTGTCGGTGCCCGCGCACGTGGTTCACATGGCTTGGTCTGTTCGTACGTCTGTGGATGTCGTTACTTCGTGCATTGGGTGGTCATCACAGCGCAACATCGACCCGCTAAGTTGGCCGCACACGGGGAACGCGGCAGGCTACGACTACCGGACGGTCTGGAAGGAAGGCGCTGATCTTGGGCAAGGTCGTGCTCGTGACCGGAGTGGCCCGCAGGCTCGGGGGCCGGTTCGTACGACGGATCCAGCGTGACCCGCAGGTGGACCGGGTCGTGGCCGTGGACGCGGTCCCTCCCGAGCACCATCTCGGGGGCGCCGACTTCATCCAGGCCGACATCCGGCAGCCCGGCATCGCGCGGATCCTCGCGGAGACCGCCGCCGACACGGTCGTCCACCTGGACGTGACGGCGATGGCGCTGGGCAGTGGCAGCCGGACCACGGTCAAGGAAACCAACGTCATCGGCACCATGCAGCTGCTGGGCGCCTGCCAGAAGTCGCCGACGGTGAAGCGGCTGGTGGTGAAGTCCAGTACGAACGTCTACGGCTCCGCCTCCCGCGACCCGGCCGTGTTCACCGAGACGACCCCGCCGAAGTCGCTGCCCTCCGGCGGGTTCGCGAAGGACGCGGTCGAGGTCGAGGGGTACGTGCGGGGATTCGCGCGGCGCCGGCCCGATGTGGCGGTAGCCGTGCTGCGGTTCGCCAACATCCTGGGGCCGGCCGCGGACACCCCGCTCGCCTCGTACTTCTCGCTGCCCGTGCTGCCGACGGTGTTCGGCTACGACCCGCGGCTGCAGTTCGTGCACGAGGACGACGTGATGGAGGTGCTGCGGATCGCCTCGCACGAGCCGGAGCGCGGCACGCTCAACAGCGGCACCTTCAACATCGCCGGGGACGGCGTGCTGCTGCTGTCGCAGTGCTCACGGCGGCTCGGCAAGCCCACCGTGCCCCTGCTGCTGCCGGCCGTCACCTGGGCCGGCTCGCTGGTGCGTACGCTGGGAGTGACGGACTTCTCGCCCGAGCAGATCCGGCTGCTGACGCACGGCCGGGTCGTGGCGACGGACCAGATGCGGGAGACGCTCGGCTTCCAGCCGAAGTACACGACCGCGGAGACGTTCGCGGACTTCGCCCGCAGTCACGGGCCCGGACTGCTGCCGCCGGAGGCCCTCGCGGGGGCCGTCGACCGGATCGCCGCACTGCCCGTCCTGGGCGGTGGCCACCCCCCGACGCAGAGCGCCAACTGAGGAGCGCATCAACGATGGCGGACGCCAAGGTCATTCCGTTCGACGACGACCGGTCCCGCGGGGGCGCCGTGCCGCGGCCGGCGCGGCGCCGGGGCGCGGGGAGCAGGCGCAGGAACACGGATTCGGTCGGTGAGGTCCAGCCCCTGCCGGGCAGGGGGCCGGCGCAGGATGATGTTCCCGTGACGCGTGAGGAACAACCGGCCGAGAAGCCGCGGGACGACGGCGGCCTCGAGCGCCGGATCGCCGGGGGGCTGGACTTCCTGCGCCGGCGCCTCACCGGCGACTACGAGGTCGACGACTTCGGGTACGACGAGGAGCTGACCGACCAGGTCCTGATGTCCCTGCTGCGCCCGGTGTACGAGAAGTACTTCCGGGTCGAGGTGAAGGGCGTCGAGAACATCCCGGCCGAGGGCGGCGCGCTGATCGTCGCCAACCACTCCGGCACGCTGCCGCTGGACGGCCTGATGATGCAGGTCGCCGTCCACGACCACCACCCGGCCGGCCGGCATCTGCGTCTGCTGGCCGCGGACCTCGTCTTCGTGCTGCCGGTGGTCAACGAACTGGCCCGCAAGCTCGGCCACACCCTGGCCTGCGCGGAGGACGCCGAACGGCTCCTCGGGCAGGGCGAGTTGGTGGGGGTCATGCCGGAGGGCTTCAAGGGCATCGGCAAGCCCTTCAGCGAGCGCTACAAGCTGCAGCGCTTCGGCCGCGGCGGCTTCGTCTCCACGGCCCTGCGCAGGGGCACACCGATCATCCCGTGCTCGATCGTCGGCGCGGAGGAGATCTACCCGATGATCGGCAACGCCAAGACTCTCGCCCGCCTGCTCGGCTTCCCCTACTTCCCCCTGACGCCGACCTTCCCGTGGCTTGGTCCTCTGGGTGCCGTTCCGCTTCCGACCAAGTGGACGATCCAGTTCGGTGAGCCGATCCCGACGGACGGCTATCCGCCGGAGGCGGCGGAGGACCCGATGCTGATGTTCAACCTGACGGACCAGGTCAGGGAACAGATCCAGCACACCCTCTACAAGCTGCTGGTGCAGCGGCGGTCGGTGTTCTTCTAGGGGTACGACAGTGGGGGCGCCCTTCGTGGAAAGGGCGCCCCCACTGTCGTACCGGCTAGGAGTTCGTTTCCTCGCCGTTGATGCCCAGGCCGGGCAGGATGCCGGGGAGGAGGGGCGGGATGGTGACGTCCGGGTTGGTCGTGGGGGACTTGCTCTCGGACGGGGAGGCGCTGCCGCTGGACTTGGGCGGGTCGAGCAGGCCGCCCGTGTTGCCGCCGAGCAGGCCATCGTTGCCGGTGGACGCCGACTTGCTGGGGCTGCTGGAGTGGCCGGTCTCGGAGGTGCCGTCGCCCGTGCCGGGTGCCGTCGAGCCGTGGCCGGAGCCGGACGTGCCCGTCGACGGCGTACCCGAGCCGTGCCGGCCGCTGTCGCCGCCCTGGGCCGGGGGCTGGGGGAGCAGCGACTGCAGCGGGGCGACCTCTTCGTCTATGGCGGCGAACACCGACGACACCTGCTCGCTGACGTCCCCGAGCTGGACCGGGAGCTTGTCGCGCAGGGCGCCCCAGGCCTCACGGTGCGAGCGGGAGAAGACGGAGAGGGCCTGGATGGGGCCCAGCTGGTGCGGGTCGCGCTCGTACGCCTCGTGCAGCAGACGGTGGCCCTCGCTCGCGTCCTCGGTCATGCCCGACAGGGTGCGGCGGATCTCGCCCAGGGACTCGTGGTCGAGATGGCCGCCGCGGCCGCGGTCGAGCAGCCGGCGGGCCTCGTTGAGCCGGGTGGAGGCCTGGTCGAGATAGGCCTGGCCCTGCTCGTCGGCGCCGTCGCTGAGGTAGTCGAGCTTGAAGTCCTCGATGCCGCGTTTGAGGCCGTAGAGCGAGTCACCGGGCAGCGCGTCCGAGCTGGCGGCGGCGACCCCGCCGAAGGCTCCCGCGGCGACACCGACACTCAGCCCGCCCGCGGCGAGCCCCTTGGTCAGTCGGGACCGCGGGCGGAGCTTGCCCAGCCCACTCGCCCGGTGCGCGCCCCGGGCGCGGTGGGAGCGCTGCTCGGGCACCTCGGCATCCGCCGCCTCGCCACCCGCGCCCTCCTGCAGCATGGCCTCGAACGCGGCCACCAGCCGGGCCCGCTGGACGACCTTGACCTCGGGGTCCAGCTCCGGCCTGGGCAGCTCGCCGAGGTCGACCACCAGGGCCAACAGCTCGGCCTGCTCGGTCCGCTCCGCCGCTGGTGGGGGCGTTTCGGACCGCTCGGCCGCCGTGTCCCGGTCGGGCTGCTCGTCCAGGGCCTGGGCGAAGGCGTTCGCCCGCCGGTGCGCCGATACGTTCGCGATCACTGGCGGCACCTCCTCTCGTCATGACGGTCGACTCCCCAGGGGGTCCTGAGGGTTGCACACCCCGACGACATCCACACGATCGGGTGATCGGAGTCGGCCAGGGAGTGACCACAGGGAGCCTGCATCCCGCACAACGAGCGGCGCGGCACTTGGGTTACGGACGGCGGATGACCGGATCGAGGAGTCAACGGACTTTCACTGTGGGCGAGTTGAGCGTCACTGAGGGTGCCGGTCCCGGCGCCGCCTCAGCGGGCGTCGTCCGGCAGCAGCCGGGCGAGGGTGCGGACGGCCCGGTACTGCAGCGTCTTGATGGCGCCCTCGTTCTTGCCCATCGCGCGCGCGGTCTCGGCGACGGACAGGCCCTGCAGGAAGCGGAGCGTGACGCACTCCTGCTGCTGCGGGTTCAGCCGGCGTACGGCGTCCAGCAGCGCGGCGTTCGACAGGGACTCCAGGACGGAGTCCTCGGGGGAGCGCTCGACCTCGTTGGCGTCGAGCATCTCGCCGGTGGTGACCTCCAGCCGGAAGCGGCTGGACTTGAAGTGGTCGGCCACCAGGTTGCGGGCGATCGTGACGAGCCAGGCGCCGAAGTCGCGGCCCTGCCAGGTGAACGTGCCGATGCGGCGCAGGGCGCGCAGGAACGTCTCGCTGGTGAGGTCCTCGGCGGTGGCCTTGCCGCCGACGCGGTAGTAGATGTACCGGTAGACGGTGTCGCTGTACTGGTCGTACAGGCGTCCGAAGGCGTCGGCCTCGCCGGCCTGGGCGCGCTCGACCAGGTCCATCATCCGCGCGCTGTCGCTGTCCGCGGCGGGACGGCGGACGGTGGTGGCACCGGCCGTACGCCCGCGTCTGCCGACGGCGGCGCCGCCGTCCGCGAGCGCGTAGCACGGGCCGACGGGGGTGGCGGCTACGGCGAGGGCGGGGGCGGCGTACGCGGTGGGGACGAAGTCGCGCAGCAGCCGTTGGACCGTTGCGCGCAGCGTAGCCAGGCCCGAGGCGTCAACCCCGACGTGTGAGGACACGGGACTCCCAGAGGCAGAGCTTCCATCACGTGCAGTGCGGGACCGTTCACCCGTCGTAGCGACGGAGGGGTACCGGTTTGCGTCTGAGGAGAATAACGCTTCGTGCAGGCGCCGCTACACCGAGTTGCTCAAATCATCGATTACGTCGCTTCTGTAACCGAATGACGCCCTGTCAAGTGCCGGAGAGTGACCGGTTGTTGACGGGAAAGGATCGGGTTGGGGGTGGGATCAGGGCGTGTTGTGGCTGTGCGCCGACAAGAGGACTGAGGGTGGGGGTTGGGGGGTACGCCCTGCGATTTGGATGCGGCTCAGCGCCGGCGTCGGCTGATCGCGATCGCCGCTGCAGTGCCTCCCGCTACCGCGCCCACTCCGGCCGCCGCCGGGATGCCCACCTTCGCCGCCTTCCTGCCCGTCCTGTAGTCCCGTAGGCGCCAGTCGAGGTTTCGGGCGTGTTTGCGGAGCTTGGTGTCCGGGTTGATGGCGTAGGGGTGGCCGACCAGGGACAGCATGGGGATGTCGTTGTGGCTGTCGCTGTAGGCGGCGCAGCGGGAGAGGTCGAGGCCCTCCGCCGCGGCCAGGGCGCGGACCGCCTCCGCCTTCGCGGGGCCGTGCAGGGGCTCGCCGACCAGCTTGCCCGTGTAGACGCCGTCGACCGACTCGGCGACCGTGCCGAGGGCGCCGGTGAGGCCGAGGCGGCGGGCGATCACCGTGGCGATCTCCACGGGGGCCGCTGTGACCAACCACACCTTCTGGCCCGCGTCCAGGTGGGCCTGGGCGAGGGCGCGGGTGCCCGGCCAGATGCGCTCGGCCATGTACTCGTCGTAGATCTCCTCGCCGATCGACTGCAGCTCGGCGACGCGGTGGCCCTTGACGATGGACAGCGCGGAGTCGCGGGCCTCCTGCATGTGCTCGGGGTCCTCGACCCCGGCGAGGCGGAACCAGGCCTGCTGCCAGGCGAACCGGGCGAGGTCGCGGGTCTCGAAGAACTTCCGCTTGTACAGGCCGCGGCCGAAGTGGAAGAGGGCAGCACCTTGCATCACGGTGTTGTCCAGGTCGAAGAACGCGGCAGCCTTGTCGTCGCCGAGGACCGGGAACTCCGGTTCCTCCTGGGGGACGACGTCCTGCGAGGACTTGCGCGCGGCCTCCGCCGAGGCCTCGCCTGCCAACACGCTCCGCGCCGTGGCGGAGCGCCTACGGGGAGTGAGCCATCCGAGAGCGGCCATGCCCGTGAGCATAGCCAGTTTGTTCGGTGGTTCCGGAGTCGAGAGGTTTGGAGGCTGTGAACACTGCACGACCGTGTCGTTAAACAGGCGGGACAATGGCCGACATGGCTCCCATCTTCCGGCGCAAGGCCGCTCCGCATGAGCGGTTGGTCACTCTCATCGGCAAGCCCGACTGTCATCTGTGCGAGGACGCGCAGCTCGTCGTGGAAAAGGTCTGCGGCGAACTCGGCGTGTCGTGGGAGCAGAAGGACATCACCCAGGACCGCGCCCTGTACGACGAGTACTGGGAGCAGATCCCGGTCGTGCTCGTCGACGGCAGGCAGCACACGTTCTGGCGGGTCGACGAGGGCCGGCTGCGCCGGGAACTGACTGATTAGTACAAGGCGGCCCGGAAGTCGCCTAGGATCGACGGAGATCTGGTCTCGGGGGCGGGATTCGCGAGGAGAGTGTCGGTTTTGCCCCCTGGGATGCGCCTGGGACGTGTGTGCGTGACCCCGGTCACGTTGCCCGGGCAAATCGGACACCATCTTTGTGCACGCGTTCACAAAGACATAGCCTGCATTCGACGGGGCGGTCCAGGAACGTGTGACCGCCTGCAGCCCCGCTCTACCCGCAGGAGCACCGTGGCAACTGGCCGAACTCACCGACCGGCGACCCGTAGCCGAGGGATTCCCGAGGCCACCGTCGCCAGGCTTCCGCTGTACCTCCGAGCCCTGACCGCACTGTCGGAGCGCTCGGTACCCACGGTCTCCTCCGAGGAGCTCGCGGCCGCGGCGGGGGTCAACTCCGCCAAGCTGCGCAAGGACTTCTCGTACCTGGGCTCGTACGGCACCCGCGGTGTCGGCTACGACGTCGAGTATCTCGTCTACCAGATCTCCCGCGAGCTCGGGCTCACCCAGGACTGGCCGGTCGTCATCGTCGGTATCGGTAACCTCGGCGCCGCCCTGGCCAACTACGGCGGGTTCGCCTCCCGTGGCTTCCGGGTCGCCGCGCTGATCGACGCCGATCCGGCGATGGCCGGCAAGCCGGTCGCCGGGATCCCCGTGCAGCACACCGATGACCTGGAGAAGATCATCGAGGACAACGGGGTGTCGATCGGTGTGATCGCCACTCCCGCCGGAGCCGCCCAGCAGGTCTGCGACCGGCTCGTGGCCGCCGGGGTCACCTCCATCCTGAACTTCGCGCCGACCGTGCTGTCCGTGCCGGACGGCGTCGACGTGCGCAAGGTCGACCTCTCCATCGAGCTGCAGATCCTCGCCTTCCACGAGCAGCGCAAGGCCGTGGAGGAGGGCGCGGGGGCCGACGGCGCGCACCCGGCCGCCGCGCCGCGCAAGGAGTCCGCCGAGCAGGGACCCGACGGGGACGTACCCGCCGTGATGCCGGCATGAGTCTCCTCGTCGTCGGGCTGAGCCATCGCAGCGCCCCGGTCAGCGTGCTGGAGCGGGCCGCGCTGGCCATGGACGCCCAGGTCAAGCTGTTGCAGGACACGGTCGCGGCGGAGCCGGCGAGCGAGGCGGCGGTGCTGGCCACGTGCAACCGGATCGAGTTGTACGCGGACGTGGACAAGTTCCACGCGGGTGTCGCCGAGCTGTCGACGCTGCTGGCGCAGCACAGCGGGGTGGGGCTGGATGAGCTGACGCCCTATCTGTACGTGCACTACGAGGACCGTGCCGTCCACCATCTGTTCTCCGTGGCCTGCGGGCTGGACTCGATGGTCGTCGGTGAGGGGCAGATCCTCGGGCAGATAAAGGACTCGCTGGCCAGGGCACAGGATCTGCACACCGCCGGGCGCCTGCTCAACGATCTGTTCCAGCAGGCGTTGCGGGTCGGGAAGCGGGCGCACTCCGAGACGGGGATCGACCGGGCCGGGCAGTCGCTCGTGACCTTCGGGCTGGAGCAGTTGGCCGCCGGTGCGGATGTGCAGGTGTGGGCGCGGGGGAAGAAGGCGCTGGTCATCGGGGCCGGGTCGATGTCGTCGCTGGCGGCGGCGACGCTGGCGCGGGCCGGGGTCGGTGAGGTGGTGATCGCCAACCGCACGGCTGATCGGGCCGAGCGGCTGGCGGAGATCCTCAACGACGGGGGTGACGCGGGGGGTGTGGCTCGGGCGGTGTCGATGGACTCGGTGCCGGGTGAGCTGACACGTGCCGATGTCGTGGTGTCCTGTACCGGGGCCACTGGGCTTGTGCTGTCGGCTGAGGCGGTTGCCGCGGCTGTTGGTGGGCGGGTGCCGGATGCTGGTGCCGGCCGGGGGTTGGACGCGCAACTCGGCGCTGGCGAGGTGCCGCCCGTCTTTGGGTCGGGAGCCGCCCTAGGCGGCACGAATGCCCGCAGCTCAAGCGATGAGAACTGTCCGCTTGATCTTGCTCCCATGCAGGCCGCCGCCGACTTCTCCGTGCTCGGGGAAGGGGCCGTTGCCGGGATGGCTGCTGCTGAGCTTGAGCAGCATGCTGCCTGGGTGGACAACGCGCCTCGGCCGCAGACGGGCGGGGCGGGGGCCTCGTTCGATCCCGCGCAGGACACCGACGCCATCGTCGCGCTGGCCGCGCTCGCCGCCACCGTCGGACGGATCCCGGAGCGGCGCAAGCCCGAACCCGTCGTGGGGCCGCCGCGGCCCGCGCCCGTGCTGTTCCTGCTGGACCTGGCCATGCCCCGGGACATCGACGCGGCCGTGCACCGGCTGGTCGGGGTGCGGCTGGTGGACATCGAGTCGCTGGCCGAGGCGTCCGCGGACGCTCCGATGGCGGCCGACGTCGACCAGGTGCGGCGGATCGTCGCCGACGAGGTCGCCGCCTTCGGGGCGGCGCTCAGGGCGGCCCACATCACACCGACCGTGGTGGCGCTGCGGACCATGGCCGCCGACGTCGTGGCGAACGAGATCGCGCGGCTCGAGGGGCGGCTGCCGGCGCTGGACGACAAGCACCGCGCCGAGATCACGCAGACCGTGAAACGTGTCGTCGACAAGCTGCTGCACGCGCCGACCGTACGGGTCAAGCAACTCGCGGCTGAGCCGGGCGGAGCTGGGTACGCGGACGCGTTGCGCACCCTCTTCGACCTGGACCAGGAGACGGTCGCCGCCGTCTCCCGCGCCGAGCGCGCCGATGACGAACCCGAGAACAGCAAGGACCGAGGGCCGGCATGACTGACAGGACACTGAGACTGGGGACGAGGCGGAGCAGACTCGCCATGGCCCAGTCCGGGCAGGTGGCTGAGGCCGTGAGCCGGGTGACCGGCCGGCCCGTCGAGCTGGTCGAGATCACGACGTACGGCGACACCTCCCGCGAGCACCTCGCGCAGATCGGCGGCACCGGTGTGTTCGTCACGGCGCTGCGCGACGCGCTGCTGCGGGGGGAGGTCGACTTCGCGGTTCATTCGCTCAAGGACCTGCCGACCGCGCAGCCCGAGGACCTGGTCCTGGCCGCCGTACCGGAACGCGAGGACCCGAGGGACGTCATCGTCGCCCGGGACGCGCTGAAGTTCACCGACCTGCCCCGCGGGGCGCGGATCGGGACGGGTTCGCCGCGGCGGATGGCCCAGCTGAACGCGTACGCGCGCGGGCACGGGCTGGACATAGAGACCGTGCCGATCCGGGGGAACGTCGACACCCGGATCCGGTACGTACGCGACGGTGAGCTGGACGCCGTCGTCCTGGCCGCCGCCGGCCTGAGCCGGATCGGCCGGATCGACGAGGTCACCGACTTCCTGTCGATAGACACGGTTCTGCCCGCCCCCGGCCAGGGGGCACTGGCGATCGAATGCGCCGCGGACCACGCGGACCTGATCGCCTCGCTCGGCGAACTCGACGACCCGTTCACCCGGGCCGCCGTGACCGCCGAACGGTCACTGCTCGCCGCCCTGGAGGCCGGCTGCAGCGCCCCTGTGGGCGCGCTGGCCGACCTTCTGGCCGACGGGCAGTTTGTCAAGGAAATGCGCCTGCGGGGCGTCGTCGGCACGACCGACGGCGTCCGTACGGTGCAGCTGTCCACCACCGGTCCCGTGCCCGAGACATACGACCAGGCAACGGCGCTCGGCCGTGCGCTCGCGGCCGAGATGCTTGCCCAGGGCGCGGCCGGTCTGATGGGGGAGCGAGCACATTGAGCCCCACCACCCTTCCCACCGGCCTCGATCACGGGCACGTCACCTTCCTGGGTGCCGGACCCGGGGATCCGGGACTGCTGACTCTGCGCGCCGTGGAGGCGCTGGCGAACGCGGACGTCCTCGTCGCCGAGCACGACGTGCTCGACGTGGTGCGCCGGCACGCCAGGCAGGGCGTCGCCGAGGTGCACACGGACGGGGGTCCTTCGTCGGACCCTGTTCCGGGCACGGGCACACCTCAGCTGGCGGTCGTTGACGGCACGTCAACAACCCTTGGGGCCCCCGCGGTACGGGATGCCGCACATCTTGTCATGGAGGCCGCGCGGGGCGGCAGGCGGGTCGTCCGTGCGGTGTCCGGGGACCCTGGCCTGGACGCTTACGCCGCCGAGGAGATGCTGGCGTGCGCCCGTGAGGGCGTGCCGTTCGAGGTCGTGCCGGGTGTCGCCGCGGCCGTCGGCGTGCCCGCGTACGCCGGTGTCCCGCTGCGGGACGCCGAGGGCGCGGACGTGCGGTTCGTGGACGCCCGTACGGCCTCCGACCGGTGCTGGACGGAGGTGGGCGCCTCGGACGGGACGGTCGTCGTCTCCACGACGCTCGACTCGGTGGGCGCGGCGGCGGGCGAGCTGGTGTCGGCCGGCCGCAAGCCGGACACCCCGATGACCGTCACGGTCGCCGGTACCACCACGCGGCAGCGGACTTGGACCGCGACGCTCGGCACGGTCGCGCAGATGCTGAAGCAGGCAAAGGTGCTGCCCTCGCCGGACGGCGGCCGGCCGGTGATAGCCGTGGTCGGTGAGCGTTCCGCCGCCGCCCAGCGCGACCAGCTGTCCTGGTTCGAGAACAAGCCGCTGTTCGGCTGGAAGGTTCTCGTGCCGCGGACGAAGGAGCAGGCGGCGTCGCTCTCCGACCAGCTGCGGTCCTACGGGGCCGTGCCGCACGAGGTCCCGACGATCGCCGTCGAGCCGCCGCGCACGCCCCAGCAGATGGAGCGGGCCGTGAAGGGACTCGTGACCGGGCGCTACGAGTGGATCGCGTTCACCTCGGTCAACGCCGTCCGGGCCGTGCGGGAGAAGTTCGAGGAGTACGGGCTCGACGCCCGGGCCTTCGCGGGGATCAAGGTCGCCGCGGTGGGCGAGCAGACGGCGAAGGCCCTGGTCGCCTTCGGCGTGAAGCCGGACCTGGTGCCGAGCGGGGAGCAGTCCGCGGCCGGTCTGCTGGAGGACTGGCCGCCCTACGACCCGGTCTTCGACCCGATCGACCGGGTGTTCCTGCCGCGCGCCGACATCGCCACCGAGACCCTGGTCGCCGGGCTCATCGAGCTGGGCTGGGAGGTCGACGACGTCACCGCGTACCGGACCGTGCGGGCCTCGCCGCCGCCGGCGGAGACGCGGGAGGCGATCAAGGGCGGCGGCTTCGACGCCGTTCTCTTCACCTCGTCCTCGACCGTGCGCAACCTGGTGGGCATCGCGGGCAAGCCGCACAACGTGACGGTGATCGCCTGTATCGGTCCGGCCACGGCGAAGACCGCCGAGGAGCACGGGCTGCGGGTGGACGTCATGGCCCCGGAGCCGTCCGTGCACAAGCTGACGGAGGCCCTCGCCGACTACGGCCTGCGCCGCCGCGCCGCCGCACTGGAGGCCGGCGACCCGGTGACCCGGCCGAGCGAGCGGCGGCCGGGAGCCCGGCGGCGCCGGACGACCTGAGGAGTGGGTGGGGCGTCCCGCGCGGGGACGCCCCACCGTTCCCGGCACCCCACGGGTGCGCTCGACACGGCGTCGGCAAAGGTGCCCACGGGGCGGGCGTAGCGTAGAGGGCATGTCGAAGTACGGATCGTTTCCCGGTGCCCGACCCCGTCGGCTGCGGACCACTCCCGTGATGCGGCGCATGGTCGCCGAGACGCGGCTGCACCCGGCCGACTTCATCCTCCCCGCCTTCGTGCGGGAGGGCGTGAGCGAGCCCGTGCCGATCGCCGCGATGCCCGGTGTCGTCCAGCACACCCGGGACAGCCTGAAGAAGGCGGCCGCGGAGGCGGTGGAGGCCGGGATCTCCGGGATCATGCTGTTCGGGGTGCCGGAGGAGTCGAAGAAGGACGCCATCGGGACGCCGGGCACCGACCCGGACGGGATCCTGCAGGTCGCGATCCGCGATGTGCGCGCCGAGGTGGGCGACGAGCTGCTGGTCATGTCCGACCTGTGCCTCGACGAGACGACCGACCACGGGCACTGCGGTGTCCTCGACGCGCAGGGGCGCGTCGACAACGACGCGACGCTGGAGCGGTACGCCGAGATGGCCCAGGTGCAGGCGGACGCCGGCGCCCATGTCGTCGGCCCCAGCGGGATGATGGACGGGCAGATCGGGGTCATCCGGGACGCGCTCGACCAGATCGGGCGGGAGGACGTGGCCGTCCTCGCCTACACCGTCAAGTACGCCTCCGCGTTCTACGGCCCCTTCCGCGAGGCCGTCGGCTCCTCGCTCCAGGGGGACCGCAAGACGTACCAGCAGGACCCGGCGAACGTGGGCGACGCGCTGCGGGAGCTGGCGCTGGACCTGGAGGAGGGAGCCGACATGGTGATGGTCAAGCCCGCCGGCCCCTACCTCGACATCGTCGCGCGGGTCGCCGACACCGTGGACGTTCCGGTGGCCGCCTACCAGATCTCCGGCGAGTACTCGATGATCGAGGCCGCCGCCGAGAAGGGCTGGATCGACCGCGACCGGGCGATCCTGGAGGCCCTCACCGGCATCAAGCGGGCCGGCGCGCGGAACATCCTGACGTACTGGGCGACCGAGGTGGCGCGGAAGGTGCGCTGAACCGGGCAACGGTACGGAACAGATCAGGCCTCGAATCGGCCACCGACCGGCATCGGAACGCCTTCGGTTCGGCAACGGAAGCAACTCGATCCCGTGAACTCGCGTTGCACGGCGGGCGATTCGTCGTGGTCGGTGATGGATCTCGGATGGATCTGTCCGTATTTCCGCGAACTCGTGTGCCGGCCATGGGGAATTGACGAGTTCTCGTCACCGTCCCTACCTTCTGCGACTGGCCTGATCCGTTCCGGATGGTCCGAACGTCGATCCCTGGGGGACGCACCATGAGCTGGTTTCTCGAAGCGCTGAAGAAGTACGCGGTGTTCAGCGGGCGCGCGCGCCGCAAGGAGTACTGGATGTACGCGCTGTTCGTCGGCATCATCTACATCGTGCTGGCCGTCATCGCCGGCGCGTCGAAGTCGATGGCGGGCATCGCGCTTCTGGGCGTCTTCTACCTCGCCATCCTGCTCCCCAGCCTGGCCGTCGGTGTCCGCCGGCTGCACGACACCGGCAAGTCCGGCTGGTGGCTGCTGTTCGGGATCGTCCCGCTCGTCGGCGGCATCACGCTGCTGGTCTTCACCTGCCTGGACAGCGAGCCGGGTCCGAACAAGTACGGCCCGAACCCCAAGGAGGCGCCGGTCTACGCCGGCTGATCTCCTCAGCGACCTCCGAGGCCGCCCGGCTCCCCGCCGGGCGGCCTCTTCGCATACGGGGGACCGGGGGCGTGCAGGGACCGGGCGTGACGGGTCGCCGGGCCCTCGTCCTTGAGGCCCGTGCCGTCCTGGCATCCCGTCAGGCCGAGCGCGACGAGCGCGACGAGGAGCAGGGCGGTGAGCGAGCGGCGGGTGGCGGGCATGGGCGTGGGGGCCTTCTGTGGGGTGGCGGCTGGAGTGCGGGCCTCAGCCTGAGTGATGATCGGCCATCGACGCCACAGTCCGCGCGAGATTCGGGACGCCGACGTGACGGGACGTCGTCTGACCTGCTGGGACGTGGTTTCCCGCAGGGGGCTCGCGGGACGGATCGTGGGTGCCGGAACGGCGGGATCGCCGGTCGGGCACCATCAAGTACGGCCGGGAGTTAGGTTGTTGGCGACTGGTCGTGGTCGCCCGTACGACCGCCTCGACTCTCCAGGAGACACCCGTGTCCGGTGACGCACTGAGCCAAGACCCCGCCCTGCTGCGCGGCAGGATCGACACCACCAAGGCGCACCCGGCCCGGGTCTACGACGTCTTCCTCGGCGGCAAGGACAACTACCCGGTCGACCGCGCCGCGGCCGCCGCCGCGCTCGCCGCCAACCCGCGCGGCTACCTGGACGTACGGCACAACCGCGACTTCCTGCGCCGCGCGGTGAACACGCTCGCCCAGGACGACGGCATCCGTCAGTTCCTCGACATCGGCACCGGCCTGCCCACCGCGGAGAACGTCCACCAGATCGCCCAGCGGATCATCCCCGACTCACGGGTGGTGTACGTCGACAACGACCCGGTGGTGCTCACCCACGCCCGTGCCCTGCTCACCAGCGGGCCCGAGGGCCGTACGGACTACATCGACGCCGACTTCAACAACCCGGCGCACATCCTCGAACAGGCAGCGAAGACGCTGGACTTCGACCAGCCGATCGCGCTCTGCCTGGTGGCGATCCTGCACTTCGTGGAGGACGCGGAGGCCTACCCGATCGTGCGCGAGCTGATGGAGGCGCTGCCCTCCGGGAGCCGGCTGGTGCTCAGCCACCTCACCGAGGACCTCAACCCCGAGAACATCCGTGCGGTCCAACGCACGTACACCGAGCGGGGGTTCACCTTCGTGCTGCGGTCCAAGGCCGAGGTCGAGCGGTTCTTCACGGAGAGCTCCCTCGAACTCGCCGAGCCGGGGGTCGTCCCCGCCCACCGGTGGCGGGCCGACAACGCCGCCCCGGTGCCGCAGCAGCCGGAGGCCTCCTACCTGGAGACCCTCGACGCGATCGAGAAGGTCCGGTACGCCGACATCAACGACGTGACGGACGCCGACATCAACGTGTACGCGGGAATCGGCCGCAAGGCCTGAGAACGGAACGGGAGCCGTCCCGTCCCGCCGCGCGGGTGGGCCGGGGCGTTTCGGGCGTGCCTCCGACCGGCCGCCCCCTGCCCGCCTCGCCGCCGTCGCTGTGACGTGCGGGGGTCCACACCATCGAGACATCCCCGTCGATCAGATGGAACGCGTCGACATCGCGCTGCGAGCCGTGTCGAGTCTTCAGCGCGGCCGGCCGTCAGTCCCACCAGAAGTGCCAGATCCGCTCGCCGACCAGCTTCTGGGCGTGCGAGGTGAGGGTGTCGTCGGTGTCCACCAGGACCGTGTACGGGCAGAAGGCGTAGTGCTCGGCGGCGACCGCCTCCGCCTCGGCGAGGTCGGTGGGCGGCGCCGCCACCGAGACGGCCAGGTGGTCGAAGCCGAGCGCCACGACCCGTATGCCGAAGCGGTCCTCCCAGGAGCGCAGTACCGCGCACAGACGGGCGACGTCCTCCTCGTAGTTCACGGGCCCGCTCCAGCCGATGGCCGCCGGGATGTCGGCGCTGCGGCGGGCGGGCACCAGGGCCAGGTGCGGCTCCTTGAACCAGGGCCGCCCGTCGGTGAGGGAGTCGGCGACCGCGGCGGCCCGCTCGTCGGGGTCGGCGGCCGGCACCGGGGAGGGCGCGAGCCCCGGCCAGTCCTCGTCCTCCAGCGGGTCCTCGTCCCAGAACGCCGCCAGCACCTCGTCGGCGTCGTGATCACCGGGATAGGAGACCTCCCCCGGCATCAACTCCCAGCCCTCGGGCTCGCCATGGCCTCCGCCCACGTCCAACAGGACCGGCAGCAGCCCGGCTTGCGGAGCGGCTGCCCGCAGACGCGCCCAGGCGCCGGCCGTCGCCTGCTCCTCCGCCAGCCACAACAGGGGTTCGTGCCACGGTCCTTCGGTCGTCTCGTCGACCAGTCGGCCCGCGGGCAGCCTCAAGCCGAGGGACGTGAGCCTCGGGAGGGGGTTCGGAAGTGTCGCCATGTCGGTGACTGTAGAGGGAGGCACTGACATCACACTCCCCGCCACTTTCAACTTATAGCGCAAGGGGGGCCTTGCGGCAAGGCCCCCCTCGTGGCGCACAATCACAGGCCGAAGCCGAGAAGCTGGGTAAATGGGGGATTCAGGAAGTGTCTGTGTCTTTGTCCGCGTTCGACCTTTCCGACAACCTCACCGCGAAGTCCGACCCCGCGCTGATCGCCCGCGACGAGCAGCAGTTCGCGGCCATCGCGGCGAGCCTGAAGCAGGCGATCACCGAGGTGTCCGAACGCCTCGACGCCGAACTCAAGGCGCCCGGCGGGATCGGCCAGGCCGCCATGGACCGGGACATCGAGGTGCACCGGCTGAACGGACGGCTGCGCACCCTGCGCCGCTTCGGTCTCGACCTGTGCCTCGGACGCATGGTCCAGGCCGACGACCCCGAGCAGCCCGTCTACATCGGCCGTCTCGGGCTCACCGACAACGAGGGCCGCCGCCTGCTCACCGACTGGCGTTCCCCGGCCGCCGAGCCCTTCTTCGCGGCGACCCACGCCAACCCGATGGGCCTGGTCAGCCGTCGCCGCTACCGCTGGACCGACGGGCGGATCAGGGACTACTGGGACGAGGTGTTCACCGCCGACCAGCTGGAGCACAACGTCGCGCTCGACGACCAGTCCGCCTTCATCGCCAGCCTCGGCACCAACCGCTCCGAGCGCATGCGGGACGTGCTGGCCACCATCCAGGCCGACCAGGACGCCATCATTCGCGCGGGCTCCCGGGGCGCGCTCGTCGTCGACGGCGGTCCCGGCACCGGCAAGACCGTCGTCGCTTTGCACCGCACCGCCCACCTCCTCTACTCCGACCCTCGCCTCGGCCACCGGCGCGGCGGCGTGCTGTTCGTCGGCCCGCACCGGCCGTATCTGGCGTACGTGTCCGACGTGCTGCCCAGTCTCGGCGAGGAGGGCGTGCAGACCTGCGTCCTGCGGGACCTGGTCGCCGAGGGGGCGACGGCGGGCGTGGAGGCCGATCCGGAGGTGGCCCGGCTGAAGGAGTCCGCGGACCTCGTGAAGGCGGTCGAGAAGGCCGTCCGGTTCTACGAGGAGCCGCCCACCGAGGGGCTCACGGTCACCGTCGACTGGGTCGGCATCCCGCTCACCGCCGACGACTGGGCCGAGGCCTTCGACGCCCCGGAACCCGGCACCCCGCACAACGAGGCCCGCGACCAGGTCTGGGAGCGGCTGGTCGCGATCCTCATGGACAAGTACGACGGCGACATCCCGCCCGACCAGTTCCGCAGGGCGCTGCGCCAGGACCAGGAGCTGAACGCGGCCCTCGGCCGCGCCTGGCCGCTGATCGAGGCGGCCGACCTGGTCGGCGACCTGTGGTCGGTGCCCGCCTATCTGCGCATGTGCGCGCCCTGGCTCGACCGGGACGAGGTACGACGGCTCCAGCGCGCCGAGCCGCAGGCCTGGACGGTGTCGGACCTGCCGATCCTGGACGCGGCACGGCAGCGGCTCGGCGACCCGGAGGCGTCCCGGCGCAGGCGCCGCCACGAGGCCGAGGTCGCCGCCGAACGCGCCTACCGGGCCCAGGTCACGGAGAACCTCCAGCAGACCGACGACGACTGGCAGCGCATGCTGATGACCATGCTGAAGGGCCAGGACCTGCAGAACTCCCTGGTCCCCCTGGACGCGCCGCCCGCCGCCGAACCGGACCTCCTCGCGGGCCCGTTCGCGCACATCGTCGTCGACGAGGCGCAGGAACTCACCGACGCGGAGTGGCAGATGCTGCTCTCGCGCTGTCCGTCCCGCAGCTTCACCATCGTCGGCGACCGCGCCCAGGCCCGGCACGGCTTCACCGAGTCGTGGCAGGAACGCCTCGAACGCGTCGGACTCGACCGCGTCGAACTGGCCTCCCTGACCGTCAACTACCGCACCCCGCAGGAGATCATGGCGGAGGCCGAGCCGGTCATCCGGGCAGCGCTCCCCGACGCCAACGTGCCCACCTCCATCCGCAGCGGCGGCATCCCGGTCACGCACGGCCCGGCCACCGACCTGGACGCGACCCTCGACACCTGGCTCGCCGAGCACACCGACGGCATCGCCTGCGTCATCGGCGCCCCCGCCTACCGCCCCCCGACCCCCCGCGTCCGCTCCCTCACCCCGGAACTGTCCAAGGGCCTCGAGTTCGACCTCGTCGTCCTCGTCGACCCGGAGAGGTTCGGGGACGGCATCGAGGGCGCGGTCGACCACTACGTGGCGATGACCCGCGCGACCCAACGCCTGGTCGTCCTCCGGACTCCCCTGGCGGCTTGACCCCTCAACTACCAGCGCGCTGTCCTGCCGACCGGGCTGAAATGACGAGAAGCGGCAAGAGCTCCGTTGGTGACCTCTGCCTGCGATCACCGTGGCCACGCCGACGGCGGCTTGCGCACCGGACAACTCCCATGCCCTGCAGTCGTGGCGGTTACCGGGAAGCGGTCGACCGAGGGAGGCGACGAGCTGGTTGTCGGTGTCGATGACGACCTGATCGTTGGCCGCGTATCGGTAGTTCTGCGACTGCTCGGCGACCTCCACGGCCGGCCAGCTTGCCGACACGAAGATGATCACACCTGGCGGCGCTACAAGGAGTCTGCGACCGCCCCACGGCCAGGATTCCTGGGGCCACCCCTACGACGGCGACGTCAACGAGACGCTGACCCTGATCACCGCCGAGCTGCGTGCCAACGCCGTACGGCACGGGCGGATTCCGGGACTTCCACGTCCGGTTGGCCACCGAGGCGGACGGCACGCGCCTGCGGTTGGAAGTCTCCGACACCCGCGCGGACCGTCGGCCCATCGTCACCACCCCCCACGGATCCCGACGCCGAATCCGAGTCCGGCTGCGGCCTCCTCCTCGTCACCGCCCTGGCCGACGGCTGGGGCGTCACCGATCGCCGTTCCGGCCACGGCAAGACCGTGTGGGCGTCCCTGGGTACGCGCCGGTCCTCGGCGGAATGACCACACCGAATGCGCAGCCCGCTGTCAGCCGTCCCGGATACGCTGAGCAACGATGTTCCACTCCTGGACGATGACCGTCCAGGAGTGGAAGCCAGACCTCACGGAGGGCAGATGCTGACCCGCTTGGAGGTCCACGGGTTCAAGAACCTGCTGGACCTGTCGATCGACTTCGGACCGTTCACCTGCATCGCGGGAGAGAACGGGACCGGCAAGTCGAACGTGTTCGACGCGATCCAGTTCCTGTCCCTCCTCGCTGACCGGTCCATGATGGAGGCCGCGCAGGAAGTCCGCGGGGTGCACGGCGAGCGCCACGGCGACCCGAGAGATCTCTTCTGGAAGGGATACGGGGCGGGGCGGCACCGCATGCGCTTCGCCGCCGAGATGATCGTCCCACCGGTCATCGAGGACGACTTCGGGCGGGTGGCCAAACCGACGACCTCCTTCCTGCGCTATGAGCTGGAGATCGGTTATCAGGAGCCCTCCGGGCTCGACCGCTTCGGCCGGTTGACGCTGCTTCGCGAGAACCTGCAGCACATCATCAAGGGCGCCGCCAAGAACCACCTGCGGTTTCCTCACAGCGCCGGCCGCTTCCGCAACGAGGTGATCATCGGGCACCGCAGCGGCGCTCCCTACATCTCGACCGACACGGACGCGTCGTCCGGCGAGCCCATCGTCAAGATCCATCAGGACGGCGGCAGTCGCGGTCAGCCCAAACCGGCGGCGGCCTCACGCGCCCCGGCCACAGTCGTCTCGACCATCACGTCGAGCGACGATCCGACGATCCTCGCCGCCCGGCGGGAGATGGAGTCGTGGCGCAGGCTCGCGCTGGAGCCCTCCGCTCTGCGCAGTGCGGACCGGTACATGGATCCGCAGAGCATGGACGTCGACGGCTCGCACCTGCCCGCCGCCCTCTACCGGGTCGCGCACACCCTGCCCGAGACGGATCCCGACCAGGTGTACGCGCGCGTGGCCGGCCGACTGTCGGATCTCACGGGAGTGCAGGTCCGCGAACTCACGGTCGACCAGGACGAGGTACGGCAACTGCTGACGGTCCAGGTCCGGGAGGCGGACGGGATGCTGTTGCCCGCGCGCAGCCTGTCCGAGGGCACGCTCCGCTTCCTGGCGTTGTGCGTGCTGCTCGAGGATCCGACCGTACGGGGCATGATCTGCATGGAGGAACCCGAGAACGGCATCCATCCGGCGAACCTGAACCCAATGGTGGAGCTGGTCCGGGAACTCGCGGTCGACCCCAGCGAGAAACCCGGGCCCGACAATCCCTTCCGCCAGGTTCTCATCAACACCCACTCACCCGGTGTCGTGCAGCTCGTGTCCCCCGACGATCTCCTCTTCGCGGATGCGGCCATGCAGCGGACGGAGGACGGTGGACTGGTCCACGGCCTACGGCTGCGCCCGCTGCAGGGTACGTGGCGCGTCGCGCACGGACGGCGGGACTACGTCACCAAGGCGGACATCCTCCCCTACCTGACCACTCCGCCGGGGGCTCAGATCACCCTTGATCTGGGGGCGGCGTGACTCTGCGCGTCCTCTTCACCGGCGAGGGCACGAGCGACAACGGGCTGGTGCCTCACATCGAGGCGGTGGCGGCAGAGGCCGGAACGCGGGCCGTGGTCACCGCTCCTGACTTCGGTCGCCTCGGATTGACCGACTGCCACGCCGTGGCGGACAAGCTCCGTGCGGTGCGGAGCCTGGATGACGCCTACGACCTGGTGATCGTGCACCGAGACGCCGACGGCGTGGATCCGGGAAAGCGGCACCAGGAGGTGGCCGAGGCCGTGACCTCGGAATGGCCCGGCCGACCGCACATTGCGGTCGTTCCCGTGCGTGCTTTGGAAGCCTGGCTGCTCCTCGACGAAGCGGCCATCCGCCGGGTCGCGGAGAACCCGCGTGGGCGTATGGCACTCGACCTTCCCAAGGGGAGCGGCGCCGAGCGGATCGCCGACCCGAAGAAAGTTCTGCAGCAGACCCTGGCGACGGCGAGCGGTGTCTCCGGGCGCCGTCTGGCCACGTTCCGCAGCCGATTCCCCCGGCACCGGCACAAGCTCCTGGAAGCTCTGGACCCTCATGGACCAGTGTCCGTACTGCCTTCCTGGCAGGCCTTCATGACCGATCTCAGAGCAGCGCTCGACCGTGCATGACAGCACGCCCTGTGCCGCCACCCTCCGCGACAGCGGGTCCGCCGTTCCGTGCATCCACTCGATAGGTTCCCCGCGCCTGGCCGTCTCCTCGAACCGCACGTCGAACTTCCGCAGTCTGCGCGACGTGACCGTGCCGCTCGGTCCGCTCACGTGTTGGTGGGCCCGAACGGGGCGGGCAAGTCCAACGTGCTGAAGGTGTTCGGCTTCCTCGCCGACATCATCCGCACCGACCTCAAGCCAGCGCTGGACGCGGCGGCGGGTTCGACGAGGTGGCTTTCTGGGGTGGGACCACGCCGCCCACATTGATGCACGTCAACCTCAAGGCGACGTGGACGACCAACTCCACCCTCAATGACTTCAGTATCCGGAGGCTGAGCAGCGGCCTGTCCACGCTTCCCCGGCTCGGTCCCACCGACGGCGGCGACGAGGTGACCGGGTCGCCGACCGGCTGTTGTTGTTCCGGGTGTTCGATGTCGACGTGGCGGCCCGGCAGCCGACCCGCCTGCGCGGCGCGGACTTCGTCACCCTCTCAGCGCATGCCGAGAACCTTGGCGGGTTCCTGATCCACCTCAGTGGTCGGGAGGAGATCTGGATGTTTTGGTCGCTGACGCCGGGCCGTCCTCCCTCAGTTGGAGAACATCGAGTTCGAGGAAGTCGATCCCTGCTCTCACCGTCGACGAGGTGAAGGACATCGTCGAGGAGTCTGGCGAACAGCCGCTCGGGGAGCTGTGGTTCTCCGGGGTGCTGGGCGGCGATCTCACCGGAGGGGAACTGTGACCCCGAAGGCGCGGCAGAGCGGCGGGCGGCCCTCCAGAGACCAGGATCGGGGCGTCATCGTGCTGGCCGGTGAGGACCAGAACGACTTTTACCTTGCCACCCTCATACGTGCTCACTGGCCCGACCTCGACGCGGCGGCCAAGCTGGTCCGCATCAACGACCCGGTGCGGCTGCGCAAGAAGTCCGGTCCGGACCTCGGTTCCGCCGTGCATTGGTTGGGGCATCCCACTGCCGTCAACGGGGAGTGGCGTCCCGGCAGAACATCGTGAGGCCCATGCGGGCGATCAGGACGGACACGAGCATGCTCGGATGCGCCCCCAGACTCGTGGCCTCGGAGAGAAGTTCCGCGATAGTGGCGACCTCGACCGTCCGGTCGCCCGTCGCGCCCATCAGCCCTTGCGCTTGAGGCGTGAAGCAGATCTTGCTGCGGAGTTCGTCGACGTTGCGGCTGAACCACTTCCGGGCGAATCGCTCGTTCTCGTCCTGGTCCTCACCGCCGAGACCGAGACCTCCGCCCACCAACTCCGCTCCCAGAGCGGCGAACAGTTGCTCCTCGCTCCACTCCAGGTACTTCTCCACAGCCTCGACCGCGCGGTCGTCCGACCGACCGGAAGAATTCGTCACCATTTCTCCCTTTGCTGGTTACTGGCGTTCTTGGCGTTCTTGGCGGATGTGGAGGTCGATCGCGTTCACCGCGGCCGCAGACACGGCGAACCGGTAGGTCGTCTCCGCGCCGGCGAGAACGGTAGCCTCCTCCTGTATGCGTGTCAGCAGCCAGTAGGCCGTGAAGGAGCGCTCCGGATCGTCGACGGCGTCGGCGACGGCAGGGGGCACCCCCCACTGGGCGAGTCCCGAGCGCACCTGCCCGGCAAAGATGGCGCGCAGTCCCTGCCGAACATCGGGCTGGCCCTTCTTGGCGACGCTGTCCCCGATCAGCTCCATCCACCGGTCGGGTTTCACCCCGGCCAGGCCGTCCTTGAAGCTGATGATCTCGAAGTGGGAAGGGCCATGTGTCTCCTTGCTCACCCGGGAGTTGGCCATCAGCCCGTCCCACCACTCATCCGGGATCGGACGTCGGACGTCACTCGCGCCCCCGCAGGCCCTGACGAGCGGCCGCGCCAACGCAGCCAATCCGGACCTCTGGAAGCCTCCCATCCCCGCGAGGGTCCGCTCGATCCGCTCCGTGACGGGCGGGTGCGTCTTCTGCGGACGGATGAACGAGAAGCTCTCCTCGGACTCCAACGCCAGGAGGGCGATCAGTGCTCCGGTGCGGCCGGCCTGCATGGTGTCACGCACCATCCGGTCCAGGACGGCCATGGCGAAGTCATCGGCCTCATGCTCCATTTCCGGACCGAACCGGACGCTGCGGGTGCCGGCGGCATCGCTGGGGCCGAGGGGATGCCCCAGGAGGATGTGGCCCACCTCATGGGCGACGATGAACGCCCCGGACACCAGGTTGAAGCGGTCAACGAGGCGGCGGTACCGCTCCTCCAGAAGTACCCGGAGTTTGGCGGGGACGCTGTGGTAGCGCTGATGAAGTCCGTGCCATCGAAGGAGTGCCACGGAGGACTGGATGGTCGGGTCCTGCCACGGCTCGCGTGCTCGGCGCTCGGCCGTGAGTCCGAGGTACCCGAACGGGGCCACCCGGCTCTGCCGAGGGGACAGGTTGAGGGCCCAGATCCTGGCGAGCATGTCGCACATGGACCCCAGGGCGTCACTCACCAGGATGAGCCTGGACCCGTCATCGAAGGGCAGCGTCTTCGCCAGCAGAGCGGACTTGAGGTCGTAACCGAGCGTACCGACCTCGATGGAGACACCGTCCGGGCAGCGCGCCGTCTCCGCGGCGGCATCCAGGACCGCACGCAGTATGTGCTCCAGAGCGAGCGCCAGCGGGTCCTCGCCCTTCACTGCCAGGCGCAGGAGTTCGTCCACCTCCTGTACGAGACTGTGGGCGCCCAGTTTCTCGGCCCTGCGGCGGGTTTCCCGCAACTGCCCTACCCGGTCGGAGGCCAGGACACGCCGACGGGCCTTCGCCATGGACTCACTCGCGTCCCCCGCCATGCCCTCGCCTCCCCCTAGACCGGGAGAAACAGGATGGCAGAACTCAGGCGGGCGTGCGGAGCGTTGAGGTCACATCAGTTCCGCGACCCCATCCGTCGTCCGCCTGCGTGAACGGACTGGCACGAGCAGCCCGACCACCTCCTCGCGCCCCGGGCACCCCTGTGAGTACTTGAGCCTTGTGCGTCAACGGCCATCTGTCCTGCGGATTTCAGGATTGGGAACGTGCTGCCTGCGCCAGCCGGGTTGGTTTTCAGAGGCACTTCACGTTGAGCGTGGTTGCCTGTAGAGGTGTTGCTGTCGGTTGCCTCGTGGACGATCATCGCCAGTGTCACGCTGCGATACGAGTATGTCTCCGAAGCTACGGTGCCGGCCTCCACCTCCGAGCCCGACTCGATACGCACGCCAGTCAGCCCCGCAGGGCACCCGCGACGACCGTCGCGACGATGCGGCGTACGGCGTCCTCGGACGGTGGACCCGCCTCGCGGTCCGCGTACAGCAGGTGGGCGGCGCCCAGGAGGGTCGGGGCGAGGACGTGTACGTCGGCTTCGGGGGTGAGGCGGTTCAGGTCGCGTTCGGCCGTGAGGTAGGCCGTGAGCATCGCCCCCGCCTCTGTCATCAGCGGGATGCCGGCCGAACCGGCCGCCCGCAGCCGGGCGCGGAGTTCGTCGCGGGCGATGACAAGGCCGACGACCGAGACGGCCACCGGGTCGAAGAGGTCCGCGAGCGCGGCGGTGAGGTTGCCGGTGACGGTTCCGGTCCCGGCGGCCTCCCGAAGGGCCTCGCCCTGACGCTCCACCCGACGGATGCGGTCCAGCACCAAGGCGGCGAGAAAGGCGTCGAAGTCCGCGAAGTGCCGGTGCAGCACGCCCTTGGCGACCCCGGCCTCCGTCGTGACCGCCCTGCTGGTCAGCGCGTTCGGACCGTCCCGGAGCAGGATGCGCTGGGCGGCGGCGAAGAGCTGCTCGCGGGGGTCGCGGATGGCCACTCCTGTCGGCATGCGGTCCTTCCTGTACGGCGTGAGTGGGCGAGCGCCCATTGACGAGTGGGCGCGTGCCCACCCATGGTGGGCGCATGCCCACTCTAGCGTCTTCCGGGCACACGCCCGAGCCCCACCGGCACCGCGACATCGCCGAGTCCTTCGGCACGGACGCCGAGCGCTACGACCGCGCCCGCCCTCGCTACCCCGATCCCCTGATCCGGCGGATCGTCGCCGCCGCGCCCGGCACGGACGTCCTGGACGTCGGCTGCGGAACCGGCATCGCAGCCCGGCAGTTCCAGGCGGCCGGCTGCACGGTCCTCGGCGTCGAACCCGACGCCCGCATGGCCGAGTTGGCCCGACGGCTCGGCACGGAGACGGAGGGGGCGAAGTTCGAGGACTGGGAGCCGGGGGAGCGGCGCTTCGACGCCGTCGTCGCCGCGACGGCCTGGCACTGGATCGACCTCACCGGGGGCGCGGCGCGAGCGGCGCAGGCTCTTCGTCCCGGCGGCCTCCTGGTCCCCTTCTGGAACGTCGCCGACCTTCCGACGGACCTCGCGGAAGTGGTCGCCGACGTCGCCGAACGCCTCATGCCGGACGCGCCGTTCGACTTCCGGGCGGCCGTGCAGCGCTCGATGATCGACGGCTACCAGGTCTTCCTCGACCGGGCCGCCGAGGGCATCCGCGCGGCGGGCGGCTTCACCGAGCCCGAACGGTGGCGCTACGACTGGGAGTTCACCTACACCCGCGACGCCTGGCTGGACGTCCTGCCCACGCAGGGCGCGTTCACGCGCCTGCCCGCCGACGCGCTGGCCGAGCTTCTGGACGCGGTGGGCTCCGCCATCGACGCGCGGGGCGGCACCGTGACGGTGCCCTACGCGACGCTGGCCCTCGTCACCTCGTTGCGGTGAAGGCGGCCCAGGCGGACGGGGTGACCTGGAGGGTGGGGCCGGTGTCCGCCGGGTTCTTGGAGTCGCGGATGTGGATGGTGTGGGGGCCGACAGCAACTTCGAGGCACTGGCCGCCTTCACTGCTGCTATGGCTGGACTTGCGCCATGAAAAGGCGACTTCGACGCATTGTCCGCCCTCGTCGCCGCTGTAGCTCGATTTGAACCACTCCAGTGATTCGGTGCTCATTCGTCTCCTAGCAGGCGGTCGAGCAGGCCCATGGAATCCTGGGTGGTCAGAGCCTGCGTCCGCAGCATCGCATACTTGCGCGCGAGGATGGACACCTCATCTGCGTCGGAAACCCACTGGCTGCCGCGTTGCGACTCGGTGTAGGCGAGGTGCTGGTGGTCCGGTGTTTCGAGCAGCGTGAAGGGGCCGTTCAGGCCCGCGTTGTATGGACTGTCCAGCTGCAGGAACTGCAGTGACACGCAGGGCAGTTCAGCCACCGCCCGCCAGGTGCCGAAGCTGCTCGCGCCACACCTCCGCCCCGCCGATGCGCATGCGCAGCACCGGCTCCCACACGATGAAGCTCAAGGTCGGCGGATTCCTGCGGTGCAGGATCTCCTGGCGTTCGAGACGGGCGGCCGTACGCGTCTCGATCTCGGTCTCGTCGTAGGCGGGGACACGATTGCGCAGTACCCCGCGCACGTACGCATCCGTCTGGAGCAGACCGGGAAGCACCGCGTTGTCGTACCAGGACAACGCAATCGCCTCCCTCTCATGCTCCATGTAAAGCTCCGCCCACATCGGGAACTGGTCGATGTCCGGGAGGTTGGCCACGCCCGCCGACAACGTGCCCTTGGTCTGGAGGAGGTCGTCGAGCGCGGCGGCCAGGTCCGGCTTCAGGGCGCGTCTGCCCTGTTCGATCGAGGCGATGGTCTCCTCGTCGACCCGGACGGCCGCGGCGAGGGAGCTCTGGGTGAGGCCCGCGGCGCGACGCGCGGCGCCCAGTTGCTTGCCCAGCATCTTCATGGACGTGAGGTTCTTCGGCCGCGGTGGCCTCCTGGCACTCATGCAGGACTCCCTCCCCCTCGGGGCGCGTACGTCACCGGGTGCGAGCCCGTACAAAAAATCTGTACGGATTTACGGAGTGATCAACACTAGTCACTCTGCGCAACTCTCGTCCTGTGAATGACACGATCCAACTCCCCACCCTGCGCGAGCGGTTCTTCCGCCGTGAGCGCCGATCCGTGCAGGCCGCGCGGAGGTTCACGGCGGAGACCTTGACCGGCTGGGGCCTCGCCGGAACCGACCGCGCCGACGACGTACTGCTCTGCGTGAGCGAACTGGTCACCAACGCCCTGCTGCACGGCGTCCCGCCCGGCCGCCACTCACGGCTGCTCCTGCGCTACGACGGACGGGTGCTGGGCGTCGAGGTGCACGACAGCGGCCCCGGCGAGCCCCGCATTGTGGAGAGCGGGGACACCGGGGCCGAAGGCGGGCGCGGACTGCTGCTGGTCGCGGCCCTGAGCGACAAGTGGGGTGTCCGGGAGCGCGAGTTGGGCAAGGCCGTGTGGTGCGAGTTCGAGGTCAGAGACGCTCGGGCGTCCTGATCCCGAGCAGCGCCATGCCCTGGTGGAGCGTACGGGCCGTCATGTCGCACAGGAACAGACGGTTCTCGACCTGCGCCGGGGTATCGGCCTTGAGGACCGGGCACTTGTCGTAGAACGACGTGTAGAGCGACGCCAGTTGGTAGAGGTAGGACGCCAGCTTGTGCGGGGCGTACTCCGCGGCCGCCTCGAAGACCGTGTCGCCGAACGCGTCCAGGTGCAGGCCCAACGCCCGCTCCGCCGGGGCGAGTTCGAGCTCCGGGTGGGCGGCCGGCTTCGTGTCGCCCGCCTTGCGCAGGATCGACTGGATACGGGCGTACGCGTACTGGAGGTACACGCTCGTGTCGCCGTTCAGCGAGACCATCTGGTCCAGGTCGAACTTGTAGTCCCGGTTGGGGGACGTCGACAGGTCGGCGTACTTCACGGCGCCGATGCCGACCTGCGCGGCCCGCTCCTGGATCTCGTCCTCGGTGAGGTCCTGGGCCTTCTCGCGTACGACCTCGGCGGCCCGCTGGACCGCCTCGTCCAGCAGGTCCTCCAGCCGTACGCTCGCGCCCTCACGCGTCTTGAACGGCTTGCCGTCCGCGCCGAGCACCGTGCCGTAGCCCATGTTGTGCGCGGTCACGGCGTCGGTCAGCCAGCCCGCACGCCTCGCCGCCTCGAAGACCATCTTGAAGTGGAGGGACTGGCGTACGTCCACCACGTACAACAGGGACGTCGCGTGCAGGTCGGTGACCCTGTTGCGGATCGCCGTCAGGTCCGAGGCGGCGTAACCGAAGCCGCCGTCCGCCTTCTGCACGATCAGCGGCACCGGCTGGTCGTCCTTGCCCCGGATGTCGTCGAAGAAGACCACGAGCGCGCCCTCGGAGCGCACCGCGACACCCATCTCCTCCAGGAGCCGGGCGGTCTCGGGCATGCCCTCGTTGTACGCGGACTCGCCGACGATCTCCTCGTCCCGGATCCGCATGTCCAGCTTCTCGAAGACCGAGTAGAAGTAGACCTTCGACTCGTCCACGAACTGCTGCCACAGGTCGAGGGTCTCCTTGTCGCCGGACTGCAGGGCGACGACCCGCTTCCGCGCCCGCTCCTTGAACTCCTCGTCCGCCTCGAAGACCGCGCGCGAGGCCTTGTACACCCGGTTCAGGTTCGACATGGCCTGCTCGCCGTCGACGTCGTCCGCCGGGGCCAGCTCGCCGGGGTGCTCGAACAGGTACTGGATGAGCATGCCGAACTGGGTGCCCCAGTCGCCGATGTGGTGCCGGCCGATCGTCGTCTCGCCGGTGAAGTCGAGCATGCCGCGCAGGGCGTCGCCGATGACCGCGGAGCGCAGGTGACCGACGTGCATCTCCTTCGCCACGTTCGGCTGGGCGTAGTCGATGACCGTGATGCCCGCGTTCTCCTTCAGGGGCACACCGAGGCGGTCGCCGTCCGCGTACCGGGCGGCGAGGTTCCCGGTGATCGCCCGGTCGGAGATCGTGAGGTTCAGGAAGCCGGGGCCGGACACCTCGACGTCCTTGATCAGGTCGTCGCCGGTCACGATGTGCGAGACGACCTGCGTCGCCAGCTCACGCGGGTTGGCCTTGGCCTTCTTGGCGAGGGCGAGGATGCCGTTCGCCTGGAAGTCCGCCCGGTCACTGCGTCGCAGCAGCGGCTCCGCGACGGCCTCCGGCAGGGTGGCCGAGAGGGCGTTCGTGAGCTGCTGGTTGACGGAGTCGCTGAGGGACGTGACCGGGGCCATAGGAATGGGTGCCGTTCTCCTCGTGGGGATCGATAGACCCAACCAGTATCCCATGGGAGGTAAAGCGGTTTTCCCGGGCGCGGGGGCGTCTGTGACAATGGAGCGTCACCCGTTCAGAAAGAAGGACGTGCCGATCGTGGCTCAGAGCACCGAGACCACCGACTGGGTCTCCCGTTTCGCGGATGAGGTCATCGAGGAGTCGGAGCGTCGAGCCCCCGGCAAACCGGTCGTCGTCGCCTCCGGGCTGTCGCCGTCCGGTCCGATCCACCTCGGCAACCTGCGCGAGGTGATGACCCCGCACCTCGTCGCCGACGAGATCCGGCGCCGCGGACACGAGGTGCGCCACCTCATCTCCTGGGACGACTACGACCGCTACCGCAAGGTGCCGGCGGGTGTCGCCGGGGTCGACGAGACCTGGGCCGAGCACATCGGCAAGCCGCTGACCTCCGTTCCCGCGCCGAAGGGCTCCCCGTTCCCGAACTGGGCCGAGCACTTCAAGGCCGCGATGATCGAGTCGCTGGCCCAGCTCGGCGTGGAGTTCGACGGGATCAGCCAGACCGCCCAGTACACCTCCGGCGTCTACCGGGACCAGATCCTGCACGCGGTCGCGCACCGGGCCGAGATCGACGCGATCCTCGACCAGTACCGCACCAAGAAGGCCCCGGCCAAGCAGTCCCAGAAGCCGGTCGACGAGGCCGAACTGGAGGCCGCCGAGGGTTCCGGCGCGGCCGGCGAGGACGACGGCTCCGCCTCCGGCTCCGTCGGCTACTTCCCGTACAAGCCCTACTGCGGCAACTGCGAGAAGGACCTCACCACCGTCACGTCCTACGACGACGACACCACCGAGCTGACCTACTCCTGCACCTCCTGCGGCTTCTCCGAGACCGTCCGGCTCAACGAGTTCAACCGCGGCAAGCTGGTCTGGAAGGTCGACTGGCCGATGCGCTGGGCCTACGAGGGCGTCGTCTTCGAGCCGTCCGGCGTCGACCACTCGTCCCCCGGCTCCAGCTTCCAGGTCGGCGGCCAGATCGTCGGCATCTTCGGCGGCAAGCAGCCCATCGGCCCCATGTACGCGTTCGTGGGCATCAGCGGCATGGCGAAGATGTCCTCCTCGCGCGGCGGTGTGCCGACGCCCGCCGACGCCCTGAAGATCATGGAGCCGCAGATCCTGCGCTGGCTCTACGCCCGCCGCCGGCCCAACCAGTCCTTCAAGATCGCCTTCGACCAGGAGATCCAGCGGCTCTACGACGAGTGGGACAAGCTCGACGCCAAGGTCGCCGACGGCTCGTCCCTGCCGGGTGACGTCGCCGCGCACGCCCGCGCGGTGGGCACGGCTGCCGGTGCGCTGCCGACGACGCCGCGACCGCTGCCGTACCGCACGCTCGCCTCGGTCGCCGACATCACCGCCGGACACGAGGACCAGGCGCTCAGGATCCTCTCCGAGCTCGACCCCGAGAACCCGCTCGCCTCGCTGGACGAGGCACGCCCGCGGTACGACCGTGCCGAGTCCTGGATCAACACCCAGGTCCCCGCCGACCAGCGCACCATCGTGCGGGACGAGCCCGACGCCGAACTGCTGAAGTCCCTCGACGAGGCCTCCCAGCAGTCGCTGCGGCTGCTGCTCGACGGACTGGAGTCGCACTGGTCGCTGGACGGCCTGACCCACCTCGTCTACGGCGTCCCCAAGGTGCAGGCCGGGTTCGCGGCCGACGCCACGCCCAAGGAACTGCCGGCCGAGATCAAGACGGCCCAGCGGACCTTCTTCGCGCTGCTGTACCACCTGCTGGTCGGGCGCGACACGGGCCCGCGACTGCCCACGCTGCTGCTGGCGGTGGGACAGGACCGGGTGCGGCGCCTGCTCGGCGAGTAGCGAGTAGCGAGCAGCGAGCAGTGCGTAACGGCAACGGAAAGGGGCCCTCTGCCGAGGGCCCCTTTTCCTGTGCCTGCGCCTTTGCCTGCGCCGGTGCCGGTCAGGCGATGTGGTCTTCCTGCAGTTCCGCTGTGTGCCGGTTGGTGAAGCGGTTGACCATGCGCTCGGCCTCCCGCTGCGGGAGCGCGGTGCCGTAGGTCGCCTCCACGTCGTCCCTGAACTGGCCCGAGGTGGGATAGCTGCCGTCTATCGACTTCTTGAAGACCAGGTAGTAGTCCTCCTCGGTCAGCTCCGGCGGCCCGCCTCCCTCACCCAGCTCGCGGGTACGGCCGGGACTCACCGGGATGGGAAAGCTGCCGGTCTCCTCCGGGGACGGCTCTTCCTGGTACTGCTGCTCCTGCTGGTACTGCTCCTGCTGGTACTGCTCCTGCTGGTACTGCTCCTGCTGGTACTGCTCGGCCTGCTGCTGTTCCGCGTACCACTGGGCGTACTGCTCCGGGTCGTACGTCGGGTCGTAGTCGCCGTGGTACTCGATCTGCTGCGGGTGCCGGGCGTGCAGCCAGGGGCTCACCTCCGGCTCGGGCGCCTCGGGCGGGTAGTCGTACTGCTCCACCGGCTCCGGAGCCTTCGGCGCCTCCACCGCGCGGTTCACCGGCGGCGGGGCGATCTGCTGCGTGGGCGTCGGAGCCGGGGCCGGGGGCAGCAGGACCGGCTCGATGCCCGCCGCGGCCAGGCCCGACGGAGCCGTGTCCGCCAGCGGGACGCCGTAACGGGCCAGCCGCAGCGGCATCAGGGACTCCACCGGAGCCTTGCGGCGCCACGCGCGGCCGAACCGCGAATGCAGCCGCGCCTGATAGACGAGACGTTCCTGCTCCAGCTTGATGACCTGCTCGTAGGAGCGCAGCTCCCACAGCTTCATCCGGCGCCACAGCAGAAAGGTCGGCACCGGGGACAGCAGCCAACGGGTCAGCCGCACGCCCTCCATGTGCTTGTCGGCCGTGATGTCCGCGATCCGGCCGATCGCGTGCCGGGCCGCCTCCACGGCGACGATGAACAGCACCGGGATCACACCGTGCATGCCCACACCCAGCGGGTCCGGCCAGGCCGCCGCGCCGTTGAAGGCGATCGTCGCCGCCGTCAGCAGCCACGCCGTCTGCCGCAACAACGGGAAGGGGATGCGGATCCAGGTCAGGAGGAGGTCCAGGGCGAGCAGGACACAGATACCGGCGTCGATGCCGATCGGGAACACGTACGCGAAGTTCCCGAAGCCCTTCTTGATGGCCAACTCGCGGACCGCCGCGTACGAACCGGCGAAGCCGATGCCGGCGATGATCACGGCGCCGGTCACGACCACGCCGATGAGAACGCGGTGCATCCGAGTCAGCTGCAGTGGCGCGGCCACCCGTACTCCCCTCCCCTTGCGTGTTGTTGCGCGCAACAGGGTGGCACATGTGTATGTCAGTCGTACTGCCGGACGGGAGGAGCCCGGCCCTCACCGGGGGCCGGGCTCCGTCAAAATGCGGTGTTGAGCTGCGATTTGCCGTCCAGATGTGACGGTCAGCTCTTCTGCGACGCTGAGGAGGAAGGGGAGGCCGAGGGGGACGCGGAGGACTTCGCGGCCTTCGACGCCGACGCCGACGGCGCCGCGGACTTCGAAGGCGACGGCTTCGCCGTGCCCGAACCCGAACCGCCACCCGAGCCGCCGCCGGAACCGCCGCCCTGGCCGCCGTCGCCGTTGGCCGCCGCCACCGAGGCCACCGCCTCCTTGGCCGCCTGCTGCGCCAGCTTGCTCAGATCGTCGGCGTTCGGCGTCTTGTCACCGGCCAGACCCGCGCCGTTGTAGTCGAGGGTGACCACCACGTTCTCCACCCGCGCCACGACCGTCTGCTGCTTGAAGGCGCCCTCCTTCTTCTTCAGGTCGTAGCGCACCGCCGTCGCCTCGTCGCCCGTCCCGGCGACCGCCTGCGACTTCACGTTCTTCGCGCCCGCCACCGACTGGGCGTCCTTGACCTGCTTCTCGTAGTACACGTGCGCCAGCTGGTTGCCCTCACCACGCGCCGCGTCCGAGTCGAAGCGCAGCAGCGACACGTTCAACCAGCGGAACTGCGAGCCCTTCACACCGTTGTTGGCCAGACTGCTCCACGAGCAGCTCGCCCGCGTGCCCGCCTCGTCCGAAGCGCCCTTCTTGGCGGACTTGACCCCCTTCGGCACCAGCGAGGTCAGCGTCTTCTGCGACAACGTCCCGCACGAGTCGGGAATCGTCCGGTACGCCGCCGCCTGCACCGTCGGCGACGCGCTCCCGCCCGCCGACGCGGACGTCTTCCCGCCGCTCTGCGACCCCTTGCTCCCACTGTCACCGGAGCCGGAGTCCGAGGAACAGCCGGCGACGATCAGCATCACGGGGACCGCCGCCGCGCAGACAAGGACACGGCCCAGGCGCCCCGCCCGCTTCTCTCGCTGGTCGAGCTCATCTCGCTGTGCTGGTCGCTGCATGGTTCCTTCACTCATGACGCTCGTGGTTCCTGCCGTCGGATCGGGTCCGAGGGGCCACGGTACGCGGTGAGGAAGCTGTGCGGTTTTGCTTTGAAAGCTTTGCGAAGGGACGCGGGGGAGCGGTGAACACCCCTTATCCGCCCAGCGTGTCCGCCAGCTGAGAGGCCAGTTTCCTTGCCCTGTCCTGCATTTCCTTGCTGTCCGGGACCGTGCCGACGGTGGCCGGCTGCTCCGTGTACTCGATGGTCACGATGACGTTCGACGTGCGGAACGCCACAGTCACCGTGCGCTGCTGAGCCGTCGAACCGGAGCCGCTGACCACGTCGTCGAGGAACGCCTCGTCGCCGAGACCGGACAGGACGCGGGGCTGGAGGTCGGAGGGGGCCGCGGACGACGAGGAGGACGCCGATGGCGAGGGTGATGAGGAGGGTGAGGACGAGGTGGTGGGTGAGGTACCGGCGTCGGCGGTGACGCCCGCGGCCGAGCTGGAGGTGGTCGGCTCGGGCAGGTCCGCCGCCTCCACCTTCGCCGCGAACAACTGCTGGGCCTCGGCGTCGTCGCTCACCGCGTTGTCGTACGACACCACCCGCTCGAAGTCGACGAGGAGATGGTCCGTCGCGTCCGTGGACTCCACCTTCCAACGGCAGCCGGACTTGCGGTCGGTGTCGTAGGTGAGGTCGGCCTCTCCCTCGTACGCCTTCTGGCGCTGGTCCTGGTCGGCGATCTGCTTGATGCCGGGCAGCAGGGAGTCGAGGGTGTTGTGGCTGACCGCGCTGCAGGGTTCCGGGAGCGTGTCGTACTTGCCCGGCTGGGCGGCGGGGGTGGCCGTGCCGGCGTTGCCCCGGTTCGCGTCGTCCGTCGTGCCGCCGCCGCTGGAGCCGCCGGTGCAGCCGGCCAGCAGCGCCGCGAGGAGCGCGGCGACGCCGGATACGTACGCCTTCCGCTGCACGGTCAGGCTCCTCTCGCTGGTTAATCGCTTGCCGCGCAGGGGGCACCCCTGCAGACAATGTCTATCGCACGCAACGCCGTGACCGCCGGTCCGCTGTCCTTTTCGTAGACCTTGGCGCCGTTTTTGCGATTACCCACCTGTGGATATCTTTGTTGTCATTTCCGGGGGAATGAGGAAGACATGTCGTACGTGGAGATACCGGGGGCGAAGGTCCCGATCCGTCTGTGGACCGACCCCGCGTCGGTCGAGGAGGGCGCCCTCCAGCAGCTCCGCAACGTCGCCACCCTGCCCTGGATCAAGGGCCTCGCGGTCATGCCGGACGTCCACTACGGCAAGGGCGCGACGGTCGGCTCGGTGATCGCGATGCGGGGTGCGGTGTGCCCGGCGGCGGTGGGGGTGGACATCGGCTGCGGAATGTCGGCGGTGAAGACGTCCCTGACGGCGAACGACCTCCCGGGAGATCTCTCCCGGCTGCGCTCGAAGATCGAGCAGGCGATTCCGGTGGGGCGGGGGATGCATGACAGCCCGGTGGAGCCGGGGCGCTTCCACGGGCTGGCCACTGGAGGATGGGAGGACTTCTGGGCCCGGTTCGACGGGGTTGCAGAAGCGGTCAGATTCCGGCGGGAGCGGGCCGCTGCGCAAATGGGAACCCTTGGCCAAGGGAATCATTTTGTGGAGGTTTGTATCGATTTGTCCGATTCGGTGTGGCTCATGCTTCACTCCGGTTCGCGGAACATCGGTAAAGAACTCGCGGAACACCACATCGGTGTGGCGCAAAAACTTCCGCACAACCAGGGCCTGGTCGACCGTGACCTCGCGGTGTTCGTGGCGGACACTCCGCAGATGGCGGCATACCGGAACGACCTCTTCTGGGCGCAGGAGTATGCCAAGCACAACCGTACGATGATGATGGCGCTCCTGAAGGACGTGGTCCGCAAGGAGTTCAAGAAGGCGAAGCCGACGTTCGAGCCGGAGATCAGCGCCCACCACAACTACGTCTCGGAGGAGCGGTACGACGGGATGGACCTGCTCGTCACCCGCAAGGGCGCGATCCGGGCGGGCTCCGGCGAGTACGGCATCATCCCGGGCTCCATGGGCACGGGTTCGTACATCGTGAAGGGTCTCGGCAACGAGAAGGCCTTCAACTCGGCCTCCCACGGCGCGGGTCGGCGCATGAGCCGCAACGCCGCCAAGCGCCGCTTCTCCACCAAGGACCTGGAGGAGCAGACGCGAGGCGTGGAGTGCCGCAAGGACTCCGGCGTGGTCGACGAGATCCCGGGTGCCTACAAGCCGATCGAGCAGGTCATCGACCAGCAGCGGGACCTCGTCGAGGTCGTGGCGAAGCTGAAGCAGGTCGTCTGCGTGAAGGGCTGAGTCAGCCCGTCAGCCGCTTCTCCAGCAGGGTCACCGCGTACGGGCTGCCCGTGCCGGCCGGCTTGGCCGGCTGTTCGCCTACGACCGCGTAGCCCGCCGACTCGTAGTACGCGCGCAGTCGGGGGTTGGAGGACAGGCAGTCAAGGCGGGCGTAGGGGCGGCCCTTTGCGGTGATGCGGGATTCGGCGTGGGTGAGGAGGTGGCGGCCCGTGCCGGGTGGGGAGGTGTGGGGGACCGTCATGAGGCGGTGGATGTAGCCGGCGTCGGAGGGGCGGGGGCCCCAGGCTGCCGGGTCGTCCCACCAGAGTTCGTAGGCGCCGGTCAGGTGGTCGTCCGCGTAGGCCAGCCAGACCTCGCCCTCCCGTATGCGGGTGCGGAAGTGGGTTTCGTCCTTCTCGCCCGGCTTCCACTGGTCGATGCCGCGGGCCAGTTGCCAGAGGGCGGCTGTGTCGCGGAGGCGGACCAGGGTGGGGGCGTCGGAGGGGGTCGCTCTGCGGTAGGTCAGGGGTGGCCAGGTGGTGGGGCGGGGTTCCAGGAGGGAAGCTCGGAGGCGGGATGACAACTCCCCAGCGTCCAAGGAGAGTTCCCCCGTCACGTAGCTCTCGATCGAGCCGTAGCGTGCCTTCATGGCGGTCAGGTACGTGCGCATCACCGTCGCCGGGGCGCGGCCGAAGCCCAGCCAGGTCGGGGCGTGGCCCTCGCGTGCCGTCCAGGCCGCGAGGATCGCCGGTGTCGCGAGTTCGGTGAGGCTGTAGTCCTCGATGATCGTCTCGTCCGGGATGCCCAGCAACGTCAGGACGAGTGCGGCCAGTTGGCCGGTGCGGTCCTTGCCGGAGGCGCAGTGGAAGACCAGGGGGTCGGCGGACTCCGCCGCGGCCACGACGAGTTCCAGCGCCCGGCGGATCTCCTTGGTGCCGTCCTCCGCCACCTCCATGTACCGCTCCGCCAGATACGGACCCGGGTCGATTTCGGGCGGCAACGCCGGCTGGTTGTACGGGCGGTGCTCGATGCTGAGGTTGTGGTAGGTGAAGGACGGGTCGTCGGGGACGCGGCCGCGCTTCTCGATCTCCCAGGGGTGGCGGAGGTCGACGACCGTGCGGACGCCCAGTGAGAGGAACCGGGACCAGTCCTCCGTGCCCCGCCCCAACTTGGCCAGCGAGTCCGCCCGGTACAGGCGCCCGGGACGGATCCGGTGCCCGTCGGGGGTCGAATAGCCGCCCAGGTCACGGAAGTTGTGCAGCGCGTCGAAGCGTAGGTGTCTGTCCACAGGCTGTGACTCTATGCCTACTTGGCGTGCAGCACGGCGTAGATCATCACGAACGCGACGACATGGATGCCGAAGAGGAAGTACGCGAGGTAGTACCAGACGTAGCGTTCGCGTTTCTTCTCCAGGGCGAGGCGCCGCTGTTCACCCTCGTCGGCGGCCATCACAGGTCCCGGTGGACCTTGGTGTTGGACGCCTGGGCGCGCGGACGCAGGACCAGGAGGTCGACGTTGACGTGGTGGGGGCGGGTGACCGCCCAACTGATGGTGTCGGCCACGTCGTCGGCGGTCAGCGGCTCGGCCACGCCCTCGTACACCTTGGACGCCGCCTCCGCGTCCCCGCCGTAGCGGGTCAGTGCGAACTCGTCGGTCTTGACCATGCCGGGCGCGATCTCGATGACCCGCACCGGCTGTCCGACGATCTCCAGGCGGAGGGTCTCGGCGAGGACGTGGGCCCCGTGCTTGGCGGCGACATAGCCCGCGCCGCCCTCGTAGGTGCCGTGGCCCGCGGTGGAGGAGATCACGACCACCGTGCCGTCGCCGCTCGCGACCAGCTTGGGCAGCAGGGCCTGGGTGACGTTCAGCGTGCCGAGGACGTTCGTCTCGTACATCGTGCGCCAGTCGGCCGGGTCGCCGGTCGCGACCGGGTCGGCGCCGAGGGCTCCACCGGCGTTGTTGACGAGGACGGCGACCGTCGTGAAGGCCGTCGCGAACTCGTCGACGGCGGCGCGGTCGGTGACGTCGAGCCGGTACGCGGTCGCCTGGTGGCCCGCCTCGTTGAGCTCCTTGGCCAGCGCCTCGATGCGGTCCTCGCGGCGGGCGGTGAGGACGACGCGGTAGCCGGCCTCGGCGAGCCTGCGGGCGGTCGCGGCGCCGATTCCGCTGCTCGCGCCGGTGACGATCGCTATGCGGGACGGGGCCATCAGGTTGCTCCTCGGCGGGGTTCGGTGTGCGGGTTCGTCCCGGACAGGATAGGCGGGAGGCACCGGGCGTCCCTTGGTATGGGGGAGCGCTCCTCGGTACGGGGCGGTCATCCGCCGTTTCTCGGGGCCCACATGATCACGGCCATGCCGGCCAGGCAGATCGCGGCCCCCGTCACGTCCCAGCGGTCCGGCCGGTACCCGTCCGCGACCACCCCCCACAGGATCGAACCCGCGACGAAGATGCCGCCGTACGCCGCCAGGATGCGGCCGAAGTGCGCGTCGGGCTGGAAGGTGGCCACGAAGCCGTACGCGCCGAGTGCGAGGACGCCGCCGGCCATCCACAGCCAGCCGCGGTGTTCGCGGACGCCCTGCCAGATCAGCCAGGCGCCGCCGATCTCGAAGAGGGCGGCGAGGACGAAGAGGGCGGCGGAGCGGGCGATGAGCATGGCAGCAGCGTGTCACGCGCGGTGTCACCTGATGGAGGGCGCCTGCGGAGCGCCCGCGCGCGGGATACATCCGTACGTCCACGGCGCCGGAGTGAGGAGTGGGGCATGCGGAGGGTTCTTGCGGGGGCGGCGGCGGTGCTGGCCGCGGTCTGGGGGGCGGTGGGTCCCGCGCGGGCCGTCGGGGGCGGTCCGGAGGCCGACCTCGCCTACCACGGTGCCGCCTCGCTGACCGACGGGCGGGTGGAGGTGCGGTTCACGCCCGGCAACTTCGGGCCGTCCGCCGTACCGGACGCGACGGTACGGCTGCGCTGGTCGCGGGCGCTGGCGGACGCGCAGTCGTGGCCGGCGGGGTGTGCGCGGTCGGAGCCGCAGGCGGTGCTGTGCCGGGTGGGGGCGCTGGCGGCGGACGGGGTGGGCGAGCGGATCGGGCTGAGGGTACGGCTGCGGGGGGCGCCGTCGGAGGTGCTGCTGGAGATCGACACGGTGTGGAGCGGCGGCACGGTGGACCGGAACCGGCGGAACGACCGGCAGCGGGTACTCGTCCTGGCCACGGGCGACGACTACTGCTTCTGAGGGCGACGACTACTACTGCTGAGTTACTACTGCTGAGTCGCGGCAGCCGTGGCTTCCGGGCCGGCGGACCTCTGCGCCGTACGATCTCTGCACGGTGCAGAAGTGAAGGAGCGGGGCATGGCGGGTGGCGCACGGGAGCGGCTGCTGGAGGAGCTGTCCACGGTCTCGCGCCGCTACATGGCCTCCTACGCCCTGTTCAACCAGGCCGTGGCCGACCGCATCGGGCTGCATCCGACGGATCTGCAGTGCCTGAACCTGCTGACGCTGGAGGGCGGGCCGGTGACCACGGGCCGGATCGCCGAGCTGACGGGACTGACGACCGGGTCGGCGACGCGGCTGGTGGACCGGCTGGAGAAGGCCGGGTACGTCGTACGGCGGCGGGACGCGGACGACCGGCGCAAGGTGCTGGTGCTGACGGTGCCGGAGAAGATCGCCGAGTTCGGCCGGATGTGGGAGCGGCTGAGCGGCGGCTGGTCCACCCTCTTCGACGACCTGGACGATGCCCAACTCGCCGTTGTCGTCTGGCACATGAGGCGGACGGTGGAGTTCAGCGGCCGGCAGATCACCCGGCTGCGCGCCGGGGACGTCTAGCGCGTCCGGGCGCGGCTGGTGCCGGAGCGCTGCCGGATCGGCGACCGAGCGGCGCCGGAGCGGTGTCGGCTCAGCCCACCCCGCCGCCCTGTGCCGCGTACGCCGTCGGCGGTACCCCCACCGTCGCGGTGAAGTCGCGTACCAGGTGGGCCTGGTCGGCGTAGCCGAGGTCGGCGGCGAGGGTGGCCCAGTCGAGCTTGTCCGAGGACTCGGCGCGCTCCAGGGCCTCGTGGATGCGGTAGCGCAGGATCACCCTCCCCCAGAGGGGGGACCCCCAGGGCCTACGCCGACGTGGGCGGCGAACAGGCGCTGCAGCAGGCGTACGGACATGCCCTCCGTGTGGGCCAGTTCGGTGACCCGACGGATGGAGCGGTCGGTGCGGGCGCGGTCGACCAGGGCCGCGGCGAGTTCGGCCTGGGGGTCGGGGCGTGGGTTCCGGGTGAGGAGGAAGGTGTCGAGGGCGGCGATGCGGGTCGGCTCGTCGTCGGGGGCGAGGACGGCGGCGGGATCGGCGTCCGGGAGGACCTCGGGGGAGCGGACCCGGTGGCCCGTCCACGCGCTCACCGGCCGGTCCGGCGCGAAGGCGCGGAAGCGGCCCGGCCGGAACTTGATGCCGCACACCCGGCCCCGCCCCTCGAGTTTCTGGGTGAAGAGGCCGTGCTGGACGCCGGCGATCTCCACGAAGGGCTCCTGGCCTTCGAACTGCTGGAAGACGATGTGCACGGCGGGATGCGGGACCACGTGTGAGACGTAGGGCTCGGGGAGGTCCCAGTCGATCAGCCAGTAGTGCTCGACGTACGCGCGCAGCGGCTCGGCGGCGTCGGGGCGGCGGAAGTCGACGCGGGCGAGGAAGTCCGCGGCGCCGACGATGCCTCGGGTGTCACGGCGTTCGGCGGCCATGGCGGGATCGTAGGACGGGGCACTGACAGTGCGCGGAATACAGGGGAGCCGGGCCTCGTTAGGGGGGTATAGTTGAACCGTCAACAACTTGGAGGTCGAGCGACCATGCAGTTCGGGATCTTCAGCGTCGGCGATGTGACGCCGGACCCCACCACGGGCCGTACGCCGACCGAGCGTGAGCGCATCAAGGCCATGGTCGCCATCGCCCTGAAGGCCGAGGAGGTCGGCCTGGACGTGTTCGCGACCGGCGAGCACCACAACCCGCCGTTCGTGCCCTCGTCCCCGACCACGATGCTCGGATACGTCGCCGCGCGCACGGAGAGGCTGATCCTCTCCACCTCGACGACCCTCATCACCACCAACGACCCGGTGAAGATCGCCGAGGACTTCGCGATGCTCCAGCACCTGGCCGACGGCCGGGTGGACCTGATGATGGGCCGCGGCAACACCGGGCCGGTCTACCCCTGGTTCGGCCAGGACATCCGCCAGGGCGTCAACCTCGCGATAGAGAACTACGCGTTGCTGCGCCGCCTGTGGCGTGAGGACGTCGTGGACTGGGAGGGGAAGTTCCGGACGCCGTTGCAGGGCTTCACCTCGACGCCGAGGCCGCTGGACGGGGTGCCCCCGTTCGTCTGGCACGGCTCGATCCGCTCGCCGGAGATCGCCGAGCAGGCCGCGTACTACGGCGACGGCTTCTTCCACAACAACATCTTCTGGCCGGCCGACCACACCAAGCGCATGGTCGAGCTGTACCGGACCCGGTACGCGCACTACGGGCACGGGACGCCGGAGCAGGCGATCGTGGGCCTCGGCGGGCAGGTGTTCATGCGCCGCAACTCGCAGGACGCGGTGCGCGAGTTCCGTCCGTACTTCGACAACGCTCCGGTGTACGGCCACGGGCCCTCGCTGGAGGACTTCACCGACCAGACCCCGCTGACCGTCGGCTCCCCGCAGGAGGTCATCGAGAAGACGCTCGCCTTCCGGGAGTACGCAGGTGACTACCAGCGCCAGCTGTTCCTGGTGGACCACGCCGGGCTGCCGCTGAAGACCGTGCTGGAGCAACTGGACATGCTGGGCGAGGAGGTCGTGCCGGTGCTGCGCAAGGAGTTCGCGGCGGGCCGTCCGGCGGACGTGCCGGAGGCGCCGACCCACGCGTCGCTGCTCGCCGACGCGCAGAAGGCCGTACAGAAGGTCGCACAGAAGGACGCACAGAAGGACGCGGAGAAGGCCGGACGCAAGGCCGCGGATGAGGAGGTCGTCGCATGAAGCTCGTCGTCGTCTCGGCGGGGCTGAGCGTTCCGTCGTCCACGCGGCTGCTGGCCGACCGGCTGGCCGCGGCGGTGGGCCGGCAGGCCCCGGTCGAGGTCGAGGTGGTCGAGCTGCGCGACCTCGCCGTGGAGATCGCGCACAACTTGACCAACGGCTTCCCGGGCCGCACCCTGGCCGCCGCGCAGGACGCCGTGACGTCGGCGGACGGACTGGTCGTCGTCACGCCGGTGTTCTCGGCCTCCTACAGCGGCCTGTTCAAGTCGTTCTTCGACGTCCTCGACAAGGACGCGCTGGAGGGCAAGCCGGTCCTGGTCGCGGCGACGGGCGGCTCGGCCCGCCACTCGCTGGTCCTGGAACACGCGCTGCGTCCGCTGTTCGCGTACTTGCGGGCGGTGGTCGTGCCCACCGGGGTGTACGCGGCCTCGGAGGACTGGGGCGCGGAGGGCCTGGAGGGCCGGATCGAGCGGGCGGCGGGGGAGCTGGCCCGGCTGATGACGGGACTGTCGGCGCTCCCGGGTCCGCGGCCGGCCAGGGACGACCTGGAGGTCGTGCCGTTCGCGCAGCAGCTGGCGGCGCTGTCCCCCACCGGTCCGTCAGGCGGGTGAGCGGTACCTCCGGCCGTCGGTGAGAAGACGGTAGGCGTACGTCTTCGGTTGCCTGTGTGACGGTGAGAGGCGGGTAAAAAGGGTGATCGTCGGTCCGCTCACCTCGGCCGAACCCCCACAGGGCTTGGCAGACTGGGTACGTGCCCCAAACTGTGCTGCTCGCCGAAGACGACCGCGCCATCCGCCACGCGCTGGAGCGCGCCCTGACCCTGGAGGGCTACCAGGTCACCGCGGTCGCCGACGGTGTCGAGGCACTGGCGCAGGCCCACAAGACCCCGCCCGACGTGCTGCTGCTCGACGTGATGATGCCCGGCATCGACGGCCTCCAGGTCTGCCGGGTACTGCGCGCCGAGGGTGACCGCACGCCCATCCTCATGCTCACCGCGCTCGTGGAGACCGCGGACCGCATCGCCGGCCTGGACGCCGGCGCCGACGACTACGTGGTCAAGCCCTTCGACGTCGAGGAGGTCTTCGCCCGGCTGCGGGCCCTGCTGCGCCGCAGCAGCCTGGAGAACGGCGCCGGGCCCGACGTACCGCCGAAGGAGGCCAGGGGGACGAAGGACGCCTTCCCGTCCTCCGGCCGGCAGATCGAGGCCGCCGGGCTGCGCATGGACGTCCAGGCCCGGCGCGCCTGGCGCGGGGAGCGCGAGCTGGAGCTGACCCGTACCGAGTTCGAGCTGCTGGAACTGCTGGTGCGCAACGCCGGCATCGTGCTCGACCACTCCACGATCTACGACCGGATCTGGGGCTACGACTTCGGCCCCGGCTCGAAGAACCTCGCCGTGTACGTCGGCTATCTGCGCCGCAAGCTCGACGTGCCCGGCGCGCCCGCGCTGATCCACACGGTCCGTGGCGTGGGTTACGTGCTCCGGGAGGACTGAGTGGGCCGGCTCAGGCGGCTGCTGGCCAGACGGCGGCCCGGGCTGGTCTCCCTGCGCACCACGTTCGCGGTGTCGTTCGCGACGGTCACCGCCTGTGTGACCGTGCTGGTCGGCGTGCTGTCGTACAGCGCGGCGGCGCGGCTGGTGCGGGTGGACCAGGAGTCGGTGTTCGACCAGGTCGTGCAGGACCTGCGGGACGAGGTGCGCCAGCACCGGATGACCCCGGACGACTTCTCCTCGTCGGCGCCGGGCCATGACATCGTGCGGCCGGCCCGGACGGACGTGCAGGTGCTGGGGCCGGACGGCAAGGTCGTCGACTCCGGGAGCCCGGGGCTGCCGGTGACGGCCGCGGACCGGGCGATCGCGGTGACGCGCGCGGCCGCGCAGATGGTCGAGCACAAGGACGTCGGCGTCGACGCGGACGTCTACCGCATCGCGACCGTGTCGCTCGGCGACGGGCGGGGTGCCGTGCAGGTGGCGCAGGAGTTCAGCGACACCGAGGACCTGCTGCGGGCGCTGCAGCAGCGCACGCTGATCCTGATGGCCGCCGTGGTCACCGCCGCCGGTCTGTTCGGCTGGTGGCTGGCCCGGCGCATCACCCGCCGGCTGATCATCCTGACCTCGGCCGCCGAGGACGTGGCCCGCACCCGCCGGCTCGGCATCGACGTGCCGGTCACCGGGTACGACGAGGTGGGCCGCCTCGGCCGCGCCTTCGACCGGATGCTCGGCCGGCTCGCCCAGTCGGAGGAGGACCAGCGGCGCCTGGTCCAGGACGCGGGCCACGAACTGCGCACCCCGCTCACCTCTCTGCGGACGAACATCTCCCTGCTGCGCCGCATCGACGAACTGCCGCCCTCGACGAGGGAGGAACTGGTCGCCGACCTCGGCCAGGAGGCACGCGAACTCACCGACCTCGTCAACGAGTTGGTCGATCTCGCCGCCGGGCAGTCCGACACGGAGCCGCCGCAGCGGGTGGACCTCGTCGACATCGCCGAGGACGTCGCGGGGGTCGCCCGGCGCCGTACGGGGCGGGAGGTCACGGTCCGCTCCAGCGGCGACACGACGACGGACGGGCGGCTCGGGATGCTGACCCGGGCGCTGTCCAACCTCGTGGAGAACGCGGCGAAGTTCGACCGCGACGGCACCGGTCCCATCGAGATCTCCGTCTCCGGGCCCGCCCGGACCGGCACGGTCCGTGTCGAGGTCCTCGACCGGGGCCCCGGCATCGCCGACTGCGACCTCGTCCGTGTCTTCGACCGCTTCTACCGCGCCGCCGACGCCCGCTCCCTCCCCGGCTCCGGCCTCGGCCTCTCCATCGTCCGCGAGGTGGCCATGGCCCACGGCGGCGCCCCCTTCGCCTTCCAGCGCGAGGGCGGCGGGGCGGTGATCGGCTTCACGGTGGGGGGAGTACCGGGGAGCACGGTCCGTGAGACGGGTTGAGGCGGGTCGCGGAGGGTTTGTGGGGCGGGGTTGAGGCGGGTCGCGGAGGGTTTGTGGGGCGGGGTTGAGGCGGGTCGCGGAGGGTCTGTGGGGCGGGGTTGAGGCGGGTCGCGGAGGGTCTGTGGGGCGGGGTTGAGGCGGGTCGCGGAGGGTCTGTGGGGCGGGGTTGAGGCGGGTCGCCGAGGGTCTGTGGGGCGGGGTTGAGGCGGGTCGCGGAGGGTCTGTGGGGAGGGCTGACGCGGGTCGCGGAGGGTCTGTGGGGCGGGGTTGAGGCGGGTCGGGGAGGGTCTGTGGGGCGGGCTGACGCGGGCCTCGGACCGGCGTACGGGCACCGCCCCGCCCGGTGTTTCGGAGCCGGGCGGGGGGGCGGTCCGGGACGTCAGGGCCTGGTCCCCGGGCGGGCTCCTGAGGCAGCTGGGGTTCTCGGAGAGCGACCGGGGGTGCGCAAGGGGGTGAAGGGTGGGCGGAGGCCGGGTCGCGGGATGCGGGAGGGGCCCGAGGGCGGTGTGGGGGGCGGTGGAAGACTGGGGTGATCGGTCGACGGGGAGGGGCTGGGCGTGGGGGCCGGCAGGGTGTGGGGCGGGGTGGGTGTGGGGGTCGCGGGACTGGTTCTCGGCGGCGCGCTGGTCGTGCATGAGGTGCGGGCGAACGGCTATGGGCTGCACGCCGCGGCCCGGGGGGACAGTGCCGCCTGTCGGCGGGTTGCGGAGGGGTATCCCTCCGGGCTCGCGGGGTTCGAGCGCGGCGATGTCGGGGTGCCCGGAGCTGCCGTGTGGGGGGACGGCGCGGTGACCGCGCGCTGCGGGCTGGAGCCGCCGGCCGCCACGACCGACGCCTGCGTGAACGTCGACGACGTCGACTGGGTCTGGCGGCCGAAGCCGCACGACGGCCACAAGGTGCTGGTCACCTACGGCCGCGACCCCGCCGTGGAGATCGAGATCTCCGACCGGGTCACCGCCGTCGACGACGTCCTCGTCGAACTCAGCGGCGCGGTACGGCCGCTCGCCCCGCACACCCGGTGCATCGGCGAGGACGACGTACCGACGACCGGCTGAGCGGGCCGGCCACAGGCGCTACGGCGTGCGCGCGCTGACCCCGAGCAGCACCAGCGCCACCACCTGCACGCCGACCACCACCGCGATCAGCGCCGGGATCGACGTGCCGTACAGCGCGCCGGTCAGCGCCCCGCCCGCCAGGCTCGCCGCGCCCACCACCCCGGCGAAGACGCCGTAGGCCGTCGCGCGCCGGCCCGGCGGCACCAGGTCGGCGACCGTCGCGCGCAGGGTGGACTCCTGGATGCCCATGGCCGCGCCCCACACCAGGGAACCCGCCACCGCGAGCCCCACGGTCCGTGTGAACGCCAGCGCCGGGACCACGGCCGCCAGCACCGGCAGGGCGACCAGCACGCGGGCCCCGTGACGGTCGTACAGCCAGCCGGTCGCCAGTGCGGCGAGCGCGTCGACGGCCATGGCGGCGGCGTACAGGACGGGCACCCAGGCGGCGGTCAGCAGATGCCGTTCGACGAGGTGGTACGAGAGCACGCCGAAGGTGGTGAAGCCGGCGGTGGTGGCGGCGGTGAACGCCGCGTACGTCCAGAAGGCGCGCGGCAGTTGGCCGCCGGGCGCGGGCGCGGTGGCGGGTGCGGAGTCGGAGGCAGCGGGGTCGTTTTCGTGGGGTTTGCGCGCGTGCGGTTCGGGTTCCTCTTCGTACGACCGTGGGTCGGGGACCCTTGCCCGCAGCCACACCAGCAGGGCCAGTACCGCGACGCCGGGGAGGGCGAGGACGCCGAGCGCGGGGGCGTAGTCACCGCCGGTGAGGGCGAGCACGCCGGCCACGACGAGGGGGCCGATCAGCGCGCCGACCTGGTCCATCGCCTCGTGCACGGCGAACCCGCGGCCACGGCCGGTCGCGGCGGTGGCATGGGACAGGAGCGTGTCCTTCGCCGGGGACCGCACGGCCTTCCCGACCCGCTCGGCGATCACCAGCACGCAGGCCGCCCACAGCGTGCCGACCACGCCCAGCAGCGGCACGGAGACCACCGTCAGCGCGTATCCGGCGATCGCCAGCCCCCAGAAGCGGCGGGTACGGTCCGCGAGCGGGCCGGAGACCAGCCGAAGCCCCAGTGCCGCCGCCTCCCCGGCCCCCGTCACCACGCCCACCACCAGCGCCGACGCGCCCAGCGACGCCAGCAGCGGGCCGGTGACCGAGCGGGCGCCCTCGTACACGAAGTCGGCGAGCAGACTGACGGTCCCGAACCACACCACGAACCGCCACGGGCGCATCAAGGTCATCCGCGGTGCCTACCCCTGCGTCGGGTACGGCACCACACTCACCCGCAGGGTGAAGGCGGGCCGGGCCGCGCCCGCCACGTCCGGGGCCTTCGCCAGCGCGGTGATCCTGGCCGTGCCGCCCCGGGTGCCGGCGCTGCGCAGCGAGGCGTGCGCGGTGCCGTCCGTGTCCCGGCGCCAGCCGGAGACGACGACGAAGGCGGGGGCGGAGGTGTTCACGGCCGTCCAGCGGCGGTCGTCGACGCGGGGCCGGAGCACCAGCGTCACGACGGTGCCGGGCCGTATGCACAGCTGCCGTTCGACCGGGTCGCCCGGCGCGACGGTGACCTCCGCGTGCCCGGCGACACAGCCCGCCGGGGAGGCGGACGCGCTCGGGGACGCGGACCGGCTTCCGGAGGGGCTGGCCGGAGGGGGTGAGGATCGGCTCACGGACGGGCTGGCGGGTGGTCGTGACGGACTGGCGGGTGGTCCCGACGAACGGCCGGGGGACGGCGAGGCCGACCCGCCACCACCTCCCGTGGACCCGCCGCACGCCGCCAGCGCGACCACCCCGGCCGCCACCCACACCCCGGCCCACCACCGCATCCCGCACCTCCCGGTCCGCCTGTACGGACACCAGGATGCCCCCGATTCATGGTGGGGATCACAGCCTGTGGATTGAGTGTTGTCCCCTGTGGATATCCGTACCTGGCAGCTGGCCGTCGAGCTCGCCCAGCCGTGCGACCTGCCAGGCTTCGACGACGGCGTCGCGCTGCTGGATCTGCTGGCCGCGCTGCCGGACGAGCGTCGGGAGGCGTTCGTCCTGACCCAGCTGGCCGGACTGCCGCACGCGGAGGCCGCCGAGGTCAGCGACTGCCCGGTCGGCACGGTCCGTTCCCGTGTGGCGCGCGCCCGGGCGACGCTGGTCGACCTGCTGGAGGAGCCTGCCGCGCCGGCGGTCGTCTGAACCCGCACCGGGTATGGACGGGGTCGGCCGGGCCGGCGGTCGCCGGGTGAGAAGACGATCGGGCCGACCCCGTCAGGATCATGCTGCTGCTTTCAGGCTGTTGTTGCAAGTAGGTTGCAATAAGGGCGGGATAAGGCACCGCCGCGGGAGGCGATCACTGGCCGTCGCGATCGTCGCGATCGTCGCGGTCGTCGCGGCCGTCGCGGTCGTCGCGGACGCGTTGGGCGACGTCGCGCAGCTTGATGTTGTGGTGCTGGGAGATGCGGCGCAGCACGGCGAAGGCGTCGTCCTCGCTCAGCTTGTGGCGTTCCATGAGGATGCCCATGGCCTCGCCGATGGCGTGCCGGGTCTTCATGGCGTCCTCGAGCTGGTCGATGGTGCGGGCGTCGGCCAGGGCCACGGCGGCGTGCGAGGCCAGCAGCCAGCCGGCGGTCTCGATGTCCTTGCCGAAGGCGCCGGGGCGGCGGGAGTACAGGTTGAGCGCGCCGAAGTCCTCGTCGTGGGTGTAGAGCAGCACACCGGTCATGCTGCCGATGCCGAGATCACGGGCCGCCGTGGCGAACCGAGGCCAGGTCGGCTGCGGTTCGGTGAGGTCCGCGATGCGGAACACCCGTTCCCCGTCCGCGCCAGTCGCGCGCCGGGCCAGGTCGAAGCAGGGCCCCTCGGCCAGCTCGCCCTGCAGCCGGTCGGACGCCTCGACCAGCTGCCCGCCGCAGGAGGACAACGTGACCGCCCGGCCCTTGCGGATCGCCAGGATCCCGGCCGCGTCGCAGCCCTCCACCAGCCGCACCGCCGAGGTCGCGATCTCGTCCAGCGTCCCCTGCAGCGACTCCTGCGCTAGCAGGTTCCGGGCGAGCTGGGCCATCGCCTCGGCGAATTCCCGCCACTCCACCGCCATCACCCACCTCGACACCCGTGCGGCCACCCTACCGTCGGGCACCCGGAGCGTCTTTGTCACAGCTTGATCAGGCGTGGCCCCTCTCTTGGTCTGCCATGTTCGTGACATGGCTACGATGGGCCGACTTCGGGGGGCCTGAGGGGGAGTTGACGATGGTGCGACGAAGAACGCTCGCTTGTCTGGGCGTGGCCGCGCTGGTACCGCTGTTCGTGTCCGCCGCCTCCGCGCAGGCGGCGTCGGCCTCACTGACCGTGACCACCCTGGGGCGGCACGGCGCCAAGGTCGCGACGACGGTCACCGTCGTCGCGACGTCCGGCCGGACGTACAGCGTCAGTTCCGGAAAGCGGCTCAGCCTGCCGTCGGGGCGCTACCTGGCGATGACCGACATCTACGAGAGCGCCCCGAACGGTCTGGGCACCGACACCATCGGCGCGCAGGTCGTCCAGGTGTCGGGGCACAAGGCGGTGACGCTGGACGCGCGCAAGGGCAAGGCCGTCAAGGTGTCGCTGGACACGCCCGCCGACGTGACGGGCCCGCCGCGGATCAGCGCGCAGGTGTGCGCCGCCTGGATGGACATGCCCGACGCGTTCAGCGCGGGCGGCTGGAACGACGAGGGCTCTCTCTTCGCCATCCCCAACTCCTCCTCGCTGCTGCAGTTCGGGTATCTGGCGCAGTGGTCGGGCGACGACAGCTACGTCGCCGTGAAGAACAGCAAGGGCATCCCGGCCGCGCCCGGCGGCTCGTTCAAGCGGTCGCGGCTGGCGAGCGTCCATTTCGCCGTGCGCAGCGGAACCGAGCTGGGCAGCCAGGTCTACACCGCGTTGCAGGCGGCGCCGAAGACCGACGACTGCACGACCGACCTGATGGCCGGAGTGCGCGACGAAGACGCTCCGTACGGCGCCACCGTCCATGTGACCCCCGGGACCTGGCAGCCGCGCGACGACATCATGGGCAGCAACGGCGAGAACGTCGGCGGCGGTTTCCCGAAGCTGCGGACGCTGAAGGCGGGGCAGAGCGTCACGCAGTCCTTCGGCCGGGCGGTGTGGGGTCCGACGGACAACCTGCCGGTGCTCGGCCACAGATCCGTCACCTTCTGGCCGGACGCCCTGGTCAACGACACCGACATCGGCGGTGGTTGGGGCGACACGACGAAGGAGACGGTGGTCCTGTCCAAGGGCGGCACCACCGTCAAGAAGCAGACCCTGACCAACTGGCGTACCGAGTACGACGAGTTCTCCGCCGCCGTCCGCTCGGCCGGCTGGTACCGCCTGACCGTCGACGGCCACCGCTACCGCCCGGGCATCACCTTCCCCGCCGGCATGCTGTCGTCGCGCGTCACCCTCGACTGGCACTTCAAGGTGGCCGACCCGGCCAGGTCGTCGGTCGCGCCGGTCTTCCTGACCCGTTTCCTGCCGACCGGGCTCAACGGCCACAACCAGGCCGCGCCGAACACCACCACGACGGTCGGCGTGACTCCCGGGCGCGAGTCCCAGGGAGACGGCACAAGGCTCACCGACGTGGGCGTCAAGTCCGTGCGGGTCTGGTCCTCCGCCGACGGCGGCAGGACCTGGAAGGCGGCGACCGTGACCCACTCCGGCACGGCCTGGCAGGCGTCCGTCCACAACCCGGCCTCCGGCGCCGTCGCCCTGCGCTCCGAGGTGACGGACGCCGCCGGGGACAGCTCGGTGGAGACGGTGTACCGGGCGTACGCCATCGGCTGAGAGCGCCGGGGCAGGGGCCGCTGTCGTCAGGCGCCGGCGCCGCCGTCGACGGGGACGATGGCGCCGGTCACGTAGGAGGCGCGGTCGCTGAGCAGCCACGCGGCGGCCTCGGCCACCTCGCGGGGCTCGGCCATGCGGCCCAGCGGGGTGGCCGCGTTGTTGGCCTCGACGACGCCCGGGGTCGCCGCCTCCCACGCGTCGATCATCTCGGTGGCCGTGCCGCCGGGGGTGATGCCGTTGACGCGGATGCCCTCCGGGCCCCAAGTTTTGGCCGCTGTCTCGGTGATGCTGTTGAGCGCGCGCTTCATGGCGCCGTAGGCGGGCAGGACGGGGTTGGCGCGGCGGCTGCCGATGCTGGAGGTGTTGACGATCGCCCCTCCGCCGGTACGGCGCATGAGCGCGGCCTCGGCGTTCATGGCGGTCCAGTGCGAGCGGAAGTTCACGGCGAACTGCGCGTCGATGTCCTCGTCGCTGGTGGTGTCGAGCGGGCCCGGCTGCTGGATGGCCGCGCCGTTGTTGAAGGCGCCGTCGAGCCGTCCGTGCAGTTCCCCGACGTGGTCGACAGCGGCGCGGATGCTCGCGGGATCGGCGAGGTCCAGGGTGACGGCGTCGGCGACACGGCCTTCGGCGCGGATCTCCTTCACGATCCGCTCCAGGGCGTCGGTGCCGCGGGCGGCGAGCACGACGGCGGCGCCCTCGGCGGCGAAGAGCCGGGCCGCGGCCGCCCCGATACCGCGGCTGGCGCCGGTGATGAACACGACCTTGCCGGTGAGCAGGCCGACGGGTGCGCTGTGGGCGCTGTGCGCGGTGTCCAGGCTGTGCGCGGTGTCCAGGCTGTGAGTGGTGTTCGGGCTGTTCGGTTTGTGAGTGGGGTTCGTCATGACACCCAAGCCTCCGGTCGGCCGCCGGCCGGATACAGGCACAGGCTGTACCAGGATCCGCCGCCGTGCCGCGCGCACACTGGGCGTATGGACAAACAGGAACTCGGGGCGTTCCTCCGCAGCCGTCGCGAGCGGCTGTGCCCACAGGACGTCGGCCTGCCCACCGGACCCCGGCGCCGCACCCCCGGTCTGCGCCGCGAGGAGGTCGCGGTCCTCGCGCACATCTCCACCGAGTACTACGTCCGGCTCGAGCAGGGCAGGGCGCCGCGACCGTCGGCCGAGGTCCTTGCCGGGATCGCGGGCGCGCTACGGCTCACCGACGCCGAGTCCGGCCACCTCCACGTCCTCGCGGGGACGGCGCCGGCCCGTGCCGGGCTGCACCGGCGCGACGTCCGCCCGAGCATCCTCGCGCTCCTCGAACGGCTCCCGCGGACGGCCGGCTTCGTGATATCCGCCGTCTTCGAGGTGCTCGCGTGGAACGACCTCGCGGCCGCGCTCATGGAGGACTTCGCACCGCTGGCCCCGAGGGACCGCAATCTCGCGCGCCGTGCGTTCCTCGGGCCGGCACGGGACGGTGCCACGCCGTACGGGATCTCCGACGCCGCCGAGTTCCGGTACCACGTGGTCACACAGCTCCGCACCACCGTCGCGCGCTACCCGGCGGATCAGGACGTGACCGGACTGGTCGACGAACTGCGCACCGGCAGCCCCCACTTCGCCCGGCTGTGGGAACGGCACGACGTACAGGCCGCGCCGATGCTCACCAAGACCTTCCGCCATCCGACGGTCGGCGAGGTCACCGTCGACTGCGACACGCTCAGCCTCACCGACCGCGACCAGTACCTGGTGCTCTACACGGCGCCACCGGGATCCCGCAGCGCCGAGGCCCTGGACCTGCTGAACGTCCTGGGCGCCGAGGCCGGCCACTACTCGGCCTGACGTCCCCTCCCCGACAACAGCGAGAACCGCGGCTCAGGGCCACACCAGGCAGTACGGCTGATGCCCCGCCTCATGCAGGCGATGGCTGAAGTCCTGCCACTCGTGGAGCAGTTGGTACACGTTGAACGCGTCCCGGGGGCCGCCCCGGTCCGGGACCGTCGACCAGATGAAGGCCGCCGCGCCGACCGCCTCCTCGCCGATGCCGCGCAGGGGGTCGACGACCGTCATGGGGAGCTTGACCACGGCGTAGTCGGGGTGCAGGACGACGAGTTCCAGGGGCGGGACCTTGTGCAGGGGTACGCCTTCTATGCCCGTGAGGACCATCGCCGCCATCGTTTCCGGCTTGATCTTCGTGAACATGCCGTTCATGCCGAGCTCGTCGCCGCCGAGTTCCTCGGGGCGCATCGAGATCGGGACGCGGGCCGCGGTCGCGCCGTCCGGCGCGCCGAAGTACTTGTACGTCACCCCCACCCGACCACCATTCCTGCTCCCCGCCCGCAGCCGGTCGAGCCGGCGGTCGGTCCGCCGGTCGAACGGTTCGGGCTCACTCGGTACACCCTGTCCCTGACGTGTCTCGGTAGCTTCCTCCGCCTCGCGTCGGTGCCTTCCCCGCTGGGCCCGTCGAGGACCCAGGTCGTCAGTCCCCTCGCCCAGTCCGCCACCGCGATGCATATCTCCACCCGACTGCTTTTCTAGGACGCGTGGCCCCCGCCGCGCAACCCGATCATCGTGTCAGTGACCTCCCCCACGGCCGCCCGCCGAAACGTGCGTTGAAACACCTGTCCGCAGGATCTTCGCAGCCCCTGAACAAGCCTCCGTACACCCGGTCGTACGTCAGCCGTACATCCGTACGCACTCCTATACGTACGACAGGGCCGTTCGAGGTGTGTGTATCGGGTCCCAGTTTCGCAGATCACTTCGGGCCACGACTGTTTCTCGGGTCAGCAGAGGGGCGGTGGCGGTGCCCCGCTGCCGCCGCGCCCGGCTGACCTACCCTGGGGAGGTCACCGGGCAACCGGAGCCCGCCCAGCCCGAGAGGTCGGAGAAGCCGCAGGTCATGAGCGAACTGCCATATCCATACGAAGCCCCCGTGTCGCAGGCGCTGTTCGACCGCGCGGCCGCCGTCACGCCCGGCGGCGTGAACTCCCCGGTGCGCGCCTTCCGGGCGGTGGGCGGTACGCCCCGGTTCATGGTGTCGGGCCGGGGCGCGTATCTGACGGACGCGGACGGCCGGGACTACGTGGACCTCGTGTGCTCCTGGGGGCCCATGATCCTCGGCCACTCCCACCCCGAGGTCATCGCCGCCGTTCAGGACGCCGTCTCGCGCGGTACCTCCTTCGGCACGCCCGGTGAGGGCGAGGTCGCGCTCGCCGAGGAGATCGTCGCCCGGGTGGCGCCCGTCGAGCAGGTACGGCTGGTCAGCAGCGGCACCGAGGCGACCATGAGCGCCATCCGGCTCGCCCGCGGCTTCACCCGCCGCTCCAAGGTGATCAAGTTCGCCGGGTGTTACCACGGTCACGTCGACTCGCTGCTCGCCGCCGCCGGCAGCGGGGTGGCCACGTTCGCCCTGCCCGACACCCCCGGGGTCACCGGTGCCCAGGCCGGCGACACGATCGTGCTGCCGTACAACGACCTCGAGGCCGTGAACGAGGCCTTCCACCGGCACCCGGGCGAGATCGCCTGCGTGATCACCGAGGCCTCGCCCGGCAACATGGGCGTCGTGCCGCCGCGGCCCGGGTTCAACCAGGGGCTGAAGGACGCCTGCGCCGAGAACGGCGCGCTGTTCATCTCCGACGAGGTCATGACCGGCTTCCGGACGAGTCGCGCCGGGTGGTACGGCATCGACGGGGTGCGGCCGGATCTCATGACCTTCGGCAAGGTCATGGGCGGCGGCTTCCCGGCCGCGGCCTTCGGCGGCCGGCAGGACGTCATGGAGCACCTCGCCCCCGCCGGGCCCGTCTACCAGGCCGGCACCCTCTCCGGGAACCCGGTCGCCACCGCGGCCGGCCTCGCCCAGCTGCGCCTGCTCGACGACGCCGCCTACGACAAGGTCAACGCCGTGTCGCAGCGGATCCAGGCGCTGGTCACCGAGGCGCTCACCAAGGAGGGCGTCGCGCACCGGCTGCAGAGCGCCTCCAACATGTTCTCCGTCTTCTTCACGGACCGCTCGGTGCGTGACTACGAGGACGCGAAGGCGCAGGAGTCCTTCCGCTTCACCGCCTTCTTCCACTCGATGCTGGCGGAGGGCGTCTACCTCCCGCCCTCGTCCTTCGAGTCCTGGTTCGTGTCCACGGCCCACGACGAACAGGCCGTGCAGCGCATCGCCGACGCCCTCCCGGCGGCGGCCCGAGCGGCGGCGGAGGCCACAGCAGCATGAGCGAGCAGCAGGACATCACGGTCGTACACGTCATGCGGCACGGGGAGGTCGACAACCCGGACGGGGTCCTCTACGGCCGTCTCGCCGGGTACCACCTCTCGGAGCTCGGGCGGCGGATGGCCGACCGGGTCGCCGAGCACCTCGCCTCCCGGGACGTGACGTACGTCTGCGCCTCGCCGCTGGAGCGGGCGCAGGAGACGGCCACGCCGATCGCCAAGGCGCACGGGCTGCCCCTCGCCTCCGACGAGCGGCTCATCGAGGCCGACAACATCTTCCAGGGAAAGACCTTCGGCGTCGGCGACGGCGCGCTCCGGCAGCCGGCGAACTGGAAGTACCTCGTCAACCCGTTCAAGCCGTCCTGGGGCGAGCCGTACGTCGACATCGTCGTACGGATGATGCAGGCGCTGGACTCCGCCAAGGAGCAGGCGCGGGGGCACGAGGCGGTGCTGGTCAGTCATCAGCTGCCCATCTGGACCGTGCGCTCCTACGTCGAGAAGCGGCGGCTGTGGCACGACCCGCGCAAGCGGCAGTGCACCCTGGCCTCGCTGACGAGCTTCACCTACCGGGGCGACAAGATCGTGTCCGTCGGCTACACCGAGCCGGCCCGCGATCTGGTGCCCGCTCATCTCCTCGCGGGCGCCAAGCCGGCGAAGGGCAAGAGCAAGGCTTTCGGCGCCTGAGCCCGCACAGGCCGTTCATCTTGTGTCTTATGACACGTTCGTGACATTTATTGCGGGATTAGTGTGATCGCGAGGAACCTCTCCGTTCGTCATGTCCTCTGAAGGGGTGACCACCAGAGCACATGACGAATCGGGGTTGGAATGCGCGCACTCTCTCGCAGGGGAATGCTCGGGCTGGGCGCGGGAGCCGCGGCGGCCGCCGGACTCGCCGGCTGCGGCACCCTCAAACCGTCAGACGGACCGCACCCCGCCTCGGGTTCCAAGGGCGGCGAGAAGTCCGGGAGTACGGCCCATCCCGCCAGGCCCATCGGCGACGGCTCGACCTCCTTCAGCGGTAAGCAGCCCCACCAGCCGGCCAAGCCCGAGCCCCTGGAGCCCGGCCAGACCCCGCCCCAGTTCGTCATCTTCTCCTGGGACGGCGCCGGTGAGGTGGGCAACGGCCTCTTCCCGCGCTTCCTCGACCTCGCCCAGCAGCACGGCGCGTCCATGACCTTCTTCCTGTCCGGGCTCTACCTGCTGCCCGAGTCGAAGAAGCGGCTCTACGACCCGCCGAACAACCCGCGCGGCGCCTCCGACATCGGCTACCTCACCGACGAGCACGTCAGGGCGACGCTCACCAACGTCCGCCGCGCCTGGCTCGAGGGCCACGAGATCGGCACCCACTTCAACGGCCACTTCTGCTCCGGCCACGGCACCGTCGGCAACTGGACGCCCGCGCAGTGGCGCAGCGAGATCCAGCAGGCCAAGGCGTTCGTGAAGCAGTGGCGCACCAACACCGGCTGGAGTGACCTGCCCTCGCTCCCCTTCGACTACGACAAGGAGCTGGTCGGCGGCCGTACGCCCTGTCTGCTCGGCCAGAACAACCTGCTGCCCACCGCCAGGTCGCTCGGCTGGCGCTACGACGCCTCCTCGCCCGGCGGCCGGCAGGTGTGGCCGGACAAGAAGCTGGGCGTGTGGGACCTGCCGCTGCAGCAGATCCCGTTCCCCGGCCGGTCCTTCGAGGTCCTGTCGATGGACTACAACATGCTCGCCAACCAGTCGGTGAACTCGACCAAGGCGCCCGCCTACAACTACCCGGGCTGGCGTACCCAGTCCGCGCAGGCGTACATATCCGGCTTCCAGCGGGCATACGAGACAAACCGGGCGCCCTTCTTCATCGGCAACCACTTCGAGCACTGGAACGGCGGCATCTACATGGACGCCGTCGAGGAGGCGTTCAAGCACATCGCCCGGGAGAAGGAGAAGGGCGCGGACGTACGGCTGGTCTCCTTCCGGCAGTTCGTCGACTGGATGGACGTGCAGAAGCCGGAGGTGCTCGCCAAGCTCCGTACGCTCGAGGTCGGGCGGGCCCCGGCGGGCGGCTGGAAGACCTTCCTGCGGCCGGCCCCCTCCTCCTCGTCCTCACCCACCGGACAGGCCGCCTGAACTGGGCCTTCTTGGCCCTTCCGGGCCCGCGAGGGGGGCGGGCAAGATCCCCGGAACGGACATGCGAAACTTTTCACATGAGTGCCGCCAGCCGTGTTCCCCTGCGCTCGAGGCGCAGCCGTGCCGTTCTGCTCACCGCAGTCGCCGCGGCCTCGGCGCTGACCCTGTCCGCGTGCAGCTCCGGGGGCACCTCCGGCGGAGGCGGTGACACCAACTTCGTCATGGGCAAGGACGGCATCTCCACCGCCAAGAAGGGGGAGCGCGCCGCCGCGCCCGACCTGTCCGGCAAGACGGTCAACGGGCAGCAGCTCGACGTCGCCTCCTACAAGGGCAAGGTCGTCGTCCTCAACGTGTGGGGCTCCTGGTGCGCCCCCTGCCGCGCCGAGGCGCCGGGCCTGGAGAAGGTCTACGAGAGCCTCAAGGCCAAGGGCGTCCAGTTCGTCGGCATCAACACCCGCGACACCAGCGTCCAGAACGCGGTCGCCTTCGAGAAGCAGATGGGCGTCACCTTCCCCAGCCTCTACGACCCCACCGGCAAGCTGATGCTCCGCTTCAAGAAGGGCACCCTCAACCCGCAGGCGGTGCCCTCCACGCTCGTCCTGGACCGCGAGGGCAGGATCGCCGCCCGCTCGCTGGCCGCGCTCAGCGAGGACAAGCTGCGCGGCATGATCGACCCGGTCCTTGCGGAGAAGTGACGTGACATCGGTCACCACGCTCGCCGCGACGGGCTACAACGGCACGGTGCTCAACGGCGCCCTGCTGGCCGCCCTGCCCATCGCGCTGCTCGGCGGACTCGTCTCCTTCTTCTCCCCGTGCGTCCTCCCGCTCGTCCCCGGCTACCTCTCCTACGTCACCGGCGTCACCGGCACCGACCTCGCCGAGGCCCGGCGCGGACGCATGGTCGCCGGCGCCTCCCTGTTCGTGCTCGGCTTCACCGCCGTGTTCGTCTCCAGCGGCGCCCTGTTCGGCTTCTTCGGCGACACCCTGCAGGACAACAAGGGGATCCTGTCCAAGGTGCTGGGCGTGCTCATGATCCTCATGGGTGTCTTCTTCATGGGCCTGATGCCCTGGATGACCCAGCGTGAGTTCCGCTTCCACAAGCGGCCCGTGGCCGGTCTCGCCGGCGCCCCCGTGCTGGGCGCCCTGTTCGGCATCGGCTGGACGCCCTGCATCGGACCCACGCTCGCCTCCGTACTGGCCCTGTCCTCCCAGCAGTCCAGCGCCGGACGGGGCGCGATACTGACCGTCGCCTACTGCCTCGGCCTCGGCGTGCCCTTCGTGCTCGCCGCGGTCGCCTTCCGCAAGGCGCTCGGCGCCTTCGGCTGGGTCAAGCGCCACTATGTCTGGGTGATGCGGATCGGCGGCACGATGATGATCGTGACCGGTCTGCTCCTCGTCACCGGCGCCTGGGACCGCATCGTGCAGGACATGCAGTCCTGGTCCGCCGGCTTCACCGTGGGGATCTGATCGATGAGCAAGACCACAACCGGTACGACCCCCGAGCGGGCCGAGGACCCGGACCTCGGCGCCGCCGGCTCCCAGCTGTCCACCGCGCCCAAGGAGGACCTGCCGAACCTGCCCTCCCTGGGCGTGATCGGCTGGGCCCGCTGGTTCTGGCGGCAGCTGACCTCCATGCGGGTCGCGCTGCTGCTGCTCCTGCTCGTCTCCCTCGGCGCCATCCCCGGCTCGCTGATCCCGCAGTCCGGCATCGACGCCACCAAGGTCGCCGACTTCCGCAAGGCGCACACCTTCCTCGCGCCCATCTACGACAGGCTCGGCCTCTTCCACGTCTACAGCTCGGTGTGGTTCTCCGCGATCTACATCCTGCTGTTCGTCTCCCTCATCGGCTGCATCATCCCGCGCACCTGGCAGTTCGTCGGCCAGCTCCGCGGCCGCCCCCCGGGCGCCCCCCGGCGGCTGACCCGGCTGCCCGCGTACACGACCTGGCGCACCGAGGCCGAACCCGAGCAGGTCCGCGAGGCCGCGCTCGCCCTCCTCAAGAAGCGCCGCTTCCGCGCCCACCTCGCCGGTGACGCCGTCGCCGCCGAGAAGGGCTACCTGCGCGAGGTCGGCAACCTCGCCTTCCACATCGCCCTGATCGTCCTGCTGATCTCCTTCGCCTGGGGCCAGCTCTACAAGTCCGAGGGCAACAAGCTGATCGTCGAGGGCGACGGCTTCTCCAACACCACCACCCAGTACGACGACTTCAAGTCCGGCAACCTCTTCACCACCGACGACCTGGTGCCGTTCAGCTTCACCCTGGACAAGTTCACCGGCACGTACGAGATGAACGGCCCCAACCGCGGCACCCCGCGCACCTACCAGGCCGCCATCACCTACAGCCAGGGCGCCTACGGCAAGGAGAAGAAGAGGGTCGTCAAGGTCAACGAACCGCTGTCCATCGGCGACGCCAAGGTCTACCTCACCGCCCACGGCTACGCCCCCCTCATCACCGTCCGCGACGGCAAGGGCAACGTCGTCTACCGCGACGCCGTCCCCCTCCTCCCGCTCGACTCCAACGTCACCTCCACCGGCGTGGTCAAGGTCCTCGACGGCTACAGGAACGCCCAGGGCGTCAGGGAGCAGCTGGGCATCTCGGCGTTCTTCCTGCCCACCTACACCAAGGGCAGCGAGACCGCCTCCACCTTCCCCGCCCTGCTCGACCCGGTGCTCAACCTGACGCCGTACCACGGTGACCTCGGGGTCGACTCCGGCATCCCGCAGAGCGTGTACCAGCTCGACAAGTCGCATGTGAAGGAGTTCAAGGACTCCAAGGGCCAGCAGCTCAGGGCCAACCTGAAGCCCGGCGAGACCATGCGGCTGCCCAACGGCGCCGGGTCGATCACCTACGACACCACCAAGGAGTGGGCGAACTTCCAGATCGTCCAGCAGCCCGGCACGGACTGGGCGCTCGCCGGCGCCCTCGTCGCGATCTTCGGCCTCGCCGCCTCCCTGTTCATCCAGCGCCGCCGCGTCTGGGTGCGCGCGGTGACCGGCCCCGACGGCGTCACGGTCGTCGAGATGGCCGGCCTCGGCCGCAGCGAGTCCGCGAAGGTCCCGGAGGAACTCGGCGACCTCGCCGGAATCCTCTACGACCAGGCGCCCGGGGCACCCGAGCCCGAAGAGGACTCCCACGACCACTCCGACGCCGAACCCGACGCCGGCTCCCCAGACCACGACGACTCCACCACCCCCGACCCCCAAGTCGTATCTGCCGAAGGGGCTGAGAAGTGACTCTCTCCGCCGGAACCGAGTTGGCCACCGCGACCAACGAACACCTCGCGAACATCAGCAACACGCTGATCTACTCCGCGATGGCCGTCTACACCCTGGCCTTCTTCACCTACATCGCCGAATGGATCTTCGGCAGCCGCAGCAAGATCGGCCGTACGGCCGCCGCGCTGACCGGCAAGGGCGAGGGCGCCAAGGGCAAGGCCCCGGCCGTCACCGTGCAGAAGGCAGGCGGCACCGCCGTACTGGAGCGGCCCAAGGTCGTCGTACGGTCCGCGGCCGGTGCCCGTGACGTGCCGGACGGGCCCGGGGCGCACGGCGGGGACGAGCAGGGCGACCTCTACGGGCGTATCGCCATCTCGCTCACCGTGCTCGCGTACCTCATCCACCTCGCCGGCGTGATCGCCCGCGCGGCCTCGGTGGAGCGGGCGCCGTGGGGCAACATGTACGAGTTCAACATCACGTTCTCCGCGGTGGCCGTCACCGTGTACCTCACGCTGCTCGCGCTGAAGAAGAACGTCCGCTGGCTCGGCCTGTTCCTGATCACGACGGTCCTCCTCGATCTCGGCATCGCCGTCACTGTCTTGTACACCGCCAGCGACCAGTTGGTTCCCGCCCTTCACTCGTACTGGCTGTACATCCACGTCTCCACCGCCATCCTGTGCGGCGCGGTCTTCTACGTGGGCGCGGTCGGCACGCTGCTGTACCTCTTCAAGGACTCCTACGAGACCAAGCTGGAGAACGGCGGCACGCCCGGCCGCTTCGCCACCTCGGTCCTGGAGCGGCTGCCCGCCTCCGCCTCGCTGGACAAGTTCTCCTACCGCGTCAACGCGGCCGTCTTCCCGCTGTGGACGTTCACGATCATCGCGGGCGCGATCTGGGCCGAATCGGCCTGGGGCCGCTACTGGGGCTGGGACCCCAAGGAGACCTGGGCGTTCATCACCTGGGTCGCCTACGCCTGCTACCTGCACGCCCGCGCCACCGCCGGCTGGAAGGGCCGCAAGGCCGCCTACCTGGCCCTGATCGCCTTCGGCTGCTGGCTCTTCAACTACTACGGCGTCAACATCTTCGTCTCGGGCAAGCACTCCTACGCGGGCGTGTAGCGGCGGCGGGCGTGTGGCTGCCGCGGGCGTGCGGCAGCCGTGGCGGCGGGAGAAGCCGGTCAGCCGACCGTGATCGAGTCCAGCTTCTCCCGCAGGTACACATGCGAGTCGACCGGTGGGTACGCCACCCGGCCCACCGGCGCCGGCACGGACTCCACGACCGTGCCCGGGGTGCACTCGCCGAAGTAGACCAGGGACATCAGCTCCTCCGACGGCGCGTCCGCGGGCGGCGGCAGCACCCGGTGCCGCCCCGAGCGCCAGCGGTCCCCGGTCCAACGCGCCATCAGGTCACCGATGTTGATGGTGAAGGCGGCGGGATCGTAGGGCGCGTCCTCCCAGCCGCCCTCGTCGGTGTAGACCTGCAGTCCGCCCTTGCCCGCCTGCCGGTCCAGGATCGTCACCGTCCCGAAGTCGGTGTGCGGGCCGATGCGGAACTGGCCGGGCTGCGGCCGGCCGATGACGTCCGTCCCCGGGTACCAGTTGATGTTGAAGCCGTAGGTCGGATGGTCCATGTGCCGGGAGAAGAAGCCGGCTTCCAGGCCGAGCGCCTCGCCGAGCAGCGACAGCAGCCGCTTCTCCAGCTCCGCCATCCGCTCCAGGTACTCGGCGCACAGCGTCCGCAGCCGGGGCACCTCCGCGGGCCACACGTTGGGCGCGTACCACTCCGCGTTGATCACCGGGTCCTCGAAGGGCTCGTGCGTCGCGAAGGTCAGCGACTCCTTCAGGTCCGGCGGGGTCTCGGTGCCCTCCGAGTAGCCGTTCGCCTCCGCGCCCGGTCCGAGCCAGCCGCGGCCGCCGACCTTCGCCTCGTACGGCTGCTTGACGTCCACGGGCAGGGTGAAGAAGGCCCGCGCCGCCTCCCGGATCCCCGCGCGCAGGGCCGGGTCGACCCCGTGCCCCGTCACCAGCAGGAACCCGGCGCTCTGCAGGGCCTCGTCGACGGTACGGGCGATGGCCGCGCGGGCGTCCGCGTCGCCCTCCAGCCAGGGCCGCAGATCGATGGTCGGGATGCGCGGGGCAGGAGTGTCACTCACCGATGTCCTCGTTCCACAGAGCCGGATTCGCCTTGATGAAGTCGCGCATCATGCCGATGCACTCGGGGTCGTCGAGCAGCATGATCTCCACGCCGTGCTCGGCCAGCCAGTCGTGCCCGCCGTGGAAGGTCACCGCCTCGCCGACGACCACCCGGGAGATGCCGAACTGCCGGACCAGCCCGGAGCAGTACCAGCAGGGCGAGAGGGTGGTGACCATGGTCGTACCGCGATACGACCGCTGCCGTCCCGCGTTCCGGAACGCGGCCGTCTCCGCGTGCATGGAGGGGTCGTCGTCCTGGACGCGCCGGTTGTGGCCCCGGCCGAGCAGCGTGCCGTCGGCGCCGTAGAGCGCGGCCCCGATCGGGATGCCGCCCTCCGCGAGCCCGGCGCGGGCCTCCGCTACGGCGGTGGCGAGCCAGGTGTGTGCCTGTGCCTGATCCATACGTCCCACTCTCCTGTGGCCGAAACACGAGGGCAACGTGCGGAAAGTACTCTCCGGGCAACCCGCCGCCGGACGAACTGTCCACGCCCAGGAGGTGCCCGTGGCCGCCCTCACGCTCCGCGAAGTCCTGGACCTCGATCCCGTACGCGCCTCCGAGCCCCGTCTGCTGACCGGACGGACCGCCCTCGACCGCCCCGTGCGCTGGGTCCACTCCAGCGAGGTCTACGAGGGCGCCAACTTCCTCGACGGCGGCGAACTGCTGCTCACCAACGGCTTCGGACTGACCGACGCGGACGAGGAGGTACGGCGGCGGTACGTCCGTGAGCTGGCCGCGCGCGGTGCGGCGGGGCTGGCCGTGGAGATCGGCCGCTCCCTGCCCCACATGCCCGCCGAGGTCGTCGACGAGGCCGACCGCCTCGGCCTGCCCCTGCTGGCCCTGCACCGGGTCGTGCCCTTCGTGCGGATCACCGAGGCCGCGAACCGGGCGATCGTCGCGCGCGGGCTGTCCGGGCGGTCCGTGGTACGCCCCTGGGGCGACGACCACACGGCCGCCCTGCTCGCCGACCTCGCCGACCGCGCGGCCCTCAACCAGCCCGAGGTGGAGGCGCGTTCGGCCCTCGCCGGGTTCCATCCGGGGCCGGGGGCACGGCTGATCGGGGTGTCCGTGCACGGGACCCGGGAGACCGGCGCGGTGGACCGGGCCGTACGGCTGCTGAGCGGGCCCGCGGTGCTCAGGGCGGCCTTCCCGGGTGACGTACTGGCCCTGCTCGCGCTGCCCGCCACCGGAACCGGCGACCCGATCCGCGCCGTCCAGGACGCCTTCCGCGCCGCCGCCGAGCCCGGACTCACCGTCGCCGTCGGACATGCCGTGGACGCGGGCGGCGGCTGGCTGCGCTGGAGCGACACCCTGCGCGCGGCCCGTACGACGCTGGAACTGGCGCTGACCGTGCCGGCCGCCGAACCCGCCGTCCCCGACGGCCCGTTGGTGACCTCCGCCCGCGCCCTCGCCCTGGAACGGGAGCTGACCCGCGGTGGAGTCGACACCAACCGCGACCGTCTGGCCCGGCTCGTGCAGCACACCCTGGGCCCCCTCCTGGCCTGGGAGGCGGCCCACCCCAGCGACCTGGTACGGACGTTGGAGGTGCACCTGCGCCACGGCTGCTCCCCGACCCGCACGGCCGCCCTGCTCCACATCGGCCGCCAGTCCCTCTACCAACGCCTCGAGCGCATCGAGTCGTTGCTCGGCCTGGAGATCGACGACCCCGATCTGCTCGGGGAGTTGCTGCAGGCGGCCTGCGCACACCGGGTGGTCCGGGGGATGGGGGCGAGTCAGGTACGTGGGCTGCGGACGGTGGCCTGACGGAAGGTGGGGCTCATCGGATGTCCGGCTGTAGGCGGATCATCGGAATGCCCGGTCGCACCTTGGCGATGGCGCCGAAGTCGTCGTCGACGTGGAGGACGGTCAGTCGGTGGTGTTCCGCGGTCAGAGCGATCAGGATGTCGATGGGTGACGGGCCCCGGTGATGGCCGATCTTCAGCAGCTCTCGCTGCACGGCGATGATCCTCGGCCAGACGTCGTCGGGTGCGGGTACCCAGCCGAAGGTCTGACCGAGCATGGTGAAGAAGGGCTCGTGGTCGCGGTCCGCGCGTACTCCGCGCATCAACTCGGCCTCGACGGGCGGGCAGAGGGCCACCAGTCCTCGAGCGACGTGTTCCGGCCACGGGGATGTGATGTGCCCGCGCAGAAGGCGCCAGACCGCCGAGGTGTCGGCCAGATACGTCACTGTCCTGAACGCTCCAGCGCCTCGAGGGCCTCGAAGTCGAGGTAGTCCTCCGAGTTCTCCCGCAGCCAGCGCAGTGCCCGTGCCCGGTCGTCCGCGCTGATCGCGGCCGCTATGGTCAGGGCGCGGTTGATGGTGTCCCGCTTCGTCTTGGTGCCGAGTTGCTGCTGGGCGAACGCCAGCATGTCGTCGTCGATGTCGACGAGGGTCCTGGACACACGGCCTCCCGAGCACACGTTGATATACATGGCAATGCCAGTATATCAACGTGTGGGCCCGGCCCCGTCGGTCCGCTCAGGCCGCCGCGCTCGTACCCCGTCCCCGGCTCCGCAGCGCCGCGTACAGCACCGCGCTCACCACGAAGCCCACGATCGGGGTGATGTCGCCGAAGGACGGCCAGTGCTTGGGGACGTAGCCGACGTAGTCCTCCTGGTTGGAGAAGAGGGGGACCGAGACCGCGACGCCGATCAACAGGGCCGCCAGGCCGGGCCAGTTGGTGAAGGAGCGGTCCCTCAGACGGGCGGCCAGGGCCTCGTCAGTCGCCGTGCGGGACTGCAGCAGGCGCTCCGTGAGGACGACCCCGAGCCATGGCGCCACCCAGTACGCGATCACCAGCAGGAACGCCTCGTACGCCGCCCCCGCGTCGTCCAGCGACGCCCACGCCGCCGCCGTACCGGCGACGCCCGACACCACGACCAGCACTCCGCGGCTGAGCCAGGTGGGGAGGTTGAGGCCGAAGGACGCGATGGAGATCGCCCCGGAGTACACGTTCAGGGCGTTCGCCGAGATGCCGCCGAGGATGATCGCCAGGAGGACCAGGTCGCCCAGCCAGCCCGGGAGATGGCCGGTGAAGGCCGCCGTCGGGGTGGCGTCCTTGGGGGCCAGGATGGTCGCCGACGCCGCACCGATGACCGCGACCACGGCGACGGACACGAACAGGCCCACGGCCGGGTACAGGACCGTCCTCAGCTTGTTCGCCGTACGGGGCAGGTAGCGCGAGTAGTCCGTGGCGTACGGGTTCCAGCCCGCCGCGTAGCCCCAGGCCGCGCTGAACGCCAGCAGGAAGCCGCCGATGCCGCCGCCGGTGCCGCCCCCGCCGAGGTGGGCGTCCTTGAAGGTCCACACGCCGGCCAGCAGGAAGATCACCGCGAGCGCGGGGAAGGCGTAGCGCTCGAAGGTGTGGACGAAGTTGTGGCCGATGAAGCCGATGAGGATCTCGGCCACGACCACGAGGAACAGGGACGGCAGTGGGCGCAGACCCGTCAGCGTGTTGAGCGCGAAGGCCGCGCTCACGCTGTTCACCGCGAACCAGCCGACACCGGCGACCAGGCCGTTGGCCGCCGAGGGCAGGATGTTGCCGAAGTAGCCGAAGGAGAGGCGGCCGATCACCATCTGCGGCACCCCGAACCGGGGCCCGTCCAGCGACAGGACGCCCTGGGTGATCGCGCCGACCGCGGTGCCGAGCACGATGGCGGCCGTGGCCTGCCAGAAGCTCAGCCCGAAGAAGAGGACCGCGATCACACCGATGTAGACGGTCGCGAACTCGATGTTCGGTGAGGCCCATGTCCACAGCAGCTGGAGCGGGCTGCCGTGCCGCTCGGCGTCGGGGATGGGCTCGGATCCCGCCGTCTCGACGGCGATGACCTTGTCACCGTAGGCGGGGGCGAGGGTGCCGGCGGAGTCGGCCGGAGCAGTCGTCATACGAGCCAAGTGTCCGGTTCCGGCCGGTCCGGGCCCAGGGACGCACTGTCCGCTTCGGGGGCCGCGACGACGTACACCTTGTACGGCCCGCGCGCCGAGGGCGCCCTCCGACCGCTCAGTCCTTGTTCTTGTCCGGGTCCTTGTCGCCCTTGGTGTCGTCTAGGGACTTCAGGAAGTCGGGGTTGTCGTCCGGCGCGATCCAGCGCGCCGGCGCGGCGGACCCCGCGGCCCCGGTGGCGGCCGACCGCTTCCTTCCGGCGATCAGCCAGGCCACCGGCCCGACCAGCACCTCGCCGAACAGCAGGATGACGATCACCCAGGCCACCTTGGGCAGTCCGCGCACCTCCTCCTCGGGAGTGTTCAGACAGTCCACGAAGGCGTAGATCCACAGGGCCAGCACCAGAAGGAACGGCAGATACCTCAGCATGCTCGCGTGCTCTCCCAGCGGTGGTGTGACGGCCCCGGTGACGGGGTCAGGGTAGCGGGTGGCCGATACTGGGACCCATGGCTTACGACGATCTTCGCTCCCTGCTCAGGGCCCTGGAACGCGAGGGCGACCTCAAGCGCGTCAAGGCCGAGGTCGACCCCTACCTGGAGGTCGGGGAGATCGTCGACCGGGTGCAGAAGTCCGGGGGACCGGCGCTGCTCTTCGAGAACGTGAAGGGCTCCGCCATGCCCCTCGCGATGAACGTCTTCGGCACCGACCGGCGGCTGCTGAAGGCCCTGGGCCTGAAGTCGTACGGCGAGATCAGCGAGAAGATCGGCGGTCTGCTGCGGCCCGAACTGCCGCACGGGTTCGTCGGGGTGCGCGAGGCCTTCGGCAAGCTCGGCTCGATGACGCACGTACCGCCGAAGAAGGTCAAGGACGCGCCGGTGCAGGAGGTCGTCCTCACCGGGGACGACGTCGACCTCGACCGGCTGCCCGCGCTGTTCACCTGGCCCAAGGACGGCGGCTCCTTCTTCAACCTGGGCCTGACCCACACCAAGGACCCGGAGACCGGGATCCGCAACCTCGGCCTGTACCGGCTCCAGCGGCACGACCGGCGCACCATCGGCATGCACTGGCAGATCCACAAGGACAGCCGCAACCATTACCAGGTCGCGGCCCGGCGCGGCGAGCGGCTGCCGGTCGCGATCGCCTTCGGCTGCCCGCCCGCGGTGACGTACGCCTCCACCGCCCCGCTGCCCGGCGACATCGACGAGTACCTCTTCGCCGGGTTCATCGCCGGCAAGCGGATCGAGATGGTGGACTGCAAGACGGTGCCGCTGCAGGTGCCGGCGCAGGCGGAGGTCGTCATCGAGGGCTGGCTGGAGCCCGGCGAGATGCTCCCCGAGGGCCCCTTCGGCGACCACACCGGCTTCTACACCCCGCAGGAACCGTTCCCCGCGCTGAGGATCGACTGCGTGACCATGCGGAAGCGGCCGCTGCTGCAGTCGATCGTCGTGGGCCGGCCCCCGACGGAGGACGGACCCCTCGGCCGGGCGACCGAACGCTTCTTCCTGCCCCTCCTGAAGATCATCGTGCCGGACATCGTGGACTACCACCTGCCCGAGGCGGGCGGCTTCCACAACTGCGCGATCGTCTCGATCGACAAGAAGTACCCCAAGCACGCCCAGAAGGTCATGCACGCGATCTGGGGGGCACACATGATGTCCCTGACGAAGCTGATCGTGGTCGTGGACTCCGACTGCGACGTCCACGACCTGCACGAGGTCGCGTGGCGCGCGCTCGGCAACACCGACTACGCCCGCGACCTCAGCGTCGTCGAAGGCCCCGTAGACCATCTCGACCACGCCTCCTACCAGCAGTTCTGGGGCGGCAAGGCCGGGATCGACGCGACGAGGAAGTGGCCCGAGGAGGGCTACACCCGCGACGGCGGCTGGCCCGACATGGTCCTGTCCGACCCGGATACGGCGGCGAAGGTCGACCGCCGCTGGAAGGAGTACGGCCTTTCATGAGCAGCGCCTCCGCCGCGATCCCGCAGCCAGGACGCACCAAGGCGTTTCTGCGCCTGGTGATGATCGAGCACTCGGTGTTCGCCCTGCCCTTCGCGTACATCGCCGCGCTCACCGCGATGTACGAGTGGGACAAGAACATCCACTGGGGGCGGCTGCTTCTGGTCACCATCTGCATGGTGGGCCTGCGGACGTTCGCGATGGCCGTGAACCGGATCATCGACCGGGAGATCGACGCCCGGAACCCGCGCACGGCCCAGCGCGAGCTGGTCACCGGCGCGATGTCGGTGAAGCACGCCTGGACCGGCGCCCTCATCGCGGTCGTCGTCTTCCTCGGCTCGGCGGCGCTGCTCAACCCGCTGTGCCTCGCGCTGGCCCCGGTGGCGGTCGTCCCGATGGTCGTCTACCCCTACGGCAAGCGGTTCACGAACTTCCCGCAGGCCATCCTGGGTCTCGCCCAGGCCATGGGCCCGATCGGCGGCTGGCTCGCGATCAGCGGCGATTGGAACTGGCACGCGGTGATCCTCGGCCTCGCCGTGGGCATCTGGATCGGCGGCTTCGATCTGATCTACGCCTGCCAGGACGTCGAGACCGACCGCGAGATCGGCGTCATGTCGGTCCCGGCCCGCTTCGGCATCCCGGCGGCCATCCGGGGCGCGCGGGTCTGTCACCTGCTGACCATGACCCTCCTCGTCTGGTACGCGGTGGTGACGGACGCGGGCGGGTTCTTCTGGGTCGGCCTGATGATCGTCGCGGGCGCCTTCGTCTACGAGCACTCGATCGTGCGTCCCCACGACCTGTCCCGCCTCAACCGCGCGTTCTTCAGCGTCAACGGCTTCATCGGCATCGCCCTGTTCGTGTGCGCGCTGCTGGACCTGCTGGTGCGCGGCCTCACTGTGTGAGTGCGCGGGGCGTCGCGGGGCGGCGGCGGAACCAGAACGCCGTGCCGACTCCCGTGGCCAGGCCTATCAGGTGGGCCTGCCAGCTGACGCCCGTCTGCAGGGGGGACAGGCCCAGGAGGATCGACGTGCCCCAGACGGCGCCGATCAGCAGGCCCACCAGGACGCCCAGCGGACGGCGCTCGACGAAGCCGCTGACCAACAGGAAGCCGAACAGGCCGAAGATCAGGCCGGACGCGCCCGCGGTGTTGGTGTGGTCCGGGGCTATGAGCCACACGCCCAGCCCGTCGGCCACGATGATGACGAGGCAGAGGGCGGCGAACCGGCGCAGTCCGCCCAGCGCCGCGAGGAAGCCCATCACCAGCAGCGGCACGGTGTTGGCGGCCACATGGGCGAAGCCGAAGTGGATGAACGCGGCCGGGACGATGTCCACCAGCTCCGAAGCCCGGCGCGGCATGATGCCGAGACCGTCCAGCGCGTGGCCGCTGACCACGTCGACCACTTCCAGCAGCCACAGCAGGGCGACCCAGCCCACCATCAGCTTGGCCGCGGCCTTCGCCCGCTCACCCCGCGACCACTCGAACTCCGTACCCGACATGCCGTCCCCCAACGATCCGCCCGACCCCTACGGACAACGGCCGAGCCCCCTCGACCGGTTCCCACCCCGCGCCGCCGGATAGGCTCGGTCTCGTGGACCCAGTCAAGCCAGGAGAGACGCCGCGTACACCTTGGATCGTAGGGGTGTCCGGCGCTTCCGGCACGCCATATGCCGCGTCGGTGCTGCGTGCGCTGCTCGACGCCGGAGAGAGCGTGGACCTGGTCGTCAGCCGGGCCTCCCGGCTCACCCTCCTGGACGAGACGGGGATCTCGTTCCGGGACGCGCACTGGCGTGAGGACCTGCGGGAATGGCTGACACGGGGCGCCGACGGAAAGCCCGGTACCTACACCGTGGACGTCGGCGCGGTGCGGTACTGGTCCGCCGGGGACCTCGCCGCGGGCCCGTCCTCGGGGTCGTACCCGGTCAAGGGCATGCTCATCGTGCCGGCCTCCACGGCGTGCGTGGCCGGTGTCGCGCTCGGGCTGTCCAAGGATCTGCTCCAGCGCGCCGCCGGCGTCACACTGAAGGAGCGCCGGCCGCTGGTCGTGGCCGTACGGGAGACCCCCTTGAACGGCCAGACGCTGCGCCATCTCGTCGCCCTCGACGACGCGGGCGCCACCGTGGTCCCCGCCTCGCCCGCCTTCTACGCGGGCGCCACGCACATCCAGGACCTGGTGGACTTCGTCGCCGGGCGAGTGCTGGACGCGGCGGGCGTCGGGCACTGCCTGTACCGGCGCTGGAAGGGCGACCTGGGCGGCGGCCACAGCGGGGACTAGGGCGCCGGCACCTTTGAGCACCTCGTACTACCTCTCATCACTCGGGAACTTTTTCAGCGGAAGGCATCGATCGCATGGACGCGGTGGACAGGCAGCTCATCCAGGCCCTGAGGGAGAACGGCCGGGCCTCGTACGCGGAGCTGGGGCGCCTCGTCGGACTGTCGGGGCCCAGCGTCACCGACCGCATCAACCGGCTGGAGGCGGCCGGTGTCATCACCGGCTACCGCGCCACCGTCGACGCCGCCTCGCTCGGCCTCGGCGTCACCGCGCTGATCGGGATCTCCCTCTCCGACGCGGCCGACCACGAGGACGTGGCGCAGCGGATGAAGGAGCTCAGCGAGATCGAGGACTGCTGGTTCATCGCCGGCGACGACTCGTTCATGCTCAAGGTGCGGGCGAACGACGTGGACGGCCTGGAGAAGATCATCCGGCGGCTCAGCGGGACGAAGGGCGTGTCCCGGACCCGTACCACGATCGTGCTGTCCACGAAGTGGGAGAACCGGGTGGGTGAGCTTCCGGAACAGGTCTAGGCCGCAGGCCGTATGGGGGTCCCCCCGCCCGGAGGGTGGGGGAGTACGGTGGGGCGAGTTGTCGTGGAAAGGGTGTGGCATGGACGTCGGGCTCAAGCGCGAGCTGGAGGAGAAGGTCCGCTCCGGTGAGCGGCTGTCCCGCGAGGACGGCATCGCGCTGTACGAGTCGGACGACCTGGCGTGGCTCGGCGGCCTCGCCCACGAGGTGCGCACCCGCAAGAACGGTGACGTGGTCCACTTCAACGTCAACCGGCACCTCAACATGACCAACGTGTGCACGGCCTCCTGCGCCTACTGCTCCTTCCAGCGCAAGCCGGGCGAGAAGGACGCGTACACGATGCGCATCGAGGAGGCGGTGAAGCTCGCGAAGGCGATGGAGAGCGACAACCTCACCGAGCTCCACATCGTCAACGGGCTGCACCCGAACCTGCCGTGGCGCTACTACCCGCGCTCGCTGCGGGAACTGAAGGCGGCGCTCCCGAACGTCTCGCTCAAGGCCTTCACGGCCACGGAGATCCACCACTTCGAGACGATCAGCGGCCTGTCGGCCTCCGAGATCCTCGACGAGCTGATCGACGCGGGCCTGGAGTCCCTCACCGGTGGCGGCGCCGAGATCTTCGACTGGGAGGTCCGGCAGCACATCGTGGACCACCGCACCCACTGGGAGGACTGGTCCCGCATCCACCGCCTGGCGCACGAGAAGGGTCTGAAGACCCCGTGCACCATGCTGTACGGCCACATCGAGGAGCCGCGCCACCGCGTCGACCACGTGCTGCGCCTGCGTGAGCTGCAGGACGAGACCGGCGGCTTCCAGGTCTTCATCCCGCTGCGCTACCAGCACGACTTCGTGGACATGAAGGACGGCAAGGTCCGCAACCGCCTGCAGGCCCGTACGCAGATGGCGACGGGCGCGGAGGCCCTGAAGACCTTCGCGGTCTCCCGCCTCCTCTTCGACAACGTCCCGCACGTCAAGGTCTTCTGGGTGATGCACGGCGTCCAGACCGCGCAGCTGGCGCTCCAGCACGGCGCGGACGACATGGACGGCTCGGTCGTCGAGTACAAGATCACCCACGACGCGGACAACTTCGGCACCCCGAACAAACTGACCCGCGAGGACCTCCTGGACCTGATCCGCGACGCCGGCTTCCGCCCGGTGGAACGCAACACCCGCTACGAGATCATCAGGGAGTACGAGGGCCCGGACCCGGCCCGCAGGGAAGCGCCGCAGCCGATGCGGGTCTGAGCGGGTCGCAGGCGGGTGCCGGCGCGTGGGGGCTGGTCGCGCTCACGCGGCGGAGCCGCATACCGATACATCCCCGCGCCCCTGAGGGGGTACTCGTCGCCGCATGGCTGTGAAGGCGCCCGAGGAGGGCTTTACCGCAGAGCCGTTCGTTCCTGACCGGGGTGGGCTGTCCGCCCTCCGGCGGGCCGCCGCAGGCTGCCGCGGCTGCCCCCTGCACCGTGACGCCACTCAGACCGTTTTCGGCGCCGGCAACGCTCACGCGCGCGTGATGCTGGTGGGGGAGCAGCCCGGGGATCAGGAGGACCGGCAGGGGAAGCCGTTCGTCGGGCCTGCCGGGAAGCTTCTCGACCGGGCTCTCGCGGACGCCGGCATCGATCCGGGGGACGCCTACGTCACCAACGCGGTCAAGCATTTCAAGTTCACGCAGGCCGAGCCCCGTAAGCGGCGCATTCACAAGGCGCCCACGCTGCGCGAGATGACGGCGTGCGGGCCGTGGCTGGCCGCCGAGCTGGCCGTCGTGGAGCCGGAGCTGATCGTGGTGCTCGGGGCCACCGCGGGCAAGGCGCTGCTGGGGTCGTCGTTCCGGGTCACGCAGGTGCGCGGGACGGTGCTGGAGGAGGACGTTCACGGCCGGCGGGAGCGGCTGGTGCCCACCGTTCATCCGTCGTCCGTCCTGCGCTCGGACGATCGGGAGTCGGCGTACCAAGGTCTCGTAGCGGATCTGAAAGTCGCGGCGCGCGTCCTGGCGTAAGGGTTACGATACCCGCGTGTCCCTTACTTTCACTCTCGACCCGGCCGTCACCCCCGACCTCCGCGACGGCATCCTCGACCTGTGGACGGACGTGTCCAACGCCGGCGGTTCCGTCGGGTTCGTGCCGCCGGTGACGGCGGAGACGATCCGGCCGGAGCTGGTCCGGCACATGGTCGCGATGGCGGAGGGCCGCACCCGGCTCCTCGTCGGGCACGACGAGGACGGACGGGTCGCCGCCACCGCCTTCCTCACCCTCAACACGCACCGGCTCATGACCCACTGGCTGTGGCTCTACACGGTGATGGTCCACCCCCGCCACCAGGGCAAGGGGTACGGCCGTGACCTGCTGGCCGCCGCACAGGACGCGGCCTGCGGACTCGACGGCATCGAGGCGATCCGGCTCACCTGCCGGGGCGGCCTCGGGCTGGAGCGGTTCTACGCCTCCTGCGGCTACAAGGAGGTCGGCCGCGTCCCCGGCGCGATCCGGGTGGCACCGGGCGACGACCGCGACGACGTGATCATGCTGCTGCCGCTGCGCTGAGCCCCCGCCTGCAAGATCGGGTACCTGACGTGCTTCACTGGACGGTGCCCTTTGGCAATGTTCGCACCGTTGACGGAAGAGTGGATTGAGATGCTCCGCTACACGCTGATGCGCCTCGGGATCTTCGCGGGCTGCTTCGTGGTCGTCTGGGGTCTCGTCTACACCGGCATCGTCCCGCGCGGCTTCGGCGCCTCCAACGGCATCTGGATGGTCCTGCTCGCCCTGCTGATCTCGGCCCCCATCAGCTTCGTCGTCCTGCGCAAGGAGCGGGACCGGGCCTCGGTCAAGGTCGTCGAGCGGGTCGACCGGATGAAGGCGAACTTCGAGGCGAACGCGGCCCAGGAGGACGACGCGGACGACGCCGCCCGCTCCCAGGGGCAGGCACCGCAGACGTCGTAAGCCCGTCACGCGGGGTTTGCACACGCTTGGTCCCAACTACGCTGTGCGGCATGGGTGCCGTGAAGACCAAGCGGATGCCGCGGGCGGTGCGGGAGCAGCAGATGCTGGACGCCGCCGTGCGCACCTTCGGGCAGCGTGGGTACATGGCCGCGTCGATGGACGAGATCGCCGAACTGGCGGGTGTGTCCAAGCCGTTGGTCTATCTGTACCTCAACTCGAAGGAAGACCTGTTCACCGCGTGCATCCGGCGTGAGGCGAAGGCGCTGACGGAGGCGGTACGGGCCGGGGTGCGGCCGGAGCTGCCCGTCGACCGGCAACTGTGGGAAGGGCTGCGGGCGTTCTTCACGCACACCGCGCGGAACCCGGACGGCTGGGCCGTGCTGCATCTGCAGGCCCGTACCCACGGTGAGCCGTTCGCGGCCGAGGTGGCGGCGATGCGGGAGGAACTCGTCGCGTTCGTGACGCAGTTGATCGTGGTGGCCGCGCGGGAGGCGCACCGGGATCCCGATCTGGCCGAGGGCGAGGTCGCGGGGCTCGCCGAGGCGCTGGTCGGTGCCGCCGAGTCCCTCGCGGCCTGGGCCAACGCGACCCCCGGCGTCACCGCGCGGCAGGCCGCGGCCACGCTGATGAACTTCGCCTGGGCCGGGCTCGGCAACCTGATGGAGGGCCGGCCCTGGTCACCCCCGCAGGAGGCGGAGCAGCCCGCCCTGTGACGCGGCGGCGTCGACGACGTCCACGCCGGTCCCCGCGAGCAGCGGCGCGAGGGCGGGCTCGGGGCGCAATCGGTCCATATCGACGCGTGGGGCCTGATCGGCGGGGTCAGCGTCAGCCGCGGCCGGCACTAGGGCAGCGGCTCCACCCGTCCGCTCACGTGCACCCGGTCACCGCTTCCGCGCAGCTCGAACCGGCCGCCCTCCGCCCCGTACGTCACCGTCCCCGGCAGCAGGACCGGCGCCCGGAACTCCGCCCGTACCCGCACCGCGTCCGGCGACCCGTGCGCGGCGAGGCAGCGCGCCACGGTCCACATGCCGTGCGCGATGGCGCGCGGGAAGCCGAAGAGGCGGGCGGTGAGGGGATGGAGGTGGATGGGGTTGCGGTCGCCGGACGCGGCCCCGTACCGCCGCCCGACGTCCCCGGCCAGCCGCCACTCGGCGAGCGCGGGAAGCGGGGCCCGCTCGGCCCGTTCGGCGGACGGCTCGGCGTGCGTGCGGTGCCGCGCGAGATACGTGCTGCGCGACTCCCACACGACGTCCCCGCCCTCCCCGCCGTCCCGCATCTCGGTGATCACCGAGGCCTCGGTGCCGCGCCGGTGCGGCTCGAGACCGCCGACGTGGACGGCGAGTTCGTACGCGCCGGTGGCCGGGAGCGGCCGGCGCCGGGTGATGTCGACGGAGGTGTGGACGAGGCCGAGCAGCGGCAGCGGGAAGCCGCGGTCGCTCATCAGCCGCATGGCCAGCGGGAAGCCCAGGACGTGCGGATAGGTCAGGGGCAGGGCGTCGTTACCGGTCGCGAAGCCGCAGACCCGCTCGTAGGCGGCCAGCCGCGCGAGGTCGACGCGCAGGCCGGGCAGGACGAGGCGGGTGCGCGGGAACTCCGCGTCGGGGCTCGGCCGTTTGAAGGGTGACAGGAGGGCGCCCCGGGCGAGCAGGGGCGGCAGGGAAGGAGAGCCGGTGAGGACGAGGGACATCACGCCCCCAGCAGGCTCTGGCCGCATACGCGGACGATCTGGCCGTTGACGGCGCCGGACGCCGGATGCGCGAGCCAGGCGGTGGTCTCGGCGACGTCGGCCGGAAGTCCGCCCTGGGCGAGGGAGTTCATCCGCCGGCCCGCCTCCCGGATGAACAGGGGGATCGCGGCCGTCATCGTCGTCTCGATGAACCCGGGCGCCACCGCGTTCACGGTCACCCCGTGCTCGGCGAGGGCGCGGGGCGCGAGCGAGCGGACCAGTCCGACGACGCCCGCCTTGCTCGCGCCGTAGTTCGTCTGCCCCGCGTTGCCCGCGAGCCCGGCGATCGAGGCGGTGGCGACGATCCGCCCGCCGCGCCGCAGCGTCCCGGCGTCGAGCAGCGCGTCCGTGGTGCGCAGCACGCTCGCGAGGTTCACGTCGAGCACCGAACTCCACCGCTCGGCGGGCATGTTGACCAGCCGCCGGTCCCGGGTGATCCCGGCGTTGTGGACCAGCACGTCCAGCCCGTCGGGCAGGGCGTCGGCGATCCGCGCCCCCGCGTCGGGCGCGGTGATGTCGAGCGCGAGCGCCCTCCCATGGAGCCGCTCGGCCACCCGCCGGGCATCCTCCTCGGCCCGCGGCACATCGAGTACGACGACCCGGGCCCCGTCCCTGGCCAGCGTCTCGGCGACCGCCGCCCCGATTCCCCGCGCCCCACCGGTGACGAGCGCGGTTCGACCGGCGAGGGGCAGGTCCCAGTCCACGGCGACGTCCGCGTCCGCACCCACCCCGATCACCTGCCCGCTCACATACGCCGACTTGGGCGAGAGCAGGAAGCGCAGGGTCGACTCCGCCGCCATCGCGTCCGTCAGGCGGATCAGGTTCACCGTCCGGCCGCGGCCGATCTCCTTGCCGAGGGAGCGGACGAAGCCCTCCAACGCCTGTTGGGCGGCGGCCTGGTGATGGTCCGTGGGGTCGAGTGGCGCGCCCAGGACGACGATCCGGCCGCTGCTCTCCACCGACCGCACGACCGGGTGCAGCGCCGCGTGCACCTCGGCGAGCGCCTCGACGTCCCGCACCCCGGTGGCGTCCAGGACGACCGCGGCCGGTGCGCCGTCGCTCTCGGGCAGGCCGGTGCGGGCGAGGACGGGGGAGAGGTCGAGGTCCGACTTGCCGGTGGTGAGGGCCAGCAGCCCCCCGGTGAGCGCGGGGCGTCCGGGCGACCAGCGGTGCAGGGGCGCCGGTCGCGGCAGCCCGAGCCGGCGGGTCAGGAAGCGGCCGGGCGCGGTGCCGGCGAAGCGCAGATAGCGGTCGGCCATGTCCAGTCTCCCCAAGCGACAGCTGCTTACTCCAGAGTCAGGTTACCCGAGGTAATAGCAGGTGGGGAGGTGAAAAATGTTCAACATACCCTCCGGTAACGTCCTTTCGGCATGAAAAGCGACGACCTTGCACATCCCTGACGCACGCCCACCGCCGGACCACCCCCGTACCCTCACCGGACCATCACGCAGGCACCGTACGATCTCCTCCCCTTGACCTGCGACAACTCCCCCGCAGGGCAGCTGGGTTGAACATCTGGAGTCGCCCGTGTCCACCTCGCACCCGCCCGCCGACCTGGTGGTCCACTCCACGGCGTACGACGGCACACCGGTCCTCGTGGAGCCCGCCGTCCGCCGGCTGGACGGAGAGGTGCGCGAGGTCTCCGTACCGCCCTTCGTCCCGGCGGTGCGCCACGGCTCGCTCGCCGACCTGCCCTTCGACAACGCCTGTACCGCCCCCGAGGACCGGGTCCTCAGCCGCCGTACCGAGGCGGGCACGTGGACGGACGTGACGGCCGCCGAGTTCGCCGCCGAGGTGCTGGTCACGGCGAAGGGACTGATCGCGACCGGTCTGACCCCGGGCGACCGCGTCGCCGTCATGGCCCGCACCGTCTACGAGTGGACGCTCCTGGACTTCGCCGCCTGGGCCTGTGGCCTGGTCACCGTGCCGATCTACCCCACCTCCTCCCTCTTCCAGACCCGCTGGATCCTCCAGGACTCCGGCGCGGTGGCCCTGGTGACGGAGACCGGCGCCCAGGCCGCGGCCCTCGGCCCCGAACTGGACCGCGTGCCCGACCTCCGGCACCTGTGGGTCATCGAGAAGGGGCATGTGGAGCGCCTGGGGGAGCGCGGCGCACAGGTGCCGGACCAGGAAGTGGCCGTACGGCGCGGGATGCTGGGCCCCGACACGCTGGCCACGATCGTCTACACCTCGGGCACCACCGGCCGCCCCAAGGGCTGCGCGATCACGCACGGCAACTTCTTCGCCGAGGTCGACAACGCCGTCGAGCTGCTCTACCCGGTCTTCCGCGCCCGGACCAGCGAAGAGGCGTCGATCCTGCACTTCCTGCCGATGTCGCACATCTTCGGCCGGATGGTGGCCGTCGCCTGCATACGGGCCCGGGTGCGGCTCGGGCACGCGCCGAGCCTGAAGTCGGAGGAGCTGCTGCCCGACCTGGCGAGCTTCCGGCCGACCTGTCTCGTCGCGATCCCGTACATGCTGGAGAAGGTGTTCAACGCGGCCCGCGCGCGGGCCGAGACCGGCGGCCGGGTGAGCGTCTTCGACCGCGCGGTGGGCGTCGCCTGTCGCTACGGCGAGGCGCGCGAGGCCCGCCAGTCCGGCACGGGCCCCGGCCCGGGCGCCGCGCTGAAGGCCGCCCGCGCCTTCTACGACCCGCTGGTCTACCGCCGTATCCGCAACGCCATGGGCGGCCGGGTCCGTTACATGATCTGCGGCGGCTCCCCGCTGGGCCGCCGGCTCGCCTCGTTCTACGCGGGCGCGGGCATCGAGGTCTACGAGGGCTACGGGCTCACCGAGACCACGGGCGCGGCCACCGTCTCCCCGCCCCTCAAACCCCGTCTGGGCACGGTCGGTTGGCCGCTGCCCGGCACGAAGGTGCGTATCGCGGCCGACGGCGAGATCCTGCTGGCCGGCGGTCATGTCCTGCGCGGCTACTGGGACCCGAACGCCGGCGGGGTCGTCCCCGCGACCGCCGACGGCTGGCTCGCCACCGGCGACATCGGTCGGCTGGACGACGACGGCTACCTCCACATCACCGGCCGCAAGAAGGAGATGCTGATCACGGCGGGCGGAAAGAGCGTCGCCCCGGCCCCGTTGGAGAACTGGCTCCGCCAACACCCGCTGATCTCCCAGGTCATGGTGGTCGGCGACGCCCGCCCCTACGTCGGCGCCCTGGTCACCCTCGACATGGAGGGCGTCAACCACTGGCGCCGGATGCGGGGCAGGCACCCGGTCCCCGCCGAACTGCTGCTGGACGACGAGGAGTTGCACCAGGTCCTGCAACGGGCCGTCGACGAGGCCAACAAGCTGGTCTCCCGCCCGGAGTCCATCCGCCGCTTCACCGTCCTGCCCGTCGACTTCACGGAGGACTCCGGTCACCTGACCCCCTCGATGAAGCTACGCCGGGAGGCGATAGCCGAGGAGTTCAAGGAGGAGATCGAGCAGCTCTACGACCCCTATGGCCAGGGAGGTCAGGGTGTCCGATAGCTGAGGGAGGTTCACGTTGCCGTAAAGGTTGCACATCCCCGGCCCCGGAGCATCTCCGGATCATCACGAACTCGCCATGCCCGAGCCGTATCCTTTCTGCTGTAACCCGGGGTAACATCCCGGCCACGCACCGCCGGTGAACAACTCGGTACGCACCGCACGTACCACTGCAGAGCGGTACCGAGCTGCACGCCCCAGGAGAGCTGCCATGTCCGTGTCCGTGCCCTACCCCTCCGCGTCCGACTACGACGGCGTGCCCCAGCTCGTCGAGCCGGAGCTCCGCCGGCTGGACGGCGAGGTACGCGAGACGTCGGTGCCCCCGCTCGTGCCGCCGCCCACACACGGCTCGCTCGCCGACCTGCCGTTCGACAACGCGGACACGGCGCCCGACGCCCGCGTCCTCAGCCGCCGCGCGGAGGACGGCGGCTGGACGGACGTCACCGCGGCGGAGTTCGCGCGGCAGGTGCTGGGCCTGGCCAAGGGGCTGATCTCGGAGGGGCTGGTCCCCGGTGACCGGATCGCCGTGATGGCGCGGACGATCTACGAGTGGACGCTCCTGGACTTCGCGGCCTGGGCGGCCGGCCTGGTGACCGTCCCCATCTACCCGACCTCCTCGGTCTTCCAGACCCGCTGGATCCTCCAGGACTCCGGCGCGGTGGCCCTCGTCACGGAGAACGCGGAGCAGGCGGCGGCCCTCGGCCCGGAGCTGAGCCGGCTGCCCGACCTGCGGCACATGTGGATCGTCGACAAGGGCCACCTCGACCGGCTCGCCGAACTCGGGCAGCCCGTCCCCGACCAGGAGGTCGGCGTGCGGCGCGGGATGCTCGTGCCCGACACGCTCGCCACGGTCATCTACACCTCGGGCACCACCGGCCGCCCCAAGGGCTGCGTCCTCACCCACGGCAACTTCCTGTCCGAGGTCGACAACGCGATCGAGCTGCTCTACCCGATCTTCAAGTCGAAGGCGGACGACCCCTCCACCCTGCTCTTCCTGCCGATGTCGCACGTCTTCGGGCGCATGGTGGCGATCGCCTGCGTCCGCGCCCGGGTGCGCCTGGGCCACGCCCCGAGTCTGCAGGCCGAGGACCTGCTGGCCGACCTGGCCGGCTTCCGCCCGACCTTCCTGCTGGTCATCCCCTACATGCTGGAGAAGGTCTTCAACAACGCACGGGCCAAGGCGGAGAGCGGCGGCCGGGTCTCCGTCTTCGACCGCGCCGTCAACGTGGCCGTCCGGCACGCCGAGGCGACCGAGGCCCGGCACGCCGGCACCGGCTCGGGCCCGAACGCGGCCCTGAAGGCGGCCCGCACCTTCTACGACCCGCTGGTCTACCGCCGTATCCGCAACGCCATGGGCGGCAGGATCCGGCACATCATCTCCGGCGGCTCCCCACTCGGCCGCCGACTGGCCGCCTTCTACGCGGGCGCGGGCATGGAGATCTACGAGGGCTACGGTCTCACGGAGTCGACCGGCGCCGCGACCGTCACCCCGCCGCTCAAACCCCGGCTGGACACGGTGGGCTGGCCGCTGCCCGGGACCCGGGTGCGGATCGCGGCCGACGGCGAGATCCTGCTCAGCGGCGGTCAGATCTTCCGCGGCTACTGGGACCCGCACGGCGGTGGCGTGATCCCCTCGCAGACCGACGGCTGGTTCCCCACGGGGGACATCGGCCGCCTGGACGACGAGGGCTATCTGACCATCACCGGCCGCAAGAAGGAGATCCTGATCACCGCGGGCGGCAAGAACATGGCCCCGGCCCCGCTGGAGAACTGGCTGCGCCAACACCCGCTGATCTCCCAGGTGATGGTCGTCGGCGACCGCCGTCCCTACATCGCGGCGCTCATCACCCTCGACATGGACGGCCTCAGCCACTGGCGCCGGATGAACGGCAAACACCCCGTCCCGCCGGAACTCCTGGTCGACGACCCGGAGTTGACGGAAGTCCTGCAAAGGGCGGTGGACGAGGCGAACAAGCTGGTGTCGAGACCCGAGTCGATCCGGCGGTTCGCCGTCCTGCCCCGTGACTTCACCGAGGAGGAGGGGCATCTGACCCCGTCGATGAAGCTCCGCCGGGAGGTCGTGCTCCGGGACTTCGCCGCGGAGGTGGAGGGGCTGTACGCGCGCTGAGCGGTCGCGTGTGACCGGCCCCACACTCCGCGCGGCGCCAACGAAACGTTTGAGTTTCGCTGGGCGAGTGGCATACGTTTGCTGTACGAAACCGTTTCGGACCGATGTGCTGAGCAATTAAAGGCCGCGCATCAGTAAGGACGTCTCCTCCATGGCGGGCTCGTCGCCATGCGCGAGCAGGGCCTCGAAGTCGCCCCGCAACGAGCCGGTGTCGACCTCGCAGACGACGCCGGCCTGCTTGTGCCGCATCGCCTCGACGACCAGCTCGACCTTGCCGCCCCACTGGCGGTAGAGCGTCGCCTTGCTGGTCCGGGTGCGGGCGGCGACGGCGTCCATGGTCAGTCCGTCGTACCCGACCTCGCCGAGCAGCTCCAGCACGGTCTCGTACAGCTCGACCTCACGCTCGGCCGTGAACCGACTGCGCCGCGACGTTGCGACCTCGGCCACTTCCCTCACCTTCCCCAGGTGAACGATACGGTTTCGTACGTGTCCTTCCGCCTTCGGCCTTACCCTGTGCAACTGCAAAACGAAACAGTTTCGTACGCACTGCTGCCGTGACGTGTGTACCACTCGGTGGACATCAGGCGGGCTCTCAGCTCCTCGGGCAGCGCGGCAAGCCGTCCCGGCAACGCCCCCCGCTCGACCTCACTCCGATGAGCCATCACGGCATCGAGCTTCCGCCGCACCCAGGGGCGGACGTCGACGGCGACATCGATCCGCTCGTCGGGCACGCTGAACAGGTCTCTGCCCGGCCGCACCAGCACATGCCCCAGCGCGCGGGCGGCGGAGTCGGGATGAGTGGCGAGATAAAGAGCCCCCACCCGCCAGGGCGTGCCGGCCCCGGGATGGAGCCGGGCCCATCCGGCGGCTTCCACCGCGAGCACGGTCACCCGATGGGCCCGCACATGGTCGGGATGCCCGCTGAGATTGCCGTAGGCGTCGTGCGTGACGACGATGTCGGGCCGGAACTCCCGGCTCTGCGCCACGAGCCGCCCCACGACCTCGTCGAGCGGCGCGTCGCAGAACCGGGCGCGACCGGGCGCGGACTCGGGCACCCGGGCGTCGGCGTACCCCAGCAGTCGGGGCTCCCCGGCCCCGAGAATCCGCAACGCCTCCGCCAACTCCCCGGCCCGCCGGGTCCCTTCCCCCCAGGTGGCGGTCACCACCCCGGTCCGCGCCCCCGACTCGGCATGCCGTGCGAGCACACCACCGGCTGCCAGCGACTCGTCGTCGGGGTGAGCGAAGACGGCGAGGAGGGAGGGGAGGCTTGTCTGCCGGGTCAGCGCGTCCAACGGGACGAGGAGAGGAAGGCGGCCCAGGCGGCGGGGGAGACGGTGAGGTGGGGACCGTCTTCCGGGCGGTGCTTGGAGTCGCGGACGTGGACGGTGGCGGGGGTGACGGCGACTTCGAGGCATTCGCCGCCCTCGCCGCTGCTGTAGCTGGATTTGCGCCAGCTGTAGGCGACTTCGAGGCATTCGCCGCCTTCGCCGCCGCTGTAGCTGGACTTGAACCAGGTGAGTTCGCTGTTGCTCATAGCTCCTCCAGCTTCTTCTCGACCAACGCCCGGGACTCCGAAGGAGAGAGCGCCATCGCCCGCATGATCCCATAGCGGTCGGCGATCTTGCGGACCTCTTCTCGGTCGGTGATCAGCCGGGGGTAGCCCTGTGCCTCCGTATAGGCAACCTGGCCATGCCCCTTGGGCACCAGCAGGTTGAACGCGCTGTCCAGGTTGGGGTGTTCCTCGCACCTCGTCGGCATCACCTGGATCTCGACATTGCGCATGCCGCCGACTTGCAGGAGACGCAGCAGTTGTTCCCTGAAGACGGTCGGCCCGCCGATCGGCCGATCGAGCAAGACCTCTTCGAGGACGTAGCTCACGATGGGCGGCGGCCAACGGTCGAAGACCCGCTGGCGCGAGAGCCGGTCCGCCACTCGCTTCTCAATGGTCTCCTCGCTCAGGAAGGGCCGCCTCTGGCGGAACACGGCCTCGGCATAGTCCGCGGTCTGCAACAGGCCCGGGACTCCTTGGTTGGCGTAGACGTGCAGCTCCACCGCCTCCGCCTCCATTGACGCATAACTCCGATACCACTCCGGATGCCTGGTCCGCGCCCGAGCCATCGCCTCCTTGACGTCCGGGATGACCTCCTTCAACAAGCCGCCCGCGTCGAGCAGTTCGTCCGCCTTCTCCAGGAAGTCCGGCTGGGGCGTCCGTACGCCCCTTTCCATCGCCGAGATCTGGTCCGGCCCGTACGACACCAGCTCGCCGAACTCCTTCTGCGTCAGCCCCCTCCCCTCCCGCAGCAGCCTGAGCATCTTGCCCAGTGCCGTGAACAAGCCCGTCGTCCCCTCGGCCTCCGCCGGTGTCTCCGGCCTGCGGTCCTCCACGCCTCACCCTCCCGCCCGACAACCCGTACCGCGCACCGAACGCAGCCGTACAGCTACCCACAGTCGCCATGTCCTCCCTGGTCAGGGTAGAGACAAACCGCCACTCTCAGTCACGTGAACGCCGAAATCTCCACCCCCACCAGCACTCCCAGCGCCGAACTGACCCAGCGCCTCAGCTCGACGCCCCGGGGTGCACGACTCGCCCGCCGCCTCACCGCCCAGCAACTGCAGGCCTGGGGATTCCCCCACGACAGCGACCTGAACGACACCGCACAGCACGTCGTCGCGGAGCTCGCAGCCAATGCCGTCACGCATGGGCGCGTACCCGGGCGGGACTTCGAGCTGAGGTTGTCGCTGTCGCCGGACGAGGAGACCCTGCGTATCGAAGTGAGTGACGCTCGCGGGGATCGAGAACTGCGGTTCGCCGTCGACGAGCCGGACGGTGAGCGGGGGCGGGGGCTCGTTCTCGTCACCCTTCTCGCCGCCGCCTGGGGTGTCACCCAGCGCGCCGTCGGCAAGACCGTCTGGGCCGAACTTCCGCTCGGCCCCGGCCGGCACGGCTCTTGACTTCCCAAGACCCCCGCGCCACATTCCGGTCCCCTTGTCCTCGTCCGGTAGAAGGGACCGACATGTCCACAAACGCGGACCGTGCGAGACGTACAGCCCGACCCACCCGCAGACAGGTGCTCGGTACGACGGCCGGCGCGGGGCTCGCCCTCGCGGCGGGCGCCCACGGTGCCGGTGCCGCCGATCTGCCCCTGCTCGGCACGTACGACGTCGTCGTCATCGGCTCCGGTGCCGCCGGGATGACCGCCGCCCTCACCGCGGCGGGGCAGGGGCTCGGTGTCGTGGTCGTGGAGAAGGCGGCCACCTTCGGCGGGTCGGCGGCCCGTTCCGGAGCCGGGGTGTGGATCCCCAACAACTCCGTGATCCTCGCCGCCGGCGTCCCGGACACCCCCGCCAAGGCCGCCGCCTATCTCGCCGCGGTGGTCGGATCGGACGTCCCCGCGGCCCGGCAGCAGGCCTTCCTCGCCCACGGCCCCGACATGATCTCCTTCGTGATGGCCAACAGCCCGCTGCGCTTCCGGTGGATGGAGGGCTACAGCGACTACTACCCCGAGCTGCCCGGTGGCCTCCCCAACGGCCGCTCCATCGAGCCCGACCAGTTCGACGGCAACCTGCTCGGCGCCGAACTCGCCCACCTCAACCCGCCGTACATGCAGGTCCCCGCCGGCATGGTCGTCTTCAGCGCCGACTACAAGTGGCTCGCCCTCGCCGCCGTGAGCGTCAAGGGCGCCGCGGTCGCCACCGAGTGCCTGGCCCGCGGCACCAAGGCGGCGCTGCTCGGGCAGAAGCCGCTGACCATGGGGCAGTCGCTCGCCGCCGGGTTGCGCAAGGGGCTCATGGACGCCGGGGCTCCGGTGTGGCTCAGCACCCCGCTGACCAGCCTGTACGTCGAGGGCGGTGCCGTCACCGGCGCGGTCGTCACGAAGAACGGCACCTCCGGCCTCGTACGCGCCCGCCGTGCCGTCGTGGTCGGCTCCGGTGGGTTCGAGCACAACGCCGCCATGCGCGCCCAGTATCAGCAGCAGCCCATCGGGACCGACTGGACGGTCGGCGCGAAGGAGAACACCGGCGACGGGATCCGGGCCGGGCAGCAGGTGGGCGGCGCGCTCGGGCTGATGGAGGACGCCTGGTGGGGTCCTGCCATCCCGCTGCCCGACCAGCCGTACTTCTGCCTCGCCGAACGCACCCTCCCCGGCGGTCTGCTCATCAACGCGGCCGGCGCGCGGTTCGTCAACGAGGCCGCCCCCTACAGCGACGTCGTCCACACCATGTACCGGCGCGACCCCACCGATCCCGACATCCCGGCCTGGCTGATCGTCGACCAGAACTACCGCGACCGGTACCTCTTCAAGGACGTCGCCCCCACCTTCACCTTCCCCGACGACTGGTACAGCTCCGGCGCCGCGTACAAGGCCTGGACCCTCGACGCCCTCGCCTCATCCGTCGGCGTCCCGGCGGCCGCGCTGCGCGCCACCGTCGACCGCTTCAACTCCCTCGCCCTGAAAGGGACGGACACGGACTTCGGGCGCGGCGACAGCGCGTACGACCACTACTACACCGACCCCTCCGTCCTCCCGAACTCCTGCCTCGCCCCGCTCTGGCTGCCGCCGTACTACGCCTTCCGCATCGTCCCGGGCGACCTGGGCACCAAGGGCGGACTGGTGACGGACGCGCGGGCGCGGGTGCTGCGGGCCGACGGGTCCGTCATCCCCGGCCTGTACGCCGCCGGGAACGCCAGCGCCGCCGTGATGGGCCACAGCTACGCGGGCGCCGGGTCGACCATCGGTCCCGCGATGACCTTCGGCTACATCGCGGCGCTGGACATCGCCGGGGCGCTCTAGGAGGTGGTGGCGGTCGCGGGTGGTTTGCGGGCTATGAAGAAGTCGGCCTGCGGGCTATGAGGAAGGCCTGCGGGGAGGTCTCGTGGAGGCTCTCGTCGGCCTCGCGAACCGTCCGGGAGTGGAGGGCGAAGCCGGCGTCCGTCAACAGAGCGGCCATGACGTCCGGTTGGCGGCGCTGGAAGGTCAGCGACACGTCGTGGCCGAAGGCTCGGTCGTAGTGGCGGTGCCGGTCGCCCGCCTGGAAGGCGACCAGCAGCGGCGCTCCGGGTGCCAGCACCCTGTGGAACTCGGCGAAGAGGGCGGGCAGCCGGTCCACAGGGGTGTGGATGGACGAGTACCAGCACGACGCGCCCGCCAGCGACCCGTCGGGAAGGTCCAGGTCCAGCATCGAGCCCTGCTCGAACCGCAGACCCGGATTCTCCCGCCGGGCGATGGCCAGCATCGACTCCGACAGATCGAGTCCGTAGACGTCCAGCCCGAGGGCGGCGAGGCGCCCGGTCGTACGGCCGGGACCACACCCCAGGTCCGCCACCGGCCCCTCACCCTCCACCAGTTCGGCGAAGACCCCGAGTATCGCCCGCTCCAGCGGCCGGTCCTTCAGCTCCTCCTGGAACAGGGCGGCGTAATCCTCGGCGATGGCGTCGTAGAACACCTTCGTCTCGCTCAGGAACCCGGTCTCGGTCTCGATCTCGATCTCGGTCTCGGAGTCGGTCATGGTCAAAACCGTAGAGGCCCCCACTGACAATCGGCCGGGGCGCGTGTCGTCCCACGGGGGCGTGCGCCGACTCTGAAGGGTCTCATCAGTGCCCGGATGGGCGCCGACCAGTCGGGTGAGCCGCTCCCGGCCGAGCGTGTCGGCGATCACGAGGCTGAAAGCGGCCATTCGTGTGTTCAGGAGTGGCTCGGGGCGGCGGACGTTCTATCGAATGCAAGTTCGACTATCCACCCTGCAAAGGCAGACCAGCCACTCCGCAAAGGCAGGAGCCCCACCGCCTTGCGGCGTGGGGCTCCTTGGGTACTGCTATCTGTTCCGGATCAAAGCACCAGGCTCCGAGACCGAATGATCAGACGGGGGTGACGTTCTCCGCCTGCGGGCCCTTCGGGCCCTGGGTCACGTCGAAGGAGACCTGCTGGTTCTCCTCCAGCGAACGGAAGCCGCTCGCGTTGATCGCGGAGTAGTGAACGAAGACGTCGGGGCCGCCGCCTTCCTGGGCGATGAAGCCAAAGCCCTTTTCGGCGTTGAACCACTTCACGGTTCCGGTAGCCATAAGCCCTCCTTGGGCCCAAAGGGTTGCCCTGCTCCAGAACCCTGCAAGTGTGAAAACAAGTGCCGCACAACTGCATACGTCTGAAAACGACGAGAGCCCGCGGTTACATGCTCCGCAGGCTCTGTACTGCAAGGAAACCAAACTGCAACTTGCGGCGAGCCTAGCACGCGGGCAGCCGAAAGCAATAGAGGGCAAGATCACGTCACCCGGATGTTTGAAAGATCCGAGAGTGGGTTGACGCAGGGCCGAAGTAGGGAGCGTACCCCATAGGGTCTAGCCTCGCGATGTGGACAATTCTCGCACCCGGCCGCGCGTCGGCCACATCCAGTTCCTGAACTGCCTGCCCCTGTACTGGGGGCTCGCGAGAACGGGCACGCTCCTCGACTTCGAGCTCACCAAGGACACCCCGGAGAAGCTCAGCGAGCAGCTGGTGCAGGGAGACCTCGACATCGGGCCCATCACCCTCGTCGAGTTCCTCAAGAACGCGGACGACCTGGTCGCCTTCCCCGACATCGCCGTCGGCTGCGACGGCCCGGTCATGTCCTGCGTGATCGTCTCGCAGGTCCCGCTGGACCAGCTCGACGGCCGTCGGGTCGCCCTCGGGTCGACCTCGCGCACCTCGGTCCGCCTGGCCCAGCTCCTCCTCGCCGACCGCTACGGCGTCCGGCCCGACTACTACACCTGCCCGCCCGACCTGAGCCTGATGATGCAGGAGGCCGAGGCGGCCGTACTGATCGGGGACGCGGCGCTGCGCGCCAACCTCCTCGACGGCCCGAAGTACGGCCTGGCGGTGCACGACCTCGGGAGCCTGTGGAAGGAGTGGACCGGCCTGCCGTTCGTCTTCGCGGTGTGGGCGGCCCGGCGCGACTACCTGGAGCGCGAACCGGTCATCACCCGCCGCGTCCACGAGGCCTTCCTCGACTCCCGCAACCTCTCCCTGGAGGAGGTCGGCAAGGTCGCCGAACAGGCCGCCCGCTGGGAGGCCTTCGACCAGAAGGTCTTGGAGCGCTACTTCACCACCCTCGACTTCCGCTTCGGCGGCCCCCAGCTGGCGGCCGTCGCCGAGTTCGCCCGGCGCGTCGGGCCGACGACCGGTTTTCCGGCGGACGTGAAGGTGGAGCTGCTCCAGCCGTAATCACTACGCTGCCGCACAGCAGGCGTACCGGGGGAGCGTGACGCCGGCGTACAGGGGGAGAGTGACGCCATGCAGCCGCTCGGAGTCGACGAGCCGACCGTCGTCGGACCCTACCGGCTGCTCGGCCGGCTCGGCTCCGGCGGCATGGGCCGGGTCTACCTGGGCCGCAGCGCCGGGGGCCGCACGGTCGCGGTCAAGATCGTGCACCCGCACTTCGCGCTCGACGAGGAGTTCCGCGCCCGGTTCCGCCGCGAGGTGGAGGCGGCACGGCGGGTCGGCGGCGCGTGGACGGCACCCGTCCTCGACGCCGACCCCGAGGCACCCGTCCCCTGGGTCGCCACGGCCTACGCGGCGGGCCCCTCCCTCGCGACGGCGGTCGCGGACGCCGGTCCGCTGCCCGCCCATTCCGTACGAGCGCTGGGCGCGGGGCTCGGGGAGGCGCTGACGGCGGTGCACGAACTGGGCCTGGTGCACCGGGACGTGAAGCCGTCCAACGTCCTGCTGACCCTGGACGGGCCCCTGTTGATCGACTTCGGCATCGCCCGCGCCACGGACGGCACCGCGTCCCTCACCTCCACCGGCGTCTCGATCGGCTCTCCCGGCTACATGTCCCCGGAGCAGATCCTCGGCAAGGGCGCGACCGGTGCGGCCGACGTCTTCTCCCTCGGCGCGGTGCTGGCGTTCGCGGCGACGGGCGAGCCGCCGTTCCCTGGCGACTCGTCGGCCGCGCTCCTCTACAAGGTCGTCCACGAGCAGCCCGAACTCGGCTCGCTGAGCGGCGAGTTGCGGGAGGTCACGGAGGCGTGCCTGGCCAAGGACCCCGGTGCCCGTCCCACTCCGGCCGACCTTGCCCGGCGGCTGGCCCCTGAGGGCGCGGCGCGGCTGGTGGCGGGCGGGTGGCTGCCGGGGGCGCTGGTGGAGCAGGTGAGCAGGAGCGCGGTACGGCTGCTGAATCTGGAGGCCGCGGAGACGGGGGACGCGGGTGAGGCGGGTGAGGCGGGGGAGGCCGCTTCGGGGCCGGTGGGGTTCAGCAGGCCTTCTGTGGGGGGTGGTGAACCGGGGGCGATCGCGGGGGAGTTCGGGCCGGCGCCGGTGATGGCGGGGGAGGCGACGGGCGGCGACGCTTCGGGTTCGGGCGGTCTGGCCTCTGGCACCCCGGCCTCCGATGCTCCGGCCTCTGGCGCTCCGGCCCCCGGCGCTTTGGCCGCCGTACCCGAGCCGCGGGACGCGCCTCCCGTGGAGCAACGGCCCGGGAGGCTCTCCGTGTCGGTGGCGGCGACGTCCGTGCCGGGGGAGGGCGGACACGGGCGGAAGCTGAGCTGCACGGTGGCGCTCGCGGTGGCGGGGGCGTTGGCGGCGGTGACGGTGGGGTCGGTGGTCTTGTTGGACCAGTGGCGGAGCGGGGACAACGAGACCAACGGAGGCGGCGCGGTCGGCAGTCCCCCGGCGCACTCGGTGACGCCGAGTTCCGCGACGAGCGACGCGCCCAGCCCGGGCGCCGCCGCCGTTCCCGTCTCCTACCTCGGCACCTGGGAGGGGCAGGCCACCGCGCTGAACGGCACCCTTCCGGTCGGGACCTTCCGGCTCACGGTCCACCAGGCTTCCGTCGGGCAGGAGTTGGGCCGACTCCAGCAGACCGACCAGCTCGGCGGCGTCTGCACCGACGTACTGTCCGTGAAGTCGGTGACGAAGAAGGAGCTCGTCGCCACGTCGGTGGGCGCCGCGTCCAACCACGAGGGCTGCAATCCGACCCCGCACACCGTGCGGTTGTCGCGGGTGGGCGACGACCTGAAGTACGTGTCGGACAGCGAGGCGGAGGGGCGGCCTACGGCTCGGATGTCGAAGGTGGGGTAGACCGGTTGGCTCGCACGTACTTCACGAGCGCGGCGATGATCAGTGCGGTCGTCGCCAGGGTGGCGAGGAGGCCGACCGGCCAGACGTACGGGTACTCGACGTGCACCCAGCAGGGGCCCCCGCGGCTGTAGCAGCCGTAAGCCCAGTCCTTTCGGTGCTTGGGGCGCTACGTCGCCCTGATCACGCCCGCGATCAGATAACCGGCGCCGAGCCCGGGCAGCGACCCGATCGCCCATGTCAGCGAACGAAGCCTGCCTGCCTTCCAGTCCATGCGGGTCAGCGGGGCGACGAACGCCGCGAACGCCAGCGGCAGGCAGGCACCGACGGTGGCCGCGAAGGCGTAGGCGCCACCCGGCCACGACGACGCGAGGTCGCCCCAGATGCCATGGCCCCAGAACCTCTCGATGAACATCAACGGGGCGATGAGGAGCAGGAAGACGGGGATCGGCAGGCAGCCGAAGAGCCAGTTGCCGCGCTCCTCGCGCTGCTCCTCCCTCGGTCTGCCCGGCCGGTGCTCGTACCGCAGCGCCCCGCCGGCCGCCCTCCGGCGGCCCGGCCTTCTCGAACTCGTACCCACGTGATCCCTACAGCGGCGTCGTGACCGTGACGTGTTCGCCGGTGCCCAGGTGCAGCATGCCCTTGCCCGGGGTGATCGGGCCGCCGACCATGCTGCGGTTGGTGCGGATGCCGATGAGCTCGCCGGAGCCGGACTCCTGCGGGGAGAGCAGGATGCCGCGGCGGGCCTTCTTCGCGTCGACCTGCCAGCCGGAGAAGCCGTCGCAGATCTCGTCCTCGTCGCCGGCGATGACGACGGCCAGCCCCTCCTCGGCGCCGCGCTCCACGATCCGCTTGAAGACGTCCTCGGCGTCGCAGTCGTCCAGCACCTCGGCGTCGTCGACCAGGACGACGACCGGGTCCTCCGGCTTGGCCGTGTCGACGAGTTCCGTCAGCTCGTCCTCGTCGACGTCACGCCCGGTGAAGACCTTCAACACACCTTCCTGGCCGTCCAGTTCACGCAGGGGCGAGGGGCGCGGGGCCGCGACGACCAGGCGCACGCCCTTGCTGAGGTAGGACCGGGCGAAGCTCAACAGCATCGTGGAGCGGCCGGACTTGGCCGGTCCGCCGATGACGAACGCCGGCACGCCCTGCGCCAGGTCCGGACCGAACGCGGTGAGTTCGTCGCCGCCCACCCCCGCGAGGGCCCACAGCGGGGCGGAGGTCGTCGCCGGGTCGCGCATGGCCCACGCGTCGTCGAAGGAGATACGGCTCGGCAGCACGTCCACCCGGAACGGCCGCAGGGAGCGCGGCACTTGGGCGTCCCGGACCGCCGCCGCCTCGCCGATGGCGACCAGCGCGGCGTTCTGGCCCTGACCCGTGGTGTCCTCGGAGAGCAGCGCGAACTGCGTCTCCGCCGCCGTCTCGCTGCGGAAGGCGCGGCCCGGCGGGATCTCCTCGGGCACCTTGCGGGAGTTGATGTCCAGCATCGAGAAGTCGGCCCGGTCGGCCAGCCGCAGACCGTACTTGTCCTCGGTGAGGGAGGAGATACGGCCCGCCAGCAGCTGCCGGTCACCGGTGATCACGACATGCAGGCCGACGCTCGCGCCCTCGCGCATCATCGCCATGATCTGGTCGGTCAGATCACCGTGGTTGTGCTCGCCGAGCGTGGGCAGCCAGCCCTCCCAGCGGTCCAGCAGCACGACGATGTGCGGCAGCCGCTCTTGCTCGGAGACGGCCGCCCGCTGCTCGCCGATGTCCGCGAACCCTCGGTCGGCCAGCAGCTCCTGACGGCGGCTCAGCTCACCGGACAGCCGGCTGATCAGCCGCTCGACCCGCTCCAGCTGGTTGCGGCTGACGACCGCGCCGCAGTGTGGGAGGCGGGTGAGCGCGTTCAGGGCGCCGTTGCCGCAGTCGATCCCGTAAAGGTGCACGTCCGCACAGGAGTTGGTGCGGGCCAGCGAACCGGCGATGGTGCGCAGCACCTGCGAACGGCCGGTGCGCGGGGCACCGGCGACGATGAGGTGCCCGAAGGTCGCGAAGTCGACGACGACCGGACGCCGCGCCTGGTCGGCGGGCAGGTCCTCGATGCCGTACGGGGCGGCGGGCAGCGAACCCTGGCTGTGCGGGGCCGGTACGTCGTCCAGGAGCAGCGTCTCGTCCAGCGCCGGCAGCCACGGCGAGTGCTGCGCGGGGATGCCGAGCGCCTGGTTGGCCTCCCGTACCGCGTCCACCAGCACCTTGAGGTCGGTGATCTCGTCGTCCTCGCGCGCCTCGGACTTGGGCTTCGCCAGCGCGCCCCGGCCCAGGTCCTGCCAGGTCAGCGAACCGGCCCAGGGCGCGAGCGTGGCGGGATCGGCGGCACCGGGGCGGCGGCCACCGACCCGGCCCGACTGGAACGGGATCAGCGAGGCATGCCCGAGCCGGACGTACGCCCTACCCGGCGTGCTCTTCGCGATGTGCCCGGCGTCGGGCGCGTCGATGACGTCCGTGGACTCACCGGCGTCCGTCACGCGCAGCGCGATACGGAGGTTGGTGTTGGCGCGGATCTCGGGGGAGACGACACCGGAGGGCCGCTGGGTGGCGAGGAGCAGGTGGATGCCGAGGGACCGGCCTCGCTGGGCGATGTTGACCAACCCCGTGACGAAGTCGGGCAGATCACGCACCATCGAGGCGAACTCGTCGATGACGATGAGGAGTCGGGGGACCGGAGGGTGGGACGGGTCCCGTCGTACCAGATCCTGGTAGTCCTCGATGTCCTTGGCGTCGGCGGCGGCGAGGATGTGCTCGCGGCGCTTCAGCTCGGCGCCCAGCGACTCCAGGGCCCGCTCGACGAGATGGGCGTCGAGGTCGGTCACCATGCCGACGGTGTGCGGGAGTTTGACGCAGTCCTTGAACGCCGAGCCGCCCTTGTAGTCGACGAGGACGAAGGTCATGTTCTCCGGCGTGTTGGCCACCGCCAGCGCGGCGACGATGGTCTGCAGCAGCTCCGACTTACCCGAACCGGTCGTACCGGCGATCAGTCCGTGCGGGCCGTCGCGCCGCAGGTCGATGCCGAACGTGCCGTCGTACGACTCACCGATGACCGCCATCGTCGACTGACCGCCCATCCGCCACCGCGCGGCGATCGCGTCCCGCGTCGGCGGCTCCAGCTGGAGCACGTCGAGCAGCCGGCTGGAACCGGGCAGCGCCGAGTCCTCGGTCTCGCCGCTGATGTCGCGCAGCGGGGACAGGGAACGGGCGAGCCGGGCACACCAGGCGGCGGAGACGAAGTCGGGCCGTACGTTCTTCTTCCGCAGCGCTCCGGTCTGCTCGACGCGCAGCCGCAACTCCGGTGCCTTGGTGGCGAGTTCCTCCGCCTGCTGGGCGGTGGGATGCCAGGCCTGGAAGGAGGGGAAGCCGCCGACGGACTGCTGGGCCACGGGCGCCGACTGGTCGGCGGAGTCGGTCTGCCGCGGCTCGGCGACCACGAAGGCCTGGCACTCACCGGGCAGGAACCGCTCCTCCTCGTCCAGGCAGATCGCGTAGATGGCGACCGACGGACCCTCCCGCAGCAGTCGTACGACACCCGGCATGGACCGCAGCCGCCGCGACCCGTCCCAGACGACGACGATGTCGGGGTCGGAGAAGGCGGGCCCGTCGGTCTTGTTGCGGCCGCCCTGCTGAAGGGCCTTCTGCCGGGCGTCCAGCAGCTGGGTGAGCTCACCGACGCGCGCGCCCACGGTCTCGGAGTCCGTCCCGATCAGGACGTTGACGTCCTGTCCGCTCGCCGGGCGGGAGTGCGGCAGCCAGCGCACCCAGTCCCAGCGCTCACGGGCGTCGTTGTCGGTCAGGACGTAGAACTGCACGTCCATCGGGCTGTGCAGCACGGCGGTCTGGGCCACGGCCCAACGCCCCATCGCGGGCGCGGAGTCACCGGGACCGGCGACGCCGATCACGCCGAGTTCCCTCAGGGGGAGGGCGACCGGCGCGTCCTCGATGAACCAGCGGACCTTGCGCTTGTGCTCGTCCTGCTCGGGGTCGTCGAGTTCGACCTCGGAGGGGACGCGTCCGGTGCCGAAGCGGATCAGCAGGTGATCGGCGTCGGTGCGACGGCGCTCCCAGAGCCGGGTGCGCGGGCCGGTGCCGGTGGCGAGCACGGCGGCGGGGTCGGGCACGGCCTGCCGCCGGTCCGTCCGCTCGGCGACCAGCGCCTCCTGGGCGTCCTTCTCGATGCGCTCCTTGTGCTCCTGGTACTCCTTGCGCTGCTTGGCGTGCGACTTCCGGCCGTGCTTCTTGTCCATGAAGTAGTTGCCGAACAGCATGATCGGGCTCATCAGAGCCATGATCAGGTAGTACCAGCGCCCGAACATCATCACCGACACCACGGCACCGACCAGCGGCAGCAACGCCATCAGCCAGGGCAGCGGCCGGGCCTCGTAGTCACCGGGCGGATTCGGCAACGAGAACGACGTCTGCCGCTCGGCGGGGCGCAGCCGCGGGGGCCGGTTGTAGTCGAGCCCGGCACCGTCGTCGGACCACTTGAGGGCGGCGTTGGGCGGGGAGTAAGTGACCAGCTCCAGAAGGCTGTTGCCCAAGGCGAGCTGTGACCCCAGTGGCCAGTCCCCACCACTGAAGTCCTCACCATCGAGACGAGGCGAACCGCCGTCGCGGCCCTCCTTGTTCAGGGTTACCTGGCAGGTGCCGTCGATGGCGATGGACAAGGTGGCGGCGCGGGCAGGGAGTTCGGGATCGTCGACGCGGATGTGATCGGCGGGGCCGCTGCCGATGTCGTACCGTCCGACACCAAGCCGGTGCACGGCTCCGGCGGCGGGACCACCGGCGACCCGGAACTCGACGACGCCGGTGGGCTCACCGAGGATGCACCCGGCGGGGTCGTGCAGGCTGACGACGACGCCGTCGCGGAGGGGGGAGTTGACGACGGTGGCGCTCGGATCGACGGCGTACCCGTCGACGTAGGCGAGGGGGCCGGAGCCGGTTCCTGTTCCTCCGCTGGTGCCTCGGTGGGCGCCGATCGGAATGATCTGGGCGTCGTCGCCGCCCCAGCCGACGTGCCGTGCGAGCTCCTGCGCGATGGCGCCCACGGTGGACTCCGGATCGGCGTCGAGCACCACGTCGGCACTGGCACCGCCGAGCGGGTCGACGACGGTCAGACTCAGACGCACGCTTCGTCCCCCAACACACCGGAACCACCGAGCGCAGTGGCTCCACTCAACACAGTGAGAGTGACCTTAACCGCCCTGCCTTTGCCGGGCGCAACGGGATGTGCAGCGGTTCACGAATCCCTTGCAAGAGGCCCCTGCGGTCCCATGGGTCACACCCGTAAGATCTTTGCTCGTGCGGACGGCCCGTCCACGGCCGCGCATCCGCCAACACAGCCACGGGGGAAGGCCCTGAGGCCACACCAACGGGAGGGAGCCGTCATGGCCGGCAAAGACACCGATCTCACTTATGCGGAGATGGAGAAGGTCGCAGGCGACCTGATCAAGGACATGCACGAGCTGGAAGACAAGATCAAGAACATCGAGAAGCGCGTCTCCGCCCTCGTGGAGAACGGCTTCACCACCCAGAAGGCCTCGGGAGCGTACGACGACTCCATGAAGGACTTCACCAAGGGCGCCACGAAGACGATCCAGGGCCTGCACGGCCTGTCGGACTTCCTGAAGAAGGCCAAGGAGGCTTACGAGCAGCTGGACGAGCAGCTGGCGAAGCAGGCCAAGGGCTAGTAAAGTCCGCAGCTGTCTGCTGGTTGGGTGCGATGGGGCATGTCACATGCTCCATCGCACCGGCCTTTCAGTCCCCAGCGCTCTTCGTCTCGCCGGGCTGCGGATGGCGCATCAGATACTTGTGCAGGTCGCTGCGCCACTCCTCGGTGGTCAAGACCAGCCAAGAACCGTCGCTGAAGCGGATGCGCAGCTTGTTGCTGTCGTAGGCGGGCAGTGGATCCTCGAGGAGTGCCTCGACGGCGGGAATCTCGGCAACGACGCCCATGCGCTCGTCCCGGCGGACGGAAACGCGCTTGGGCGGTGCCGCCAGGACGATGCGGCCCTCGGTCAGGAACACAAACCGTTGGTGGTGGGAGGAATGGCTGTACCAGCGCAGGAGGAACTGGCCGGCCGCCCTGTTCCAGTCGCCGTCGAAGGTCTTGTCGAGCCCGAGTTCGGTAATGGCCTCATCACGTCGCTCGATGTCGTCGTCCGCTGCGCGCGCACGGTCGCGTTCCTCTTTGGTCGACAGCATGCGCTTGAGAGCCTCCTCACCCGAGGCGAGGAGGCTGAACAGCATGGCAATCAACATGAACGGCGCGACGAGTACAGCGCCGAGCATGCCCAGCGGTCTCAGCAAGGCAGGCCGCAGCGGCCCGGCTCCAGCGGCTCGGTGTGCGTCCGCGGGCGGCTCGGGGATCTTGCCGATCGTGCACCACGCTCCCGCGTCCGGCGTCACGCCGAGGCGGTTCCGTATGGCGCGGTTGGTGCTCCTGGACAAAATCGTCTCACCTTCCTTGCGGCTTGCGGGGGGACGCGTTGGAGCAGTGTCTCATGTACACGATGGGGGAATTCATCAATGGCCGACAGAATCGCGTACGACCTTGACATGATCAAGAGCTGTTCGCGAACCCTGGGCAAGCTTCACCGCGAGTTTGAACACCACGGAAATCCTGCGGATGGTTATGGGGACGATCTGGGCCATGGCGGCCTGAAGGACGCCTTCGAGGACTTCAGCAGCACATGGAAGAAGACACGCAAGAAGCTCACGAAGGAACTCAAGAAGCTGGCCGACTACACCGGAGCCGCAGCACAGAAGTACGAGGAGATCGACCACGAGTTGGCCAAGGCCATTGCTGACGCCACGGGGAAGGGGAAGAAGTGAGCAGGCGATCTGCTGACTGGCCGCCGCTGTGGGACGAGGACCCTACGCCGGGTGATCCTGATGAGGTCGCAGCGCTCGGGCTAAAGTTGCGCAAAATGGCCGATACGATCGATGAACAGGCACGGGTTATCAAGGCGTTGTCCTCGGTGGAAGGGTGGGACAGCGACGCGGGTCGTGCCTTCAACGAGATCGCGGACGGTGCGGGAGATAGGCTCAAGAAGTCCTTCGAGAGGTACGACGAGGCGGCCAAAGCGCTTGGCACCAAGGTAGCCGAAGGAGAATCGAAGGAATTCGCCGGCGAGCTTTATCGTGCCCAGAAGAAGGCTGACAAGGCCTTGGCCAACTATCGTGAGGCAGAGTCGGATCACGATCTGGCCGACCGTGAAATGAAGAAGTACACGGACAAGTATCCGGCTGGTGAAATACCCGAGGCGGAAAGGCACGAATACGAGCGGTGGAAGAAGAAGCGTGATGACGCGCTGCACCGAATCGGGCAGGCACGCAAAGATGTCAAGGACGCCAAGGACATCTTTGACGATGCGGGGAATCGTGCCGCCAGGCAGATCAGGAACGTGGCGTACCACGACGCGGTCCGTGACCCAGGCGGGTTCATGAACTGGCTCGCTGACTGGGCGGACATGTTCTCTAACATATCCGCGATCCTGTCAGTCCTGGCAGTCATCTGTGCGTTTGTGCCGCCGTTGCAGTTCCTAGTGCCCATCTTCGCCACACTTGCCGTCCTCTCCAGTGCAGCGGCGCTCGCCGGCCACGCCTACGACATGTCGGTGCGTGGCGGAAAGGTCAACTGGCTGAAGCTGGGAACCGACTTCCTGGGCGTCCTGCCAGGGCTGGGGGCGCTCAAGGGGTTCAGGGCACTGACCGGACTCAAGGGCGTCGCCAAGCTAAGGGCCTTCGGGAAGCTCGGCACCTGGGGCTCGTTCCGCGGAGTCGCCGCGGTCGACGGTATCGGGCACAACTTCCTCAACGGCCTCAGCGTGGGTCTGACGAACAAGGTCCTCGCCGGTGGACTCAAGCTCGGGCAGAAGCTCAACGTCGGTGGTCTTCCCGAGAAGTTCGTGCCCATCGGCGGCAAACAGATCACTGGCATCATCAAGGCCAACGGCCTCGCCAGTGCACTCCATCGGATGTTCGACGGGCAGAACGGTGGGACTACCGGTTACCAGGAACCCGAGCCCTCTCAGTCCACCCCCACTCCTCAGCCCTCGCCCGGGCCGTCGCCCCAGCCATTCCATGCAGCATTGGCGGCGTAGGCGCGAAACCTGACCACAGGTGAAAACCACATCACATGGAAGGGGCGATCCAGGTGAGCGATTCTTCCGACCTTAACCTTGGTGAATGGGAATTTGTCGGCCGCAGGGGTGGAGAACGTGCGAGGCTGGTCCCCGGTGAAGTGATCGCCGCAAGCTCATCCGCCAAGTCTCTTGCGGAGCAAGCCAGCAAAGAACTCCGATTCGATTTCCTGGACGATCGCGCCGTGCTTCGCATGCTGCGACTCCGGCATGAGGACGAGGTCGCCATGTTCAACGCGGGTCTCAAGATCGGCGTACCCCTGGCGATCATAGGCTTTGGGGCAGCGGTGTACTGGGGTGGCGTCGTCCAGTACTGGGGGTCGAACACCGCGCGAACCGGCTACGCGGCTGGGGCGATCGTCGTTGTCGTGGTGCTGGCTGCCATATATGTCAGAACCGCGGTGGCGCACTGGGGAGACCCTGTCCGCCAAAACCTCCGGGCTCGTGCTCGAAAGTATCGAGAACTGGCGCATCTGGCACGTAGGGAAGGAGCAGATGTTCCTGCCCGCTACCCACACTATGGGCCGTATCCTTTCGCAGCCAATTTCCACCCTCAAGTGGATGAAGCGCAGTTCAACGACAGAAAAGGCCACTCATGAGTGCGGTGACAGCCGAAGGGAATCTCCAGAGCACGCTGGGAGGTGAAGGCGTCGATGTCCGCTGGATCATGCCGGAAGGGTTCTTTGAGATCCCGATGGCCTCGGATGACCTTGATGAGACTGCCGAGCAGCTGATCGAGCTGGCCCGCACCGTCATGCCGGAGGCCACCTTCGAAGTGCAGTTGGAATGGGCGTTGATGGTCGCCGCCCACTACGACACATTCGTCGAGGCCGGCGTACAGTACTCGGGTTTCGTTCTGACCGATGTCGACGGAACGCGCTGCACCGCGACAGTCACCGTCAGTATGATCGACCTCGATGAACAAGCCGGACCTCGTCCAGTGGGGTTCCTCAGTTCGACGATGCGTCACCTTGGTATCGGACGGGTCAGTGACATCCGGCTTCCCTGCGGCCCGGCCGTCTCCTGCATCGGGAACCGGAAGGGAAGTCTCCCCGGAAGTCTCACGGCCTCCGGCGTCGATGAGCCTGTCGAGACCTCCTTCATTCAAGTGCAGATACCTCTGAACAACGGGACAGCCCTGGTCTTGGAGATGGGTACCCCTACGCCTCAGGGCTGGGATGTCTTCTCATCCATGTTCGCCGGTGTCGTGAAGAGTGTCCGCCTGTTCAACGATTCGGGAAAGCTGATTGTGATGCCCGGATGACCAGGGAAGGCGACCTCACAGCACCCCCCAAGGACTACCGACTCCTTGTCCCCCGGGACTGGTTCCGTATCGATCTGACGCAGGACCGGTGGCGCGCTCAACTGAAGACTTTCGTGGACTACCAAGCTGAAGGGAAAAACGTACCGGCCGAGACCAAGCAGGAGACTTGGGCTGTTCTGCGTAACACTGCCGAGACTGGGGTCAGATGTGGTGCGCTGGAATTCTTCCTGAGGCCCGAGTTGGACAGGGGTGTCATCCTGCCGGCGTCATTGACCGTCTCTTTGATCCCGCGGACCGAATCCGTCACCCCTCAGGACCTCAAGCAGATAATGGAGGCGAAGCAGGCGCAGAACGCAACCGCTGGGGAGGTGTCAATCTTGGCCCTCCCCGCGGGCGAGGCAGTGCGGATACTCACGCCAACCACCATGGACTTGTACGTACAGATGCCCGGCGCCGTCGGCTATCTCGTCCTGGCATTCGCAGTGCCGCTCAGCAGAGTGAATGGGCCGATGTACCGACTCTGTATGTCCATCTCCGAGTCATTGTGCTGGATTGTGTGACTTGCGCGGAGAGGAAGTACGGCAGGCTAGCCTCGATCTTGCATGAGGGTCCATCAGCAAGCTGACGGACCCTCATTGGCGTTAACCTCGATCTTTCTTGAGGGTCCGCCGAC
>NZ_JAKWBE010000030.1 GCF_022513565.1 Streptomyces gilvus | reverse complement strand
GAAGCGCCAGGGATTCCCACCAGCCGACATGCGCACCGCGCTGTCCGGATAACGAACCAGCGGAAAGTGGACTGCGGACCGCGTTCTGCGGATAGCGAGTGAATTCCCGCGCCCGTAATTTCTTGGCAGCTTCACGGCCGCCCGCAGGTTGCACCCGCGGCCCTGTGATTTCGAACGTCAGCCACCGTGTGGAGATCCCGAATGAGCGATCGCATTACCGTCTCGCCCGAATGGCTGGCCGAAGCCGTCAGCACGGTCTTCGCCGCCGCGGGTCTCTCCCCGCGCGCCGCGTCGGTCGTGGCCGAGAGCCTGGTCGAAGCGGACCTGCGCGGCACCCCCTCGCACGGTGTGCTGCTGGTGCCGATGTACGTCGAGCGGCTCCGCAAGGGGTCGGTGAGCACCCACGAGAACGCCGAGGTCGTCGTGGACGCGGGTGCGATCGCCGTGCTGGACGCCCGGCACGCCCTCGGTCAGCTCACCGGCGACCAGGCGATGGACCTGGCCATCGACAAGGCCCGCACCTACGGCATCGGAGCGGTGACCGTGCGCCGGGCCTTCCACTTCGGCGGCGCCTACCGCTACGCCCGCGCCGCCGCGGCCGCCGGCTGCGTCGGCATCGCCGCGGCCAACACCCGCCCGCTGATGCCGGCCCCGGGGGGAGCGGCCGCCGTCGTGGGCAACAACCCCCTGGCCTTCGGCATCCCGACCATGGACGGGGAGCCGGTCCTGCTCGACATGGCCCTCTCGGAGGCCGCGCTGGGCAAGATCCGGCTCGCGGCCCAGGAGGGCCGTGCCATCCCGCCGACCTGGGCCACCGACGCGGCGGGCACGCCGACCACGGACGCCGAGGCCGCCCTCGCCGGTCTGCTGCTGCCCGCGGCGGGGCACAAGGGATACGGCCTGGCCCTCGTGGTCGACGTGCTGACCGGCGTGCTCTCCGGCGGCGGCTTCGGAAGCGGGGTCAACGGCCTGTACGCGGACACCGCGACGCCGAACGACTGCGCGCACTTCTTCCTCGCGCTGGACGTCTCCGCGTTCGGCGACAAGAACGCCTTCGCGCACCGCGTCGCCGCGCTCACCGACCAGATCACCAGCTCGCCGAAGGCTCCGGGCACCGAACGGCTGCTGCTTCCTGGCCAGTTGGAGGCCGAGCGCCAGGCCGCCGCACGCGACACGGGCGTACCGCTCGACGCCAGCGTCCTCGAGGCCCTGCAGAAGACCGCCGAGACGCTGGGCATCGCCCTGGGCGTCCCCTGTTGAGCAGCCTCACCGAACGACAAGTCCGAGGAGTGTCCATGACCCGTACGGTCGACGCAGTGGTCGTCGGTTCCGGTGTGAACGGCCTGGTCGCCGCCGCCGAACTGGCAAGGGCCGGCTGGTCGGTGGCCCTGGTGGAGCGCAACGACCGGCTGGGCGGCTTCATCGCCACCGAGCAGCGCACCCTGCCGGGCTACCTGCACGACACCTACTCCTCCTGGCACCCCCTGTTCGTCTCCGGCGGCGCCTACGCCACCCTCGGCGAGGAGTTGCACCGCCACGGCCTGGAGTACCGCAACACGGACGGGTACTTCTCCGGCACCGTCGCCGACGACGGCCGTGTCGTCCTCGCCCACCGCGATCCGGCCGTCACGGTGGAGGCGTTCGCGCACGCCGAGGACCGGGACGCCTACCAGGCCATGCTGGGGCGGTTCTTCGACAACGCCGACGCCATCGGCGGCTTCATGGGCGGCGAGTTGCGCTCGCGCCGGATGCTGAAGCACGTGCTGCGGCTGCTGCGTCAGGAACGGCTCAGCGGCAGCGAGGAGTGGCTGCGCGCCACCCTCACCAGCGCCCGGTCGTACTGCCGCAGCACCTTCCGCGGCGACGAGACGGACCTGCTGTGGGCGCCCTGGCTCCTGCACGGCGGGCTGTCGCCCGACCATGCCTCCGGGGGCCTGATGATCCCCCTGTTCGCCGCCACCATGCACGGCTTCGGTCTGCCGGTGGTCGCGGGCGGCGCCGAGAACCTCGTCGGGGCCTTCGAGGCGCTGTTGCGCGAACTGCGCGTCGACATCCGCACCGGACAGCCCGTCGAGCGGCTGCTCCTCACCGACGGCAAGGTCACCGGTGTCATCTGCGGCGGCGAGACCGTTCATGCCCGCCGCGCCGTCCTCGCCTCGGTCACCCCGAGCGCCCTGTACGGCGGCCTGCTGCCGCGGGCGGCCCAGGTCCCGCCCGCCGTGCGCGACCAGGCCCGGCGCTTTAGGTACGGGCGCGCGGCGATGCAGATCCACGTCGCCCTCTCCGCCCCGCCCACCTGGAACGACGACCGGCTGGCCGACGTGCCCCTGGTGCACCTGAGCGACGGATCGGCGAGCACCGGGATCGCGTGCGCGGAGGCGGAGGCGGGACTGCTGCCGCGCCGCCCCACGGTCGTCGTCGGCCAGCAGCACGTCCTCGACCCCACGCGCGTCCCCCCGGGCGGGGCCGCCCTCTGGCTGCAACTGCAGGAGGTGCCCTACGTGCCGACCGGGGACGCGGCCGGTGAACTCGACACCACCGGCGGCTGGACGAAGGAACTGGCCGAGGGCTATGCCCGGCGGGTCCTGGCCCGCGTGGCCCGCCACGCCCCCGACCTGGCCGACAAGGTGCTCGCCTGGGACGTCGTCACCCCGGACGACCTCGCCTCGTACAACCCCAACGCGGTGGCCGGCGACCCGTACGGGGGCAGCGCCGAACTCGACCAGAACCTGTTGTGGCGCCCGCTGCCCGGCGCCGCCCGGCATGCCACACCGGTTCCCGGGCTGTGGCAGATCGGCGCCTCCACCCACCCCGGCCCCGGTCTCGGCGGCGGCTCGGGACACATGGTGGCGCAACAGCTCATTCACAACGGCCGACGCTGCCGCCGCCGTTGACCCGGAACCAGTAGGAGCCCGCTGATCATGAAAGTCCGATTCGACGCCTCGGGTGAGGTGCTCGTCGTCACCGGCGGCGCCCACGGTATCGGCGCAGCCCTGGCCCGCGGCTACGCCGCCGCCGGCGGCACCGTCGCGGTCCTGGACGTCTCCCCCGCCGAAGAGCTGGACGGTGTCGAGGGCATCGAGCAGTACCGGACCGATGTCTCCGACCGCGACGCCGTCCTGACCGCCGTAGGGAAGATCGTGGCCGCGCACGGCCGCGTCGACGCCCTGGTCGCCGGTGCCGCCGTACAGCCGCGCACACCGGTCGTCGACACCCGCCCGGAGGAATGGCGCCGCACCCTCGCCGTCAACCTCGACGGAGTGGTCTGGAGCTGTCAGGCCGTGCTGCCGCACATGATCGAACAGCGGTCCGGGGCCATCGTCGTCTTCGCCTCGGGGCTCGCTCACATGGGGCGTGCCGAGGCCTCCGCGTACGCGGCGAGCAAAGGCGCCCTCATCCCCTTCGCGAAGTCCCTGGCCGCGGAGGTCGCCGGACACCGCGTCCGTGTCAACACCGTCTTCCCCGGGGTCATCGACACCCCGCAGTTCCAGGCGGCGAACCCGACGGGCGGTGAGCGCGAGCACTGGGAGCGGACCACCGGCATCGGCACCCCCGAGGACGTCGTGGGCCCGCTGCTCTACCTGCTGTCCGAGGCGGCCACGATGACCGGCTCGACGCTGACCCGCGACCGCGCCTTCGGAAAGGGGTGAGTCTCATGACCGCGTACGACATCGACGAACTTCCCGTCGCCGTCATCGGCGCCGGACCCATCGGCCTGATCACCGCCCTCGGACTCGTCCAGTACGGCGTCCCCGTCGTCGTCTTCGAGGAGGACGACCGGCTGTCCCTGGACACCAAGGCCGGCACGGTGCTGACCCGCACCCTCGAAGTGCTCCACCGCTACGGCGCGTTGGGCGAGGTCCTCGGCGCGTCCCTGCGCGTCGACGAGATCGGCGAACTCGACCGCGCCACCAACACCCCGACGCTCAGCGTGCGCACGGGCGACCTGACGGAGGACACCCGTTTCCCCTTCGTCGTCAACATCCCCCAGCACCACCTCGAACCGGTGCTGCGCACGTCACTGGAGAAGAAGGCACCCGGCGTCCTGCACATGGGCCACCGGCTGACCGGCTTCACCCAGCACGACGACCACGTGGAACTCCGGCTGGCCACCCCCGGCGGCGAGCGCACCTTCCGCGCCCGCCACCTCCTCGCCTGCGACGGCGGACGCTCGCAGGTGCGCGAGGACCTGGGCATCACCGTCGAGGGCCGCACCCTCGAAGAGCGCTACATGCTGGTCGACCTGAAGGTGGACCTCGACGTCGACAGCCCCCGCGACTACCCCTACCTCGCGTACTTCGGCGACCCCGAGGAGTGGATGATCCTGGTGCGTCAGCCGCACTGCTGGCGCTTCCTGTACCCGCTGGCCCCCGGCCGCCCGGAGCCCGACCGGCACGAACTCGCCGCCAAGGCACGCCGGTTCATCGGCGAGGTCGAGGACCTGGAGATCCTCGGCACCAACATCTACACCGTCCACCACCGCGTCGCCGACCGCTGGAGCGACGGCCGGGTCTTCCTGATGGGCGACGCCGCCCACCTGATCACCCCGATGTGGGCGCTCGGTCTGAACACCGGCGTCCTGGACGCGTCCAACCTGCCCTGGCGGCTGGCCTGGGTGCGGCGCGGCTGGGCAGACGAGTCACTGCTCACCGCGTACGAGAAGGAACAGGCGCCCCTCGCGATCCAGGGCAGCGGCGAGATGGCGGAGGCCGCCCGCGCCTACATGGACCGCCGGGGCGGCGCCCTGGAAGCCATGACCGACGGGAACTGGGGCAACGCCTTCACCCGGGCGCTGCTGGGCGTCCGCCTGGACGTGGACGGCTCCGGCGACTGGTCCATGGTCAAGACCGGTGACCGGCCGGTCCCGGTCGCGCCCGGCGACCGCGCGCCCGACCTGCCCCTGTTCGGGCCGGAGGGACAGGTGTACCTGCACGATCTGGCGGCCGACGCCTTCGTGGCCTTGTACTTCACCGACACCCGCCGCCGCCCCGCCGTCCCGGCGCAGAACTCCCCGGCGCTGCGCCACTACGCGGTCAGCCGCTGGGACGCGCCGCACGACTCCGGGCTGCGCGACCGGGCGCTCTTCGACCCCGGCGAGCGGGTCCGGCGGCGCTTCGGCGTCGCCGACGACACCCTCGTCCTGCTCCGCCCCGACGGCCATGTCGCCGCCATCGTCCCCTACGTGCCCGGCGACGGCCACGACCGGGCGGCGGAGCTCTACGGGCGGATCACGGGCCGTCCCGTGCCCCGCGTCTGACGACCAGTGAGGAGTCATCCCACCATGACCACCGCCCTCGCCCCCGACGGCACGAAGATCGAACTGGCCCCCGTCGGCCAGGAGATCGTCTTCGAGAACGAGCATGTACGAGTCTGGGAGATCACCCTGGAGCCGGGCGCCAACCAGCCCTGGCACCAGCACCTCAACCCGTATCTCGTCATCGCCCTCGAAGCGGCCGACAACCGCATCGACGCCCTGGCCGGCGGTGAGCCCCGGCTGGTCCACGAAGCGGCCGGCGGGGTCGTGTACCGCGAGCCGGGCGAGATCCACATGCTCACCAACCGCGGCACATCCCGCTACCGCAGCCGACTGGTCGAGCTGAAGGTACTCGGCGAAAACGCCCGGGACGACAAGCAGGAGCACACCCATGACTGACCTCGCACCCGGACTGATCCCCGCGCCACCGCGTCCCGAAGCCGTCTCGGCCGAGGAGTGGGCCGAGAACCTGTCCGAGCCCGCCGCCTACGGCGGCGAGGGCCCCGACCGCTCCCGCGAGCAGGCGGTGAAGGGGCCGGACGGCTCGGCGCTCTTCCGCTTCCGCGAGATCCTCCTGCAGACCCAGGACCTGGAGTGGCTGGACAAGACCCTGGAGGGTCTGACCCACAAGGCCCTGTGGCGCAACGAGGAGACCGGCGCCTCCATCTCCCTGGTGCGCTTCCAGAAGGGGTCCGGCATCCCCTCGCGCCATTCCCACGCCTCGAACCAGTTCATGTTCTGCCTCAAGGGCCGTTACACCTACCTGCCGACGGGGCTGACCCTCACCGAGGGCTCCTTCTACTGGAACCCCAAGGGCAGCCTGCACGGCCCGACCCTCGCCGAGGAGGAGTCCATCCTCCTGGAGGTCTACGACGGCCCCCACTACCCCACCCAGCCCGACTGGTACAGCAGCCCCGACGACGCCCGATAGGACCGCGCCATGCCCAAGCAGGAAATCGTCTCCCCCCAACTCGCCCCGCCCAACGGTCACTTCGCCCAGGCCACCCAGTCGCGCGCCCAGGGCCGGCTGGTGTTCGTCTCCGGCATGACCGCCCGCAACAAGGACGGCGGCGTCACCGGCGTCGGCGACATCACCGCCCAGACCCACCAGGTGTGCGAGAACCTGCGCGCCGCCGTCGAGGCGGCCGGCGGCACCCTCGATGACATCGCCCGGGTCGACGTCTACGTCCGCAACATGGAGGACTTCGACGCGATCCACGCCGTCCGCCGGCAGTACTTCACCGGCGTCGCACCCGCTTCCACGATGGTCGAGGTCTCGAAGTTCGTGAACAAGGACTACCTGATCGAGATCAACGCCATCGCCTTGATCGAGGACTGAGGGCCCTATGAAACTCGCATCCTTCAGCCATGGTGGCATCCGGCGCACCGGTGCGGTGAACGAGGCCGAGCAGACGGTCGCGCTGCTGCCGGTGTCCGCCGGCACGGTCGACGACATCGTCCGCGGCGGCCCGGAGGCTCTCGACGCGGCCCGTGCGGCCGTCTCCGGGGCGGAGGTGCTGTCGCTCTCCGAGGTCCGCCTGGAGGCGCCGCTCAGCCGTTTCAACCGCGACATCCTGTGCACCGGCTGGAACTACTGGGACCACTTCGAGGAGTCGAAGGGCAAGCGCGAGGGCCAGGACCCGGCAAGCCGCCCGCAGCACCCCACGTTCTTCACCAAGGGCCCCGACACCGTGATCGGCCCGGCCGACGACATCTCCTACGACCCCGAGCTCTCCGCCAAGTGGGACTACGAGGCCGAGATCGCCCTCGTCATCGGCCGCGACGGCCGGTCGATCCCGGAGGAGAAGGCGCTGGAGCACGTCTTCGGCTACCTCGTCGCCAACGACGTCTCGCAGCGCGACCTGCAGCGGGCGCACGGCGGGCAGTGGCTCAAGGGCAAGAGCATCGACGCCACGATGCCGATCGGCCCCTGGCTCACCACCGCCGACGAGGTCGACGACCTCACCGGGCTCCAGGTGCAGTGCGAGGTCAACGGAGTGCTGCTGCAGAACGCCTCCAGCGGCCAGATGGCCTTCTCCTTCGCCCGCATCATCGCCGAGCTGAGCCACGGCATGACGCTGCGCGCCGGGGACGTGGTGCTCACGGGCACCCCCAGCGGCATCGGGAACGCCCGCGAGCCGCAGATCTTCCTCGGTGCCGGCGATGTCGTCGTCACCCGGGTCGGCGGGCTGGGAGAACTGCGCAACACGGTGGCGGCGACCCGCCTGACCTGACCCATCGAACTGGCCCATCCATCCCGGCCCATCGAACCGTTTTGGAGATCCGATGATCGACATCGCCGCGGAGCTACGGAAGTGGTGTGCGGACGGCCGTCCCTTCGCCCTGGCGACGGTCATCGGGGTGCGGGGCAGCGCACCCCGCCCACCGGGCACCTGCGTCGCGGTCGACGCCGCGGGGCAGGTGCTCGGCAGCCTGTCCGGCGGCTGCGTGGAAGGGGCGGTGTACGACCTGGCCCTGGACGTGCTGGAGACCGGCGTCCCCGAGCGGGTCTCCTTCGGCTACAGCGACACGGACGCCTTCGCTGTCGGGCTGAGCTGCGGCGGCGTGATCGACGTCCTGGTACGCCATGTCGCCGACGAGGCGTCCCGGTCCGTGCTCGGTCACGTCCTCGACGCGCTGGAGGCGGGACGGCCGGTGGCCCTTGCCACGGTCGTGGAGGGACCGCCGGGGTCGATGGGTACGGCCGGGGCCCTGACCCCCACCACCGCGGTGGGAGGCACCTGGGCCCGTCCGGAGGCGGCCCGCGACAGCCGGGCGCTGATCGCCCGGGGCTCATACGGCACCAACCGCTATGCACTGGACGGCAGTTGTGATCCGGTGGCCGGTGAGGCGGTCGAGATCTTCACCGCCGTGTACGCCGCCCCGCCCCGCATGCTGGTCTACGGGGCGATCGACTTCGCCGCCGCCGTCACCCGCGTCGGCGCGTTCCTCGGCTATCACGTCACGCTCTGCGACGCCCGGGAGGTGTTCACCACCCGCGAGCGTTTCCCGCAGGCCGACGACGTGGTCGTCGACTGGCCGCACCGCCATCTGCGGTCCCTCGCGGACGCCGGCGCCCTGGACGAGCGCACGGTCGTCTGCGTCCTCACCCACGACGCCAAGTTCGACCTGCCCCTGCTCGACCTCGCCCTGCGCCTCCCCCTCGCCTACGTCGGCGCCATGGGCTCCCGGCGCACCCACGCCCAGCGTATGGAAGCCCTCCGGGCATCGGACCTGACGGAGGAACAGCTCACGCGACTGCACTCACCCATCGGCCTGGACATCGGAGCCGTCTCTCCGGAGGAGACGGCGATCTCCGTCGCCGCCGACATCATCGCCGCACGCACAGGGGCGCCCTGCCGTCCCCTGCGTACGACCGACGGCCCGATTCATCACGCGCACGTCGCCTGAGAGGTTGACCGGGACTGAACGGACGACGGCACGCGTCCTGGCCCGCCCAAGCAGACGGTTCAGCAGTGACTGCCCCCGATCGGTCAGGATCGCCTCGCTGCCGATGCAGGGATGCGGGAGGCTGCGCCACCGGGCGGGCTGCCCCTGCATGGCCGTCCACAGGTGCGTGCCCAGGATCTCGGCTTCCGCGCCGCGCTCGGGGGCGACCGCCGGCAGGCAGGCCGCCACGGCGTCCGTCCACGCCTGGCGCACCGATGCGACGCTGTTCACGGGCGCAGACGGACACGAACACGACCGCCGCGCCCTCGGCCTCGGCCGAGGACGTGGCGCGGCTGATGCGGGCGGCGTGCTCGAGGCGGCTCTCCCAGACCGGTGCTCAGGTCGCGGCCCGGGCGCTGGGATCGACCAACTCGAGCTGGTTGTCCTCCGGGTCGGCGACGAACGCGAAGCGAAGCCCGTTCTCGAAGACGGCGACGGGCCGGACGACGCGGCCACCGCCCTTCGCCACGTCGACGACGAGCTCGTCCAGGTTGTCCACGTAGAGGGTGATGTAGGAGATCCCGGGGACGTCCGAGTCCTGCGGCTCCGATGCCGTCCGCGGTTCGCGGGCGAGCAGCTTCAGGACGGCCGAACCGGCCCTGAATCGCCAGGGGAAGCGGCGCGACCACAGCCGGTCCCCCGATCCTGCCCGTCTTCTCGCGTGTGGATACTGGGCACATCCCGATGCCGAGAAAGGTGCGATCTGTGGACGCAGTGGATGGCTACCAACTGGGAAGCAAGCCCGCCGAGTTGGAGCGGCTCACTCTCCAGGGCCGGGCCCTCGGGCCTGCGACCCGGACCCTCCTGCGGGCAGCCGGCGTACGCACCGGCATGCGTGTCCTCGACCTCGGATCAGGAGCGGGCGACGTCTCGTTTCTCGCCGCAGAGCTGGTCGGGCCGAGCGGCGAGGTGATCGGCATCGAACAGTCGCCGGACGCCGTCGCGCTCGCCACCGCCCGCGCCCGCCAACTCGGGGTCGGGAACGTCCGCTTCATCGAGGGCGACATCCACGAACCAGCACCCGGTGGTCCGTTCGACGCGATCGTCGGGCGCATGGTTCTCATGTACACGCCGGACCCGGCCGCCGTGCTCCGGGCGCAGGCCGAACGCCTGCGTCCCGGCGGTGTGGTGGCTCCCGTGGAGACGGACCTGACGACGACCGCCGGCCCGCGCCCAGCGACGCCCCTGGCCTCACAGGTGGTGTCCTGGGCGGCGGCGGGCTTCGAGGGGACCGACGTCGCCCACTCGCTGGGCCGGGAACTGTGGCAGGTCCTGAGGAAGGCCGGCCTGCGGCCCCTCGGGATGATGGGAGTTCACCCGATGTTCGGACCCGGCGATCCGGACGGCCCCGCGCTGTTCGCGGGCCTGCTCAGGACGATGCTCCCCCTGCTCGAACGTCTCGGGGTGGCAACGGCCGCGGAGGTCGGCCCCGACACCCTCGAAGCGCGGCTGGCCGAGGAACTCGCCGCCGCTGACGCGGTGATCGCCCACCCGGAGCTTCTGTGCGCCTGGGGCACCAAGGATTGAAACCCCGGCTTCGGCAGAGATCCCGGATCGTTCCGCGTCTCGGCTGCCTGTGCGGTCATCGCATGGCAGGCTTCCCCGTCCTCGGGCGACCTCGACGCCGGGGGCGCTCTCTCGAGGCGCGGGCGGGCAGAAACGCCCGCGCCGGCGCTCTGCTCGCCCCACTCCCGCGGGCCGGCGTCTCCCTCGGTCAACCGTGGAAATCCCGCTGGATCACCGGTGGTTCGTCCGGGCTGCGGACTCCCGAGCAGACTCCCCGGTCAGACGGCGGCCTTGGCGGCGGCAGCCTTGCCCTTGCTGACCGCGTCGTCGTGAGCCTTGGTCCTGGACTCCTCGGCGAGCGGGACCAGGTCGGCCATGGCCGGGTTGGACTGCGCCAGGGTGAGCTCGGGGACGATGAAGTCGACCTCCATGCCGAGCGTGTCACCGAGGATCGCCCGCAGGTAGTTCTGGACGTACTCGTAGCCCTCGCGCGGCGTGCCGGGGGCGTAGGAGCCGCCGCGGCTGGCCACCACGTACACCGGTATGCCCTTGGTCGGGGAGGCCTCGACGCCCGCGGTGCGCCCCATCAGGACCACCTGGTCGAGCCAGCTCTTCAGCGTGGAGGGGATCGTGAAGTTGTACATCGGGGCGCCGATGAGCACGGCGTCCGCGTTCTCCAGCTCCTCGATCAACTTCAGCCGCTGGGCGAAGGCCGTCGCCTGCTCAGGGGTGTGCTCGGCGGGGGCGCTGAAACCGGCGGAAGCGGTGACAGTGTCCAGGTGCGGCACCGGGTCGACGGCGAGGTCCCGGTAGACGACGTCGCCCTCCGGGTGCTGCTCCTCCCACGCCTTGCGGAAGGCGGCCGTGACCGAGCGGGAGACGGAAGCGGCCTCGGGCCACAGGGAGGAGTCCAGGTGCAGCAGAGTTGCCATGAGAAAGCTCCTGAGAAGGGAGTTGACCGAGCGTTCTTGACCTATGGGTCAAGTTACCCTGCGAACGGTAACACGGAATTTGACCCCGTGGTCAAGTAAGCTCGTTCGGTACGGTACGACGATGGAGTGCCACCACACGACCGGGAGGGGCGCCGGATGCGGGCCGACGCGCAACGCAACGCCGAGAAGCTGCGCACAGCAGCGGCCGAGCTCTTCCACGAGCGTGGTCTCCATGCGCCCCTGAAGGAGATCGCCCGCCGCGCAGGTGTGAGCCACGGCACTCTTTACAACCTTTTCGGCAGCCGCGAGGCCCTCATCAACGAGGTCGTCACCGATCTGGCCGCCGCCCGCCTCGGCCAGATCGCCGAGCACGCCCTGGCCCACGACGACGCCTGGGACGGGTTCGCGTACTACGTCGAGGCACTCTGCGAACTGCAGATCACCGACCCCGCGATCAGCGACGTCGTCACCGGCCGCTACCCGGGCGCCGAAAGCCTCATGGTGTTGTGCGAGCGCTCCAGGGCATCCGGCACGCGCATCATCGAGCGCGCCCAGCAAGCCGGCGTCCTGCGCCCCGACTTCACCCGTGAGGACCTGCTGTTCCTCCTCGGCGCCAACGCCGTACTGGCCCGCGCCACCAAGGACACCGCACCCGACTCATGGCGCCGCAGCGTCGCATTCACTCTGGACGGCCTGCGCACCGAAGCCGCTCACCACCCACTGCCCCCCGCCGCGCTGACCGCGCCGCAGTTCTACGAGGTGATGGGCGCTCTTGCCGACACCCGGTGAGTGTGGCCCGGCGCAGGGTTCGACGCGTCAGGTGGCACGACGGCTCGCGACCGGCTGACGGTTGTTGAGCCACCGGCTGCGCAGGTCGGCGAGATAGCGGTCCCTTTCCTCCGCCGCGGCATCGACGTCGCCCGACCTCAGCAGTTCCAGGAGTTGGCGCTGCTCCTCCACGACGAAGCCCGCGTCGGGCAGGTCGATGCGGGGCGCCACCTCACGCAGGGTCCCCGTCAACGACTCCATCAGAACGGCGAGGATCGGGTTCTCCGCGGCTCCCGTGAGGATGGTGTGGAAAAAAACTCGGTCAGCACCGCGACACGACGCGCCCGGTCGTCGGAAGAAGAGCTTCGACGGATCGTTCTCCGACATGCGGATCGAAGTGGTCCGCACCGTCGGGAGCGACGAGTACGAGAGCGCCGAGCTGCTGTCCACCGGGACGCATGACGGGACCCTGCGTTTTCCCGACGGCGAGATCCCCGCGACCGGCAGGACGGTGAACGTCCCGCTCTGCTGGTTCGCGGAGATCACCGACGGGAAGATCGCACGGCTGCGCGACTACTACAACCCGGGGACGTTCAGGACCCAGTTGGGTGCCACTCCCCCTGCTCCCTGAGGCGTCGCCCCCTCAGCTGCCTGTCCGCAGCCGCACGGCGCACGGCCGCGCCACCGTGAACGTGACGCGTGTGGTGCCGCGGCCGACGGGCCCGCTGGTCAGCGAGGGCGCCGGAGCGTCTTCGGCGTCGACCGACAGCGCCAGCCCGGCAGTCGGAGCCTGAACGGTGTACTCACCGGCCACCGGTAGTTCGAGGCAGGCTTCGCTGAGATGTCCTTCGGACCAGTCCAGGCTCTGTACGGTCACCCCGTTCCGGGCGCGCAGACCCTGGACGCGTCCGCTCGGCCACGCGGACGGCAGCGCCGGCAGCAAGCGGATCTCCCCGGTGTGGCTCTGCACGAGCGTCTCGGCGAGGGCCCCGGAAGCACCGAAGTTGGCGTCGAGCTGGAAGACCGGCGGGATGGTGGGGTCCTCCAGGTGGGGGTGCAGTCCGAAGAGGTTGTCGGCCGTGGAGTTGACCAGCAGGGTGCGCAGCGTGCCGTGGGCCAGGTCGCCGTCACCGAGGCGGGCGGCCAGGGCCGCGACCCAGGCCAGGCTCCAGCCGGTGCCGCCACCGCCGTGCGCCAGACGCAGCTCCAGCGCGGCGCGGGCGGCGGCCGCCAGGACGGGAGAGGTCCCGGGGTCGACCTTCTCACCGGGGTAGAGGCCGTAGAGGTGGGAGAGGTGGCGGTGCCCCAGATCCTCGGGGACGGCGTCGTCCCACCATTCGGCGAGCGGCTGCCCGGGCTGGTGCGGAAGGGGGCGCAACCTCCTTCGGGCTTCGGACAGGCAGGTCCGGAGATCGTCGTGCAGCTCCAACTCGTCGAGGGCGCTCAGGCAGTTGGCGAACAGTTCGTCGACGAGCCACAGGTCCATGGTGGCCGCCGCGGTGGTCGCGACCAGCGAGCCGTCCGCCGCCCGGAAGCGGTGCTCGGGCGAGGTGGAGGGACAGGTGACGAGGTTCCCGTCGGCGTCCTCGGTCAGGAAGTCCAGGAGGAAGACGGCGGCCTCGCGCATCACCGGCCAGGCCTGGTCGGCCAGATAGGCGCGGTCGCGGCCGAACCGGTAGTGCTGCCACAGGTGGGCGCACAGCCAGGCCGCGCCCATCGGCCAGTTCGCCCACTGGGGCTCGCCCTGCACGGGGTTGCTGCTGCGCCAGATGTCGACGTTGTGGTGCGCCGTCCAGCCGCCGCATCGGTAGTAGGCCCACGCGCTGCGGCGTCCGGCCACCGACAGGTCCGCCAACAGGTCGAGGAGCGGCTGGTGGCATTCCGGCAGGCCGGTGGTCTCGGCGGGCCAGTAGTTCATCGGGAGGTTGATGTTGGTCGTCCAGTTGGACTGCCAGGGCGGCTGGATCTCGGTGTTCCAGATGCCCTGGAGGTTGGCCGGCTGGGTGCCGGGCCGGGACGAGGCCATGAGCAGGTAGCGGCCGTACGCGAAGTGCAGGGCCGTCAGACCGGGGTCGTCCGCGCCGTCTCGGACGGCGGCCACGCGCTCGTCCGTCGGCAGGTCCGCGAGACGCGGGTCGTGGTCCAGCCACAGCACGGCGCGGTCGTGGAGCCGGCGGTGGTCGGCGGTGTGCTCGGTGAGCAGCCGCTCGTACGGCACCGCTGACGCCTCCGCCAGGATTCGCTCGGCCGACTCCCGAGCCGGGCCGGGACCGAGCGGAGGCTCGTTCCAGCCGCGGTAACCGGTGGCCGCGGCGACGAGCAGCACCGCGCTGGTCGCTCCGGCGAGCGTGAGTTCGCCGCCCGGCCCCCGGGTGACCTCCCCGGAGTCGGTGACCACCCGCAGCGCGACGGCGAAGCCGGTGCCCGCCTCCGGGTCGTAGCGAACGGCGTCGGGGCCGGTTCCGTCGAACTCGACGTGGCTCGGTGCCCGTCCCATGAGGGCGTGCGTCTGCTCGTCGTCCGCCGGTTTGCTCGGGTGGGGCGTGCGCAGAGCCGCGGTGACGTTGAGCGCGCCGGGCGTGTCGCAGCTCAGCCGGATCACCAGGACGCCCGCGACCGCGGAGCAGAACACCTCCCGGGTGTGACGGACCCCGTCCGCCGTGTAGGCGACGGCGCAGACGCCGTCCCGCAGGTCCAGGCCGCGACGGTAGTCGGTCACCGCCGCGTGCCGGCCGAAGTCGAGTCGCAGGTCGCCCAGCGGCTGGTACGCCTGGGTGAAGGGCCCCTGCATACGGCGGGCCAGTTCTTCGGCGCGCACGTAGTCGCGGTCGCGCAGCACCGCCCGGCGCAGCTCGTCCAGGTGCGCGGCCGCCCCCTCGTCGTTGTGGTCGGCGGGCCCCCCGGACCAGAGCGTGTCGGCGTTGAGGTTGATCACCTCCTCGCCGGTGCGGCCGTACACCATCGCGCCCAGGGAGCCGTTGCCGAGCGGCAGCGCCTGGAGGAAGCCCTCGGCGGGGCTGCGGTACCACAGCTCGGCGGGAGTGGCGTTGCTTCGGTTCATGGGCAGCGGTCTTTCTGCTCGTGCACGGGCGGCCGGCGAGGTCGTGGTGAACCGATCAGCCCTTCAGGCCGGTGGTGGCGATTCCACGGGTGAAGGAACGCTGGGCGAAGAAGAAGAGCACCAGCACGGGCAGGACATAGAAGACGGTTCCGGCGGCCAGGACGTTGGTCATGTTGATGCCCTGACCGTCCACGTATCCGGCGCTCATGGCCACGCCCAGGGTGGTCTTGTCGTCGCTGAGGAAGATGGCCGGGGTGATGAAGTCGCCCCACACGTAGGTGAATCCCAGGACGATCGACGTGGCGATCACGGGCTTGACCAGGGGCATGAACATCTGCCAGTAGATGCGGAAGTACCCGACTCCGTCGAGGAGGGCCGCTTCCTCCAGTTCGCGCGGCAGGCTCGCGAACGCCTGACGGAAGAGGAAGACATGGAACGGGGAGGCGGCCAGCCCCCACAGCACCCACGGCCAGTAGGTGTCGAGCAGGTGGAACTTCGTGAACATCACATAGGTGGGGATCACGGTGAGGATCTGCGGCACCATGGTCGTCGCCAGCATCAGGGTGAACAGTGACCTGCGGCCCTTGCCCCGCAGACGGGCGAAGCCGAAACCGACGATCGAGCTCGACGCGGTCACGAGGATCGCGAAGGTCCCGGCCAGGATCACGGTGTTCAGCGTGTACCGGCCGAAGTCGATCATGGTGAGGGACAGTTTGAAATCCCCCCAGGCCCAGTGCTGGGGCAGGACGTGGAAGTCCGTACTGGCGCTCTCCGCCCGGCCCTTCAGGGCGTAGAGCACGTTCCAGGCCAGCGGGGCCATGAACAGGGCGGCGAGCAGCGCCAGTGCGCCGTACATCAGTACCCGGCTGCGCCGCGCGGCGAGCTGGTCACGGCGCGAGAGCACCGATCGTCGGGCAGGGTCCGTGCTGGTCATTCCTCGCCACCGTCCTGGTCGACCTCGTAGTAGACCCAGAAGGAGCCGCTGCGCAGCACCAGGACCGTGATGGCCAGGATGACCACGAAAAGGATCCACAGCAGCGCGGCGCCGTAGCCGTACTTCTGGTAGTTGAAGAACTGGGCGTAGACATTGACCATGTACAGGTAGTCGCCCTGCTGCACGTGCGTGGCGTCGGTGACCCCGCCTCCCGCGCCGCCGTTGGACGAGGGCGCCAGCAGAAGCGGCTGGGACAGCGCCTGCAGCGTGGTGATCAGTGTCAGCACCAGCTGGAAGAAGATCATCGGGCTGAGCATCGGCAGCGTGATGTGCCAGAAGCGTCGCAGCGCTCCCGCCCCGTCGACCGAGGCGCTCTCCATCAGTTCCGCCGGGATGCCCTGCAGGCCGGCCAGGAAGATCACCATGCCGCCGCCCATGCCCCACAGCGCCAGCAGCACCAGGACGAGGAAGGAGGTGGGGTCGTTGAGCCAGGCTGTGGCCGGGATGCCGAACCAGCCCAGGACGCCGTTCACCAGGCCGGTGTCCCGGTCGAAGATCAGCTTGAACATCAGGGCGGTGGCGACGACCGGGACGATCGAGGGCAGGTAGAAGATCGTCCGCAGGACCCCGACGGCCCGCAGCCGCTGGTTGAGCAGCACCGCGAGGCCGAGGCCGCCGGCCAGGCTCAGCGGGACGACCAGCAGGGCGTACAGGCCGGTCTGCAGGAGACTCGACCACATGGTGTCGTCGTGGAACGCGGCGGTGTAGTTGGCGAAACCGACCCAGCTCCAGTTGCTGGACATGCCGTCGTAGTCGGTGAAGCTCAGCCCCAGCGCGTACACGATGGGTACGGCGGTGAGCAGGGTGCAGCCGATCACCCAGGGCGATACGAACGCGTAGAACTTCCAGGCCGGGTAGCGCCGCCAGCGCCGCCGGGGCGGGCCGGCCGCGGCGGCGGCCGCAGCCGCCGGGAGACCCCGGCGGCCACGGGTGGAGGTGAGCAGGGACATCGTGCGTCTTTCCTCTCGATACGCCTGGGTCAGCCGACCTGCTTGCGACCCTGGGTGACGATGTCGGTCATCGCGCTCTGCAGGGTGCGGATGGCGGAGTCCAGCGAGCTCTTGCCCTTGATCACGGATTCCACGTTGGTGGTGATGGCCGACTCCACGGCGCTGTAGCTGGCGTACGGGGAGAACCGAAGGATGGTCAGGTGCTTGGTGTTGTCCATCTGGACCTTGTAGTGGTCCTTCTCGGCCGCCGTGCTCTGCGGGAGGTCCGACCGGAAGTGCTTGAGGGCGGGCAGGCCGCCGCCGGCCTTGAAGTGCTTCGCGGCGGGAGCGCCGCCGCGCCAGAACTCCAGGAACTTGAAGGCGAGTTCCTTGTTGGCCGCCTTCTTGGGGATCCACGCGCCGGTACCGGTCATGCAGGCGTCCACCCGCGTCTTGCCCATCTGGGGCGCGGGGACGAACCCGGAGTTCGCGGCGAGCTTGGCGGCGTTGGCGCCGGCGTCGGCTCCGGCGATCTCGGCGCCGAACCAGTAGCCGTAGCTGATGATGGCGATACGGCCGGCGTCGTAGATCGGGCCCTGCCAGTCGGTGACCGGGTCGAGCGGGCCGGTGCCGACGCGGGCCTTGCCCCAGTCGACGTACCACTGCAGGGCCCTGCGGGCCTCGGGGGTGGTGAAGTCGGCCTTGGTGAAGTCGTCGTTCCAGAGGGCTCCGCCCTGCTGCTCGATCATCTGCATCAGGTGGGCCTGGTTGACGAAGTTCCACACCGGGTCGAGCCCGTAGACCTGGACCTTGCCGTTCTTGCGGACCGTGAGTCGCTTGCCCAGGTCGAGCAGCTCGTCGTAGTCGGTGGGCTCGGTCTCGCTGAGGTAGGAGATCTTGGCCTTGTCGAAGAGCTCCTTGTTGTACCAGAGCATGGCGTCCTGCCCGTAGTCGCTGGGGAAGCCGTAGAGGGAGCCCTTGCCCTGCTGCTTGCCGTCGTAGCGGTAGATGTCGACGACCGGGTCGAAGTCCGACGCCTTGAAGACGGTGCTCTTGGCGAAATAGGGGTCGAGGTTCTCCGCCAGGCCGCGGGCGATGAGGTTGGGGATCTCCGAGGCGCCGACGCAGCGCACCAGGTCCGGCGGGTTGCCCGCGACGATCGAGGAGTTCAGCTTGAGCTGGTCGAACTTGGAGATGACCACGGTGCAGTCATTCTTCGCCTCGAACTCCTTGATGGAACTGCCGAGTTCGCTGTCCAGGCTGTCGTACATCACGTGCAGGGTCGGGTGGGAACTGCTGCCGCTGCCCGAACCGCCGCAGGCGGTGAGCGTGCCGGCTCCGACGACGCCGGCGCCGATCACGGCCGACGTGCCGAGGAAGCCTCTTCGGGAGATGTTCTTGGACATATGGGGTTGGCCCTTGCTGTCGTACGGGGTGATGGTGAAACGCGTGTGGGGGGTGGTTCAGGAGGCCGACGGCGGTCCGGAACTCGTGCGGACCACGAGCTCGGGACTCAGCAGGGAGACGTCGGCGGGCGGCTGAATGCCGCCGCGGATGGAGCGCAGCAGCAGTTCGGTCGCCTCGCGGGCGATGCGCCGCTTGGGCAGGGCGATCGTGGTCAGGGGCGGGTGCGCGTAGGCGGCCTGCGGGATGTCGTCGACACCGACCACGGAGATGTCGTCCGGCACGCGCAGTCCCTGGTGCCTGAGCGCCTCCAGTACGCCGAGCGCGATGGCGTCCGTGGAAGCGAAGACGCAGGTGGGGCGGTCCCGGGCGGCGAGCATCGTGAGCGCCGCGTCGTAGCCGGCCTCCGCGGTCGGCTCCGACACCGTGTACAGCCCGCCTTCGGGCACGTCGACACCTCCCTCGGCGAACGCCCGGCGCAGGCCCGCGACACGGAACTGATGGCTCGGGAGCTGTGCGATCACCGCGGCTCGGCGGTGCCCGAGGTCCCTGAGGTGACGGCCGGCCAGATGGCCGACCCTCTCGTAGTCGACCGTGACGACCGGCAGCGTGCCGGGCGGGTTGGTCTCCCACGCGCACAGTGCGACCGGCACACCCAGCTTCTCGAGCTGGGACACGTGCTCGCCCAGGTCACGGTCGCCCGCGACCAGTACGGCGTCGACGGAGCGGCTGGAGACCGCGGCCAGTTGGCGCCTGGCCCGCTCACCCTCGCCCCGGGTGGTGGCGAGGAGCAGATGGTAGCCGTGTTCCTCCAGCACGCTCTCCACCTCCTCGACGACGACCGAGTAGAACGGATGGGCCACCGTGGGCACGATGAATCCGACGATCATGGTGGTGCCGGTTGCCAGCCCGCGGGCGACCAGGTTGGGCCGGTAGCCGAGTTCGGCGATGGCCGCCTCCACTCGCGCCCGGGTCTCGGGGCTGACGACGTCGCGTCCGCGGACCACGTTCGAGACGGTCTGCTTGGTGACGCCGGCTCGACGTGCGACGTCGTTCATCGTGACCACGTGCGATGCCCCCTGCTGGATTTGACCGGTAAAACCATGTCGGCGGCGTGACATTAACCTTGGCTCGTTTCCGGGTCAATAGATCGGACGGGTAACGCTTCGGTAACGCGCCTGGTGCCCTGAAACGACCAGGTAGTCACCACTTGACGAGGCCGTAACCTCGTGACTAGCGTCTGCCGCCGCACGTTTGACCGGTAAATAGATCCGAGCTTCCGAATGATTCGGGCCGCCAGGACCGAGGTTCAGGCCGAACCGCCGGTGTCAGGGCCCGTCCTCTCTCCCGATCGCAGGAGCAGGTACCTCAATGCCATCTCCACCGACCCGCGTCGCCCGGAGCCGCCCGCCGGATCGCAGCGGCGCGTCCCGCATGCGAGTGCTGCTGTTCACGCTGGCCGTGTGCCTGGTGACGCTGGGCCTCACCGTGGGCGCGGGGGCCGCGGTGCTCCAGCGAGCCACCCCGCATGCCGCGTCCGCGACAGCCTCGCCGGCGGCACCCGGGCTGGTCGATGTCCGCACGGGCAGAGCGTTCTCGACGGCGGGCGGTTCGGGAACACTCACGCTGGTGTCCTTCCTCGCCACCCAACCGGACACCGCGGCAACACCGTCACGCAGCCAGTCCGTCGTCCTGAACAGCCTGTCGACGCAGTACGGCGGCGCCGGGCTGCGGGTGGCCGTCGTGGCCGACGACCCGGCCGCCGTCCCCCGACCGGTCCTGCTCAACACCTCCTACGACTGGGGCCTGCGGTCCGTCGTGCTGCTGGACGACCCCGGGCACCGTGCGGCCCGTCACTTCGGTGTGGCCTCGGTGCCGACCTCCTTCCTGCTCGACGGCGCGGGCACCGTGATCGCCCACTGGGACGGCTATCTGCTGACCGCCAAGGCGGCAGCGGCCATCAAGCCCCACCTGGGTTCCGGCCCATAGCGAAAGACCCACCCACCTCCGAGGAGTGCTTAGTGCGACGTCCCCCGTCGTTGTCTCGCCACGGCTGGCGAAGAGCCCTCGCCGTATCCGTCATGGCGCTCGCCCTCGGCGCCGCCCAACTGCTGACCGGTGCCGTCCCGTCCGAGGCCGCGGCCAGCACCTACTACGTGGACTGCTCCGCGACCAGTAATGGATCGGGTACTCAGTCCAGCCCCTGGAACAGCACAAGCACGGTCAACGCGCAGACGTTCCAGCCCGGCGACTCGATCCTCTTCCTGCGCGGAACGACCTGCTCCGGCAACCTCGCCCCCCAGGGCTCCGGATCCAGCTCGGCCACCATCACCGTGGACGCGTACGGCACGGGCGCCCGCCCGGTCATCGCCGCCGGAAGCACCGCGGACGCGGCCTTCGAACTGTCCGACCAGAGCTACTGGGACGTACAGAACCTCGAGATCACGGGCGGCGTCCACTACGGAGTCCTCGTCACCGGCGCCACCGCGAACGCCACGATCGACCACATCCACCTGACCAACCTGGACGTGCACGGCGCGACCGGAACGACGACCACGCGCGGCGACTCAGGTGAGGTCTACGTCTATCCCACCGGCAGTCAGGAAGTCATCGACGACGTTGTCATCGACGGCGTCACCGCTCATGACTCCGGTGTGTCGCAGGGCATCTTCGTCGGCGGCGCCTACGGTGCCTTCCCGCCCGGCACCTCTGTGGCCTCTCCCGGGAACACCCCGATCGGGCAGAACATCACCATCAGCAACTCGTCGGCGTACTCGGTCTCCGGCGACGGCATCCTGGTGACGATGGCGCAGAACGCCACCATCGAGCACAGCACGGCGTACGACTCCGGCTCCTGCAGCACCTGCACCAGCACCCCCAGCGGCCTGTGGGAGTGGTACTGCCAGACCTGCACGCTGCAGTACAACGAGTCCTACGACAACCACACGTACAACCAGAACGACGGCGGCGCGTTCGACATCGACCAGTACGACAGCAACAACACGCTGCAGTACAACTACGGTCACGACAACGACGGTTACTGCCTGGCGATCTACAACGCGGGCAGCTACAAGGACCAGAACAACATATTCCGGTACAACGTCTGCGCGAACAACGCCCGGAAGTCCAACGCCCGTTGGGGCGAGGTCCATGTCACCCAGGCGTCGAAGAACGCCCAGATCTACAACAACACGTTCTACTCCAACCCCGCCAACACCGCTCCGTTCCTGGGCGTGGAGAGCAGCTCCACCGGGTTCTTCAAGAACAACGTCATCTACTCGACGGCCGCCAACCTCTACTCCGGTTCGTCGTCCTCGTTCATCGACGACAACAACGACTACTACGTCACCACCGGCGCGACACCGGCCTTCGCCCTCAACGGCACCTCCTACTCCGGACTGTCCGCGTACCAGTCGGGGACCGGCATGGAAACCCACTCGGTGATCGCGGACCCGCTGCTGAACAGCCCCACCTACCACGGCACCGGGACCTCCCTCACCGCCGGCACCCTCCAGTCCGGCTCGCCGGCGTACAACCTCGGTGTCAACGTCTGCCAGGGCATACCCAGTTGCTCCATGGGATCCACCGACTACTTCGGCAACCCCGTCACCACCACCGGTGTCCACAACGCCGGCGCCTTCGACGCCCCCGCGCCGCTCAGCCCTCCCAACAACACCGGCTTCGAAAGCGGCAGTTGCTCCTCCTGGCACTGTTACGGCGGAGCCTCCGCCGTAACGGGCAACGCCCGGACCGGCAGCTACGCGCTCAAGCTGCCCGGCGGCGTCAGTGCCGGCGCCGAGCAGACGGTCACCGGCCTGTCCGCCAACACCACCTACGTCCTGCGGGGCTTCGCGAAGGCGGGTGCCTCCGGACAGTGCGTCTACCTCGGGGTGAAGTCGTACGACAGTTCCGGCAGCGAGCAGAAGACCTGCCTGAACAGCACCAGCTACACCGGGGGTGCGGTCACCTTCACCACCGGTGCGAGCAGCACCAGCGCCGTCGTCTACTACTGGAGCCCGGCCACCAACTCGGCCACCGGATACGGGGACGACCTCGCGCTGAGCCAGAAGCCGGCCGCACACTCCTACGGAGCGCTGCTGAACACCGCCTCCAGCAGCTGCCTGGACGTGCCCACGGCCACGCACACCGCCGGCACGAAGATCGAGATCTGGACCTGCGGCGGCGGGGCCAACCAGCAGTGGACCGCGGCCGCCGACGGATCACTGCAGGTCTACGGCACCGGAACGATGTGCCTGGACGTCCTGAACAGCGCCACATCCTCGGGCTCGTCGGTGGTCATCAACTCCTGCTCCGGCGCCACCAGTCAGCAGTGGACCAGGAACAGCGACGGCACGATCACCGGCGTCGCCTCGGGCCTGTGCCTCGGCACCACTAGCGCCGGCACGGCCAACGGCACGCTCCTGCAGATCCAGACGTGCTCAGGAGGCAACAGCCAGAAGTGGACCATGCTGTGACGCCGTAGCCGACCCTCTGCCGCCCGGACCGCTTCCGCCGTCGCCCTCAGCACGGCGGGGCGGCCGGCGCGGCCCCGCACCCCGGCGACACGGTCGAGTCGCCGATCGGCCGCCCCCGGCGGCCGGCGCCAGACCTTCGCCCGATCACCACCCCGAACGTTCGAAAGGCTCTTCCGTGACCGCAAGCGATCCGCGGATCACCGCGCTCGACACCTACGACATCCGGTTTCCCACCTCCCGGGAACTCGACGGGTCGGACGCGATGAATCCCGACCCCGACTACTCGGCCGCCTACCTCGTCCTGCGCACCGACGCGCAGGACGGGCTGGAGGGCCACGGCTTCACCTTCACCATCGGCCGGGGCAACGACGTCCAGGTGGCGGCGATCAACACGCTGCGCGCCCAGGTCGTGGGCCGCTCCGTCACCGAGCTGTGCGCCGACCCCGGTTCGATCAGCCGGGACCTGATCGGCGACAGCCAGCTGCGCTGGCTCGGCCCGGAGAAGGGCGTGATGCACATGGCCATCGGCGCGGTGGTCAACGCCGTCTGGGATCTGGCCGCCAAACGCGAGGGCAAGCCGCTGTGGCAACTGCTGGCCGACGCCGAGCCCGAGTGGCTGGCCGACCAGATCGACTACCGCTACATCGAGGACGCCCTCACGCGCGAAGAGGCGGTGGCGATCCTGCGGCGTGGCAGGGCCGGCAGGGCGGCCCGGGAGCAGGTCCTCCTCGCCCGTGGCTACCCCGCCTACACCACCTCCCCCGGCTGGCTCGGCTACAGCGACGAGAAGCTGACCCGGCTGGCACGCGAGGCGGTGGCCGACGGTTACACCCAGATCAAGCTGAAGGTGGGCGCCGACCTCGACGACGACATCCGCCGTCTGCGCGCCGCACGCGCCGCCGTCGGCCCGGACGTACGCATCGCCATCGACGCCAACCAGCGCTGGAACGTGGACGAGGCCGTCGCCTGGACCACGGCCCTCGCCGAGTTCGACCCGTACTGGATCGAGGAGCCCACCAGCCCGGACGACATCCTCGGCCACGCCGCGATCCGTACCCGGGTGGCTCCGATCAGGGTCGCCACGGGCGAACACGTGCAGAACCGGATCGTCTTCAAGCAGCTCCTCCAGGCCGGTTCCCTCGACGTGCTCCAGCTGGACTCCGCCCGCGTCGGCGGGGTCAACGAGAACCTGGCGATCCTGCTGCTCGCGGCGAAGTTCGGGGTGCCGGTCTGCCCGCACGCCGGCGGAGTGGGCCTGTGCGAGCTGGTGCAGCACCTGTCGATGTTCGACTACCTCGCGGTCTCCGGCAGCCTGGAGAACCGCATGATCGAGTTCGTCGACCATCTGCACGAGCACTTCACCGACCCCGTGGTGATGCGGGACGGCCATTACGCGGCGCCCACGGCGCCGGGCTTCTCGGCCCAGATGAAATCCGAGTCGATGGCCCGTTTCACCTATCCCGACGGCGAGTTCTGGGCCGCGGACCTGGCAGCCACCGCCGACGCCGCCGAAGGCCGGGAGGCGGTGGCGTGAGCGGGTTCAACGGACTGCGGGCCGTCGTCACCGGCGGGGCCGCCGGCATCGGACGCGCCACCGCCGAGCTGCTGGCGGAGCGCGGGGCACGGGTCGCCGTACTCGACCTCGATCCCTCCGGCGTCGAGGAACCACTCGTCGCGCTGCGCGCCGACGTGACCGACGACGCCGGGGTGCGTGCCGCCGTCGCCGAGGCAGCCGTGCGGCTGGGCGGCATCGACATCCTGGTCAACAACGCCGGGATCGGCGCCGCGGGCACCGTCGAGGACAACTCCGACGAGCAGTGGCACCGGGTCCTCGACGTGAACGTGCTCGGGATCGTCCGCGTCTCCCGGGCCGCGCTGCCGTACCTGCGGGCCTCCGCGCACGCGGCGATCGTCAACACGTGCTCCATCGCCGCCACGGCCGGCCTGCCGCAGCGGGCCCTGTACTCGGCCAGCAAGGGCGCGGTGCAGTCACTCACCCTGGCCATGGCCGCCGACCACGTCCGCGAGGGCATCCGGGTCAACTGCGTCAACCCCGGCACCGCCGACACCCCTTGGGTGGCCCGGTTGCTGGACGCGGCCGACGATCCTGAGGCGGAGCGGGCCGCGCTGAACGCCCGCCAGCCGATGGGCCGACTGGTGACCGCCCAGGAGGTGGCCGCGGCCATCGTCTACCTGGCCGGGCCCACGGCCGCGTCGGTCACCGGCACCGCCCTCGCGGTCGACGGCGGCATGGCCGGACTCAGACTCCGTCCGCAGGCGATGTGAGAGGCGAAGCATCCATGCGAGCCACGGAACTGGGACGCAGCGGCGTCAAGGTCACCGACCTGGGCTTCGGCGCCGCCGCGCTCGGCAATCTCTTCACACCGGTCGGCGACGACGAGGGTGCCGCGGCGGTGGACGCGGCGTGGAGCGTCGGCATCCGCTACTTCGACACCGCTCCCCACTACGGCCTCGGCCTGTCCGAACGGCGTCTGGGCCAGGCGCTCGCCGGGCGGCCACGCGGCGAGTTCACCGTCTCGACGAAGGTCGGACGTCTGCTGGAACCCCTGGCCGAATCCGACGGCGACGACCTCGAGCACGGCTTCGCCGTTCCCGCGACCCACCGCCGGGTGTGGGACTTCAGCGCCGACGGAGTGCTGAGGAGCATCGAGGCCAGCCTGACCCGGCTGGGCCTGGACGCCGTCGACATCGTCTACCTGCACGACCCCGACGACCATCTCGACCAGGCCCTGCGCGAGGCCTACCCGGCGCTGGAGCGGCTGCGGTCCGAGGGGGTCGTACGGGCCATCGGCGCGGGCATGAACCAGTCCGCGGCGCTCGCCCGCTTCGTCCGGGAGACCGATGTCGACGCCGTCCTGCTCGCCGGCCGCTACACACTGCTCGACCAGACGTCCCTCGCCGACCTGCTGCCCGCCGCCGCTGAACGGGGAGCGAGCGTGGTCGCCGGAGGGGTGTTCAACTCAGGGCTGCTGGCCGATCCCCGGCCGGGCGCCACCTACGACTACACGACAGCCCCGCCCGCGTTGGTCGAACGGGCGCTGGAGCTCAAGGGGGTGGCCGAACGACACGGCCTGCCGCTGCGGGCTGCCGCACTGCGTTTCCCGTTCGGCCACCCGGCCGTGGCCGGCGTGCTGGTCGGCGCCCGTTCCGCCGCGGAGGTGCGCGACGCCGCGGCGATGCTCGCCGAACCGGTCCCCGAGGCTCTGTGGCAGGACCTGTTCCCCGCCGGTGTGCCGGTCCCCGGGAGACCGAGTCCCGTCTGACACCCCCGGAGTGGCCCGCTCCCCTGCCCCGACCAGCTGACCCGGCTCTCTCCCCGTCCAGCCCGACTGCCCGGCCCATGCCCCGACGACCAGGGCAGCCCCGTCCCCGCCACACCGCCCGGGCCGGTAGTCTCCTCCGCCCCAACCAGCCGGACAACCCCGCTCCCCTGCCTCCGCCACCGTCCACCCAGACGGCCCGCTCCCCTGCCCCGACCAGCCGGGCGGCCCGTCCCCGCCGCACGGCCCGGGCCGGTAGTCTCCTCCGCGAGGCGCGACCATGGGACTGTGAAGTCAGTCGTCAGGATGAGGCCGTCGTCGCCGCCGACGAACGGGCGAGCGGGACAGTCGCGGTGAGGCAGGGAGGAGCGCTGTGAAGTCGCCTGCGCAGGCACAGAACGCCTCCGCCACGCCGGCCAGGGCGGGCCGGCCGCAGGCGACGTCGCCGGAAGCCCTGGAGAGGCTGGGCTTCATGCTCTTCGCCCGCCAGGGGTTCGACCGGACGACGGTCGACGACATCGCCGCTGCCGCGGGGATCAGCAGGCGCACCTTCTTTCGCTACTTCGCGTCCAAGAACGACCTCGTATGGGGTGACTTCGAGGGGCAGCTCACGCGGCTGCGAGCTCTGCTGGCGGCGAGCGATCCGGACATCCCGATGATGGACGCGATACGCGCCGCGGTCGTCGAGTTCAACCGGTTCGACCCGGCGGACGTGCCGTGGCACCGCCAGCGTATGGAACTCATCCTGCGGGTTCCGACCCTGCAGGCCGACTCGACGCTCCGGTACGCCTCGTGGCGCGGGATCATCACGGAGTTCGCGGCCGCCCGGACCGGCCTCGCGCCGTCCGACCTGCTGCCGACCCTGGTCGGCCATACGGTGCTGGCCGCGGCCATCGCGGCCTACGACCGCTGGCTGACGGACGACGGCAACTGTCTGACCGACCTGCTGGACCAGGCCGTCCGCCACCTCGCGGACGGCTTCGGCTGAGTACGCCGACCGACTGTCAGGGCAGGTCTCGTCGCATGGCGTCGGCGACGATCTCGCCGACGAGGACCGCGGTCGCCGCGGGTCCCCGCTGCGGCGCGTCCGGCAGGATCGAGGTGTCCGCCACGCGCAGTGCGCGGATGCCGTGCACACGGCCGTACTGGTCGACGGCGGCGCGCTCGGTGTCCTCCGCCGATCCCATCGGGACCGTCCCGCAGGTGTGCTGGGCCGTGGCGATGCTGCCGGCGATCCACCGGTCCAGCGCGGAGTCGTCCTCGATGACGGCCGGCGGCAGGCCCAGCGGTCCGCCGGAGAGACCGGCCAGGGGCTGTGTGGCCAACAGGGCGGCGGTCACGCGGACGGCCTCACGCAGCCGGCGGAAGTCGTCGGGCGTAGTCAGAAACCCCTGCTCGATTCGGGGCGCGACCGCCGGATCGGCTGAGACCAGCCGCAGCGTGCCCGTGGGCCGCGGGGCCTGCGCGGAGACCATGAAGCACAGCGGGGCGCCGGGCACGCTCGGCTTCCCTGTCACCAGTCCCGCCATGGGGACCAGGGACTGAAGGATCTCCAGGTCTCCGGGGCCCGCGGGGTCGCCGTGCTCGCCGACTCCCGACGGCAGGTGCAGGCAGCCTCCGAGCCATGTCTCCCGCGGCTCGTCCAGGTCCTGCGCGGGGCTCCATTCGAGGACCAGTTGCGGATGGTCGCTGACGTGCGCCCCGACGGCAGGAGCGTCCCGCAGGACGGGGACGCCGAGGCGTTCCAGATCGGCGCGTGGCCCGACACCGGAGAGCAGGAGCAGGTGGGCGGAGGCGAAGGCCCCGGCGCTGAGCACGACCTCCCCGGCGTCGATCACCATGCGGGCACCGTCCCGTTCGGCGACGACCCCTGTGGCACGGCCGCCCTCGACCACCACTCTCACGACCTGGCATCGGCCCAGAGCGGTGAGGTTGGGCCGGTCGAGCACCCGCGGCGGAAGGTAGCTCAGCCCGGCGTTGCGCCGCACACCGTCGACGGAGTTCGACGGCACGGGCCCGAACCCGGGCGGCGCCTGGTCGTTCTTGTCGGGATCGGCGGGGAATCCCAGGGCCTGGGCGGCGTCCCGGAACGCCGACGCGGCCGGGTGGTCGAGAGCCGCGCGGCGCACGGGCATCGGTCCGCGGTCGCCGTGCACGGGGCCGGCACCGAAGTCCAGATCGGTCTCCAGGGCCCGCAGGAACGGCAGGACGGCGGCGTAGGACCAGGCGGGATTCCCACGCGCCGACCAGCGTTCGAAGTCCGCGCGGCGGGCGCGCACGAAGTACCCGCCGTTCACCGTGGTGGAGCCGCCGAGAACGCGTCCCCGGGGAACCGTCCAGGGGCGCTCGGGCGTCAGGTGCACGGGATACGCGCAGGTGCCGGGATGGCCCGCCTGTGCTCCGGGAACCAGCCGGGCGTCCAGGAGCGCCGGGCCGAAGCCGTCACGTCCCCGGGGCAGGGCCCCTGCCTCCAGCAGCAGAACGCGACGCTCGGTGTCCTCCGTCAGGCGTGCGGCCAGCGCCGCTCCTGCCGCGCCGCCACCCACCACGATCACATCAGGGCGGTCCCCTCCCCACGGGCGGCGGCTCACAGCAGGATCTCCCCGCACAGGCACACCGGGGCGCCGCCCCGTCTCATGAGCCGAATGTCGCCGTCCTCTGGCATGCCGTGCTCCCAACTGGTCGAAGCGAACGTCTTCCTTTTTGACACAGGGTGCCATTACTCTCCTGACCACGGACGCCAGACGGCTGTTTCCATCTCCGGGGCTCGGCACGTCCGCCGGACTCCTCATGCGCCGTCACCGAACGCACGCAGGGCTTCGCCCTTTCGCCCACCACAGTCCGAGATCCGAGGAGATCCTCATGGACGAGTCCACCTCCACCACGACGGAACACCACAGCGCCGACGAGATCGCACCGCCCGACCCGCTCATCGAGGCCGACGCACTGGTCGAGGAGGTCTCTATCGACGGCATGTGCGGTGTCTACTGAGCCCGCGCGCATGACCGCGCTCGACCTGGACCGCGCCTGGGACCTGCACCCGCAGGTCTCGGTGCGGCCGGAGCCCTTCGGTGCGCTGCTGTACCACTTCGGCACCCGCAAGCTCACCTTCCTCAAGGACCGCCGGCTGCTGGAGGTCGTCCGGTCGCTCGCGGGGGCGCCCACCGCCCGCGCGGCCTGCGCGGCCGCCGGCCTGCGCGAGGCCGAACTGCCGCGGTTCGCGCAGGCCATGGCCGCGCTCGCGGGGTCGTCGATGCTCGTCGAAAGGAACCCCGTCCCATGACCACCTCCACGCCTGCGCCCGTGACCGCCGGGGACACCTCGACCGCCCCACGCCTGGTCGACCTCTTCGAGCACGGCCTGGCCGCCCCCATCTGCCTGACCTGGGAACTCACCTACGCCTGCAACCTGTCCTGCGCCCACTGCCTGTCCAGCTCGGGCCGCCGCGACCCGCGCGAGCTGAGCACGGCCCAGGTCAAGGCCGTCATCGACGAACTGGAGGCCATGCAGGTCTTCTACGTCAACATCGGCGGCGGCGAACCGACCGTACGGGCCGACTTCTGGGAACTGCTCGACTACGCGACCGCGCACCACGTGGGAGTGAAGTTCTCCACGAACGGCGTCCGGATCACCCCGGAGATCGCCCGCCGGCTGGCCGCCAACGACTACGTCGACGTGCAGATCTCCCTCGACGGCGCCACCGCCGAGGTCAACGACGCGGTACGCGGCGCCGGTTCGTACGACATCGCGCTGCGCGCCATGCGCAACCTGGCGGATGCCGGCATGAGGAACTTCAAGCTGTCGGTGGTGTGCACCCGGCACAACATCCCGCAGATGGACGAGTTCAAGGCACTCGCCGACCGCTACGGCGCGCAACTGCGCCTGACCCGGCTGCGTCCGTCCGGCCGCGGGGCCGACGTCTGGGACGAACTGCATCCCACGGCCGAGCAGCAGCGACAGCTGTACGACTGGCTGCTCGCCCACGGCGAGCAGGTGCTCACCGGCGACTCCTTCTTCCACCTGTCGGCGTTCGGCAAGGCGCTGCCCGGTCTGAACCTGTGCGGGGCGGGCCGCGTGGTGTGCCTGATCGACCCGGTCGGGGACGTGTACGCATGCCCCTTCGCGATCCACGACGACTTCCTGGCCGGCAACGTCCGCGAGGACGGCGGCTTCGCCCGGGTGTGGCGGGAGTCGGAGCTGTTCCAGGAGCTGCGGGAGCCGCAGACCGGCGGGGCGTGTGCCTCCTGCGCCTTCTACAGCACCTGCAAGGGCGGTTGCATGGCGGCGAAGTTCTTCACGGGCCTGCCGCTGGACGGCCCCGACCCCGAGTGCGTGCAGGGGTACGGCGAGCAGCTGCTGGCCCGGCGCCCGGACGGACGCGACCACCTCCCCAGGCCCTCCGACGACCACTCCCACCGCACCGGGCCCGCGCGACGGCCGGGCCCCGGGCCGGTGGACGTCGTCCTGACCACCCGGCAGGACATCGCGGCACCCCCCGTGAGCGCGTGCGAAGAGAACCCGCTGGCGGGCCTGAAGCTTCCCTGAGCCCCTCCCGAGCGCCTTTCGGGCCGCTTCGGCCCCTGAGGGAGCCCCTTTCGAGAAAGAGCCGCACCATGGGCAGAAACGCCTGGTTCGAGACCGTCGCGGAGGCTCAGCGCCGCGCGAAGAAGTACCTCCCCCGCACCGTCTACGACGCCCTCGTGGCCGGCTCCGAGCGGGGCCGCACGTTGGAGGACAACCTCGACGCGTTCACCGAAGTCGGCTTCGCGCCACGCGTCGTGGGCCACCAAGCGCAGCGGGACCTTTCCACCACCGTGCTCGGGGTGGAGACCGCCCTGCCCGTGGTCATCTCCCCCACCGGCGTGCAGGCCGTCCATCCCGACGGTGAGGTCGCGGTGGCGCGCGCGGCGGCGAACCGTGACGTGATCATGGGGCTGAGCTCCTTCGCCTCCAAGCCGGTGGAGGAGGTCGCCGCCGCCAACCCCAAGACGTTCTACCAGATGTACTGGACCGGCACCCGCGAGGCGATGTCCCAGCGCATGGAACGGGCGCGGGCCGCCGGAGCCAAGGCGCTCATCGCCACCCTCGACTGGTCCTTCTCCCACGGCCGCGACTGGGGCAGCCCCGAGATCCCGGACCGGATCGACCTGAAGACGGCCGTGAAGTTCGCCCCCAAGGTCCTCCCGCACCCCCGCTGGCTGTGGACGTTCGCCAAGTCCGGACGCATTCCCGACCTCACCACCCCCAACCTGCGCTCGCCGGGAGGCGAAGCCCCCACGTTCTTCGGGGCCTACGGCGAGTGGATGCAGACCCCTCCCCCCACCTGGGACGACGTCAAGTGGATGCGGGAGGAGTGGGGCGGGCCGTTCCTGCTCAAGGGCGTCACCCGGGTCGACGACGCCAAGCGCGCCGTGGACATCGGCGTCTCCGCGATCTCCGTCTCCAACCACGGCGGCAACAACCTGGACACCACCCCGGCCACCATCCGGGTGCTGCCCTCCGTCGCCGAGGCGGTCGGCGACCAGATCGAGGTGCTGCTCGACGGCGGCGTCCGGCGCGGCAGCGACGTGGCGAAGGCGCTGGCGCTGGGGGCACGTGCGGTGCTGATCGGCCGCGCCTATCTGTGGGGGCTGGGCGCGGGCGGGCAGGGCGGTGTGGAGAACGTCCTCGACATCCTGCGCGGCGGCCTCGACTCCGCCGTCCTCGGCCTCGGCCACTCCTCCGTCCACGAACTGTCCCCTGACGACCTCGTCATCCCCGGCGGCTTCACCCGCACCCTCGGCGCGACCCGCACCGCGGACCCGCTCAGCACATGACGGCACCGGTCCCGCCGTACCCGCCAGCGGCTGAACTTGCCCGCACCGCCTGGCCCGAGGTGCCGAAGCGGCCGCTGGTCCTGGTCCCGGTCGGCTCGACCGAGCAGCACGGACCGCACCTGCCCCTCAGCACCGACACCGTCATCGCGACCCAGGTGGCCCGGCGCGCGGCGGACCGCCTCGGCCCCCATGTGCTGCCGGCGCCGGCCATCGCGTACGGGGCCAGCGGTGAGCACGCGGGTTTCCCCGGCACGGTCTCCGTCGGGCACGAGGCCCTGCGCTTCCTCCTGGTGGAGACCGTACGGTCACTGTCGCTGTGGGCCGGACGGACCGTGTTCGTCAACGGGCACGGCGGCAACGTACCCACGCTCGACGCCGCCGTCGCCCAACTCCGCGCGGAGGGCCACGAGGTGGCCTGGGTCGGCTGCGACACACCCGGCGGCGACGCCCACGCCGGCCGGACCGAGACCTCGCTCATGCTCCACTTCGCTCCCGACGACGTCCGTCTCACGGCCGCCGCCCCCGGGAACGCCTGCCCTCTCGCCGAGCTGATGCCGGAGCTGAGGGCCCAGGGCGTCCGCGCGGTGTCGCCCAACGGCGTTCTCGGCGATCCCACCGGGGCCGACGCCGAGGAGGGCCGTGCGTGGGCCGAGGACATGGTCACCGCCGTCGTCCACCGCATCACGGCGTGGCGGCCCGACCCGCGCGGCCGTCTCCTCGTCCCAGCATCCCAGCATCCAACTTCCGTATGAAAGCCGCCTGTTCATGACCCTGCCGCATGGCTTCGCGGTCGCCCTGGACCGTGACACCCGCGTTCTCGACGGCGGACGCGCACTGCTCGGAGGCCGGCCCTCCCGGCTGCTCCGCCTCACCCCCCGGGCCCGCGCACTGCTGTCCGGGCGCACCCTGACCGTCCGGGACGCGGCGGGCGCGGCCCTGGCGGAACGTCTGCTGGACGCCGCGATGGCCCACCCGGTGCTCACGGGGCCGGCGATCCCCGCCACGGCAACCGGCCAGAGCTGCACCTACGTGATCCCCGTGCGGGACCGCCCCCGGCAGCTCGCCCGCCTGCTCTCCTGCATCCCCGCCGACGCCCCCGTCATCGTCGTGGACGACGCCTCGCACCGCCCGGAGGCCGTGGCTGCCGTCGCGGCGCACCATGGAGCGCGCCTGCTGTCCCTCCCCGAGAACCTGGGGCCCGCAGGCGCCCGGAACGCGGGCCTGCGTCAGGTGACGACACGTCATGTGGCGTTCGTAGACTCCGACATCGAGCTTCCGCCTCATACCGTGCCCACGCTGCTGGCGCACTTCGCCGACCCGTCCGTCGCCATGGCCGTACCCCGGATCACCGCTCTCGGCACCGATGACCGCGAAGGCTGGATCAGCCGGTACGAGGGCACCCGCTCCTCCCTCGACCTGGGCGCGCACCCGGCCTCCGTCCGCCCGGGCACCCCCGTCTCCTGGGTGCCGAGCGCCTGCGCCGTGGCCCGCGTCGACGTGCTGCGCACACTGGGCGGCTTCGACGACGGGATGCGCATGGGCGAGGACGTCGACCTGTGCTGGCGGATGACGGACAGCGGCTGGCGCGTCCGGTACGACCCCTCCGTGCACGCCGCCCACGAGCACCGGACCGGCTTCACCGACTGGTTCCGGCGCAAGGCCGAGTACGGCACCGGCGCCCACCCCCTGGCCGTACGCCACCCCACCGCCATCGCCCCGGCCGTACTCGCCCCGTGGAGTGCGGGGCTGCTGCTCGCCGTGGCCGCCCAGCGCCGCTGGTCGCTGCCGGTGGCCGCAGCGCTGTGGGGCGTCACCGCCGTCCGCGTCTCCCGCACCCTGGCCGGCACCGGGCAACCGGCCCGCCAGGCCCTACGTCTCACCACCGCCGGCGCGGTGTCCGCCCTGGCCCAGGGCGGCGCGCTTGCGACCCGGCACTGGTGGCCCGTGACCGTGGCGGGCTGTCTCGTCTCCCGCCGGGTCCGCCGGGCCGCCGCCGCGGCGGCCGTGCTGGACATCGCCCTGGAGTACCGGCCCCGGCGGACCGGCCTCGACCCCGTCCGGTACGCGGCCGCCCGCCGCCTCGACGACCTGGCCTACGGCGCGGGGGTGTGGTGGTCGGCGCTCAAGGGTGGCTCCCCGGCAGCGCTGCTTCCTCGGGTCGTCACCAAGAGCTCCTCGACGCGTCGCCGTCCCCCACGGTCACGAACGATCTCATGAAGGTCCGGACACGCTCAGGGGCCCGCCCACGGCGCTTGCCCTCGACCGACAGGTTTCCTTAGCATTCTGCCACGGTTTCCACCACGGGAGGCGAGGAAACGTGACCACCAGTACGCCCGGGAACCTGCCCGCCGTCTACAGCAGCTTCGTGGGGCGACGGACCTGATCGGCTGGCCGCGGGAGGGTCGCGACCAACTGCTGCACACGGCGGCCGGCTGGTTCGACTCTGCGGGCCCCGACGTGCCGTACGGGCGGCCTCCGTGCCCAGGGCCGAGGCGCTCATGGCGTACCTCGCCGAGGTGGTCGCCAAGGCGCTGGCCGGGCGGGTGGAGCACATCGAACTCGACGGCGATCCGGTGCGCCGCTGAACAACATCACACGTGGGTTCACCTCGCTGCCTGTCCGCGTGCGCTGAGCACGGGTGCGGCACCACGCACCACTCACTTCTGGAGGTGACTCCCCTGCGCGACCTGGGACTCGCGACGGGCGACCTCCGCGCGCACGACCGGTGCCACCTCTGTACCCAGCAGTTCGATGGCCCGCATCACCTCACGGTGGCCCACGGGGCCGACGGCGAGTTGGAGCAGGGCCCGCTGGTGGCCGAGCACCTCATGCTGGTACAGCAGTTTCTCCACGACCTGCTGGGGTGAGCCCACGGCGTAGGTGCTTCCGGGACCGTTCTTGGCCGCGATGTCGGCTGCGGTGACCGTGGGCAGGCCGCGCTCCCTGCCCGCCGTGTTGAACAGCGCGGCGTCGGCGGGGAAATAGATGTCGGCCGCTTTCTGGGAGGTGTCGGCGACGAAGCCGTGCACCGAGACGGCCAAGGGCTGCGGCGGCCGGCCGTAGTGCTCCAGCGCGTCACGGAAGAGCCCGGCCAGGGGGGCGAACTGGTCGGCCGTGCCGCCGATCGTTCCGAGGGCCACCGGGAGACCGAGGGATGCGGCGCGCGCGACGGACTGGGGGTTGCCGCCGGACGCGACCCACACGGGGAGCCGTTCCTGCACCGGGCGCGGCGTGACGAGTTCCTGTGTCAGAGGCGCCCTGAAGTCGCCCTTCCAGGTGACCGGCTCGGGCTCGCGCAGCGCGAGCAGCAGACGCAGCTTTTCGTCGAACAGGGCGTCGTAGTCGTTGAGGTCGTGCCCGAACAGGCGGTACGCGTCGGTGAACGCCCCACGGCCGGCCATGATCTCGGCCCGCCCTTGCGCAACCAGGTCCAGGGCGGCGAACTGCTCGAACACCCGCACAGGATCGTCGGCTCCCAGCACGGTCACGGCGCTGGTGAGTCGGATCCGTGACGTCCGGGCCGCCGCGGCGGCCAGCAGCACCACCGGCGCGGGCGCCCCGAAGCCGGGCCGGTGATGCTCGCCGAGGCCGAACACGTCCAGTCCGACCTCGTCGGCCAGAGCGATCTCTTCCAGCAGTTCCGGGATCCGCTGTGCCGGCCCCACTCCCCCGCCGACTCCTACGTCGACGAATGTGAAAGCGCCTATCTCCACGTACTCCGCCTGTCTGTGCGTACGACCGCATGCGCCGGGCCGATCCACGGCGCACGCCTTCCTTGTGACATGTCGCTCTCGATGCCGGCGCCGAGTCAGCGCGTTTCGTGCAGACCCATCAGCGTCTTGTACACACGCGCGGGCGACGGCGCGGGCGGCAGAGGACGCGGACCGGGGGCAGTGACGGCATCTCTCGCGTACGCCAGCAGACGGGCGGAGAACTGCTCGGCCAGGGCTCCGGAACCGGCCACGACACCGGCGTGCGAGAGCAGCAGCATGACGATGTCCTCGGTCACGAAGTCCTGGCGCAGCGTCCCCGCCTCCTGGGCCCTGGTGACCAGTCGCTGGATGGTCCCGAATGCCCGCCTGCGCTCTTGCTCGCAGCGCATCGACTTCGGGAAGGTCATGGTGAGGACCGCGGCGAACCCGCGGTCGACCAGTTGCATCCGCGCGACCTGCTCGAGGAACAGGAACAGCCCCTCGCCGGGCTCCGGCTCGTCCAGGGCGTCCCGGGCGAGATCGGCGTACACCGTGATCTTGTCCTCGAACGCCTCGGCGACCAGGTCCTCCTTCGAGGCGAAGCGACGCCGGAGCGTGGGCTCTCCCACTCCGGCCCGCGCCGCGATCTGGCGCATCGACGCGCCCAGCCCCTGTTCCGCGAAGACGGTGCGCGCGGCGCTCAGAATCAGCTCCCGGTTCCGTGCCGCGTCAGCCCGTAGCCCCTCACTCCTGCTCGGCATGCCTCCACCCTACAGCCAACCGACGCACCTGCGTCAGTTACGCTGCCGTCGACGGACGCAGGCGGAACTGGGCTAGGCAGCGGCCTCCCAGGTGAAGCCGTCCGGGTCGGTGAAGGAGTCGGCGGTGCTGCCGAGGACGATGCGGTGCGATCCGGTGCCGTCGGCGGGGACGCCGAGATCCCTGGCCAGGGCACGCCGCTTGTAGAGGGCCAGCTTGACGGGACTGGACTGGCCGGGCGCGAACTCGGTGTACTTGCCGCCGAAGCTCTTGGCCACGGTCAGGCCCCGGCCGACGTAGAACTGCCTGGTGGCCTTCACGTCCTCGACGCCGATCAGGAGGACCACGTCGTCGATCTCGCGGGTGGCGGGACCGGTGTCCTTCTTCGCCGAGGTCGCGATCTTCCAGATCGTCCCGTCCGGGGCCTCGACGACGCCGCCGTAACCCCACAGCGACTTCGCGGCTGGTTTCAGCACCGTGGCGCCGGCGTCCACGGCGTCGGCGACGAAGCCGTCGACGGTGGCCGGTCCGGGCACCGTCAGCGCCATCGTGAAGCCGCGGAATCCGGTGGAATGGGTTGTCGAGGCCCGCAGGCCTATGTAGGCGTCCACGCCGAAGGCCGTGTAGAAGCGGCGGGCGGCCTCAAGGTCGGCCACCTCAAGGGTGACGGACGCGAGGGACGTGTGAGCAGCGGTGGAAGTGGTGTTCGCCATGACCATCACGCTAGAGCCCGCACGCCGGCAGAGGCTTCTCCGATCCTGACCGGTCTCGCCACTCACCTCGCCCCGCGTGCCAACCCCGGACGACTTCGAGTCCCGCCGCTGGAAGCGATGAGTTTGGCTGCCGAACGCAGTCTCAGCACCGTAGCCGAACGAGGGAGTGGACATGGACAAGCTGCATCAGGTGGCCGACGGCGTCTGGGTCCGGCAGAGCGAGTGGGTCTGGAGCAATTCCATCGTGGTCCGTGGGGAGGACGGGTTGATCCTGATCGATCCCGGCATCAACGGCTCCGAGTTGGACCAGCTCGCCGATGCCGTGGACCAGCTCGGCATCCCGGTGGTCGCCGGGTTCTCCACCCATCCCCACTGGGACCACTTGCTCTGGCATCCCCGGTTCGGCGACGTACCGCGCTACGCGACCCCCGCCGCCGCCCACGTGGCCGGTGAAGCCCGCGAGCGGGCTCAGGCGATGGCGGAGCAGAGCGCGTCGGGCATCCCCCTCGAGCCGATCGCGCTCGTCACTCCGCTGCCGGCGGACGGCGGGCCCGTGCCGGGCGAGATCGTCGAGCATCGGGCCCACGCTGTCGGCCACGCCGCGATCCTCCTCCGGGACCGTGGGGTCCTGCTCGCCGGCGACATGCTCTCCGACGTCCTGATCCCGCTCTTCGACATTCGCCAGGACGATCAGGTGAACGCCTACGAGACGGCCCTCGACCGGCTGGACGAGGCCGCCAAGCAAGTCGATGTCGTGGTACCCGGCCACGGCGCCGTGGCCGAGGGCCCCGAGGTGGCCGCCCGCCTCGCCGCCGATCACGCCTACATCGACGCACTCCGGCGAGGAGAGGAACCCGTCGACGCACGCCTGGGGCCGCATGCGGACTGGCTCTTCGGCCCCCACCGGTCGAACCTGGAGAAGGCGCGAGGGCGGTAGGACAGAGGATCGCGTTGGATCTCCCGCAGTTCGTGCACCCGGCCGCGGCACACGGTCCGGTCCGTGTGAGGCGAAAGCATGGCTTGTCAGTCAGTCACCGGTAGATCTTGCCCGGCTCGGCCTTCGCCGGAGCGAGCAGCTGAGAGACGGTCACGAAGGTGTAGCCCTGCTTGCTGAGCGCCTTCAGGATGGAAGGCATGGCCGGCACGGTGCCCTTGTGCAGCGGGTGGAGCAGGATGATCCCGTCGCGGTCGGCGCCGTCCAGCACGCGCTTGATGATCAGCGCGCTGTCGTCCGTCTCGTAGTCCTTCGCGGTCACCGTCCACAGCACCTGCGCCATCCCCATTTTCTTCGCGACCTTGGAGACGCGGTCATCGGTACGGCCCTGGGGCGGGCGCATCAGCGTCGGCTCGCTGCCAGTGATGCCGGCTATGGCCCGAGCCGTGCGGCGCAGCTCGTCGCGGATCTGCGCATCGGAGACATCGGTCAGCACCGCGTGCGTCCAGGTGTGGTCCCCGATCTCGTGTCCTTCCTCGGCGATCCGCCGCACCACACCTGGATACTTGTGGATGCGCCGCCCCTCAAGGAAGAACGTCGACGGCGCCTTGTACTCCTTCAGGAGGTCCATCAGCCGGTCGGTGGGTTCGCCCGGGTTCCCGTCGAAGGTGAGCGCGATGCACTTGGCCTTCCGGCAGTCCACCTGTCCCGACGACAGGCCAGTTCCAGAGGCGACCCGGTCCCGTTCTTCGCGCGGGGAAAGCGTCTGCATCTTGTTCGCCTGGATGACCACGGCGACGGTCACTGTCACGGCCGCCACCACGGCCAGAGTCAGGAATATGAGCAGGCGAGGCCGCCTTCCGAGGATCTTCACATGAGGGAGAAGATTTCCCTGTCGCCGGGGTTGCCCAGCACCCTCGATAGTGAGGCAGAACACATGTGCGCACTGGCATTCACATCCAAAGCGCTCAACTGCCGACGGTCACGATATGTCCTACCTTTCAGGCGTGGCTGCTCGCGGGAGACCTCTCTATGACTCAAGAGGGTGTAGGGCGGGCGGTCACGCGTCAGGGTCAACTTCGGGGTGCGTGAACCGCACGGCCTTGCCCAGCGACCGGGCATAGGCGATTTCCGCTCGGGTGCTGTCTCCGATGTAGTCACCGACCACGAGCACCTCATCAGCGAGCCGGATCTTCGCCCGGTGCAGATCGTCGAGTCGGACCTTCAGCGCCTCGGCCTCGACAGGATCGGACCAAAGTTCGTGCGGCGACTTCATGTCACAGCCCGGCTTGACGACAATCCGTCCGGCTGTGGTCTCCCGCAGATCGGCCTCGTTCATCTCGGTCATGAAGCGGGTGGAGCCGCAGATCACGACGATACGCGGAAGGCTCAACAGCTTCTTCGCGTCGGCGAGTTTCTCCTCGGGGGTGAGCGGTTGCGGGTATGACACTGGTTCCTCCTGGTGGTGTGGTCGAAGGGGCATCGAATCGATCAACGAGCGCGTTGAGCCCAGCGATCTGGCACAACGACGCCACCGGACAAACCGCCCCACGCTCACTGATCGCCTACGATCACTGGCTCCTGGGAAAATCATCTAGCGAGGCTGCTGACCCTGGGGGTGGAATGGGAGTCGCGTCGACGACCGTGCGCGCGGTGAACGGGTTGACCGCGCGGTGGGCGGGCGCCTCGGAGGAGGGCACGGCGTTCTCGGCGGCGGGGGTGTGGCCGCTGCTGGCCTACCTCGCCGACCGGGCGGAGGGCGCTGCGCGGGCCGAGCTGACCGAGGCTCTCGGGCTTCCCACCGGGCAAGCTGCGGACGCGGCACGCGAGTTGCTTGCCGCGACGGGAGCCATGCGGGGACTGGACACGGCTCTGGGGCTGTGGACGAAGCGCACGCTGCAGCTGAGGCCGGAGTGGGAAGCAGGTCTGCCGGCTGACGCCCATGGGGTGCTCACCGGGGATCCCGTTGCCGATCACCAGGCGCTGGACGCCTGGACGGTGAAGCGCACCGGCGGCCTGATCGAACGCATGCCGGTCACGCTGACCGAGGACACGGAGATGGTGCTGGCGAGCGCGCTGACCTTGCGCACCCAGTGGCTGAGCCCCTTCGACGAGACGGTACTGGATACGGCGTACGAGCCCTGGGCCACCGAGCCGCGGCTGGGACTGCGGCGCTCCAGTGCCGTGCTCGACCGGGTCGGGCTGGCGGACACACCCGGCGGATACGTCACCGAACTGAAGGTGCTGGGCAACAACGCCCTCGACGTGCACCTGCTGCTCGGCGAAGAGGACATGAAACCGGGGCAGGTGCTGGAAGCCGGGGTGGAGATCCTCGCCGGCCGGTGCTCGGTCGTCCCGGGGCCGCGACTGCCGTACGGGAACGTGGGCCCCGGCCTGCGGGTGGAAAAGGTGCGCTGCACGCGGCCCGAGCCGCCGTCGCTGGACGTGACGACCGTGGCGTACCGGATCAGCGCCAACCACGATCTGCTGAGGCTGCACCGGTTGTTCGGGCTCACGACGGCACAGGACACCGCGCGCGGGCACTTCCCCGGCATCAGCGCCTTCCCGCTCGCCATCGGGTCGGCCCAGCAGAACACCCTGGCGCGGTTCGGCGCGTTGGGCTTCGAAGCCGCGGCGGTGACAGCGTTCGCCGCAGTCGGCGGTGGCGTGCCGGACCTCCGCTACGTCACCACCAGGATCAGCGCCGCCTTCGACCGCCCCTTCGGCTTCCTCGCCCTGCATCGCCATACACGGCTCGTACTGGCGGCAGGCTGGATCACGGATCCCCTGCCGTACCCCCTGCCAGAGAGCCGTGCATGACGGCCCGTCGGGGCGCGTCTCAGGCGGCGAAGCCGATGTTCGTGACGTACTCGTACTGGCCCCACTGCGAGCCGAGGTCCACGACCTGGTCGATCCAGGCGTTGTCCAGCTCCGGGTCGTCGCCGGCCGCCCAGGCGGCCACGATGCGGTCCCAGCGGCGCACATTGAGGGTGCGGAACTCCACGACTCGCTGGCGGGGGCGGTCGACGCCGGACTGGTTGAGGGGGTGGATCTCGACGCGGGTGCCGCGACCCTCGCGGTTGAGGCGGGCGGTGAGGTAGCGGGCGATGTTCTGGCGGCGCACGGTGCGGTAGGCCTGGTCGATGCGCTCGAGATTCTTCCTCGAGGGTGCGCGACGGCCGTCGATCCAGGCGCGCAGGGTGCGGTCGGTGACCGTCAGGCCGGCCACGCGGGCTGCAGTGCGGGCGTGATCGGTGCGGGTGAGGTAGTGCAGACGCGCGAGCAGGCCTCGGCGTACGGTGACGGGGGTGGTGATGTAGCCGGCGAGGGCGTCCAGTTGGCGGGCGACGGCTTCGTGGCCCTTGATGCCGCGCGCGCCGTACTTGCCGAACTCGATGTTCCGCTCAGGCATCAGCTCTTCCGGTCTTCCGGTCACTCGGTGTGTGGATCACTGTAGGGGGTGTACGGGCCGTACGGGCGGTCGATGCCGCGCGGTCCGCGCGGGTCAGCCGTGGTCGTCGGGACCGGGACCGACGCCGACGGTGTAGACGTCCTTGATCTTCACCTCGGTGACTCCGCGCCCCTCGGGGAAGACCGCGCGCCAGTCGCCGATGACGTGCAGTTCGTCGGTTCCCATCGCACGCACCACCATCAGGCCCTCGTCGTAGGCCCGGTGGGCCTTCCACCACAGGTTGGCGAAGGCCTGGGAGCGGATGAGGTGCATCCAGTCGGTGCGGTACAGCTCCCGGTTGTAGTTCGACTCCCCCAGCGTCGAGACGAACTTCGAGTACATCGCCTTGACGTACTCCAGCGTCACCTCGTCGCCGTCGGCGATCGCCCGCTCCCGGGCGTCCTTGAGGGCGACGCGGAACTTCTCCAGCAGCCCCTCGGTCGCACCGGAGGTCCACGACTCGTGGATCTCCGGCGGCTCGCACAGCGCGTACTTCGGGCCGGACAAACGCAGCAGCAGCCTCAGGATCGGTTCCGTCACCCACAGCGGGCCGGGTTCGTCCCGGGAGCCGATCGGGTTCGGCAGGAACGCGTCGTGTTCCCAGGCGGGCGGGGTGATCAGGTGGACGCCGGCGCGACGGCGGTCGTGGTGGTCGCCGGTGGAATGCTCCAGCTGGCCGAGCGGCAGATGCGTCTTGAGTGCGCTCAGGTAGGCACCGTTGACGTCCAGTGCCGTCACCTCATGCTCGCCGGGCGGCAGTTCGGGCCTGGTCCATTTGGGGCGGGCCTCCCAGATCTGGTCCGCACCGCGCGCGGTCTGCTTGCGCAGGATGTCGGGCAACCACGGGTGCGCGATCACGTCGTAGCGCCCGCCTTTGCGGCTGTGGTCGAGCAGCGCCATCGCATCCGGGATCGCCCGTTTGATCAGCGCCGCCGTGGCCGCGTCCGCGTCACCGGCATGCTCGTCGAGCGCGGCGGCGACCGCGGAGGCGATCAAGTCGGGCGTGTCGGCCGCCTGCACGCGTCGCCCGGTGGGGACGATCCGTACCCCTCCTGCCGATCGTGCGCCGGGGTGGTGCCGGGTACTGGAAGGGGTCGGACTCTGCGTGCTCGGCGTGGTGGGCGCGGCTGGGGTGGTGCCGGTCACGGCCGCGGCGCACTCGGCGGGGTCGAGGTGTTGCGGGTATCCGGCCACCTCGTGGCGGGCCGGCTGCCCGCACAGCACGCACGGCCGGGCCACGGCGAGTACGTCGACGTCGTCGTCCTGACCGACGCCCGGCCCGGCAACTGCGGACGCATCGCCCTCGGGCTCTTCGACCGAGACCTCCTCCGTGGTCGCGGCCGCCAGCTTGGTCCGCGCTCCCTCCAGGAAGTACCCGTACTTCTCCCGTACGTCCCCGCTCGGCTCCCGCCCCGCCTCCCAGCCCCCGACCGTGGAGGGGCTGACGCCCAGGGCGCGGGCGAGTTCGGCACGCGAGAGGTTGAGTTCTTGCCGCAGCGCGCGCCGCTCCTCGACGGGCGGCAGCGCGACGTCCTTCCCTGCCCGGGCGAGCAGCGCGTCGATCGCCTCGAAGTCAGCCATCACATCTCCCCGTCCGTCACCGCCGCGGGGCGGGTCGCATGGGGCTGGCGGCCGACGGTACGACGCCGCCTGGCCGGCAGCGCCTCCACAGCCCGGGTCGGACCCGCCAGGAGATCGAGAACATCGATGCCGTAATGCACGGCGACCACCTCACAGTCGGCCAGACTCCACGCCGCGACACCTGACTGACGGCGGCTCACCTGCGCCTGGCTCACCCCCAGCGCGGTCGCGAGCTCGGTCTGCGACTCCCCCGCCGCATGCAGAAGCGCCGCCACCGCCGACCGCACCCGCTCCTCCAGCGTCATACTCACAACGCGGAATCTACCACCCAGGCGCATGATTGATGCGGATGACGCATCAACAGCATGGAGGCTGAGGCGAGGATGTGCAGCGGGTCGAGGAGGGGGCGGTCATCCCGATCCGTCGCTTCTTGTGACCGCGACCGGCGCCTTGCTGTTGAACGCTAGATCCTCAGCGCCGGATCGAGTGCCGGATTGGCCGGAGAGGGTTCCGGCTTCGACCAGCGCAGAGGTAGCGCGCCGGGCGTTTCGATCGCCTCCGACACGGTGAAGCGCACCCGGCGCTCGCCGTCCGCCGCGAACTCCGTTTGTCCCTCGCCGGTCAGTTGGAGAGTCGTGCCCGTCGTCCAGTCCAGGAACAGCAGGCCCGCGCGGGGGTCGGAGGCGAGGTTGCCGAGGGTGAGGAACATGGCATTGCCCGGGTAGGGAGAAGACCTGGCTGGGCTGAGCCTTGTGGGGCTGTCTGACGCGCGCGTAGCGTGTGTCGCGGCCTGGTGCCAGGGATGTGTCGCCAGGGCGATGCCGGTGATGGGGATGACCGGCCAGGGGAAGGTGCGGAGCGTGTGCGCGTCTGATCGCCGGGGGTTGTCGTGGTGACGTTCAGACTTCTCGGGCCCGTCGAGTTATGGGGCCGAGGACCGATCGACATAGGTCCTCCGCAGCGGCGGAGCGTGCTGGCGGCGCTCGCGGTGGACGCCGGCCGCGCAGTGCCGATCGAGACGTTGATGAGGCGTGTGTGGGGTGACGATCCGCCGGAGGGGGCACGTCAGGCGCTGTACGCGCATGTGGCCCGCATCAGGCGGGGGTTGGCGGCCGCCGGGGCCGTTCGCACGCCGGGCGTGCTTCGGCGGAACGGCGGTTACGTGCTGGACAGCGACCCCGAAGACGTGGACCTGCACCGGTTTCATCGCCTGGCCGCCGACGCCCGCAGAGCCGGCCGGAGCGACGCCGAGCAGGTGACGACGCTCCGCGAGGCCCTGGACCTGTGGCGCGGGGAGCCGCTCGCCGGACTGTCCGGGGAGTGGGCGGCGCGGATGCGCGACACCTGGCAACGGCAGCGGCTGGACGCGGTCACCGCGTGGGCGAACGCGGAGACGGCGGTGGGCAACCACGCGGTGGTGATCGACCGGGTGCCCGAACTGATCGCCCAACACCCCCTCGTGGAGCCGCTGGTCGCCGTGCTGATGCGGGCACTGTACGAGGCGGGGCGCGGCTCCGAGGCTCTGGAGTGCTTCGCCGAGACCCGGAAGCGGCTGGCCGACGAACTGGGCACCGATCCGGGCACCGAGCTCCGCCAACTCCACCAGGCGATCCTGCAGGGCGCCCCCCGGCCGGCCGAGCCCACGGATCCGCCGCCTTCGGCCCGTCCTCGGTCCGCGCCGATGCTGGCGCATCTGCCCCTGGACGTACCGGCTTTCACCGGCCGGCAGGAGGAGCTGGCCCAGCTCGACAAGATCCTCGCGGACGACATCGGCAGCCCCACGGTGGCGGTGATCTCCACCCTCTCCGGGACCGCGGGCGTGGGGAAGACGGCTGTCGCCGTCCACTGGGGGCACCGGGTGGCCGACTGGTTCGAGGACGGCCAGATCTATGTGAACCTCCATGGTTTCGAGCCTTCGCGGCCACCCGTGACCCCGGCGGAGGCACTGCCCCGGCTGCTGGAGGCGCTGGGCGTGCTCCCCCAGCACATGCCGGTCAGCCCGGAGGCGCAGGCCGGGCTGTACCGGAGCATGCTGGCCGGACGACGGATGCTGGTGGTCCTCGACAACGCACGCGACGCCGAACAGGTACGGGCGTTCCTGCCCGGCAGCCCAGGGTGCTTCACCCTGGTGACCAGCCGGAACCGGCTCTCCGGCCTGATCGCCCTGGAAGGCGCCCGGAGTCTTGTCCTGGATGTGCTGCCCGCGGCGGAGTGCCGGCGGCTGCTCGCCCGCCGGATAGGGGCCGAGCGCGTGATGTCCGAACCGCTGGCGGTCGACGAGATCGTCAGCCGCTGCGCACGGCTGCCGCTGGCCCTGGTGATCGTGGCCGCCCGTGCGGCGATCGAGCCGGGGCTCGGCCTGGCACGGCTCGCCGCCGAACTCCGGGACGCCCAGGACTCCCCCGCCGGGCTGGACAGCTTCGGCAACGAGGACATGCGGGCGGACGTACGGGCCGTGTTCTCCTGGTCGTACGGCACCCTGAGCCCCCGGGCCGCCCGGATGTTCCGGCTGCTGGGCGTACACCCCGGCCCGGACATCAGCGTGCCCGCCGCCGCGAGCCTGGCCGGGATCCCCGTCCCGGACGCGGGCCGACTACTGACCGCGCTGGCCGACATTTGCCTGGTCACAGAGCACTCGCGCGGCAGATACGTACTTCACGACCTGCTGCGGATGTACGCCGCCGAACTCGCCGACACCGTGAACGCCGCCGGCGAGACGCAAGCCGCCGAAGACCGCTTGTTCGGCCACTATCTGCACTCCGCCCACCTTGCCGACCGCATGCTGGATCCGCACCGTGACCCGATCGCGCTGCCGCCCGTGGTCCCCGGTGTCTCCCCCGAACACGCCGCGGACCACTCAACGGCCCTTGCCTGGTTCACGGCCGAGCACCCCGTGCTCCTCGCGGTGGTGCACCGGTCGGGCACCGCCACGCGGGCGCCGGGCGCCCCGGTCTGGCAGCTGACCCGCGCCCTGACCACGTTCCTGCAGCGACGCGGCCACTGGTCCGACTGGGCCACGGCCCAACAGGCCGCGCTGGACGCCGCACTCCGCTCCGCCTCGGCCGCCGGGCAGGCCGACGCCCACAGCGGACTCGGCCGCGCCTGCACCCGCCTGACGCGGCTGGACGACGCGCTCACCCACCTCGGCCGCGCCCTGGATCTCCACAAAGCCCTCGGCGACCGAACCGAGCTGGCCCACACCCACCTCGACCTGGCCCGCCTGCACGCCCGGCGGGGCGCCTACCCCGAGGCGCTGGCCTGTGCCCGGGAGGCCCTTGACCAGTACACCTGCTTGGGCCACCGGACCGGCCAGGCCCGAGCCCTGAACTCGGTGGGCTGGTATCACGCGCAGCTCGGCGACCACCGTCAGTGCCTCACGTTCTGCGGGCAGGCGCTGGAGCGCTTCACCGAACTCGGCGTCCGCGACGGGCAGGCGGACACCTGGGACAGCCTCGGCTACGCCCACCAGCACCTGGGCGACCACCGCCGGGCCGCGGCCTGCTACGACAAGGCCGTCGCGCTGTTCCACGGTCTCGGGGACCGCTACTTCGAGGCCGACGTGCTGGCCCACCTCTGCGAGAGCCACCGGGCCGCCGGCGACGCCCTGGCGGCCCAGCGGGCCGCGCGCCGCGCGGCGGACATCCTCGACGAACTCCGCGTGCCGGACTCGGACGGCGTCCGCACCCGGCTTAGCCGCCTCGGCCTGCCGGCCGGACCCTGAGCGGGCAACTGCTCAGGGTCCGCTGAGCCGCCGGACGACGGGCAGCGTGTCCGCACGGCCGGCCGCCGTGCGGACCCGTCATGAACTACCGCCCGTAGCAGTAGCCCGTGTGCCTGCCGTTCTGACCGTTGCTGTAGTCGTATGCCTGGAAGAGGAACTTGGCGCTGGTCTTGGGACCGAAGCGACCGTCGACGTCCAGCACGTGACTGCCCCAGTTCCGGTTGATCTGCGACTGGGCGTTCTTGACCGCCTGCTCGGTGTTGCCGCCGAAGTCCCGGTCCTCCGCGATGCCCTGGCCGAAACAGGCGTTCAGACTCTCCTGCACGACCAGTACGGAGATGCCGTTCATCCCCCGGACCACGACGCAGTTGTAGTTGCCCGTTCCCGAGCCCACCGACGGCACATGGAGGTACCAGCCGCCACCAACGCTCACGTTGGTGAATCCGGTGCACTGGGCCTCGGCGGCAGCCGTCTTCGACGCCACCTGCGCCGACGCCGTTCCTGTGCCACCCACCACCAGCGCCGGGACGGCCAGCGCCGCCACTGCCGTCAACGAAGCCAGGCTTGCCCGTCGTGTCGTTCGCATCGATTCCCTCTCCTTTGTCCCACGTCCCTCGCGCAGATGCGCGATCACGTGCGCCGACGGGACCTTCCGCTCCGGTGGCCGGCGTGGTCCCTCGGTGCACATGACGACACTGGGCAGGAAGCCTTGCCGGAACCTTGCCGGAACCTTGCCGCCCCGCCTGCGGAATCCGGCCTGGACGATCACATGGGCGTAGAAAATGGGCGCGAAGGCGGCAACGCCCCCTCCGCGCCCGTCCGTTCGGGCTTGCCCGCAGGCTAGCCCTTCCTCGTGAAGGTCCCGAGACCGCTTGTGTCGAGGTTCTCCACCCGGACCTTGTCGGCGCGTCCGCCGGAGCCGACGGTGAAGGTCACACCGGTCAGGCCGACGGCCATTTCGCCGGTGGTGCGGTAGCTGAACGTGTCACCGTCGTAGTGCACCAGGACGAACCGTTGCTTCTTGGGCCCGATCTGCAGGGTGAGTTCGTTCCCCCGGGCGCTGACGGTCAACGGGCCGTAGTACTCATTGGCGTACGTCCCGGTGTAGGCGCTGTTCGCCTTGGCGGGTGCGGGCGAGGCCGGGGGCTTGCTGTAGTCGACCTGCGAGCGCTCCCCCTGCAGGGTCTGCTGGAAGATCGGCCCGAGGAACTTCAGCCAGTCGACGGTCGGGCCGCCCGTCTGCGCGGTGTCGAGGAACGTGGCGGAGATCGCCTCCGGCACACCGATGGGCTCGCCGTTGGTCAGGACGACGATGCCGAGCTTCTCCGAGGGCAGCAGGGCGACGTTGGTGGCCGCCCCGAGCGCGAAGCCGCCGGAGTGGCCGAGCTTCAGCCTGCCCTGGTCGTCGTAGCTCACGTTCCAGCCGAGCCCGTAGAACCCGGTCCTGCCCGCGGGCGAGTGCGGCGGCTCGGAGACCATGTGCGGCACGTGAGTCTCCTCCAGCGCGTCGGCGTCGACGACCTGCCGTCCCTCGAACTTTCCGTTGTCCAGTTGCAGGCGCAGCCACTTCGTCATGTCCCGGACCGTGGAGCTGGCACCGCCCGCCGGGCTCTGGGCGTCCGGGTCACGCACGTACGAGGCACTCCAGGTGCTCCCGGTCCTCACGTGCAGGGAGGCCTTGTTGCCCGCCTTCTCGTAGTCGGCGAACGAGGAGCTGGTGGAGTCCATCCCCAGCGGCCGGTACACCTTGTCGGCGGACAGCTTCTCCCAGTTGCTCCCGGCCGCCCGTGCGGTGGCGACGGCGGCTTCGGTCAGCCCGAAGTTGGTGTACGCGTAGTGGGCACGGAAGGGGGCCAGCGGTTCGTAGCGCAGGTGGTCCAGGATGTACGAGCGGTCGTAGCCGAGGTCCTCCAGGAGGTCGCCGGCGTGGTCGGGCAGTCCGCTGCGATGCGAGAACAGGTCGGCCAGCGTGACATGGCTGCTGACCCACGGGTCCTTCAGCGCGAAGCCGGGGGTGTACTTGACGACCGGGTCGTCCCAGCCCACGGTCTTCTCGCCCACGGCCGCGGCGACCACGGTGGAGGCAAGGGGCTTGGAGACCGAGGCGAGCTGGAAGACCGTGTCCGCTCCGACCCGGTCCTTCGTGCCCACCTTCCGCACGCCGAACCCCTTCAGGTACATCACCTTGTCGTCGTACACCACGCCCACGGCGATTCCGGGCACACCGGTGCGGTGCATGGCGTCATGTACGACGTCGTCGAGCCGGCTCACCGCGGTCTCGACCTTGGCACGGGTGAGCTTCGCCGGTGGCTGGGCGGGTGGGACGGTGGGCAGCGGCGACGTCCCGACGGCCGCACGGCCCGCGACGGTGGTGTCGGCATCGGCCGCGGTACAGCCGACGGCCAGGGCCGCGACCAGGCCCACTGCCGCGGCGGAGCGAAGTGAGCGCGGGTATGCGCTGTGGAGTCGGGACATGACTCCCATGGGAGCCCCTCCCCCTACGCCTGTCGCGCCCTGGCAGGCCGTTCGGGGGACCAGAACGTGCGCCGCCACCCCGCCCGCGCGGCGGGAACCCTTTAATGCGGGATTGCGGATCCCGGCAGCGTGCCGTTGAGCGCGCACGATCATGGAGTCATCCGACACGGGCCGAGCCATCCTCCTCAGCGTCAGCCTGGGCCGTCAGCGCGGCCGGCACCCGCTCCCGGCTGCCGTTGACGGCGCGCACCGCCACCAGCCAACCCGTTTCGGTGCTCGGTGCGGCGGCTACGGCTCGATCCTCGCCCACTGCACATCAGTTGACGCCACGTCAGGGCCAACGCCCGAGTGATCCACCACGCATCGGGGCGCAGCCGGTTCCGGTCCGGGTCCATCGACTTCGACGATCAGGCCCGTGTGGGCGTGGATGCGTTGTCGGGGCCGTGGTCGGCTGTCGCATGCCGTTCGGTAGCATCCCTGGACATGACAACGCGGGGGTGGCGTCTGGGGGTCGTGGCGGCGCTGGCGGCGCTGTGTGTCTCTGGTTCTGGACGGCCCGAGGCCATCCGTACGGCGTCCGACCTGGGCCCCCTCCCGGCTGATCGCTACGACTTCACGTCCAGGGACTACCAGCGGTCGCAGCGGGCTTCGGCGTTGCTGGTCCGGCAGTGCATGGCGCAGCACGGCCACCCGGACTTCCCGCTCGACCCCCGCTACCCCAGCGATCCCATCGTCGCCACCGCGGTCGGCACCGACTACGGCGTCCTGGACCTCTCCGCCGCCCGCCGCTGGGGCTACGGCTGGGACCCGGCGAAGTCCACGATTGCGCGGCCGAAGGGCCGCCGGATGACCAGCGCCGAGTACGCGGACTTCCCCTCCTGCAACGCGGAGGCGAGTCGGCGGCTCATGCGCGGCATCGACGTCAAGCGGGACTGGCTCTACGCCCAGAGCTGGGAGACCGAGGTCGACAAGGCCGTCAAGCGCGACCCGCGTCTGCGTGCGGCGTGGGATGTGTGGTCCCGCTGTGTGGCCGCGCAGGACTTCGCCCGCTATGCCGACCCCGTGACCGCGTACACCGACTCCGCCTGGAAGCGCGGCAGTGACGGCAACACCCGGCATACGACGCGGGAGCGGGCCACCGCCACCGCGGACGTCACCTGCAAGCGCCGCCACCACACGGCCGAACTGTGGCACGCCGTCCGGGCACGGGAACAGACCGCGGACATCGCCGGACACCGCGACCGCTATGCCGCGGGGCTGCAGGCGCTGCGGACGTACCGGGCCACCGTCGCCGACGTGCTGCACAGGCTCGGCTGAAAACCGTCCCGTACAGACTCGTGTCGTAGGAGGAACGGCCGTCTGGGGGTATCCCGGGCCTCGCGTCCTCGCCGAGAGACGTGTGGGCACCGTCTGGTTCCGAGGTGGGGGCAAGGCCGGTGGCCGTCGCGGCCTGGCTTTTCGTTCAGGCCCAACGGACGCGGCACAGTAGTCTGACCTTTCATACGGACCGCGTCCGGCGACCCGGTCTGATGGGGGGATCGTGGAACTCATCGGTCGGGACGACCAGTTGGACGTGTTGCGCCGGCTGTTGGCCGAGCCGCAAAGCCACCAGGACGCGGTGCTGGTCCGTGGGGCGCCCGGTATCGGGAAGACGGCGCTGCTCGCCGAGGCCGCCCAGCTCGCCGACAGGCTCGGTTACCGGGTCCTGCGCACCAGCGGTGTCGAGGCCGAGAGCGACATCCCCTATGCCGGTCTGCAGTTGATCCTGCGCCCGTTGGCCGCCGTTGCCGATGACCTGTCCGCGCTGCATCAGCAGGCCCTGGACACCGCTTTCGGGCACGCCGAGGCCGGTGTCGCGGACGCCTTCCTGGTCGGTCTGGCGGTTCTCAACCTGCTGGCCGACGCGGCCGCGGTCGCGCCCGTGCTGGTCCTCGTCGACGACGTCCAGTGGCTCGACGACGCCACGGCCGGCGTCCTGGCCTTCGTGGCGCGAAGGATCGGCACGGAGCCGGTGGTCATCGTGGGAGCCGCACGCGAGGGCTACCGATCGCGGCTGGACTCCGACGAACTCACCTCCCTGACCCTGGGGCCGCTCACGGACGGCCAGGCCCGGGAACTCCTGGCGGACCGCGCCCCGGAGTCGCGGCCGACCGCGCATCGCCGGCTGCTGGCCGAGGCGGCAGGGAACCCCTTGGCCCTGACCGAGCTGTCCCGGACCCTCGGCGCGTCGGCCGATCCGCATCTGTCGCAGCTGCCGCTCACCGAGCGGCTGGAGCGGGCCTTCACCGACCGTCTGGAAAGCCTGCCCGACATCACCCGCAGTCTGCTGTTGATCGCGGCCCTCGACGACAGCCCGTCACTCCCCGAGATCTACCGCGCGACCCGGCAGTTGACCGGCGCCAGAGCCGGAAGCGACGAGCTCGACCCCGCCGTACGGGCTCGGCTCGTCCAAGTCGTCGGTACGGAGCTGCGGTTCGGGCATCCGCTGATGCGGTCGGCGATCCACCAGACCATGCCCACCGGCGTCCGCCGCGCCGCACACGCCGCCCTCGCCGCCGTACTCGACGAACACCCCGACCGGCAGCTGCGTCACCGGGCCGCCGCTGCCGACGCCCCGGACGAAGCCGTCGCAGCCGCGTTGCAGGACGCCGCTCACCGCGCCGCGCACCGGGGCGGCATCGCGGCAGCCGTCACGGCCCTCGAACAGGCCGCCGCGCTCAGCGAGGACACCGACCGCCGGGCGGAACGGCTGCTGCGTGCCGCCGACTTCGCCGTCGAGCTCGGCCGGCCCGAGACGGTGACCCGGCTGCTGGACCAGGCGCTCACCGGGCCGCTGTCGCGGCGGCAGCACGCCACGGTCGTCTGGCTGCGCGGCAGCTTCGACGAGGGGCTGCACAGCCACGCCTCGGGAGCCAACTCACTGACGGCGCTCGCCGAGGAGATGGCCGCGGAGGACCGGGCGCTGGCGCTGCGGATCCTGTGGAGTGCCGCGCAGTTGTGCTTCTGGTCCGATCCGGGGCCGGAGGGCCGCCGCGCGGTCCTGCGGGCAGTGGAGCGGATGGGGCTCGACGAACTCGATCCGTGGCGCCTGGCCATCTGCGCCTACGCCGCCCCGGTCGAGCGCGGCACCTTCGTCCTGGACCGGGCCCGGCACATCGCCCTGAAGGAGGGCGACGACGGCCGCTCCTACCGCATGCTCAGCACCGCCTCGCTCCTCGTCGGCGGCTTCGACCTGGCGCGGGCGTTCTCCGCGGCCGGTGGTGCGCCCCTGCGCGCCCAGGGACGTCTGGGGCTGCTGGCTCGGACGGTGGGCGCGGACGCGTGGAGCGCGCTGGTGGTCGGCGATCTCGGCGCTGCGATCGCCGCGACCGAGGAGTCACGGCGGCTGGCGCGCGAGACCAGCCAGTCGATGATGTACGCGTTGATGACCGCCACCGCGGCCAAGCTGGCCGCCCTGCGCGGTGAGGTGGATTCCGCCCTGGAGCTGGCCGAGGAGGCGGAGGGCATCGGGCTGCCGGCCGGGGCGCGTCCGGTGCTGGCCACCGCGTCGATGGCACGCGGGCTGGCCGCGGCGGGCGCGGGACGGTTCGAGGAGGCATTCGGTCATCTCCGCCGGCTCCACGATCCGGCCGATCCCGCGTTCCAGGTGGCCCTGCGGCTGACCGCCGTGGGTGACCTCGTCGACGCGGCGGCGCACTGCGGGCGGCTGGAGGCCGTGCTGCCGATCGTGACGGAGCTGGAGGAGATCGCCACGGTGACGTCCGCGCCGGTACTGCATGCCGAACTGCGCCTGGTCCGGGCGCTGCTGGCCGCCGACGAGGACGCCGACCCGCTCTTCACGGGCGCGCTCGGCGCCGACCTCGGCGCCTGGCCGCTGATCAGAGCCCGTACCCACCTGGCCTACGGCGAATGGCTACGGCGCCGTCGGCGCAGTGTGGAGTCCCGCGACCACCTGCGGGCCGCCCGCGACATGTTCGACGCACTCGGCGCGATCCCCTGGGGAGAGAGGGCCCGCCGTGAACTGCGCGCCTCGGGCGAGACCAGCCGCCGCCGGGCCCCGGACGCCCGGGACCGACTGACCGCCCACGAACTGCAGATCGTCCAGCTCGCCGCGGACGGGCTGACCAATCGCGAGATAGGCCAGCGGCTGTACCTCTCGCACCGCACCATCAGCTCGCATCTGCACCGGATCTTCCCCAAGCTGGGCGTGGTCTCGCGTGCCGAACTGCGGGCGGTGGTCAGCGCCCTGCGCTGACCACCGTCACATGACGCTCGCTTCCGGCGGCGCGGCGCTCTTAGCGTTTCCCCACGTCAGACCATCGACGAGGGGGGATCGGCCCTATGGCGTGGAACGGCGTCCACCGTGCACCCGGGCCGCCGATGGTCGGCCGCCGGGCCGAACGCGAAGCCATCGGCCGACTGCTCGACGCCGTACGGGACGGCCTGAGCGGAGTCCTGGTCCTGACCGGCGAACCCGGGATCGGCAAGACCCGGCTGCTGGAGTACGCCGCGGAGCGGGCCGCGGAACTGCGCGTGCTCCGCCTGACCGCGGTCGAATCGGAGACCGGTCTCGGCTTCGGCATGCTGCACCGCTTGCTGCGGCCTTTCTTGAACCGGACGGACCGGCTGCCCGGGCCGCAGCGGACCGCGCTCGACGCGGCTCTGGGCCTGGTTCCGGGTCCGCCCGCGGACCGCTTCCTCGTCGGGCTCGCCACGCTGACACTGCTGTCGGAGGCCGCCGCAGACCAGCCGCTGCTGTTCCTGCTCGACGACGCGCAGTGGGTGGACCGGGAATCGGCCGAGGCGCTGGCGTTCACCGCTCGGCGGCTGCACGCCGACTCCCTGGGCCTGATCATCGCCCTCCGCGACGGGCTCGGGTACACCAGCCTGTTCGACTCGCTGGGCGGGCACGCCATGACCGGTCTGCCGGAGTCGGAGGCCCGGATCCTGCTCTCCTTCGCCACCCGGCGGGTGGACACGGCGGTGGCCGAGCGGATCGTCGCCGGTACGGGCGGCAATCCGCTGGCCCTGCTGGAGCTGACCGAGGCCCTCGCCGCCGAACAACTGGCCGGTATCGCCCCGTTGCCCGATCCACTGCCCGTGAGCCGCCTGGTCGAGGGTCATTTCCGACGCCTGGTCCACGCCATGCCGCCCGAGACCGCGACCCTGTTGCTCCTGCTCGCCACGGCCCCCTCGGACGACACGGGGATGATGTGGCGGGCCGCCGGGCGGCTGGGCCTGTCAGCGCGCGCCGTCCAGCCCGCGATCGCCGCCGGAATCCTCAGCCGGGACACGCCGACCGCCTTCCGGCATCCCCTGATCCGCTCGACGCTGTACGCCGGAGCCGAACCGGGCGAGCTGCGCCGGGCGCACGCGGCACTGGCCGCCGTCTGCGACCCCGTACGCGACGCCGACCGCCGCGCCTGGCACCGGGCCGAAGCCGCAGAGACCACGGACGACGGCGTCGCCGACGACCTGGAAGCCGCCTCCCAGCGGGCCCGCTCCCGCGGCGGATACTCCCAGCAAGCCCTGTTCCTCTCCCGCGCCGCGGACCTCACCAAGGACCCGGACAAACGCGCCGAACGACTCCTCGACGCGGCCCAGGCCCATCTGATGTCCGGCGACGCGCCCGCGGCACACACCGCGCTGGACCTCGCCGGCGCCGACATCCGTGGCCCAGTGCTGCGCACCCGCGAGCTGCGCATGCGAGCGACCGCTCAGATGTTCCAGATCGCCGTCGCCGACGTCCCCGCGATGCTCATGGACGCCGTGACCAGGCTCGGCCCACAGGATCCGAGGCTGACCTGGGAACTGCTCTGCGAGGCGCTCCACGCCGTACTGGTCGCCCACGACTGTACGCAGGGCACGTCGCCGGCCGAGGTCGCGGCTGCCGCTCTCACCGCACGGCAGCGCACCCCGGAAAGCGGCCGCGACCTTCTGATGGAGGCTCTGGCTCGTCGCGTGGCCCAGGGGTACGAACGCGGCGCGCCCGCGCTGCGCGCCGCCCTGGACGCGTTACGACTGGACGGCGGCATCGGTGACGCCAACAGCCCGTTCGCGGTGATGCTCTCCATGGCCTGCGACGATCTGTGGGAGGTCCAGGCCGGGCGCGAACTCACCGACCGGCTGGCGGCGGCCGACCGCGACACCGGCGCCCTGTACGCGCTGGGCATCACACTGCTCGTCCAGGCACGCTACGACCTCCTGGACGGACGGTTCACGCAGGCGGAGGTCCGCTACGCCGAGTTCGACGACATCGCCGCCGCCACCGGCTTCCTCGGTGGCGGCGACATCAACCGGCTGCACCTGTTCGCCCTGACCGGCCGCGAGACCGAGCTGCGCGCGGCGGTCCGGCGGGCCGCCGGGATGAGGAGCATGGGCCACGGCGTGCTCCAACTCCTGGCACAGCACGCACTGACCCTGTTCGAGCTGGGGCGGGGCCGCTACCGGCAAGCGATGAAGCACGCCCGAAAAGTCTTCGACGAGGACCCCCCGGCCTGCGGCAACCTCGTCCTGCCGCTGCTCGTCGAGGCCTGTGTCCGTTCCGGCGACCGCACCGGCGCGAACGCGGCCCTGGCCCGGCTGGAGGAACGCGCCCCGCTCGCCGGCACCCCCTGGGCGCTGGGCAGCCTGGCCCTCGGCCGGGCACTGACGGCCGAGGGCGACGACGCCGAGAAGTTCTACCAGGAGTCGGTCGAACTGCTGCAGCAGAGTCCGCTGTCCTTCGAACAGGCCCGCGCGCGGCTGCTGTTCGGCGAGTGGCTGCGTCGCGGCAAGCGGCGCTCCGACGCCAGGAAGCAGTTGCGTGCCGCGTACGAGAGCTTCCACACCTTCGGTGCGGTGCTGTACGCCGAGCGGGCCCGGCTCGAGTTGCTCGCCACCGGGGCGACAGCCCGGAGGCGGTCGGAGGAGACCCGCTTCGATCTCACACCGAGGGAACGGCAGGTGGCGTTCATGGCGGCCTCCGGACTGACCAACGGGGAGATCGCGACGACGCTCTTCGTCACCGCCTCGACCGTGGAGTTCCATCTGAGCAAGGTGTTCCGCAAGCTCGGCATCACCTCCCGCAGGCAGATCCCCGGCGCGATAGGCGATCCTGGCCCGGCGACCGCCGTCGACTGACGTGGTGTCACTTGCTCAGGGAGGATCTTGGCGACATCGGCGCGGAAGTCGGTGAGCCAGGTGGGCACGCACGCCACCGACGCGTACGCCGACGCCCCCGCCGCCACGCTCCAGCCGGCCCGCACCACCTCTTCGCTAATGCGGCTGCCGAGCGTCTCGTCGAGGTTGTAGAAGGCCTCGTGGAAACCGGGCGCCGACGTTGGGTCAGAGGGACTCGACGAGACCGCCGTCGATGATGAAGTCGGCGCCCGTGATGTTCGCCGCCGCGGGACCGGCGAGGTAGAGCACGAGTTCGGCCACCTCTGCCGGACGGGTGAAGCGGCCGGTCACCGACTGGTCCGCCGCGCCGCGCGCCACCTCGCGGGGGTCGACGCCCCGGGACTCGGCGACGGTGGCGGCGACCCCGCCGGCGCCCTGCCACAGTGCCGTCTCCACCGGGCCGGGGCCGATGGTGTTGACTCGCACGCCGCGCGGCCCAACCTCCTTGGAAAGGGCCTTGCAGAAGTTGGTCAACGCGGCTTTGGCCGCGCCGTAGTCGATGACCAGCGAGTCGGGCAGTCTGGCGTTGACGGAGGAGACGGTGACGATACGTCCCGCGCCGGTGGCGAGCAGGTGCGGCAGGGCGGCCCGGGTCGTGCGGACGGCGGCCATGAAGTTGACCGTGAACGTCCACTCCCAGTCCTCGTCCGTCACCGCCAGGAAGCCGTCGACCCGCGGCCGCACCGCGCCGACGTTGTTCACCAGCACGTCGACACCTCCGTGGACCGCCACGGCTTCGGCGACCAGCGCGGCCGGACCGTCCGGGGTTGCGAGGTCGACTTCCACGACGGTGAGTTCGGCGCCCTGCTTCACGAGTGCGTCGAGGGCTTCGGTACGTTCCCTCGATCCGGCGACGACGCGGGAGCCGGCCGCGAGGAAGGCCTCGACGACGGCCAGCCCGATGCCGCGCCCGGCACCGGTGACCACGACGGTCCGTCCGGCCACGCCGGCGTCGGCAAGGGGATCTGCGGTGCCGCGGGAGGTCGATCTCATCGTGCGCTCTCCAGGCTCTGCGTCCGCAGCCAGTTCAGGACGGTGTCCGCTACCTCGCGCCAGCCGCCGTCGACCGTGAGGGAGTGCCCGCGGTCCGGGAAGTTGACGATGTCGGTGACGGCCTCGGAGTGCCGGTACTGCTTGAGGGTGGCCCGGGTGACGACCTCGGGCACGGTGTGGTCCTTGCCGCCGGAGATGAGCAGCAGCGGGCCGCGTCCGCTGTTCTTCGTGTCGACCTTCGCGGGCGAGTGGGGGTTGAAGTTGGCGGAGGCGGCCTCGTAGAGCGGCTTGCCCGGCGCGGGAACGGTCCAGCGCTCGTACAGGGCTGCCGATTCCTCGTCCGCGATGGCGTTGCCGAAGGCGAACCGGAACTGCTCCGGGGTCAGGGAGACCGACCGCCGCTTGTTGGCCGGGTTCCTGAAGACCGGGAACGTCGCCTTGAGCGCGGAGAGCGGCAGCGGCAGGACGCCCTTGATCTGCGCGGCGTCGATCGCGACCGCCGCGGCGGCACGGTCCTGGCCGAGCAGCTTCTGCGCGATCATCCCGCCGAAGGAGTGACCGATCACGACGGGCCGCTCGGGCAGGGTCTCGATCAGGGCCGCGTAATGCTCCACGACGTCGTCGATGCCATAGCCGGCCACGCTCTCGGGGTTCTGGCGGGCCTCCTCCACGGTGCCGGGGTCGCCGGGCCAACCGGGCGCGGAGGGGTCGTAACCCTCCACGCGGAACAGGTCGATCCAGGGTTGCCAGGAAGTGCTGTGCAGCCAGAGGCCGTGGACGAAGACCACGGGAAGCGGAACGGACATGGCTGGGCCTCTCTCGAGTGGGTGTGCTGACCCGGCATGTCCCCAGGAGACCGCGAACCGGCTGCACTCGCACCGGGGTGACACCCCAGTGGTTCAGGAACAGAGGCGAGTCGCTCTCCCCAACTCCCTGTTGAAAAGATCGGCTACGAACCGATCCGGCCCTCGAACGGTCAGAGCGTACGGACGCGACGGAGACGGTGGCGACCGAGCCGGCGTTCTCGCCTACTTCGTCATGGGGCCGGCCCCGGACGGAAAGGCCGACGTGGTCGCCGCCTCGGCCACACCGGTCGCGACCACTGAGGTCGGATCCACCACCACGGAGGGGACCGGCGCTCCGGACGCGTCGGGCCGTGCCGCTTCCCCGACCGGCACGCCCATGCCGGACGGCCTCCGCGGCCACCCCCGCCGCGCGGAAGTCTGCCAAGGCCACCCCGCGGGCACCGCGCAGGACGGCCGCCACCACGTCGTCGGCAGGGCGGATCCAGCCCGGGACCTCCTACAGGGGAGTCGCCACCGCCTACGAGGCCGAAGACGGAGACGGTGCCTGTCTGTTCGGCCTGAGCCCCGACCTCGTGATCGCCGCGATGAACACCACCGACTACGAGACGTCCAGGGCGTGCGGCGCGTATGTGCTCGTGCACGCGGCCAACGGCAAGTCCGTCACCGTACGGATCACCAATGAATGCCCACTGACCTGCGCTCCCGGGCAAATCGACCTCAGCCGGCAGGCCTTCGTCGAACTCGCCGATCTCAAGGTCGGCCGGCTCGCGATCACCTGGAGCCTGGTGAACCCCGGCTCGATCGGCACCATCTTCCGGTACAAGACGGGGTCCAGCGCCTACTGGTGCGGCATCCAGGTCATCGACCACCGCAACCCGGTGACCGGACTGGAGGTACGGACCGGGAGCGGCTGGCGGCGGCTGCCCCGCACCGACTACAACTACTTCGTCTCCGCCGACGGCACCGGATGCGGCAGCTCCATCAGGGTCACGGACATCTTCGGCGAGCAACTGACCATCAGCGGCATCGCCGTGAAGCCGAACGTCGTGCAGCCCACCCAGGTGCAGTTCGCCCGACACTGACCGCACGGGCCACGCCTGCAGTCGTAGGAATCGGCCGGCACGCAGGCGAAGTGGCTGTCGACACCGAGGTCGCCCAGCACCCTTACGGGGCCACCTCGGTGGTGGCGTTGTGCGACGATGTCGGTCCGGGTGAGGCGGAGCGCTGGGGTGTTCGCTCTGGGGCGGGCGGGGCCGTGACAGCGGTGCGCAGCTGGGCTGTTCGGGTCGGGATGGTCGGGCTCGCCGTCATCGTGAGCGCCCTCGTGACGGCGGTTCGGCGTCGCCTACTGTGTGGTCAGCACCCGAGCGGGTGGAACTCGATGCTGGTCTGGTTCGGCGCCCTGCGAGCTCCTCACAGGCGTAGCGGACGGGCGGTCGGCGCCCTGCAAAGCCATGGGGCGCGTCATCGCGAGAAAAGTTGGCAAACGTGCAGCGTTTTGCTCGTTTGGCGGCCATAACATACCCAATCACACGTTGTGGTTTCATGGAGATGCGCACATCGTGGCGCACACCAGCGACAGAGGGTTGTGAGACATGGCGGCACCGCAGGTCCGGTGGAGCGCGCTGCTCGAGATGCTGACCCGCGACGGGCGGATCGAAGTCGAGGCGGCCGCCGAGGAGTTGCAGGTCTCCGCCGCGACGATCAGGCGCGACCTCGACGAGCTGGCCCGCCAGCAGATGGTCACCCGCACGCACGGCGGAGCCGTGATCAACGCGATCGCCTACGACTTGCCGCTGCGCTACAAGGCCGCGCGCAACGCTCCGGAGAAGGAGCGGATCGCGCACGCGGCCGCCGCTCTGGTGAAGGCCGGCGCCGTGGTGGGGTTGAACGGCGGCACCACGACCACCGAGGTGGCGCGGGCGCTGGCCACCCGCGCCGACCTGAGCTCCGGCGGCGCGGAGACGGCGGTCACCGTGGTGACCAACGCCTTGAACATCGCCAACGAGCTGGTCGTACGGCGTCATGTGAAGCTCGTGGTGACCGGCGGGGTGGCCCGGCCGGCGTCCTACGAGCTGATCGGCCCGCTGGCCACCGAACTGCTCGCGGAGATCGCGCTGGACCAGGTCTTCATCGGGGTCGACGCCATCGACGTGGCCCACGGGGCGACCGCCCACCACGAGGGCGAGGCCAGCATCAACCGGGCCCTGGCCCGCCGCGCGCAGCAGGTCGTCGCGGTCGCCGACGCCTCCAAGCTGGACCGGCGGGCGTTCGCCCGCATCTGTCCGGTGGAGGACATCGACGTCCTGGTGACCGACAAGACCGCCTCGGACCAGCTGACCGAGGCGTTCACCGCGGCCGGCGTCGAGGTCATCCGCGCCTGACAGCACCCGGCCCTGTTCCGACCGTGGTGTATTCCGGCGTCACCTGAGCGCCACCACGTACTCGTTCCACGCGCCGATGAAGGTGTAGACGAGCGCGGCCACCACACCGGGCATTCGGGGACCAGGCGCTCCTGCCGTCCCGTCTCGCCGCCGTCGTCGCGCGCCTCTGCGGGCAGTTGGTGGCGCTGGGCCGGGACTCGCCGGCGGACCTCGTCATGGTGCACCGGCTGGGCGCGGCCGCCGCCTCGGCCCGTGGACTGGATGGGGACAATCCGCGCCATCTGGCCCGCTCCGTGAGCCTGGCCTGACCCGACCTCCGGGGCCCATCTCGGCGGGGTCGCAGAATTTGCCGCTCCGTTACAAGCGGTTTCGGGGCCCGCCGAGGCCTCCCCGCACGGCCCGAAAGCGGCCGTCACCAGGGACGACAACTGGTCGACAGCAGCCGCTGGGAGGCTCGGGAGGCCGCGTGCATGACATGTTGACAGGTGGCGTCTACAGCAAGAGCATGTGCGAAATCGCTTGAAATCTTGCATGTGCACGCAGCAACAAGCAGAAAGCACGCCCCGCCCGGCACCGCGCTTCGTCGTGGCCGTGCACTTCGCTCACCGACCCGCACCTCGCACCGTCGCTTCCAAGCCCCCGTCCTGTCCGACAGGAGGACACGAGTGCACCCCCGACTGAGCAGCCCCGGCGTCCTGTTGATCGCTGCCCTCTTGAGCTGCGCTCTGCTGGTGGCACCCGTCACCGGAGCAGCCACCGCGGCAGCGGCCTCCGCCCGCCCCGCCGCAGCCGCCACAACTGCGCCGAAGGTCACGCGCTCCGCGCACGCCGTCACGGTCTCCGTGCCGGCCTCGGAGGACGCCCCCGGCTACACCCTCGACGTGGCCACCGACGAACTCGCCCTGACCACGCGCCGGTCGGGCAAGACCGTGCTCGCCACCGCCTCCGGTGCCACCGGCGCCCTGCGCTTCACCGGGGCCGACGGCACCTGGCAGCACGCGACCGGTGTCACGGACTGGACCTGGATCAACGGCGTCCTGACCGTCACCGCCGACAGCACGCTCGACGGCGCCACGGTGGAGGCCCGGATCACGCCCCGCGCCGACCGCTACCAGCTCGACTGGGACGTCCACGGCGGCGGACCCAAGCAACTCGGCCTCGTCTACGACCTGTCCTCGGCCGGGCACTGGTACGGCCACGGCGAGGCGCAGACTCCGCAGGGCGGACCGGGGGTCGACCAGCCCTGGCCGCTGGACAGCGGCCAGGTGGAGCACAGCGGCTTCGGCCCCGCCTCGTACAACATGATCGATCCGTTCTGGTACACCTCCGCCTCGACCGGACTGCGCGTCGACACCGGCGACACCATGGACGTGTCCGTCAACGGCTCCAAGGACGGCCTCGGCCGCTTCACCGTCGACGCGCCCGGCACCTACAAGGCCACCGTCTTCGTCGAGTCGACCCCGCTCGCCGTCTACCGCGACTACATCGGCATCGTCGGCAAACCGGCCAAGAGCGACGCCACGTACGAGCAGTACGCCAAGCCGTTGTGGAACTCCTGGGCGCAGTTCTACACCAAGGTCGACCAGCAGAAACTGCTCTCCTACGCCACCGAACTCCACGACAACGGCCTGGGCGGGCACACTATCCAGCTCGACGACAAGTGGGAGTCGAACTACGGCAATCTGACCTGGGATCCCAAGACCTTCCCCGACCCCAAGAGTCTGTCCGACAAGATCCACGACATGGGGTTCGACTTCGGCCTCTGGGTCACCCTGTGGATCAACCTCGACTCCGCCAACTACCAGTACGCGGCCGACCACGGCTATCTGCTCATGGACGCCAAGGACACGAGCAAGCCGTGCGAAGTGACCTGGTGGAACGGCCAGGCCGGGATCATCGACCTGGCCAACCCCGACGCCAAGGCCTGGTACGAGGGCAACCTCAAGACCCTGATGGACAAGTACCGTATCGACGGGCTGAAGTTCGACACCCGCTTCTTCGACGAGAAGTGCGCGCCACGCCAGGGCCACCAGGCCACGGACTACCAGAAGCTCGGCACCCAACTGGCCGACACCTACGACCTCCAGGGCGCCGGCATCCGCGTCCACTGGAACTCCACGGCCCACCGGGCTGGCTTCGTCACCCGCCAGGTCGACAAGGGCACCGGCTGGGACTCCCTGAAGGCATCGGTCAGCCAGAACCTGGCGATCTCCACGATCGGCTACCCGTTCGTCGAGTCCGACATGATCGGCGGCTCCGGCGGGCAGGCCGCTCCCGCCAAGGACGTCCTGATCAGGTGGGCGCAGTCGGCGTCGCTCATGCCGCTGATGTACGCCTCGACCTCACCGGTGGAGACCAACGACGTCACCACCGGCCAGAAGGTGACGTACGACCAGCAGACCATCGACCTGTACAGAGCGGCGATCAAGGCACACGAGCGGCTGGCCCCCTACATCTGGGACCAGGTGCAGGCCACGCTGAGGACCGGCGACCCGATCATGCGCCCGCTGTTCTTCGACTTCCCCAAGGACCAGGCGAGTTACACGGTCGCGGACGAGTGGATGCTGGGCCCCGCCGTGCTGGCCGCGCCCAAGCTCGGCTCCGGTGTCACCCGCACGGTGTACCTGCCGTCCGGCACCTGGTTCGACGTCAACCAGGGCCGGGTCATCCACGGCCCTGTGACCCTCAGGGGGTACGCGGCGCCGATCGGGGTGACGCCCACGTTCGTGAAGCTCGGCGCCAAGGGTGCCTTGAAGGCGATCCGGGCTCTGAAACGCGACGACGTCCCGGCCGCGTCCGTCCTCATCGGTCCGGACACGCCCAGCACCGGGTCGGGCAAGCCCTTCGAGCTCACCACCACGGCCACCAACTGGGGCACCACGGCCATCAGCGCCGTCCGCACCTCCCTGACCGTGCCCACCGGCTGGACCGCGCAGCCCACCGGCGTCGCGACCAGGCGCTCCCTGGCACCCGGCGCCGCGTACACCACCACCTGGACGGTCACCCCGGCCGCCGACGCCGCATGGGGCGGCCACGACCTCACGGGCGCGGTGACCTACAAGACCGCCGCCGGGAGGCCCGTCGCCGTCGACGACACCTTGCGGGCCATGGTGGGAGCGGCCCCCGGCACCGTCCACGATCCCTACCGCACGGCACAGACCACCGACGCCCAATACGCGCAGGCCGGCGACCAGTTCGCCATCTGGGCGGGCGGGCAGGACCTGTCCGGCTGGAAGGACGAGAGGGGCGCCGTCTACCTGCCCGGCGGGGTCGGCGAGCACTCCACGGTCCAGACGGAACTGGTCTCGCAGAGCGGTGACAGCCCGGCGGCCAAGGCCGGGCTGGCGATCGCCAACGACCTCACCGACCCGGCGAAGGGCGGCTACGCGGTTCTGGCCATGACCCGGAGCTATGGGCTGGAGTTCATGACCGACAGCAACGGCGACGGCGTCCTGGACACCTGGGCCGGTGGGGGCTCGACGTACTATCCGGCCCATCTGCGGCTGGTCCGCGACGGCACCAAGTACACCGCGTACTCCAGCAAGGACGGCGAGACCTGGACGGCGGTCGGCACCGCGCAGGTGCCGTCGGCCACCGGGAGTGAGGACGCGGGGCTGGTCGCCAGCGCCGTCAACGCCAACTATCCCGGGTCCACCACCGAGGCCGTCTTCAAGGCCTTCTCTGTCACCTCCTGAGCCCTGTCGTTTCCCGAACCCGTCACATGCTCAACCCTGCCCGGCCTTCGACCCAGTCCAGTACGAGCCTGAGAGGGGCCCGGACCATGTCACGCGTTCCGACGGCCGTCGCCGCCTTCGTCGCCGGGGTTGTCATAGCCGCGACAACCACGGCGATCGCCGGCACCGGCAGATCCACCACGGACGTCAACGAGACAGCGACGACCACCTGGCTGACCGTCAAGGTCGCCGACGCCATGGGAACCAGGGACACGATCACCTGGGTCCCCACCGGCTCCTTCGCCTCCTCAGCCGAAGTCCGTGTCCCCCGCTACCCGACCACCGCCATCCAGGGGAAGGACACCAGGGACCTGTCCCTCTCCGCCGTCCGCAACGAGCAGGTCTCCGCCCAGCTGGCCATAGCTTCGGGACATGACCTGCACGGCGTGAGGGCGAGCGTCGGCGACCTCACCGGGCCCGGCGGGGCGAGGATCTCCGGCGCCGGGACACAGGTCCGGTTCGTGAAGTACGTGCCCGTGCAGCGTTCCAAGACCGAGATGGACTGGTCGGCCACCATCGACCAGGTCAGTTCCCCGACCGAGGTCTCCGGCGACCGAAACCCGGACGTCGTCGGCGACGCACTGCAGGAGGGCCCCTCGGTCGACGTGCCCGCCTACGCGGCGCAGCCGCTGTGGTTCACCTTCCACATCCCGAAGACCGCGGCGGCGGGCACCTACACCGGCACGGTCAGGGTGACCGCCGACGACGGCACCAAGGTCACCTACCCGCTCTCCATCGAGGTGGCGAACGCCGCCGTGCCGGACGCGAAGGACTACGGCTTCTTCCTCGACGTGTGGGCCCAGCCAGAGACGATGGCACTGAACAGCGGTGTCGAGCCATGGTCGGACAAGCACTGGAAGCTGATCGAGGCCTACGACAAGGACCTGGCGGGCCACGGCCAGAAGGTCGTCAACACCACCATCGTCGACAACCCGTGGCACCACCAGTGGTCGCTGGGCACCCGCCGGTCGCAGACGGCCACGCCCTACTCCAGCATGGTCGGCTGGAAATGGGACGGCACCCGGTTCTCCTTCGACTTCTCCCGCTGGGACAGGTACGTCCGTACAGCACTGAAAGCAGGCGTCGGCCCCGACATCGGGGCGTTCTCCATGCTGGCCTTCCAGGACGGCGAACACCTCACCTACACCGACACCCGGACCGGCAAGAGCGTCTACCAGAACGTCGACCTGGGCGGCGACCGCTGGCGCGAGGCATGGGGAACCTTCCTGCCCGCCTTCGTCAAGCACCTGCGGGCCAAGGGCTGGCTGGACCGCACATATCTGTCGTTCGACGAGCGGCCGGTGGAATCCATGACGGTCGTCAGGGACTTCGTCCACGAGGTCGCACCGGAATTCGACAGGCGGATCTCGGTCGCCGGCTCGGCGAGCACGGCCGACCTCGCCTCCGACCTGTCCGTCAGCTGGGACACCATCGACCAGATGACGGCCAAGAAGGCCGAGGAGCGCCGGGCCGAGGGCAAGGTCACCACCTTCTACGTCTACGGCACCCCGGCCCACCCCAACACGCTGTCCTACTCCCCCGCCGTAGAGGCCCGGATGCTGCCCTGGATCGCCGCCCAGCGTCACCTGGACGGCTTCCTGCGCTGGTCGTACAACAGCTGGACGTCCGACCCCTTCAGCCAGCCGGTCTACATCTTCACGCAGGGCGACGAGTACCTGGTCTATCCCGGCAGGAACGGCCCGATGTCCAGTGTCCGCTGGGAGCAACTCAAGGAAGGCATCGAGGACTTCGAGCTCATCGACCAGCTGCGCAAGAAGAACGGCGGCACCAGCGACAGCGACGCCCTGGCCCAGGCCCTCGGCACCGCGACGCGCGACCTCGACGGCCGTACGAAAGACGTCACCGATGTCGAGACCGCGCGGACCGCGGTGGTGAAGGCGCTGACGTCATGATCATGAGAAGAGCCTGGCTCGCCCTGCTCACCGCCGCATTGCTGGCCGCTTGCTGCCTGCTTCACGGCGGCCCTGGGCCTGGACCAGGAGACGTACGGACGACCGGACGGTCCGGCCACGGTGGCCTACAGCGTCGTCGCCGACGGAGTGACCGTCTACGAGAGCGGGACCGTCGACCGCGGCACGGCGACCAAGGCGATCGACCTGGACGTCACCGGGGCCCGGCTCGACGCGATGGAAGATCCGCGGCTCTGATCGCGGTCGTGGGGGCCGTACTGACCTCCCTGCCGGCGACGGCTCCGGCCGTCGCCGGGCCCCGGCCGCAGACGTGGACAGGGACGTGGGCGACCGCGCAGCACGCCTCCTACGACCCCGGTACGTCCGAGGTGACCGTACGGATCCCGGTGCACGTGAGCGCGGGCGGGACGAGCGTCCGGATCCGGTTGACCAACGAGTTCACCGACCAGCCGGTGACGATCGGGCACGCGACCGTGGGGCGGCGGGCGAGTGGCTCGTCCGTGTCCGGCCCGCGCGAGTTGACGTTCGGCGGGAAGGCGGCTGTGACGATCCCGGCCCACGGGCAGGCGGCGAGCGACGGGGTGCGGATTCCCGTCGCGGCTCGTAGCGATCTGGTGGTCAGTCTGTACTTCCCCGGCAGGCTCACCCACATCAGCCAGCACTGGATGGGGCTGCAGACCGTCTATTGGACGCCTGACGGCGGCGGCGACCACGCCGGGGACGCCGGTGGGGAGGCGTTCACCAGGACCGATTCCACCTTCCCGTTCCTCACCGGAGTCGACGTTCGCGGCGGTTCGGGACGGGGCTCCGTGGTCGCGCTCGGTGACTCCATCACCGACGGGGCCGCCTCCACCTCGGACGCGAACCGGCGCTGGCCCGACTATCTGGCGGCTCGGCTGTCGGCCTGTACGTCCACCGCCGGGGTGTTGAACGAAGGCATCAGCGGGAACCGCCTCACGGCCGGCACCGACGGCAACCCCTCGGCACTGGACCGGCTGGAGCGCGATGTGCTGTCCCAGCCGGGCGCCCGGACGGTGCTCCTCTTCGAGGGTGTCAACGACCTCAGCTGGGGCGGTGCCACCGGCGACCAGGTGATCGACGGCATGAAGGAGATCGCCCGCCGGGCCCACGCCCGCGGGCTGCGGGTCATCGGCGCGACCGTGGTTCCGTACCGGGGCTGGGGCGACTACTGGACCGAGGCCAAGGAGGCCGACCGGCAGAAGGTCAACGCGTTCGTCCGCGACGGCGGCGTCTTCGACGGCTACGCCGACTTCGACAAGGCGGTCCGCGATCCGCACGACCCCACCCGCTACGCCGCCGCCTTCGACTCGGGCGACCATCTGCACCCCAACGACAACGGGATGAAGGCGTTCGCCGACGCGGTCGACATCGCCGGCCTCCGGGCGGCCCGCGACTGCCCTTCGGCCCGCGTGCGGTTCAGCCCGTCCCGTCCGAGTTTGCCGGCCGACCGCGCCACGGAGATCACCGCGACCGTCACCAACTCCGGTCCCAGGGCGGTCACCCGAGTCACCACCGGGCTGCGTCTGCCGCACGGCTGGACCGCCGAGGCGAAGGGACCGACAGGCACCGGCTCCCTCGCTCCCGGCGGGAGTTCCACCGTCAGCTGGCGCGTCACCCCGTCCGCCGACACGCCATGGGGGCCGCACGACATCGGCGTGCGCACCTCCTTCCGGCAGGGCGGCCGTACGCGCCACGACACCGACACGGTGACCGCCGACGTCGCCCCTGTCCCGTCCGCGGTCCGGCCGCCGTATCGCACCTTCGCCACCGCCGACAACGCCCAATACGCCCAGAACGGCGCCCAGTTCGCGATATGGGCGGGCGGTCAGGACCTTGCCGGGTGGAAGGACGAGAAGGCCGGCATCCATGTGCCGGACGCCGTACCCGCCTCCGGCAGCGTCACCGCCCGCCTCGTCCAGCAGACCGGCAGCGGACCGTCCGCCAAGGCCGGGATCGCCGTCGCCAACGACCTGACCGCCCCGGAGAAGGGCGGCTACGCGGTGCTCACCATGTCGAGGAGCTACGGCGTGGAGTTCATGACCGACAGCGACGGCGACGGGAAGCTCGACACCTGGGCGGGCGGCGGCTCCTCGTACCACCCGGCCTGGCTCAGACTCACCCGCGACGCCACCGCCTACACCGCGTACGCCAGTAGCGACGGCACCACCTGGCAGCGGATCGGAACCGCGACCGTGCCGTCCGCAGCCGACGGCGGCCTCGACGCCGGGATGGTCGCGAGCGCCGTCAACCTCGACCACCCCGGCCAGACCACCACGGCCGTCTTCGACTCCTTCTCGACCACCCACTGAGAGGCCCCCTGTGAACGTCAGCCGCAGACGCTTCCTGACCACGGCCACCGCTCTCGGCTCAGCGGTGCTCCTCGCCCCACCCGGCGCCGCCCACGCGATCGGCGGCGGCATCCCCGACTACCGGCCCACGAAGGAATCCCTCGACACCCACCCGGTACCGCGCTGGTACAAGGACGCCAAGTTCGGCATCTTCGTCCACTGGGGTGTCTATTCGGTCCCCGCCGGCTCCGCCCGGCAGATGGCCGCCGAGTGGTACCTCTGGTACCAGAGTTTCGACACCGACCCCACCTGGAAGTACCACCGCGACACCTACGGCCAGGACTTCCTCTACGACGACTTCATCCCGCAGTTCAGGGCCGAGAACTACGACCCCGACTCCTGGGTGCGGCTGTTCGAGCAGGCGGGTGCCGAGTACTTCGCCCTGACCAGCAAGCACCACGACGGTTTCGCCCTGTGGCCCAGCAAGGTGACGAACCGTCACGCGGGCAGGTACGGGCCGAAGCGGGACCTGGTCGGCGAGCTGATGGCAGCCGCCCGCAAGCGTGGCACCGTACGGCCCGGCCTGTACTACTCGCTCGGCGAGTTCTTCAACCCGGCGCTCGGCCGGCCGATGAAGAACGCCTACACCGGTGCCGAGGTCCCGATGACCGGCTACAAGCCAGTCGCGGACTACATCGGCGACTACGAACTCAAGCAGCTGTACGAGATCATCGACCGCTACGACCCGGAACTGCTGTGGGCGGACGGCCAGTGGTTCCGGCCGGCCGGTGAACCGCCGTGGCGCAGCGAGGAGCCCCTCGCCCACTACTACAACCAGGCGAAGAACCGCAGCCGTCCCAAGGGGGTCGTGGTCAACGACCGCTTCGACACGCATTTCGACTACGCCACCTACGAACAGCGCACCAACCCCACCATGGACGCACAGAAGTGGGAGTGCTGCATCACCATGGGCTACTCCTGGGGTTACAACAAGTTCGAGACCGAGGAGGACTACAAGACCTCCGAGTTCCTCGTCCACCTGCTCGCCGATGTCACCAGCAAGAACGGGAACCTGCTGCTCAACATCGGGCCCAAGCCGGACGGCACCATTCCCGACGTCATGCAGCGGCGGCTGCGGGACATCGGCGCCTGGCTGAAGGTCAACGGGCCCGCGGTCTACGGCTCGACGCCCTGGCTGCGGGCCGAGGAGGAGGGCAGCCCGCTCGGCATCCGGTACACCGTCGGCCCGGGCAAGTTCAACATCATCGTCCTCGGCGCTCCCAGCGGCACCCTCTCCGTGCCCGCGGACATCCCGCACTCCGCGACCTCTCGGATCCGGCTGCTCGGCCACAACCGCCCGCTGAAATGGACCCGTTCGGACGGCAAGCTCCACATCAGCGTCCCGGAGACGCTGCCCAGCGAGATCGCCAATACCTTCACCGTCGATTGGGAGCGGCGGTGAACGGCGTGGGCGCACATACGGACACCCTCGGTCCTGCCCTCAGCGTCACCACGGAACCGGCCGAACCGGCCGTCGGCGCCGCCGTCACCGCCACCGCCGTCCTCGTCAACGACTGCCCGTTCCCGCTGCGCGGCGCCGTCCTGTACCTGGTGGACCCGGGCGCCACGACCGCCGCCCGCACCATCCCGCTCGGCGACCTGCGGCGGGGCGCGAAGATCACCCGCAGCTGGCGCACGTCGATGCCGGCCGACGCCGCCGGGGACATCGCCTTCACCGCACACCTGGTCTTCGACGTGGACGGACGCAGCGCCGACTGCGCGCGGGCCGCGAAGACCGTCAGCGTGCCCTACGAGCCGAACGGCGTGCGGGACCCGTACCGGACGTTCGCCACCACCGACGACGCCCGGTTCGGCCAGTACGGCAGCCGGCTGGTGATCTGGGCGGGCGGCGCGGACCTGTCCGGCGGCCGTGACGAGAAGGGCGGCATCCGCCTCCCCGGGGCGGCCGCCACTTCGAGTGTGGTGCAGGTCAAGACGGTCAGTCTCACCGGGAGCGACAACCCCAGCGCCAAGTACGGGATCGCCGTGGCCAACGACCTGACCGCGCCGGAGAAGGGCGGCTACGCGGTGCTCACCATGTCGCAGTCCTACGGCGTGGAGTTCATGACCGACAGCGACGGTGACGGGCACCTCGACACCTGGGCCGGCGGCGGCGCCTCCACCCACCCCGCCTGGCTGCGCCTGATCCGCTCCGGCGCCACCTACACCGCGTATTCCACCACCAACGGCCTCGCCTGGAACGAGATCGGCAGCGTGACCGTGCCCTCCGCGAGCGGCGTCCTGGACGCCGGCGTGGTGGCCAGCGCGGTGAACCTCAACCATCCCGGCACGACGGTCCGGGCCCTGTTCGACCACTTCACCGTGGAGGAGTCGTGACCGCCTACCGCCCCGAGGAGGACTTCCTCCCGCCGCCCGTCTCGCTCACCGTCACCCCGGCCGCCCCCGAGCCGGGCAAGGCCGTAACCCTGACCGCCACGCTCACCAACACCACCCGGATCGCGCTGCGCGGCACCGTGCTCTATCTCGCCGTGAACGACACGGGGGAACCGGACCACCTGGGCGGCCTCGCGCCCGGCCGGTCGGTGACCCGCACCCGGCGGACCCGGCTGGCCGACGACGCGGAAGGCCGGATCGTGTTCACCGCGCACGCCCTGTTCGACGTGCACCGCCACGGCTCCGACTGCACGCGCGCGACGTCCTCAGTCCTGCTGCCGTACCGCTCGCTGTCCGGAGCCTTCGACAACGCGGGGATCGCCTCCGACGAAGCGCTCACCGTCGCCGACATCGACGGCTCACATTCCAGCCTGTCCGCCGAGGCGCTGGCGTCGGTGGGACTCACGCCGGGCGCCGAGGTCACGTACGACGGTGTGACCTTCACCTGGCCTCACACCGCGCCCGGCAACCTCGACAACGTCGTCAGTGCCGGCCAGACAGTACTGCTGTCCGGCGCCGGTTCCCGCCTGTCCTTTCTCGGCACCAGCACCTGGGGAGAAGGCAGGGGCGACGGCAAGGTCGTCTACGCCGACGGCACCGAACAGCCCTTCTCCGTCGCCGTCCAGGACTGGTACGGGGCGAACTCCTCCGCCGCGGTGGTGGTCCCCTACCGCCACATCGCCACCGGCCGGGACGACACCCCCGTCAGCCTGTTCACCTTCGGCGTCGACCTCGCGGCCGGCAAGGAGCTGCGCTCCCTGGTCCTGCCCAAGGTCAGCGACGGCCTCCAGTCGGGCGTCCCCGCCCTGCACATCTTCGCCATGACGGTCAACTGAGCCCTGCCGGAAGGATGTTCATGCCCACCAACCGAGGCGACCTCGGCATCACGGGTGTCACCCGCAGACGAGTCCTCACGGGCGCGGTCGCGTTGGGCGGCGCCGCGCTGCTGGCCCGACCGCAAGGCGCGTACGCGGCCGGCGGCGCCCTGTTCGACATCGCTCCCGCCGCAGCCGCGCTGAAGCGTCTGCTGCCCGACCACCACCGGCAGATCACCCTGCGGGCCGTCGCCGACGACACCGACCGCTTCCGGGTCACCGGCCGGGCCGGACACATCACCGTGGAGGGCACCAGTACCGGGGTATTGCTCGCAGGCCTGCACACCTACCTGCGGCGGACGGCGCACGCCTCCGTCTCCTGGACCGGCGAGCAGCTGAACCTGCCGCGCACCCTCCCCGCGCCCGCAGAGGAGATCACCGGAGCGGCCAACGTGCCGCACCGCTTCGCCTTCAACGACACCAACGAGGGCTACACCGGCGCCTACCGCACCTGGGACGCCTGGCAGCACGAGCTGGACGTGCTGGCCCTGCACGGAGTCAACCGGGTCCTCGTCTACATCGGCGGCGACGCGGTGTACTACGACACCTTCCGCCGCTTCGGCTACTCCGACGCGGCGCTGCGTGCCTGGATCCCGGCCCCCGCCCACCAGCCCTGGTGGCTGTTGCAGAACATGTCCGGCTTCGGCGGACCGGTCTCCCGCCAGCTCATCGAACGGCGGGCCGCGCTCGCCGAGAAGATCGTCGACCGGATCCGCGACCTGGGCATGACGCCGGTCCTGCCGGGCTACTACGGCACCGTGCCGGACGACTTCCCCGCCCGGCACGGCGGGGACGCGGCGGTGGTGGCGCAGGGCACCTGGGGCGCCTTCAAACGCCCCGACTGGCTCGACCCCCGCACCGCGGCCTTCCGCGACGTGGCCGCCGCCTTCTACCGGGCCCAGACGGAGCGGTTCGGTGACAGCACGATGTACAAGATGGACCTGCTGCACGAAGGCGGGAACCCCGGTGACGTGCCGGTGAGCGAGGCAGCGAAGGCCGTCGAGGCGGCGCTGCAGAAGGCGCACCCGGGGGCCGTGTGGGCGATTCTCGGCTGGCAGACCAACCCGTCCAGGGCGCTGCTCGACGGCGTCGACAAGAGCCGCATGCTGATCGTGGACGGCCTGTCGGACCGCTACACCACCGTCACCGACCGGGAGGGCGACTGGGGCGGCACCCCGTACGCCTTCGGCAGCATCTGGAACTTCGGCGGGCACACCCCGATCGGCGCCAACGCCCCGGACTGGGTGGGGCAGTACCCCAAGTGGCGCGACAAGCAGGGCAGTTCACTCGCCGGTATCGCGGCGATGCCGGAGGCCGCCGACAACAACGCACCCGCCCTGGCTCTGTTGACCGACCTCGCCTGGACGCCCGGCACCATCGACCTGGACGACTGGTTCGCCGCGTACGCCCTCTCCCGGTACGGCGGCCCGGACCGGCACGCGGCCGCCGCCTGGCGGACGATCCGCGACACCGCGTACAACATGTCCCGCGCGGACTCCTGGAGCGAGGCCCCCGACGGCCTGTTCGGCGCCCGCCCGAGCCTGACCGCGAACAAGGCCGCCGCCTGGGGCCCGGAGAAGGACCGGTACGACACCACGGCCTTCGACACCGCCCTCACCGAACTCCTCGCCGTACGCCCGGAGTTGCGGAACAGCTCGGCCTACCGCTACGACGTCGCCGACGTGGCCCGCCAGGTCCTGTCCAACCGCAGCCGGGTGCTGCTGCCGCAGATCAAAGCAGCGCACGATGCGGGGGACGAAGCCCTTTTCGGCAGATTGACCAGGACCTGGCTGGACTGGATGGCCCTCCTCGACGACCTGCTGGCCACCTCCGGTCCGCACCTGCTCGGCCGCTGGCTCGCCGACGCGCGCTCCTGGGGCGCCGACCGCGCCGAGAAGGACCGCCTGGAGTACGACGTCCGCTCCCTCCTCACCACCTGGGGCGGACGCGCCAGCAGCGACGAGGGTCTGCACGACTATGCGAACCGGGAGTGGTCAGGGCTGGTCGGCGGCCTGTACCGCACCCGCTGGAAGACGTACTTCGACGCGCTCGCCAAGGGAAAGGACCCGGCGACGATCGACTGGTTCGCCCTGGAGGACCGCTGGGCGCACGCGCACGAGACCCACCCGACCGAACCGCACGGCTCCCCGTACGTCCTGGCCCGCCGCGTGCGCGACCTGCTCGCCGTCACTCCCCATCAGGCGGCCCTCGCCGCGGCGGCCGACCGGGCGGCGGTGGCCGAGGGCAGGCCCGCGACGGTGACGGTCACCTTCACCAACCGGAACGGGTTCACGGCGGCACGCGATGTGACCCTCTCCGTCACCGTCCCCGAGGGCATGACGGCGAAGCCGCTCGATCCGGTGCGCACGCCCTCGGTGGCGTCCGGCGGCACGTTCGCCGCCCGCTTCGAGATCTCTCTGGCGGGCGAGCCCGCGGAGCTGGTCGCCCGGGTCGTCACGGCTGCGGTGTACGCGGGCGGCGGGAAGGCGGTGGCGCCGGTACGGCTGCCGGCCGCGACCGGGGTCGAGGAGCCGTACCGCACGGTCTCCTACAACGACGCGGTGTTCGGCCAGTACGGCGACGAGATCGCCGTCGAGGGCGCCGGGGCGGACCTGTGGGGCGCCACCAACGAGTTCGGAGCCGTGTACCGGGCGGGCGCCTGTCTCGACGAGACCGTCGCCGAGGTCACGGTCACGGCTCAGGATCCGACCGGGGGCTGGGCACGGGCGGGTCTCGTCGTCCGCAACGACCTGGCTGTTCAGGGCAGCGCGGGTTATGTGAACCTGGCGGTCACGCCGTCCAACGGGTGCGCGCTGAGCTGGGACGCCGACGGCGACGGCCGTTTCGACTCGATCGAGCTGTCGGGCTCCTTCACCGCGCCGGTGCGCCTGCGGCTGACCAGGTCCGGCACCTCGTACCGCGGGGAGGCCAGCACCGACGGCGTCACCTGGACGACGGTGGGCACCGCCACGCCTTCAGGTGTGGCCGCCGCACAGGACATCGGGGTCTTCATGACCGCTGCCAACGGCTGGACCGGCACACGAGGCATGGCCACCTTCGACGGCTTCAGGGTGACCTGAACCCAACAACCAGGGAGGAAAGGAGGGTTCCTGCATGCGCCTACGAATCTTGATCAGCGACACGTGTCCCGGCCCCGGGCATGGGCACCCGGCCGTCATGGAGATGCCGACCTCACCCTTGATCGACCGTTCGCTGCCCGCTCTCGCCAAGGGCTACACGTGGCTGCCCGGCCTGCTGCGCGACCGCCCCGACGGTGTGACCCGCACCCGGGTCATGGGCAAACCCGCGCTTGTCGTACGAGGACCTGAAGCGGTGCGGTTCTTCTACGACGAGGACAACGTGCGCCGCGACGGTGCGCTGCCGGAGCCCGTGCTGAGCACCTTGTTCGGCCATGACGCCGTCCACACCCTCGACGGCGGCGCCCACCGGGCCCGTAAGGAACTCTTCCTGCCGCTGCTGCACCCCGACCGGATCGCCGGCCTTGTCGAACATGTGACCGCCGCGTGGGACGAGGCGGTTCGTGAATGGAGCGAGGCCGGACAGACCGTGCTGTTCGACGCCGCGAGCGTGGTGCTCACGCGCGGCGTGTGCCGCTGGGCAGGCGTTCCGCTCGACGAGGGCACCCCGGAAGACCTACGGAATCTCGCGCGCGACCTGGTCGCCATGGTTGACGGCTTCGCCACCGCGGGGCCACGGCACTGGCGCGCGAGGCGGGCACGGAGCCGTCAGGAACAGCGTTTCGTCCGACTCGTCGACGACGTGCGCTCCGGCAGGGTCGCCGCCCCGGACGGGTCGGTGCTCGCCGCGGTGTGCGAGCACCGTGAGGCCGACGGCGAGCTTCTCCATCCGCACACGGCCGCCGTCGAGCTGCTGAACGTCATCCGGCCCACCGTCGCCGTCTGCTGGTTCGTCGCCTACACGGCGCACGCGCTGCATCTGCAGCCCAACCAGCGCGAACGGCTGCGCGGCGGCGACACCGCCTACACCGCCGCGTTCGTGCACGAGGTCCGTCGCTTCTACCCGTTCGTGCCCTTCCTCGGCGGCCTCGCCCTCCGTGACCTGTCCTGGCGGGACGTCTCGGTGCCGGCCGGCGCAATGGTGCTGCTCGACGTCTTCGGGCAGAACCACGACGAGAAGCTGTGGGGGGACCCGTACGTCTTCCGCCCCGAGCGGTTCCTCGAGCACCCGGTCGAGCGTGACGAACTGATCCCGCAGGGCGGTGGCGAGCCGCGTACAGGTCATCGCTGCCCCGGGGAGGGCCTTGCCATCGGGCTGCTCGAAGCCCTGGCGCTCCGCCTGGCCGACCTCGAATGCACCGTCCCGGACCAGGACCTGAGGATCTCCCTACGGCGCATCCCGGCGCGCGTCCGCAGCGGCTTCGCCGTACGGGACGTGCGGGTGCCGAGCGCGCGTACGCTGACGACCGTCTGACACCCCGCGCCGCGGGCCTCGGCGACCGGGGTGTCCGCACTCCGGTCGTGGGCGCCGACGGCCGCCCTCACGTCATTGCGTCGGCTGCTCGGGGTCCTCGCCGGTTCCCGGTTCCGCCATCCGCCGGTGCGCCGCGGCCTTGACCCCGTCGGGCAGCACCTTCCCCGCCAGCTCCTGCGCCTTCGTCTTCAGCGAGCCGGCCACGGTCTTCTTCTCGCCCTTCACGATCGCCTCGAACGCCTGCTCGGCCACCGTGGCGGGATCGTCCTTCTTCATGGTGCCGATCCGGGTGTCGTCCTCCATGTCCGCCCTGCGGAAGAAGTCCGTGTCCGTCGGGCCCGGCATGAACGAGGTGACCGTCACCCCGGTGTCCTTCACCTCCTCCGCCAGCGCCTGGGCGAAGGACTGCACGAAGGACTTGGACGCGTTGTACACCGGCTGGAAGGCACCGGGCATCGTCGACGCGACGGACGAGGTGAACGCGATCCGACCCGCACCGCGCTTCACCATGGCCCGCAGCAGTGGCTTGGCCAGCCGCACGGTGGCGGTGACGTTGAGATCGATGACCTCCTGGTCGTCGGCGAGGTCGGTGTCCACGAACGCGCCGCCCTGGCCGACCCCCGCGTTGAGGACGACGATGTCGACCGTCAGCCCGTCGAGCGCGTCCAGCAGCAGGTACCGGCCCTCAGCGGCCCGTAGATCGGCGCGCACCGCGCGGACCTCCGCGCCCGTCTCCCGCAGAGCCCGCGCCGCGGACTCCAGTCGTTCGTCCTCGGCGTTCACGACGAGGTCGTAGTCGTGCACCGCGAACTGGCGTGCCAGCTCGAGGCCGATTCCGCTCGATGCGCCCGTGATCAGGGCGAGGGGTCGTATGTCAGTCATACCGGCCGGGTAACCCACTGGCCCCGTGGCAAGCACCGCTCACCTGTCCTGATGACCGTGCTTCCGCTCTGTTGGCTTTCAGACATGTGATGGAGAACAATGCTCATGCCTTCCGTACCATCGCCACGACACAGCTGTGCGGCAGCAACCACGGCAGATCACGCGTCATCAGGCTGTGCCGCGTAGGAATGCGACACCGCACATGCCCCCGTCTGCCGATCGGCGGCCGAGGCAACCGGGAGAAGGAGTGAGGACCATGTCCGAAACCAACGCTGTCACGACCGAGTTGGCGGCACAGTACGGAGCACAGGTAGCCAGTGACCTGGAGCGCAACCTCAAGGAGCAGGACCGTGTCCGCGAGGAAATCGAAGCACTTCAGGCGCAGTTGGCGGCTCTCCAGCACGATCACACCATCCTGGTGAACGTCCGGAACGCCCTCGGTCTGCCCAGCGCGCCCCCACAGCCGGAGCCCGAAGAGGGCACAGTAGTGCCCGCGCCCCGCAAGAAGGCGTCCGCGCCGGCATCGCGCTCGGGCAGGCAGAGGCGGACCGACAAGTCAGCGGGCAAGTCAGCCGCGCCGGCCGGCAGGCAGGTCGGCAAGCGGAGCACCACCGCTTCATCGGCCGGTCCGCGGGCCGTGCCCACGCTCGTCGACCTCGTCCGCGAGTACCTGTCCGGACTGAGCGAGCCCCGCTCCGCCGCCGAGATCTCCACCGAACTCGAACAACGGCATCCGGACCGGGAGATCAAGACCAAGATCGTGCGCCTCACCCTCGAAGGGCTCGTGGCCAAGAACCAGGCGCAGCGCACCAAGCAGGGCCGCTCGGTCTTCTACACCACCCCCGATGCCACCGAGCCCGCCCCGAAGGGCGTAGCGGAGGCAGAACAGCCTGCCTGACGCCGCCGCCTCGCGTTCGCACCCCTGCCCCGCGCCCAGCTTGCCGTCGGCGTCCACGCATCCTGCTGCCGCCGCGCCGGCCCGGAGCGGTGGAGACATGTCACCGCGCCGCTGCCCGGACCGGCGGGTCCGGGCAGCGGTGTGTGGTTCGTGGGCCAAGGGGTCAGGGGTCAGGTGTCAGGGTGTCAGTTGCCAGCGCGCGATGTATCCGACGTCGATGGATGCCCGGTCCTGCACGCGCAGCTTCCACGTGCCGTTGAGCGGCTGCGCGGAGGCGTCGACGGTGAAGGTCTGGTCGACGTTGTCGGCGGAGCCGCCGCTGCGGTTGAGCAGGGAGTAGACGGTGCCGTTGGGGCCGACCAGGTCGACGGTCAGGTCACCACGGTAGGTGTGGACGATGTTGACGTACACGGAGGTGGTCGCGGAGGCGTTGCCGTCGCGGCCGGTGATGGTCACCGGTGACTCCACGGCGGGTCCGTTGTCCGGGATGTCGACGCGGGTCGAGTTGGCGTAGACGTAGGCGATCCGCCAGCTGAAGGTCTTCGAGACGGACGCTCCCGTGCTGTCGGTGACCTTGACGGTGACATCGCCGGTGCCGAGTGTGGTCGGCGTGCCGGTGATGAGACCGCTCGGGCTGAGGCTCAGGCCGTCGGGCAGCCCGGTGGCCTCATAGGTCAGAGTGGCTCCGGTGTTGGTGGTGTAGGCGTCCAGCTGGAAGCTGACCGCCTGGCCGATGCCGCTGGTCTGGTCGGCGATCGGGGCGAGGTTGACACCGAGGGCGATGCGGTTGCCGACGTTGATCGCCGCCCAGGCGTCGGCGACGGCGAGGTAGGTCGGGCTGTAGGCGCCGAAGAGGTCGGCGGCGGCGGACAGCGTGGCCGTGCGGGCTCCGGCGTAGTCGGTCGTCGAGGTCATGTACGTCGTCAGGGCGCGGTACCAGATGGCGGCGGCGTTCTGGATGCCGATGCCGGTGACGGGCTGACCGTCGTAGGTCGGGCTGTCGTAGGAGACGCCGTTGACGGTCTTGGCGCCGCTGCCCTCGGAGAGCAGGTAGAAGAAGTGGTTGGCGGGACCCGAGGAGTAGTGGACGTCGAGGCCGCCGAGGGAGGGGCTCCAACTGTCCGCCGAGGCACCGTCCTTGGAGGGCTTGTCCATGTACCGCAGCGGGCTGCCGTCCCCGTTGATGTCGATCTTCTCGCCGACCAGGTAGTCGCCAGGGTCGGCCGGGAGGTTCTCGTAGAACTCCACGGCGGCGGCGAAGATGTCGGAGGTCGCCTCGTTGAGGCCGCCGGACTCGCCCGAGTAGTTCAGGCCCGCGGTGGCCGCGGTGACACCGTGGCTCATCTCGTGGGCCGCGACGTCCAGGGCGGTCAGCGGATGGTTGTTGCCCTCTCCGTCGCCGTAGGTCATGCAGAAGCAGGAGTCCTGCCAGAAAGCGTTGACGTAGTTGTTTCCGTAGTGGGCGCGGCTGTAGGCGGCGACCCCGTCGTTGCGGATGCCGTTGCGGCCGTACGTCTCCTTGTAGTAGTCCCAGGTGGCCGCGGCGCCGAAGGCCACGTCGACGCCCGCGGTCTGACGGTTCGAGGGCAGGCCGTCGCCCCAGACATCGTTGTCGTCCGTGAAGAGGGTGCCGGTGCCCGACGTGCCCTGGTTGAGGTCGTAGGTCTTGTGCCCCGCGCGGTCGGGGTCGATGAGCTGGTACGTCGATCCCGACGGGGTCGTGCCCAGCGGGACCGTGCCGACGAACTGGCCGGTGCCGGTGCCGGTGTCGACCTTCTCGTCAACCAGGAGCTGTTTTCCGGTCGTGGCGTCGGTGACTACCTGCAACTCACTCGGGGTGCCGTCCCGTTGCATGCCCGCGACGACACTTTCCCAGGCCAGGACGGGTTTTCCGGAGCCTGCCCAGATCACCAGGCGGGGCTTGCGCTCCACTTTTGAGCCCTTGACCCGGGCGCGCCGGGAAGCCGCCTCGGCCTTGTCGGCGGCGACGGCCGCACGGATCCCCGGGCTGAGCGAGGGCACGGCGAGGGCTGCCCGGCTCGCCTTGGTGACGGTGGTACGACCGCTGCTGTCGTGAACGACGAGATCGCCGCCGAGGACGGGCAGGCCGGCATAGGTGCGCTCGTAACGGGTGTGCGTGGTGCCGTCGGCGTCCTTGATGACGTCCTTGACGACGAGCTTCTCCTTGGCGCCGAGGCCTATGTGCCGAGCTGTGTCGACCGCCGAGGACTGGGCGGTCTTCAGCAGAGCCGTGCGGCGGGCGGGCGTCATGGATGCCGGCAGGGCACCGCTGCGGGGCTTGGCGGTGATCTTCGTGGGGCCAGGGTCGGCGGGGGCGGCCGTGGCGAGGCCCGGGAGGGCCAGGGCGAGCAGAGACCCCAGGGAGGTGAGGGCGAGAGCGGCGCGTCTGCGCCGGGCAAGGCTGCGATCTCGCGGGGACAACGGGTTCTCCTTCGGTATGACGGCCCGTGGTGGGGCCGCGGGCGGCACGGAACGGCGCAGGACGCCGGTCTGGAGGCTGCACGGCATGCGGGTGGAAGGAGGTGGGGGGGAGTGGTAACTACGGGTCCGTTGCGTGGTGAATCTGTCAACGAACGGTGAACGTTCCTGCAGAAGGGTGACACCACGCACCCGGTACTGTCATGCGCCGGTCAAGCGAACGGCTGGAAATGGTCATGAAGACCTGGCAAATCGGAAGGACGACGCCGGTTTTCGGCCGCGCCGACATCCGCCACGGGAGATGGCACCGCCGGGGCCCCATCAGATCCCACCTGCTCGGGGCCGCACATGACTGACATGACTGACATGACTGACCGGACTGACCGGGCTCCCGGGGTGGGCGTGGGCGGGAGCCGCCCTGGATGACGTCGGCCTTCCCCGCACAGCGGTCCACGCCCCAGCGAGCTCGTGCGTCACCGTGGCGGTCGTACCGATTCCCGGATCACCAGTTGGGTGCTCAGCACCACGTGGTCGTCGGGGGCGATGCTCTCCTCCCGGTCGAGGACGAGACGTACCGCGGTCCGTCCCAGTTCCTCATAAGGAACGCGGATGGTGGTGAGCGACGGCGTGAGATCCGCGGCGAAGGGGACATCGTCGAAGCCGACGAGTGAGACATCGCGGGGTACGCGCAGTCCGGCCTCCCGCAGGGCGGCGAGCGCGCCGACGGCGACCGCGTCGGTGGCGGCGAAGACGGCCGTGAACTCCAGCCCGGCGTCGAGCGCGTCGCGCACCCGACGGTAGCCGGACGTGCGGGTGTACAGGCCGGGGATGTCCAACTCGGGCGTGTAGGGGACCGTGCGGGCGTTCAGGGCGTCCTTGTAGCCCTCGCGGCGCTGTTCGGAGCTGCTGAAACCGGTCTCACCGGCGAGAAAGAGGATGCGTCGGTGTCCCGCGGCGAGCAGATGCGAGGTGGCCTGGAAGGCTCCGCCACGGTTGTCGTACTCGACGACCGTGGCCGGCAGTCCGGCCGGCAGCGACGGCCGGCCGACCAGCACCAGCCGTGATCCTGCCGCGTCCAGGGCCCTGGCGTAGTCGGCCATGCGGCGGTGATAGGCGTCGTCGGGCACCACGCCGCCGACGATGACGACCGCGGCGGCGTGCTGTTCCCGCATGAGCTGAACGAGGTCGTCCTCCCGGGCGGTGTCTCCATGAGTGGAACAGACCAGGCTCAGCCGGCCGCGCGCAGTGGCCTCCTGCTCGACACCGGCCGCGACGTGGGTGAGTGAGGGGCCGGTGATGTCCTGCACGACCAGGGCCACGGGACCGGCGACGCCTCCGGAGAGGGCCTTCGCGTGGACGTTCACGACGTAGTGCAACGACTTGACGGCCGTCATCACACGGGCCCTCGTTTCCGCCGACACCGGGTAGTTGCCGGCCAGAGTCCGGGAAACGGTTGCTACGGACACGCCCGCCTTCGCGGCGACGTCGCGGATCGTGCTGGGGCCCTCCGACCCGGCCGTCTTCCTCCTGGCTCTCTTGGCCTCCGGGCCTTTACGAGCGCTCTTCCCGTTCTCCGTCACAGGGCCGACGTTACTGTATCCGCGCTGGCTGCGGCATGCGGTGGGCGGCGAACTGTCGAGCCCTTGAGTAATCGTTTTCTCCCCCGAGCGATCCAACCGTACGCACGAAGTTGCCCCGCAGTCATGCGCTGTTGACCAGGTCGGCCTGGGCCACGGCGTGCGCGAGCGGCGCTCCGGCCGTGAGCAGCGCCAGCTCCTCCACGACGGTGCGTCCCAGCCGCTCCAGCTCGTTGCCCAGAGATCCGGCGATGTGCGGGGTGAGGAAGACGTTGGGCAGCCGGTACAGCGGCGAGTGGGCGGGCAGCGGCTCGGGCTCGGTCACGTCCAGGACGGCGCCGATGCGCCCCGCGACCAGTTCGTCGACGAGCGCGTCCGGATCGACGAGTGCGCCGCGGGAGGTGTTGACGAGCACCGAGCCGTCCGGCATCAGCGACAGCCGTCGGCGGTCGAGCATGCGATAGGTCTCCGGGGTGTCGGGAGCGTGCAGGCTGACGATGTCGCTCGTGCGCATCAGCTCGTCCAGCGGCAGCAGCACGGTCCCGAGCGAGGCGGCCTCCTGCTCGTCGACGTACGGGTCGTGCAGCGTCACCGAGAAGTCGAAGGGGCGGAGCAGTTCCAGCAGGCGCCGCCCGACCCGGGAGGCTCCGATCACGCCGACCCGCCGGCCGAGGTTGCCGATCCTGGCGTGGTCACCCGGCGGCGGGAAGACGGCCTCGGCGCGGAAGCGCTCGCGCAGGCCGAAGGCGTCCTTCCCGGCCAGCAGGACGGCGGCCAGGGTGTATTCGGCGACCGGAAGCGCGTTGGCCGCAACGGCGTTGGACACCGAGACGCCCCGCTCCCAGACCGCGGGCGCGACCAGGCTGCGCACGCTGCCCGCGGCGTGCAGAACGGCCCGCAGCCGGGGCGCCGCGGCCAGGGCGTCTTCGTCCACGCGCGGGCTGCCCCAGCCGGTGATCAGCACCTCGGTCTCGGCCAGGACTTGCTTCACCAACGGATCGGCGAAGTCCCGCGCCACCAGGGTGGTGTCGATCCGGACCAGTGAAGTCAGCCGTGCCATCAGCCGGGGCGGGAAGAGAGCGGGCAGGTGCGCCGGGTCCATGGCGAAGAGGGCGCGGGGCGGTGGCGGTGAGGTGTGCACAGGTCTCCGCATCTTCGGACAGGATCCGCAACGGGGATCCACAGACGGGACGGGACGGTGAAGCGGATAGTAACCGTATTCCACGCTAGAGGCGGCTGAGCGGTGTGGTCAACGGCGCTGCGCGGGTCGCCGCACCGATCGACCGCGGTGAATCATCGAGGGGCACAGGGATGTAACGGCAGGTCACCGCGGCTTTGCTGGGTAACGTGCGGGCAAGGTGGGGGAAACATTTGAGTACCTGCCTCTTGTGATGTGGCCTTACAAGGTTCTACGGTCCACGGGAAACGGTTTCTGAAACGAAACCCTCGTCTCTCTTCCTGCCTTCAGTCGCCCGCGCCTCCCCCCGCCGCAGGCGCTGCCCGCCCCTTCCGGAGGACCGATGAGCACCACCCGTACGAGAACCTTCGCCGGCGCGGCCGCCGCCCTCACCCTTTCCCTCCTCCTGAGCGCCTGCGGAGGCGGTGACAACAACGACTCCGCGGCCAAGACCACCAAGGGCAAGGTGCAACTGGAGTTCTGGGGCTGGACGGAGGGCATCCCGCAGCAGGTCGCGGTCTGGAACAAGGAACACCCCGACACCCAGGTGAAGTACGTCAACGCGGCCGGCGACACCGTCTACCAGAAGCTGCGCGCCGCGGTGACCTCGGGCAACGCGCCCTGTCTGTCGAAGATGGACGGGATGAACCTGGCCAACTTCGCCGCCGACGGCCTGCTGACCGACATCACCAAGGTCGCCGCCCCGTACAGGTCCCGCTACACGGTTCCGGCGTGGAACGCGGTGAGTCCCGGCGGCGCCACCTACGGCATCCCCACCGGCTCCTCACCCCTGTTCACCGCCTACCGCGCCGATCTGTTCCAGAAGTACGGCATCAAGGCCCCGACCACCTGGGACGACGTGATCGCCGCAGGCAAGGCCGTGCAGAAGAAGGACAAGAACGTCAAGATCTTCAACATGGCGGGCGAGGACCCGAGCACGCTGGTCGACCTGTCCTGGCAGGCCGGCGCACAGTGGTACCGGATCAACGGCGACCACTGGGAGATAGGTTTCACCTCGCCCGACGCGCTCAAGGCCGGCGCCATCGTCCAGCAGCTGGTGGACGACAACCTCGCCTCCAACGCCTCCTACAACGACCCGGGCGTCTTCAAGACCTGGGACCTCGGCACGACCATCTTGATGACCACCTCGACCTGGCAGCTGCCGATCTACGACACCAACTTCCCCAAGTCCAAGGGCAAGTGGCAGCTTGCCGACGCGCCGGTCTTCGACACCGCCGAGCCGCGGACCTCCAGCAACTTCGACGTCACCGCCGTACTGAAGGGCTGCAAGTACCCCGACCGGGCGGCCGAGTTCGCGGCCTGGCTGTCCAGCAGCAAGGAGTCGCTGACCGCGCTGACCGACCCCGCCTCCAAGTCCGGGCTCTTCCCGGCGGTCAAGGACGTGTCGCCGTACGTCGGCAAGATCATCCCGACGGAGATGTTCAACGGGAAGTCCGACAGCGCGCAGATCATCACCACCGCGGCCTCGCGGGTCGGTGAGCAGTGGCAGTACGGCCCCGACTACGCGGCCATGTACTCCGAGATGCAGAAGCAGTGGGGCAAGGTCATGAAGAAGCAGCTCACCGTCAAGGACATGCTGACGCACCTGCAGGCATGGGTGCTCGCCGACCTGAAGAACAAGGGCGTCAAGGCCGTCGCGGCCGGCTGACCACCTGACCGGGAGACTGCCTTGTCCACCCTCACCCGACCGCCCCAGGTCACCACCGACTCCCCGGTCCGGCGGACCTCCCCCCGCCGGACCGGGCAGCGCGGAGCCTACAAGGGCCTGCTGTTCCTTCTGCCCTTCCTGATCGGCTTCGTCCTCACCTACGTCGTCCCCATCGGCTACGCCTTCAGCCAGAGCCTGCACGCGAAGAAGAGCAGCGGTATCGGCTTCGGCCCCACGAGGATCGTCTACGTCGGCTTCGCCAACTTCTCGGCGATCCTCGCGGACGGCACCTTCTGGGCCGGCATGCTGCGCACCCTGCTCTTCGGGGCCGCCCAGATCACCGTGATGCTCGGCATCTCGCTGCTCCTGGCCCTGCTCCTCGACGGCGTCGCCGCCCGCGCGGTCCGCTTCTTCCGCGCCGGACTGCTCATCCCGTACGTCATCCCCGGCGTCGTCTCGACCCTGATCTGGCTGTTCCTCTACAGCCCGACCGCGAGCCCGATCGTCGACATCGGCGACAAGATGGGCACCACTGTCACGTTCTTCGGCGGCCTGAACACCTATCTCTCGCTGGGCAACCTGCTCACCTGGCAGGGCATCGGCTTCAACATGATCCTGATCTCCGCCTCGCTGCAGGCGCTGCCCCGCGAACTGTACGAGGCCGCCCGGCTCGACGGCGCGAAGGAGTGGCGGATCGCCTGGTCCGTGAAGGTGCCGAACATCACCGGGATCCTCGTCCTGACCGGCATGTTCTCCCTGATCGGGCGGCTCCAGCTGTTCACCGAGCCGCTGTTCCTCAGATATGTGGCGCCGGAGTCCATCAGCACCGACTTCACCCCGATGCTGGAGATCTTCGACCGGGCCTTCAAGACCGGCGACTACCAGTACGCCGCCGCGGAGTCCCTCGTCCTCGCCGCCGTCACCGGCATCCTCGCCTTCGTCTTCTACCGCGTCACGAACAGGCAGATGTCATGAGCGCCATCACCACCGGAGGCGGTGTGCGCCCCAGCCGACGTGCGGTGGCCCTCACCACGGGCCTGCTGATCGTCTTCCTGCTGTACTCGCTGGCACCCACCTGGTTCCTGCTGGTCGCCTCGACCAAGAACCAGTCCGACCTGTACTCCACCTTCGGCCTGTGGTTCTCCGCCAACCACCTCGCCGACAACTTCCGCGCGATCTGGGACTACCACGACGGCGTCTTCGGCCGCTGGATCCTCAACTCCGTGCTCTACTCCACCGTCGGAGCCGCCGGTTCGACGCTGCTCTCCCTCGCCGCCGGCTACGGGCTGTCGAAGTTCGGATTCCGGGGCCGAGGCGCCCTGTTCGGCGTCATCGTCGGGGCCTCCCTGCTGCCCAGCACCCTGCTCGCCTTCCCCCTCTACCTCGTCTTCGCGGACATCCATCTGACCAACACCGTGTGGGCGGTGCTGATCCCGTACTTCATCAACCCCTTCGGCGTGTACCTCGGAAAGGTCTACGCCGACAGTTCGGTGCCCACCGAGCTGATGGAGGCGGCCCGCATCGACGGCGCGAGCGAGACGCGGATCTTCTTCTCCATCGCGCTCACCCTGATGCGCACCGGCGGCATCACGATCTTCATGCTCGACTTCGTCAACATCTGGAACAACTTCTTCCTCCCCCTCTTCATGCTCAACGGTGAGCGCTCCTTCCCCGTGACCCTGGGCCTCTTCTCCTGGGTCCAACAGGCGCAGACCTCCAACGACATGAACACCCTCGTCCTCTCCGGATCGCTGCTGTCGATCATTCCGTTGGCGGTCTTCATGTTCGCCCTCCAGAAGTACTGGCGCAGCGGAATCCTCATGGGCAGCCTCAAGTAAAGGATCACCGTGCCCAACGCACCCAGAAGACGCGATGTGTTGAAGTACGCCGGGGCGACCGGTGTCGTCGCGGCCGCGATCGGACTGCCGACCGCCGCACCCGCCCTCGCCGCCGCAGCGGACTCCCCCGCGCGCGACCGCGCTCCGCTCGACGTCGTCGTGTTCGGCGACACGGACTCCGAGACCGCACACGGCCTCACCGCCACCCTCTCCGACACCGTCACCGGCGGCCTCGGCCAGTCCGCCCGTGTCCTCAACCCGACCAGCCCCGCCTCCTACTGGGGCGGCACGCTCACCTTCGACGTCGCCGTCAGCCCCACCGGCACCACCTACGTCACGGTCCGGCTGTGGGGCGACGACTACGACAGCACCTCCGCGGAAGCCGCGTCGGGCACCGACATGTGGCGGCTGCAGCTCTTCTGCGAGGGCAAGCAGGTCGGCTACGAGGACCAGGGCGCCGTCGACAGCCTCGACATCCTCGACACCGCGCCGCGCACCCCGGGCCGCTTCTTCTTCCACACCCTGCCGCTGCCGGAGAAGATGACCGCCGGCAAGGACAAGGTGACCCTGGAGATCCGGGCGATGGGCCGCATCTGGTCCTACGGCCAGAACTCGGCCCAGCTCTACCGCACGATGACCACGCCCTCGCGCGGCATCTACCGCCTCTACACCCACACCGACCCCTATTTCGAGCCGCCCAAGGGCGAGGTCCAGGGCCCCGCGCCCACCGCGACCACCCGCACCGGGGGTGAGGAGGTCATGGACACCGTCAAGGCACGCGTGCAGAAGGACCAGACCAGCCTCCTCACCACCGCCAATCCGGCCTCCATGGACCACTGGGCGATGCAGTCGCTGGCCGAGGGGTACCTGTGGTCCGGCAGCCCCGCGTACCAGAACCCGGCGGCGCTGGACCGGGTCCTGCAGGCGATCGACGGCCGCTACATGGCCTGGAAGTCCGACTCGACCGTCCTCACCGGCTCGGACCAGCAGTGGCAAGGCTTCGGCCGGGTCGGCCTCGCGCTGGCCCTGCTGTGGGAGAACCTCGGCGACCGCCTCGGCGAGCAGGTCACCGGCTCGCCGTACGCCATTGCCAACCCCGGCTTCGAGTCCGGCGGCGACACCCCGCAGGGCTGGACGGCACCGAGCTTCGGCATCAGCAGCGACGCCACCTGGGTCCGCGACACCACCGTCTCCCGCAGCGGCTCGGCGTCCCTGAGGCTCAAGGCCACCGCGGCCGACGGCAAGGTCTACATCTACCCGGCCGCCAAGACGAAGATCGGCACCGGCACGTACACCTACGGCGCCTGGATCAAGACCGACGGCATCACCGGCGTCGGCGCCCACATCGACCCGCTGTTCTACGACGCGAGCGGCAAGCTCGTCGGCACCGACCACAAGGTGTACTCGGCCAAGGGCACCCACGACTGGGAGTTCGTCTCCTTCGTCTTCGACACCCCGGCCGGCGCGACCCAGATGCAGATGACCCTGCGCCTGAACGGCCCCGGCACGGCCTGGTTCGACGACGTCACCCTCGTCGCCCCCGCCGACACGACCACCCCCGTGCCGCCGGTGCGCACCGACGCGTACATCGACATGCTCCAGTCCAGCCGCGACTACTGGCGGCAGCACTTCCCGCACTACAGCAACCAGACCCAGATCTGCGCCATCGGCATCTACCAGGCCAACCGCGGCCTGAAGCTCCTCGCACCGGAGCTGGCCCTCCCGGAGGACAAGGCCCGCTCGTACATGTACCAGTCGATCGGCCTCACGCCCTACCTCGGCCCGGAGGACGCCGACGGCAATCCGACCAAGCCGCTGGGCGAGAGCTACTACCAGGTGACGAGGGCGGGCCTGACCCGCGAACTCGGCTACGTCGGCAGCTACGGCGAGGTAATCGACTGGCTCGTGATGATGTACGAGTCCGTCACCCGCGGCTACCAGGGCCAGGAGGCGCCCGAACTGCTCAAGCAGATGGTGCGGATGACCAAGGCGCGCGGCAGCTTCCGGGTCCTCGACGTCGACAAGGACCACTGCCGCATCTCCCGCCTGGAGAGCGTCATCGGCTGGCGCAACGAGGTCTACCCCGGCGAGACCGCCTACGCCTCACGCACCGCCTGGGACTCCAACCCCGTCATGTCCGCCGCCGTGTTCAAGGACCCCGACATCGTCGGCTGGACACAGGAGATGATCGCCGACGGCCAGCTCTACCCCCAGCTCGATCTCCAGGTCACCAACACCTCGGCCCGCGTGGGCCTCAACGCCCTGCGGTTCGTCTCCCGCGACTGGGACGACTTCCAGTCCCTGCCCGCCCGGCCAGCCCGCATCCCGACCGCCTGGGACCAGCCCGACTTCGTCGTCACCGACGAGGAGAACGGCTGCCTGGCGGTGAAGAACGGTGAGGAACTCCTCTTCGCCTCCCTCTACTTCCGCGCCCGCCAGGGCGTCAACAACTACGCCCGCATCCACCACGTCACCCCGGTCGACCAGCGCTCGGCCACCATCCGTGAGCGCTCGGGCGGCCTCACCGACGACACCTTCACCGCGCGCGACTGGATCCTGTGGGACTACGCCATCAACGACCCCGGCGCCGCGGGCATCCCGCCCGGCGGTTTCCCGCCGCCCGGTGACACGCTCCACCAGGCCCTCGAAGGCGACGTCTACCACCTCGCCCCCGTCCCCGCCGACGTCCCCGATCCGACCCTCGGCGTCCACTTCGACGGCGTCGAGACCCTGCTGGTGGGCCGTGCGCCCTTCTACCTGTGCGAGTACGGCGACTACCTCATCGCCATGAACACCAGCACCGACAAGGTCTTCACGCTGCCCGCCCGCCAGGACTTCGGGCCCGCCCGCGACCTCGCCACGGGCAAGAACATCGGCGCGGGCCACCGCCCGAGGCTCGGCCCGCTCAGCACCCTGGTGCTGTACCGAGGCTGACGACCGTACGGGCCGGTGCAACTGGCACCGGGCGACCATCGGTGCGAGCAGCCGGGCTTCGGCACCCTCCTGTTCTCACTCTGACCTACGCCACCTATCGGAAGGAGGACGGGGCGTGATCGACATCGGGCGCCTCCGTCTGTTCTGCACGAGCCTGGGGCCCAGCCACGCCCCCGCCCTCCTGCTGGTCCACGGCTGGGGAGGCGACGGCCGGGAATGGTCGTCGCACGCCGAGACCCTGGCCGGCCGGTTCCGGGTGATCGTGCCCGATCTGCGCGGTCACGGCCGCTCCGACGTACCGGACGAGGGCAACACCCCACGGGAGATGGCGGACGACCTGGCCGCCCTGCTCGAGGTGGTCGGCTGCTGCCCGGTGGTGGCCGTCGGTCACTCCATGGGCGGACAGGTGGTCAACCTGCTCGCGGTACGTCGCCCCGGTCTCGTCCGCTCGGTCATCGCGCTCGATCCGGCGCACGGCGCGCACGGTGCCGAAGTGGACGGAATTCCAGGGCGGTTGGCCGCATACCGGGAGCAGGGAGCCCGGGCGGCGGCCGACTTCGTCGCCGGTGCCTTCTCTCCGCAGGCCCCGCCCGGACTGCGCACCGCCCATATCCGTACCATGCTCGGCACCCCGGACCATGTGATCGCCCAGGCGTATGCCGGCATGTACACGGACCGGGAGGCTGTCGGCGTCCGCCCGCACAGCGAGACCTACCTGGAGCGGCGCGCGCAGCCGGCCCTGACGGTGTGGACGTCGGCGGAGGCGGCCGACTGGGAGCGGAGCACGCTGCATGCGCCCGGCTCCCGTGTGGACCACTGGCCCGGTGTCGGGCACTACCTGCACGAAGAGCTCCCCGACCGAGCCACCCGGCTCATCGGGGAGTGGGCGGACTCGCTGTACTCACCTTCTTGGTGGTGAGCCCGGTCCACCCCAGGCCTTCGAGGGTTGGCCCAACCCAAGCCGAATTCGGCGGTGAGCTTCAACACATCGGAGGTCTTTGCCGTATACAGGCATCACAGAGCGTCGCTGTTGCGTATCGTGCACCATTCCCGCAGTACAGACACGTGTCAGCAACAACATGACGACCCGTCAAACCCGCCTGGGAGAAGGGGAGAAGGGCTGGTCAGCTACTTCCGCGTAGCGAAGAGCGGCTGTCGAGATGAACCTCAGTCGTCACTCCAGCCTCTACTGTGTTTGGCAGACCCCTCCCGGGCCTCTCACCCACCAGCGGGCGGGACTCCCGTCTGCCACCAGAGAGAACAGGCAGCCGCGGGTATGAAGCCACTGCGCCCAGAAGATCCCGAACAGCTGGGCCCCTACCGCCTCGTGGCCCGGCTCGGAGCAGGCGGAATGGGTCGGGTGTATCTGGCCACCTCCCCGGCCGGCCACAGCGTCGCGGTCAAGGTCATCCGCCCCGAGATGGCCGAGGACAAGAACTTCCGCATCCGCTTCCGCCGCGAGGTGGCGGCCGCCGCGGCTGTCGGCGGCACCTACACCGCATCCGTCGTGGACGCCGCTCCGGACGCGGAAACGCCGTGGCTCGCCACCACGTACATCCCCGGCCCCACCCTGGCCGAGGCGGTCGCCGAACACGGGCCGCTGCCGGTGGAGGCGGTTCTCGCCCTCGGTGCGGGCATGGCTGAGGCCCTCATCGCGGTGCACGCCCAGGGACTGGTGCACCGTGACCTCAAACCCTCGAACGTGCTGCTCGCCGCCGACGGACCACGCGTCATCGACTTCGGCATCGTCCGCGCCCGTGACGGCTATCAACTCACCGCCACCGGCGGTGTGTTCGGCTCCCTGGAGTACATGTGCCCGGAGCAGGCGACCGGAGATCCGATGGGAGCGGAGGGCGACGTCTTCTGTCTCGGCTCGGTGCTGGCCTTCGCCGCGTGCGGGCGTCCCCCGTTCAGCGGCGCCGCGGCGGCGACTCTGCTGTACCAGGTGGTCCACGGCTGGCCCGACCTGACCGGTGTGCCCGAACCGCTCGAGAAGATCATCGGGCTCTGTCTGGCCAAGGATCCCGCCCTGCGCATCACGCCCGACCGACTGTCCGCGGCGTGCGCTCCGGGCGGTGTCGAACAACTGCCGACCGAGGACTGGCTGCCCGCTCCGGTGGCGGCGACCGTCGCTCGTTATCAGGCCGCCGTCCTGGATCTCGTGCCGACGCCGACCACCGCGCCCAACGCCGTCGACATCGCCCGGAGCACGACCGGAGCGAACGGCGCCTGCCCCGGTGGCTCCGATGGTCAGAGCGGTGAAGCGGGTGACAGCGCAGAGTCCCCAGTCGCCGTCATGCCCCGGGCCGAAGCGAACTTCGAAGGCCCGACGGTACCGGAGCAGTCCGACCCGTGCGAGAAGCCGGCCCGGCAGGACCCGCCTTCCCGTGCGCACCGTCGCTCCCCCGCGCGCTCCGGTCTCTCCCGGCGCTCGATGCTCGCCGCCGCCACCGGCCTGGCGGTGGCCGGAGGTGCCACCGCGCTCGTCGCCGTGCGAGGAAAGCCCCGCGCCCGCTCCGCGTCCCCACCGGTCTCCGCGCCCGAGCCGAACTGGGTCTACACCGGTGACCCGTTGCTGCAGACCCCGGCGGTCTTCAACGACGGCACCGCCCTGCTCAAGGCCCGCCCGGGCGCCATGATCTGTCTCGACCTCGGCAACGGCTCCCACCCCAAGTGGATCTACCAGGGCATCAGCCTCTCGCCCACTCCCGTCCTGCTGGCCGACGGGGCGGCCGTCGCCCTCGGCACGGGCGCCACGGTGATCGGCGTCGATCCGACCAGCGGGTCCGAGCGGTTCACCCTCGACTTCGGCACGGACTTCCAGTTCGACCAACTGCTGGGCGCCTACGACGGCTTCGCCCTCTCCGTGCTCGGCGCTCGCCTGGAGCGCCAGTCGACGGAACAGGGCGTCGCGACGTCCACCGACGCGGTCTTCGCCGTCGACCTCCGCGCCCGGCAGGCCGAGGTCATCCCGATCAGCCCAGAAGACGTCGGCATCCCTCTGCAACCGGTCGTTGTCTCCGACTACTTCGTCTACGCCGACGGCCTGCGCAACGTCTCCGTCCGCAGCACCCACGACGCCGGCTCCCTGCGGTGGCGGCACCCGGTCGGCTACGACCTCCGGCCGGGTCTCGCCGTACTCGGCCAGACAGTCTTCGCCATCGGCTCCGAGCTCATCGCCCTGGAGCTGAGTACCGGCAGGCTCCGCTGGCGTGCGAAGCCCGGGCACGGCCTGTTCACCTCCCTCGGAGCGGGCGGCAACACCGTCTACGTCACCGGTGACGACCCCCACGGCGTCTACGCCTTCAACGCGGCGAACGGCTCACGGCGCTGGTTCTGCGAAACGCCCCAACTCGACGGCGACCATCCCGTCACCGTCGGACCGAACGCCGTCTACGTCGCCGCCCTCGAGAACAAGAACGGCTTCTTCGCCATCGACGCGGCTGCCGGCCGCCTGCGGTGGACCTTCACGGACGGCCGGGACACCGGCGTCAACGGCTGGCAGATCGCCTGCGACCGAACCGGACACCTGGTGGCTCACCACTACGACCGGGTCTACGGACTGCCGAGCGCCTAGCAGCGGCGCCGGCTCCGGATACGGCGTCAGAGCCGCCGTCATGCCGTCCGGGCGAGACCCCGGCCACCCTGCCGGCCGCACTGGGCCGAGTGCTGCGCTCGGGACCCGCCGTCTGTCTGGTGCCCACCGGGGTACTGATGTCGCTGTGGCTGGACGCTGTGGCCGTCGACGCGCGCGGGAGCGGCCTGGGCCTCCCCGTGACGGTGGCCGGCGCGCTCGTGGCAGCCATGGGTCCGGGATGCGCGGCGGGCCGGCGGGAGGGGATGGCTTGGCGGACGGTCCGCGTCTCGGCGTTCCGCTCGATGCACGGGCAACCGCTCGTGCCGGTGCTGCTGGCGGGGACGTGGTCGGGGCCGCCGCGCTGGTGGCCATGTCCCCCGTCCTGCTGCTCGTCGCCCTCGGTCCGCCGGCCCTCGCCGCGACGGCCGTCGACGCCTGGCGGCCCCTGCCGCTGCCCCCTCCCGAACCGTCCTCGAACAGAATGGAGACCCCATGCCTTCCGACACCGCACGCCGCCGCTGCGCCGTGGTGGGACTGGGCGCCCGCGCCCGGCTCTTCACCGCGGCGCTCGCCGGTCCCCACGCGGACCGCGTCGAACTGGTCGGCTTCTGCGATGTCAATCCGCACCGCATGGCCGTCCACAACGAGTGGATCGGCGCCTCGGTACCCGCCTACGCGGCCGAGGACTTCACCGAGATGCTGCGCCGCGAACGCGTCGACCTCGTCGTCGTGTGCAGCGTGGACCGCACCCACGACCACTACATCGTGCGGGCCCTGGAGGCCGGCTGCGACGTCGTCACCGAGAAGCCCATGACGACGGACGCAGACCGCGCCCGCCGCATCCTCGACGCTCAGCGGCGCACCGGCCGCGAGGTGCGGGTCGCGTTCAACTACCGCTACAACCCGGTGCACGCGGCCGTCCGCGAGACCATCGCGGGCGGCCGGATCGGCGAGATCGGCTCCGTCCACTTCGAATGGCTCCTCGACCTGCGCCACGGCGCCGACTACTTCCGGCGCTGGCACCGCGAGAAGGCCAACTCCGGCGGCCTCATGGTGCACAAGGCCACCCACCACTTCGACCTGGTCAACTGGTGGCTGGGCACCGAACCGGAAACCGTGTACGCGCAGGGCGGGCTCTTCTTCTACGGCGACGAGGCGGGCCGGCGACGGGGCCTGGCCCGGGACTACGCGCGGGCCCACGGCGCCCCCTCGGCACAGGACGACCCCTTCGCCGTACACCTGGCGGACTCGCCGCTGCTCACCGCCCTGTACCTGGACGCTGAGGCCGCGGACGGCTACCTGCGCGACCAGAACGTCTTCGGGCCCGGGGTGACGATCGAGGACGACATGGCGGTGCTGGTGCGCTACGTGTCGGGGGCCACGCTGACCTACCACCTCACCGCGTACTCCCCCTGGGAGGGGTACCGCATCTCCTTCAACGGCAGCGAGGGGCGCCTCGAGCTGCTCGTCGAGGAGTCCACCTGGACGCGCTCGGAGGTGCAGGTCCGGGGCGACACCGCCGTACTGCACGGGGACGCGGTGGGTGACACGGCCGGGCGCACGGAACTGACGCTGCGGCGCTTCTGGGAACCGCCGCGTGAGATCAAGGTCCACACCGGTGAAGGGGGGCACGGCGGCGGGGACGTCCGGATGCTCGCCGATCTCTTCGGTGAGCGCCAGGCCGACCCGCTCGGGCGGGCGGCCGACGCCGTCGACGGGGCACGCTCCCTGGTGACCGGGCTGGCCGCGAACCGGTCCTTCGAGTCGGGCGGTCCGGTACGGGCCAGGGACCTGCTCGACTTCTGACGTTCCCCGCTTCGCTCACCGATGAGTTTCGTTGTGCCGGAAGGTCCATCCCGGCACAACGAGACGAATGGAGAGCCCGATGAGCAAGGCGCACCCGTATCCGACGGCTGACATCGCCCGTCGCATGTTCGAGCTGCTGGAGCCGATCTGCCTGGTCACCTTCTTCGCCGACGAGTGCAACGAGGAACTGGCGGCACTCGGCCACCGCACCTACTGGGACGGCTACTTCGCCAGCCGGGCCGCGCCGCTGGGCCGGGTGCCGGCCCAGGTCGTGCACGCGGCCTTCTACAACTTCGCCGAGGGCGAGGCCGCCCGGCACATCCCCAGCGCGTGGGAGACGATCCCGCCCGAGGCGTCCGTCGCCGCGCGGGAGCGGGGCAGCGCGGCCTCCCTGCGGCGCATCCTCGGCGAGGAACGCGCCGGCTCCCCGGACCTGGTGCGCGCCGCCGACCTGACCACCAAGGCCGCGACGAGCGCCCCCACCGAGGGCCGGGTCATGTACGCCGGGATGCGCACCCTGCCCGTGCCCAGCGACCCGGTCGCCCGGCTGTGGCACTCGGCGACCATGCTGCGCGAGCACCGCGGTGACGGGCACATCGCCGCCCTCGTCGGCGCGCGCATCGGCGGCACGGAGGCCCACATCCTCTCCGCCCTGGAGCAGGGCATCCACCCGCCGACGTCGTTCGGGCGCGTCCACCACCTGCCGAAGGAGCGGCTGGCCGCGGTCATGGAAGGCTTGCGCGAACGCGGGCTCGTCGACGACGAGGACCGGTTCACCGACGCCGGCCGGGAGACCAAGCACCGCGTCGAAGCCCTGACCGACGAACTCGCCGCCCCGCCCTACGAGGCCCTTTCCCCCACCGAGCTCGACGAACTGATCACCGCGCTCGAACCCATCACCGCGACGCTGGTGGCCGCGGGGTCGCGGTGAGGAACGGACGCGGTGGATCGCGGGGCGCGCTGAAGCCGTCCGGGTGCCCGTCACCGCCGTGAACACGGCCGCCCCCCCCACGACATCACGGCCTCGCGAAGCACCCGTGAAAACCCTGTGGAAGTGATGTCGGTGGCACCGCCTATGCTGCAGCGACGATCAAGCAGGAGCTGGGGAGGCGCGGCATGTTGGGGAAGCTGTTCGGCAGGGGCGGGGCGAGGCCGGAGGCGGATCCGCACGCATTGCCGGCACCACGCCTCGGCGGGATGTACAAGCTGCAGGCGCTCGGGGACGCGCGGGTGCTGGCCCTGGTGGAGGCCGCGCAGGCAGGCGACTGGGAACGGGTCAAGTCGGCTCTGGCGCCTTTCGACCTCGGCCGGGACCACCAGGTGCTCGGCGAACTCGCCGACGTGGACGGGGTGCAGGACTGGATCGGCAGGGCCGTTGACGAGGACAAGGAACACAGGGCCACGGCCCTGCTGATTTCCGGCGCGCGTCACATCGTCTGGGGCTGGGAGGCACGCACCTCCGATCTCGCCAAGAACGTGTCCCAGGAACAGTGGCGGCTCTTCCACGAGCGGCTGCACATCGCGGAGAAACAGCTCCTGGAAGCAGCCGAGTCGCGGCCGGAATGGATCACGCCGTGGCGCCGTCTGCTCACCTCGGGCCGCGGCATGTCGCTGGGCGCGGCCGTCAACGAGACGCGGCGCGACGCCGCCCTGCGCCGCGATCCCCTGGATCTGGAAGTCCACGTCGAGTGGGTGTCGTATCTGCAGCCGCGCTGGAGCGGAGAGCCGGGCCAGGCCCTGGCGTTCGCCCGCGAGGCGTTCGCCGGCGCCCCTGAGGGCCATCGCCTCGGCTGCGTGATCGCCATGGCGCACATCGAGGACTGGGTGGAGTCGGACGACAAGAACTGCCTGGCGACCCCGGACATCCAGGACGAGCTGCTGGCAGCGGCGGAACACTCCATCCTGCACCCCGCCTACGAGCGTCGCCCCGGCTGGCAGGAGGACTTCAACATCTTCGCCATGGCCCTGTCGCTCGCCTCCGAGCGCATCGCGTTGCCACGGGTCTTCCGCGAGCTGCAGGGCGCTTTCACCCCGTGGCCCTGGAAGTACATGGCGCAGCCGGAAAAGATGTACGCCCGCGCCCGGCGAAACGCCTGACCCCGCCCTCATCCACCGTCGCTCACCTCACCCCGGACTGACCTGTGACCTTGCCTGACACTCCCTTGAGCCCGGCCGCCGCCGACCGTACCTTCCAGGTGGACCTGCGCGGTCTCGTCGACCTCCTCTCGCACCACCTCTACTCCAGCCCCCGCGTCTACCTGCGCGAACTGCTGCAGAACGCGGTGGACGCGCTGACCGCCCGGCACGGCGTCGAACCGAACGCCCCCGCCGGCGCGTTCGGTATCCGTCTGTACGCGGACGGATCCGAGGTGCGCGTCGAGGACGACGGCGTCGGACTCACCGAGGCCGACGTGCACACCTTCCTCGCCACCATCGGCCGCAGCAGCAAGCGGGCGGAGCGCATCGCCGAGCAACGGGCCGACTTCATCGGCCAGTTCGGCATCGGCCTGCTGTCCTGCTTCCTGGTCGCCGACGAGATCCACGTCCTCAGCCGCTCCGCCCGCACCCCCGACGCGCCCGCCGTGGAGTGGCGGGGACGCGGCGACGGCAGCTACAGCGTCCGCACGCTGCCGGCCTCCGCCCGTCCGCGGCCCGGCACCACCGTGACGCTGACGCCGCGCGCCGACGCCGGGCAGTGGACCCGGCCGGCCGAAGTCCACGCGCTGGCACGGCACTTCGGGTCTCTTCTGCGTCACCCCGTGACGTTCGACGACGGCAAGGGCGGCGGCGAGGGAGTTCCCGTCAATCCCGAACCCGCCCCCTGGGCCCGTGCCCACCCCACGCCGGGGGCGCGCTCCCGCGCGCTGGCCGCCTACGGCGAGAGCGTCTTCGGCTTCACGCCCCTGGACACCATCGAACTGGACCTCCCGGCCGTGGGACTGAAGGGCATCGCGTGCGTGCTGCCCGAGGCGGTACCGGCCGGGCGCCGCCACGGCCACCGCGTGCACGTCAAGGGCATGCTGCTGTCCGAGCAGGCCGAGGAGATCCTGCCCGAGTGGGCGTTCTTCGTCCGTTGCGTCGTCGACGCCGAGGCCCTGCGCCCCACGGCGTCCCGCGAGTCCCTGTACGAGGACGACACCCTCGCCGCCGTACGCGAGGCGCTCGCCGAACGGCTGCGCGCGTGGATCGCGCGCGTCGCCGCCAGCGACCCGGACCTGCTCGGCCGCTTCCTGCAGGCCCACCACCTGGCCGTGAAGTCGTTGGCGGTGCACGACGACGAGATCCTGCGGATGCTGCTGCCCTGGCTGCCGTTCGAGACCACCGACGGGCACGCCACCCTGGACGAGTTCGCGCGCACCCACCGCACGGTGCTCGTGACCTCCAGCGTGGAGGAGTTCCGGCAGATCGCGTCGATCGCCTCCGCCGCCGGCCTCGGCGTCGTCAACGGCGGCTACACCTACGACCGTGAACTCGTCCACCGTATGCCGGAGATCCGGCCCGAGGTCACGGTCGCCGACCTCGACCCGGCGACACTGACCGCCCACCTCGACCCCGTCGAGCGGGAGACGGAACTGGCCGCCGCGGCCTACCTCGCGCAGGCCCGCGACGCACTCGCCGTGTTCGACTGCGACGTCGCGCTGCGCACCTTCCAGCCGGCCTCCGCCCCCGCCCTGCTCCTCGACAGCCGTGAGGCCCGCCACGAGCGCACCCGCTCCCAGCTCGCCCGCGAGCAGCAGGGCGGCGTCTGGGGCGACATCCTCGGCCATCTGCGGCAGGAGGCGCCGCGGGCCCAGCTGATCCTCAACCAGCTCAACCCGCTGGTCCGTACCGCCGTCACCATCGACGAGCCCGAACTCGCCCGCACCAGCGCCGAAGCGCTCTACGGGCAGGCCGTGATGCTGTCCCGGCGCCCGCTCCGGCCCGCCGAGTCCAGCCTCATCAACCGCTCCTTCCTCGACCTTCTCGCCCACGCCCTGCGCAAGGACAGCTGACGATGCCCACCGCACCCCAGACCACCGACGAGTTGTACGAGGCGCTCCAGGCGAACGATCAGCGCCCCTACGGCCGCACCCGTACCCTCACGGCCGAGGAACTCGTCGACGCCGCGGAGCAGTTCGCCGAGCCCCTCCCGCTGATCCACGCACTGCTGGAGCTGCAGGAGGCGTACACCTACGGCTCCGAACCCCGCAAGTCGCCCGTCGTCTTTGCCCGCCTGCTCACTCTCTTCGACGAGCAGCCCGACGTATTCGACGAGCGGCTGCGGCACATGCTGTTCTGGCGGTTCAAGTGGGTGGCCAACGCCCTGCGGGCGATACCCGAGATCCCGCTGGCCAGTCTGCGCCAGTGGCTGAACGAGATGCGCGACCGGTACGAGAAGGCCGGCCTGGACCTGCAGCCCTACTACGGCCAGGCGTATCAGCTCGCCGCCCACACGGGCGAGGACACCGACCTCGCCTACGAGCTGTGGGCGGCGCGCACCCGCACCCGGCTCAGCGACTGCGAGGCCTGCGAGATCTGCGAGCGTGCCCTGTACCACCTGACGGCGGGCGACGACGAACGGGCGCTGCGCGGCTGGGAGCCCGTCCTGGCCGGGAAGGAGTCCTGCCAGGAGGAGCCCGCCCGTTCCGTCTCGTACGCCCTGCTGCCGCTGCTGCGCACCGGCCGCACCGACCGCGCCCGCGAGCTGCACCTCGCCGGCTACCGACGCTGCCGCCGCAACCCCTCCATGGCCCCGGAGGTCGGCCGGCACCTGGAGTTCTGCGCGCTGACCGGCAACGAGGCTCGTGGCCTGGAACTGCTCGCCGAGAACCGTAACCTGTTCGACGAGGTCGACTCCCCGCTGGACCTGCTCGACTTCCTCACCGGCGCGGAAGTCCTCCTGCGGCGGATCCAGGCCCTCGGCCACGGCGACCTGCCCGCCGCCGGATACGCGGGCCGCGCCTGGACGGTGACCGGCCTCCGCGCCGAGATCCGGGGCCGCGCCGACGAACTCGCCGCCCGCTTCGACGCCCGCAACGCCACCACCGCCCACAGCGACCGCCGTACAGCACGACTCGCACGCGATCCGCTCCGCGAGGCGCTGGAACTCACCCTCCGTACCCGGAGCCTGGACGACGTGGCCCCGCAGTCCCCCGTCACTCCCCCCGCCGCCCCCGCCGCTCAAGCCGTCCCCGAGTCGCTGCCCGAACTCATCCTGCGGGCACGGGCCTTGTGGGAGGAGGGGCACCCCGGCGCACAGGCGTGCTGGACGCGGTTGCGCACGCTGGTCGCCGCCCCCGACTACGTCCACCCCGAGGATCAGGCCATCGGCCCGCTGGCGCGACTGCGGGCGGACCTGCTGGCCGACGAAGCGCACACGGCGAGCGAGAAGGACAGGTACGCGCGCGCCTCCGCCCTGCACAAGGAGGCCGCGCAGCTGTACGACGAGGCCGCGCAGCCGGCGCACGCGGTGCTCGCCCGCGCCGACGCGCTGTTCGCCGACGCCGAGATCGTCCTTCAGGACGCCGAGGAGGACGAGGAGAAGCCGGCCGCGCTGAACGCCGCCCACGAGTCCCTGGTCCGCCTCCACGAAGAGACGACCGGCCTCTCGCCACGCCAGGAAGCCCGTCTGCTGCGGCTGCGGGCGACCGTGCTCGGCCTGCGCCTTCAGACCTCGCACAACGAGGACCACGCGGCGCCGCTCCTCGCCGAAGTGGAGCGTCTGCACACCTATGCCACCCGGCACGACATCGCCGGGCAGATCTCCGGCGCCCTCCTGCTGCGTGCCAGCACCCACGCGCTCACCGGCGACCTGCCCGCGGCGGTCACCCAGATAGACGCCCTCCTGGAGCGGCTCAGGACACACGGCCCCGCCTGGCACCTGCCCCGCACGCTCGGACTGCGCGGCCGGATCCAACTGGGCCTCAGGGACGCGCAGGCGGCCCACGCGGACCTGACCGAGGCGCTCCGGCTGTCCACGGAATGGCCCGGCGGGGCGGCCGAGACCGTGCGGCTGCACGCCGATCTGGCGGAGGCGTGCATGCACCTGCACCGCCACGACGAGGCCCTGCGACACCTGACGCGTTCCGCGGAGCTCGGACTGCGCCACGGCAGCCGCAGGGACGCCTTCCGCACGTACACCCACGCCGCTCAGCTCAGCCTCGACCTCGGTCACATCGAGGACACCATCGCGCTGCTGGACTCCCTGCTCACCGAACCGGACGTCGTCTCCGACGAGATGGACGACCGGCTCGGCGCCCAGCTCCGCCTGACCCGCGCCCGCGCGCTGCACGCGGGCGGCGACCTGAAAGCCGCCACGGCGGAGTTCGCCGCCCTCGCCGCCGAGTCGGCCGGCTGGGACGACGACCCGGGAAGCCATGCCATGATCGCCGCGGAGACGGCCATGCTCCTGGGCGAATCCGGTGAGTTCGGCCGGGCCCGCGAGGCCGCGGAGCAGGCGCTGGCCGCCCACGCCAAGGAGCCGCGCTACGAGCAGCTGAGCAGCTGCCTGCGTGAACTCGCCCGTCTCACGGCCCAGCAACAGGGTCCCGACGGCCTGGCCGACGCCCTCGCCTTCCTCGCCGACGCCGGGCGCGTCGCGGACGAGGCCCGTACCGCCGGGCACGAGGCCCACGGCCGTTCCCTGGACAGCGCACTGGCCTACGAACACGGCCGGGTCAACGCGTACGCCGGCGAGTACGAGGACGCCCTGGTCGCGCTGGACAGGGCTCTCGCCCTGCTCGGTGAGCCCGGACAGCAGGACGGCCACGCCGGCGAGTGGGCCGAATGCGTCCGGCTGGCCGGTGCCGTGGAAGGCCTCTCCCTGGAACGCCCCGCCCCCGCGCTCACCCGCCTCGACGCGGCCATCGCCCATCTGACCGCCCAGGGTCACACCGAGGAAACCGGCCCCCTGGCCTCCCTGGCGACCCGTCTGCGCGACGAGCAATGACCCGCAGCGCATGATGCCGGGGCGACGACCTGTCGCCCCGGCTCGTCCAGTCGCTCCGGGCTCCCGATGTCACGGCCCTGATCGAGGAAGGAGTAGTGCAGGAGGGACAGGCGGAAAGTGTGCGGAGCAAGCCACTTCAGCCCTTTGCGGGTTTGCGGGCCAGCAGACAGGCGTGCGGTCTCGTCACCCGGCCGCCGGGCTCCTGCTCCAGCCTCGCCGTGACGGCGAGTCCGGCCTGCTTCATCAGGCCGACGATGCGGTCCAGCGGCAGGAGGTACGACTCGTAGGACACCGGACGGCCGTAGCCCTGCGTCGGCTGCAGCCGTTCGTCGCCGACGTGGCCTCCCCACAGCAGGTGGCCGCCGGGCGCGAGCGTGCGGTGGAACTCGGCGAACACCGCGGGAAGCCACTGCGGGGGCGTGTGGTGGGTGGAGTACCAGGCCAGGATGCCGCCGAGCTCGTCGTCCTTCAGCTCCAGCGCGGTCATCGAGCCCGTGGTGAACCGCAGGTTCGGACAGGCGAGGCGGGCCAGCTCGATCATCTTCGGGGACAGGTCGACACCGAAGGCGGACACCCCCAGGTCGGCCAGGTGCGCCGTCACCCGGCCGGGACCGCACCCCAGGTCCGCGACCGGCCCGAGATCAGCCGTCCGTACGAGTTCGGCGAACCCCGCCAGCATCGCACGGGACAACGGGTCCAACTCGGTGGGAAGCGGTACGCGTTCGACGTAGTCGACGGCGACCGTGTCGTAGGACTCACGCACGGCTGCGAGGAAGGAGGGCTCGGTCATGCGGGCGACCCTAGACGAGGGCACTGACAGCCGTGGCACGGACCTGAGTTGGTCCGCTCGGCCGGCCGAGGACGCCCTGCTACAACACTGGTTGTCCCTGTCGTGGCAGGTTTCCGGCGTTCATGGCTGATCGAGCCGAGCGGAGTGTCGTCATGTGGCCGGCCAGCCACTCCAGGTTCTCGTAGACGCTGGGCTCACCGTGCTTCTCCCGCTGTGCCTCGATCCAGGGCCGGTAGTTGTTCCATACGGCGATGATGAAGCCGCCCCATGCCTCATGGATGACTTCTTGGTCAAAGGCGTCCGCCTGCGCGCCCACGGCAAGGAAGTTGTAGGTCGTGAGGTAGGCCGTGATCTGCTTCGTCGCATGATCGTCACCTGACAGCGAGAGGTTGATCAGGTCGGCAATGCCCCGGCGATCACGCTCGGCAGGTATTCCCTGGTCGAACAGCGCCTTCCGTCGATCCATGTTGGCCGTCAGATACTCCATGGTCGCCTGCTTACGACGCCTGTCGTGATCTTGATCAGTGCTGCGCGACAGCATGCGAAGCTGCCACACCACAGCGGCGAAGGCAACGAGACCGAGGGTCAGGGAGGAGTACTCGTACGGCGTCACGGCGGCATACCCTACGGAGTACACGCAGGTCGCGAAGCGGTTCCCGGCATCCATGCATGACATGACACGGGAACGGACACAGCCGTACAGGGACGGATTCCGCACAGGTCGCCGATGACCGATCACGACCGCAACAGCGTCCACCGCCCCTGCAGGCCGCCGGCCGTGCTACTGCCCGTCGAGCGCCCGCTTCTGACTCACCAGGGGACGACTCCCTCGTCGTCGAAGAAGCCGCCGCGCGGTCCGTCGTCCGGCACGGTGGCGGGGTGGACGGCGATCGCGGCGCCCTGCTCGGGCGTACGGAGTCCGTTGAAGCCGGTGAAGTCGCTTGCCACGTAACCCGGGCAGCAGGCGTTCACGATGACGGGCGTGTCGGCGAGTCGGCGGGCGTACTGTGCCGTGAGGCTGTTGAGCATCGACTTCGATGGTGCGTAAGCGGACCACGGCGCCCTCGACGACCTGCTGCCCGCCTGCACGGAGCGGGGTGCCTCGGTCATCGCGGCGTCGATCTTCAACTCCGGTCTGCTGGCGACGCCCGGCCCGCCGAGGGTGCCACCTTCGACTACGCGCCCGCCGAACAGGGGATGGTCGAGCGGGCGCATCGCATGGCCGATGTCTGCGAGGCGCATGGCGTGACGCTGCCGGAGGTGGCGCTGGCCTTCCCGCTGCGCCACCCGGGACGATCCGGCACACACCGCGATCCGAGCGTCAATTACAAGTTGACGAGGAGTCATCGTCAACTTAAGATTGACGCATGAGCCCACTCGACATCAGCCTGGCCGACCTGATCGCCCGGCTAGACGAGGAACTTCCCGAAGCCAACGAACTGGCACGCATCAGCGAGGCACGCCTTCGTGCCCAGACGCTGTCCGACCTCGGTGACCAGCTCATCGACCACTACGTCAGCAAGGCCAAGCAGTGCGGCGCCTCCTGGACCGAGATCGGCGACGCCATCGGAGTCTCCAAACAGGCCGCCCAGCAACGCCACACGCCCTCCGCCTTCGAGCGGTTCACCAACCTCAACCGGCACAGCATCGTGCTGGCACAGGAAGCCGCCCGAACGCACAAGCACGACTTCATCGGCACCGAACACATGCTGCTCGGCCTGCTCGGCGAACCGCGGGGCCTGGCGTACGAGGTGCTGGTGGCGAAGACCGAGTCGGAGCAGCGCATCCGCGACGCGATCCGGGAAGCGTTGCCGCCCGCCGGGAAGAAGGCGCCGCGGGGTCACATCGCGTTCCGGCCGGAGAGCAAGAAGGCCATCGAGGAGGCCCACCGCGCGTCGGCCGCCCTCGGCCACGACTGGGTCGGCACGGAACACACGCTGCTGGGCCTGATCCGGGTGGAGGAAGGCCTCGCCGCGCGGATCCTGCGCGAACTCGGCTTCACGTGGGACGAGCTGAACGAGACGGTCAGGCACGAGATCGCCGAACGGCTCGCCACGCGCGACAAGCAGTGATCACAGAACATTCGCCGGTCACCGCATGACAACGGGCTCGCCGGATCACCGGCGAGCCCGACTGCTGGTCCCCTGCCTCCCGTCGGCTCAGTTGACCCGGACGATCTTCCACAGCTGGTCGTCGACGCTGACGTCGTTCCACTGGACGACGGACGCACCGTTGGCGGTGGAGGACTGGGCGACGCCCGCGACCAGGCCGCTGCCCGCGTTGACGAGCTTGTACTAGCCGCCGCCGGCGCTGGTCAGGGTCCACTTCTGGGATGCGCCAGCGGAGGCGCTGAGCGGGTTCACGGCGGTGAACAGGCTCACCGGCAAGTACCTGGAGATCCCCGCCGCCTCCACCACCGCCGGCACGGCGGCCGACCAATGGCAGAACCCCGCGTGCGACTGCCAGTTGTGGACCTTCCAGTCCCAGAGCGGCGACGCGTGGACGCTGCAGAACGTCCGCAGCGGCCTGAAGCTCAACATCGGCAACGCCTCCACCGCCGCGGGCGCGGAGGGAACGGGGTGGGAACGCGCGGAGCGGGGTCTGGCGCCTCGCTGGGCAGGGGACGTGTACGGCTCCACAGGGGGGATGGGGGCGGGTGTGTGCGGGAGCGTGTCGGCTCCCGGTTGCGGCTCTGGCACATGACGGCGTTCGGGCGATCGAACGAGGTCAGTGGCTATGGCCGCGCGGTCAGATCGCGCGGTCATGTCTACGCAGCGGAGTGAGGGACGTCAAGAGTTCCGACCTCTCCCCCGGTTTCGCGCGATGCTCGGCTCGCCGACCGCAACGACATGCGGGCAGTACATATCTGCAGTTCAGAGCCATCGCAAGGGGTGTTCCTCACCACGCGGGGCAAGCGGATGAGGCGAGTCCGGCTTGCGCGACCTTCACCCCGCCACCTTGACAGCAGGCCCGAGCAGCGCTCACGCTTCCAGACATCCGTCGATCATGTTTTTGTTGGATCTCGTTTGATTATGGTCGTGCGACGGTCTCGACAATCGAAAGTGACCCCCGTGACAGCTCCGCACTCTCCCCAGCGCCCCGCCACGCCCGTGCTCGCGGTGCCCGGCATCGCCTACGGCGGTGACTACAACCCCGAGCAGTGGCCCGAGGAGGTCTGGGCCGAGGACGTACGCCTGATGCGCGAGGCCGGCGTGAACATGGTCAGCGTCGGCATCTTCTCCTGGGCGCTGCTGGAGCCGTCAGAGGGTGTTCACGACTTCTCCCGCATGGACCGCATCCTCGATCTCCTGCACGCCCACGGCATCGCCGCCGACCTGGCCACTCCCACGGCGGCCCCGCCCGCCTGGTTCTTCGTCCAGCATCCCGAGGCCCTGCCGGTCGATCGCGATGGGCGCACCCTGTCGTACGGCAGCCGCCAGACCTTCTGCCCGAGCAGCCCCGCCTACCGCGAGGCGGCCGTGCGGATCACCGCGGCGCTGGCCGAGCGGTACGCCGACCACCCCGCGGTCGTCATGTGGCACGTCCACAACGAGTACGGCTGCCACAACGCGACCTGCTACTGCGACACCAGCGCGGCGGCCTTCCGCACCTGGCTGCAGGCGAAGTACGGCAAGGACCTGACCGCCCTCAACCACGCCTGGGGCACCACCTTCTGGTCCCAGTGGTACTACGACTGGGACCAGATCCTGCCGCCCCGCGCGACCGGCGCCGACCCCAATCCCACCCACCTGCTGGACTGGCGCCGCTTCTGCTCCGACGAACTGCTGTCGCTGTACCGGGCCGAACGCGACGTCCTGCGGACGGTGGCCCCTTCCGTCCCGGCCACCACCAACTTCATGGTCAACTTCAG
>NZ_JAKWBE010000003.1 GCF_022513565.1 Streptomyces gilvus | reverse complement strand
CACCGGTCCGGGGGTTTTCTGCGTCCTGGGGCCACTCCTCCCGCTACAGCCGGCCCGCCGTCTTGAGAGCCAGGTACGCGTCCGCCAACGCCGGCGCCAGTTCATCCGGCGTCTCGTCGACGACCGTAACCCCGTGTCGGCGGAGTTGTTCCGCCGTGCGGTGGCGTTCGCTCTGGGCCTGGGCCGCGGCTGCGGCCTCGTACACCGCATCGGTGTTTCCGCGGGCCTTCGCCATGCGGGCGATGTACGGATCTGCCACCGAGGCCACGAGAACCGTGTGGCGCTGGGTGAGTTGGGAGAGGACCGGGAGCAGGCCCTCCTCGACGGGGGCCGTGTCGAGGCTGGTGAGCAGGACGATCAGGGAGCGGCGGGGGGCCGTACGCAGGGCGGTGGCCGTCAGGCCTCGTGCGTCCAGTTCGACCAGTTCGGGTTCGAGTGTCGCCATCGCGTTGACCAGGGAGGGGAGCACGTCGCGGGCGGTGCGGCCCTGGACCATCGCGCGTACTCGGCGGTCGTAGGCGAGGAGGTCCACGCGGTCGCCGGCGCGGGAGGCGAGGGCTGCCAGGAGCAGGGCCGCGTCCATGGAGGCGTCGAGGCGGGGGGCGTCGCCCACGCGGCCCGCGGCGGTGCGGCCGGTGTCGAGGACGACGAGGATGTGGCGGTCGCGTTCGGGGCGCCAGGTGCGTACGGCGACGGTGGACTGGCGGGCTGTGGCGCGCCAGTCGATGGAGCGGGTGTCGTCGCCGGGGACGTACTCGCGCAGGCTGTCGAATTCAGTGCCCTCGCCGCGGATGAGCACGCTGGTGCGGCCGTCGAGTTCGCGCAGCCGGGCGAGTTTGGACGGGAGGTGCTTGCGGCTGGTGAAGGGGGGCAGGACGCGTACTGTCCAGGGGACCTTGTGGCTGCCTTGGCGGGCGAACAGGCCGAGGGGGCCGTACGAGCGGATGGTGACCCGGTCGGCCTGGCGGTCGCCTCGGCGGGTCGGGCGCAGGCGGGTGGTGAGGCGTCGGCGTTCGCCCGGTGGGACGGTGAGGCGGTGGCGTGAGGCCTCCACCTCGGTGCCGGGCTCCCAGCTGCTGGGGGGCCAGGCGTCGCGCAGGCGGGCTCTGAGGAGGCGACGGGACGGGTTGGTGACCGTGAGGGTGACGTCGGCGGTCTCGCCCAGGCGTACGGACGTGTCGCCGGAGCGGGTCAGGCCGAGGCGTCGTACCGGGGCCGCGAGGGCGAAGTCGCAGGCGCAGGCCACCGCCAGGGGGGCGTTGACGGCGAGGATGCCCGTCCAACCGGGGTCCCAGATGCCGACGGGGAGGGAGCCGAGGGCCGCGAGGAGCGCGGCGCGTCCGGTGAAGGCCATCAGCGGGGGACGGGGACGTGGGCGAGGATGGCGTTGATGACGGAGTCGGCCGTCACGCCCTCCATCTCGGCCTCCGGGCGGAGTTGTACGCGGTGGCGGAGGGTGGGGAGAGCGAGGGCTTTGACGTCGTCGGGGATGACGTAGTCGCGGCCGGTGAGCCATGCCCACGCGCGTGAGGTGGCCAGGAGGGCCGTCGCGCCGCGGGGGGAGACGCCGAGGGTGAGGGACGGGGACTCGCGGGTGGCGCGGCAGATGTCGACGACGTAGGCGGTGATCTCGGGGGAGACCGTGGTCTTGGCGACGGCGGCGCGGGCGGCTTCCAGGTCGGCGGGGCCGGCGACGGGGCGTACGCCGGCGGCGCGCAGGTCACGCGGGTTGAAGCCTTCGGCGTGGCGGGTGAGGACGTCGATCTCGTCCTGGCGGGAGGGCAGAGGGATGGTCAGTTTGAGGAGGAAGCGGTCGAGTTGGGCTTCGGGGAGGGGGTAGGTGCCCTCGTACTCGACCGGGTTCTGGGTCGCGGCGACCAGGAACGGGTCGGGGAGCGGGCGTGGGGTGCCGTCGACCGTGACCTGGCGTTCCTCCATGGCCTCCAGGAGGGAGGACTGGGTCTTGGGCGGGGTGCGGTTGATCTCGTCCGCGAGGAGGAGGTTGGTGAAGACCGGGCCGGGCTGGAAGGAGAACTCGGCGGTGCGGGCGTCGTAGACGAGGGAGCCGGTGACGTCGCTCGGCATGAGGTCGGGGGTGAACTGGACGCGTTTGGTCGTCAGTTCGAGTGCGGATGCGAGGGCGCGGACGAGCAACGTTTTGGCGACCCCGGGGACTCCTTCCAGTAGCACGTGTCCGCGGCACAGGAGGGCGACGACGAGGCCGGTCACGGCGGGGTCCTGGCCGACCACGGCTTTGGCGATCTCGGCGCGCAGGGCCTCCAGGGAGGCGCGGGCCTTGCCCGGGTCCCCGGTGATCCCGGCGTTGTCAGTGGTCGGGTCCATCATGGACGGCGTACCTCTCTTTCGAGGGCGTCGAGTTGGTCGGCGAGGGCGATGAGGGCCGCGTCGTCGCTGGGCGGCGGGCCGAAGAGGAGGGAGTGCAGGGTCTGTCCGTCGCCGCGGAGGTGGGTGGACAGGGCGGGGAGCAGGGTCTCGGGCGCGTGCGCCTGGGTGACGGGGACGCCTACGAGGGGGGCGAGTCGGGTGCGGGTGGTGGAGCGAAGAGCGGCGGCCGCGCGGTCGCGGGCGTTCGCCTTGCGGTAGAGGCGGGCGCGGCCTTCGACGGTTTCGGAGGCGCGGATCGCCACGGGGAGTTTTTCGGGCACCAGGGGGCCGAGTCGGCGTGCCCGCCACAGGGCGGCGAGGCCGGCCGCGATGAAGAGCTGCAGTGTGCCCCAGAGCCAGCCCGAGGGCAGCAGGTCGAGGAAGCCCTTTTTGCCGCCGTCGTCGGTGGCGGAGGCGTCGGAGAGCGAGGGGAGGTACCAGACCAGATGGGGGCGGGAGCCGAGGAGTTGGAGGGCGAGCGAGGCGTTGCCCTGCTTGTCGAGCCGGTTGTTGAAGAGGATGTCGGGTGCGCCCAGGACGACGGTGTCGCCGCTCCCGGAGGTCTGCGGGATGCGCAGCAGGGTGGCCAGGCGTTCGCTGGGGTAGCACTTGTCGGCGTCGAGGTGCGTGGTGGTGTAGCGGATGCCGCCGGTGTCGGCGCTTCCCGCGCGCTGGGCGGCGGGCAGCGTGCAGTCGGGGGCGAGCGTCGAGTCGAAGCTGGTGGCGGGGTCGGCGGTGACACCGGGGGCGAGTTTGTCGACGGACGAGCTGCCGGGGGCGATCAGGACGGTGCGTCCGCCGGACTCGGCGATCGTGGAGTGCAGCCTGGCCTGTTGACGGGGCGTCAGGAGGTCGGGGACGGCGACCAGGAGAGTGGTCCGGGGGCCGGCTGCGGCGCGGGCTTCGTCCAGGGTGGTGACCACGCGCGTGGAGACGCCTCGGTCGGCGAGGAGTTCGGCGACGGCGCGGCTGCCGTAGGGGTCGACGGAGCGCGGGTCGAGTTCGCCGTGCCGGGTGTCGGAGCGCACCACGGCGATGACGACGGCCGCGGTCAGCAGGACGACCAGGGCGAGGGCGATTCCTCGCGCGCGGGTCCACACCTGACGGGCGGTGGGCGAGGCCGAGGTGGACGGGAGCGTGGCCTCGGTGGTCATCCGGCGGCTCCCTGGCGGCCGTTGCGGGCCGTGCTGGGGATGCTGTTCGCGAGCTGGGGTTTGGTGCGTTCGAGGTCGCGGTCGAGTTCGGCGATGCGGTGGTACGACATCTCGCTCGCCCTTCGGCCGCCGTATGTGACGTCGTCGAAGTCGCGGGCGGCGGCGCGCAGTCGGTTCGTGTGGGAGGGCAGTGCGGTGCCCGCTTCGGCGGCGGCCTCGTCCGCGGTGCGGCCGGGGCGGACGTCGAGGAGTGCGCGTTCCTCGAGCGAGCGGACGATGGCGCGCATCCGTTCCTGGACGGCCTGGTTCCAGTGGCCTTGGGCGGCCTGCGCCTCGGCGGCCGCGCGGTGTTCGGCGGCGCTGCGGGGGCGGTCGTCGAACAGGGCGGCGGAAGAGGTGGGTTGGCGGCGCGGACTGCCCAGGCGCCACCACAGCGCCCCGAGGACGGCGAGGACGGCCACGATCACGACGATGAGGCCGAGTGTGCCTCCCGGGGTCGCGGTGGCGGCGGTGCCGAAGAGTTTGTCGACCCAGTCCCAGAAGGCGTTCAGGGCGCGCTGGAACAGGCTGGGGTCGTTCTCGTGGTACATGCGCTTGGACAGCTCGCGGCGAGCCGCCTCGCGTGCGGGATCGCGCGGAATGGTCACCGGCGGTTCGTCACCGGAGCGTGCCAGCGACAGCAGGGATGTGTCGCCGGCGCGCAGCAGGGTCCGTACGGCCGCTTCGGCGGCGCGCGGCAGTGCCGGTACCGCTGTGAGAACGCCCCCCGTCAGGCTCACCGCATCAGCTCCCCGCGCCGGTGTCGGTGCCGTATCCCTGGACGCCGGCGGCGCGGGCCAGGTCGAGGTCGAGGGCCTCGCGGCGGATGCGCTGGTCGATGTAGAGCAGGACCGTGACACCGGCCGTGATCGGGAACGTGATCATGGAGCCGATCACCGCGCCGATCCCGCTGATGATGAGGAAGGTCCAGCCGGCGTCGGCGCCCCCGCTGTTGAAGAAGTTGACGATGCCGTCGCTGCCGAACGCGGCGGCGATGAAGGTGAACGGGATGACCACGATCGACGCGACGATGTTCGCGATGATCGTGGCGAGCAGCTGGATGCCGAAGACCCGCCACCAGGAGCCGCGGACCAGCTTCACGGAGCGGCTCATCGACTTGACGATGCCCTGCTTCTCCAGCATGAGCGCGGGCGAGGCGAGCGAGAAGCGGATCATCAGCCACAGGGCGACGATCCCGGCGGCGAGGCTGCCGAGGACGGCGAGCGCGGCTCCCGCGCTGCCCGAGCCGGCGACGGCGACGAGGATGCCGGGCAGCGCGCCGCCGAGGACGACGCCGGCCGCGATGAGCAGCAGCAGGAAGATCAGGCCGAACAGTCTGGGCACCTGCGGGCGGGCGTCGCGCCAGGCCTCGGCCGCGGTGACCGGCCGGCCGAGCACGGCGCGGCTGGTGACCGTCGTCAGCAGGGCGGTCGCGGTGATCGTGCCGATGAGGGAGACCAGGAACACGACGCTGGTGTTGAGCATGGTGTCGCCCATGGCGCGGGTGACCTCGGAGAGGCTGGCGCTGGGGTCGCTGAGGGTTTCAGCGGTCTCCCGGTTGTTCAGGACGAGGCCCTGGAGGAGGACGACGACGATCTCCGTGACGACGGCGACGGTCAGCGAGATGCCGAGGACCGTGCGCCAGTAGGTGCGCATGGTGGAGACGGCGCCGTCGAGGATCTCGCCCACGCCGAGCGGGCGCAGCGGGATCACGCCGGGCTTGGCCGCGGGCGGGGGACCACCCCAGGCGCCGCCGCCCCAGCCGCCGTAGGGACCGCCGTAGCCGCCCCGGCCGCCGGGCGCACCGGGGCCGCCCGGGCCGCCGGGAGGGGTGCCGCCCCAGCCCGGGCCGGGCGGTGGAGGAGGCGGGGTCTGGCCGGGGCTCGCGGGACCGGTGGGTGCGGACCACTGGCCGGCGGGCGGCTGGTCCTTGGACCACTTCACGCCTGGCTCCTGCGCGTCCGTGCCCGGCTGGTCGGCGGGTTGTGCGGCGCCGGGACGCGGAGTGCCGGACTCGCCGGTCTCCTGCCCGTCGGACGGGGCAGATCCGGGCGAGGCCCAGCCCGGAGTGTCGTTCATCGTCGCTCCTTCACGGTGCCCGTCCGCGGTCGCGGCGGCAGGTTGGCAGCCATCGTGCCATGGGGTGCTGGCGGAGGTACCGGCCGCGGTAGGGGCTGCACACCTTCAATTGTCCGCCGGATAAGGGGCAGACTGATCGCATGGCTGATCAGCACGCGCAATCCGGCGAGGACAGCAGGCCGACCGAGATCCCGGCGATCCGCTGGGAGGAACCACCCGAGGGGCCCGTACTGGTCCTACTGGATCAGACGAGGCTGCCGGCCGAGGAGGTCGAACTGGTCTGCACGGACGCGCCCGCGCTGGTGGAGGCGATCCGTTCGCTCGCCGTGCGCGGGGCGCCGCTGCTCGGGATCGCGGGGGCGTACGGCGTCGCGCTCGCCGCCGCCCGCGGCTTCGACGTGGACGACGCCGCGGCCGCGCTGGCGGGCGCCCGGCCCACCGCGGTGAACCTCTCCGTCGGCGTGCGCCGGGCACAGGCCGCCTACCAGGCCGAGTGCGCCAGGAGCGGCGAGGGACAACGGGCCGCCGCGGCGGCGCTGGCCGCGGCGCGGCAGCTGCACCAGGAGGACGCCGAGGCCAGCGCCCGGATGGCTGAGCGGGGGCTGGCGCTGCTCGACGAGCTGCTGCCCGGCGGCGGGCACCGGATCCTCACGCACTGCAACACCGGGTCGCTCGTGTCGGGCGGTGAGGGGACCGCGTTCGCGGTGGCGCTCGCGGCGCACCGGGCGGGGCGGCTGCGGCGGCTGTGGGTGGACGAGACGCGTCCCCTGCTGCAGGGCGCGCGCCTCACGGCGTACGAGGCGGCGCGCAGCGGGATGGCGTACACCCTGCTCACGGACAACGCGGCGGGCTCGCTCTTCGCGGCCGGTGAGGTGGACGCGGTGCTGATCGGGGCGGACCGGATCGCGGCCGACGGGTCGGTGGCGAACAAGGTGGGCAGCTATCCGCTGGCCGTGCTCGCGCGGTACCACCACGTGCCGTTCATCGTGGTGGCGCCGGTGACGACGGTGGACCAGGACACCCCGGACGGGGCGTCCATCGAGGTCGAGCAGCGTCCCGGGCACGAGGTGACCGAGATCGTGGCGCCGCAGGTGCCGGTGGTGGGCGTGGAGGCCGGGGGCGGGGTCCCGGTGGCGCCGTTGGGGACGCAGGCCTACAACCCGGCGTTCGATGTGACGCCTCCGGAGCTGGTGACCGCGATCGTCACGGAGGAGGGCACCGTCTCGCCGGTGACGGCGGAGGCCCTCGCGGAGCTGTGCGCCAGGTCGCGGCCCGTGACGGCGCCCTGACACGGTTGCGGAGGGTGTGGGACGGTTCGCGCCGTTCGGCCGGGCCGACCGGATGGTCGGCGTGCGCCTACCCTGGGTAGCTGAGATCCGTTGTCGGCGCCGACGTCGGCGGACAGGGGCAGACAGTGACGGCCGAGTACGACTATCGTCACGGGCCAGTGACCCTGCTCACCTGCACCTTCGCCACCGTTATGAGAATGGGATGATGTCGTTTATGAAGGGACGAGTCCTTGTCGTCGACGACGACACCGCACTTGCCGAGATGCTCGGCATCGTGCTGCGTGGTGAAGGGTTTGAGCCGTCTTTCGTAGCCGACGGCGACAAGGCGCTGGCCGCGTTCCGGGAGGCCAAGCCCGATCTGGTGCTGCTCGACCTGATGCTGCCCGGCCGGGACGGCATCGAGGTGTGCCGGTTGATCCGGGCCGAGTCGGGTGTGCCGATCGTGATGCTCACGGCGAAGAGCGACACCGTGGACGTCGTCGTAGGGCTGGAGTCCGGAGCCGACGACTACATCGTGAAGCCGTTCAAGCCGAAGGAGCTCGTCGCGCGGATCCGGGCGCGGCTGAGGCGGTCGGAGGAGCCGGCGCCCGAGCAACTGGCCATCGGGGACCTGGTCATCGACGTGGCGGGCCACTCGGTGAAGCGCGACGGGCAGTCGATCGCGCTGACGCCGTTGGAGTTCGACCTGCTGGTGGCCCTCGCGCGCAAGCCCTGGCAGGTGTTCACGCGTGAGGTGCTGCTGGAGCAGGTGTGGGGTTACCGGCACGCGGCCGACACCCGCCTGGTCAACGTCCATGTGCAGCGCCTGCGTTCCAAGGTGGAGAAGGACCCGGAGCGTCCGGAGATCGTGGTGACCGTCCGTGGCGTCGGGTACAAGGCAGGGCCGAGCTGACATGTCCGGTGACAGTGCCGCCACGGCGTCCGGGCCGACCGGGGCCCGCGCGGGGCGGCCTGTCGGCCGGAAACCGGCCGGCTCCCGCTGGCAGCGCCTGCTGGAGGGCGGGCTGCTGCAGGGCGGAGTCCAGGGCAGCCCCGTGCTGCGGCTTTTCATGCGCTGGGTGCGCCGCCCGCTGCTGCCCGTCATGCGGCTGTGGCGGCGCAACATCCAGCTCAAGGTCGTCGCCACCACACTGCTGATGTCGCTGGGCGTCGTGCTGCTGCTCGGCTTCGTCGTCATCGGCCAGGTGCGCAACGGACTGCTGGACGCCAAGGTGAAGGCCTCCCAGAGCCAGGCCACCGGCGGATTCGCCGTGGCCAAGCAGAAGGCCGACGAGGCGGAGGCCGGTACCGCCGACACCGCCCAGTCGCCGGACGGACGGCAGTCGCAGAACCTCACCTCCTGGATGAGCGACCTCGTCGAATCCCTCTCCAGCGGTGGCCAGGGCGCCTTCGACGTGGTGACGCTGCCCGCCGGGGACAACAACAGCGGCGGAGGACGCGGCCCGCGCGCCTCCGGCCAGCTCGACCCGACGGCCAGCGTCCCCGACGACCTGCGCGCCCGCATCAACGCGGTCCAGACGGCCGCGCAGAGCTACACGCGGATCATCTACAAGGACAGCGACAAGGAGTCCCAGCCCGCGCTGGTCATCGGCAAGCAGATCAACGACCCCACCGGCAACCCGTACCAGCTCTACTACCTCTTCCCGCTCACGCAGGAGGAGAAGTCGCTGAGCCTGGTCAAGGGCACGCTGGCGACCGCCGGGCTCTTCGTCGTCGTACTCCTCGGGGCGATCGCCTGGCTGGTGGTGCGGCAGGTCGTCACACCCGTGCGGATGGCGGCCGGGATCGCCGAACGGCTGTCCGCGGGCAAGCTGCAGGAGCGGATGAAGGTCACCGGCGAGGACGACATCGCGCGGCTCGGCGAGGCCTTCAACAAGATGGCGCAGAACCTCCAGCTGAAGATCCAGCAGCTGGAGGACCTCTCGCGGATGCAGCGGCGGTTCGTCTCCGACGTCTCGCACGAACTGCGGACGCCGCTGACGACCGTACGGATGGCCGCGGACGTCATCCACGAGGCGCGCGAGGACTTCGATCCGGTGACCGCACGGTCCGCGGAACTGCTCGCCGACCAGCTCGACCGGTTCGAGTCGCTGCTCGCCGACCTGCTGGAGATCAGCCGGTTCGACGCGGGCGCGGCGGCGCTGGAGGCGGAGCCGATAGACCTCAGGGAGGTCGTACGGCGGGTCGTCAGCGGAGCCGAACCGCTCGCCGAGCGCAAGGGCACACACATACGCGTACGGGGCGACCAGCAGCCCGTCATCGCCGAAGCGGACGCACGCCGCGTGGAGCGCGTGCTGCGCAACCTCGTCGTCAACGCCGTGGAGCACGGCGAGGGCAAGGACGTCGTCGTCAAGCTCGCCGCGGCGGGCGGGGCCGTCGCGGTCGCGGTGCGCGACTACGGCGTCGGACTCAAGCCCGGTGAGGCCACGCGCGTGTTCAGCCGCTTCTGGCGGGCGGACCCGGCTCGCGCGCGTACCACCGGCGGCACGGGCCTCGGGCTGTCCATCGCCCTGGAGGACGCACGGCTGCACGGCGGCTGGCTGCAGGCCTGGGGCGAGCCGGGCGGTGGCTCGCAGTTCCGGCTGACGCTGCCCAGGACCGCAGACGAGCCGCTGCGCGGCTCGCCGATACCGCTCGAACCCAAGGACTCGCGCCGCAACCGCGGACTCAACGACGCCGGCCTGCCGCGCGGCGGCGACAAGACGGCCACCGTGCCCGTGCAGCCGGCCGGGGACCAGATACCCGCGATCGCCCCGCGGCTGAACGGCGCCACGCCCACGGCCGACCCGACCGCGCTGCCCGGCAACGGCGCGCGTGTCGTGCCCCGGCCCGCCTCGGGCACGCGGCGACAGGACGAGACACCCCCGGGGGAAGGGGCACGCAGCGAGAGCCCGGGCCGGACGGACACCGGACCGGAGGACTCGCCGAGGCATGGGGAGGCATCGCGTGGGCGCTGACCGTGAGGGGGGCGCCCGGCGCCGACCGGTGCGCGCGGCGGTGTACGGCGTCTGCGGCGTCGTCCTGCTGGCCGGGTGCGCCTCGATGCCCGACAGCGGGGATCTGCGCGGCGTCGACTCCACGCCGCGGCAGGACACGCAGGTGCGGGTCTTCGCCATGCCGCCGCAGAAGAACGCGCAGCCCCCCGAGATCGTCTCGGGCTTCCTGGAGGCGCTGACCAGCGACGACCCGAACTACTCGACGGCGCGGCAGTATCTGACCAGCGCCGCCTCCCAGGCGTGGAACCCGGGCCTGTCCACCACGATCCTCGACAACGGGCCGGGCACCGGCCAGGACCGTTCGGACGCCAAGGACAACCTCTCCTTCACCCTGACCGGCACCAGGGTCGCCAAGGTGGACGGGCAGCAGTCGTACGAGCCCGACAGCGGCTCCTACAACGCGCTGATCCATCTCGCGCGGGACAAGGCCGGGCAGTGGCGCATCGACCGGCTGCCGCAGGGCGTCGTCATGGGGAAGTCGGACTTCCAGCGCAACTACATGTCCGTCAACAAGTACTACTTCGCCTCCGCAGCGACCTCGGGGGCACCCGCGGCCGTCGCCGACCCCGTGTACGTGCGCCGACGCGTCGATCCCATGACGCAGACGGTGCGCTCGCTGCTGAACGGTCCCACGAACTGGCTCGACCCCGAGGTGCGGACGAGTTTTCCCACCGGTACGGCGCTGGGCAAGGGCGTCACCTCGCTCGCGCCCGACGACCAGAACAACCTCACCGTGCCGCTCAACGCGAGCGCCGCCCGCGTCGGGACGGCCCAGTGCGAGCAGATGGCGACGCAGCTGCTGTTCACGCTGCAGAACCTCACCACGGCCATCGAGCAGGTCGAGCTGCGGTCGGGAGACCGGCGGCTGTGCACGCTGCGCGAGGACCGGACCGCCACGGTCGCCACGCTGGCCTCCACCGCGCACACCGGCTACCTGTACTTCATCGACGCCAAGGACAGGCTGGTGCGGATAGCGGCGGGCAGCCCCAGCACCAGCGCCGAGCCCGTGCCCGGGGCACTGGGCGAGGGCGCCAAGGCGCTGACGTCGGTGGCCGTGTCGCGTGACGAGAGCATGGCGGCCGCAGTCGCCGCCGACGGCAGGGAGCTGTACGTCTCCTCGCTGGTGTCGGGCGGCTCCCTCGGAAACCCTGTGGTGATCAGCCACGGCAAGACCGAGCAGACCCGGTTCACGGCCCCCAGCTGGGACTCGCAGGGCGACCTCTGGATCGCCGACCGCGACCCCGCCGGCCCCCGGCTGCTCCTGCTGCAGCAGGGCAAGGGGCACCCGCTCGTGGTGAGGACACCGGACCTGAACGGGCAGATCGAGGAGGTGCGGGTCGCCGCCGACGGTGTGCGGATCGCGCTCGTGGTGGCCAAGGGCAAGGAGAAGTCCCTGCTCATCGGGCGGATAGAACGGAGCGGCGACAAGGGCACGCCGACTGTTTCGGTGCTGGAACTGCGTTCCGCGACACCGGAGTTGGAGGACGTCACGGCCATGTCCTGGGCCGGGGACAGCCGGCTCGTGGTGGTCGGGCGCGAGCAGGGCGGTGTGCAGACGATGCGATACGTCCAGGTCGACGGCTCCACACCGGACGGGCCGACGCCCGCCGCGCTCACCGGGGTCAAGGAGATCACGGCGACCGAGTCCGAAGGGTTGCCGATGGCGGCGTACTCGGACGACGGGATCGTGCGGCTGGGGTCCGGAGGACAGTGGCAGAAGGTCGTCTCGGACGGGAAGGCGCCGGTTTATCCGGGGTAGTCCGCCAGGGCTTCGAGGGCGGCCGCTTCTGACCAGGGGGACCTGACGGGGCGGCCGCCTGGTTGTCCACAGGGGTGGTGGGGCGGCTCGGGTGTTGGCACAGTGTGCGCATGCGGGGGTGGTGGCAGGACCTCACCGACCTGGTGCTGCCGACCGAGTGCGGCGGCTGCGGGAGGCCACGCACGGTGCTCTGCCCGAAGTGCCGTGCGGCTCTGAGCGGGGCGGCACCGAGCCGGGTGCGCCCGGTACCGGAACCGCCCGGTCTGCCGGTGGTGCACGCGGCGGCCCGGTACGCGGACGAGGTACGGGCCGTGCTGCTGGCCCACAAGGAGCGGGGCGCGCTGTCCCTCGCGACACCGCTGGGCAGGGCTCTGGCGGGGGCCGTGCGGGCGGGGCTGCGGGAGACGCGCAATGATCAACCCCTGCTGCTCGTCCCCGTGCCGTCGGCTCGGCGGGCCGTACGGGCTCGGGGGCATGATCCGGCCAGGCGGATCGCGCTCGCCGCGGCCGGGGAGCTGCGGCGGGGCGGGGTTCCGGCGCGAGTCGTCGCCGTGCTGCGTCAGCGGCGGGCGGTGGCGGATCAGGCGGGGCTCGACTCCCGGCAGCGGCTGGAGAATCTGGCGGGCGCGCTCGGCGTGGTACCGGGCGGTGGGCGACTGCTTCGGGGCGGTCGGGTCGTGCTCGTCGACGACCTGATGACAACCGGGGCGTCATTGGCTGAGGCGGCGCGGGCGGCGCGTGGGTACCGGGATTCGCCCGGGCCGGAATCTTGCGGTGATATGGCTCGGGCCGTGTATCCGGCGGCTGCTCGGGAAAGCAGAGGGGAACGGATCACCGGACCGGTGGAGGAAGAGGCCGACCTTATGCGCGACGGGCCGGGAATGGCGGGTGCGAGCAGCGCCTGTCATCTGATCTGCGCGGCTGTGGTCGCGGCGTCGCCGGACTCTTTCGAAATAAACCGGAACTGACTGTGCACTTGCATCGTTGCAGGTTATGACAGGGGCAATTCACCTGAACGGAGGTACGCCGCGGTAGAGGGTGACGACATCCGTCCGGGCGAGATATGTTCGGTTGTGAGGAAAGGCGCAGGCCACGCCTCACGTACCCGAGTGCCGTGGCGCGGGTTTTCCACTATCACCCGCGCTGGTGGAGTGGAGATCTTGCCCGCGGGGGAGGAGGTGGACGTCACCGAGTCCGTAGGTTCCGGAGATCACCGGAGCCTGGTGCAAAAGGGAGACGCTCCGCAGTGAGGCGGAGCGATCCGGGAACGGAGTTCTGCGTGGACATCGTCGTCAAGGGCCGCAAGACCGAGGTGCCCGAGCGGTTCCGCAAGCACGTGGCCGAGAAGCTGAAGCTGGAGAAGATCCAGAAGCTCGATGGCAAGGTGATCAGCCTCGACGTCGAGGTGTCCAAGGAGCCCAACCCCCGACAAGCCGACCGTTGCGACCGAGTGGAGATCACGCTTCGCTCCCGCGGTCCGGTGATCAGGGCGGAGGCGGCGGCCAGCGATCCGTACGCGGCGCTCGACCTGGCGGCGGAGAAGCTGGACGCCCGGCTGCGCAAGCAGCACGACAAGCGGTTCTCGCGCCGTGGCGCGCGCCGGATCTCGGCGGCCGAGGTCCCCGACCACGTCCCTGGCGCGGCGACGCTCAACGGGAACGGCGAGGCCGTCCACGAGGAAGACACCGACGGCGTACCCACCAAGAAGATCGGCTCGCTGGAAGTGAAGGGCGAAGGCCCCCTCGTCGTCCGCGAGAAGACCCACGTCGCCTCCCCGATGACGCTCGACCAGGCCCTCTACGAGATGGAGCTGGTCGGCCACGACTTCTATCTGTTCGTCGACTCCGAGACGAAGGAACCGAGTGTCGTCTACCGGCGGCACGCGTACGACTACGGCGTCATCCACCTCAGCACGGACCCGATGGTCGCCCAGGCGCAGTCTCCCGCGCCCGGTGGCACGCTGGGTGGCTGACCCGCGCGGTTGACAATTGTGCCGGTGCCCCTGGAGCGCCTGTGCGCCCCCAGGGGCACCGGTGTGCGACCACTTCGCGTCCCGCTCTGTCACCGCGTTGTCGCCCGGGCATGGAATCATGGCCTCAGCGGCTCAACCGGTGGGCCGTTGCCTTGGGTTGGCGGATGGCACAGCACCACAGGCCACAGCCTTCAGGGGGAGGAACGATGGCGGACAGCTTCGGACCGATGCGTGACGAGGATGCCGACGGCGGCGTCGTCGGCGTGAGCCCGGACGCGGGCTCTCCACGCAAGGAACCGATCAGAGTCCTGGTCGTGGACGACCACGCTCTCTTCCGCCGTGGTCTGGAGATCGTGCTCGCGGCCGAGGAGGACATCCAGGTCGTGGGCGAGGCCGGGGACGGTGCGGAGGCCGTCGACAAGGCCGCCGACCTGCTGCCCGACATCGTCCTGATGGATGTGCGGATGCCCAAGCGGGGCGGGATCGAGGCGTGCACCTCCATCAAGGAGGTCGCCCCCAGCGCCAAGATCATCATGCTGACGATCAGCGACGAGGAGGCCGACCTCTACGACGCGATCAAGGCGGGTGCGACCGGTTATCTTCTGAAGGAGATCTCGACGGACGAGGTGGCCACGGCCATTCGCGCGGTCGCCGACGGGCAGTCGCAGATCAGTCCCTCCATGGCGTCGAAGCTGCTCACCGAGTTCAAGTCGATGATCCAGCGCACCGACGAGCGCCGGCTGGTGCCCGCGCCGCGGCTGACGGACCGTGAGCTGGAGGTCCTCAAGCTCGTCGCCACGGGCATGAACAACCGGGACATCGCCAAGGAGTTGTTCATCTCCGAGAACACCGTGAAGAACCATGTGCGCAACATCCTGGAGAAGCTGCAGCTGCACTCCAGGATGGAGGCGGTGGTGTACGCGATGCGGGAGAAGATCCTCGAGATCCGCTGAGGGGCCCGCTCGGCCCGGTTCAGCGCAGGGCGGCGATGAGGGCCCGGGTGACCTCCTTGGTGAGCGGCTCGTGCAGTTCCGGGGCCTCCACCCGCTCCACGCGTACGCTCGTGCAGCCCACCCAACTGGCCGCCTCCACCAGTGCTTCCGCGACGGCCGGGACCACCTTGGGCCCGTCCAGGGTGACTTGTCGTGCGATCAGCGTGGCCCCTTCGCGGGCGGGGTCGACGCGGCCGACGAGCCGGCCTCCGGCCAGGACGGGCATCGCGAAGTACCCGTACACCCGCTTCGTTTTGGGGACGTAGGCCTCCAGGCGGTGTGTGAAGCCGAAGATCCGCTCCGTGCGCGCCCGCTCCCAGACGAGGGAGTCGAAGGGCGACAGCAGGGTGGTGCGGTGGCGGCCGCGCGGAGGTGTCTCCAAGGCCGCCGGGTCGGCCCAGGCCGACTTGCCCCAGCCCTCGACCGTGACCGGGACCAGGCCGGAGTCGGCGATGATCGCGTCGACCTGCTCGCCCTTGAGGCGGTGGTAGTCGGCGATGTCCGCGCGTGTGCCGACGCCCAGGGACTGGCCGGCCAGGCGGACCAGGCGGCGCAGGCACTCCGTGTCGTCCAGCTCGTCGTGCAGCAGCGGCTCCGGGATCGCCCGCTCGGCCAGGTCGTACACCCGCTTCCAGCCGCGGCGTTGCACGCACACCACCTCGCCGTACATCAGGGCCCGCTCCACGGCGACCTTCGCGCCGGACCAGTCCCACCACTCGCTGGTGCGCTTGGCGCCGCCCAACTCGGTGGCGGTGAGGGGGCCTTCGGCGCGGAGCTGTTTGACGACCTGGTCGTAGGCGCCGTCGGGGAGTTCGTGGTTCCAGTGCGGGCGGGACCGGTAGGCGCGGCGGCGGAAGGCGAAGTGGGGCCACTCCTCGACGGGGAGGATGCACGCGGCGTGCGACCAGTACTCGAAGGCGTGGGGTTCGCCGGTAGCTGCGGTGTTCCAGTAGGCGTCCTCGACGGTTCTGCGGCCCACCGCGCCCAGGCGGGCGTACGGGATGAGTTCGTGGGAGCGGGCGAGGACCGAGATGGTGTCCAGCTGGACCGCGCCGAGGTGGCGGAGGATGCCGCGGACGCCTGCCTTGCGGTCGGGCGCGCCGAGCAGGCCCTGGGCGCGCAGGGCGATGCGGCGGGCCTCGTCTGCCGAGAGGTCGGTGGTGGGGCGCGGGGTCGTCATGGTTCGCACGATAGGGGGCGGGACTGACAGCTGCGGCTGAGCTGGGGATCCGTCGACGGTTGCCCGGGATCGGGCTCGGCGTGGGCTACTCGGGTTGTACCCGCGCCGGCAGGTACGGTGCCGTCGACGGCAGCCCCAGGTCCGAGGGCAGCAGGGCGCCCACCCAGGCGTCACGGCGTACGCCTCCGTGGGTGATCGCGGAGCGCAGGGTGCCCTCGATGACGAACCCGGCGCGCTCGGCCACCGCGCGGGAGGGTCTGTTGCCGACCTCCGCGCGCCATTCCACGCGGTCGACCGACAGGTGGGTGAACGCCCAGCGGCAGACCTCGACGGTGCCCTCGGTGACGTAGCCGTTGCCGCGGTGCTCCTTGGCGGCCCAGAACCCGATCTCGGCGGTGCTCAGCGAACGCATGGTCAGGCCGAGCATGCCCACCAGGTCCTCCCCTTCGGGGAGGAAGAGGCCGAAGGTGAGCATCGAGCCGTTGGCCCAGCCCTCGGGGACGATCTCCTGTGTGAAGCTGCGCGCGTGCTCGGGCAGGTAGGGGGAGGGGATGGTGGTCCAGCGCTGGATGTCGGGGTCCTGGGCGGCGGCGTGCACCGCGTCGGTGTCCTGCGGGCCGACCGTGCGCAGCAGCAGACGGGCGGTGGTGAGCGTCACGGGTTCCATCGGCTGATTCTGCTCGGGGCCCGGTGGGGGACGCCATCTTTTTGCCGAGCGTGAGCGGGTGATCACAATTCGCGCAATTCGTCGGCGGGATCCGGCACCATCCGCGGGGTCCGTCCGTTGTTCTCTGTGAACCCGTCCATTGGCCGCTTTGAAGAAGATTTGAGGCGGTGCGCCGAGTGCTGAAAGGTCGTCGTCACAGCAGGCCTCCCGACCGGGGCCGGTCCTCGCATACGATGGCCGTTGCTCAGTAAGTCAAATGGAAACCGACTGTCCCAGGCCCGACCGGCAAGGAGACCAACCCCCGTGTCCGTCCTCTCGAAGATCATGCGTGCAGGCGAAGGCAAGATCCTGCGCAAGCTGCACCGCATCGCGGACCAGGTCAACTCCATCGAAGAGGACTTCGTCGACCTCTCCGACGCCGAGCTGCGGGCCCTCACCGATGAGTACAAGCAGCGCTACGCCGACGGCGAGAGCCTGGACGACCTGCTGCCCGAGGCGTTCGCCACCGTGCGCGAGGCCGCCAAGCGCGTCCTCGGCCAGCGGCACTACGACGTGCAGCTGATGGGCGGTGCGGCCCTGCACCTCGGCTATGTGGCCGAGATGAAGACCGGTGAGGGCAAGACCCTGGTCGGCACCCTGCCCGCGTATCTGAACGCGCTCTCCGGTGACGGCGTCCACCTCATCACGGTCAACGACTACCTGGCCGAGCGCGACTCCGAGATGATGGGCCGCGTCCACAAGTTCCTGGGCCTGAGCGTCGGCTGCATCCTCTCCAACATGACGCCGGCCCAGCGCCGTGAGCAGTACGAGTGCGACATCACGTACGGCACGAACAACGAGTTCGGCTTCGACTACCTGCGCGACAACATGGCGTGGTCCAAGGACGAACTCGTCCAGCGCGGGCACAACTTCGCCATCGTCGACGAGGTCGACTCCATCCTGGTCGACGAGGCCCGTACGCCGCTGATCATCTCCGGCCCCGCCGACCAGGCCACCAAGTGGTACGGCGACTTCGCCAAGCTGGTGCTGCGCCTCAAGCGCGGCGAGGCCGGCAACCCGCTCAAGGGCGTCGAGGAGACCGGCGACTACGACGTCGACGAGAAGAAGCGCACGGTCGCCATCCACGAGTCCGGTGTCACCAAGGTCGAGGACTGGCTGGGCATCGACAACCTGTACGAGTCGGTGAACACGCCTCTGGTGGGCTACCTGAACAACGCCATCAAGGCCAAGGAGCTCTTCAAGAAGGACAAGGACTACGTCGTCATCGACGGCGAGGTCATGATCGTCGACGAGCACACCGGCCGTATCCTCGCCGGCCGCCGCTACAACGAGGGCATGCACCAGGCGATCGAGGCGAAGGAAGGGGTGGACATCAAGGACGAGAACCAGACGCTCGCCACGATCACCCTGCAGAACTTCTTCCGCCTCTACAAGAAGCTCTCCGGCATGACCGGTACGGCGATGACCGAGGCCGCCGAGTTCCACCAGATCTACAAGCTCGGCGTGGTCCCGATCCCGACCAACAAGCCGATGATCCGCATGGACCAGTCGGACCTCATCTACCGCACCGAGGTCGCGAAGTTCGAGGCGGTCGTCGACGACATCGCCGAGAAGCACGAGAAGGGCCAGCCGATCCTCGTCGGTACGACGTCGGTCGAGAAGTCCGAGTACCTCTCGCAGCAGCTGTCCAAGCGCGGCATCCAGCACGAGGTGCTGAACGCAAAGCAGCACGACCGGGAGGCGACGATCGTCGCCCAGGCCGGCCGCAAGGGCGCCGTCACGGTGGCCACCAACATGGCCGGCCGCGGTACGGACATCAAGCTCGGCGGCAACCCCGAGGACCTCGCCGAGGCGGAGCTGCGCCAGCGCGGCCTCGACCCGGAGGAGCACATCGAGGAGTGGGCCCAGTTCCTGCCCGCGGCCCTGGAGCGGGCCGAGCAGGCGGTCAAGGCCGAGAAGGAAGAGGTCGAGGATCTCGGCGGGCTGTACGTGCTGGGCACCGAGCGGCACGAGTCGCGCCGTATCGACAACCAGCTGCGCGGTCGTTCCGGCCGTCAGGGCGACCCCGGCGAGTCCCGCTTCTACCTGTCCCTCGGTGACGACCTGATGCGGCTGTTCAAGGCCCAGATGGTCGAGCGCGTGATGTCGATGGCGAACGTCCCGGACGACGTGCCGATCGAGAACAAGATGGTCACGCGCGCGATCGCGTCCGCCCAGTCGCAGGTCGAGCAGCAGAACTTCGAGACCCGTAAGAACGTCCTGAAGTACGACGAGGTCCTCAACCGCCAGCGTGAGGTCATCTACGGCGAGCGGCGCCGCGTCCTGGAGGGCGAGGACCTGCAGGAGCAGGTCGGCCACTTCATGGACGACACGATCGACGCGTACGTGGCCGCGGAGACCGCGGAGGGCTTCCCGGAGGACTGGGACCTCGACCGGCTGTGGGGCGCCTTCAAGCAGCTCTACCCGGTGCGGATCACGGTGGAGGAGCTGGAGGAGGCCGCCGGTGACCGGGCCGGTCTGACCGCCGAGTTCATCTCCGAGTCCATCAAGGACGACATCCGCGAGCAGTACGAGGCGCGGGAGGCGCAGCTCGGCTCCGAGATCATGCGTGAGCTGGAGCGCCGGGTCGTGCTGTCGGTCCTGGACCGCAAGTGGCGCGAGCACCTCTACGAGATGGACTACCTCCAGGAGGGCATCGGCCTGCGCGCGATGGCGCAGAAGGACCCGCTGGTCGAGTACCAGCGCGAGGGCTTCGACATGTTCACCGCGATGATGGAGGGCATCAAGGAGGAGTCCGTCGGCTACCTGTTCAACCTGGAGGTCCAGGTCGAGCAGCAGGTCGAGGAGGTCCCGGTCGAGGACGCCGCTCCGGTCGACATGGAGAAGCAGGACGCGGTGCCGGCCCAGGCGGGCGTGCGTCCGGAGATCCGCGCGAAGGGGCTGGACGCGCCGCAGCGACGGAACCTGCACTTCTCCGCGCCGACCGTGGACGGCGAAGGCGGCACCGTCGAAGGCGACTTCGTCGGCGACGAGGAGCCGGTGCGCTCGGAGGCCGACGGCCTCACGCGCGCGGAGCGCCGCAAGCAGGCGCGGGGCGGGCGTCGCCGCAAGAAGTGACGGCGGCGACGGCGCGCGAGGCGTCGTAGCGGCTCGAGGGCCGGGTCATCCGCGGGATGACCCGGCCCTGTCGCGTACGGTCGCCTAGTCGTCGTTGGCGGCACGCGCGGGGCGGGGGCCGCCCAGCTCCACGGCCGTGCAGCGCCAGCGCAGATCGCGGCCCTGCTCCAGGCGGAAGGCCATGGCGCGCAGTTGCTCCCCGGCGCCGATCCGGGCGAACGCCTCGATGGCGCCGGGGCGCGGGACGCAGTAGCCGATGTCGCGGACGACGGGGCGGGTGCCACGGGCGCGCAGGGGCCCGCGTTCGGCGAGCAGGGCCAGTTCGTCGTAGGCACGGCCCGCGGTGTGGCGGAGCATCCAGTGGACGGGCCGCTGCCCGCTCAGGACGGCGAGCAGACGGTCGGCGAAGACGTCGGTGGGGCGGGGCTGCGGGACGGCCCGCCGAACCGGCGGTGCCGGCATCGCGTGTGCCGTGTCCGGCGATGTGGAGAAGTCCGGGGTGGTGCCGGACTGTGCGAAGTCCGGCGTGGTGGTGTCCGGCGTGGTGGTGTCCGACGGTGCGGTTGCCACTCGGGCGAGCCCGGTGGGCGCCTTCCTCGCCGAAGCCGAAGCCGAAGCCGGGATCGAAGTCGGGGCTGGAGCTGACGCGGGGCGGCTGTCTGTGGGACGCGTGGCGCCCGGCCGCCCGGAGGCGTGGGAGCCGGGCGGGCGGCCACCTCCCGGGGCGGTCCCGGCCGAGGCTCCGCCCGGGGTGCGCGGCGGTGCGCCGCCCGGGCGACGCGTGTCATGGCGGCCCGGTGGGCGAGACCCCGGCCGGCTCTGCGCTGCCCTGGTCATGACCTTGTGCATGGGTGTCCCCGTTTCCATGAGCGTGTCCATGAGCGCCCGGTCGAGCGGTGGTACCGGGCGGTAACTTCCTGTCACGGATCTTGTACGGAACGCGATGGCGGCAGCAAGGAAGCGGCAGATCGGGTCGGAGCGGCCGGAAGGTTCACCTATCAGGGTGATCTAGGGGGTTGTAAGCCCGAGTTCACGCGGGGGTCGAGGGTGAATTATGGGCCCGGGGTTGACGGCCTCGGCGTCATCACCGGGGACTCGAAAGGGGACGCCCGCACGTATCCTGAAGGCCCTGTCCAGCGGAGCCCTCGATCACGAAAGCGGCCAGACATGCGCGTCTACGTCCCCCTGACCCTCCCCGGTCTCGCCGAGGCGTACAAGACGGGAGAGCTGGGGGCCGGGCCGCTCGTCGCCTACGCCGTCACCCCCGCGCTGCGCGAGTGGTACCTCTCCGACGACATCGAGGAACTGGAGTACGCGGCGCTGAACCGCGCCGCCCTCGCCTCGCTGCGTCTGCTCGCCGCCGACGCCGGGGCTCCCCGGCGCCGGGTCGTGGTCGCCGTCGACGTGCCCGACGGCGCGGCCTGGGCCGACCCGGACCGCGGACTCGACCCTGCCGCGCTCGGCGAGGTCCGCGTCAGCCAGGCCGTACCGTTGGCCAAGGCGGCCGCCGTGCACGTCGACCTCGACGACGCGGAGACGGACGTGGCGGCGGCGGCCGAGGCGCTGGAGGCGGCGGACCGTGGTGACGACGACGCCCAGTTCGTGGTGGACGGGGCCGAGGACCACGAACTGCTCTGGTACGCCACGCAGGAGGTCCCGAACCTGGTGGGCCTCGCGGACTGAACTCCCTCTGCCCGCTCCGATCGATAGCCGTCAGCACACCCCGCTCGACCGCCGACGGCCCGCCTCGGTTGGCCGCCTCGGCTGGCCCCGGTCCACCGCTGTCGGTTCGCCTCGGTCGATCGTCGTCGGCCCGCCCTGGTCGACTGTCCACCGGACACCCCGGTTGGCCGCCTTGGCTGGCCCCGGTCCACCGCTGTCGGTTCGCCTCGGTCGATCGTCGTCGGCCCGCCCTGGTCGACTGTCCACTGGACACCCCGGTTGGCCGCCTTGGCTGGCCCCGGTCCACCGCTGTCGGTTCGCCTCGGTCGATCGTCGTCGGCCCGCCCTGGTCGACTGTCCACTGGACACCCCGGTTGACCGCCTTGGCTGGCCCCGTTCGGCCGCCGTCGGCTCGCCCCAGTCGACCGCCCTCTGCACGCGCCGGTCGACCGCCTCGGCACACCCCGGTCGACTGCCTCGGCACACCCCGGTCGACCGCCTCGGCACACCCCGGTCGACTGCCTCGGCGCACCCCGGTCGACTGCCTCAGCGCACCCCGGTCGACCCGCCGTTCTCTTGATTGTCAGAGGCGGCGGGTACGTTTTGGGCATGGGGAAGAACGCAGGGGCGCACATCGTGTGGGACTGGAACGGGACGCTGTTCCACGACAACGACGCGATCATCGGGGCGACGAACGCGGCGTTCGCCGAGCTGGGGCTGGCGCCGATCACGATCGAGCAGTACCGGACGCTGTACTGCGTCCCGGTGCCGAAGTTCTACGAGCGGCTGCTCGGGCGGCTGCCGACGGACGCCGAGTGGGAGCTCATGGACCTGACCTTCCACCGGTACTACAGCGAGCACCGCGGCCGGTGCGCGCTGACCGAGGGGGCGACGGAGCTGCTCGCCGGATGGCGGTCGGCGGGACGCAGCCAGTCGATCCTCAGCATGTACGGACACGAGGACCTCGTGCCGCTGGTGCGGGGCTTCGGGATCGAGGCGCACTTCATACGCGTCGACGGCCGCACCGGACCCTCCGGGGGGAGCAAGGCGGAGCACATGGTGCGCCACCTCGCCTCGCTCGCCACGGTGGATCCGGCCCGGACGGTCGTCATCGGGGACGCCGCCGACGACGCGGTGGCCGCACGGCACGTGGGAGCCCGGGCCGTGCTGTACACCGGGGGGTCGCACAGCCGCGCCAGCCTGGAGGAGGCCGGCGTGCCGGTGGTGGACACGCTGGCGGAGGCGGTCATGGAGGCCGAGCGCCTCGCCGCGTGAGCGCCCGGCCGGCTACGTGACCGGCACCTACGTCACCGGCGCCTTGGCCCGCAGCACCGTGAGGAACTCCCGCATCCATGCCGGATGGTCCGGCCACGCCCGGGACGAGACCAGGGTGCCGTCGACGACCGCCTCGGTGTCCTGGAAGGTCGCTCCGGCGGCCTGCATGTCGGGCTCCAGCGCGGGATACGCCGTGACCCGGCGGCCGCGCAGGCTGTCGATGGAGGCGGTGAGGAGGGGACCGTGGCAGATCTGGGCGACCGGTTTGTCGGCGTCGAAGAAGGACTTGAGGATCTTGCGCAGCTCGGGGTCGTTGCGCAGGTACTCGGGGGCCCGGCCGCCGGGGATGACGAGGGCGGCGTACTGGCCCGGTTCGACGTCGGCGAAGGCGAGGTCGGCGGGCCAGGTGTAGCCGGGCTTCTCGGTGTAGGTGTCGAAGCCGGGTTCGAAGTCGTGGACGACGAAGCGCAGTGTCTTGCGGGAAGGAGCGGCGACATGGACCTCGTAGCCCTCCTCGCGCAGCCGCTGGTAGGGGTAGAGGACCTCCAGGGACTCCGCCGCGTCGCCGGTGACGATGAGGATTTTGGCTGTCATGTCGGCAACGTGCCTCCGCCGGGCGCGCTTGCCAAGGGGGCGCGCGGAGGTTGGTCGCTGTGCAGAATGTCAAACTTCCACCCCTGGTTTTGTACACATACGGCTCATGACGTGGCCCCTGTCAGGAGCGATAGCCTTGGTGGCGTGATCAGCGCGATAGCTCGCGGGGGCACTGCTGCCCCTGCCCTGCGCCCGGAGAGCACGGAACATCTCCGTGACCGGGCGGCGGTCGCTGGTCCTCGCGGGCGGGACGGGGCCGCACGGGCCCCCAGGAGGCCGTACACACCCCGGAAACCGGCGTCGCGGAGAGCGATGTCACATCCCGTGGGCGCGTCGAGAATGGCTGATAACCCCCCGCTCATCTCACCCTGCGGCATAGCGTCGGAGCAGACCGGAGAACCCGGGCCGTGGCGTCGAGCCGCTGGGGAAGAGACCGTACTTCCTTCTACGTCACGCAACGGCGCGCGACAGGAGCCAGAGGACAATGCAGACCAAGCTGGACGAAGCCAAGGCCGAGCTGCTGGAGAGGGCCGCTCGGGTAGCTGAGAACAGCCCGGTCGGGGGCCTACCGACCGGGACGGCGGACGAGGGCACACCCGACACCCCGGAGACCCCGGACCAGGAGTCCGTGCTCGCGTTCCTCCAGCGCTACTACCTGCACACCGCCCCGGAGGACCTCACCGGCCGCGACCCGGTCGACGTCTTCGGAGCCGCGCTCTCGCACTACCGACTGGCCGAGAACCGCCCTCAGGGCACGGCCAGCGTGCGGGTGCACACCCCGACCGTGGAGGAGAACGGCTGGACGTGCAGCCACTCCGTGGTCGAGGTCGTCACCGACGACATGCCCTTCCTAGTCGACTCCGTGACCAACGAGCTCACCCGGCAGGGACGCGGCATCCACGTCGTGATCCACCCGCAGATCGTGGTCCGCCGCGACCTCACCGGCAAGCTCATCGAGGTGCTGCCCGCGCACGCGGGCGGCGACCTGCCGCACGACGCGCACCTCGAGTCCTGGATCCACGTCGAGACCGACCGCGAGACCGACCGCGGCGACCTGAAGCAGATCACCGTCGACCTGCTGCGGGTGCTGTCCGACGTCCGCGAGGCCGTCGAGGACTGGGACAAGATGCGCGACGCGGCGCTGCGCATGGCCGACGAGCTGCCCAAGGAGCCGGTCGCCCCCGATCTGCGCGACCTGGAGATCGAGGAGGCCCGCGAGCTGTTGCGCTGGCTGGCGGCCGACCACTTCACCTTCCTCGGCTACCGCGAGTACCAGCTGCGCGACGACGACACCCTGGCCGCCGTCCCCGGCACCGGCCTCGGCATACTGCGATCCGACCCGCACCACGCCGGCGAGGAGGGCCACCCGGTCTCCCCGTCCTTCGAGCGGCTGCCCGCCGACGCCCGGGCCAAGGCGCGCGAGCACAACCTGCTGGTGCTGACCAAGGCCAACAGCCGTGCCACCGTGCACCGGCCGTCGTACCTGGACTACATCGGCGTCAAGAAGTTCGACGCGGACGGCAACGTGATCGGCGAGCGCCGCTTCCTGGGGCTGTTCTCCTCCGCCGCGTACACCGAATCGGTGCGCCGGGTTCCGGTCATCCGCCGCAAGGTGGACGAGGTCCTGGAGCGCGCCGGCTTCTCGCCCAACAGCCATGACGGGCGTGACCTGCTGCAGATCCTGGAGACCTACCCGCGCGACGAGCTCTTCCAGACCCCGGCCGACGAGCTGGAGTCCATCGCCACCTCCGTCCTGTACCTGCAGGAGCGCCGGCGCCTGAGGCTCTACCTGCGCCAGGACGAGTACGGCCGCTACTACTCCGCCCTCGTCTACCTGCCCCGCGACCGCTACACGACGGGCGTCCGCCTGAGGATCATCGACATCCTCAAGGAGGAACTGGGCGGTATCAGCGTCGACTTCACGGCCTGGAACACCGAGTCGATCCTGTCCCGGCTGCACTTCGTGGTCCGCGTCCCGCAGGGCACCGAGCTGCCCGAGCTGTCCGACGCCGACAAGGAGCGCATCGAGGCGCGTCTGGTGGAGGCCGCCCGCTCCTGGGCCGACGCCTTCGCCGAGGCGCTGAACGCCGAACTCGGCGAGGAGCGGACCGCCGAGCTGCTGCGCCGCTACAACAACGCCTTCGCCGAGGGCTACAAGGCCGACCACACGCCGCGTGCCGCGGTCGCCGACCTCGTCCACCTGGAACAGCTCAGCGAGACCCAGCAGCAGGACGGCAAGGACTTCTCCCTCAGCCTCTACGAGCCGGTGGGCGCCTCCCCCGAGGAGCGCCGCTTCAAGATCTACCGCAAGGGCGACGCGGTCTCCCTCTCCGCGGTGCTGCCGGTCCTCAGCCGGCTCGGCGTCGAGGTCACGGACGAGCGGCCGTACGAGCTGCGGTGCGCGGACCGTTCCATCGCCTGGATCTACGACTTCGGGCTGCGCATGCCCACCTCGAAGACCGGCGGCGACTACGGCGACGACGGCCGTGAGCGCTTCCAGGAGGCCTTCGCCGCCACCTGGACCGGCAAGGCGGAGAACGACGGCTTCAACTCCCTCGTGCTGAGCGCCGGGCTGACCTGGCGGCAGGCGATGGTGCTGCGCGCGTACGCCAAGTACCTGCGGCAGGCGGGCTCCACCTTCTCGCAGGACTACATGGAGGACACCCTCCGCAACAACGTCCACACCACGCGGCTGCTGGTCTCCCTGTTCGAGGCGCGGATGTCGCCGGACCGCCAGCGCGCGGGCCGCGAGATCGTCGACGCCCTCCTCGAAGAGGTCGACGCGGCCCTCGACCAGGTGGCGAGCCTCGACGAGGACCGCATCCTCCGGTCGTTCCTGACCGTCATCAAGGCGACCCTGCGCACGAACTTCTTCCAGGAGGCCGCGGGCGGCAGGCCGCACGACTACGTCTCCATGAAGTTCGACCCGCAGGCGATCCCCGACCTGCCCGCGCCGCGCCCGGCGTTCGAGATCTGGGTGTACTCCCCGCGCGTGGAGGGCGTGCACCTGCGCTTCGGCAAGGTCGCGCGCGGTGGCCTGCGCTGGTCCGACCGGCGTGAGGACTTCCGTACCGAGATCCTCGGCCTGGTGAAGGCGCAGATGGTGAAGAACACCGTCATCGTGCCGGTGGGCGCCAAGGGCGGCTTCGTCGCCAAGCAGCTCCCGGACCCGGCGGCGGACCGGGACGCGTGGCTGGCCGAGGGCATCGCCAGCTACAAGACGTTCATCTCGGCGCTGCTCGACATCACCGACAACATGGTCGCGGGCGAGGTCGTGCCCCCGCAGGACGTCGTCCGGCACGACGAGGACGACACCTATCTGGTCGTCGCCGCCGACAAGGGCACCGCGACCTTCTCGGACATCGCCAACGAGGTCGCCGAGTCGTACAACTTCTGGCTCGGTGACGCCTTCGCCTCCGGCGGCAGCGCGGGCTACGACCACAAGGGCATGGGCATCACCGCGCGCGGCGCCTGGGAGTCCGTCAAGCGGCACTTCCGCGAGCTGGGCGTGGACACGCAGAGCGAGGACTTCACGGTCGTCGGCATCGGCGACATGTCGGGTGACGTGTTCGGCAACGGCATGCTGCTGAGCGAGCACATCCGCCTGGTCGCCGCCTTCGACCACCGGCACATCTTCATCGACCCCCACCCGGACGCGGCCACCTCCTACGCCGAGCGCCGCCGCATCTTCGAGCTGCCCCGTTCCAGCTGGGCGGACTACAACACCGAGCTCATCTCGGCGGGCGGCGGGGTGTTCCCCCGTACCGCCAAGGCGATCCCGCTGAACGCGCACATCCGCGAGGCCCTCGGCATCGAGGACAAGATCGCCAAGATGACGCCGGCGGACCTGATGAAGGCGATCCTGCGGGCGCCGGTGGACCTGCTGTGGAACGGCGGCATCGGCACCTATGTGAAGGCCAGCACCGAGTCGCACGCCGACGTCGGCGACAAGGCCAACGACCCGATCCGCGTCGACGGCGCCGACCTGCGCGTCCGGGTCGTCGGCGAGGGCGGCAACCTGGGCCTGACCCAGCTCGGCCGGATCGAGTTCGCGCTGCACGGCGGCAAGATCAACACCGATGCCATCGACAACAGCGCGGGCGTGGACACCTCCGACCACGAGGTGAACATCAAGATCCTGCTCAACGGCCTGGTCGCGGACGGTGACATGACCGTCAAGCAGCGCAACAAGCTGCTCGCGGAGATGACCGACGAGGTCGGCGCGCTGGTCCTGCGCAACAACTACGCGCAGAACACCGCGATCGCCAACGCGCTCGCCCAGTCCAAGGACATGCTCCACGCCCAGCAGCGCTTCATGCGGCACCTGGTGCGCGAGGGCCACCTCGACCGGGCGCTGGAGTTCCTGCCCACCGACCGCCAGATCCGCGAGCGGCTGGGCCAGGGCCAGGGCCTGACCGGTCCGGAGACGGCCGTCCTGCTGGCGTACACGAAGATCACGGTCGCCGACGAGCTGCTGCACACCACCCTCCCCGACGACACCCACCTGCGCGGTCTGCTGCACGCCTACTTCCCGACGGCGCTGCGCGAGCAGTTCCCGCAGTACATGGACAACCACCCGCTGCGCCGGGAGATCGTCACGACCGTCCTGGTCAACGACACGGTCAACACGGGCGGTACGACGTATCTGCACCGGCTGCGCGAGGAGACCGGGGCGTCGCTGGAGGAGATCGTCCGGGCGCAGACCGTGGCCCGCGCGATCTTCCGCTCGGCGCCCGTGTGGGACGCGGTGGAGGCCCTGGACAACCAGGTCGAGGCCGCCGTGCAGACCCGGATCCGGCTGCACTCGCGGCGCCTGGTCGAGCGCGGCACGCGGTGGCTGCTCAACAACCGGCCGCAGCCGGTGCAGCTCGCCGAGACCGTCGACTTCTTCTCCGAGCGCGTCGAGCAGGTCTGGCTGCAGCTGCCGAAGCTGCTGCGCGGCGCGGACCTCGAGTGGTGGCAGCAGATCTACGACGAGCTGACCGGCGCCGGCGTCCCGGACGAACTCGCCACGCGCGTGGCCGGGTTCTCCTCCGCCTTCCCGGCGCTCGACATCGTCTCGGTCGCCGACCGCATGGGCAAGGAGCCGCTGGACGTCGCCGAGGTCTACTACGACCTCGCCGACCGGCTGCACATCACCCAGCTCATGGACCGCATCATCGAGCTGCCCCGCGCCGACCGCTGGCAGTCCATGGCCCGCGCCTCCATCCGCGAGGACCTCTACGCGGCCCACGCGGCACTGACCGCGGACGTGCTGGCGGTGGGCAACGGCACCTCGACGCCCGAACAGCGCTTCAAGACCTGGCAGGAGAAGAACGCGGCGATCCTCGGCCGGGCGCGCACGACCCTGGAGGAGATCCAGGGCTCGGAGACGTTCGACCTCGCCAACCTGTCGGTGGCGATGCGCACGATGCGCACCCTGCTGCGCACGCACTCGTAGCGGGTACCGGCGGGTACGCATTCATCGCGGACACGAAAGCGAGGGCGCCCCGAGCCTGACCGGCCCGGGGCGCCCTCGCTCGTGTTCGGCGGTGTTCAGGCGGCCTTCGGCTTGTCCGCCCCGCCGGTGAACTCCTCGTAGGCCTCCATGACCTCTTCCGTCGGTCCGTCCATGCGCAGCTCGCCGCGCTCCAGCCACAGCACCCGCTCGCAGGTGTCGCGGATGGACTTGTTGTTGTGGCTGACCAGGAACACCGTGCCCGCCTGCTGGCGCAGTTCGCGGATGCGTTCCTCGGAGCGCTTCTGGAAGGAGCGGTCGCCGGTGGCCAGCGCCTCGTCGATGAGGAGGACGTCGTGGTCCTTGGCGGCGGCGATGGAGAAGCGCAGTCGGGCGCCCATGCCGGAGGAGTAGGTGCGCATCGGCAGGGTGATGAAGTCGCCCTTCTCGTTGATGCCGGAGAACTCGACGATGTCCTGGTAGCGCTCCTTGACCTCCTCGCGGGACATGCCCATCGCGAGGCCGCCGAGGTAGACGTTCTTCTCGCCGGTCAGGTCGCCCATCAGGGCGGCGTTGACGCCGAGCAGGGAGGGCTGGCCGTCGGTGTAGATGTGGCCGTTCTCCACCGGCAGCAGGCCGGCGACCGCCTTCAGCAGGGTCGACTTGCCGGAGCCGTTGGTGCCGATCAGGCCGACGGCCTCGCCCTTGTACGCGACGAAGGACACGTTCTTCACGGCGTGCACCGTGCGCACGCCGGCCGCCTTCTCGGTCTGCTGACGGCGCAGCATGCGGTTGAGGGCGGCGGTCGCGGAGCCCCGGCCGGCGCCGGTGCCGTTGACCCGGTAGATGATGTCGACGCCGTCGCAGACGACGGTGGGGACGCGCTCGTCGGTGTACTCAGCCACGGCCGTACATCTCCTCAGCCTTCCAGAAGTAGACGAAGCCGGCCACGCCGGCGAGCAGGGCCCAGCCGGTGGCCGCCGCCCACACGTGCGGGGGCAACTGCTTGGCGTGGAAGCTGTCGATCAGCGCGAAGCGCATGAGGTCGATGTAGACGGCCGCCGGGTTGGTCTCCAGCGCGAGCGTCACCCAGTGGGGCAGGTGGTCGCCCTTGGTCAGCCGGGTGATGCTCCACATCACGCCGGAGACGTACATCCAGGTGCGCAGCACGAACGGCATCAGCTGGGCGATGTCGGGGGTCTTGGCGCCCATCCGCGCCATGATCAGCGCGACGCCGGTGTTGAAGGTGAACTGCAGCACCAGGGCCGGGATCGCGAGCAGCCAGGAGAAGGAGACCGGAACGCCGAAGCCGAGCAGGATGACGACCAGGGCGGCCATCGAGAACAGCAACTGCTGCAGCTGCTGCAGGGCGAAGGAGATCGGCAGCGCGGCCCGCGGGAAGTGCAGGGCCCGCACCAGGCCGAGGTTGCCGGAGATGGCGCGGGTGCCCGCCATGATCGAGCTCTGCGTGAACGTCCAGATGAACACGCCGGTGACCAGGAACGGGATGTAGTCCGGCACACCGCGCTTGGTGTTCAGCAGCACGCCGAAGATGAAGTAGTAGACCGCCGCGTTCAGCAGCGGGGTCATCACCTGCCAGATCTGGCCGAGCTTCGCCTCGCTGTACTGGGCGGTGAGCTTGGCGGTGGCGAAGGCGGCGATGAAGTGGCGCCGGGCCCACAGCTGCCGGACGTACTCCGGCAGGGAGGGGCGGGCGCCGCTGACCGAGAGGCCGTGGCGGGCGGCGAGGGCCGCGAGGTCGTCGTCGGCCGGGACCGGCGTCGGGGGCGGTGTGTCGAGGACCTGGCTCACATCCGCTGCTTTCACTCGGGGGGAGGGGTGTGCGGCGTCCGGCCCGTCGGCCGGCACGGTCACGTTGCCCGGCGTTTCCTTACGCATCTCTTCACGTTTTCTTACGTCGGGACGGGGCCGTATCGTCGCAACGTGAGCGTAGGCCGTTTCGGCGTCGGAACGCAACCGTTTCGTCGTCACGTACTCCGTCGGGACGCAACCGTTTCGTCGTCACGGAGTCCGTCGGGACGCAACCGTATCGTCGTGACGACCAGTGTGGGGCCGTTACCGTTTCGTTGTGACGCATCTCGCGCAGGCGGGTACCGGGCGGGCGGCGGACATGGTCCGGTGGGACGGGACCGTTCCGTCGTGACGCTCTGCGCGGTGACGGAACCGTGCCGTCGTGACGTGCCGCGTGGGACCGGGACCGTGTCGTCGCCACGTTCCGCGTGGGGACGGGACCGTATCGTCGCAACGCCCTATGCTGGTCCGCATGACGACGAACGCCGAGGAGCCTCAGACGCGTCCGCGCCGCCGGACCCCAGCAGGGGCGGCCGTGCTCCGTGAGGACGTCACGGAGGCCATCCGGGCGGCCGTCTTCGAGGAGCTCGCGTCCGTCGGCTACGCGCGCATGTCCATCGAGGGGATCGCGCGCCGGGCGGGCGTCGGCAAGACCGCGGTCTACCGCCGCTGGCGCTCCAAGCTGCACCTGGTCCTCGACATCGTCTCCGCCCTCGCGGTGCAGGGCCTGCCGGCCCCGGACACGGGCTCCCTGGAGGACGATCTGCGGCTGCTCTACGAGGTGACCTCGCGCGCCCTGCGGCACCCGCTGGCCTCGCAGATCCTGCCCGACCTCCAGGCGGAGGCGGCCCGCAACCCCGACATGGCCGAGGCCGTGCAGAAGGCGCTGCGGGACGGGCAGGAGGGCGTGGCGAGCAAGATCCTCGTGGCGGCGGAGCAGCGCGGCGAGATCCGGGCCGGGCACGACGACGAGCTGGCGCTCGACCTGATCTCCGGGCCGCTGTACTGGCGTTCGGTGGTGATCCGCAGCCCGAAGCTGCCCAAGGGCTACCTCGGGGCGCTCGCCCGGGCCACCGCCGAGGCGATCAAGGCGCTGTGAGTAAGCTGCGGTGGCCCGGTCGCCGGTCGCCGGTCGCCGGAAGTCGTCGCCGCGCGCGGTGACCGGAGTCGAGGCGGAACTGCCGTGAGAGTCGTGATCGCCGAGGACAACGCCCTGCTGCGGGAGGGGCTCGTCCTGTTGCTGACCTCCGCGGGGCACGAGGTCGTGGCGGTCGCCGCCACCGGCCCGGAGATCCTGCCCGCGCTGCTGGAGCACCGGCCCGACGCGGCCGTGCTGGACGTCCGTATGCCGCCCGCCTTCCGGGACGAGGGGCTGCGCGCCGCGCTGGCGGCACGGGCCGAGATTCCCGGACTTCCCGTCCTGGTGCTCTCCCAGTACGTCGAGGAGTCGTACGCCGCCGAACTGCTCACCGGCGGGGCGAGCGGGCTCGGTTATCTGCTCAAGGACCGGGTCGGCCGGGTGGACGAGTTCCTCGACGCGCTGGAGCGGGTCGCGGCCGGGGGCACGGCTCTCGACCCCGAGGTCGTCACCGAACTCCTCACCCGACGCAAGGACTCCCCCTCGACTCCCTCACCCCGCGCGAACGCGAGGTCCTGGCCCTGATGGCCGAGGGCCACGACAACGCCACCATCGCGCGGACCCTCGTCGTCACGGAACGCGCCGTCCACAAACACATCGGCAACGTCTTCCTGAAACTGGGCCTGCCCCCGAGCGACAGCGGCCACCGCCGGGTACTCGCCGTACTGGCGTACCTGAACAACCGCTAGGTCGCGCCTCCCCGCTCCCGACCGAGCAACCGCCGCGCCAGTCCGGCGAGTTCGGCCGCACGCAGCACCCGGCCGCCGAACCCCGGCAACGGCACGTGCAGCACCGACACCCACCGCTCGGGAATCGCCCCCACCCCGTACACGGCTCCTGCGAGGCCGCCGGTGACGGCGGCGACGGTGTCCGTGTCACCGCCGAGGTCGATCGCGGCGCGCACGGCGGTCTCGTACGAGGTGGTGGTCCGCAGCGCCCAGACGGCGGAGGCGAGGCACGGCCAGACGGCGCCGTTGAACTCGGTCGCAAGGTCCGGATGCCAGTCGGCGGCCAGGACGGTCGCGTACCGCTCGCGGTGGTCGGGGTGGACGGCGGCGAGCGTGTCCGGGAGGGCGGCGAGGAGATCACCCCCGTTCAGGGCCCCGCGCACCAGTTCGTGGAAGACGGCCGTGCCCTCCCAGGCGGCGCGGTCCCCGTGGGTGAGGGCGGCGATGCGGCGGGCGGCGTCCATGGTGGTCTCCCGGCCCGCCGCGGCGAAATGCACCGCGGAGGTCGAGGCCCGCATCAACGCGCCGTTCCCGGCCGCGCGTTGGCTCGTCTGGAAGTGCAGTGCCGCCGCCAGGTCCCAGGGGTCGCCGCTGGTCAGGACCGCCTCCGTCTGGAGGCCGATGTCCTTCGGGTCGGCGGCCGCCCAGCGCCGGAAGCGGGCGAAGACGTCCGGGAGGTCCAGGTCGCCGCGCTCCACCAGGGACTCACCCAGCAGCACGGCCATCTGTGTGTCGTCCGTCGCCTCACCGGGGTCCCAGCCGCCACCCCCGCACATCTCGCCGCCCGCCCCCGGGTCGGGGAAGCGGGCGGAGAAGGCGCCCTCGGGGCCGAACTCGAAGGGGGCGCCGAGGGCGTCGCCCACGGCGGAGCCGAGGACGGCGCCGAGGGCGCGGTCGATGTGGCTGGGCATCGGCGCAGCCTAGTGGCGGGCCGCCTCCGGATGGAGGCGTAGCCAGCCCTCCCACGCCGATGTGATCATGCCCTGGACGTCGTGTCTGGCCTTCCAGGCGAGTTCTGTGGTGGCGCGGTCGGCGGAGGCGACGACGCGGGCCGGGTCGCCGGGGCGGCGGGGGGTGACCGTCGGGGGGCGGTCGTGGCCGGTGACGGCGTTGATGCGGTCGATCATCTCGCGGACCGAGACGCCCTCGCCGCGGCCGATGTTGAGGGTGAGGTCGCGGCCGGGCGAGGCTCGCAGGGCGCGGGCCGCCGCCACATGGGCCTCGGCCAGGTCCACCACGTGGATGTAGTCGCGTACGCAGGTGCCGTCGGGGGTCGGGTAGTCGTCGCCGAAGATGCGCGGCGGCGCGTTCTCGGTCAGCTTCTCGAAGACCATGGGGATCAGGTTGAAGACGCCGGTGTCGGCGAGCTCCGGGGTGGCGGCGCCCGCCACGTTGAAGTAGCGCAGGGACGCGGTGGACAGTCCCGTGGCGCGGCCCGTGGCCCGGACCAGCCACTCGCCCGCCAGCTTCGTCTCGCCGTAGGGCGACATCGGCACGCACGGCGTCTCCTCCGTCACCAGCTCCACGTCCGGCATGCCGTACACCGCCGCCGAGGAGGAGAACACGAACGACGGGACACCGGCCGCCGTGACGGCCTCCAGCAGGACGCGCAGGCCCTCGACGTTCTCCCGGTAGTAGTGCAGGGGCAGCTCCACCGACTCGCCCACCTGCTTCTTCGCCGCCAGATGGACCACCCCGGTGATCCAGTGGTCCGCGAGGGCGCGGGCTACCCGCTCGCCGTCCAGCGTCGACCCCACCACCAGCGGCACCCCGTCCGGCACCCGTTCCCCGAGGCCCGTCGACAGGTCGTCGTACACGACCGTCCGTTCGCCCGCACCGGTCATCGCGCGCACGACGTGCGCCCCGATGTAACCGGCGCCGCCGGTGATCAGCCAGGTCATGTGCGGGCCGTCCCCTCAGTCGGTCGAAGTCGGTCGAAGTCGGTCGAGGCGTGCAGGTGCGCGTCCGGTATCAGTGAAGCAGGCCCCACCTCACGCCGGGACGGCCTGGGTGGCTCCGCGGGCGTCCGGGGAGCGGCGGGGCGCGCGCGGCAGGGGCGGCGCGGGCGAGGTGGAGCGCCACAGCCGGACGAAGGACAGCACGGCGGCCGCCGCGAGCAGCCCGTTGCGTACGAGCATCAGGGCGCAGCCCGTCCAGGTGCAGGCCATGACCTGGCCGTACAGGACCGGGAACTCGACGGCGCTGACCGCGGTCGCCGCCAGGACCAGCGCGGCGACCGGCCGCTGCACGGTGTGCCGCGAGGTCAGGCAGACGGCGGCCAGCCCCACCAGCCAGATCATGTACTGCGGGCTGATCACCCGGCTGGTGACGGTGAACAGCAGCACCGCGCTCAGCGCCGCGTCGTAGGGCGTGGCCGGTGTCCAGCGCCGGGCCCGCAGCCGCCACAGCAGCAGCAGCGCGAAGGCGACCGCGGTGAGCGCGAGGGAGACGTGGGCGACCGTGCGGACGTACGGGCCGGTGAACTCCATGGCGCCGTACTGGTAGCGCACCCTCCCCGGCCAGCCGGCGTGCACGGCGAAGGAGAGCACCGTGCCGCCCAGCGACTCGATCTGCACACCCCGCCCGCCCTGCTCGCGCAGGAACCCGAAGGGGTTGGCGAACAGGGCCGCCAGCACGCCCAGGGCGACGGTCCCGGTGGCCAGGGCCCACGCCCACGCCGAGCGCGTCATACGGCCCCTCGGCGTGCCGAGGAGCACCAGCGCCGGCCACACCTTCACCAGGGCGCCCAGTGCCGCGAACGCCCCGCACGCGCGCGTGGAGCGCGGCAACGCCAGCAGGGAGAGGACGGCGAGGGCGGTCACCTGGACGTCGTAGCGCGCGAGCGGCGTCTGCAGCAGGAGGGGGAGGCCGGCCACCCACACCGCCGCGCCGAGGAGGCTGCGGTGGCCGCGGGCGCCCGCGATCGTCAGCGCCACGGTGATCGTCGCGTCGCAGGCGAGGGTGAGCGCGACGAACGCCTGGAAGTACGTCAGGCCCGGCAGCAGCGCGGGCGAGAGCAGGACCGCGCCGGCGCCCGGCGGGTACTGCCAGAGCGGGTCGTGGACGGGGAAGCTGCCGTGCGCCAGGACGCCGTACCAGTGGTGGTACAGCCGCCACACCTCCCGGGCGACCGAGCCGTGGCCGAGCAGCGGCACACCGCCCAGCGCGAGCAGCCACAGCATCGCGGCGCGGGTGGCGAGCCAGCCGGCCGCGAGGGCGAGAAGAGGACGTCGTGTCTTTGAGGTCGGCTCCGCGTTCATCACGGCGGATCGTAAGCCGGGCGAGCGGAGTGGACGTGCTGATACACCGTCAATCGTCGGTAAGAGCTCGCCAACAGCCCAATATCAGGCGTGGGGACGGTAAGAACACGGGGCGCCGACTGGCGCGTCCCGAGGTCCTGGCCGTGGCGGTGCCCGCGGCCGTGATGCTCGGGATCGGGCTGTGGCGGCTCGACCGGGGCGGTATGTGGGGCGACGAGGCGGTCACCTTCCTCGTCGGCCGGCGCACGGTGGGGCAGATCTGGCGGATGCTCCATTCGGTGGACGCGGTGCACGGGCTCTACTACCTCGTCCTGCACGTCGTTCTCGCCGTCCGGCCCGACGAGGTCGCGCTGCGGCTGCCGTCGGTGTGCGGGGCGGCGGTGAGCGCGGGGCTGGTGGGTGCGCTGGGCCTGCGGCTGGCCGGTCCGCGCGTGGGCCTGTGGTCCGGCCTGCTCTACGCCGTCACCCCGCTGATCGGCCACTACGCGCAGGAAGGGCGGTCCTACGCGATCGTCTCGGCGGGCGTCCTGGGGGCGACGCTGCTGCTGGTCACGGGACTCGAGGGCCGGTCGGGGCGGGTCTGGGCCGGCTACGGCGCAGTCCTCGCCGTCACCTGTCTGCTGCACGAAATGGCGGTGCTGGTCGTGTGCGCGCACGCCGTGACGTTGCTGCTGGCGCGGGCGCCGGGGCGGGTGTGGGCGGGGTGGGGGCGCGCGGTGGGGGTGGTGGCGGTCGTTCTGGCGCCGCTGGTGTGGGTGTCCCATGGACAGGCCGGGCAGGTGGGGTGGCTCGTGGCGCCGGACTGGGAGGAGGCCGACGCCCTCGTGAGAGCGGTCGCGGCCGGGCCCACGGGGGTGGTGTTCCGGACGTCAGTGCTGCTCGCGGCGGCCGGGCTCGGAGTACCCCGGGTCGCGCGGGTGGCGGTTCCGCTGCTGGTACTGCCGCCGACCCTGCTGATGACGGCCTCCCAGGTGCAGCCGCTGTATCACGAACGGTATGTGCTGTACGCCTTCGCGGGGGCGCCGTTGCTGGTGGCGGCGGGGGGTGAGTGGCTGGCCGGGGCCCTGTCCCGCTTGCTGCCGGGTCGTCGCGTGCCCGGCTTCCCCTCCCCACGGGAGGACCTGAGCGAGGGAACCGGCCTTCGGCGCGGTCCGTACGGGCGGTTCCTGGCCCGCCCCGGCCCCGTCCCTCGCTGCCCGCTGCCCCGCGCGCCCCTCCTCACCCTCACCGGCGTCCTCGCTGTCGCGCTCGTCGCCGCGCACGACCTCCCCCTCTACCGCCACGACCGTTCCCCCGCGCACCGGCCCGAGAACCTCGCCGCAGTCTCCGGGCTCGCCGCCCGTGACATCCGGCCCGGCGACCCCGTGCTGTTCGTGCCGGCGTTCTGGCGGATCGCGGAGTCGGCCTATCCGGGCGGGTTCGGCAGGGCCCGGGACATCGCGTTGCGGGAGTCGGGGCCGCGGTCGGGGACGTTGAGCGGCGAGGAGGTCGGGGTGCGCGAGCTGTCGGCGCGGCTGGCCGGGGTCGACCGGGTGTGGGTCGTCGGGGACGGGCGGGTGCTGGGGTCGCGGCGGCCCGCTCCGCGCAGTCCGGTCGAGCGGGCCAAGCTCGCCGCTCTGGCGGAGCAGTTCACGCCCCGGTGGCAGTACCGCAGCGGCCGTGTGACCCTCCGGCTGTACGTCCGCCGTACTCGGCCGACACGGCTCGCGCCGATGAACGGGCTCGCGGCTCCTACCGGCCTGCTCCCACCTCCTCCGCCACGGCTCCGCTCCGCGCAGTCCGGTCGAGCGGGCCAAGCTCGCCGCTCTGGCGGAGCAGTTCACGCCCCGGTGGCAGTACCGCAGCGGCCGTGTGAGCCTCCGGCTGTACGTCCGCCGTGCTCGGACGACACGGCTCGCGCCGATGAACGGGCTCGCGGCTCCTACCGGCCTGCTCCCATCTCCTCCGCCACGGCCGCGTCCAGCGCGGTCGTGAGGTCGTCCAGGCGGGCCCGCAGCGCGCGGATCTCGTCGACGTCGAGGCCCGTCGCGGTGGCGATGCGGCGCGGCACCTGAAGGGCGCGCTCGCGCATCGCCGTGCCCTCCTCGGTGAGCCGTACCTCCACCGAGCGTTCGTCGCGGGCGCTGCGCTCACGGCGGACGAGACCCGCCGCCTCCAGCCGCTTGAGCAGCGGGGAGAGCGTGCCGGAGTCGAGGCGCAGGTGCTCGCCGAGCTTCTTGACCGGCAGGTCACCGTGCTCCCACAGCACGAGCATCACCAGGTACTGCGGATAGGTGAGCCCGAGGTCCTTGAGGACCACGCGGTAGACGCCGCCGAAGGCGCGCGACGCGGCGTTCAGGGAGAAGCAGATCTGCTGGTCCAGGCGGAGCCAGTCGGTGGTGGGCGTCGTACTCATGCCTCCAGGATAGCTCTTGCGAGCTATTTAGTTGTGCGCAATCGAATTGTGTGCTCTACTTGTCGTCGTGCGGCGGCCGTGGAAGAGCCGCCGGAACACGAACGACTCGAAAGGGATGGTTTCCCATGGACGCGCTCTACACCGCGGTCGCCACCGCCACCCACGGCAGGGACGGCCGGGCCTTCACGAACGACGGCAAGATCGACGTGAAGCTGGCGCCGCCGGTGGAGCTGGGCGGCAACGGTGAGGGCACCAACCCGGAGCAGCTGTTCGCCGCCGGTTACGCCGCCTGCTTCGGCAGCGCCCTCGGTCTCGTGGGCCGCCAGGCCAAGGTGGACGTCAGCGACGCCGCCGTCACCGCCGAGGTCGGCATAGGCAAGCAGGGCGAGGGCTTCGGTCTGAAGGTGACGCTGCGCGTGGAGCTGCCGGACACCGTGGACCAGGAGACCGGCCGCAAGCTGGTCGAGACCGCCCACCAGGTGTGCCCGTACTCCAACGCCACCCGCGGCAACATCGAGGTCGACCTCGTCATCGAGTAGGAGCCGCCTGAAGGCAGACGGCGCGGACGTCCCTGCACCGGCGTCCGCGCTGTCGCGCGCCCGGGCCGCGCTGTAGCCGTCACCTCATCGAGGGGGCCCGGCCGGCGGCGGGCGCCGGGATCGCGGCGGACGTCCCCGGCGCGGCCATCTCCTCGCCGAGGATCAGCGTCCGTACGACCCGCTCGGCGGCCCGCCCGTCGTCGTACTCGCAGAACCGATCCCGGAACCCGGTCCGCAGCGCCGCCGACTCCTCGTCCTTCCAGGTGCCGGACGCGAACAGCCAAGCCAACTCCCGGTAGGAACGGGAGACATGGCCCGGCGACTGGGCGGTGATGTCGAAGTAGGCGCCCCGGCTCGCCGCGTACGCGCCCCAGTCGTCGGCGTGGACCACGATCGGCCGGTCCAGATTGGCGTAGTCGAACATCAGCGCAGAGTAGTCGGTGACCAGCACGTCCGAGGCCAGCATCAGATCCTCGACGTGCGGTTCGTCGGTCGCGTCGACCAGGACACCTCGCCCGTGCAGGTCGGCCAGGCCGAACCCGCGTGCCGTGCCGGTCGCGAGGGTCGGGTGCAGACGGACGACGAGGGTGTGGCCCGTGCCGAGGTCCGCGGCGAAACGCGCCAGGTCGACGCGGTCGACGTGGCCGCCCCGGCAGTAGTCGCGGCGGGTCGGGGCGTAGAGCACGACGGTGTGGCCGGCGGGGACGCCGAGCCGCGCGCGGACGGCCGCGGCCCGCGCCGCGTCACCGGTGACCAGCACGTCGTTGCGCGGGCTGCCCGTCCGCGCCGAGGTGAAGTGGCAGGGGTACGCCCGCTCCCACACCAGCTCGGAGTGCCGGTTGGCGACCAGGCTGAGGTCCCAGCGGTCGGCGCGGTGCAGCATCCTCGGCACGCTGAAGCCGTGCCGGGCGCCGGGCTTGTCCAGCAGGTCGGCGCCCATGTACTTGAGCGGGGTGCCCTGATGGGTCTGGATGTGGACCTGACCGGGCCGTTTGACCAGCGCGCCGGGCCAGTTGACGTTGTTCACCCAGTACGTCGCCCGCGCCAGCACCGACTGGTAGCGCCGCGAGCCCGGCACCACGTAGTCCACTCCCTCCGGCACCGTGTCCAGCGCGTCCTCCCGCACCACCCACACCCCGCGCAACTCCGGCGCGATCTGCCGGGCCTTGGCGTGGATCGCGGCCGGGTCACCGCTCACGCCCGCGTGATGGGAGGAGGAGTACACGACGAGACGCGGATCGAGCGGAAGCCTCGACCCGGCGGTGTACCAGGCGCGTTGGGCGGCGGCCGACAGCCGCTGCGCCGCGCGTCGTTTGCCCGCCCCGGCGATCCCGCGCAGACCCCGCGCACCGCTCAGGGCCGCGTACGAGGCGTACGGCGCCCTCGCCAGCAGCCGCATCTCCGTACCACGCGGACCGGCCGGCGGGACGAAGCCCTCGGGGCGGTGACGGCGGTGGAAGGCGCGCATCTCGCGGTGGAAGGCGGCCCGGTCGGAGGGGGTGACCCGGTCCTCGCGGGCGATCACGAACAGCATGTGGTCCAGGGCCCGTTCGAAGAGCAGGGGCCGCGCCCAGACGAGGTCGTCGCGCCCCTCCAGGAACGCGAACAGGCCCTCGTACTGCGGGAAGATGTCGAAGTGCCGGCGCCCCGGCGTCCGGGTGATCGCCCCCTGGCGCCGCTGCCGGTACTCCACGCCGATCCGGTTCAGGCACGCGATGCGCTCGGCCAGCACCATCGAGCGGTAGGTGACCGGCGCGTCCTCGTACAGACCCGGCGCGTACTGGAGGCCGTGCCCCTGGAAGAAGTCCCGCCGGTACGCCTTGTTCCAGGCGACCAGGAACAGATGGACGTACTCGGGGCTGGTGCGCAGGTCGAAGACGTCCTGGCCGGCGCGGGCCAGCAGGGTGGAGGAGTCGCTGGGGCCGCCCCGCCCCCACCAGTGGGTGCGGACGTGGTCGAAGACCAGGATGTCCGGGTCCTCGGCGCTTCTCAGCCGGTCGGCGACGGCGGCCAGCAGGCCGGGGGTGTAGAAGTCGTCGCTGTCGAGGAAGAGGACATAGTCCCCGCGGGCCTGCGCGAGGCCGGCGTTGCGCGCCCGCCCCAGCCCCACGTTCTCGGGCAGGTGCAGCACGCGCACCCGGTCGTCGCGGGACGCGTACTCGTCGAGGATCGCGCCGCAGTCGTCGGGGGAGCGGTCGTCGACGGCGATCAACTCCAGGTCGGGGCAGGACTGTCCGAGCACCGAGTCGATGCACTCACGCAGGTAGCCCTGCACCTTGAAGACGGGGACGATGATGCTGAAGCGGGGCACGGGTGTCAGTTCCTCACGAGGGCGGGGAGCGGGGCCGGGGTCCGTTCGGCGAGCGGGATCACGGGCGGGATCGCCTCCGGCGGCTCGCCCAGCAGCACCCGGCGCACCACCCGCTCGGCGGCCCGCCCGTCGTCGAACTCGCAGAACCGCTCCCGGAAGGCGGCCCGCGCGGCGGCGGACTCGGCGCCCGCCCAGGATCCGTCGCGGAAGACGCCCGCCAGCTCCTGCGGCGTCCGGGCCACCGGTCCCGGCGGATGTTCCATCAGGTCGAAGTAGACGCCCCGGGTCTCCCGGTAGACGTCCCAGTCGTCCGCGTACACGACGATCGGGCGGTCCAGGTTGGCGTAGTCGAACATGATCGAGGAGTAGTCGGTGATCAGCGCGTCCGCGGCCAGGCACACGTCCTCGGAGGAGCGGTGCCCGGTCACGTCGATGATCCGGCCGGTGCTGTGCGCCCGGCCCCGGTCGTAGAAGTAGTGGGCGCGCAGCAGCACGACGACGTCCTCGCCGGCCTCCTCGCAGAAGGCCTCCAGGTCCAGGCCGGTCTCGAAACCGGTGTGGTAGTCCCGGTGCGTGGGCGCGTACAGCACGGCCGTGCTGCCCTCGGGGATCCCCAGCTCCCGCCGGACGCGGGCCACGTCGTCCGCGGTCGCCGTGTAGTAGACGTCGTTGCGCGGATAGCCGTACTCCAGCGTCTCGTGCGCGGCCGGGAAGGCCCGCTCCCACATCTGGGTGGAGTGGCGGTTGGAGGTGAGGTTGTAGTCCCAGCGGTCCACCCGCTCCAGCAGCTTGGTGAAGCTGCCGGTGGCGGCGGCCACCACGGGGTACGTCGCCTGGTCGACGCCCATCTTCTTCAGCGGGGTGCCGTGCTGGGTCGACAGGTGCACACTGCCGGGGCGTTTGACGACCGCGTCCGCGAAGTTGGCGTTGTTGACCAGGTACTTTGCGCGGGCGAGGACGTCCCAGTACTTCGCGCTGCCGATGACCGCGTACTCGACGTCCTCCGGCACGGTGTGCGCCTGGTCCGGCTCGACGAGGAACACCGCCCGGAGGTGCGGGGCGAGTTCGCGGGCCTTGGCGTGGATCGCGGCCGGGTTGCAGGCGTAGCCGCGGCCCCAGTAGGCGCAGTACACCGCGAGGTGGGGGTCGAGGGGGCGGCGCAGGGCGCGGGCGTAGCGGAGCCGGGTGCGCAGGCCGCGGGGGCGGGGCAGGGCCTCCACGGCCCGCGTGGCCGACCGGTTGACGCCGCGCAGGGCGCAGAAGGCCGGGTACGCCCCGCTCGCCAGCAGCCGGTGCTGGACGCCGAGACTCCCGCCCGGGGGACGGAAGCCGGCCGGGCGGTGGTGGCGGTAGAGCCCGCCCGCCCGCCGGAAGAAGGCGCGGCGGCCGGAGGTGAGCCGGCCCGGATGGGTGGCCGTCTTCAGGACGGTGGCGAAGAGGTGGTCGAACAGCGGCACCAACCGCTCCTCGTGCAGCCCCAGTTCGGCGGCGCGGGTGAGCACCAGCTCGACCTGGTCGAGGAGTTGCGCGTGGTGCGGGCCCGGCAGGTTCAGCCGGCTGCCCTGCCGGCGCACCAGATGGCGTACGACGACCTCGCGCAGCACCGCCGCCTTCTCGGCCCGCAGCGCCACCAGGGCGCCGAAGCCGACGTCGGTGTAGTGGCTGTCGGGGAAGCCGAGCCGGTGCCCGGTGAGGAAGGACCTGCGGTAGGCCGCGCTCCACGCCGGCAGCTGCACGCCGGTCAACTGGGGCACCTGGTCGGGGCAGAAGGCGCCCGCCGGGGTCTTCGGCAGCAGCAGCGCGCACGGGTTGGTCGCCTCGCCCTCCCACCACGGCACCCGCTCGTGCTCGGCGTACAGGACGTCCACGTCACCGGTCTCCGTCAGCCGTGCGTCCAGCGCCGCCAGCGCGCCCGGGACGAGGGTGTCGTCGCCGTCGAGGAACAGCAGATACGCGCCGGTCGCCGCCCGCATCCCGGTGTTGCGCGCCCCGGCCAGACCGTCCGCCGGCGGCGAGTGCACCGGGCTCACCCGGGAGTCCCGCTCGGCGTACCCGGCGACGAGCTCCGCCGCGGGCGCGTCGGGGCCGTCGCAGACCGGGATCAGCTCGAAGTCGCCGTGGGACTGCGCGAGGACCGAGTCCAGCGCCTGGGACAGGCGGCCTGCCACGCCGTGGGAGGGGACGATGATGCTGAAGCGGGGCATTCTGCTCTTTCTCTCGATGGTCGTGCGGGTGCGTCAGCGTCCCGGGCGCCCCGCCGGGCGCCAGGTGGACGGCCGGCTCGGGGTGGGCCGTGACGGGCTGGAGGGCATGGAACTCCCCGGTGTGAGAACGGTGTTCAGAGGCTGTCGGTGACGGTCAGGGAACCGGCCGGCTGCGGCACGGTGGCCTGCGGGGAGCGTGCCGGGCCCGCTGCCGCCGAGGGCACCGGGTGGCGCCGCTCCAGCGGGATCACCGGCGGCAGCCCCCGCTCGCCCAGGACGACATGGCGTACGACCCGCTCGGCGGCGCGACCGTCGTCGTACGGGCAGAAACGCTCGCGGAAGACGGAGCGCAGCTGGGCGGAGCGGGAGCCGCGCCAGTGGCCGGTGACGAAGATGTCGATCAGCTCGTCCTCGTTGCGGGCGACCGCGCCCGGCGGGAAGGCGCGCAGGTCGACATAGATGCCGCGGGCCGCCTCGTACGCCTCCCAGTCGTCGAGGTGGAGCACGATCGGGCGGTCGAGGTTGGCGTAGTCGACCATCAGGGGCGCGTAGTCGGTGACCAGGACGTCCGAGGCGAGGCAGAGGGACTCGATACTCGGATGGCCGCTGACGTCGATGATCCGGCCGTGCGGCGGGACGGGCCCGTCGGTGCGGGCCAGGACGACGTGGCGGGGGCCCAGACGGCGCAGGACCCGGTCCAGGTCGAGGGGGGAGCACTGGGTGCGGCGGTAGACGCGGGGAGCCGGGGCGTACAGCAGCGCGACCGAGTCGGGGGGGATGCCCAGGGACTCGCGCAGCCGGGTCACGTCGGCCGAAGTCGCCTTCTGGAACACGTCGTTGCGCGGCGAGCCGAGTTCCAGGGTGGTGTAGGCGCCCGGGAAGACGCGCTCCCAGGTGAGGGTGGAGTGGCGGTTGGCGGACAGCACGTGGTCCCACGTGTCGACGTCGTCGAGGAGCCGCCCGAAGTCCGTGTCCCGGGCCGCGGCCGGGCGTTCCAGGAGGTCGAGGCCCACGTGGCCGATCGGGGTGCCCTGGTGGGCCCGGATCAGGACCTGGCCGGGGCGCTTGACCAGGCGGGGGTCGAGCGCGGTGTCGGCGACGAGGTACTTGGAGCGGGCCAGGGCCGTCCAGTGGGCGGCCGTGTCCGGGCCGCCGAGCCAGGTGGTGCGGATGTGCGGGACGACGGCACGGAACGCGTCCTCCAGTGCGCCGGGGTTGCCGCCGCGGCCGTCGGACGCGGTGAACACGGCGCGGTCGGCGCGCAGCGGCAGACAGCGCTGGACCCGGTAGTGGACGCGCAGGGCCGTCGTGCGCAGGGACCGGAGCAGGCGGGTGGTGCGCTTGAGCACGGTGCGGTGCAGGGCGGAGGCCGCCCGCAGGGTGCGGTACGTGCGGTGCAGGCCCCAGCGGATCAGGGTGTGGCGCGGGGTGAGGCGGGCGCCGGGGACGCGGTAACGGCGGTAGTACGCGCGGGCCTTGCGCAGGAACTCGGCGCGGGCGCCGCGCGGCAGCCGGCCAGGCCGGGTGAAGACGACGGCCAGGTGGTCGACCATGCGGCGGAACAACACCGGCCGCCAGCGGTCGAGTTCGGGGCGGCCGTCGACGTACGCGAAGACCCGGTCGTACTGCTCGAAGACGTCGAAGTGGCTGCGGCTCGTCGTGCCGAGGATGCTGCCCTGCCGGCGCTGGCGGTAGTGCACGCACACCCGGTCCAGCGTCGCCAGCGAACCCGCCGCCATCAGGGCCGGGAACGTCCACGGGGTGTCCTCGTAGAAGCCGGGCGGGAAGGCCAGGGCCTCGCGCTCGACGAACTCCCGCCGGTACGCCTTGTTCCAGGCCACCATCAGCAGGTTCAGCAGGCCGGGGCGGTCCTCCAGGCGGAAGGGCGCCGGGCCCTGCTCGGTGAGCTGCGCCGCGGCCTGGTTGCGGAGGGTCTCGCCGGTGCAGAAGGTGCGCGCGTAGTCGTAGACCAGGACGTCCGGCTCGCCCGTCTCCTTCAGCCGGTCGGCGATCATCCGCAGGGCGTGCGGGGTGAGGGTGTCGTCCCCGTCCAGGAAGACCAGGTAGTCGCCGCGGGCCTGCGCCAGACCGGCGTTGCGGGCGCGGCCGAGCCCCTGGTTCTCCGCCAGGTGCAGGGCCCGCACCCGTGGGTCGCGGGCCGCGAACTCGTCGATGATCGCGCCCGATCCGTCCGGCGAGCAGTCGTCGACGGCGATCAGCTCCAGATCCGCACACGACTGCGACAGCACCGACTCCAGGCATGCGTGCAGATACGCCTGAACCTTGTACACGGGGACGATGACACTGAACCTGGGCAAGGGGACATCCATGGGTCGCAGCGGGCGGTAGGACCTTGCCCGGGAACGGCCGATGGAGTGATTTGGTTACGGTTTACTACGGCATACGGGGGACACCGGGTGAACGACGTCCCCCGTTTCCGTTGCCTCGGGGGTTGCGTCGGGGCTACTTGACGGCGCCCGCCATGACCCCGGAGACGAACTGCCGCTGGAACGCGAAGAACACGATCAGCGGGATCACCATCGAGATGAACGCGCCGGGCGCCAGCACGTCGATGTTGTTGCCGAACTGCCGTACCTGCTGCTGGAGCGCGACGGTCAGCGGCTGCGACTCCGAGTTGGAGAAGACGAGCGCGACCAGCATGTCGTTCCACACCCACAGGAACTGGAAGATGCCCAGCGAGGCGATCGCGGGGGCGCCCAGCGGGAGGACGACGGTGAGGAACAGCCGGGTCTCGCCGGCGCCGTCCAGTCGTGCCGCTTCCAGGAGTTCACGGGGGATCTCCGCGAAGAAGTTGCGCAACAGGAAGATGGCGAACGGCAGTCCGAAGCCGACGTGGAAGAGGACCACGCCGATGATGTCGCCGAAGATCCCGATCTTGCCGAAGAGGTCGGCGAGCGGGATCAGGGCGACCTGGACGGGGACCACGAGCAGCGCGACCACGACCAGGAACCACCAGTCGCGGCCCTTGAAGTCCATCCAGGCGAACGCGTACCCGGCCATCGCGCCCAGCAGCACCACCAGCAGCGTCGCCGGGACCGTGATCCACACGGTGTTGAACAGCGCGTGCGTGATCGCGTCCTTCTCCAGCAGCGACTGGTAGCTCTTGGCGGTCAGCTGGCTGGGCGCGGTGAACACCTTCCACCAGCCCGAGGTCGCGATGTCGGTCGGGTCGCGGAAGGAGGAGACCAGCAGCCCGAAGGTGGGCACCAGCCAGAACACGGCGACCACGATCAGGAAGACCCGCAGCACCCCGCCCGCGGCGCCGCTCGCCACCCGCGCGGCGAAGGAGCGCTTGGCGCGCACGGTCGAATCGAGGGCGGTCACCGTTGCCTCTCCCTTCGCAGACGCCGGATGTTGACCCACATCACCGGCAGCACCAGCAGCAGCAGGATCACGCCGATCGCGCTGCCCACGCCCTCGTTTCCGCCGCCGCCGAACGACGACAGGAACAGCTGCAGCGCGAGGACGTTGGCATCGTCCTGACTGGGCTGCGGGGCGATGATGTAGACCAGGTCGAAGACCTTCATCACGTTGATCATCAGCGTGACCAGGACGACGACCAGGACCGGCGCGAGCAGCGGCACCGTCACCCGCCGGAACACCTGCCACTCGTTGGCCCCGTCGACCCGGGCCGCCTCCAGCAGGTTGCGGTCGACGCCGGCGAGGCCCGCCGCGATCAGCACCATCGCGAAGCCCGCCCACATCCACACGTACGCCCCGATGATCGCCGGCGTGACCAGCGTCGGGCCGAGCCAGTCGATGCCGCTGTAGGGCGCGGAGAAGTTCGAGGCGGGCAGCCGCACCTGGGCTCCCTCGGCCTTCGCCGGCAGGGTGAAGGTGCCGTCCGCGCCGCTCTTGGCGGAGGCGACCACCTTGCCGTCCTTCACGGCCTCCACCTTGACGCCCTTCAGCGCCTTCTCACCGGGGTCGACCTTGCCCTTGGTGCCGCCGCCGCCCAGCTTGAAGTCCAGCCAGACGGTGCCGGTGATCCCGCTGCCGCTCGCCGCCTTCGCGTTCTCCGGGTTGCCGGGGAGCCGGTTGGGCGCGATGCCGACCAGCGGCAGCATCACCGGCGTGCCCGCGTGCACCGTCTTGGTCGTGGTGAACGAGCCGCCGCCGGACGGCTTGAGATCGCTCGCCGTCGCGTTCGGCCGGGCGTCGGGATAGACCGACGACGACACGAACGTGTCGTGGATCGACTTCGCGACCGCGTTCGCCGCGCCCAGGCTGGGGTCCTGCTCGTAGACGAGCCGGAAGATGATCCCGGCCGCGAGCATCGAGATCGCCATCGGCATGAAGACGATCAGCTTGAACGCCGTTCCCCAGCGCACCCGTTCGGTCATCACCGCGAAGATCAGCCCGAGCGCGGTGACGACGGCCGGTGCGACCGCCACCCAGATGGCCGTGTTGCGTACGGCGGTCAGGGTGCGGCTGTCGCTGAAGATGTCGCCGTAGTTCTTCAACCCGACGAAGTCCGAGCCGCCGGCGCCGTAGAGACTGCGCCAGACCGAGTACCCGATGGGGTAGACCACGAGCGCCCCGAGCAGCACGAACGCGGGCAGCAGGAACAGCACCGCCACCCACAGCCGTGTCCCCGTGACGCTCTTGCGCGGTTTGGCGGCGGGCGTCGGCAGTGCGCCGGCGCCCCCCGTCGCTTTCGCCACAGACGTCATGGCCGGACCGTCAGCCGGCGCCGTACGCCTTGGCGGCGTCGGCCTCCAGCTTCTGCTGGGTGCCCGCGATGTTCTTCGGGTCGCGCAGGAAGTCCTGCAGGTCCTTCCACTCGCCGATGCCGGCCGTGCCGCCGAACGCCGCCGGGGCCTGGTCGGACATGTCGAAGCGGAAGCTGTCACCGGCGGCGAGCAGCTGCTGGGCGATCTGCCTGGTGATGGCGTCCTTGTAACTGGACATGTCCATCTCCTTGTTGGGGGAGAGGATGCCGCCCTGCGCCGCCCAGATCTGCGCCGCGTCCGTCGACGCCAGGAACGTCAGCAGCGCCTGCGCGCCCTGGCCGCCCTTCAGCGCCACCGCCACGTCGCCGCCGCTGACCACGGGGGGCTGCGAGCCGACCGCCGGGAACGGGAACACCTTCGCGTCCGTGCCCAGCTTCGCCTTGGTGTCGCCGTTGATGTTCGCCGCGACGAAGTCGCCCTCGAAGACCATCGCGGCCGGGGTGTCGCCGGAGAAGGTCTGCGTGACCGACTTCGGGAACTCCGTGTTCAGCGCGCCCTTGGTGCCGCCCGCGATCAGGTCGTTCTTGCCCCACAGCTGGGCCAGCGTGGTCAGGGCGTCCTTGACCGAGGGATCCGTCCACTTGATCTTGTGGGCGGCCAGCTGGTCGTACTTCTCCGGACCCGCCTGCGAGAGGTAGACGTTCTCGAACCAGTCGGTGAGCGTCCAGCCGTCCGCGCCGCCGATCGAGACCGCCGGGGACCCGGCGTCGGACAGCGTCTGCGCGGTGGTCAGGAAGTCCTTCCAGGTCTTCGGGGTGTCCTTGATGCCGGCCGCGTCGAAGGCCTTGGTGTTGTACCAGACCAGCGACTTGTTGGCGGCCTTCGCGTAGACGCCGTACTGGGTGCCCTTCCAGGCGCCGAGGTCGACCCAGCCCTTGGAGAAGTTCTTCGTCAGCTGGGCCTTGGCGTCCGCGCCGAGCGGCTTGAGCCAGCCCTTGTCCGCGAACTGGTGCAACACGCCGACCTGGGGCAGGAACGCGACGTCCGGCGGCTGACCGCCCTGGATCTTCGTACCGAGGAACGTGGACGTGTTGTTGCCCGTCGGCACGAAGTCGATCTTGGCGCCGGTGCGCTTCTTGAACTCGTCCATGACCTTCATGAAGTTGTCCTGCTCGGCACCGGTCCAGACGGCGGCGACCTCCAGCGTCTGGCCGTTGAGTTTGGGGAGTTTCAGGCCGCTGCCACCGCCGCTCGCACTCGGCGAACTGCCGCCCGAGCCGCCGTTCTTGTTGTCGCTGCCTCCGCAGGCGGCCAGCGAGAGCGCTGCCGCGAGGAGGGCGGCCGTGACCGCGACGGTCCTGCGTTTCCGGTTCCTGGTGCTCGTCCTGCGCATCAATTGCCCCGTTCTTCGTTCGTCGTCGAACGTCGAGCGCTGTCCCGTGCGATCCGGTCTACGCCGCGGGGTTGAGGGCGGCAAGACCGCGTCATGTGTCAACCGGGGGATCGTGACCGCGTCGTGACCAGGGGTCAGGGGTTCGCGTGCAGGCGGGCCCGGACGGACCCGACGGGTCACAGGAGCGAGGGGACCTCCGTCGCCGAGACCTCCCGGGCCGCCCGCTCCAGCGCGCTGGCGAGGAGGGCCAGGTCCGTCGGGCCGTTGCCCAGTTCCCGTACGGGGCGACGGGTCGGGGGGTCGCCCATGCGGGGCCAGTCCAGGGGGACGACCGTCGGGCGCTGGGTCGCCGTGCGGGGGATGCGGCCCGTGACCCGGCCGCCCTGGAAGGGCAGCGCGCGCCCGTCGGACCAGGTCAGCCGGCCTCGCCCGGGAGCGGGGTCGTCCGGGCCCGACTCCGGGGCTTCGAGGGTGACGCGCAGGGTGGCCCGGCGGGCCGGCTCCGATTCCGCGGTACGGCCGCCGGGCCCGGCCGCGGCGACCAGGTGCACGCCGAGCCGCTCGCCCTCCCTGGCCACCGCCTCCAGGGCGCGTATCACCGAGCCCGCGGCGGGTCGGCCCGGGGAGCCGAGGGCGGGGGAGACCAGGGCGTCCAGGTCGTCCACGACCACGACGAGACGGGGCAGCGGCGGCGCGGCCTCCGTCTGCCGACGGGCCGCGCCGGGGCGCAGCCGCATCGTCGCGCTGGGCGGGGTGTCGAGGTCGGCCGCGCCGGTGGCGCCGGGCGCGACGCCGCGGGACGGTGTGCCGCGGGACGGTGTGCCGCGCTGGGCCACCATGCGGCCCGACAGCTCGCGGCCCGTGTGCCACTCGGCGAAGTCGGAGCGGCCGAGCAGCTCCGCGCGGCGCTTCAGCTCCGCGCTCAACGACTGGGCGAACTCCCGCATGCGGACGGGGTCGTTGGCGGTCAGATGGGTCGTCACGTGCGGGAGGTCGGTACACACCCGCAGACCGTCCCCCTGACCGTCGATCAGGACGACGCCGAGCCGGTCGGGGCGCTCGGCGGCGGCCAGCGACGCGACGACGGCCCGCAGCAGCTCGGTACGGCCGCTGGCCGCCGGGCCCTCGATCAGCAGGTGCGGTCCGTCGGCCGCGAGGTCCACCGAGACCGGGCCGCGCGGTCCGGCGCCGAGCACGGCCCAGGCCCGTCCGCCGAGCGTGTGCGGGTCGTCCGCCGCGTCGGCCCAGCGCGCCATGAGGGACGCCGGGGTGGCCCTCGCCAGTCCCAACTCGTCCAGCAGCCGCGCCGACTGGGGCAACGGCACGGACACGCGCGTGTCCCGCTCGACCCCGGAACCGTCCGGCCGCAACGGCGCCAGGGCCCGCGCGAACCGCTCGGCCCACGCGAGCGAGACCGCGTCCACGGCGGCGACGGTGCCGGGGGATATGGGGCCGGTGTGGGAGGGGCGGACGGGGGTCGGTTCGGGGGAGTGAGGCGCGGGGGTGGGGGAGGTGCGGGGGTTGCCGGTGGCGGGGGGCGCGGTGGTGCCTGTGCCGGCGGCGGCTGAGGTGGCGCTGCCCGTGCTGCGGCTCTGGGCCGCCGTGTCGGCCCCGGGAGCGGGGGCTGCGGAGCCGGCGCCCGGGCCGGTGGCCGAGATGTCGGGTCCTGTGGGTGAGCCGGTGGCCGAGGTTCCGGCCCTCGTGCCTGGGCCGGTGGCTGAGGTTCCGGAGCCCGCGCCTGAGGCGGCCGTGGCGTCGGCGGTGATGAGGCGGTCTGCGGAGGGCGTCGAGCCGGCGCGTGCTCCCGCGGCCGTGGCCGCCTCGCCCGTCCCCGTCCCCGTTCCCCTCCCGGCCCCCGTCGCCGCCGCGCTCCTGGCCACCCGCATCAGCCGCAGTGCCGTGGCCACGTCGCCGCTGAGCAGGGCCACCGCTCCGCACTCACGGAACGTCGGGGCGACGGCGCAGGCCGCCTCGTACGTGTCGGTGACCGGCGACGCGGGTGACGCGGGTGCCGTCTCCGCGAGACAGACGACGTGGATACCGGCCTCGGGGCCGCGCAGGGCGAGCCGTGCCACCGCCTCGCGCACCGTGGCGCCCCCGGGGTCGCCGTCCACCACGACCACGGTGTACGGCCCGGCGAAGGCGTCGCCGTCCTCGTCGTCGGTACGTGCCCAGGAGGGCCGGTGGACGGGTGCCTGCCGGGACGGACGCAGCGGGGCGTGACTCCCGTCCGCGAGCTGGTCGTCCAGCCGGCGCAGGAGTTCGTCGGTGCGGGCCGTGGCCTGTTCGCGGTCGTACGCGAGCAGAAGACGGCAGTCCTGGCCGTGGCCGGGGCGGAGATGGGGGAGCCAGCCCACCCAGGACCACTCGGCGGTGCGTTCCTCCAGGGGGCGGGCGCGGTCCGCGCTGATCAGGACGATCTCCAGGGTCTGCGGGGAGTGCAGCGCGGCCAGCTGGGCCACCACCGCGCGGGCCAGCCCCGCAAGGCGGGTGCGGGGGCCGGCCAGGCCCAGGGCGCCGACCTCGCGCAGATCCGCCGTCACCGGTACGGCGGGCAGCAGTCCGGAGCCGTCGGGCGCGGCCCGGTCCGCCGTGCCGAGCCGCACGGTGAGCGCCTCGGGGTGGGCGGGGCCGCGCTCCCACAGCCGGGGTCCCGGCCCGAGCGCCGTCAGCAGCACGGCCGCCGGGTCCGGCCAGGTCTCCGGAGCCTGGGGGCCGACGGCGACCGGGGCGGGCCCGTCGGGGGTGACGGGGCGCGCGCTGTCGTCGTCGTACGCCTGCTCGGGCACCGCCTGCTCTGCACGGCTCCCGGCCAGCCGCCGGGCCCACGCCGACAGCCCCCCGCGCTTGCGCACCCCCTGCGGGATGTCGGTGCCCCGGAGGGGAGTGCCCTTGCGGCGGGCGGTCGGGGGGGTGCCGTCGGCTCGGGGGGCACCCTCGGGGCGGCCCGCGCGCAGGGGCTCCGCGCCGGGGTCCGTGGCCAGGCGCGCCTCGCCGACGCCGGCACGGGGGCCGGTGCGGGACGGGTCATCGGCATCGCCGTGCGGGCGGGCGGTGCGGGAGAGGTCATCGACGCCGCCACGCGAGCGCGCGCGGGGCGAGTCCTCGGCGCCGCCGCCTCGGCGCGTGCCGGACGGTTCGTCACCTCCGCCTCGCGGGCGCCTACCCGACGGTTCCTCGCTTCCGCCCAGCGGGCGCATGCCGGTCGGTTCGCCGACGCCACCGCGCGTGCCGGTGCCTGACGGCTCGTCGGCACCGCCACCGCTCCGTGGGCGCGTGCCGGACGTTCCAGCGTCACCCGCCGGGCCGTGCACCCCGGCACCCGCGTCCCACGCAGCCGCCCCGAACCGCCCCGCGTGCGTGTCGCCGGTGTCGTACTGCCGCCCCGCCCGGCCGTCGTCCGCCCCGAACTGCCCAGCGTGGCTGTCGTCGACCCTGTGCTCTCCCGCCTGCGTTTCCCCTGTGCCGTACTGCCCCGCGTGGCTCGCCCCCGAGCCCGCGCCCGTCGTCTCGATCCCCGGCGCCCCGCCCTGCCCCGGCACCACGGGTTCACCGGTCCCCGCGCGCACCCCGCGCGACGGAGTGGCCGTGCCGCCCCCGTCCGCCACGCGTGCGTGCGGTACCGCCGGCGCCCCCCCTACGCCGCCCGCGCCATCGCCCTGTGCCACACCACCCAAGTCCACCGCGGCGCCCCCGCCCCGCCCCGTGCCGTACCCCGCCCGTCCCGTGCCGTCCGCCTCGCCCCCGGAGGGAACCCGTACGCACCCCTCGCCGTCCGGTGTCGTGGCCACCCGGGCGCCCGGTCCGCCCGCCGGTGCCAGGCGCAGGGCCGACTCGCCGATCCTGAGCAGCGCGCCCGGGGTGAAGGGCACCGGGCGTGTGGTCACCCGGCCGCCGTTCAGGGTCGTGCCGTTGGTGGAGCCGAGGTCGGCGACCGAGACGCGGCCGTCGGCGGTCACCGTCACGGCGCAGTGGACGCGGGAGACGTCCGGGTCGTCGAGGGGGACGTCGGCGTCGGCGGAGCGGCCGATGCGGATCTCGCCGCCGTGCAGCAGATGGACACCGCCCGCGTCCGGGCCCGCGACCACGTGCAGCTGGGTCGGGGCCTCGTCCAGCTCGGGGTGCGGCTCGGGCTCGGCGGGCGCGCCCAGCGCCAGCACCGCGCCGTCGATCAGCGGGGGCTCGCCCAGCGTGCAGCGCCGGTCGTCGAGGCGCTCCCCGTCGGCGTACAGCACGACGGAGCCGCCCGCGGCGGCGTCCCCGGAGACCGCCGAGGCCAGCGCGGAGGCGACCGCCGCCAGGGCGGTGCCGGCCGGTGCGGTGACCAGCACGTCGCAGCTCGCGGCGCGGCCCCGCGCCCGGTCGGGCGGGCCCAGCGGGTCCACGACGGTCAGCCGGATCTGCATCGCCGTCAGCGATCCCTTCTGCGCGGGCGCGGCGCGGACGCGGACTCGGGGAGACCCATCGGACGCTCCCACCCCCCACCCCAACACGAGCCCCACCCCACACGAGCACGTCGGCCAGTACACAGGGCATCCTCGCACCTGCCACTGACAACACGCCCATGCCCCGGTCCCAAGTGATCTTGATTGGTCAGCTCTGCCCCCAAAAGTGCCTGACCAGTGATGCGCGGGTGATCAGTTGAGATCGGTCACGTCCGGCCCGCGGCAACCGGCCGACCGGGTCGAGCGTCTTTCCTTCGAACGGGGACGGGAACCGGTACGTAAGTGGCACCGGAAGCGACGACGGAAGAGGCACGGAAAGCGGACAGGATGCCGCCCGGCGCGGCGGCACTACAGTGGGTCGGAACAGCAGGCGAGCGACAGGGAGCGCATGACGTGCGGCCGGTAGGCAGCAAGTACCTCCTGGAGGAGCCGCTCGGACGCGGCGCCACCGGGACCGTCTGGCGAGCCCGCCAGCGGGAGACCGCGGGGGCCGAGGCCGCCGTGGCCGGCCAGCCCGGCGAGACGGTCGCGATCAAGGTCCTCAAGGAGGAACTGGCGAGCGACCCGGACATCGTGATGCGGTTCCTCCGCGAGCGCTCCGTCCTGCTGCGGCTGACCCACCCCAACATCGTCCGGGTGCGCGACCTGGTGGTCGAGGGCGATCTGCTGGCCCTCGTCATGGACCTCGTCGACGGCCCCGACCTGCACCGCTACCTGCGCGAGAGCGGCCCCTTCAGCCCCGTCGGCGCCGCCCTGCTCACCGCCCAGATCGCCGACGCGCTCGCCGCCAGCCACGCCGACGGCGTCGTCCACCGCGACCTGAAGCCCGCCAACGTGCTGCTCGCGCAGAACGGCGGCCAGATGCACCCGATGCTCACCGACTTCGGCATCGCGCGCCTGGCCGACTCCCCGGGGCTGACCCGCACCCACGAGTTCGTCGGCACGCCCGCGTACGTCGCGCCGGAGTCCGCCGAGGGCCGCCCGCAGACCTCCGCGGTGGACATCTACGGCGCCGGGATCCTGCTGTACGAGCTGGTCACCGGCCGTCCCCCGTTCTCCGGCCAGACGGCGCTCGAGGTCCTGCACCAGCACCTGAGCGCCGAGCCCCGCCGCCCCTCCACCGTCCCGGACCCGCTGTGGACGGTCATCGAGCGCTGTCTGCGCAAGAACCCGGACGAACGGCCCGGCGCCGAGAACCTCGCCCGGGCCCTGCGCGTGGTCGCCGAGGGCATCGGCGTGCACGCGAACTCCGCGCAGATCGCCGCCGCCGAGGGCGTGGGCGCCCTGCTCGCCCCCGACCCGCAGCCCGCCGCCGTCGCCGGCTCCGCCGACCCCACCCAGGTCCTGCCGCACGGCGCGGGCGCCTACGACCCGAACGCCGCGACCAACGTCCTGCCGACCACCGGACGCCCCGGCTCCGTCGGCGCCGCGGACCCCACCGCCGTACTCCCGAACACCGGGGCCGCGGACCCGACCGCCGTCATGCCGCCCATGCCCCCGGGGCAGCCGGGACAGCAGCCCGAGCAGCCGCACCCCTGGCAGACCCAGCTGCGCGCCGCCCGCGACCGCAACGAGCAGACGCAGGTGCAGTACCTCGACCCGAACGAGGACCCGCTGCGCCGCCGCCCCCAGCGCCAGGTCGCCCGCCCGCAGCAGCCGCCGCCGCGCCCCCAGCAGCAGCGCCCGCCGCAGCGCGCCCCGCGCGGGCAGCAGGGGTACGGCCACCCGCAGCAGCAACAGCCCCAGCAGTACGCGCCGCCGCAGCACCAGCAGCCGCAGCGGTACGCGCCCGCGCCCGAGCCGCAGCGGCCGGTCCGCGAGCCCCGGCAGCCGCGTCAGCCCAGCCCCAACCGGATGAAGATCCCCGGGCTCGGCTGCCTCAAGGGCTGTCTGTTCATGGTCGTCATCCTGTTCGTCGCGGGCTGGCTGGTCTGGGAGCTGACCCCGCTGCAGGACTGGATCGGCACGGGCCGGGGCTACTTCTCGGAGCTCAAGCACTGGTACGACAACGTCAGCGGCTGGATCGGCGATCTGGGCGGTTCGTCCGGAAGCGGTGGCAGCGGCAACTGATCGACCCGACCGCTGGTTTGGGGATTTGTCGACACCTGGCGGGTGATTTCCGTCTCCACGGTGAAGGTCGGCCCCTCGGACGCGTAGCTTTGGCGACAACACGCGTCAGTAGGAGCAGTCTTGGGACGGAAGATCGGCAGCCGGTACACCGCGAACCAGATCCTGGGGCGGGGCAGCGCCGGCACGGTGTGGCTGGGCGAGGGGCCGGAGGGGCCCGTCGCCATCAAGCTGCTGCGCGAGGATCTCGCGTCCGACCAGGAACTCGTCGGCCGCTTCGTACAGGAGCGCACGGCGCTGCTGGGCCTGGAGCATCCGAACGTCGTCTCCGTCCGTGACCTCGTCGTCGACGGCAACGACCTGGCGCTGGTCATGGACCTGGTGCGCGGCACCGACCTGCGCACCCGCCTCGACCGTGACCGGCGGCTCGCGCCGGAGGCGGCGGTGGCGATCGTCGCGGACGTGGCCGACGGGCTCGCCGCCGCCCACGCGGCCGGGGTCGTGCACCGGGACGTCAAGCCCGAGAACATCCTCCTGGACATGCGGGGCCCGCTCGGCCCCGGCGGCGCGCACCCGGCGTTGCTGACGGACTTCGGCGTCGCCAAGCTGATCGACTCGCCGCGCCGCACCCGGGCCACGAAGATCATCGGTACGCCGGACTACCTGGCGCCGGAGATCGTGGAGGGGCTGCCGCCGCGGGCCGCGGTGGACATCTACGCCCTCGCGACCGTGCTGTACGAGCTGCTGGCGGGCTTCACACCGTTCGGGGGTGGCCATCCGGGCGCCGTGCTCCGGCGGCACGTGACGGAGACGGTGGCGCCGCTGCCCGGCATCCCCGACGAGCTGTGGCAGCTCCTCGTCCAGTGCCTGGCCAAGGCCCCCGCCTCCCGGCTGCGCGCCTCCGAGCTGGGCGTACGGCTGCGGGAGCTGCTGCCCCTGGTCGCGGGGATGCCGCCGCTGGACGTGGACGAGCCGGACGTGGAGCCGGCGGAGGAGGCCGAGGAGGCGCAGACCGTGCCGGCAGGGGAGCCGGTGCGGCGGCGGGGCGCGGTGCCGCTGGTGCCGGGCGCGAAGCCGGCGGACTCCAACCGGGACACCCACACGTCGATGCGGGTGCCGGCGCCGGACGAGCTGGCGGGCGGTGCGCGGGGCACGGCGCGGGTGCCGCGGGCCGCGGGGGCGCCCCGGCCGGGGTCGGCGCGGCACCGGGCCGTGACCCGGCGCCGCCGGCTGGTGCTGGCGGCGGCGGCGGTGGTGCTGGCCGCGGCGGCCGGGGTCGGCACCTGGCTCGCGACGTCGGGTGACGACGCGGGCGCGTCACCGCAGGACACGAGGCATTCGGCGCCCGCTTCCCCCTGACCCCGCGAAAGCGCAGGTCACCGGTCGGGCCCGCGGCACGGCGAAGGTCGGTTGCCACAGCCGTTAGGCTGGAGGCGTGGCAGTCGTCGATGTATCCGAAGAGCTCAAGTCCCTCTCCTCGACCATGGAGTCGATCGAGGCCGTTCTGGACCTCGACAAGCTGAGGGCAGACATCGCCGTGCTCGAGGAGCAGGCGGCCGCGCCGTCCCTGTGGGACAACCCGGACGAGGCGCAGAAGATCACCAGCAAGCTGTCCCACCTCCAGGCCGAGGTCAGGAAGGCGGACGCGCTGCGCGGCCGGATCGACGATCTCGCCGTGCTGTTCGAGATGGCCGAGGAGGAGGACGACCCGGACACCCGCGCCGAGGCCGAGTCCGAGCTCGCCGCCGTCAAGAAGGCGCTGGACGAGATGGAGGTCCGCACGCTTCTGAGCGGCGAGTACGACTCCCGTGAGGCGCTCGTCAACATCCGCGCCGAGGCCGGCGGCGTCGACGCCGCCGACTTCGCCGAGAAGCTGCAGCGGATGTACCTGCGCTGGGCGGAGCAGAAAGGCTACAAGACCGAGCTGATCGAGACCTCGTACGCGGAAGAGGCCGGCATCAAGTCGACCACCTTCGCCGTGCAGGTGCCGTACGCCTACGGGACCCTCTCCGTCGAGCAGGGCACACACCGGCTGGTGCGCATCTCGCCCTTCGACAACCAGGGGCGCCGCCAGACCTCCTTCGCGGGCGTGGAGGTGCTGCCCGTCGTCGAGCAGTCCGACCACGTCGAGATCGACGAGAGCGAACTGCGGATCGACGTGTACCGCTCCTCCGGCCCCGGCGGCCAGGGCGTGAACACCACCGACTCCGCGGTGCGCATCACGCACCTCCCGACCGGCATCGTCGTCTCCTGCCAGAACGAGCGGTCGCAGATCCAGAACAAGGCCACCGCGATGAACGTCCTGCAGGCCAAGCTGCTCGAGCGGCGCCGGCAGGAGGAGCAGGCCAAGATGGACGCCCTCAAGGGCGACGGCGGCAACTCCTGGGGCAATCAGATGCGGTCCTACGTGCTGCACCCGTACCAGATGGTCAAGGACCTGCGCACGGAGTACGAGGTCGGCAACCCGGAGGCCGTTTTCAACGGTGAGATCGACGGGTTCCTCGAGGCCGGAATTCGCTGGCGCAAGCAGCAGGAGAAGTAACTCCCCCAATTGCTTTGTCGACACGACAACTGCCGTCCACCGGGCGGCAGTTGTCGTTTGCCTGGGTTTTACATCACACTCACAGGTTCCAACTCCCAGTAAAAGACGTGCAACTGGACATTGCGCGCGCAACGGCCTTGACGTTGCCTTGAAAAATGGGAAGGGTTGAGCGTGGCATGCGTATCTCTGGGGCGCATGTGAACCGGGGGAACGCGCAAGCCTGCCACCCCCCGTCGATCACGGCCCCCGAGCGCCGCCTCGACGACGATGAGCTACTGGGGGTAGCAACCTTATGACCAAGAAGACGCGGATCCGCGCCGCGCGGATAGCCGCCGGTGTCGTGATCGCGGCCGGAGCGTCGCTGACCGCCGCGGGTGCCGCTTCCGCGCTGGACCTCACCGCGAGCGTGGACAGCAGCGGTGTCGCCGTGAACGTCAACACCGGCACGGGCGACGACACTCCGGCCCCGCCGACCACCGAGCCGCCGACCACCACCGCGCCCACCGAGCTGCCGCCGGACCCCACGACGCCGGCCCCGCCGACCACCGAGGCTCCGACCGACCCGACCGAGCCCACCGGGGACCCGACGGATCCCAGTGACCCCGTGACGTCGACGCCCACCGACGGCAGCGGCACCGGCAACAACGGCGGTGGCAACAACGGCGGCGGCAACAGCAACACCGACCCCGACGGCGGCTCCGGCACCTCCGCCCAGGAGGAGGGCTCCTCCGCCCTCACCGACACCGGTTCGGCCACCTCGTCCAACACCTCGGCGCAGGGCGCGCAGCTCGCCGAGACCGGTGCCGGCCAGACCGCGTTCCTGGTGGTCGGCGCGGCCACGATGATCGTCGGCGGCATCGGCTTCCGTGTGCTGCCCCGCCTGATGGGCGGCCGCGGCGGAGCCGCTGCCTGACGGTAGCCGTACGCGCACGGACCGTGTGCGCGCTGCATGACGAAGGGCCCGGAGCGTCACTCACGCTCCGGGCCCTGTCGGTCTCGGGGACCGCCCTAGGCGGTCTGGTGCGCCAGCAGCGCCACGGCGGCGATCAGCGCCGCGACCAGCGCGATCAGCGCCACGGGGTTCAGTCCCGCCAAGAAGTTCTCCTGCTGCAGCCGCTCGCGGTTCGCGCGGCACACGGGGCACCGGCCCTCGCTCACGGGCGCCGCGCAGTTCGCGCACACCAGCCGGTCGTACGTCATGCGCTCGCCCTCCTAGCCCAACGGTTCCACGATGAGAACGTCCGTCGGTCCCAGAACGTTCCCTTCTCTACTGTGCCAGGTTCACCCGACCGGTGCGCGGGGGTCGCCCCCCGGGGGCAGTCCGGGGGCCGGCACAAAGCGCACAACCCCGGCGTAACCCGTCCTGTGCCTGCGGTCGCCCACCCGGGTCGCGTATGGTCACGCTCATCTACCCCCGGCTACCCGTGGTGCATCCGTGATCCGATTCGACAACGTCTCCAAGGTCTACCCCAAGCAGACCCGCCCCGCACTCAGGGATGTGTCCCTGGAAGTGGAGAAGGGCGAGTTCGTGTTCCTCGTGGGGTCCTCCGGCTCCGGAAAGTCCACCTTCCTGCGGCTGATCCTCCGCGAGGAGCGGTGCAGCCACGGCCAGGTGCACGTCCTGGGCAAGGACCTCGCGCGCCTCTCCAACTGGAAGGTGCCGCAGATGCGCCGCCAGCTGGGGACGGTGTTCCAGGACTTCCGGCTCCTGCCGAACAAGACGGTGGCGGAGAACGTCGCCTTCGCGCAGGAGGTCATCGGGAAGTCGAAGGGCGAGATCCGCAAGTCCGTGCCCCAGGTGCTCGACCTCGTCGGGCTCGGCGGCAAGGAGGACCGGATGCCCGGCGAGCTCTCCGGTGGTGAGCAGCAGCGCGTGGCCATCGCGCGCGCCTTCGTCAACCGCCCCAAGCTGCTCATCGCCGACGAGCCCACCGGCAACCTCGACCCGCAGACCTCCGTCGGCATCATGAAGCTGCTGGACCGGATCAACCGGACCGGTACGACCGTCGTGATGGCCACGCACGACCAGAACATCGTGGACCAGATGCGCAAGCGCGTCATCGAGCTGGAGAAGGGCCGCCTCGTCCGCGACCAGGCACGCGGCGTCTACGGCTACCAGCACTGACCGCGACCGTCCCCGGAAAGGCCCGAAGAAGACGCCATGCGCGCCCAGTTCGTACTGTCGGAGATCGGTGTGGGTCTCCGCCGCAACCTGACGATGACGTTCGCCGTCATCGTCTCCGTCGCCCTGTCGCTCGCCCTGTTCGGCGGGTCGCTCCTGATGAGCGACCAGGTCACCACGATGAAGGGCTACTGGTACGACAAGGTCAACGTCTCGATCTTCCTCTGCAACAAGTCCGACGCCGAGTCCGACCCCAACTGCGCCAAGGGCGCGGTCACGGACGACCAGAAGAAGTCGATCCTCGCCGACCTGCAGAAGATGGACGTCGTCCAGAAGGTCACCTACGAGTCGCAGGACGCGGCGTACAAGCACTACAAGCAGCAGTTCGGCGACTCCCCGCTGGCCAGCTCGCTCACGCCGGACCAGATGCAGGAGTCGTACCGCATCAAGCTGAAGGACCCGCAGAAGTACCAGGTCATCGCCTCCGCCTTCAACGGGCGTGACGGTGTGCAGTCGGTGCAGGACCAGAAGGGCATCCTGGACAACCTCTTCGGGCTGCTCAACGGCATGAACTGGGCCGCGCGGGCGGTGATGGCGCTGATGCTGGTGGTCGCGCTGATGCTGATCGTCAACACCGTGCGCGTCTCCGCGTTCAGCCGTCGGCGTGAGACGGGCATCATGCGGCTGGTCGGCGCCTCCGGGTTCTACATCCAGGCGCCGTTCATCGCGGAGGCCGCGGTCGCCGGCCTGATCGGCGGGACGGTCGCCTGCGGGTTCCTGGTGATCGCGCGGTACTTCATCATCGACCACGGCCTGGACCTGTCCCACAAGCTGAACCTGATCAACTTCATCGGCTGGGACGCCGTCCTGACCAAGCTGCCGCTCATCCTCGCGACCAGCCTGCTGATGCCCGCGCTGGCCGCGTTCTTCGCGCTGCGCAAGTACCTGAAGGTGTGACACATGCCAAGAGGGCCGTACGGGCAACAGCCCCTGCGGCCCTCTTGCGTTGTCCTAGACTCACCGGCATGTCAGGCCGCGACCTGTTCTGCCAGCCCCGCCGCATCCGCCGCGGGGCCGCCCTGACATTGGTCTTCGCGAGCGTGCTGGTGGCCGGCGCGGCGACCGGCTCGTTCCCCGAACTCGACCCGGCCGACCGGAACTCGGCGTCCGACGCGGCCCGCACCGCCCTGGCCGCCGGCCGTCACGAGGACGTGGCCAGGGCCGCCCAGGAGGCCCTCGCGGACGGCAAGTCCCCCATGGAGGCCGCCGAGCGGGCCGTCAGCCGCAGCGGGGACCGCTGGGGCGCCGTCTACTCCCAGGGCGAGTACCAGGAGTTCGAGGAGGCACTCGACGGCCGGTACACCGGGGTCGGCCTGTGGGCCCGGCGGGAGCGGGACGGCCGGATCGAGGTGACCAGGGTGGCCCCCGGATCGCCCGCGGCGGCCGCCGGCATCCGCGACGGCGACCGGCTGCGCAGCGTCGACGGCCGGCAGGTCGACGGGCAGCCGGTGACGGAGGTCGTCTCCCTGCTGCGCGGCGACGCCACGGACGCCGCCGCCGGCAGCGAGGTGCGGCTCGGCCTGCAGCGCGGCACGCACGCGTGGAGCGAGACGCTGCGCCGGGCCCGGCTGTCCACGGACTCGGTCACCGTCCGGGAACTCGCCGGCGGGATCACCGTCATCAAGATCTCCGCGTTCACCAAGGGCGTCGGCGAGGACGTCCGCGACGCGGTCCGCCGCGCCCCGGCCGGCGCCGGCATCATCCTGGACCTGCGCGGCAACTCCGGCGGCCTGGTCACCGAGGCCGTCACCACCGCCTCCGCCTTCCTCGACGGGGGACTCGTCGCCACCTACGACGTCGACGGCGAGCAGCAGGCCCTGCACGCCGACCCCGGCGGCGACACCACCAGACCCCTGGTCGCGCTCGTCGACGGCGGCACGATGAGCGCGGCCGAAATGCTCACGGGAGCCCTGCAGGACCGCGGGCGCGCGGTCGTCGTGGGCTCGCGCACCTTCGGCAAGGGCTCGGTGCAGATGCCGAGCCGGCTGCCCGGCGGGTCCGTCGCCGAACTGACCGTCGGGCACTACCGCACCCCCTCCGGCCGCAGTGTCGACGGCCGGGGCATCACCCCGGACCTCGAGGTCGACCAGGCCGACGGCCCCACCGCCGTCCAGCGGGCCGAGACGGTGCTGAGCGGACTGGGCGACGACTGAGGGCACCCGCCCGTGACCGGTCCGGGCTCACCAGGACCTCCGGATAAGGACTGGCCCTCCCACCCCCGTGTAGTGCGAAAATGGACGGCACTATGAGCAAGGGAATGTACGTACCCAAGGAGTCCCAGCCCAAGCAGGGCGGGGCGGCCGCCAAGGCCAAGGACGGCGAGAAGGGCGGCAAGCGCAAGATCGTCGCGCAGAACAAGAAGGCCCGGCACGACTACGCGATCATCGACACCTACGAGGCCGGGCTCGTCCTGACCGGCACCGAGGTCAAGTCGCTGCGCCAGGGCCGCGCCTCGCTGGTGGACGGCTTCGTCCAGGTCGACGGGGGCGAGGCATGGCTGCACAACGCCCACATCCCCGAGTACGCCCAGGGCACCTGGACCAACCACTCCGCGCGCCGCAAGCGCAAGCTGCTGCTGCACCGCGAGGAGATCGACAAGCTGGCGGTCAAGGCGGACGAGACGGGTCACACGATCGTGCCCCTCGCCCTGTACTTCAAGGACGGCCGGGCGAAGGCGGAGATCGCGCTCGCGCGAGGCAAGAAGGAGTACGACAAGCGCCAGACGTTGCGCGAGCAGCAGGACCGCCGGGAGTCGGACCGCGCGATCGCGGCGGCCAAGCGCAGGCAGCGGGGCGCCTGACGCCGCCCGCCCCGGCGGGAATACGGTGGCACCGGGCCGCGTTGGTCACGTACGATGGCACCAACACCGGCTGAACCCGGTGTGAGCATTGAAAACAACACATGGGGATGATCGGTTTCGACAGCGGCTGTCGAAGCAGGGGAAGCGTGTCGAGGAAGCGGCCATGATCTCGTAAACCACAGGCCGAAACAAATAATCGCCAATTCCAAGAGCGATTCTCCCGAGCTCTTCGCTCTCGCTGCCTGATCAGGTAGTGATCGAATAGCTCCTTAAGGGGAGTGTCAGCCCGGGGGTGTTCCCGACCCGGATCCTGGCATCAGCTAGGGGACTAAACCTTGATCCCGGTCACGGGGTGAAGAGGGAAACCAAACAGTGACTGGGCCCGTCGGCGACTTGTTCGCGTGATCGCCGGGGCCGAGAAAATCACAGCGAACTGCACACGGAGAAGCCCTGATTCCGCACCGTTGGACGCGGGTTCGATTCCCGCCATCTCCACTCGTCCCATGTGGACCAAGGCCCCGGCGCCGCAGAGCGCCGGGGCCTTCGTCATGCGTCAGGACAGGTCGAAGGTCGACAGGCGTACGCCCTTCGACAGCACCAGATACACGTCGGTACGGCCCTTCGCCGCCGTCGACACCTTCGCCGTCACCGTGGTGTAGTCGTACGGCGACGACGTGCCCGCGAAGCGGGCGGTGCCGGCGAGGGGACCGGTGGGGGAGCCCAGCCGGACCTCGACCGTCCCGGCCGAGCCGGCGACGCGTGCGGTGAACCCGCCCGCACCCTTGCCCCCTCGCGTGTCCGCGAACTTCAGCCAGGCGCCGTCGGCGGTCGCGGCCACCGCCGTACCGCTCGCCCTGGACTCGTCGACGAGCGAGATCCCCGAGTAGTCGTCGAAGTTCTCGGCGCGGGTCGTCCGGGACAGGTCCCGGGGCGGGATGGTCTCGCCGTGCACCGCCCAGGACGTGCGCGCGCGGACGTCGGAGGACGAGGAGCCGACCAGGACGTCGTAAGTGCCGCTCTCCACCACCCACTTGGAGCGGGTGACGTCCCAGTGCGCGAGGTCCGACGGCGCCACCGTCAGCTTCACCGTCCGGGTCTCGCCCGGCTTCAGCGTGACCCGCGCGAAGGCCTTGAGCTGCTTCAGCGGCTGCTGGTCACGGGAGACGCGCTGGTGGACGTACAGCTGGGCGGTCTCCGTGCCCGTCCGGCTGCCCGTGTTGGTGATCGCCACCTGGTAACCGCCGTCCACGCGCTTCAGGCCGCCGTAGCGGAAGTCCGTGTACGACAGGCCGTAGCCGAAGGGGTAGAGGGGGCTGCCCTTGAAGTACTGGTAGGTGCGGTCGGACTTGATGATGTCGTAGTCGAGGATGGAGGGGAGGTCGGACTCGGACCGGTACCAGGTCTGGGTCAGACGGCCCGACGGGTTGGCGTCGCCGTAGAGGAGGTCGGCCAGCGCGTTGCCCGTCTCCTGGCCCGCGTGGGTGGTCCACAGGAGCGCGGGGACCTCCTTCTGGAGGCTGCCGAGGGTGGTCGGGTAGCTGTTCTCGACGATCACGACCGTGTGCGGGTTGGCCCGGTGCACCGCCCTGACCAGGGCTTCCTGTGCGGGCGCCAGGCCCATGTCGGTGCGGTCGTGGGCCTCGCGGCCGTTGATCGACGGGTCGGAGCCGACCACGACCACCGCGGTGTCCCTGCCCTTCACGGCGGCGACGGCCTCGTCCACACCGCTGCGGACGACGTCCTTGGTGTAGTGGGCGGCCTGGTCCTTCGCCACCAGGCCCAGCGTGCCGTCCGCGCCTGTCGGGCCGAGGTAGACCGGGTTGGTCCACCAGGACTCCTGGGTCTCGTAGCCGGCGTAGCGCAGGAGGTACGTGCCGTCGTCCTGCCGCTCCAGCTTGAACTGCTGCTGCACGAACCAGCCGCCAGGCTGCGTCTGGTCGTTGACGAAGTTCGACCAGTTGTAGCCGACGTACCTGCCGTTGGCGGCCGAGCGCAGGGTGACGATCCCCGAGCCCCAGTCGAAGACGTCGAACTGGGAGGCCGCGCCGGACGCGTCCGTCTCCTTCAGGGCCGCGCCCGCGTCCCCCGTGCCCGCGGTCACGTACTTCCCGGTCGCCGTGTCCTTCAGCGCGATCCGGTCCACGCCCTCGCTGCTCGCGACGGACGTGCCGAGCTTGGCCGCGATGCCGTCCTTCGGGGTGACGGCGTAGGGCAGCGTGCCCGAGTACCAGTCCGTGTAGAGGGTGTCGGCGAGCGGGCCGACCACGGCCACGTCCTTCGCGGACCTGCTGAGCGGCAGCGCGCCCTTCTGGTTCTTCAGCAGCACCGCGGCCTCGGTCGCCGCCTTGCGGGCCAGCGCGCGGTGGGCCGGGCTGTCGATGACGGACGCGTCGATGGAGCCGTACCTGCCGCCGCCCGGGTCGAACTCGCCGAGCCGCACCCGGACGCTCAGCACGTCACCGGCGGCCTTGTCGACGTCCGACTCCTTCAACAGGCCGGACGACAGGGCCGACTTGATCGCGGTCGTCGTCGGCCCGGAGTCGGTGTCGTTGTCGGTGAAACTGTCGATGCCCGCCTTCAGGGCGGCCGCGTCGGCCTCCGTCTGGGTGCCGTAGTACTTCTGGCTGCCGACCAGGTTGCCGGGCGCGTAGGCGTCGGTCACGTTGAGCAGCCGCTGCGAGGTCCAGGTGCGGACGGTGTCGTCGAGGGCCGGGTTCACCGTGTTCGGGCGGCCGTTGACGAGGTTGTAGGAGGACATCACGCCCGTCGCCGCGTCCGCCTCGATCGCCGGCTTGAAGGCCTGCTCGTCGTACTCCTTCAGCACGCGCGGGCGCAGCTCGGAGGAGGTGGTGTCGCGGTGGACCTCGTTGTTGTTGGCGAGGAAGTGCTTGATGGTCGGGGCCGTCTTGAGGTGGTCGGGGTCCCCGCCGGTCAGGCCCGTGCCGTACGCCGTCGAGATCGCGCCGGTGAGGTACGGGTCCTCGGAGTAGCCCTCCTCGTTGCGGCCCCAGCGCGGGTCGCGCAGCAGGTTGACCACGGGCGCCCAGAGGTTCAGCCCCCAGCCGGCCGGGCGGGTCTGCTGGAAGCCGCGTGCCTCGTCGCCGACCGCCGAGCCGATCTGCCGGATCAGGGCCGGGTCCCAGGTGGACGCCAGCCCGACCGCCTGCGGGAACACGGTCGCCTTGCCGAGCCAGGCCACCCCGTGCAGGGCCTCGGTGCCGGTGCGGAAGGACTGGATGCCGAGGCGGGGGATGGCCGGCTCGTACTGGTGGAGGAGGGAGATCTTCTCGTCGAGCGTGAGGCGGGAGAGCAGGTCGTCGACGCGTTTGGAGACCGGGAGGTCCGGATCGCGGAAGGGGTGGGCGGTGTCGTCGGCGTGGGCGGGGACGGTGGCGCCCAGGCCCGCGACGAGGGCGAGGGCGACCAGGACGGTCGTTCTGGGTCTGCTTCTGTTGCCTTTCATGTCACGGCTCCTTCGCGTAGGGCCTTGCACAAGGGCGTTGACCGGGCGGGGATCAGGCGTCGCGCGGTGCCGTGCTCGCCCGCTCCGTCATCCGGGGCGGCAGCAGCGTCGCCTCGGGTACGGCACTTCCGCCCAGCTTCTTCATCAGCAGCTGCACGGCCCGTTCGCCCACCTCGGCGGAGGGCAGGGCGACGGAGGTGACGGGGACGCGGACGGACTCGGCGAGTTCGTCGGGGCAGATCGCGGTGACCGAGAGGTCGCCGGGGACCCGGAGCCCGAGCTGCTCGAAGGCGTCGATCAGCGGCTCCAGGATCGGCTCGTTGTGGACGACGACCCCCGTCAACGCGGGCTGCTCGCGCAGCAGTTGCTCGGCGACCAGCCGGGCCCCGGCGGGCGTGGCCTCGCAGGGGTGGACGGAGGAGGACAGGCCGCTGCGGTCGGCGGCCGCGGTGAAGCCCTGGACGACCCGCTGGGCGAACGCGGTCTGCCGGACGTATACCTCCGGCGGCGACCCCACCAGCGCCACCACCCGGTGGCCCAGCCGCGCCAGATGCTCCACGCACGCCTCGCCGGCCGCCTTGAAGTCGAGGTCGATGCAGGTCAGCCCGTCCGCGTCGGACGGGAACCCGATCATCACCGACGGCCGCTCCAGTGAGCGCAGCAACGGCAGCCGGGGATCGTGCAGTTGGACGTCCATCACGATCAGCGCGTCCACCAGCGCCGTGTCCGCCACCCGGCGCAGCCCGTCCTCGCCCTCCTCCTGGGTGAGCAGCAGCACGTCGTGGTCGTAGCGGCGGGCGGTGGTCACCACGGACACCGCGAACTGCATGACGACCGGGACGTGGATGCCGGCCCGTAAGGGCACGACGAGTGCCAGGACGTTGGAGCGACTGCTGGCCAGGGCGCGGGCGCCCGCGTGCGGGCGGTAGCCCAGCTCGCGGATGGCCGCCTCGACCCGCTGCCGGGTCTCCTCGGAGATGGGCCGCTTGCCGCTGAGCGCGTAGGAGACGGTGCTGGGGGAGACCCCGGCGTGCCGTGCCACATCGGTGATCTTCACCATCAGCCCAGCTCCAGGGAGAGAAAGCCGGTCCCCGCCTTGGCCGCCGCCGTCCGCTCCCCGGCGGCCAGGCTCCACGGCGCCACCGGATCACCGCACGAGGCCCGCAGGGTGTCCCCTTCGCGGACGACGGTGAAGCTGACCTCGCCGACCGCCACCGTCACCTGCGCGCCCCGCTCCAGGCCGAACGCCCGCAGGGTGACCCCGTCGGCGTGGTCGTAGTCGGGCCGGTCGCTCACCGCCCCCACCGGGATCACCGCCCCCGGCCGGACCAGCAGCGGCACGCTCAGGAACCCGTGCCGCTCGCGCACCCAGCGCGGCCCGGTCACCGTCCGGCCGCTCAGGAAGTGGGTCCAGGTACCCTCGGGCACGTAGTAGCTCACGTCCCCCTCGTCGCTGAACACCGGCGCCACCAGCAGGTCCGGGCCGAGCATGTACTGCCGCTCCAGATGCGCGCACCCGGGATCGCCCGGGAACTCCAGCACCATCGCCCGCATCACCGGCACCCCCTCTGCGTGCGCGGTGCGCGCGGCCTCGTAGAGGTACGGCATCAGGCTCAGCTTCAGCCGGGTGAACTCCCGCAGCACGTCCACGGACTCCTCGTCGAAGAGCCACGGGACCCGGTAGGAGGAGCTGCCGTGCAGCCGGCTGTGCGAGGACAGCAGGCCGAACGCCAGCCAGCGCTTGAACAGTTCGGGCGTCGGCGTGCCCTCGAAGCCGCCGATGTCATGGCTCCAGTACCCGAAGCCCGAGAGCCCCAGCGACAGCCCGCCGCGCAGCGACTCCGCCATCGACTCGTACGTCGCCTCGCAGTCGCCGCCCCAGTGCACCGGGAACTTCTGGCTGCCGGCGGTCGCCGAGCGGCCGAAGACCACCGCCTCGCCCTCGCCGCGGTGCTTGCGCAGCACGTCGAAGACGGTGCGGTTGTAGAGGTACGTGTAGTAGTTGTGCATCCGCTCCGGGTCCGAGCCGTCGGACCAGGCCACGTCGAGCGGGACCCGTTCGCCGAAGTCGGTCTTGAAGCAGTCGACGCCCTGCGCGAGCAGCGCCTCCAGCTTCGCCGCGTACCAGTCGCGGGCGGCCGGACTGGTGAAGTCGACCAGCGCCATGCCCGGCTGCCACATGTCCCACTGCCAGACGCTTCCGTCCGGCCGCTTCAGCAGGTGTCCGAGCGCCTTGCCCTCCGCGAACAGCGGGGAGCGCTGGGCGATGTAGGGGTTGATCCACACGCTGATGTGCAGTCCCCGGTCCTTGAGCCGGGTCAGCATGCCCTCGGGATCGGGGAAGACCCGCGGGTCCCACTGGAAGTCGCACCAGTTGAACTCGCGCATCCAGAAACAGTCGAAGTGGAAGACCGACAGGGGCAGTTCACGCTCCCGCATGCCCTCGATGAACGAGGTCACCGTCTCCTCGTCGTAGGAGGTCGTGAACGACGTCGACAGCCACAGACCGAAGGACCAGGCGGGCGGGAGTGCCGGACGCCCGGTGAGGGCCGTGTACTTGCGCAGGATCTCCTTCGGGCTCGGCCCGTAGACGACGTAGTACGTCAGCTCCTGCGTCTCCGCGCTGAACTGGACCCGGGACACCGCCTCCGAGCCGACCTCGAAGCTGACCTTCCCGGGATGGTCGACGAAGACGCCGTAGCCCGCGTCCGTCAGATAGAACGGGACGTTCTTGTAGGCCTGTTCGGTCGCCGTGCCGCCGTCCGCGTTCCAGATGTCGACGACCTGGCCGTTCTTCACCAGCGGGCCGAACCGCTCACCGAGGCCGTACACGCTCGTCCCCACACCCAGGTTGAGCTGCTCGCGCAGATAGTGCGCGCCCGAGGCGTCCCGCATGATGCCGATGCCCTTGGGGCCGCTGGAGGTCAGCGTGCGGCCCTGGGCGAGGAAGTCGACGTGCCAGGTGCCGGTGCGGGCCACCCGGACCGACAGCGCGCCGGAGGTCAGCGTCGCGTGCTCCTCGTCGTAGGAGACCTGCGGGCTGAACTCCGCGCCCTGCAGCTCGAACTCGGGGCCGCGCGGCTGCTCGCCCTCGAAGTGGGTGAAGGTGACGCCGATGACGTCCGGCATCGGCGTGTGCGCGCTGATCGTCACGACCGGTCCCTTCAGCAGGTCGCCGCGGTGGCGGATGGGCTGCGTCGGCGCGTGGATCTCCAGCGAATCGTCGGTGGCGGTGACGTCGAGGACCTCGACGGGGTGAGCCGCGGTGACGCCCTCGCGCAGCAGCCAGTAACCATCGGTGAACTTCACGTGGGGGTCCTTACTTGACGGCACCCACGGCGATGCCGCGGGTGAGGGTCCGCTGGAAGACGAGGAAGAACACGATCGCGGGAAGGACGCCGAGCAGGGCGGCCGCGTTGGTCATCGTGGCGTCCATCAGGCGCTGGCCCTGGAGGACGCCGAGCGCCACCGACACCGTCTGGTTGTCGTTGGAGATCAGCATGACCAGGGGGAGCAGGAACTCGTTCCAGGTCCAGATGAAGAAGAAGACCAGCAGCACGCCGATCGTCGGCCGGCTGACCGGGACGACGATCCGCCACAGCACCTGCCACTTGTTGGCGCCGTCGATCCGGGCCGCCTCGATGATCTCGCGCGGGAACTGGCCCAGGACGGAGGAGAGCAGGTATGTGCCGAAGGCGGCCTGGATCACCGTGAAGACGATGATCACGCTCAGCCTGGTGTCGTACAGGCCCACCTGCTTGCTCAGGTAGTAGAGCGGGTAGACCAGCGCCTCCTGCGGCAGCATGTTGGCCAGCACGAAGAAGGCAAGGACCCAGGTGCGTCCCCTGATCCGGCCGATGCCGATCGCGTACGCGTTGAGGACGGACAGGACGGCGGCCAGGACGGCCACCGAGCCGCTGATCAGGACCGAGTTGAACAGCTTCTGCCCGTAGTCGACGCGCTGCCAGAAGTCCTTGAGGCCGTCCAGGTAGAGGCCCTGGGGCAGGCTCAGCGGGCCGTGCTCGGAGTACTCGGCCGGGGACTTGACCGCGTTGACGGCGACGATCAGGAACGGGACGACCATGAAGAGGGCCGCGATGCACAGGGCGATCAGCACCGGGTAGCGGCGCAGGGCGGTGGTCATGCGCGGTTCCCCTCCTCGCTGCGGGTCTGGAGTCTGAGCAGGATCAGGGAGAGGGCCAGGATGATCACGGTGAGGACCGTGGAGATCGCGGCACCGTAGCCGACCTGCGTCTTCTCGAAGAACGTGGTGAAGGAGAAGTAGGACGGCACGTCCGTGGCCCCGCCCGGCCCGCCCTTGGTCAGCACGTACACCGCGCCGAACACCTTGAGCGCGGCGATCGTGCACCAGGTCAGGACGACGTAGATCTCGGGCCGGATCTGCGGCAGCGTGATGTGCCAGAACCGCCGCCACCAGCCGGCCCCGTCCAGCTCGGCCGCCTCGTACAACTGCGGGTCCACGCGCTGGAGTCCGGCCATGAAGACCACCAGCGGGAAGCCGATCTGCACCCACACCATCACGCCCATGACGCTGTAGAGCGCGATGTCGGGGTCGCCGAGCCAGTCCTGCTGCCAGGAGCCCAGCCCCACGGCCTTCAGCAGCTCGTTGAGGGAGCCGTTGTCCGGCGCGAGGATCCAGCTCCACACGATGCCGGCGACCGCGATCGGCAGCACCTGCGGGAGGTAGAAGCAGGCCCGCAGCACCGCGGCCCACTTCGACCCGAAGTGCTTGCCGATGTAGTCGAACAGGGCGGCCGCCAGGACCAGACCGAGCACCGTCGGTACGGCGGCCATGGCGACGACCATGAACAGGCTGTGCCGGAAGGACGCCCAGAACTCCGAATCGTCCAGCAGCTCACGGTAGTTGGCGAGGCCGGTCCACTTCGGGCTGCCGATGCCCTGCCACTCGGTGAAGCTCACGCCCGTGTTCATCAGGAACGGGACGATGATGATCGCCGTGAAGGCGAGGACACCGGGCAGCAGGAACAGGGCGTAGGAGTCGCGGGTACGGGGGCGGCGCGGGCCGGTGTGCGGATCCTTGCCGACGGCCCGCGCACCCCGTTCGACGGTGACCGTCATTGCTGCGGCACGCCCTTGTCGTACGCCTGCTGGAGGTCGGAGAGGTAGGCGTCCGGTTTCTCGTTGCCGGTGATCAGCTTCTGGGTCTCGGAGACGAGGGTGTCGTAGAAGCCGTTGACCGGCCAGTCCGGGTAGAAGGCGAGGCCGTCACGCTTGCTCACCGTGTTGAAGTTGTCGATGAGCTGCTTCGACTTGGGGTCCGTGATGGCGCTTGCGTCGGCGGCGACCGGGATGCCGCCCTTGTTGCCGAGCAGGTTCTGGATCTTCTTCGACATGGTGATGTCGATGAAGTCGTAGGCCAGGTCCTTGTTCTTGGCGTTCTTCGGGACCACCCAGAGGTTCCCGCCCGAGCCCAGGGTCAGGTTCGAGCCCGGCCACAGGGTGGTGTCCCAGTCGAACTTGGCCTCCGACTGGAAGCGGCCGTACCACCAGCTGCCGGAGAACAGGATCGGCGCCTTGCCCTGGATCCAGGAGACGCCCGCGTCCTCGGCCTTGGTGCTGGTCGACTTCTTGCTGATGTAGCCCTTCTTCACCCAGTCGGCGAAGGTGGTCGCGCCGTACGTCCAGGCCGCGTCGTGGAAGTCCGTCCTGCCCTTGTACAGCTCGTACTTGTCGACCCAGGAGCGGTCGGCCTTGGACAGGGCGAGCTGGTAGAGGTACTGCTGGGCCATGTACTCGGCACCGGAGTTGGCGAGCGGGGTGACGCCCTTCTTCACGAAGGCGTCCATGGCGGCCGTGAGTTCGTCGAACGTCTTGGGCTCGGCGATCGAGTACTTCTTGAACAGGTCCTTGTTGTAGTAGACCATCGTGTACTCGGCGTAGTTGGGCACGCCGTACCACTTGCCGGAGCCCATGACGCCGTTGCTGTCGTACTTGCTGGTCGTGGCCACGCCCGGGCTGAGCAGCTTGTCCCAGCCGCGCTTGGTGACCTCCGCCGACAGGTCCGTCAGCAGCCCCTGTTTCGACAGCTGGCCCGCGGTCGCGTTGCCCTTGTTGTACTCCATGAGGTCGGGCGCGTCCGAGGAGTTGAGGATCATGGGCGCGGTCTTCTGGATCTGTTCGAAGCCCTTCTCCTCGAACTTCACCTTCACGCCCGGGTGTTTGGCCTCGAACTCCTTGATCGCCTCGTTCCAGGCCACGCCCATCGCGCTGTCGGGGCCCTCGTAGTGCCAGAGCTTGAGCGTCTTGGCGTCGGAGGAGCCGCTGTCCGAGCCGCCGCAGGCGGTCAGCAGCAGCGCCCCGCTGAGGAGCGCGGCCGCGACCGCCGTCACACGCCTTCGTGCCGTCAACATCCCGTGCCTCCGCAGGAGTCGGATGGGTAGTCGTCGAATCGTTTCGATGCCAGGCGTCGAAGCGCTTCGACGGAGGACGGTAGGTGCGGGCTGTGAGCGCGTCAACGCATCTGACGTGAATCGCTGTTCGGAGTACGTGCGGCGAGGGAGAGCAACAGCGCGAGCGCGGCCGCCGTCACCGGTGCTCCGTAGGCGCCCGTCGCGGACAGGTGGTCCACCAGCCAGCCGCCGGTCGCCGAGCCGCAGGCGATCCCGCCGAGCAGTCCGGTCACCGCGAGGGTCATGCCCTCGTTGAGCCGGCCCTCGGGGGTGCGCCGCTGGACCAGCGTCATGGTGGTGACCATCGTCGGGGCGGTCGCCATGCCGGCGATCAGGAGCGCGCCCGCGAGGAGGACGAGCGAGCCGGTGAGCCAGGCGGCGAGCAGCGGCAGGGTCAGCAGGGCCGTCATCGCGGCGACGCACCACGTCAGACGCCGGCCGGTGGGCCCGGCCGGCCCGAGCGCCCCGAACAGCAGCCCCGCCGCGCACGATCCGGCCGCCTGCAGCCCGAGGGCCACGCCCGCCGCCGACCGGTGCCCCTGCGCGTCCGCGAACGCGATCGTGACGACCTCCATCGAGCCGAACACCGCGCCCGTCGCGAGACAGACGGCCAGCAGCGGGGGCATCCCGGGGGCCCGCAGGGGCGACCCGGAGGGGGTGCGGCGACGCACGGGCGGCTCGGTCGAGCGCTGCGCGGCGAACAGCAGGATGCCGGTCAGCAGCAGCACCGCCCCGGTCAGCGTGCCCGCCTCCGGGAAGAACGTCCCGCACAGGAAGGCCGCCAGCACCGGGCCCAGCATGTAGCACAGCTCGTCCGCGGCCTGTTCGAAGGAGTTCGCGGTGTGCAGGGCCCGCTCGTCGTCGCCCAGCAGATGGGCCCAGCGGGCGCGGGACATGCCGCCGGTGTTCGGGGTCGTCGCGGTGGCGGCGTAGGCGGCGAAGAGGGTCCAGGCGGGGGCGTCGTAGTGCACGCACAGCAGCAGCGCGAGCAAGCCGAGGACGGCGACCGCCGTGGCCGGTACGGCGACCCGGGCCTGCCCGTGCCGGTCCACGAGCCGGGCGATCCAGGGGGCGACCAGCCCGGTCGCCGCGAGCCCGGTCGCGGTGACGGCCCCGGCGAGGGCGTACGAGCCGCGCGCCCCGGCGATCATCATCACCGCGCTCAGACTGAACATGCCGCTCGGGAGCCGGGCCAGCAGGTTCCCGAGGGTGAAGGCGCGGGCGCCGGGAACGGCGAAGAGACGGCGGTAGGGGCCGGGCGGCCGCTCCCGCCCACGCGGGCCGAAGTCGACGGCGACGAGGGTGTCGGCGGTGACGGTGAACAGCGGTTCTGTCCTGGTCGGTCGGGGCATGTCCCTCACGGTCGCCCCGGAGTGATCGCCCGGTCCAACACCTGCTTCTCCTTGATCCACGCACTCCCGTTGTAAATTCGCCGGATGCCCGCACCCCGCCACCTCGACCCCCGTCTCCTGCGCGCCTTCGTCGCCGTCGCCGAGGAGCTGCACTTCACCCGGGCCGCCGCCCGGCTCTACGTCGCCCAGCAGGCGCTCAGCCGGGATGTGCGGCGGCTGGAGCGGGAGCTCGGGACCGAGCTGTTCGTGCGCAGCACCCGGCAGGTGACGCCCACGCCCGACGGCGAGCGGCTGCTGCCGTACGCACGCCGGGTGCTCGAGGCGCAGGACGAGCTGCTCGGCGCCTTCGGACAGACCCGTCCGCTGCTGGTCGACCTCAACTCGCCCGGCCTGGTCACCGGCCGCCGGGTGTTGCACCGGGCGCGTGAACTCGCCCCCGAGCACGAGCTGATGGCCCGGTACGAGAGCGGTCTGACCGGCGCGGCCCACGAGCTGCTCGCCGGGCGGCTGGACGCGTCCTTCGGTCGGTTCGCGGGCCTGGACCCGGCCCTGCGGGGCGGCCTGGAGCACCTGCTCGTGCGGTACGAGCCGATGGCCGTCGTCCTGCCCGAGGACCACCGGCTGGCCCCGCTGCAGGCGGTGCCGCTGGCCGAGCTGGCCGGCGAGACCGTGTACGCGGGCGCCGGAAACCCCCGCACCCCGGAGTGGACGGACCTCGCGCGCCGGCTGTTCGACGGACGGGGGATAGCCGTCGCCCCGCCGGCGCCGCTGGCCGTCGGCGACGAGGAGTTCGAGCGGATCATGGCCAAGATGCGCAACCCGATCCTCGCCGTGGTGGACTTTCCGGCCATGCCGAGGACCGTGCTGCGGCCCTTGATCGACCCGGTGCCTTTGTCGCCGGTGTCACTTGTGTGGCGGAAGGGCCTGGTGCACCCGGGATTCGACGCGCTTCGGCGGGCCGCGCTGGAGTTGTCGGCCGCCGAGGGGTGGCTGCGGCGGCCGGTCGATGGATGGATTCCGGCCATGGATCTGGACCTGGCGCGGACCCACAACTGACACACGGCGCACACGGATCCTTCTTCTGCGCTACATTCGTGGACCGAGCACGTAGTGGTAAGGGGGGCGCAAGATCCCGGTGGGGGCCGGGTTCTGCGGCGAGTGCTCGGTGTCGTGTGCGCGCCCGGAACAGTTTCGTGGGGGATGTGCGTGCGCGTGAAAAAGTGGCGGGAAGACGCCCAACCGGAATGGCCCGAACCGCCATCAGGGGGCGATGCTCTCTCGGCGACCGGAAACTTAGCGGAAACGAACAGAACCCAGTCGTTTCCGGCCACCGGACGAAACGAAGTGCTCGGTGCCGGTCATGGCGGAAACCCGCCGGACGGCTTCGACGCCTTCCGCAGAGGCCCCGCGGCTCCCCGCGACCCCTGGACGGCGTCGGCCGACCCGGAGCACACCCATGACCCGCACGAGGTGACCGTCCAGCTGGACGGGGCCGGTCTGCGGCAGGACCCGAGCCCGGGGAAGGCCGAGCCCGCGCCGGGCGCTGCCGCCGACCCCTCCGACGGACCGGTGTTCGTGGACGAGTCGGGCCGCCGCAGCCGCACCTTCCGCCGACTGGGCATCGCCGTCGGCATCGCCTGCGCGGTCTACGCCGTCGTCATCGTCGTCACCCTGCTCTCCGGCAGCTCCGACGCGCCCTGGCTGCCGGTGCCCGGCCAGCAGGACGACAAGCCGGCCGGCCAGGTCGACACCTCCCCCGCGCCCTCGGACCCGGCCCGGCCCGCCGGCACCGCCGGCGTCGCACCGGGCGCCACACCGGCCGCGAGCGACGGCACCACCCCGTCGCCCGGAGCGCGCGTCACCGTGCCCGGAGCCTCCGCCGACCCGTCGGCGCCGGCCACGTCCGCCGACCCCACGCCGAAGCCCACCAAGTCGCCCACCCAACCGGGAAGCGGCCTCGGCAACTCCAGTCCGTCGGCCTCCACCAGCCCGCCCCCGTCCAACTCGCCCGACCCGAGCCCCAGCGCCGGCACCGGTTCCCCGTCCGCGCCCCCGTCGGGCCCCGCCCCCGGCACGGTCGCCGACGGACCGAGCGCTCCCCGCCCCGTCGCCGGCGACCGGGCCGCCCCGCCCGCCCCGACGTCCCCGGAGCACACCCTCTGATGGCTTCCCGCACCACCCGCCGGCAGGCCGCCCCCGCCACCACCGACGGCCTGCGGCGCCGCCGCCTGCCCCTGCGACTGCTGCTGCCGCTGCTCGTCCTCGTCGCGCTCGTGGCGATGCTGATGCTGCGCGGCTACGTCCACAGCGAGATCCTCGCCGACCACCGCATCCGGCCCGAGGCCGCCACCGGCGAGGTCCCGGAGAGGATCCTCGACGGCGGCCCGGTCATCGACACCCGCAACGGCCGCACCACCAGCCTGAGCGTGCCCGACCACCGCCTCGTCCTCACCTTCGACGACGGCCCCGATCCCACCTGGACCCCGAAGGTCCTCGACGTGCTGAAGAAGCACCACGCGCACGCGGTCTTCTTCGTCACCGGCACCATGACCTCCCGCTACCCGGAGCTGGTCCGCAGGATGGTGGCGGAGGGCCACGAGGTCGGCCTGCACACCTTCAACCACCCCGACCTCTCCTACCAGTCGAAGAAGCGCATCGACTGGGAGCTGTCCCAGAACCAGCTGGCCCTCGCGGGCGCCGCCGGCATCCGCAGCTCGCTCTTCCGCCCGCCGTACTCCTCCTTCGCCGACGCCATGGACGACCGGTCCTGGCCGGTCACGCGGTACATCGGCACCAAGGGCTACCTCACGGTCGTCAACAACACCGACAGCGAGGACTGGCGCAAGCCCGGCGTCTCCACGATCATCCGCAACGCCACCCCGCGCGGCGGCAAGGGCGCCGTCGTCCTGATGCACGACTCCGGCGGCGACCGCCACCAGACGGTGCGGGCCCTCGACCGGTTCCTGCCCGAGATGCAGGCCAGGGGCTACCGGTTCGACAACCTCACCGAGGCGCTGGACGCGCCCAGCGCGCTCACCCCGGTCACCGGCGCCGAGCTGTGGAAGGGCCGGGCGTGGATCCTCCTCGTCCGGGCCTCCGACGACATCACCGGCGTGATGGTGGCCGGCCTCGCGGTGATCGGCGCGCTCGTCATCGGCCGCTTCGCGCTGATGCTGCTGCTGTCCGGCGCGCACGCCCGCCGGGTCCGCAGGCGCGGCTTCAGCTGGGGAGCGCCGGTCACCGAACCGGTGTCGGTGCTCGTGCCCGCGTACAACGAGGCCAAGTGCATCGAGAACACGGTCCGTTCCCTGATGGCGAGCGAGCACCCCATCGAGGTGATCGTCGTCGACGACGGCTCCGCCGACGGCACCGCCAGGATCGTCGAGGCCATGGGCCTGCCGAACGTCCGGGTCGTGCGGCAGCTGAACGCGGGCAAGCCCGCCGCCCTCAACCGGGGCCTCGCCAACGCCCGCCACGACATCGTCGTGATGATGGACGGCGACACCGTCTTCGAACCGTCCACCGTCCGCGAGCTGGTGCAGCCCTTCGGCGACCCGCGCGTGGGCGCCGTCGCCGGCAACGCCAAGGTCGGCAACCGGGACTCGCTGATCGGCGCCTGGCAGCACATCGAGTACGTGATGGGCTTCAACCTCGACCGCCGTATGTACGACGTCCTGCGCTGCATGCCGACGATCCCGGGGGCCGTGGGGGCCTTCCGCCGCTCGGCGCTGGAGCGGGTCGGCGGAATGAGCGACGACACCCTCGCCGAGGACACCGACATCACGATGGCCATGCACCGCGACGGCTGGCGGGTCGTCTACGCCGAGAGGGCGCGCGCCTGGACGGAGGCGCCGGAGACGGTTCAGCAGCTGTGGTCGCAGCGCTACCGCTGGTCGTACGGCACCATGCAGGCGATCTGGAAGCACCGCCGCGCCCTCGTGGAGCGGGGACCCTCGGGCCGCTTCGGCCGGGTGGGCCTGCCGCTGGTGTCCCTGTTCATGGTGGTGGCCCCGCTGCTCGCCCCCCTGATCGACGTCTTCCTCCTCTACGGCGTCGTGTTCGGCCCGACCGAGAAGACGATCCTGGCCTGGCTCGGGGTGCTGGCGATCCAGGCGACCTGCGCGGCGTACGCCTTCCGCCTCGACAAGGAACGCATGACCCATCTGATCTCGCTCCCCCTCCAGCAGATCCTCTACCGCCAGCTCATGTACGTGGTGCTGCTCCAGTCCTGGATCACGGCCCTCACCGGCGGCCGTCTGCGCTGGCAGAAGCTGCGCCGCACGGGGGTCGTGGAGGCGCCGGGCGGACCGGTGCCGCGCCAACGAAGCCGGACCAGCAGCACTGACACGAGCAGCAGTGACCGGAGGCCTGTGGCATGACGCACGGACGCACGACCGACGTCCCGCAACGGCCGGAACCGGCGCCCGCCGCCACGCCGACAGGACCGGGCCGCGACCGCTACCTGGACCTCCTGCGCTCTGTCGCCCTGGTCCGGGTGGTCGTCTACCACCTCTTCGGCTGGGCGTGGCTGTCGATCCTCTTCCCCTCCATGGGCGTGATGTTCGCGCTCGCCGGCTCACTGATGGCACGGTCGCTCAGCCGCCCGGCGCTCAGCGTGATCCGCGGCCGCATCCGCCGCCTCCTTCCGCCACTGTGGGCCTTCAGCGCCGTGGTGCTGGCCATGATGTTCGCCGACGGCTGGAACCCGCTGAAGGACCCCGACAACGGCGGCACCTGGGGAGTCCTCGACGTCCTCGACTACGTCGTCCCGGTCGGCGCCCCGCCCTACCCGTGGCACCTCGGCACCGACGGGGGCCTGCTGGATCCGACCTGGGCCGACCAGGCGGCGGGACCGCTGTGGTACCTCCGCGCCTATCTGTGGTTCGTGATCGCGTCCCCGCTGCTGCTGTGGGCCTTCCGCCGCGCGCCGTGGCCGACGCTGCTCGCCCCCCTCGCCCTGACGGCGGTCGTCGGCACGGGCCTCGTCACGATCCCCGGCGAGACGGGCAACGCGATCACCGACTTCGGGACGTACGGCGCCTGCTGGGTCCTGGGCTTCGCCCACCACGAGGGGCTGCTGCGGCGCGTCCCCCGTTACCTCGCCGTCTCCGGCTCGGCGCTGGTGATGGCGTTCGGGCTGTGGTGGGCGTCGGGCCACCTGGGCGAGGACGGCTGGGACCTGAACGACATCCCGCTCGCCCAGGCGACCTGGTCGCTCGGGTTCGTCGTCATCCTGCTCCAGTACTCCCCGTCCTGGCAGGAGTTGCCGGGCCGCCTCGCCCGCTGGGACAGGCTGGTGACCCTCTCCAACAACAGGGCCGTCACCATCTACCTCTGGCACAACCTCCTGATCATGGCGACGGTCCCGATCATCGACCAGGCGTACGACCTTCCCTTCATGGAGAGCGACAGAGCGTCGTCGATCCTGGACGCGACCTCCACCCTCTGGATGTTCGTCCTCGTCTGGCCCCTGATCGCCCTGGCGATCCTCATGTTCGGCTGGATCGAGGACCTGGCGGCCAGACGCAGCCCCCGACTGTGGCCGGACGGGAGGCGCAAGGGGGGAGCCCGGCGGATCACTCGTTGAGGTGACCCCCCTGTCATTCCCCCTGGGTACGCTGACTCCACAGCCGAGACTCCGTCCCATGGGAGCACCGATGAGCGCCGTATGCGACGACCGGCCGGACGACGAGCCGGCGTACCGCTGGCCGATTCCGCCGGCCGAAGGCTGGACCGCGGACGACCTCGACCGGATTCCGGGCCTCCCGCCCCACACGGAGTTGATCGACGGGAGTCTCGTCTTCATGAGTCCACAGACCGCGTTCCATGCCCGGTGCATGCGTCTGCTGGAGAACAGCCTCCTGGAACAGGCGCCGGACCACCTGGACGTCATGCGGGAGATGACGGTCAGGCTGGACACGAAGAACCGGCCGGAGCCGGACATCATGGTCTTCCCGCTGGAGGCGAACACCGGTCCGAATCAGACCTCCTACAACCCCGAGGACATCCTCCTCGCCGTGGAAGTCGTCTCCGCCGACTCCCGGGAACGCGACCGCGAGGTGAAGCCCCGCAAGTACGCGGCCGCCGGCGTGCCCCACTTCTGGCGGGTCGAGCAGGACGACGACAAAGGGCTGCCGGTCGTCTACGTCTACGAACTCGACCCGGCCACCGGCTCCTACGGTCTCACCGGCATCTTCCACGACCGCCTCAAGGTCTCCCTGCCCTTCGAGATCGACATCGACCTCACCCAGGGACGTCCCCGCTCCGGGAGCCGTTCGTAACGTGTGAGGTCGGAACCTCTCATCCCCCGTCCGGGCCGGGTGAGAGCAACGTTCCCTTGCGGTCACCCAGTGCCACAGACCGGAAACGACGCCTTTCTACCTTCGGGAATCGACACCGCTCATCACCCCCAGTACCACCGAGCCCCGGAGCACCGTGGAGGCGTCATGACAGCCACTGGTACAGCCCCCGCCAGCAGGGGAGGCCGCTGGATCCAGCAGTGGGATCCCGAGGACGAGACCTTCTGGAACGAGACCGGAGAGAAGATCGCCAAGCGCAACCTCCTCTTCTCCGTGCTCTCCGAGCACATCGGGTTCTCGATCTGGACCCTGTGGTCCGTGCTGGTGCTCTTCATGGGGCCGGAGTACGGGCTGACCCCGGCCGACAAGTTCCTGCTGACGTCGATGGTCACGCTCGTCGGCGCCGTCGTCCGCGTCCCCTACACCTTCGCCGTCGCGATCTTCGGCGGCCGGAACTGGACGGTCATCTCGGCCAGTCTCCTGCTCGTCCCGAGCGTCGCCGCCTTCTCGGTGATGAAGCCCGGGACGTCCTTCGACACCTTCCTCTGGATCGGCCTGCTCGCCGGCATCGGCGGCGGCAACTTCGCCTCCTCGATGACCAACATCAACGCCTTCTTCCCGCTCAGGAAGAAGGGCTGGGCGCTCGGCCTCAACGCGGGCGGCGGCAACATCGGGGTCGCGGCGATCCAGCTGGTGGCGCTCGCCGTCATCGGTGCCAGCGGCGGCCCGCGCGTGCTGCTGGGGATCTACATCCCGCTCATCGTCGTCGCCGCGGTCCTCGCCGCGCTCTTCATGGACAACATCGAGAACGTGAAGAACGACACCGGAGCCGCCAAGGACGCCGCCAGGGACGCCCACACCTGGATCATGTCCGTCCTCTACATCGGGACGTTCGGCTCCTTCATCGGCTACAGCTTCGCCTTCGGCCAGGTGCTGACCAACCAGTTCGGCCGTACGCCGCTGCAGGCCACCTACCTCACCTTCATGGGCCCGCTGCTCGGCTCGCTGGTGCGTCCCGTGGGCGGCTGGCTCGCCGACAAGTACGGCGGCGCGAAGATCACCCTCTACAACTACATCGCGATGGCCGTCGCCACCGCCGTCCTGGTCCTGGCCAGCATGCAGAAGTCGCTCCCCCTGTTCGTCACCGCGTTCGTCGTCCTGTTCGCGCTCACCGGTCTCGGCAACGGGTCGACCTTCAAGATGATCCCCGGCATCTTCCAGGCCAAGGCCCTCTCCAAGGGCCTTCAGGGCGAGGACGCGGTCAAGTACGGGCGCCGGCTCTCCGGTGCCTCGATGGGCCTCATCGGCGCGGTGGGCGCCCTCGGCGGCGTCGGCATCAACATGGCCTTCCGGCAGTCCTTCCTGTCCTACGGCTCCGGCACCGGCGCGTTCGTCGCCTTCCTCGCCTACTACGCTCTCTGTTTCGCGGTCACCTGGGCCGTATACCTTCGCCGGCCGGCCGCCGCCACCGCGGCCACAGCCGCCTCAGAGGCGAAGCCGCAGCTCAGCTATGCCGAGGTGTGACGTAACACCGGCGACATAAAGCCGAACCGAGCCTGTCACGCACCGTTGACAGGCTCGTTCGGCATGCAGGTACCGCCGTACCTCATGTACGACGACTCGAGTTCGGGACGAGAGCCATGTACGACGAACAGCAGCGACCGCAGCCCGGTCAGCACGGCCCACTCGCGGGATTCACCGTGGGTGTCACGGCCGCGCGCCGGGCCGACGAACTGGGCGCCCTGCTGCAGCGACGGGGAGCCGCCGTCCTGCACGCGCCAGCCCTGCGCATCGTGCCGCTCGCCGACGACAGCGAACTGCTGGCGGCGACGAAGGACCTGATCGACCAGGCGCCGGACGTGGTCGTGGCCACGACCGCCATCGGCTTCCGGGGCTGGGTCGAGGCCGCCGAGGGATGGGGGCTCGGAGAGCCGCTGCTGGAGCGGCTGCGCGCGGTGGAGCTGCTGGCGCGCGGACCCAAGGTCAAGGGCGCGATACGGGCCGCCGGGCTCACCGAGGACTGGTCGCCGTCGAGCGAGTCCATGGCCGAGGTGCTGGACCGGCTGCTGGAGGAGGGCGTCGACGGACGCCGGATCGCCGTACAGCTGCACGGTGAGCCGCTGCCCGGGTTCGTGGAGGCGCTGCGGGCCGCGGGCGGCGAGGTCGTCGGGGTGCCCGTGTACCGGTGGATGCCGCCGGAGGACATCGGCCCGATGGACCGGCTGCTGGACGCGGCCGTCTCGCGCGGCCTGGACGCGATCACCTTCACCAGCGCGCCGGCCGCGGCGTCCCTGCTGAACCGGGCCGAGGAGCGGGGGCTGCTGCCGGAGCTGATCGCGGCCCTCCACCACGACGTACTGCCCGCCTGCGTCGGGCCGGTCACCGCTCTGCCGCTGCAGGCGCGGGGCGTCGACACCGTCCAGCCCGAGCGGTTCCGGCTCGGGCCGCTGGTGCAACTGCTGTGCCAGGAGCTGCCGGGCCGGGCGCGCGCCCTGCCGATCGCCGGGCACCGGGTGGAGATCCGGGGGCACGCGGTGCTCGTCGACGGGGAGCTGAGGCCGGTGCCGCCCGCGGGGATGTCGCTGCTGCGGGCGCTGTCCCGGCGGCCGGGGTGGGTGGTGGCCCGCTCGGAGCTGCTGCGTGCCCTGCCCGGTGCCGGGCGCGACGAGCACGCGGTGGAGACGGCGATGGCCCGGCTGCGGACGGCACTGGGGGCGCCGAAGCTGATCCAGACGGTGGTCAAGAGGGGTTACCGGCTGGCCCTGGACCCGGCGGCCGACGCCAAGTACGCGGACGTCTGAGCGCCCCGTACAGCACCAGCGCCCGCGCCAGGCAGCCCGGCGCCACCGCCGACAGCACCGCCCGCACCGCGTTCCACGCCACCCACGCGTGCTCGAAGTGCTCCCGGGCCGCGCCCGGGCCGGTCATGCGGCAAAGGCCGTCGTTGAGCGGGATGTTGAAGGCCATGGTCGTCAGGAATCCGGCGGTGTGGGCGGCCAGGGCCGCCCACACCCACCAGCGGTACGGCTGTCCGCGCAGCTGCCACGCCGACACCGCCGTCAGCAGCAGCGCGCCCACGAAGGAGAGGAAGAACACCGGGTTCTGGATCACGTCGTCGAATACGCGCTCGTCCAACCACCTCACCGGCACGAGGGGTTCCGGCCGCGCGGGCGGGCGGGCACTGTAAGGGGAACGGTTCTCCACCCCAGCCCCAGGCGGTGACAGGCACATGGCACTGGGTACGGTCACGGTCCCTCACGAGCTGCGCTTCGACGCCGGGCGGATCTGCCTGGACCTCCTGGCGACGACGCATCCCGAGGAACGGTTCGACTCGGTCGAGGTGCTGTGCACCTGGATCGTGGGCGCGGGACTCGTGCCGCCGGGCACGTCACTGGCGCACGCCGACCCGGGCTGGCTGGTCGGCTTCCGGGAACTGCGGGACCGGATCGGCCAGTTGGTGCGCGGCGCGCTCACCCCCGTACCCAGGTCGTCGTACGACCTCGCGCTCGTGCGCGTGAACGAGATCGCCAGGACCGCGCCGCCGGCCCCGCGTGCCGTGCGCGGCGAGGACGGCGTGCTGGTCAGGGAGTTGGACGGGCCGCCGGAGTGCGCGGCGCTGCTAGGCGCGATCGCCCGGGACGCCGTGGAACTGCTCACCGACCCGGTCGCGCGGGCGGGGCTGCGGCAGTGCGAGGGGGACAACTGCCCGATCTTCTACGTCGATTCGTCCCGGGGACGCAGGAGGCGCTGGTGCTCCAGTGAGGTCTGTGGGAACCGCGAACGGGTGGCCCGGCACCGTCGGAGGGTGGCTCTCACCCGAGCCTGACTGTCCGGAAATGCGCCGTGTGTCAGGTGCGGGGCATTCTGGTGTCGAAGTGATTTCGACAACATCCCGTTTGCCTCCGGCCCGCTCCGGGAAGTCGGCTCGATCTTGCCGATGTGGCGGAAATGTAAAGATCGCGGGGTGGGAATGTGCTCTCATGTCCCACTCATCACGACACCCCGAAGAAAACTGTCGTACCGCTTTGAACATGGCGGAGACCACATCCGTACCTGTGCACGAGCGACCGACTGGGGGAACCCCCGGACATCGGAGGTGGGCGTGCGCAAGGATTCCGTCGTGGCCAATGAACGTGGATCGAGGGCCCGACATCGCATGTCCCAGCCCTCGGAACCTGATGAGGAGCTGATGCGTGCCCTGTACCGGGAGCACGCCGGACCTCTCCTTGCTTATGTACTGCGCCTGGTCGCCGGAGACCGGCAGCGCGCCGAGGACGTGGTCCAGGAAACGCTCATCCGTGCCTGGAAGAACGCCGGCCAGCTCAATCGAGCGACCGGATCGGTACGCCCCTGGCTGGTGACGGTCGCGCGCCGCATCGTCATCGACGGCCACCGCAGCCGGCAGGCCCGGCCGCAGGAGGTCGATCCGTCGCCGCTGGAGGTCATCCCCGCGGAGGACGAGATCGACAAGGCGCTGTGGCTGATGACGTTGTCCGACGCGCTCGACGACCTGACCCCGGCCCACCGGGAGGTGCTCGTCGAGACGTACTTCAAGGGGCGTACCGTCAATGAGGCGGCCGAGACGCTGGGCATTCCCAGCGGAACGGTGCGGTCCCGGGTGTTCTACGCCCTGCGGTCGATGAAGCTGGCTCTGGAGGAGCGGGGGGTGACGGCATGAGTGTTTACGGGGGATTCGGAACGGGTGGTTCGGGTATGTCTGGCCCCATGATGGGATCTCCGGGCCCGAGCGAGCACGAAACGGTCGGTGCCTACGCCCTCGGCATCCTGGACGACGCCGAGGCGACCGCCTTCGAGGCGCATCTCGCCACCTGCGAGTGGTGCGCCCAGCAGCTCGACGAGCTGGCGGGGATGGAACCCATGCTGGCGGCGCTCGCGGACCTGCCGGGGACCGGCACGCCCGCGATCGGCGAGTCTCTCTCCGCACGGCCCAGCCCACGGCTCGCGGAGAAGCTGGTCGACGAGGTCGCAGAGCGCCGGGCGGTGAAGCGCCGCAAGGGCTTCTACCTGGTCGCGGCCGCGGCCGCGCTGATCATCGGCGGTCCGCTCGCGGTGATGGCCGCGAACGGCGGCGGCAGCTCGGGCGGCACCAACGCCACCCCGCTGGCGGCCGGCGCCAAGTCGGCCTTCGGCCAGATCTCCGACAAGGTGTCGGCGACCGACTCCTCCACCAAGGTCCAGGCGACCGTGGCCATGGAGAAGAAGGACTGGGGCACCTGGGGCGTCGTCGAACTCAGCAACGTCAAGGGACCGCTGAAGTGCTCGCTCATCGCCGTCGGCAAGAACGGCGAGCGCGAGACCATGTCCTCCTGGTCGGTCCCCAAGTGGGGCTACGGCATCCAGAACGCCAAGGTCGAGGAGGCGAAGCAGCCCCTGTACGCGCAGGGCGGCGCGGCCTTCCAGCCCAACGAGATCGACCACTTCGAGGTCATGACCTTCGACGGCAAGAAGCTCGTCCAGGTCGACGCGTAGCAGTCGTCGGTCCCCTCGGGGGACCGACGCGCGCCGCCACGTAGCTTTGACGGGCCCCCTTCGCGTACGGTTGACGGCTGCCCAGCACGTCAGAAGGGGGCCCGGTGGCCGCTCAGGCTCAGCAGGAAACCGCGGTCGGCTCGGATCACGACTCCGTACGGGACCGAGAGATCAGCGTCGAACAGGAACACCTGGACCGGGTCTACCGGCGGCTCGAGGAGAAGATCCACGAGGCCGAGTTCCTGATGAACGACGCGGCCAAGCGCGGCCAGGTCGGCACGCCCGGGGCGCTCGCCGAGCGCGACGCCCAGGTCTTCCGGGCCGGCATCCATCTCAGCCGGCTGAACAACGAGTTCGAGGACTTCCTCTTCGGACGGATCGACCTGCTGCCCGGCAAGGACGGCAAGAAGGGGCCGGACGGCGCGTACACCGCCGTGGAACCCGCCGAGGGCGCCGTCCGCGAGGACGGCACGGCCGACATCGCCGAGACGCTGCACATCGGGCGGATCGGTGTCCTCGACGCCGAGTACGCGCCCCTGGTCATCGACTGGCGGGCGCCCGCGGCCGCCCCCTTCTACCGCTCCACCCCGGTCGACCCCGGCCGGGTCGTACGGCGCCGGGTCATCCGCTCCAAGGGCCGCCGCGTCCTCGGCGTCGAGGACGACCTGATGCGCCCCGAGCTCAAGGCCCGCCTCGACGGCCGGGAACTGCCCGTCATCGGCGACGGCGCCCTGATGGCCGCGCTCGGCCAGGCCCGCGGCCACACCATGCGGGACATCGTCGCCTCCATCCAGGCCGAGCAGGACCTGGTCATCCGCGCCCCCGCCGCCTCGGTGACCTACGTCGAGGGCGGCCCCGGCACCGGCAAGACCGCCGTCGCCCTGCACCGCGCCGCCTACCTCCTCTACCAGGACCGGCGCCGTTACGCGGGCGGCATCCTCATCGTCTCCCCGACCCCCCTGCTGGTCGCCTACACCGAGGGCGTCCTGCCCTCCCTCGGCGAGGAGGGCCAGGTCGCCATCCGCGCGATCGGCTCCCTGGTCGACGGCGCGGAGGCCACGCTGTACGACTCCCCGTCCACCGCCAGAGCCAAGGGCTCGTACCGCATGCTCAAGGTCCTGCGAAAGGCGGCGCGGGGCGCACTGGAGCTGGGACCGGGCGGCGGGCCCGCAGTGGGCGCCGCGGCCGCGGCGGTCAAGGGGGCCGTGCGATCCGGCCCCGGTGAGGCCGGGGCGGATGGTGTGGGGCGGGCTGGCTCCGGTGGTGCTGGGGCGGATGGTGTGGGGCGGCCTGGCTCTGGTGGTGCTGGGGCCGACGGTGTGGGGCAGCTTGGCTCCGGTGAGGCCGGGGCGGATGGTGCGGGGCGGCCTGGCTCCGGTGGTGCTGGGGCGGATGGTGCGGGGCGGCCTGGCTCTGGTGGTGCTGGGGCCGACGGTGTGGGGCAGCTTGGCTCCAGTGAGGCCGGGGCGGATGGTGCGGGGCGGCCTGGCTCCGGTGGCTCTGGTGGCTTCGGTGGCTCCGGGGCTGACCGTCCTGGGCAGCTTGCCTCCGGTGACGCTGGGGTGGAGCGTGTGGGGCGGCTCGGCTCCGGTGGTGCTGGGGTGGAGCGTGGGGGGCGGCTCGGCTCCGGTGGTGCTGGGGTGGAGCGTGCGGGGCAGCTTGCCTTTGGTGACGACGGTGGCTTCGACGTGCCCGCGTCCGCGCCCGGCGGGCCGCCCAGCCGGCTGCGTGTCGTCGCGTTCGGGCGGCGGCTGGAGCTGGAGGCGGACGCGCTGGAACGGATCCGCCGTACCGCCCTCGGCGGCACCGCGCCCGTGAACCTGCTGCGGCCCCGTGCCCGCAAGCTGCTCCTCGACGCCCTCTGGGAGCAGTCCGGGGCCGGCACCCGGCACACCGACCCCGAGCTCGCCGCCGAACTGCGCTCCTCCTTCGACGAGGACATCACCACCGAGGACTCCTTCACCGAGTTCCTCGACGCCTGGTGGCCCGAACTGACCCCGCGGGCCGTGCTGGCGGCGATGGCCGACGAGCGCCGGCTGGGCCGCTGGGCCCGCCGGATCCTCAACCCCGGCGAAATCCGCCGCGTCGCCCGCTCGCTGCGCCGCGACGGCCTGACCGTGCACGACATCGCCCTGCTCGACGAGCTGCAGTCCATCCTCGGCGTGCCCGCCCGCCCCCGGAAGAAGCGCGAGCTGGACCCGCTGGACCAGCTGACCGGCCTGGAGGAGCTGATGCCGGTGCGCGAGGAGTCGCAGCGCGAGCGCGCCGAGCGGCTCGCGCAGGAGCGCACCGAGTACGCCCACGTCATCGTCGACGAGGCCCAGGACCTCACCCCCATGCAGTGGCGGATGGTCGGCCGCCGCGGCCGGCACGCCACCTGGACGGTCGTCGGCGACCCCGCGCAGTCCTCCTGGTCCGACCCCGACGAGGCGGCCGAGGCCCGCGACGAGGCCCTCGGCACCCGCCCGCGCCGCCGCTTCCAGCTCACCGTCAACTACCGCAACCCCGCCGAGATCGCGGAACTCGCGTCCAGGGTCCTCGCCCTCGCCATGCCGGGCGCCGAGTCCCCCTCGGCGGTCCGCTCCACCGGCGTACAACCGCGCTTCACCGTCGTACGCGACTCCCTCGCGCAGACCGTCCGCGCCGAGGCCGCCCGTCTCCTCGACCTCGTCGACGGCACCGTCGGCGTCGTCGTCGCCATGCAGCGGCGCGAGGAGGCGGCCCGCTGGCTCGCCGGACTCGGCGACCGGGTGGTGGCGCTCGGCAGCCTGGAGGCGAAGGGCCTGGAGTACGACGCCACGGTCGTCGTCTCCCCGGCGGAGATCGCGGACGAGTCCCCGGCCGGACTGCGCGTGCTGTATGTGGCCCTCACCCGGGCGACCCAGCAGCTGACGGTCGTGTCGGGGGAGCGCGACCAGCCGGACGCGGCCGGGGTGCCGGACCTGCTCAGAGATTAGAAGGAGATGAACTCTCGTGACGGGAATGGCCTGACGGGATCCGTTTGTTAGCCTGGATGCGACACCGGCCCGATCCAAGCCCCCGGGCCCAACCTTCGTCCCTGAGAGGGACCACTTGCCGCGAGGCGAGCATGGCGGGTCGGTGTCACTGACGTCGAAGAGGTCCGCGCCGAGCAGGCGCGGACCTCTTTTGTTGCGAACAAAACGATCGCAATCCGGGGCGGCTAACGCCTACCCGGCAGTAGGTGCGACCATCGGACGGCATACCAGCGTCAGAGTTGAAAGAGGAAGTCGGCCATGGCAACGGCGCCCAGCGTCTCCTACTCGATGACGGTCCGGCTGGAGGTGCCCGCGAGCGGAACCGCCGTCTCGCAGCTCACCACCGCTGTGGAGTCCTCCGGAGGCTCGGTGACCGGCCTCGACGTCACCGCCTCCGGTCACGAGAAGCTCCGCATCGACGTCACCATCGCCGCCACCTCCACCAGCCACGCCGACGAGATCGTCGAGAAGCTGCGCGGCATCGAGGGCGTGACCCTCGGCAAGGTCTCCGACCGTACGTTCCTGATGCACCTCGGCGGCAAGATCGAGATGGCGTCGAAGCACCCCATCCGCAACCGTGACGACCTGTCCATGGTCTACACGCCGGGCGTGGCCCGCGTCTGCATGGCGATCGCCGAGAACCCCGAGGACGCCCGCCGTCTGACCATCAAGCGCAACTCCGTTGCGGTCGTGACGGACGGCTCCGCCGTGCTGGGCCTCGGCAACATCGGCCCCAAGGCCGCCCTCCCGGTCATGGAGGGCAAGGCGGCCCTCTTCAAGCGCTTCGCCGGCATCGACGCCTGGCCGCTGTGCCTCGACACCCAGGACACCGACGCGATCGTCGAGATCGTCAAGGCGATCGCTCCCGGGTTCGCCGGCATCAACCTCGAGGACATCTCCGCCCCCCGCTGCTTCGAGATCGAGGCGCGGCTGCGCGAGGCCCTCGACATCCCCGTCTTCCACGACGACCAGCACGGCACCGCGATCGTCGTCCTGGCCGCCCTGAAGAACGCACTTCGCTGCACGGGCAAGGCGATTGAGAACATCCGGGTCGTCATGTCCGGCGCCGGCGCTGCCGGTACGGCCATCCTCAAGCTGCTGCTCGCGGCCGGCGTGAAGAACGCCGTCGTCGCCGACATCCGCGGGGTCGTGCACGCCGGGCGCGAGGACCTGCGGGAGGCTCCCGCGGACTCGCCACTGCGCTGGATCGCCGACAACACCAACCCCGAGGGCCTGACCGGCACCCTGAAGGAAGCCGTTCGCGGAGCCGACGTGTTCATCGGCGTCTCCGCCCCGAACGTGCTGGACGGGGCCGATGTGGCCGCCATGGCCGAGGGCGCCATCGTGTTCGCGCTCGCGAACCCGGACCCCGAGGTCGACCCCGCGATCGCCCGGCAGACGGCGGCCGTCGTGGCCACCGGCCGCTCCGACTTCCCGAACCAGATCAACAACGTGCTGGTCTTCCCGGGCGTCTTCCGCGGTCTGCTGGACGCGCAGTCCCGCACCGTCAACACGGAGATGATGCTGGCCGCCGCGAGCGCGCTGGCCGACGTGGTGACCGGGGACGAGCTCAACCCGAACTACATCATCCCGAGCGTCTTCAACGACAAGGTCGCGGGCGCGGTGGCCGGTGCGGTGCGGGAGGCGGCGAAGGCGGCGGGCACGTCGTCCTAGACCAGTCCTGGACCTGGCGTACGGTGCCGGGCGGGCCTGCCGCGGTATGGGGGCGGGCCTGTCGGGCTCGGCGGGCCTGTCGTACTGTGGCCTGGCTGTGAGCATCACCACGACGTGCCGCACCGGCGAGTCGCGGAACCGGGCGCCTCTCGCCACCCTCTAGGGTGGCGGCCACGCTCGCGCCTCCTCGGCCCGCGTTTCGTGTGACCCCCTAGGGTGTACTCACGACTCCAACGGGTGCCGGATTGGCTTTCCCGTCGCAGGTAGGGGCAGGATGCGTCCCTGGGCGCGAGCGCATCGGCTTCGCTGTGCCAATATCGGCTCTGCCGCGTGGCACACCCCAACGGCAAGAAGAACACGGGAGTAACAACATGAACCGCAGTGAGCTGGTGGCCGCGCTGGCCGACCGCGCCGAGGTGACCCGCAAGGACGCCGACGCCGTTCTGGCCGCGTTCGCCGAGACCGTCGGCGAGATCGTCGCCAAGGGCGACGAGAAGGTCACCATCCCCGGCTTCCTGACCTTCGAGCGCACCCACCGTGCCGCTCGCACCGCGCGCAACCCGCAGACCGGCGACCCGATCCAGATCCCGGCCGGTTACAGCGTCAAGGTCTCCGCGGGCAGCAAGCTGAAGGAAGCGGCCAAGGGCAACTAAGGGCGCCTTCGCATCGTGCCGGTTCAGCGTCGTCGGCGGCTGCCGGTGCGTCGTGGCTGGTCGCGCCCGCGCGGCGCAGCCGCGAATCGACAAGGCCCCGCGCCCCTGAGGGGCGCGCTGCACCAACGCCTATGGGGCGGTCACCCGAGTCCGGGCGACCGCCCCATAGGCGTTGGTGCGACTGGTGTTGTCCGGTGTTATCCGGTGTTATCCGAGGGCCTTGCCCGGGAGTTCGACCTTTGCTCCCAGTTCCACGAGCTTCTCCATGAAGTTCTCGTAGCCGCGGTTGATCAGGTCGATGCCGTGGACGCGGGACGTGCCCTGGGCGGCGAGGGCGGCGATGAGGTAGGAGAAGCCGCCGCGGAGGTCGGGGATGACCAGGTCCGCGCCCTGGAGCTTGGTCGGGCCGGAGACGACGGCCGAGTGCAGGAAGTTGCGCTGGCCGAAGCGGCAGTCGGAGCCGCCCAGGCACTCGCGGTAGAGCTGGATGTGCGCGCCCATCTGGTTGAGCGCGGAGGTGAAGCCGAGCCGGGACTCGTACACCGTCTCGTGGATGATGGACAGGCCGGTGGCCTGCGTGAGGGCCACGACGAGCGGCTGCTGCCAGTCCGTCTGGAAGCCCGGGTGCACGTCCGTCTCGAGGGCGATCGACTTCAACTGGCCGCCGGGGTGCCAGAAACGGATGCCCTCGTCGTCGATCTCGAAGGCGCCGCCCACCTTCCGGTAGGTGTTCAGGAAGGTCATCATCGAGCGCTGCTGCGCGCCGCGGACGTAGATGTCGCCCTCGGTCGCCAGCGCCGCCGACGCCCAGGACGCGGCCTCCAGCCGGTCCGGGAGCGCCCGGTGGGTGTAGCCGCCGAGCTGGTCGACACCGGTGATGCGGATGGTGCGGTCGGTGTCCATCGCGATGATGGCGCCCATCTTCTGCAGGACGCAGATCAGGTCCTCGATCTCCGGCTCCACGGCCGCGTTCGAGAGTTCCGTCACGCCCTCCGCGAGGACGGCCGTCAGCAGCACCTGCTCGGTCGCGCCGACGGACGGGTACGGCAGCCGGATCTTCGTGCCGCGCAGCCGCTGCGGAGCCTCCAGGTACTGCCCGTCCGCGCGCTTCTCGATCCGCGCGCCGAACTGCCGCAGCACCTCGAAGTGGAAGTCGATGGGCCGGCCGCCGATGTCGCAGCCGCCGAGCCCGGGGATGAAGGCGTGGCCGAGACGGTGCAGCAGCGGGCCGCAGAAGAGGATCGGGATACGGGACGAACCCGCGTGGGCATCGATGTCAGCGACGTTCGCGCTCTCGACATGCGACGGGTCCATCACCAGCTCGCCGGGCTCCTCACCCGGGCGGACCGTCACCCCGTGCAGTTGCAGCAGACCGCGTACGACACGCACGTCACGGATGTCCGGAACGTTGCGCAGTCGACTCGGCGAGCTGCCCAGCAGGGCGGCGACCATGGCCTTCGGTACGAGGTTCTTCGCACCGCGGACACGGATCTCGCCCTCCAGCGGGGTTCCGCCGTGGACAAGCAGGACATCGTCGTTGACGGTCATGTATCTCGCGTTCCGATGAGTGGGGCAGGGGCCAGAAGGGAAAGGGTAATCGCCGCCCACCCCCCTTCTGTAAGCCCAAGTACCGCCCAGCTACGTCATAGCTCTGTCACAACACGGCCCGTTCACCGCCGGGCACATGGGGTCACCGCCCGTCCTGTGCGCCCGCGCAATGCCTCTGTCCGCCCGCCCGTCTCCCACCACCACCCTCAACCGAGGCCTTACCAGGCCACGCCCCCGATTCAAGCTGCATTCCCCCTCCTTACCGCGATTGCCTCCCCACGCCCGGGGAAGATGCGGGATCATGTCTGGCATGACCGAGGTGTCCTCGCTCACAGGGCGGTTGCTCGTGGCAACGCCCGCCCTGGCGGACCCGAACTTCGACCGTGCGGTGGTGCTCCTTCTCGACCACGACGAGGAGGGCTCCCTCGGTGTCGTCCTCAACCGTCCGACCCCGGTGGACGTCGGCGACATCCTGGAGGGCTGGGCGGACCTCGCCGGCGAGCCCGGGGTCGTCTTCCAGGGCGGCCCGGTCTCCCTCGACTCGGCGCTCGGAGTCGCCGTCATCCCCGGCGGCTCGTCCGTCGACGGGGCGCCGCTGGGCTGGCGCCGGGTGCACGGCGCGATCGGACTGGTCGATCTGGAGGCCCCGCCGGAGCTGCTCGCCTCGGCCGTCGGCTCCCTGCGGATCTTCGCCGGGTACGCGGGCTGGGGCCCCGGCCAGCTGGAGGACGAGCTGGTCGAGGGCGCCTGGTACGTCGTCGAGTCGGAGCCTGGGGACGTCTCCTCGCCGTCCCCGGAGAGACTCTGGCGCGAGGTGCTGCGCCGTCAGCGCAACGAGCTGGCGATGGTGGCCACGTACCCGGACGACCCTTCGCTCAACTGATGCGTGTGAGCTTCAGTACCCTTGGCGATATGAGCACTCTTGAGCCCGAGCGCGGGACTGGTACGGGGACCCTCGTAGAGCCGACGCCACAGGTGTCCCACGGCGACGGCGACCACGAGCGCTTCGCCCACTACGTCCAGAAGGACAAGATCATGGCGAGCGCCCTCGACGGCACCCCCGTCGTGGCGCTGTGCGGCAAGGTGTGGGTACCGGGCCGCGACCCGAAGAAGTACCCCGTCTGTCCGATGTGCAAGGAGATCTACGACTCCATGGGCGCCGGCGGCGGTGACAAGGACAAGGGCGACAAGTAAGCCCGTAACGCCCGAGGCTCGCGAGGCCCCCGGGGCGCCGTTCGGCGCGCCCCGGGGGCCTTCGTATGATGTTGCGCGGAGCGAAACAAGCATTGCACATGTTGCAACGCGCATTCCGGAGATTCTTTCTGTGAATTCCCCGCCGTGACCGATGTGACGCAATTCCGGTTTTCCCTCATCCCGGCGTGAACGGCTCCCTGTTCGCAGGGTGTTTTCTGAGGAGTGACGTGATGGATGTGATTCCGGAGCCCGTCCGTACGCACCGGCACGGTCCAGGTTTCTGGGAACTCGGCCCGCGGACCGGACTGTCCGTCGGAAAGGGCGCGGACGGCACGGCACGCTGGCTGCGCGGCACGCTCGGCGCCGCCACCGGCCTGCCGCTCCCTCCCGCCGACGGGGACGGCGACGACGTCCTGCGCCTGTCCGTCGACCCGGCGGTGACCGGGGAGCTGGGCGCGGAGGGCTACCGTCTCGACGTCCTCCCCACCGGCGCGCACCTCGTGGGAGGCGGCCCCGCCGGCCTGTTCTGGGGCGCCCAGACGCTACGTCAGCTGCTCGGCCCGGACGCCTTCCGGCGTGCCCCGCTGCCCGGCCGGACGTGGCGGCTGCCCCTGGTCCGGATCGAGGACTCCCCGAGCTTCGGCTGGCGCGGACTCATGCTCGACGTCGCCCGGCACTTCATGCCGAAGGAAGGCGTCCTGCGCCACCTCGACCTCATGGCGGCGCACAAACTCAACGTCTTCCACTTCCATCTGACGGACGACCAGGGCTGGCGCGTCGAGATCGAAAGACATCCCCGGCTCACCGAGGTCGGCTCCTGGCGGGCACGCACGAAAACCGGTCACCGCGCCTCCGAGCTGTGGGACGAGAAGCCGCACGGTGGCTTCTACACCCAGGACGACATCCGCGAGATCGTCGCCTTCGCCGCCGAGCGGCATATCACCGTCGTCCCCGAAATCGACGTGCCGGGACACTCGCAGGCCGCCATCGCCGCGTACCCGGAACTCGGCAACACGGATGTCATCGACACCACTTCCCTCTCCGTCTGGGACACCTGGGGGATCTCTCCCAACGTACTGGCCCCCACTGACACCACCCTCCGTTTCTACGAGGGGGTGTTCGAGGAACTCCTCGACCTCTTCCCCTCGGAGTTCATCCACGTCGGGGGTGACGAATGCCTCAAGGACCAGTGGCGGCGATCGCCCACCGCGCAGGCCCGCATCGCGGAACTCGGCGTCAGGGACGAGGACGGTCTGCAGGCGTGGTTCATCGGCCACTTCGACACCTGGCTCAGCGCGCGCGGGCGCAGGCTCATCGGCTGGGACGAGATCCTGGAGGGCGGCCTCGCCCCGGGCGCGGCCGTGTCCTCGTGGCGCGGTTACGCCGGCGGGGTCGCCGCCGCGCGGGCCGGCCACGACGTCGTCATGTGCCCCGAGCAGTACGTGTACCTGGACCACCGGCAGGCGCCGGGCGCCGACGAGCCGGTCCCGATCGGGTACGTCCTCACCCTGGAGGACGTCTACCGCTTCGAGCCCGTTCCACCGGAGTTGACGCCGGAACAGGCCCGGCACGTCCTCGGCGCGCAGGCCAACGTGTGGACCGAGGTGATGGAGGACGCCGGGCGCGTGGACTACCAGACCTTCCCGCGCCTCGCCGCCTTCGCCGAGGTGGCGTGGAGTTCCCTGCCGGCCTCCCGGGAACGGGATTTCGCCGGCTTCGAGCGCCGGATGAGCGCCCACTGCCGGCGACTCGACGCCCTGGGCGTCGCCTACCGGCCACCCGCCGGGCCCCGTCCGTGGCAGCGGCGCCCCGGAGTCCTCGGCCGCCCGATCGAGGGCACGCCCCCGAACAGGTAGCTCACGAACGGGCGGCCGGGCGTCCCGAACAGGTTGTGGAAAAACGTCGCAAGCATCACCGAAGAGTGCCAATTCGCGCGCAGCGGTGATGGCGTGCGAAAACGGACCATCTCCCTGATGAGAGGGGCGAATGCCGCCTAGCGGACCCCCGTCTTCGGGTGCCTCGAAGATGTGCCAGAGTTGCCACGTCCGCCCTGTCAGCACGTACCGTACGGCAACACAGGTGGGACCAGGTGGGGCAGCGGGAAGGGGCAGCCGGTTTGACCACGCACGCACCGCAGGCGGCGCAGGCCGTCGCGCTGCCCACGAGCCTTGACGAGGCCGTGGCGGCGCTCACCGCCGTGCCCGCCGCCGTCCCCGTGGCGGGCGGCACCGACCTCATGGCCGCCGTCAACTCCGGGCAGCTCAGGCCCGCCGCGCTGGTCGGCCTCGGCCGGATCAGCGAGATCCGCGGCTGGCAGTACCTCGACGGGCACGCCCTGCTCGGCGCGGGCCTCACGCACGCGCGTATGGGCCGCCCCGACTTCGCGGCGCTCATCCCCGCGCTCGCCGCAGCCGCGCGCGCCGCGGGCCCGCCGCACATCCGCAACGCGGGCACCCTGGGCGGCAACATCGCCTCGGCCGCGCCCACCGGGGACGCGCTGCCGGTGCTGGCCGCCCTGGAGGCGACGCTGATCATCGCGGGCCAGGGCGGAGCCCGCCGGGAGATCCCGGTGTCGCATCTGCTGGCCGGCGTCGACATGCTGCGCGGCGGCGAACTCATCGGGTACGTGCGCGTACCGCTGCTGCACGCGCCGCAGGTCTTCCTGAAGGCCACGGGACGCACCGGACCGGGCCGCGCGGTGGCCTCCGTGGCGCTCGTCCTCGATCCCGCCCGGCGCGGGGTGCGGTGCGCCGTCGGTGCCATAGCGCCGATGCCGCTGCGTCCGCTGGACGCCGAGCAGTGGGTCGCCCGGCTCATCGACTGGGACAACAACCGCACGATCGTCCCCGAGGCGCTGCACGCCTTCGGGGAGTACGTCGCCGCGGCCTGCATCCCCGACCCCGTTCCCGAGGCGGACGGCACCGTCCAGCCGCTTCCGCCCGCCGTACTGCACCTGCGGCGCACCGTCGCCGCGCTGGCCCGACGAGCACTGGGGAGGGCGCTGTCGTGACCGACGACCAGCACGGAGAGGGCACGCCCAGGAGCGGGGGCCGCTGGGACCCGCTGCCCCAGGGCGACTACGACGACGGCGCCACCGCCTTCGTGAAGCTCCCCGAGGGCGGCATCGACGCGCTGCTGGCCGCCTCCGACAGCCCGCTGGCCGCGCCCGGGCACGGGTACGTGCCCCCGCAGATAACGCCCGGCCCGGGAACCGACCAGGGGGCGGCCGGCCCGTGGGGCGCCCCCGCCGACGGCTCCCAGTGGCCCGACCCCAACGCCGCCGCGCCCACCGGGGGCGACGACCGCTTCACGTACAACCCCGCCTCCACGCAGCAGTGGACCTACGAGGATCCGCAGCCGACGGGACACACGCCCACCTCCGCGCCGGGTCACGACGTGACCGGCCAGTGGTCGATCCCGGTGGCCGGCGGCGACCTCCCGGACGAATCGGGCGAGTTCACCACGTCGTCCCTGGTCCAGCAGTGGGGCGGCACGCCCCCGGCGACGCTCCCGGGAGGCGCACCGGCCCCCTGGGCGACGGAGGCGGCGGGCCGCCCCTGGGACCAGCCGGAGGCACCGGCCGCCGAGGACGGCGCCGGCCGCCCCCACGAGTCGTCGACGGGGACGCTCCCCGGCCGGGCGCAGGACGCGCGGACCGGGACCGGGTACGACCAGCAGGACGGCCCCGCACACGAGCAGTCCTCACCGCGAACCGGCGCCCAGCCGGGCGGGGCGGCACCGGAGGGGGTGGACCGGCCGGAGTTCACGTCCGGGCTCGCCCACGACCCCGAGCAGCCGCACGGCACCCCGTCACCGACGGCCGAGTACGCCGGGCAGCCACACCCGGCCGGGACCCCGGGCCACGCCCCTGAGCACGACGGCGGGACGGACGAGCGCCCGCCGGGCAACGCCGGGCACCCCGACGCCCGCGCCCACGCCGCCGGAAGCGATGAGCACGCACACATCGCCGGGGACCGGACCGCCCACGCCACCGGGCCGCACGCCGCCGACCACACCTCCGGTGGCTCCGCCCCGGCCCACCTCGCCGATTCCGGTGACCCCTACGAGTCCGCCGCCGATGCCGCCGTAGCCGCCTCACAGGCCGCTCAGAGCGCCGGTGAGGCCGTCGGGGTGGCCGAGGGGGCCCAGGGGGCCGCGGAGGCCGCTGAAGGGGCCGTGGAGGCCGCCAGGGCGGTGGACGCCGTGGCGGGAGTGGGGGCTTCGGGCGAGGCGAGCGACGCCGCGACCGCCGACGACCCCGGCGCCACCCACGCCGGTACGGCACCCATGGGTCAGGCCGACCAGCCGGACCAGGCCGACCAGCCGGACCAGGCCGACCAGGCCGACCAGGCCGACCAGGCCGAGGAGCCGTCCCCGCTGCCCCTCGCCGAGGAACACCCCCTCGCCTCCTACGTCCTGCGCGTCAACGGGGTCGAACGGCCCGTGTCCGACGCCTGGATCGGCGAGTCGCTGCTGTACGTGCTGCGTGAGCGGCTGGGGTTGGCCGGCGCCAAGGACGGCTGCTCGCAGGGCGAGTGCGGGGCGTGCAACGTGCAGGTCGACGGGCGGCTCGTGGCCTCCTGTCTCGTGCCCGCCGTGACCGCCGCCGGCAGTGAGGTGCGGACCGTCGAGGGCCTCGCCGAGGACGGCCAGCCCTCGGACGTGCAGCGCGCGCTCGCCCGGTGCGGCGCGGTGCAGTGCGGCTTCTGCGTGCCCGGCATGGCGATGACCGTGCACGACCTCCTCGAGGGCAACCCGGCGCCCACCGAACTGGAGACGCGTCAGGCCCTGTGCGGCAACCTGTGCCGCTGCTCCGGCTACCGGGGCGTCGTGGAGGCCGTCAAGGACGTCGTCGCCGAACGCGAGGCGCACGCCGCCGCCGAGGCCGCCGAACACGACGGCGACGAGGCGCGTATCCCTCACCAGGCGGGCCCGGGTGCCGGCGGTGTCAACCCGTCGGCGTTCGAGTCACCCGGGGCCATGAACCCGGGACGCTCCGGGCCGCACGACCAGGTGTACGGACAGGACGGAGGCCAGGCGTGAGCAACGAAGCCGCCACCGCGACCACCACCGCGGAGGCAGCACCCGCCCCCGAGCCGCTGCCGCACGGCCTCGGCGTCTCCCTGCCGGCCGCCGACGCCCGCGCCAAGACCGAGGGCACGTTCCCGTACGCGGCCGACCTGTGGGCCGAGGGCCTGCTGTGGGCGGCCGTCCTGCGCTCCCCGCACGCGCACGCGCGCATCGTGTCCATCGACACCTCCCACGCGCGCGAGATGCCCGGCGTCCGGGCCGTCGTCACCCACGAGGACGTGCCGGGTTCCGCCCGCCACGGGCGCGGCACGGCCGACCGCCCGGTCTTCGCCTCCGAGGTCGTGCGCCACCACGGCGAGCCCATCGCCGCCGTCGCCGCCGACCACCCCGACACCGCCCGCATGGCCGCCGCGGCCATCATGGTCGAGTACGAGGTCCTGGACCCGGTCACCGACCCCGAGCAGGCCTTCGAGGCCGAGCCGCTGCACCCCGACGGCAACCTGATCCGGCACATCCCGCTGCGCCACGGCGACCCGGACGCGGTCGGCGAGATCGTCGTCGAGGGCCTGTACCGCATCGGCCGCCAGGACCCCGCCCCCATCGGCGCCGAGGCCGGCCTCGCCGTCCCGCGCCCCGACGGCGGCGTGGAGCTGTACCTGGCCTCCACCGACCCGCACACCGACCGCGACACGGCCGCCGCCTGCTACGGCCTGGAGCCCGAGCGCGTCAAGATCGTCGTCACCGGAGTCCCCGGCGCCACCGCCGACCGCGAGGACCAGGGCTTCCAACTCCCGCTCGGCCTGCTGGCGCTGAAGACCGGCTGCCCGGTCAAGCTCACCGCCACGCGCGAGGAGTCCTTCCTCGGCCACGCCCACCGCCACCCCACCCTCCTGCGCTACCGGCACCACGCCGACGCCGAGGGCAAGCTGGTCAAGGTCGAGGCGCAGATCCTGCTCGACGCGGGCGCGTACGCCGACACCTCCTCCGAGTCCCTGGCCGCCGCCGTGGGCTTCGCCTGCGGCCCCTACGTCGTCCCCAACGCCTTCATCGAGGGCTGGGCCGTCCGCACCAACAACCCGCCCTCCGGCCATGTGCGCGGCGAGGGCGCCATGCAGGTGTGCGCCGCCTACGAGGCGCAGATGGACAAGCTGGCGAAGAGACTCGGCGTCGACCCGGCCGAACTCCGCCTGCGCAACGTCCTGGCCACCGGGGACGTGCTCCCGACCGGCCAGACCGTCACCTGCCCGGCGCCGGTCGCCGAACTCCTGCAGGCGGTACGGGACTTCCCCCTCCCCGCCCTTCCCAAGGACACCCCCGAGGACGAGTGGCTGCTGCCCGGCGGCCCCGAGGGGGCGGGCGAACCGGGCGCGGTGCGCCGGGGCGTGGGCTACGGCCTGGGCATGGTGCACATGCTCGGCACGGAGGGCGCCGACGAGGTGTCCACGGCGACCGTGAAGGTCCAGGACGGCGTGGCGACCGTGCTCTGCGCGGCCGTGGAGACCGGTCAGGGCTTCACCACGCTCGCCCGGCAGATCGTCCAGGAGACGCTCGGCATCGACGAGGTGCACGTGGCGCCCGTCGACACCGACCAGCCGCCCGCCGGCGCCAGCTGCCGCGGCCGCCACACCTGGGTCTCCGGAGGCGCGGTCGAACGCGCGGCCAAGATGGTCCGCACCCAGCTCCTCCAGCCCCTCGCGCACAAGTTCGGCATGTCGACCGAGCTGCTGCAGATCACCGACGGCAAGATCACTTCGTACGACGGTGTGCTGTCCACCACCGTCACCGAGGCGATGGACGGCAAGGAGCTGTGGGCCACGGCCCAGTGCCGCCCGCACCCGACCGAACCGCTCGACGAGCACGGCCAGGGCGACGCCTTCGTGGGCATGGCCTTCTGCGCGATCCGCGCGGTCGTCGACGTCGACATCGAACTCGGGTCGGTACGGGTCGTGGAGCTGGCGCTCGCCCAGGACGTGGGCCGTGTCCTCAACCCCGCCCAGCTCGCCGCCCGGATCGAGGCCGGTGTCACCCAGGGCGTCGGCATCGCGCTCACGGAGAACCTGCGCTCCGCGCGCGGGGTGATCCGCCACCCCGACCTGACGGGCTACGCGCTGCCGACGGCCCTGGACGCCCCCGACGTCCGGATCGTCAAACTCGTCGAGGAACGCGACGTGGTGGCCCCCTTCGGCGCGAAGGCGGTCAGCGCGGTACCGGTGGTGACGTCCCCGGCGGCCATCGCCTCCGCGGTGCGCGCGGCGACCGGCCGCCCCGTCAACCGCCTGCCGATCCGCCCGCAGGCGGCGGTGGTGACGGGACAGTAGGGCCGCGCGCGGTGCGAGGCGTGGTCGTCGTCACGGGAGTCATGGCGTCCGGCAAGTCGACGGTCTCCCAGGCGCTCGCGGAACGCTTGCCGCGCGCTGCACACGTGCGTGGCGACACCTTCCGCCGCATGATCGTCTCCGGCCGCGAGGACTGCACCCCGACCGCCGGCACCGAGGCCGAGACCCAACTCCGCCTGCGCCACCGCCTGTCGGCGAACACGGCGGACGCGTACGCGGAGGCCGGTTTCACGGTGGTGGTGCAGGACGTCGTCCTCGGGGAGCACCTGACCGCGTACGTCGACCTGTTCCGCACCCGCCCCCTGTACCTCGTCGTCCTGGCGCCGAGCCCCGAGACGGTCACGGCGCGGGAGGCCGGGCGGGCGAAGACGGGGTACGGGGCCTGGACGGTGGCGGAGTTGGACGGGGTGCTGCGCGGGCCGACGCCGAGGCTCGGGCTGTGGCTGGACACCACGACGCTGAGCGTGGGGGAGACGGTGGAGGCGATTCTCGCGGGGCGGGAACGGGCGAGGGTGCGCTGAGCGTCCTGGGATGTGTCGGCCCGAGGTAATTCCAGGGCGTTGTCAGTGGCGGGGCGTAGTGTTCTGGGCAGTGGGTGACGGCTGGTGTGTGGCGGCCGGTGTGTGACGGTCGGCAGCCGAGCCCACACGCGACGAAGTTCATGTGATGCAGCACACGCGGGGGAAGCAATGAGCAGGACCGACACCGCCGTCGGGGTGATCAGACTCACCGAGGACCAACTCGATCCGTACGTCACGCACGCGCCGACGCGGCACCGGCTGACGGGCCCCGGACTCCCTTCCGACAGCGCCCTGTTGACCTTCACGGCCCTGAACAGGCGCGGCCTGCGCACGGTGGCCCAGTCCACCGACGCCGACGACCCCGACCTCCCGGTGGAGCTGCGGGACCAGCTGGTGATAGGCGAGCTCCTCGCCCCGGCCGGCATGGACCCGGAGTCGATCCTCCTCGACGGCGGCACCGGCGAGATCAGCACCGCGTACCTCTTCGAGCTGATGGACAGCCGCCCGCTGGCGCCCTCGCTGGAGGCGCTGGTGCGGTTCGCGACGGTGACCGAGGAACTGGCCGACCTGCGCGGCCAGTTCGCGTCCTACGCGGGCCGCCACGGCACCAAGGCCGCGGCCGAGGCCTCCCGCCGGCTGCTGGCCCTGTTCGAGGAGGACACGGACGGCCGGGTCCCGCCGTACTGGAAGGCCGCGGCGCTCATCCGCCCCCTCGCCCTCGCGGCAGGCCCCGGCACGGACTCCGGCCTCACCCTGGACGTCCCCGCCCGCCTCCTGGACGAGGAGTTCGGGCACGGGCGCGTGGCCCGCTACGAGGACGTCGACTTCCCGTCGACCCTCACCCATGAGCCGACCCGCCGCTTCCTGCGCGAGACGGGCCTGCCGGAGCGGACGGTCCTGTTCCACCTGGACACCGAGGTCCCCCTCCAGACCCTGTCCGAATACGCGGCCGACGACCGCCCCGGCACCGCGTCCCCCTTCGAACTCCCGGCCAGGGCCGACCACTTGATACGCCTCGGTCACCTGGTCGAGGACAACAGCCTGGTGGTGGACGGCGCCACGGGCGAGGTCCTGAACTGGAGCGAGCCCGAGGCGAGGCTCTACCCGCTCAACACGGACGTCTCCACCCTGGCCTTCACCCTGTGGCTGCACCACCGCGAGCGCACCATCGACCGGGCGCTCTCCCACGAGCTGTCCACCGAGGCCTACGACCAACTGGCCGCCACCATGCTCCAGGTCCTCACGTCGATCGACCCGACGGCCACCGCCACGGCGACCGCGGCCGACTGGCACTACTGGACCCGGGCCTTCCAGGACGAACCAGGCGGGGTCCTCTGACCGGGCGCTCCGCTAAGAGGCCGTGGCGGGAATCGAACCCGCGTAACTCGCTTTGCAGGCGAGTCCCTGAACCACTCGGGCACACGGCCGTGTCGTTGAGATGACCGTAGGGCGGGGTGGGTGCGGGGCTCAAGGGGAAGCGGGGTGCCGCAACGGGACTGACATACGCCGTTCATGAAAGGGGACTACGACCAAGGTCGCAGGGCGGACGGGACCCTCGACAGGGGTCAATGGGGGTTGTGGACCTTACGCTGGCGGGCATGACCGTCCTGGAGCCGCGTGATGCCGTAGTCGTAGAGGGAACCGCTGGTGACAGCGTGCTGGGGCGGGCCTACCGGGCGCTCAGTGTCGGGATCGTGTCCGTCGTGCTGTTCATCGCCTTCGAGGCGACCGCCGTGGGGACCGCGATGCCCGTCGCCGCGCGGGAGTTGGACGGGGTCGGGCTGTACGCGTTCGCGTTCTCGGGATACTTCACGACCAGCCTGTTCGGGATGGTGCTCGCCGGGCAGTGGTCGGACCGGCGGGGGCCGGTCGGGGCGCTGACGACCGGGATCGGCGCGTTCGCCGCCGGGCTGGTGGTGGCCGGGACCGCCGGGGTCATGTGGGTGTTCGTCCTCGGGCGGGCCGTGCAGGGGCTCGGCGGCGGGCTGGTGATCGTCGCCCTCTACGTCGTCGTCGGGCGGGCCTATCCGGAGCGGTTGCGGCCCGCGATCATGGCGGCCTTCGCCGCGAGCTGGGTCGTACCGTCCGTGGTGGGCCCGCTGGCCGCGGGCGCGGTGACCGAACACCTCGGGTGGCGCTGGGTGTTCCTCGGGATCCCGGTGCTCGTCGTCTTCCCGCTGGCGATCGCGCTGCCGCAGATACGGCGCCGGGCCGCCGGCCCGGTCGACGGCCGCGCGGACGCCTCCGTCGACCGGCGGCGCATCCGACTCGCGCTCGCCATCTCCCTCGGCGCCGGCTTCCTGCAGTACGCCGCCCAGGACCTGCGCCCGCTCTCCCTCCTCCCCGCCCTCGCGGGCACCGCACTGCTCGTGCCGGCCGTACGGGGACTGCTCCCGCGCGGCACGTACCGCGCGGTGCGCGGGCTGCCGTCGGTGGTGCTGCTGCGCGGGGTCGCGGCGGGGTCGTTCATCGCGGCCGAGTCCTTCGTGCCGCTGATGCTGGTCACCCAGCGCGGCCTGTCGCCGACGCTCGCCGGGTTCTCCCTCGCGGCGGGCGGGGTGACCTGGGCGCTGGGGTCCTGGGTGCAGTCGCGGGCGCGCGTCCAGCCGTACCGGGAACGGCTGATGGTGGTGGGGATGGTGCTGGTGGCCGCCGCCATCGCCGCCGCCCCGAGCGTGCTGGTCGACTCCGTGCCCGCCTGGACCGTGGCGGTCGCCTGGGCGTTCGGGTGTTTCGGGATGGGCCTGGTGATCGCCTCCACCAGCGTGCTGCTGCTCCAGCTGTCCGCCCCCGAGGAGGCCGGCGCCAACTCCGCCGCGCTGCAGATCTCGGACGGCCTGTCCAACGTCGTCATGCTGGCGGCGGGCGGCGCGGCCTTCGCGGCGCTGGGCGGCGGGGCCGTGTCCCACACGGCGACCGCGGCCGCGGCCTCCGGCGCGGGACACCATCCGGCCGCCTTCGCCGCCGTGTTCCTGCCGATGGCCGCGATGGCGCTGGTGGGCGCGTGGGTGGCGACGCGGGTGCGGGCCGCCGGGCACGCCACGCGGTGACGGAGGGGGCTGTGAGCAGCCTTCCGCGCCGACTGTGACCTCGGTCCCACCCATGGGCGACCCGGCCCGGTACGCGCATGGACAGGAGGGGGCCGCCGGTAGGGTGGCCCGGTTGTCATACCTAGCCGAGCCCCACCTCAACCCACGCAAACCGAGCCGCCCGACCCCACCCACGGAGACCGTGACTACCACCGCCGCCAGCTCCCACCACCTCTCTCCCGCCTTCCCCGGCCGCGCCCCCTGGGGCACCGCCAGCAAGCTGCGTGCCTGGCAGCAGGGGGCGTTGGAGAAGTACGTCCAGGAGCAGCCGCGTGACTTCCTCGCCGTCGCCACCCCCGGCGCCGGCAAGACGACCTTCGCGCTGACGCTCGCCTCCTGGCTGCTGCACCACCACGTCGTGCAGCAGGTGACCGTGGTCGCGCCGACCGAGCACCTGAAGAAGCAGTGGGCGGAAGCGGCGGCGCGGATAGGGATCAAGCTGGACCCCGAGTACAGCGCGGGCCCGCTCGGCAAGGACTACCACGGGGTCGCGGTCACCTACGCCGGCGTCGGCGTGCGGCCCATGCTGCACCGCAACCGCGTCGAGCAGCGCAAGACCCTGGTCATCCTCGACGAGATCCACCACGCCGGTGACTCGAAGTCGTGGGGCGAGGCCTGTCTGGAGGCCTTCGAGCCGGCCACCCGCCGTCTCGCGCTCACCGGTACGCCCTTCCGGTCCGACACCAACCCGATCCCCTTCGTCACGTACGAGGAGGGGAACGACGGCATCCGGCGCTCGGCCGCCGACTACACCTACGGTTACGGCAACGCCCTCGCCGACCACGTCGTGCGGCCCGTCATCTTCCTCTCCTACAGCGGCAACATGCGCTGGCGGACCAAGGCCGGCGACGAGATCGCCGCGCGGCTCGGCGAGCCCATGACCAAGGACGCGATCAGCCAGGCGTGGCGTACGGCCCTGGATCCGCGCGGCGAGTGGATGCCCAGCGTGCTGCGCGCCGCCGACCAGCGGCTGACCGAGGTCAGGAAGGGCATCCCGGACGCCGGTGCCCTCGTCATCGCCTCCGACCAGGACTCCGCCCGCGCCTACGCCAAGCTCATCCGCGAGATCACCGGCAGCAGGGCGACCCTCGTGCTGTCCGACGACGCCGGTGCCTCGAAGAGGATCGACGACTTCAGCCAGAGCGACGACCGGTGGATGGTCGCCGTACGGATGGTGTCCGAGGGCGTCGACGTGCCGCGGCTCGCGGTCGGGGTGTACGCCACCACCATCTCCACCCCGCTGTTCTTCGCCCAGGCCGTCGGCCGTTTCGTGCGCTCACGCCGCCGCGGCGAGACCGCCTCCGTCTTCCTGCCGACCGTCCCGGACCTGCTCACCTTCGCCAACGAGATGGAGGTCGAGCGGGACCACGCCCTCGACAAGCCGAAGAAGGAGGGCGAGGAGGACCCGTACGCCGAGTCCGAGAAGGAGATGGAGGAGGCGAACAAGGAGCAGGACGAGGACACCGGCGAGCAGGAGCAGTTCGCCTTCGAGGCGCTGGAGTCCGAGGCCGTCTTCGACCGGGTGCTGTACGACGGCGCCGAGTTCGGCATGCAGGCCCACCCGGGCAGCGAGGAGGAGCAGGACTACCTCGGCATCCCGGGACTCCTCGAACCCGACCAGGTGCAGTTGCTGCTGCAGAAGCGGCAGGCGCGGCAGATCGCGCACAGCCGCAAGAAGCCGGACGCCGAGGCCGATCTGCTGGAGCTGCCCGCGGAGCGGCGGCCCGTGGTCTCGCACAAGGAGATGATGGAGCTGCGCAAGCAGCTCAACACCATGGTCAGCGCGTACGTCCACCAGAGCGGCAAACCGCACGGTGTCATCCACACCGAGCTGCGGCGCACGTGCGGCGGTCCGCCGAGCGCCGAGGCCACGGCCGGTCAGCTGCGGCAACGGATCGCCAAGGTGCAGGAGTGGGCGACCCGCATGAAGTGACGCGGGTGGCCCGCGGGGACGCGGTGGCGCACCGTCCATACCAGGACAAACAGAGGTAGTCCGTCCCGGCCGGTGCCCGGATTCTGGACGGAGACTTCCGCTCAGCGAACCCGCACCGCTAATGTCCCGCTACGCACACGCCCCGTGGCAGCGCCGCCGCGGAGCGCAGCCGTGAAGCGACGCGGTCCGGTATCGGCCGGACCGCCGGCCGATCGGCGGCCTCTGTTGCGCGTCACTGACGGGACTCGGTGACGCATCGTCGCGCGGAGGCCGTCGACCTCACCACTTGGAGGAGTGGGCGTCGTGACCGCGGAGACCTCTCAGACGCTCGACCGAGGACTGCGTGTCCTCAAGCTGCTGGCCGACACGGACCATGGGCTGACCGTCACCGAGCTTTCCAACAAACTGGGCGTCAACCGGACCGTTGTGTACCGGCTGCTCGCCACGCTCGAACAACACGCGCTCGTACGGCGCGACTTGGGCGGCCGCGCCCGGGTCGGACTCGGCGTGCTGCGGCTCGGGCGGCAGGTGCATCCGCTGGTGCGCGAGGCCGCGCTGCCGGCGCTGCGCTCGCTCGCCGAGGACATAGGGGCGACCGCGCATCTGACGCTGGTGGACGGGGCGGACGCACTGGCCGTCGCCGTCGTGGAGCCGACCTGGACGGACTACCACGTGGCCTACCGGGCGGGCTTCCGGCACCCCCTCGACCGGGGCGCCGCCGGCCGGGCGATCCTCTCCGCGCGGGCCAAGCCCGTGGGGGAGCCCGGGTACACGCTGACCCACGGGGAGCTGGAGGCCGGCGCGAGCGGAGCGGCGGCCCCGCTGCTCGGGGTCACGGGCGTCGAGGGCAGCGTCGGCGTCGTGATGCTGGCCGACGCGGTCCCGGAACGGGTCGGCCCCCGGGTCGTCGACGCGGCCCGAGAGGTCGCCGAAGCCCTCCGCTGACGCACGCCACCCGGGGGCCGCCAAGCCCCGCGCCGAACCGCGCCCCCGGAGGTCGCCGAAGCCCTGCGCTGACCCACGTCACCCGAGGCCACCCAAGCCCCATGGTGAACGGCGCTGTCGGGTACCACCGAGGCCATGCGTTGAACCGCGTCCTCCAAGGACCGCCGAAGCCCCGCGCCGAACCGCGCCCCCGGAACGGCTCAGGGCGTGGCTGTCGTGAGTCCCGCCAGGGTCCTCAACTGAAGCCACAGGACCAGCCGTTCGTCGGGGTCGTCGAGGTCGATCCCGACGTGCCGCTGCGCCTGCCTCAGACGGTAGCGGCAGGTGTTGGGATGCACGGCGAGCACCTTCGCCGCCCCCGCCATGTCGCAGCCCGCGTCGAACCAACTGACCAGCGTGTGCGCGTAGTCGGTGCCGTGCTCCGCGTCGTGCGCCAGCACCCGCCGCCACGCGCCCTCGCTCAACTCCCGCCGCTCGCCCAGCACTTCCGCGAGCCGCAGCAGCGTCACCCGCGCACGCACCTCGTCCAGCGTGGCCACCGGCAGCTCCGGCCCGAGCACCCGCAGCACCAGCTCGGCGTCCCGACGCGACCCCGCGAGCTCCGCCGGCCCCGCCACCACGTCCCCCAGCCCCGCCCGCACCGACACCCGAAGCGCCTGCCCCGCCCGCGCCACGATGTCCTCGGCCAGCCGCTTGTGGCGCGCCCCGGGCCCCGGCAGCACCGCGTACACCACCCCGTCGGCCGGCACACACGCGTGCCGCCCGTAACGCGCCTCGCACTGCAGCCGTACGACGTCCAGCAGGCGCAGGGCGGTCTGCTCGGCGTCCGGCAGGCTCGCGGCGTCGAGGGCGAACGCGGCGACCCGCATCGGCCCGTCGAGGCCCAGGCGCTGCGCGGCTGAAGCCGCGTCCGCCGTGCCGTCGAGCAGTCGGCGCAGCAGGTCGCTGTTGTGGTGGCGGGCCAGTTCCTGCGCCGCCCGGGCCCGCAGCAGGAGCAGCGCCGCCGTGGACGCGCCCTGCGACAGGGTCTCCTCGGCGTCGGGTGCGAGCGTGCCGTCGTCGACCACCCAGACCGAGCCCAGCGTCTCGCCGCCCGCGCGCACGGCGACCGCGAGACGGGGCAGGTCACCGTCGCGCAACGCGGGCAGCCGCAGCGGGCCCGGCGCGGCGAACAGCGCCCGGTACTGCTCGGTGTCGGCCGCGCCGTCCGGGACCCACAGGCCGAGGATGCCCTGCCGGCGGTCCTCGTCGACCGGCTGCCCGGGCACGGTGGAGTAGGCGAGTATCCGTCGGCGCGGGTCCTCCACGGCCGTCGCCCCGCCGGTCGCCGCCGCGACGGCGTCCGCCAGCGCGAACAGGTCACCGAGACCGCCGGCCGACGGCGTGGGCCGGGCGGCGCCGATCGCCGAGGACAGCAGCAGGTGCACCTGGTGCCAGGCCGCGTCCTCGCCGACCGACAGCAGCGCCACGCCGTGCGTCTCGGCCTCCCCGACCGGGCCGTCCGGGCCGCGTACGACGAGCCCGGTCATCCCTGCCCGTGCGGCGACGCGGACCAGCGGCCCGGCCGCGGCCGCGCGCACGCCGACCGCCAGGAGCAGCGCGCCCGGAGCGTGCGGCTGCGGGGCGTGGGCGTCGTACAGCAGCGCCTCGGTGACCGGGACGGTGAGTCCGGCGGGGGCGGTGTGCAGGCGGACGGAGGGTCCGCCGATGACGTCCAGGAGGTCGCCGAGCGTGCAGGCGTCCATGGGTTCCTCCTGGGGCCGGTGGTGAACGGGCGAACCGTTGGCCGATCCGGAAACGAACGTACGCGCGCCTTGTCCGCTCGCACAATGTGCGGGCCGCACCCGCCGACGAGACTCGTCGCATGACGCTCGACCGCCCGCCCGGAGTGACCATCCGCACCGTCCACGACGTCGCCGGCCTCACCGCCGTCGCCGACCACTTCAGCGACGTGTGGCAGACCCCGCGCAGCTCCCCGCCCTATCCGGCCGAGGTGCTGCGCAGCCTCGTCCACGCGGGCGGCGCCGTGCACGCCGCCTACGACGGGACCCGGCTCGCCGGGGCGTCCGCCGCCGTGTTCGGGCCGGACCGGGCCACGTACTCGCTGGTCGCCGCCGCCGACCAGGGTCTCGGGTACCACGTGAAGCAGGCCCAGCGGGCCTGGGCGCTGGACCTCGGCGCGCGCACCATGCGCTGGACCTTCGACCCGCTGATCGGCCGCAACGCCCGCTTCAACCTCGTCAAACTGGGCGCCACCGGCACCGAGTACCTCGTCGACTTCTACGGCCCCATGGCCGACGGCGTGAACGACGGCGACGAGAGCGACCGGCTCACCGTCACCTGGGAACTCGCCCGGCCGCGGACACCGGACGAGACCGGCGACCGAGAGACGGCGCCCGCCACGCACACGGCCCCCGACGGCGGGACGCTGGCCCGGCGCGACCGCGCCGACCGGCACGTCTGGTGCCGCGTCCCGGACGACGTGGTCAAGCTGCGCTCCGCCGACCCCCGCCTCGCCCTGCGCTGGCGGCACGCCGTCCGCGAGGTGTTCACGGAGGCCTTCGCGCAGGGGTTCACGGCCACCGGGATGTCCCGCGACGGCTGGTACACGCTCACCCGGACGCCCCGGAAGGACTCCACCGAATGAAGCTCGAACGCGTCGAGATCGTCCATGTCGCGATCCCCCTGGTCTCCCCCTTCCGCACCTCCTTCGGCACGATGACCACCAAGGACACCTTCCTGCTGCACGTCGTCACGGACGAGGCCGAGGGCTGGTCGGAGTTCGCCGCCGACCCCGAGCCGCGGTACTGCTCCGAGTTCGTGGCCGGCGCGGAGATCGTGCTGCGGGACTTCCTGCTGCCGCGCGCCACCGCCCTCCCTCACCTCACCACGGCCGCGCTGGCCCCCGCCGTGGCGAAGACCAAGGGCCACGAGCTGGCGAAGGCGGCACTGGAGACCGCGGTCCTCGACGCGGAGCTGCGGTCGTACGGCATGTCCCTCGCCACCTACCTCGGAGCCGTCCGCGACCGGGTCCCCGCCGGCGTCTCCGTCGGCATCAAGGACTCGGTCCCCCAGCTGCTGGACGACGTCGAGCACTACCTCGCCGAGGGGTACGTCCGCATCAAGCTGAAGATCGAGCCGGGCTGGGACGTGGAGCCGGTACGGGCGGTGCGCGACCGCTTCGGGGACGCCCTGCCCCTCCAGGTCGACGCCAACACGGCCTACACGCTCGCGGACGCCGAGCACCTCAGGCGGCTGGACGAGTTCGGGCTGCTGCTGATCGAGGAGCCGCTGGAGGAGAACAACCTCCACGCCCACGCACAGCTCCAGCGGCGCCTCACGACCCGTGTCTGCCTCGACGAGTCCCTCCACAACGCCCGTGACACCGCCTCCGCGATCGCGATGGAGGCGTGCCGGGTCGTCAACATCAAGCCCGCGCGGGTGGGCGGCTACCTGGAGGCCCGCCGCATCCACGACGTGGCGCACGCGCACGGTGTCCCCGTGTGGTGCGGCGGCATGCTGGAGACGGGCGTCGGCCGCGCCCCCAACCTCGCCCTGGCCGCCCTCCCCGGCTTCACCCTCCCCGGCGACACCTCGGCCTCCTCCCGCTACTTCGCCGAGGACATCACCGAGCCCTTCGTCCTCCAGGACGGCCACCTCCCTGTCCCGACCGCCCCCGGGATCGGTATCGAACCGCTGCCCGACGCACTGCGGCGCTTCACGCGGGAGCGGCGAGACTTGTACGTGAGCTGACCGTCGCCCGACCGACGCCTGGCCGGAAGTCACCGTCACGTTAGATTGATCCCGTGCTCTCTCGCCTCACACGCCCCCAGGCCCTCGCCGTCTGCGCCGCGCCCGTCGTGGCGCTGATCGCCACGGCCGTGTTCGCGCCGCTGCCGTTCTCACTGGCGCAGCCCGGGATGACGGCGAACGTCCTCGGGGACAACCAGGGCACGCCGGTCATCACGATCTCCGGTGCCAAGACCCGGCAGACCAGCGGGCAGCTGCGGATGACGACCATCGAGGCGACCAACCCGGACACCCGGGTCTCCCTCGGGGACGTGCTCTCCGCCTGGTTCGCCACGGACCAGGCCGTGATGCCGCGCGACTCGGTCTATCCGAGCGGGCAGAGCACGAAGGAGATCCAACAGCACAACACCGCGCAGATGAAGGAGTCGCAGGACGCGGCGACACAGGCGGCCCTGAAGTACCTCGACCTCAACGCCAAGGACGTCAAGGTCACCCTCAAACTCGCCGACGTGGGCGGCCCGAGCGCGGGGCTGCTGTTCACCCTGGGCATCATCGACAAGCTCGACGGCAACGGCAGCGGGGGCGATCTGACCGGGGGCCGTACCGTCGCCGGCACCGGGACCATCAGCGCCGACGGGAAGGTCGGCGCGGTGGGCGGCGTGGCGCTGAAGACGCAGGCCGCGCGGCGGGACGGGGCGACGGTGTTCCTGGTGCCGAAGGACGAGTGCGGCGACGCCAAGTCGGAACTGCCGAAGGGGCTGCGCCTGGTCCCGGTGACGACGCTCAAGGGCGCCGTCGACTCCCTGGTGGCACTGGAGAACGGCAAGCACTCCGTACCGAGCTGCTAGAACCTGGGAGAGCCCCTAGCCGACCAGCACCGGCCGCTTCGCGGACACCAGCCGAAGCCCGACGTCGACGAGGGTCCAGCCCAGCCGGGTGCGCAGATCGAGCGGGACCCTGCCCTGCGTCGCGAGCCGATGGGCGGCGGCCTCGGCGCGGAGCTCGGCGGCTCGGGCGTGGTGGAGGGTGAGGTGGGTTTCCGGGTGCATGGCGGGCAGGCCTCTCAGTCCGTGGTCAGGGGGAAGGCGCGCGTCTGCACGCGGATCGTCTCCGCCTGCGGGTCGTCCTCGGTGGCGGGCAGATCGCGGTAGCTCTCGACGAGGGCGTGCATCTTCTCGACGAGTTCACGGGTCAGGTCGGGGGTGAGGCGGAGGGTCATGCTGCTCATGTCCCACCGCTTGTTCCACTCCTCGGACCAGTCCTGGCGGGTGCCGATCCAGGTCGCCAGTTCCCGGCCCTGGGCGGTGGCGACCTCGTGGAGATAGGTGTCGGCGGCTCCGCGCACGGCGGGGTTGGCATCGGTGAGGAGGCTGTCGTCGAAGGCGAGCCCCTGGACGGCGGCCCGCCACCACCGCTCCCGCCCCTTGCCCCGCTCGGGGTCGTCCTCCACGAAACCGTGCGCCGCGAGTTGACGCAGGTGGTAGCTGGTGGCTCCGCTCGACTCGCCCAGTCTCTCGGCGAGTTGGGAAGCGGTGGCCGGACCGCCGAAGCGCAGTGCGTCCAGCAGCTGCATGCGCAGGGGGTGGGCCAGCCCGCGCAGGGAGCGGGCGTCGAGAGTGTGGATACGGCGTTCTTCGGGCTGCTCGGCCATACATGCAAAGGTAGCGTTGCAAAGGGTCCTTTGCAACGCCTTCTTTGTAACTCTTCCCGCAGTCCCCGCGCCGCAAGTCCCCGCCCCGCCCCGCGCTCACCCCCGCCGGTCGGTCAGGCACCCTCCTCGTCCAGTGCCGCCTGCTCCACCAGCGGGATGATCCGCAACGGGACGGGGTTCTCCATCACGATCGCGGTGGCGGCCCGGACGATCCCGTCGATACCGACGACCCGGTCGATCACCCGCTGGAGATCCGCGTTCGAGCGGGCCACCAGCCGGCACAGCATGTCCCCGCTGCCAGTGGTGGTGTGCAGTTCCAGCACCTCCGGCACGGTCGCCAAGTGCGCCCGTACGTCGGCGCCCTGGCCCTGGCGGATCTGCAGCGTGGCGAAGGCGGTGACGGGGTAGCCGAGGGCCGCCGGGTCCACCTGAGGACCGAAGCCGCGGATGACTCCGTTCGACTGGAGCCGGTCCAGCCGCGCCTGCACGGTCCCGCGCGCCACCCCCAGCCGCCGGGACATCTCCAGCACCCCGATCCGCGGCTCCCGCGCCAGCAGCACGATGATCCGGCCGTCCAGTCCGTCGATCGCCACAGCAGCCTCCTCAGCCGGTGGTCATCCTGTACAGAAGAGCCGCCAACCGGGGCCCCGTACTGAACACATTGTCCAGCGATTACGCGAACTATTGCGCACCTTGCCCGCACGGTCCACGCTGCGCATATGACGCAGACCACACACCACACTCCCGACACCGCCCGGCAGGCCGACCCCTTCCCGGTCAAGGGAATGGACGCGGTCGTCTTCGCCGTAGGCAACGCCAAGCAGGCGGCGCACTACTACTCCACCGCCTTCGGCATGCGGCTGGTCGCCTACTCCGGACCGGAGAACGGCAGCCGCGAGACCGCGAGCTACGTCCTGGAGAACGGCTCCGCCCGCTTCGTGTTCACCTCGGTCATCAAGCCCGCCACCACCTGGGGCCACTTCCTCGCCCAGCACGTGGCCGAGCACGGCGACGGCGTCGTCGACCTCGCCATCGAGGTCCCGGACGCCCGCGCCGCGTACGCCTACGCGCTCGAGCACGGCGCGAAGAGCGTCGCCGAGCCGTACGAGCTCAAGGACGAGCACGGCACGGTCGTCCTCGCCGCGATCGCCACCTACGGCGAGACCCGCCACACCCTGGTCGAGCGCACGGGCTACGACGGCCCCTACCTCCCGGGCTTCGTGGCCGCCGCCCCGATCGTCGAGCCGCCCGCCCAGCGCACCTTCCAGGCCATCGACCACTGCGTCGGCAACGTCGAACTCGGCCGGATGAACGAGTGGGTGGGCTTCTACAACAAGGTCATGGGCTTCACGAACATGAAGGAGTTCGTGGGCGACGACATCGCGACCGAGTACAGCGCGCTGATGTCGAAGGTGGTGGCCGACGGCACGCTCAAGGTCAAGTTCCCGATCAACGAGCCCGCCGTCGCCAAGAAGAAGTCCCAGATCGACGAGTACCTGGAGTTCTACGGCGGCGCCGGCGTCCAGCACATCGCGCTGAACACCAACGACATCGTCCGGACGGTACGGACCATGCGCGCGGCCGGTGTGCAGTTCCTCGACACCCCCGACTCGTACTACGACACCCTCGGCGAGTGGGTCGGCGACACCCGCGTGCCGGTGGACACCCTGCGCGAGCTGAAGATCCTCGCCGACCGCGACGAGGACGGCTATCTGCTGCAGATCTTCACCAAGCCGGTCCAGGACCGGCCGACCGTCTTCTTCGAGATCATCGAGCGGCACGGCTCGATGGGCTTCGGAAAGGGCAACTTCAAGGCCCTCTTCGAGGCGATCGAGCGGGAGCAGGCCAAGCGCGGAAACCTGTGAACCCGAAACCTTGCAACCGGTGAACGCCGGTTGACACTCTCAAGTCCTGCGGGTGCCGAGGGGGTGCCCACAGGACTTGAGGGAGCAAGGTGCCCACACGCGTCAACCTGGCGGTCCCGTCGAAGAGTTGGCTGTCCAAGAAGGCCACACTCAAGGAGCCGACGGTCCTGCAGTCGTTCGCCTTCGACGAGCACAACAAACACCTGTACGTCCTGCAGATCACCGCCACCGGCCACGAGGCCGGCGATCTCTGCCTCAACCGGCTGGACTACCAGGGCAACCGGCTCGGGTACATGTACCTCAAGGGCTTCGGGCACGGCGTCAGCATGGGCGTGCAGAACGACGCCGACGGCACCGCCTGGATCTGGACCGAGTGCGACGCCAGGGGCGGTTACGGCCGCGGCGTCACCCGCTTCCGCTTCGCGGACCGGGCCACCCGCACCAACGCGGACGTCGAGATACTCAAGCCGATAGCCGGCTCCACCAGCAACCAGCCCTCCGTGTGCATGACGTCGAAGCGCATCGCCGTCCGCCACCGCATGAAGGGCCTGCCCCGCTACCGGGTCTGGGACCTCGACGTGTTCCTCGCGAAGAAGTACGACGACCCGCTCGCCGACTTCGCGCAGACCGGACTGCATCCCGACCCCGACATCGCCTTCCAGGGGTACGCCCTGCACGGCGACCACGTCTACCAACTGGCCGGAACCGCTTACGACGACGTCACCAACCCGCCCGCGAAACACGGCAACGCCTATCTCTCCTGCCTGGACATCCACTCCGGGAAACTCCTCCAGCGGATGCGCACCCAGGCCGGGTACTCGCTCACCTACCGCGAACCGGAGGGCCTCGGCCTGCGCGGCGGCGCCGACCCGAAGCTGTACATCGGCCTCGCCTCCGGACAGCTCGGATCGCGCCGTTTCTCGATCTACGTCAAGGACGACAGCGAGCCGTCCTCCTAACTCTGCGGGGTGGCCCGGGCGGTGGGCACCGGCTCGTCCGGCGGCTCACCCAGGGCCGCCAACGCCGACCGCGCCACCGGGACGTCCAGCGGCGAGAAGTACGGGTTGATCCGCAGCGCCTCCGTCAGATCCAGCCGCGCCGACCCGTTCTGCCCCAGCGCCCGCTCGATCATGCCCCGGTGGTACGCGTACAGCGCACTGCGCACCCCACCGCCGTGCGCCTTGTCCGTCGCCACCGTCGCGTACCGCAGCGCCTCCTTGTCGTCACCGGTCCGGTGCAGCGCCCAGCCCAGCGCGTCGGCCACGGCGATCCCCGGCTGCCGCGCGTACTCGGCCCGCAGCCGCCGTACGGCCGTCGCCGGGTCCCCGTGGTCGGTCTCCATCACCCCGAGCACCAGCTCGTCGTCCACGCCCCCCGACCGGTCCCTGCGCACCAGCGCCCGCACCTGGTCGTACTCCGCCCGGGCCGCCTGCCCCAGCCCCAGCGACTCGTACAACTCGCCCAGTTCCAGGGCGTACTGCGGGCACGGCTGCTTCTCCAGCGCCACCTGGTACGCGCTCAGCGCCTCCGTCGTCCTGCCCATCGCGGCCAGCGTCCGCCCCTGCCCGGCCTGCGCGGCCCGCTGGTCCGGGTCGACCCGGACGGCCTCCTGGAAGTGCCGCAGCGCGTCCTGGAGGTCACCGCGTTCGAAGGCCAGCTGTCCGGTCCGCTCCAGCCACTGGGCCCGCTCGGCGGGGGAGCGGGCCGCGGCCGCCGCGTCGGTGAGGGCGGCCGCCGCGTCCTCGCGCCAGCCCCGGTCGCGGTAGACCGCCGCCGCCCGCGCCTGCACGGCCGGCCCCGTCCGCAGCTCCAGCAGCCGGTCCAGGGTCCGCTTCGCCGCGTTGTGGTCGCCGAGCCCGGTGTAGGCGTCGATCAGCAGCGGGTACGTCGTCCACCGCTTCGGCGCCGGCCTCAGCGCCGCCTCGCCCCACATCCGCGCGGACGGGAAGTCGTGCCGGGCGTTCGCCAGCGCCGCCATCCCGGCCAGCGCCTCGGCGTTCCCGCTCGGCCGCACCCGCAGCGAGGTCTCCAGCGCCTGCTCGGCCCGCGGATAGTCCGCCGCGTCCGCCGTCCGCCGCCCCCGCTCCACATAGGCGCTCCCCAGCACCGCCCACGACACCGCGTCCGCCGGCCGGGCCCGCACCCGCGCCTGGCGCCCCCCGATCAGCGCCGCCAGCTCGGGAAGACCCGCCGGGACGCCCGTGGTGACGGCGGTGAGCGCCTGGGCCCCCGGCGCCGGTGCGACGGGCCGGTGCGCGTCCGGCCGCTCCCACGGCCACAACGCCAGCCCCCCGCCGAGCACGGCACACCCCGCCACGACGGCGATCAGCATCCGGCGCCCGGCCCCTGGCCGCCGGCCCTCCTCTTGCGTCTCCATGGCGCTCACTGTGCGTCAGTACGACGAGCGCGTCCCGGCATCCCTCCAGTGCCGTGGACGGGGTTCACACCGATGGCCCCGGGTGCGACGCTGTGATCATGAGCCGTATCGAAGCGCCCTCCGACGCAGCCACCGGAAACCTCGTCGACCGGCTCCTGACCGGTCTGCCCGCCGAGGCCGTCCTGACCGACCCCGACATCACGGCGTCCTACGCCAACGACATGGCCAGCTTCTGCCCGGCCGGCATCCCCGCGGTGGTCGTCCTGCCGCGCACCGCCGAGCAGGTCCAGCACGTCATGCGCATCGCCACCGAACTACGTGTCCCGGTCGTCCCGCAGGGAGCCCGCACCGGCCTGTCCGGCGGCGCCAACGCCTCCGAGAACTGCATCGTCCTCTCCCTGACCAAAATGGACCGCATCCTCGAGATCAACCCCGTCGACCGGATCGCCGTCGTCGAACCGGGGGTCGTCAACGCGGCCCTCTCCCGCGCGGTCGGCGAACACGGCCTCTACTACCCGCCGGACCCCTCCAGCTGGGAGATGTGCACGATCGGCGGCAACATCGGCACCGCGTCCGGCGGCCTGTGCTGCGTGAAGTACGGGGTCACCGCCGAGTACGTCCTCGGCCTGGACGTCGTCCTCGCCGACGGCCGCCTGATGTCCACCGGCCGCCGCACCGCGAAGGGCGTCGCCGGCTACGACCTCACCCGCCTGTTCGTCGGCTCCGAGGGCTCCCTGGGCATCGTCGTCAAGGCGATCCTCGCCCTGCGCCCCCAGCCGCCCCAACAGCTGGTGCTGGCCGCCGAGTTCGCCTCCGCGGCCGCCGCCTGCGACGCCGTCTGCCGGATCATGGCCGGCGGCCACGTCCCCTCGCTCCTCGAACTCATGGACCGTACGACCGTCAAGGCGGTCAACGACCTGGCGCACATGGGCCTGCCGGAGACCACCGAGGCCCTCCTCCTGGCCGCCTTCGACACCCCTGACCCGGCCGCCGACCTCGCCGCGCTCGGCGCCCTGTGCGAGGCCGCCGGCGCCACCCAGGTCGTCCCCGCCGACGACCTCGCCGAGTCCGAACTCCTCCTGCAGGCTCGGCGGCTCTCGCTGACCGCGCTGGAGGCGGTCGCCGGCACGACGATGATCGACGACGTGTGCGTGCCCCGCTCCCGGCTCGGCGAGATGCTGGAGGGCGTCGAGGCGATCGCCGAGAAGTACGACCTGACCATCGGGGTCGTCGCGCACGCCGGCGACGGCAACACGCACCCCACCGTCTGCTTCGACGCGGCCGACCCCGACGCCTCCCGGCGCGCCCGCGAGTCCTTCGACGAGATCATGGCCCTCGGCCTCCAGCTCGGCGGCACCATCACCGGCGAGCACGGCGTGGGCGTACTGAAGAAGGAGTGGCTGGCGCGCGAGATCGGCCCAGTCGGCGTGGAGATGCAGCGGCAGATCAAGCAGGTCTTCGACCCGCTGGGCATCCTCAACCCCGGCAAGCTGTTCTGACCCGCGCGCGGGTGCCCTCACCGGGCGAGCAACTGGTCGAGCGCCTCGTCGATCCCCAGCTGCTCGCCCTCGGTCCCCGGCGGCACCGCGCGCAGCGTCCGCTCCAGCCAGGCCGACACCTGCGCCGCCGGCGCCTCCAGCAGGGCGTCCCCGTCCGGCGAACTCAGCGCCACCAGCACGACGCTGCGGCCCTCCGCCTTCGTCGGCCACACCCGCACGTCCCCGTGCCCGCACGGCCGGAACACCCCCTCCACCAGCAGATCACGGGAGAACGTCCAGTGCACGGGGTGCTCGGAGTTGGTGTGGAAGACGACATGGACGGCGTACGGGTCGTCGGTGCGGTAGCTCAGCCGGGCCGGGACCGGGATGCTGCGCGCCGGTGACAGGACCAGTCTCAGCTCCAGCTCTCGTTCCACCACGGTGTAGTGCATGGCGTGCGGTTCCTCTCTCGGGCAGGTGTACGGGGCCCCGCGGTGGGCCCGTACAGGTGGAGAGCCGGAAGGGGGCGCGGCCATTACGCGGGTTGCGAGAACTTTTTCGGAACACCCCGAACACTCGGAACGCTCCGAACACGCCGAACACGCCGAACACGCCGAACACGCCGAACATGTGGAGCGGGTGCGCGAGGTTCCCCGGAAAGGGGTGGGTAGTACGGGACTGGCGGTGAGGGTTGCGTCGGTCTGATAGATGTGGAGCCCCCCATACCCACCCCCGAGCAGATACGGGACGACGGACATGAGCGCCCCAACCCCGGCCCCCGGTGACGACAGGCCCCGCGAGGGCTACTACCCGGACCCGTCCATCCCCGGCTACGTCAGGTACTGGAACGGCGCCTCCTGGGTACCGGGCACCAGCCGCCCGGCGCCGACGGCCGGCGAGCCCCTGTCCCCGCCCGCCGGCTCGTCGGTGGAGGAAACCGGCCCCCACTTCTTCGACGAGGACCCCGAGCCCGCTCCGTCCCCTTCCCCGTCCGGCAGTGGCCCGGCCCCGGCCTGGGGCGCCGACCGCGCCCACCAGTCCGGCTTCGGCGACGACCACCGTGTCTCCTGGGGCGCCGACCCCCGCGTCCCCCACCCGACCACCAGCACGGACGGCACAGCGACGATCCCCCCGACGGACGACGCGTCCTCGGACATCCACTCCGACGGCACCTTCGTCTTCCGCCGACCGATGGCGGGCGGGGGAGCGGCGGGGCCTCACGGCGGCTCGGGAGCTCAGGGCGGCCCGGGTGTCGGGGGAGCGGGTGACCGTGGGGTCGCGGGCTCGGCGGCTCCGGGTGCCGGGGGCGGGGGCGCCGGGGGTTCGACGCCTTCGGGCGGCGGTTCGGGTGCCGGTGGTTGGGGAGCGGGCGGCCCGCAGGCCTCGGCCGCCGCCGGTCCAGGCATGGCTCGCGCGGAGGGCGCGGGGACCGCGAGCGGTGTCGATGGCGCCGCCGGTGGTCCCGGCGCGCCTCGTCCCGCAGGCGCCGCGACCGGCAGCGGCGGCTCCGCTCCGGGCATCCCGCACCCCGCCGGCCCCAGCGCCGACGAGGGCACCATGACCTTCCGCGCCGTCTCCCCGCGCACGGGGCAGCAGGGCGGGGCGCAGGCGGGGGGCACGGGGGCGCCCGGCGTCGCCGGAGACGCCCGTACCGGTGGCCCCGCGTTCGGGCCGTCGTCCTCGGCCGGCGCTTCTGCCGCCCCCGCTCCCGCCGTACCCGCCGCTCCCAGTGGCCCCGGGTTCGGTGCGGGCAAGGCCGCTGCCGAGCGGGCCGCGGCCGCCGGGCCGACCGCCCTCTCCGGCCCCCAGCAGCCCGCTCCCGCGGTCCCGCAGCAGCCGGGCGCCGCCCAGCCCGCGCCCGTCGGCCGGCCCGGAGCCGACCAGGCTGCCGCGGCCGCCCCCATGACGAGCGGTCCCGGCGGGGGCCAGTCGTCCTGGGCGCAGCAGGTGCATCGGCTGGCCGGGGGGTCCGAGGACGAGCAGCCCGTCGTGCCCTGGAAGCCGCCCGTCGAGGACGTGTTCCAGGCCGCCGCCCGGCGTCAGGCGGCCGCCCGCCCCGCCCCGCTCGGCAAGCGGCTGCTCGCGCGGATCGTCGACAACCTCGTCATCGGCGCCGTCACCGCCGTCGCCGCCGTTCCCCTCGGCGCCAAGGCGATCGACCACGTCAACGACAAGATCGACGCGGCCAAGCTCAGCGGCCGGACCGTCACCGTCTGGCTCCTGGACGGCACGACCTCCGTCTACCTCGGCATCGTCCTCGCCGTCCTGCTCGTCTTCGGCGTCCTCTACGAGGCCCTGCCCACCGCCCGCTGGGGCCGCACCCTGGGAAAGCGGCTGCTCGGCCTGGAGGTCCGCGACATCGAGGCGCACGAGCCGCCCGCCTTCGGCGCCGCCCTGCGCCGCTGGCTCGTCTACAGCGTCCCCGGCGTCCTCGTGATCGGATTCGTCGGCGTCCTGTGGTGCCTGTTCGACCGCCCCTGGCACCAGTGCTGGCACGACAAGGCGGCCCGTACGTTCGTCGCCGGATGACCGGCTACGCCGTACGGCGCAGCTGATTTCGTACTCCGGACGGCCGTTCGCCGGATGCAAAGCCGCGGGGTTCGCGGTCCACTCGGGCCATGAGCAGCGAACCCCCCGGCTCCGGCGCGCAGCCGCCGGACGACGACCCGTTCAGGAAGCAGCCCCCGCCCGGAGCGCCCGGAACGCCGGGAGCGGGCTCGGGCTCCCCCTACGACTCCCCCCAACCCCCGCCGTACGGCCAGCAGCAGCCGCCCTACGGTCAACAACCCCCGCCCTACGGCCAACAGCCACCCCCGTACGGCCAGCAGCCGCCCTACGGCGGTGGCGCCCCGCACCCCGGCGACCCCCTCGCCGGCATGCCCCCGCTCGCCGACAGCGGCAAGCGCACGCTCGCGCGGATCATCGACCTGATCCTCGTCGGCATCGTCGTCTGGCTGGTCAGCTGGCCGTTCCACGCGTACACGGTGACCGGTGACAAGGTCGAGTACGGCAAGTCCTTCGCGCAGTCCCTGGTCGCGGCCGTCCTCTACATCGCCTACGACACCGTGATGATCAGCAAGTCGGGCCAGACGCTCGGCAAGAAGTGGCTCAACATGCGGGTGGCGAACCTCGACAACGGCGCCACCCCGTCCGTCCAGAGCAACCTGGCCCGGGCCGCCGTGCTGTGGATCCCGTTCGCGTTCTGCTGCGCGTGCATCTGGACCGCGATCTCGGGCGGCTGGAGCTACTTCGACCGGCCCTACAAGCAGGGCCTGCACGACAAGGCGGCGAAGACGGTGGTGGTCAGCACCAACTGAGCTGGGCAGGCGGCCGGTAGAGGCACCACGGCCGCCGAATGCCGACCGCCGTACGTCACACCGACGTCGAGGAGCCCGTCGCCGCGACCGGCACGGGCTCTTCGGCCTGTTCGGCGGCCGGCCGGTGCGCGGCGACGACCCGGGACCTGGGCAGCGGCACCGTCAGGGCGACCAGCAGCCCGAGCGCGAGCGCCGCGGCGGCGATGACGGCGATCCCCACGCCCGAACTCGTCTGTGACAGCAGCAGCATGGCGAGCGTCGAGAAGATCACGGTGCAGGATCCGTAGGCGAGCTGTGCGGCAGTCGGACGAGGCATGGCAATCGTGTCCTCGGAAGTGGGGGTCCACTGGGGTGTCGGCCTGGCTTTCCGCCGGTTCTGAGGCGTGCCGCCAATCGACTCTAATCGCGTGTGTGCCCGAGCGGAACGAACAGTAAGCGTGACCTAACCGACACGGCCGGTGCACAGGGGGCGCACGGAGTCATACCGTCCATCACATGGACGAACTCGCGCGCCCGTTCGACCAGCAGACAGGTGCGGGCTCGAGGATCGCCACAGCGATCGCCATGGTGATCGCCTCGAGATCGCCTCAGTGATCGCCGCAGTGTCCCGGGTGTCCGGTAAGCGGATTTTGGCTCCCGCATAGTGCAATTGTTATGCACGAGTCAAGGTCTGTTTTTTCTTAACAACTTCTAGTCGAATTGCGTCACTTCACTTACCACCTTGACCACGAGGACCTCAAGTGACGCAAAGATCCTGGACGTTCAGGGCGGCGGCGGTCGGAGTCGCGGTGGCCGCGGCCACCGCCACGTTCTCGACGTTCGCAGTGGCGCAGGCCGCCGACAGCGCCAAGTCCGCCACCGTGGACCGCCATGACCCGGCGGCGGTCGGCAGCATGAAGGAGCACGACCTCGACGGTCCGCTCTCCAAGACGCAGGACGCCCAGCGCAGGGAGGCGCTCGACCAGGTCATATCCGGCAAGAGCCAGGTCAAAGACCGCGACGGTTCGCGGGTCGTCCAGCTCAAGAGCAAGAAGGGCGACAGCAAGTACGTCGAACTCGGCCGGGAGAAGACCGACAAGATCTTCACCATCCTGGTGGAGTTCGGGGACCAGAGCGACCCCCGCTACGGCGGCACGGCCGGCCCGCTGCACAACCAGATCGCCCAGCCGGACCGCACCAAGGACAACTCCACGGCCTGGCAGGCGGACTACAACCAGAAGCACTTCCAGGACCTCTACTTCGGCACCGGCAGGAACACCGAGTCGCTGAAGAAGTACTACGAGAAGCAGTCCTCGGGCCGCTACTCGGTCGACGGCGAGGTCACCGACTGGGTCAAGGTCCCCTACAACGAGGCCCGTTACGGCAACAACGCCTGCGGCTCGACGACCTGCTCCAGCGTCTGGAACCTGGTGCGCGACGGCCTGAACGCCTGGGTCGCCGACCAGAAGGCGGCCGGCAAGTCGGATGCCGACATCAAGGCGGACCTCGCCCAGTACGACCAGTGGGACCGCTACGACTACGACGGCGACGGCGACTTCAACGAGCCCGACGGCTACGTCGACCACTTCCAGATCGTGCACGCCGGCGAGGACGAGTCCGCGGGCGGCGGCGCCCAGGGCACCGACGCCATCTGGGCGCACCGCTGGTACGCCTTCGGCACCGACGCCGGCGCGACGGGCCCCGCGAACAACAGGCTCGGCGGCACCCAGGTCGGCGACACCGGCGTCTGGGTCGGCGACTACACGATGCAGCCGGAGAACGGCGGACTCGGCGTCTACGCCCACGAGTACGGCCACGATCTCGGTCTGCCGGACGAGTACGACACCAACGGCGGCGACAACTCCACCGGTTTCTGGACCCTGATGTCCTCCGGCTCCTGGCTCGGCACCGGCAAGCAGGCCATCGGCGATCTGCCGGGCGACATGAACGCCTGGGACAAGCTGCAGCTGGGCTGGCTGAACTACGACGTCGCCAAGGCGGGCACGAAGTCCTCGCACAAGCTGGGCGTCGCCGAGTACAACACCAAGAACAAGCAGGCCCTCGTGGTCACCCTGCCGGACAAGGCGGTCACCACCGAGATCGTCACCCCGGCCCAGGGCTCGACCCAGTGGTGGAGCGGCAGCGGCGACAACCTCAAGAACACGCTGACCCGTGACGTCGACCTGACCGGCAGGAAGTCGGCGGCCCTGACGCTCGACGGCTGGTACGACATCGAGTCGGGCTACGACTACCTGTACGCCGAGGTCTCCACCGACGGCGGCGCCAACTGGACCGCCCTGGACGGCACGGCGGACGGCCAGGCCATCCCGCGCGACGGCAGCGACAAGCCGGCGCTCACCGGCACGGTCGACGCGTACAAGAAGCTCGCCTACCCGCTGGACGCCTACGCCGGCCAGAAGATCCAGCTGCGCTTCCGCTACCAGACCGACGGCGGCGTCGCGCTCAAGGGCTTCGCGGCCGACGAGATCACGGTCACCGCGGACGGCACGGCCGTCTTCTCCGACAACGCCGAGGCGGCGGACGCGGCTTGGACCGCGAGCGGCTTCTCCCGCGTCGGCGCGTCCTTCACCAAGGACTACAAGCAGTACTACATCGCCGAGAACCGCCAGTACGTGTCGTACGACAAGGTCCTGAAGGTCGGCCCGTACAACTTCGGCTTCTCGACGACCCGTCCGGACTGGGTGGAGCACTACCCGTACCAGAACGGCCTGTTGATCTGGAAGTGGGACACCTCGCAGGCGGACAACAACACCAGCGTCCACCAGGGCACCGGTCTGATCCTGCCGGTCGACTCCCACCCGAAGGCGCTGAAGTGGTCCGACGGCACGCTGATGCGCAACCGCGTCCAGTCCTACGACTCGCCGTTCAGCCTGTACCCGACGGACGGCATCACGCTGCACAACGCGGACGTGGCGACCAAGATCAAGTGGTCCTTCGGGGTGCCGGTCTTCAACGACCGCACGAACAGCTACTACGACCCGTCGAACCCGACCGGCGGTGTCAAGATCACTGACACCAACACCAAGATCAAGATCGTCCGGGAGGCCCTGGACGGCTCGACGATCTCCCTCCAGGTCGGCCCCGCGACGAAGTAGTCAGCATTTCCGCAGGTCAGAAGCGTATCGGCGGTGACCCCCTGGCGGGTCGCCGCCGATCGTGTTTAGGTGCGTCCTGTGCTTCTCTTATTGACAGTCCCATCGACGCCGACGCCCACGGGGGTGTGACCTGCATGGCCGCAGGAGGTTTCTGCAAGCTGCCGACCGGCAGCGTGGTGGTGGCGCTGAACCTGCCCAGACCCACCGCCCACGGCACGGGCTCCGTCCGTGTCCTCGTCCACGCCCGCAACCGGGCGCGCGCCCTGACCAGGCTGCGCAACCTCGGCATGCGCGCGGTCTACCTGCGGGGCAACGCGGCCCCGCCGACCCCGGACGAGATCACCGCCGTCCTGCACCACCCCGACGGGCTGATATGGCGAACGGCCCCGGACAACGGTGTCAGCGTGACCGAACTGTGGCACCCGATCAGGGCGCTGCTGCGCAGCCCGGCGGCCTCGGCGTGACCACCCGATCGGTCTGTCGGGCCCTGTGACCTACGCCACGACCGGCTTCCCGCTCAGCTCCACGCCCGCCTCGCGCAGCTCCTCGATCGCCCGCTCCGTGCTCTCCGCGGCGACCCCGGCGGTCAGGTCCAGCAGCACCTGGGTGCGGAACCCCTCCCGCGCGGCGTCCAGCGCGGTGGCGCGCACGCAGTGGTCGGTGGCGATGCCGACCACGTCCACCTCGGCGACCCCGCGCGAGCGCAGCCAGTCGCCGAGCTTGGTCCCGCTCTCGTCGGCACCCTCGAAACCGCTGTAGGCCGCCGAGTACGCCCCCTTGTCGAAGACGGCGTCGATCGCGCCGGAGGCGACGGCGGGGGCGAAGTTCGGGTGGAAGCCGACCCCCTCCGTGCCGGCGACACAGTGCGCCGGCCAGGAGTGCACGAAGTCGGGGTTGTCGGCGAAGTGTCCGCCGGGCGCGATGTGGTGGTCCCGGGTGGCCGCCACATGCTGGTATCCGGAGCCGCCCGCCTGTCCGATCAGCTCGGTCACGGCGGCGGCCACATCGGCACCCCCGGCCACGGCGAGGCTGCCCCCCTCGCAGAAGTCGTTCTGCACGTCTACGACGATCAAGGCGCGGCGCATGGTGGGTGTCCTTCGACTTGTGTGGGTTACGAGCCTAGAGACTCGGACGACGCAACGGGAGGGCGCACCTGTCTTAGCTACCCGAGCGCCCCTGCACGTACTCCGTCGGAAGGACGGCTTCCCCGCGCGACAACTGGGTCGCCGACAGGGGGAGGTTGGCCCGGGCGGCCGTGTGGCGGTCGCGTACGACGTCCAGGGGCTCGCGGGCCACGACGTCACCGCCCTTGATCAGCTCGACGAGCAGCTGACGGTCCGCGAGCTCCGGCGGGACCGCCCCCGTGCCGACGACCTCCGCCTCCGCCACCCCGTCCGCGTCGAGGCGCCGCGCGGCCCACTTGCGACCCCCGACGGACGTCTTGCCGCCGCTGGACTTCTTCGCCACCGGCACCAGCGGCGCCCTCGGGTCGGCGGACTCGGCGCGGGCGACCAGCTTGTACACCATCGAGCAGGTCGGATGCCCGGACCCGGTCACCAGCTGCGTACCGACGCCGTACGCGTCCACGGGCGCCACCGCCAGCGAGGCGATGGCGTACTCGTCCAGGTCCGAGGTCACGATGATCTTCGTGTCCCGCGCGCCCAGCTCGTCCAGCTGCTGCCGCACCCGGTGCGCGACCAGCAGCAGGTCGCCGGAGTCGATGCGCACGGCGCCCAGCTCGGGCCCGGCGACCTCGACGGCCAGCCGTACGGCCTCGGCGACGTCGTAGGTGTCCACCAGCAGGGTGGTGCCCCGGCCCAGCGAGTCCACCTGGGCGCGGAAGGCGTCCCGCTCGTGGTCGTGGAGCAGGGTGAAGGCGTGCGCGGAGGTGCCGACGGTGGGGATGTTGTAGCGGAAGCCGGCCGCGAGGTCGGAGGTGGAGGCGAAGCCGCCGACGTAGGCGGCCCGGGAGGCGGCGACGGCGGCCAGTTCGTGGGTGCGGCGGGCGCCCATCTCGATCAGCGGGCGCTCCCCGGCGGCGGAGGACATGCGGGAGGCGGCCGCCGCGATCGCCGAGTCGTGGTTGAGGATGGAGAGGATCACCGTCTCCAGCAGCACGCACTCGGCGAAGGACCCCTCCACGCGCATGATCGGCGACCCGGGGAAGTACACCTCGCCCTCGGGGTAGCCCCACACGTCGCCGCTGAACCGGTATCCGGCGAGCCACTCCAGGGTCGCCTCGTCGACGATGTTCCGCTCGCGCAGGAAGCCGAGGACGCCCGCGTCGAAGCGGAAGTTCTCCACCGCGTCCAGGACACGACCGGTGCCCGCGACGACGCCGTAGCGGCGCCCGTCCGGCAGCCGCCGGGTGAAGACCTCGAAGACACTGCGCCGCTCGGCGGTACCGCCCTTCAGCGCGGCCTGCAGCATCGTCAGCTCGTACTGGTCCGTGAAGAGCGCCGTCGAGGGAACGTCCACCGGCAGCCCAAGGTCCGCTACATCCACGAAAGCTCTCCTAGGTATGACTCTTCGGGCGCCCCCAGGTCGGCCGGGGGTCCGGGGGTTGTCCCCCGGTGTATGCAGCATGGCGACAGATGCTACACCCCTTTGCGTCAGTGTGACGATTTGTGGAGGCCGTGGCAGCATGGGCCTTGTGACGTCACCCGCTCCCGTAGAGATCGAACGCACCGAGTCGGCGGAGGAGGTCTTCGCCGTACCCGAGCCGGACGTCCCCTGGGTCACCATCGTCCACAACGACCCGGTCAACCTCATGAGCTATGTGACGTACGTCTTCCAGACGTACTTCGGGTACACCAAGGACAAGGCCACCAAGCTCATGCTCGATGTCCACCACAAGGGCCGGGCGGTCGTCTCCAGCGGTACCCGCGAGGAAATGGAACGCGACGTGCAGGCCATGCACGGCTACGGCCTGTGGGCCACCCTCCAGCAGGACCGGAAATGACCCCCTCCCGCGCGCAGCACCGGAAGTAGCGAACATCCTCCATGCCAGGACACTTCGAACCGCTCCCCGGCGGCGGTGCGGCCGTCGCGCTCGACGACGTCGAGATCTCCATCATCCGGTCGCTCGCCGTCCAGTTGCTGGAACTCATCGGCCCCGGACCCGGCGAGGACAAGCCCGACGACCCGCTCGCCGAACTGTTCGCCGAGGGGCCGAGCGAGCCGCCCAAGGACCCGGTGCTCAAGCGGCTCTTCCCGGACGCCTACTGCGACCCCGAGGGCACCTCGGGAACCCAGGAGGCGCAGGAGGCGCAGGCGTACTCCGCCGAGTTCCGCCGCTACACCGAGAACGACCTGCGCGCCGGCAAGCGCGACAACGCGCTAGCGGTCATCCGCACCCTCGACGCGCTCACCCCGGGCGCCGACGGCGGCGCGGTGCTCAAGCTGTCGCCCGAGCAGTCCCGGCAGTGGCTGGGCTCCCTCAACGACCTGCGCCTGGCGATCGGCTCCCGCCTGGAGATCAGCGACGAGGACGACACCGACGTCCTCTACCGGCTCCCGGACGAGGACCCCCGTAAGCCCATGGTGATGGCCTATCTGTGGCTGGGCGGGCTCCAGGAGACCCTCGTCAACACCCTCCTGCCCTGACCCTCCATGGCGATATGTGACGGTTTCGTGTTCGCTCAGAGGACGCTCAAATCCGGATAACGATCATGTCACCGTGACCGTCACGAATGTCCTCGCCGGGCGTTCTTTGTCCGCTTCTCCCTGTGGCGTGCGCCACTTCCACCCCAGGTGATCAGCGACGCGGCCGTGATAAATCTTCACGACCGCCCGGCGAACACCACCCATGTGCGCCGGGTGCGCCACCGAGCCGGCGACCGCCGGCCAGGCAACCGCTCCATTTCAGTCCGGGGGGATCGAGATCCGGTCCGCGGCCGACGAGAGGCCCGGGCCGGGACATGGAGAAAGGCGCACCACACATGACCTCCGCTCAGGTCGACACCTCGGAGCAGGCCTCCGAAGAGGGGTACGAGCGCGGACTCGGCAGCCGCCAGGTCCAGATGATCGCGATCGGCGGCGCCATCGGCGTCGGCCTCTTCCTGGGAGCCGGGGCGAACATCGCCAAGGCCGGCCCCAGCCTCATCCTGATGTACGCCCTCGCCGGCGCCATCGTCTTCTTCATCATGCGCGCGCTCGGCGAACTGCTCCTGTACCGCCCGGTCTCGGGCTCCTTCGCGGAGTACTCCCGCGAGTTCCTCGGCCCGTTCTTCGGCTACTTCACCGGCTGGACGTACTGGCTGATGTGGGTCGTCACCGGCATGGCCGAGCTGACGGCCGCCGCGATCTACGTCAACTACTGGTTCCCTGCCATCCCCCAGTGGGTGACCGCCCTGGTCTTCCTGGTGATCCTCTTCGGGGTCAACCTGATCTCCGTGAAGGTCTTCGGCGAGCTCGAGTTCTGGTTCTCGATGGTCAAGGTCACCGCACTGATCGGCATGATCGTGATCGGCCTCGGCGTCCTCACCTTCGGCTTCAGCTCCGCCGGTGACACCGCCGCGGTCTCCAACCTCTGGCAGTTCGACGGCTTCTTCCCCAAGGGCATCGGCTCGTCCCTGATGACCCTGCAGGGCGTCATGTTCGCCTACCTCGCGGTCGAGCTGGTCGGCGTCACGGCCGGCGAGTCCGAGAACCCCGAGAAGACCCTCCCCAAGGCGATCAACACCCTCCCCTGGCGCATCGCCCTCTTCTACGTCGGCGCGCTCACCGTCATCCTGTGCGTCGTGAAGTGGACGGAGTTCGCCCCGGGCGTCTCCCCGTTCGTCGCCGCCTTCGCGAAGATCGGCATCCCGGCCGGCGCCGGCATCGTCAACTTCGTCGTCCTCACCGCGGCCCTGTCCTCCTGCAACTCCGGCATGTACTCCACCGGCCGCATGCTGCGCACCCTGGCCGACAACGGCGAGGCGCCCAAGGGCTTCCGGAAGCTGTCCGCGACCAAGACGCCGGCGCTCGGCATCACCGTCTCGGTCCTCTTCATGGGCATCGGCGTGGTCCTCAACTACGTCGTTCCGGAGAAGGCGTTCGGCTACGTCACCTCGGTGGCCACCGCGGCCGGCATCTGGACCTGGCTGATGATCCTGATCAGCCACGTCCTCTACCGCCGCGCGGTCGTCGCCGGCCGCCTGCCCGCGTCCTCCTTCCCGGCGCCGGGCGGCGCGGTGTGCAGCTGGATCGCCATCGTGTTCCTGCTCTTCGTCACCGGCCTGATCGCCTACGACGCCGACTCCCGCGTCTGCCTGTACGTGATGGCGGGCTGGGCCGCGGCACTGGGCATCGGGTGGGCGGTGCTGAGGACCCGCAACCCCGAGGTCACCCGGCGCCGCGAGCCCGAGCTGGAGAAGGTCGGCTGACCGTCCGCCATGTGGGCCGCTCCGTACCGCCCCTCGGTACGGAGCGGCCCTCCTGCTTATCCTGGCGAGCATGCTGACCATCACCCAGGCCCTCGTCGACCAGATCGTCGCGCACGCGCGCAAGGACCACCCCGACGAGGCGTGCGGCGTCGTCGCGGGCCCGGCCGGATCCGACCGCCCCGAGCGCTTCATCCCGATGCTCAACGCGGCCATGTCGCCCACGTTCTACGAGTTCGACTCCGGCGACCTGCTCAAGCTCTACCGCGAGATGGACGACCGCGACGAGGAGCCGGTGGTGATCTACCACTCCCACACCGCCACCGAGGCCTACCCCTCCCGCACTGACATCTCCTACGCCAACGAACCCGGCGCCCACTACGTCCTGGTCTCCACGGCGGACACCGACGGCCTCGGCGACTTCCAGTTCCGCTCGTACCGCATCGTGGGAGGCGAGGTCACGGAGGAGGAGGTCACGGTCGTGGAGGCGTACTGATCTCGCAGTTCGGACTGATCTCGCAGTTCGGACAGAATTCATCCACCATGCGGAATCACACTCCGGACCGGCGACCGGGAATCGATACGATGAGCCCATGGTTCTGAACGACGTGAGCATCAAGGCGCCGAGCGTGCTGCTCGTGGCGCGGCTGCACGTCGACCTGTGCAGGCTGAACAGCGCCATCTGTTGACGCTGCCCTGCCGCCGTACGGCCGTGAGCCGCGGCACCCGGAGCACCACCCGCACTTCGCGCCGCCGCGCGCCCACCGATCCGACACCTTCCGACAGGAGCCCGCAACCATGGCCATCGAGGTCCGCATCCCCACCATCCTCCGCACCTACACCGACGGCCAGAAGGCGGTGGACGGCACCGGGGACACCCTCGCCGAACTCTTCGCCGACCTCGAGACCCGCCACACGGGCATCCAGGCCCGCATCGTGGACGGCGGTGAACTGCGCCGCTTCGTCAACGTCTACCTCAACGACGAGGACGTCCGCTTCCTCGACGGCATCAACACCAAGGTCGCCGACGGCGACAACGTGACGATCCTGCCGGCCGTGGCCGGCGGCATGGCCTGATCCTCGATGCGCTACGACTCCCCGTTGGCCGCGGTCGGCAACACCCCCCTGGTGCGCCTGCCGCGGCTGTCGCCGTCCGCCGACGTCCGCATCTGGGCCAAGCTGGAGGACCGCAACCCCACCGGCTCGGTCAAGGACCGTCCCGCCCTGCACATGGTCGAGCAGGCGGAGAAGGACGGCCGCCTCACACCGGGCTGCACGATCCTCGAGCCGACCAGCGGCAACACCGGCATCTCCCTCGCCATGGCCGCCAAGCTCAAGGGCTACCGCATGGTGTGCGTGATGCCCGAGAACACCTCCCAGGAGCGCCGGGACCTGCTCGGCATGTGGGGCGCCGAGATCATCTCCTCCCCGGCCGCGGGCGGCTCCAACACCGCCGTGCGCGTCGCCAAGGAGCTCTCCGCCGAGCATCCCGACTGGGTGATGCTGTACCAGTACGGCAACCCGGACAACGCCGGCGCCCACTACGCCACCACCGGCCCCGAGATCCTCGCCGACCTCCCCTCCATCACCCACTTCGTGGCCGGCCTCGGCACCACGGGCACCCTGATGGGCGTCGGCCGCTACCTGCGCGAGAACAAGCCGGACGTCCGGATCGTCGCCGCCGAACCGCGCTACGACGACCTGGTGTACGGCCTGCGCAACCTCGACGAGGGCTTCGTACCCGAGCTGTACGACGCCTCCGTGCTGACCACCCGCTTCTCCGTCGGCTCCGCCGACGCCGTCACCCGCACCCGTGAACTCCTGCAGCAGGAGGGCATCTTCGCGGGCGTCTCCACGGGCGCGGCGCTGCACGCGGCGATCGGCGTCGGCAAGAAGGCCCTCAAGGCCGGCGAGTCCGCCGACATCGTGTTCGTCGTGGCGGACGGCGGCTGGAAGTACCTCTCGACCGGCGTCTACACGGCGGCGACGACGGAGGAAGCGATCGAGACCCTGCACGGCCAGCTCTGGGCGTAGGGCCGCCTCAGGTAGCCAGGTGACGGACCTGGTCCCACAGGACCGGGTCCACCACACCCACCCGGCGCCGGAACTCCCACACCGGCACCTCGCGCAACTCGGCGGTCTCCAGGAAGCTGGCCCGCCCGCGCGCATCGCCGACGGCACCGGGCGGCAGCGGGATCACCCCGGCCCGCTCGTCGCGGTACCTGCTGGTGATCTTCGCGACGGTCGCCCGCTCCCCGTGCACCACCAGCACCAGACAGGGCCGGTCCTTGCGGCCCGGCCCGTCCTCGAACGGCACGTTGGCCCACCAGATCTCCGCGGGCCGCGGCCGTGATTCCCTCCGCCCGCCCGGCCGTCCCGGCGGCCGGGACCGCCGTCCCGAGGGCCGCCGACCCCGCCCCCATCCGTCGACGAGCGTGGCGACCAGCGCGAGCAGTACCACCGCGGCGAGCGCCAGCCACCATGACGTGTCCATACGAAGACGGTACCGGGGCGCGCGTTCCGCTGCGCGCCCTCTCTCGCGCCTCACCCGCCCCGCTTCCAGCCGAACCGGTGACACCACAGGTGAGTTCGCCCACAACAGCCCCTGGTGGAGGAGCGACAAGGGGTTTTGCGCCTTACGCTCGACGGACCGCACGACCCCCGTCTCCTTCCCAGAAAAGTCCCGCCAGCGGAGGTTTCTGTTTCATGAAGCTCACCGTCGTCGGCTGCTCGGGGTCGTTCCCGTCCGCGGAATCGGCCTGCTCGAGCTACCTCGTCGAGGCCGACGGCTTCCGGCTGCTTCTCGACATGGGCAACGGTGCCCTCGGCGAGCTGCAGCGCCACTGCGGTCTCTACGACCTCGACGCGATCTTCCTCAGCCATCTGCACGCCGACCACTGCATCGACATGTGCGCGTACTTCGTCGCGCGCTACTACCGCCACGACGGCGGCCGCTGCGACCCGATCCCGGTCTACGGCCCCGAGGGCACCGAACACCGCCTCACCACCGCCTACGCGGACACCCCCACCGCCTCCTCCATGAGCGAGGTCTTCGACTTCCACACGGTCAAGCCGTCCACGTTCGAGATCGGCCCGTTCACGGTGCACACGGAGCGCGTGGCCCATCCCGTGGAGGCGTACGGCATCCGCGTCGAGCACGGCGGGAGGGTCCTGACGTACTCCGGCGACACGGGCGTCACCCCCGCCCTGGACGAACTCGCCCGCGACGCCGACCTGTTCCTGTGCGAGGCCGCCTTCACGCACGGCAAGGAGAACATCCCCGACCTGCACCTCAACGGCCGCGAGGCGGGTGAGACGGCGGCCCGCGCGGGCGCCCGCCGCCTGGTCCTCACCCACATCCCCCCGTGGACCGACCCGCAGGTCAACCTGACCGACGCCCGCACGGTCTTCGACGGCCCGGTCGACCTGGCGGCCCCAAGCCTGTCGTACGAGATCTGACCCCCACGGCACGACGAAAGCCCCGGCACCTTCTCGGTACCGGGGCCTTTCCCTGCCTGGTGCGGGTTTTCACGCCGTGGTGAGCTCCTCGACCTCCTCCTCGGGCTCGCGGCCCGGGGTGGGGAGGTTCCACTTGGTGATGGCGAAGCGGAAGACGAAGTAGTAGATCGCGCCGAAGACGAGACCGATGGGGATGATCAGCCAGGGTTTGGTGGCGAGGTTCCAGTTGAGCGCGTAGTCGAGGAAGCCGGCCGAGAAGTTGAAGCCGGCGTGCACGCCCAGCCCCCAGGTGACGGCCATCGACACCGCGGTCAGCACGGCGTGGATCACGTACAGGAGCGGGGCGATGAACATGAACGAGAACTCGATGGGCTCGGTCACACCCGTCACGAACGAGGTGAGCGCGAGCGAGACCATCATGCCCATCACGGCCTTGCGGCGCTCGGGGCGAGCACAGTGCGCCATGGCGAGGGCGGCGGCAGGAAGGCCGAACATCATGATCGGGAAGAAGCCGGACATGAACATACCGGCTGTCGGGTCGCCGTGCAGGAAGCGGTTGTAGTCACCGTTGAAGACCTGCCCCGTCGCGTCTTTGAAGGAGCCGAGCTGGAACCACGCCACGGTGTTCACGAACTGGTGCATGCCGATGGGGATGAGCCCACGGTTGACCAGGCCGAAGAGGGCCGCGCCGAAGGAGCCGAGGCCGGTCATCCATTCGCCGAAGCTGGTGATGCCGTTGCCGATGGGCTCCCAGACCAGGCTGAAGAAGACACCGACGAGGGTGCCGACGAAGGCCATCAGGATCGGCACCAGGCGGCGGCCGTTGAAGAAGCCGAGCCAGTCCACCAGTTTGGTGCGGTGGAACTTCTGCCACATCACCGCCGACAGCAGACCCATGATGATGCCGCCCAGCACACCGGGGTTGTTGTACGTGGCCGCGACGATCTGGCCCTTCTCGATGTGCTCCTCGGTCAGCGGGAACGCTTCGATCACCTTGCTGTAGACAAGGAAGCCGACCAGGGCGGCGAGGGCGGTGGAGCCGTCGGACTTCTTGGCGAAGCCGATCGCCACGCCTATGCAGAACAGCATCGGCAGGCTGCCGGTGATGGCACCGCCTGCGGCGTTGAACACCGCGGCGACCTTGTCCCAGCCCAGGCCGTCCTTGCCGAAGATGTCGTCCTGTCCGAGCCGGACCATGATGCCCGCCGCCGGCAACACGGCGATCGGGAGCTGCAGGCTGCGACCAACCTTCTGCAGGCCCTGGAACAGGCCTGATCCCCGCTTCTTCGCGGGGGCCGCCGGGGGCGCGGTGGCGGTGCTCATAGACTTCCTCCATCGGGTGGTGGTCTACACCACTCAGTGGTGTAGACCTGTTGTAGCACGATGAAGGTGGCGTAAGGAACCCGCGATTCACGTGACGGTCGGGCTACTTTCTGCTACGCCTTCGCGGCGCAGGACGGCCAGTTGGCGACCGCCCGGCAGGTGGTGTAGACCAGTCCCGAGGATTGGGAAGCTGTGACGTGCGTGAGGAGACCGACATGGCCAGCAAGGCTGAGAAGATCGTCGCCGGACTCGGCGGCATCGACAACATCGAAGAGGTCGAGGGCTGCATCACCCGCCTGCGCACCGAGGTCAACGACGCCTCGCTGGTCGACGAGGCCGCCCTGAAGGCCGCCGGCGCCCACGGCGTCGTCAAGATGGGCACCGCGATCCAGGTCGTCATCGGCACCGACGCCGACCCGATCGCGGCGGAGATCGAAGACATGATGTGAACCCCACCCTTGTGAGGGGCTCCTTCCGACGCGGGAGGAGCCCCTTCCGCATGGGCGGCTAGGCTCAGCGGCATGTCTCGAATCGACGGCCGCACCCCTGAACAACTCCGCCCGATCACCATCGAACGCGGCTGGAGCAAGCACGCCGAGGGCTCCGTCCTCGTCTCCTTCGGCGACACCAAGGTGCTGTGCACCGCCTCCTTCACCGAGGGCGTCCCGCGCTGGCGCAAGGGCAGCGGCGAGGGCTGGGTCACTGCCGAGTACTCCATGCTGCCCCGCGCCACCAACACCCGCGGCGACCGCGAGTCCGTCCGCGGCAAGATCGGCGGCCGCACCCACGAGATCTCCCGCCTCATCGGCCGCTCCCTGCGCGCCGTCATCGACTACAAGGCACTCGGCGAGAACACCGTCGTCCTCGACTGCGACGTCCTCCAGGCCGACGGCGGCACCCGCACCGCCGCCATCACCGGCGCCTACGTCGCCCTCGCCGACGCCGTCGCCTGGGCGCAGGGCAGGAAGCTCGTCAAGCCCGGCCGCCAGCCCCTCACCGGAACCGTCTCCGCGGTCTCCGTCGGCATCGTCGGCGGCGTCCCGCTCCTCGACCTCCGCTACGAGGAGGACGTACGGGCCGACACCGACATGAACGTCGTCTGCACCGGCGACGGCCGCTTCGTCGAGGTCCAGGGCACCGCCGAGGCCGAGCCCTTCGCCCGCGAGGAGCTCAACACCCTCCTCGACCTGGCCGTCACCGGCTGCGCGGAACTCGCTGTCCTCCAGCACAAGGCGCTCGACAGCGTCCTCGAAAAGTAAAGGGCGCACCAAGAAGGGCGGGCGGCCGGGGCAACCCGCGCCGCCCGCCCCGGCGTCCCTACAAGTGCGGGCGCACGGCACACCACCGTGCGCCCGACCACGGGGGCCTCACCGGGGCCTGGGACAGGGAGGACACACCGTCATGGCCGCGAGCCGAGGCCGCCGCAGTCGCCGTACCGCCACCACCCTCGCCGCGCTGGCCGCCCTCGGCCTGACGACCGGCCTCGCCACCGGCTGCGACGCCGTCGACAAGGCCATCGACTGCGTCCAGACCGCCGACACCATCGCCGACAGCGTCACCGCGCTCCAGCAGGCCGTCGAGAACGCGGGCAGCGACCCCACCCAGCTCGACCAGTCCCTCGCCTCCATCGACAAGAACCTCGACAAGATCGGCGACAAGACCGACAACGTCGACGTCAACAAGGCGGTCGACGACCTCGGCAAGGCCGTGGACAACGTCCGTACGGCCGTGAAGAACGGCGACAACACACCCGACGTCACCCCCGTCACCGACGCGGCGGGCGAACTCACCAAGGTCTGTACGTCGTGACGGGCGCCGGCCGGGGACCGGGATACTGAACGGCATGACGCGCTTGATCCTCGCCACCCGCAACGCCGGAAAGATCACCGAACTCAGGGCGATCCTCGCCGACGCAGGCCTGCCCCACGAACTGGTCGGCGCGGACGCCTACCCCGACGTCCCCGACGTCAAGGAAACCGGCGTGACCTTCGCCGAGAACGCCCTCCTCAAGGCCCACGCCCTCGCCCGCGCCACCGGCCTGCCCGCCGTCGCCGACGACTCCGGCCTCTGCGTCGACGTCCTGGGCGGCGCCCCCGGCATCTTCTCGGCCCGCTGGTCCGGCCGGCACGGCGACGACAAGGCCAACCTGGACCTCCTCCTGGCCCAGCTCGCCGACATCGACGACACCCACCGCGCGGCCCACTTCGCCTGCGCGGCGGCCCTGGCCCTCCCCGACGGCACGGAACGCGTCGTCGAAGGCCACCTCCGCGGCTCCCTCCGCCACACCCCGACCGGCACGAACGGCTTCGGCTACGACCCCATCCTCCAGCCGGAGGGCGACTCGCGAACCTGTGCCCAACTGACCCCGGAAGAAAAGAACGCGATCAGCCACAGGGGCAAGGCGTTCCGGGCGCTGGTGCCGGTGGTGCGGGAACTGCTGGGCTGAGGCACAGGAGAGGGGCCGTCCGGCTGGACGGCCCCTGTGTGCGAGTGCGGCCGGTGGGACTCGAACCCACACGGGTGTGAACCCACTGGGACCTAAACCCAGCATGACTGCCAAATTCCATCACGGCCGCTCAAAAACGGTCATCGTACTCGACCGGCAGCGTTCAGTGTACGGGTAGAGGGCGTTACGCGACGAGGGGATCCCTCGCCTTCTGACGGCACCACGTCTCCGTCAACGCGTGACAGTTGGGGCAGAGGTATCGCAGATTCTCCCGACGGTTGTCGCGCCAGTCGCCGTTGATGTGGTCGATCTGCAAAGTGATGGGCCGACCCAGCCACTCGCCCGTGTTGCCGCAGGTCTCGCATGTGTACGGCACGCCGATCTCGGCCAGAGCCCGATGGAGCTGAGATCTGTTCGTCCGTCCGGCGTCCGAGGGCAGCACGATCAGTACCCGGTGTGAGATGGGCTCGGGGGCCGGGCGCTCCGGCTGTGCCCACGTCTTGCGCTTGAAGTGGCTGGTGTCCAGGCCGAGTCGAGATACCACCCGTCGAACGCGCCGGTGATTGGTGTTGTTCACAGTCAAGCCGAGGTCGCGCATTACGTCGGCGTAGCTCGTGGCGTACTCGACGACTTCGCGGAGCCTGTTCTCGGGAATCGGTACGCGTCGGTGCGAGAAGTGTCCGGTGTCGATGCCTCGGTCTCGCAGCATGCGGCTCAGGGTCGCCCGCGAGCGGCTGTCGTCCGGTACGCCCAGGGTGCGTGCCACCCCCCGCACGCTGGTCGCTGCTGCTGCGGCTGCCTTGAGTTCTTCAATGGTGAAGGGAAGGTCCAGTTCGGGCCGGTTGATGCCAGGGAAGTGACTGATGTCGATGCCTGCCGCGTGAATGCGGCGACGAATGTGCGACAGGGTGCCGGTCGCCGGGATGGCACCCAGCTTCAGGGCTACTTCGCGCAGCGAGGAGGACGAGGCGGCGGCTTCTGTGATGGCGGAGTCCGGGTACTTGCGCCATGGACTGCGCTTCACGAAGTGGCTCGTGTCGAGCCCGTGCTTCGCCACGTTCTCCTGCAGTACTCGTCGTTGCCCTCCACTTGTACGGAGGCCAAGCCGTCGCATCAGGTCGGCCCAGTTGCGGGACTCGGAGACAGCCTGTGTGAGCCGCTCCTTGGTGTACGAACTGGCCCCCATGAGTCCCCTCCGTCCCGGCCGCGCGTTCGCGGCTCGTACGGAGTAACGAACAGCTCATCGGACAGTCACGCCCGAAACGTGAAGCGGCCCGCACCAGGGCATCCCGGTGCGGGCCGCTAAAGCAGCAGAGACGGACCTTCAGATGCCCAGGTCCTTGATGATCTTGGCTACGTGGCCTGTGGCTCGGACGTTGTAGAGGGCCCGTTCGACCTTGCCCTCCTCGTCGACGACGATCGTGGAGCGGATGACGCCCATGTAGGTCTTGCCGTAGTTCTTCTTCTCGCCGTAGGCGCCGTAGGACTCGGTGACCTTCTTGTCCGGGTCGGCCGCCAGCGTGACCTTCAGGGACTCCTTCTCGCGGAACTTCGCCAGCTTCTCCGGGGCGTCCGGGGAGATGCCGATGACGTCGTAGCCGGCGCCGGCCAGGACGTCGAGGTTGTCCGTGAAGTCGCAGGCCTGCTTGGTGCAGCCCGGGGTGAGGGCCGCCGGGTAGAAGTAGACGATGACCTTGCGGCCCTTGTGGGCCGACAGGGAGACGTCGTTGCCGTCGGCGTCGGGGAGGGTGAAGTCGGGGGCCACGTCCCCGGGCTGGAGTCGCTCGCTCATCGGAACAGCGTAACCGGGGGTCCTGACAGTGCGGCGGCGCGCGGAGCTGACAGACTGTCCAGAACAAGCGACAACAAGGCATCGGCTGACTTCGGAGGCCCCACGGTGGCGGACACGTCGGACACCAGAACCCCGGCGCAGATCGAGGCGGACATCAAAGCCCGCCGCGTAGTGCTGGCCGAGACCCTCGACGAGATCGGGGTGCGTGTGCACCCGAAGACCATCGTCGGTGACGCCAAGGCCAAGGTCGTGTCCAACATCGATCACACGCTGGGCCGGGCGTACGTCGGCGTCAACAAGGCCGTCACCGACGTCAGGGCCCGGTTCGTGGACGAGGAGGGCGCGCCCCGGCTGGAGCGGATCGTGCCGGTCGCCCTGGTCGCCGTGGGCCTGGTGGGGCTGCTCGCTCTCGGCACCCGACGGCGCAAGAGCTGACGGAGAGCTGTAGGTTCGGGACGTGAGCGCCAACAGAAACCAGCAGAGCACCCACGACAAGCTGCCCATCCGGATGCTGCACGACCGGGTGCTGGTCAAGCAGGAGACCGGTGAGGGTGAGCGGCGGTCCGGCGGGGGCATCCTGATCCCCGCCACCGCGGCGGTGGGGCGGCGGCTGGCGTGGGCCGAGGTCGTCGCCGTCGGCCAGAACGTCCGCACGGTGGAGCCGGGCGACCGCGTCCTGTACGACCCCGAGGACCGCGCCGAGGTCGAGGTACGGGGTGTGGCGTACGTGCTCATGCGCGAACGCGACCTGCACGCCGTGGCCGCGGACCGCTTCGAGGGCTCCGAGGACACGACGGGCCTCTATCTCTGATCAGCGGTCAGCGGTCAGCGGTTCGAGTACGGGTTTCAAGGACGACAAAAAGGGCTGGTGACCACTGTCACCAGCCCTTTTTGTCGTTCCTTTGGTCAGTGAGGCGTCACGACTGTCTGCGGCTGGTCGACTGGAAGCCCGCCGCCGTGCCGGTGGTCGTGCCTCCGGTGTCCGCTCCGTTCGTGCCGCCGTTGGTGCTCCCGTTCGTGCCGGCGGTGTCGCCTCCCGTGGTGCCGGTCGTCGTACCGCCGTTCGTCGTGCCCGTCGTGGTGCCGCCGTTGGTCGTGCCCGTCGTCGTGCCGCCGCCCGTCGTGTCGCCGGTGGTGCCGCCGGTGGTCGTCGTGCCGCCCGTCGTGGGCGTCCCGCCGGTCGTCGTCGTGCCGCCGTTGGTCTGCCCCTGGGTCGGGCCCTGGTCGGTCTGGCCGCCCGTGGTGGTCGTACCGCCGTTGCCCTGGCCGCCGGTGCCGGGGGCCGTCGACTGGGGCGGGGCCTGGGTCTCGTCGGCGCCCGCCATCAGCTGCAGGTCGAAGTCGCTCGCCGACTGCCCCTTCAGCGCCGCCTTGGTGTACTGCGCCCAGATCTGCGCCGGCGGGCCACCGCCGTTGACGCGCTGCAGCCCCATCGCGCCGTACAGCGACTTGTGCTGGGCGGTCACCGGATCCTGGCCCATCACGGAGACGACCGTCGCCAGGTCGGGGGTGTAGCCGGCGAACCAGGCCGCCTTGTCGTCCTCCGCGGTACCGGTCTTGCCCGCGGCGGGGCGGCCGGCGTCCTGCGCGGCGGTGGCGGTGCCGTTCTCGACCACGCTCTGCAGGATCGAGGTCGTCGTGTCGGCGGCCTCCCGGCTGACGGCCTGGGTGGTGGTGTCCTTCGGCAGCTCCACCTTCTCGCCGTTCCTGGTGATCGACGCGATGATCGTGTACGTGTGCCGCTCGCCGTGGTTCGCGAGCGTCGCGTAGGCCTCCGCCATCTCGAGGACGCTGGCGGTGTTCACGCCGAGCGCGATGGACGGGGTCGCGGTCAGGTCGGGCGTGTCGGCGGGGATGCCCAGGTCGACCGCCGTCTGCTTCACCTTCGTCGGGCCGACGTCCACGGCCATCTGCGCGTACACCGCGTTGACGGACTTGTCGGTGGCGGTGCGCACGGTGATGTTGCCGTAGGAGACGTCGTCCTCGTTCGCGGGGGCGTAGCTTCCGCCGGCCCAGCCCTGTACGGGGCGCTTGTTGGTGCCGTCGTAGTAGGTGTTGGGCGTGATCATCTCGCCGCCCTGCGTCTGGGAGTGGTTCTGGACGGCCGAGGTGAACACGAAGGGCTTGAAGGTGGAGCCGACCTGGAAGTCGCCGCGGGTCGCGCCGTTCGTGTACTGCTTGACGTAGTCGATGCCGCCGTACATCGCGACGACCTTGCCGGTCTTCGGGTCGACGGAGGCGCCGCCGGCCCGGACGTAGTTGTCGACCTTGCGGTTCTTCTTGTCGAGGTGGTCGATCACCTGGTTGTTGACGGCCTTGACGAAGGCGTTCTGCTTGTTCTTGTCCAGGGTGGTGGTGATGCGGTAGCCGCCGGCCGCGAGCCGGTCGGAGCTGACGATCTTGTTCTCGGCGAGGTAGCTCTCCACGGCCTTGACGATGTAGCCGCGCTGGCCGGACATGCCGGTGGAGAGGGTCTGCTCCTTCGGCATCGGGAACTTGAGGGTCGCCCGCTTCGACTCGGTCAGCCAGCCCTTCTTGACCATGCCGTCCAGGACGTAGTTCCAGCGGGCCACGGCCGACGCCTTGTTCTCCGGGTGTGCCACGACGTCGTACTCGCTGGGCGCGTTGACGAGCGCGGCGAGGTAGGCGGCGCGGGCCGGGTCGAGGTCGGTGGAGTCCAGGCCGTAGTAGGCCTGGGCGGCGGCCTGGATGCCGTAGGCGTTGCGGCCGAAGTAGCTGGTGTTGAGGTAGCCCTCGAGGATCTCGTCCTTGGACTTCTCGCGGTCCAGCTTGATGGAGATGAAGAACTCCTTCACCTTGCGGGTGACGGTCTGCTCCTGCGCCAGGTAGTAGTTCTTCACGTACTGCTGGGTGATCGTCGAACCCGACTGCTTGCCCTTGCCGGTCGCGGTGTTCCAGCCGGCGCGCAGCATCGCCTTGGGGTCGACGGCGGACTCGGTGTAGAAGTCGCGGTCCTCGGCGGCCAGGACGGCGTGCTGGGCGTCCTTGGAGACCTGGGCGAGGGTCACGCTCTCCCGGTTGACCTCGCCGTCGCGGGCGATCTGGGAGCCGTCGGCGTAGAGGTAGACGTTGGCCTGCTTCATCGCGAGGGCGTTGGCGGGCGGGATCTTCACGAGCGAGTACCCGAGGAAGAACAGGCCGACCAGCAGCAGCACGCCGACGACGAAGGTGCCGAGCACCATCCGCCACGTCGGAATGATCCGCCGCCACCCGGTCCGCTTGGGCCGCTTCCCCTTCTTCCCGCCAGGGGCCGCGACACCGCCGCCCGCGGCCCCGGCAGCAGCGGTACCCGCTGCCCCGGCACCACCACCGGCCCCGCCGGCACCACCGCCCGCGGCCCCCGCCACGGCAGCCGCACCGCCCGCGGCAGCAGCAGCCGCGGCGGCCGCAGCGGCGGCGGACGCGGCGCCCTGCGGGGACCCGGTGAGCCGCGCGCCAGGAGTCGCCGTCCTCTTCGACGGGGGCGTCACGGGAGCCAGACGCTGGGTGGGGGAATCGGTGAGGGGGGTGCGGGGGGACGCGCCGGACGCCGGGGACTTGGCCGGGGTGCCGGGCGCCGGGGTGGAGGCCGGGGTGCCGGACGCCTGAGGTGGGGTGGGTGCGCCGGGAGTACGGGACCCCGCGCCTGAGGCTGCCCCGGGCCGGCCTGCCCCCCCGGGGCGATCAGCGTCTTCGGCGCGCACGGGTGCCAGACGCTGGGTGGGGGAGTCGGTCAACTTGGGGCGAGCGGACGCGTCCGGCGTCTCCGGCCGCTGCAAAGACTCCGTGGGGGCCTCGACGGCGTCCACCCCGGACGAGGACGACCTGCCGGACACCTCGGACCGGCCGGACACACCGGCCTCACCGGAACCCCGTTCCCGTGTGGCCGCACCGGCCTGCCGGTCTGCTCCGGTCTGCTCGCTTGCCTTGGCCCGCTCGCCCGCGCCGGCCCGCTCAGCCGCACCGGCCTGCCGGTCTGCTCCGACCCGCTCGCCCGCGCCGGCCCGCTCAGCCGCGTCGGCCCGCTCAGCTTTGTCTCCCTCCCGATCCGCCGTCGCGGCAGCTCCGGAACGCTCACCGGCTCCGGTGGCAGGGGAACCCTCAGCCGCAGAACCCTCAGTCACCCCACCAGCCGCAACATCATCAACTGCGCCTGGTGTCACCGCACCACCCGGCCCATCCGAAGGCCCGGGAGTGTCGGTCGACCTTGCCGCCCCCGGCTGTTCGGTGCCCTGCGGCGGGTCACTCGGTGCCGAGGCCTGGTTCGGCTGCTGCGGCTCGTCGCTCATGTGTTGCTCGGACTCCTGTTTCGCGTCGTACGTTCCCGTACGTCCTCTTACGCCTTCTGCGCCCCCTGTTGAAGACTCTCGCACCAAGCGTTCCGTTCCCGGACCACGGCACGCTTCCGGCCCGGAAAATGCGTGGCGTGCGTCACTGCCAGGGCAGTAGGCTCCTGCGCTTCGGTGCCGGGCGGGCTGAGGAGGGCTGTGGCGTGGGCTCGGGACGGTTGTACGTCGCCGTCGCTGCGGGCGGATTCAGAAGGTACGCGACGTATCGGGCGGCCACTGCGGCGGGGGTGTTCACCAACACCGTCTTCGGCCTGATCCTGGTGTACACGTACCTCGCCCTGTGGGACGAGAAGCCACACCTTGGAGGGTATGACCAGGCGCAGGCCGTCACCTATGTGTGGTTGGGACAGGCGATCTTCGCCGCGCTCGCGATCGGCGGCAGCGGTGTCGAGTCCGAGCTGATGGAGCGCATCCGCACGGGCGACATCGCGATCGACCTCTACCGGCCCGCAGACCTCCAACTGTGGTGGATGGCCGCCGACTTGGGTCGCACGCTGTTCCAGCTGCTGGGCCGGGGAGTGATCCCGTTCGCGTTCGGCGCGCTGCTCTTCAAGGTGGCGCTGCCTCACGACCCGGCGACCTGGGCGGCGTTCATCGTCTCCCTTCTGCTGGCGACCGTGGTCAGTTTCGGTATCCGCTATCTCGTCGCGCTGCTCACGTTCTGGTTCATGGACGGCACCGGCATGACCCACATGACCATGCTCGCGGGGTTCTTCTGCTCCGGCATGATGCTGCCGCTCAACGTGTTTCCGGGGACGCTCGGCGACGTCGTACGGGATCTGCCGTGGTCGTCGCTGCTGCAGAAACCGGCCGACCTGCTGCTGGGAGCGGCCGACCCGTGGGGCACCTTCGCCTTCCAGGGGGCGTGGGCGGTGGCGCTGCTGGCGGCGGGGCGGCTGGTGCAGTCGGTGGCGACACGGAGGGTGGTCGTTCAGGGTGGCTGAGGCGGGAGCGGCGACAAGTGGCCGCCTGATGGAGGGGCTGCGGGCCTACCGGCTGATCGGCGCGATGTGGATCCGCTCCACGATGGCCTACCGCGCGTCCTTCGCGATGACGACGTTCGCCAACTTCGCGGTGACCGCGCTCGACTTCGTCGCGATCCTGCTGATGTTCTCGCGGATCGACGCGCTCGGCGGCTGGCCGCTGCCCGAAGTGGCCTTCCTCTACGGCCTGTCGAGCGTCGCGTTCGGGCTCGCGGACCTGGCGATCGGCTCGATGGAGCGGCTCGGACAGCGGGTGCGCGACGGCACCCTGGACACGCTGCTGGTCCGTCCGGCGCCGGTACTTGCCCAGGTCGCCGCCGACCGCTTCGCGCTGCGCCGGCTCGGGCGGATCACGCAGGGCTCGCTGGTCCTCGGGTACGCGCTGACGGCCGTCGACATCCACTGGACGCCGCTGAGGCTGCTGCTGATGCCGGTGGCCGTGCTGAGCGGCGCGGCGATCTTCTGCGCGGTGTTCGTGGCGGGCGCGGCCTTCCAGTTCGTGGCGCAGGACGCCTCCGAGGTGCAGAACGCGTTCACCTACGGCGGCGCGACGTTGCTGCAGTACCCGCCGACGGTGTTCGGGCGGGAGCTGGTGCGCGGGGTGACCTTCCTGCTGCCGCTGGCCTTCGTCACCTGGATCCCGGCCGCCTATGTGCTGGGGCGGCCGATCCCGCTGGGTCTGCCGAGCTGGGTGGCGTTCGCGCCGCCGCTGGTGGCGGGGGCGTGCTGCGCGCTCGCGGGGCTGGCGTGGCGGGCGGGGCTCAGGTCGTATCGGAGTACGGGAAGTTGACGACTGGTACTGGTAAGGACTGTTGAGGACTGTGGACGATCACGTCACCGAGCAGGTCACAGAGGACGTCACCGAGGACGTCACCGAGGAAGTTACCGGTAACCGCACCGATCATCACACCGATCACTTCATCGAACTCGACCGCGTCGAGAAGGTCTTCGACGTGCGCAAGAAGACCGGTTTCATGAAACGGGAGCGGCGCGAGGTCCGTGCCGTCGACTCGATCTCCTTCACCGTGGCGCGCGGTGAGATGGTCGGCTACATCGGGCCGAACGGCGCCGGGAAGTCCACGACGATCAAGATGCTGACCGGCATCCTCACCCCGAGCGGCGGCCGGCTGCGGGTCGCAGGCATCGACCCCTCCCGTGAGCGCACCCGCCTCGCCCACCGCATCGGCGTGGTGTTCGGGCAGCGTACGACGCTGTGGTGGGACCTGCCGCTGATCGACTCGTACCGGCTGATGCACCGCATGTACCGCATCCCCGAAGCCCGTTACCGCGAGAACCTCGACCGCTGCGTCGAACTCCTCGAACTCGGCGACCTGTTGGACGTGCCGGTACGGCAGCTGTCACTGGGCCAGCGGATGCGCGGCGACATCGCGGCGGCCCTGCTGCACGACCCCGAGGTGCTCTACCTCGACGAGCCGACCATCGGACTCGACGTCATCTCCAAGGCCAAGGTGCGTGGATTCCTGCGGGAGTTGAACGCCGAGCGCGGCACGACCGTCCTGCTGACCACCCACGACCTGCAGGACATCGAGCAGTTGTGCTCGCGCGTGATGGTCATCGACCACGGACGGCTGATGTACGACGGCCCGCTCACCGGGCTGCACGAGGTCGGCGAGAGCGAACGGACCCTGGTGGTCGACCTGGAACGGGAGCTGCCGCCGATCGAGATGGCGCCCGCGCGGGTGGTACGGGTGGAGGGCCCTCGGCAGTGGCTGGCGTTCCCGGCGGCCGAGTCGGCGGCGGCGCTGGTGGCGCGGGTCGCGGCGGAGTATCCGCTGGTGGACCTGTCGGTGCGGGAGCCGGACATCGAGGCGGTGATCGCCAGGATGTACGCGGGCGAGGCGTCCGGCGCGGCCGGGCAAGCGGTCTCGTAGCCTCCCGCGGGGGCAAGCGGTCTCGTAACCTTCCCCCCCGGGGAAGCGGTCTCGTAACCTTCCGCCCCGGTGAAGCAGTCTCATAGCCTCCCGTCGGGGGAACTCGTAGGCTGCTGCCATGACCGAAGACGCCCCAGTCCCGGAACTTCGCGCATCCGACGCCGACCGTGAACGAGTCGCCGAGGTCCTGCGGGATGCCCTCGCCGAGGGCCGTCTCGACATGGAGGAGTTCGAGGAGCGGCTGGAGGCCACGTACAAGGCGCGGACGTACGGCGAACTGACGCCGATCACCCGTGACCTGCCGGTCGCCGGAGTCACCCCGCCCCCCGTGTCGCTGACCAAGGAGCCCGAGTCGAGCGGGAGTTGGGCGGGCCGGATCGTCGGCGGCGAGGGGTCCTCGTCGTGGGCCGTCGCCGTGATGTCCGGGTTCGAGCGCCGGGGTCGCTGGACCGTGCCCCGGCGGTTCAACTGCTTCACCCTCATGGGCGGCGGCGAACTCGACCTGCGCGAGGCGAACTTCGCGGACCGCGAGGTCGAGATCAACTGCGTCGCGATCATGGGCGGGGTGAACGTCATCGTGCCGCCCGGCGTCGAGGTCGTCGTGCGCGGCATCGGGATCATGGGCGGGTTCGACCACCGCGAGGAGGGCGTACCGGCCGAGCCCGGCGCCCCGCGCGTGATCATCACCGGGTTCGCCTTCTGGGGCGGCGTCGGCGTCGAGCGCAAACTGACCCGCGAGGAACGCCGCCGCCTCAAGGAGGAGCGCCGCCGGCAGAAGCTGGAGCACAAGGAGGGGCGGGCCCTGGACGACGGGTACGGCGACCATCTGCGGATGCTGGAGGAGCACCGCGAGTGGCGCCGCGACCTGCGCGAGGAGCGCCGGGAACGGCATGAGGAGCGCCGCGAACGGCACCGGGAGCGGCGGGACCGGCGCCGTCACGACGACTGGTGAGCGGTCAGAGCCGTGCCGACGGGGAGCCCTTCAGGGACGTGAGGTCGATCGCGTCCGCCATCCGCTCGTAGCCCCGGTCGCTGGGGTGCAGATGGTCGCCGGAGTCGTAGTCGGAGCTGAGCCTGCGCGGGTTGTACGGGTCCCGCAGGACCTTGTCGAAGTCGACCACGGTGTCGTACACCCGCCCCGAGCGGATCTCGGCGTTGATCTCCTCCCGCACCTCCTCACGGGCCGCGCTGTAGCCGCGGTGGCCCTGGAAGGGCATCAGCGTCGCGCCGACGACCCTGATGCCGTGGGCGTGTGCCTGGCCGACCAACGTGCGCAGACCGGCGACGACCTTGTCCGGGTCGGCGAGGCGGCGGTTGCGCAGGATGTCGTTGACGCCCAGGTCGATCACGACGACCCTGACGTTCGTACGGGAGAGCACGTCCCGGGAGAACCGGCCGAAGCCGCTCTGGTTGTCGGCGGGACGGCCGAGCCCGCTCGCGAGGACCTGGTTGCCGCTGATGCCCTCGTTGACCACGCTGTAGCGCGGCACGTCATGGCCGGACCGCAGCGCCGTGCGCAGCCGCTGCGACAGGACGTCCGGCCAGCGGTGGTTGGCGCCCAGCGTGGAGGTGATCCCGTCGGTGAGCGAGTCACCGAACGCGACCAGTGTGCCGTGCGCGTCGTTGCTGAGCACGTCCAGCGCGGTGAGGTAGCGCCAGTACGGCGTCTGCACGGTGTAGGGGGCGCCGGACGTGTCCTCGGTGAGGTCGCCGTCCGCCACGTACGAGATCTGGCGGGCGCGCGGATGGTAGGTGACCGGGCCCGACGCGGTGGGCGAGTACGTGGTGACCAGGACGTCGCCGCCCTGCGGGACGAGGATCCGCACCACGTCGCTGAGCACCTGGCGACCGGCCGGGACGACGACCGTCGTGCTGCCGCCGAACGTCAGCCGTCGCATGCTCTCGCCGTTCGCCGCCGCGCTGTCGGAGGTGACGGCCACGGCGATCGACGCGTGCGTGATGGTCAGCGCCGACCGGCCGTAGAGGTTGGACAGCGTGATGCGGGCACTCGTACCGCCGACGCTCGTGTGGACGACGTTGCGGACCGAACGGCCCGCCAGCCCCTCGGTCTCCGTGCCGGGCTCGGCGCCCGCCGGCGAGGCGGACCAGGCGCCGACCCAGACGCCGGTGGAGGCGGGGGCGGCGGGGTTGTGCGGGGCGCCGTTCTTGCCGAGAGCGGCGGTGCCGATGCTTCCGTCGTCGGCGCCGGCACCGACGTATATGGCGGCCGAAAGGCCCACGATCAGGGCGACGATCGCGGAAAGCAGGGCATAACCATGACGCTTGGTCATGCGGTGCGTGTCTCCTCGGACAAATGGGAGCCCGAGGCTCCGAAGTGATCATCCCAATGATGGCAGACGCCGGGAACTCTCCGTCCGTTCCGGGAGTCGGTCAGGAAGGGACAATGTGTGCAGGGGATCACGAACGGGTGGATGGATGGAACGTGCGAAAGTGGATGAATCGGGGCCGGGTGGTGCGGTGGAGCCGATAGAGCAGACGGAGCGCGGAGAGGACGCTCGGTCGGTCTCGTCCGACGGAACTCGGTCGGTCTCGACCGGCGGTGCTCGGTCGGTCCCGTCCGGCGGTCGGGCCGGTCGCGCCGGTTCCGGTGGTCCCGCCGGTCCTGGTACGGCCGCCCGCGCCATGAACACCTTCACCGCCGCCGACGAGGAGCGGCAGCGCGGGGTGCGCCGGATGAAGCTCACGGCGACCGGGCTGCTGCTGTTCGTGGCCGTGGTGTACGTCCTCGCCAAGTGGGCGGACAACTCCGGCGCCGGTGCGTGGGCCGCGTATGTCGCCGCCGCCTCCGAGGCCGGCATGGTGGGCGCGCTCGCCGACTGGTTCGCGGTCACGGCGCTGTTCCGCCACCCGCTGGGCCTGCCCATCCCGCACACCGCGATCATCCCGACGAAGAAGGACCAGCTGGGGGTCTCCCTGGGTGAGTTCGTCGGCGAGAACTTCCTCTCCGAGGACGTCGTACGGCAACGGTTGCGCGCCGTAGGCATCGGCAGCCGGCTGGGCGCGTGGCTCGCCGACCCCGAGCACGCGGACCGGGTGACCGCGGAACTGTCGGCCGCGCTGCGGGGCGCGCTGACCGTGCTGCGGGACTCGGACGTCCAGGCGGTGGTCGGGGAGGCGATCACGCGGCGGGCCGACGCGCAGGAGATCGCGCCCGGCATCGGGAAGATGCTGGAGAAGGTCGTCGCCGACGGGGGGCACCGGCGGGTCGTCGACCTCGTCGTCACCCGGGCCCACGACTGGCTCGTCTGGCACGACACCGAGATCATGGACGCCGTGCAGGGCGGGGCGCCGGGGTGGACACCGCGGTTCGTCGACAGGAAGGTCGGCGAGCGGGTCTACAAGGAGCTGCTGCGCTTCGTCACCGAGATGCGGGACATGCCGTCGCATCCGGCGCGTGGGGCACTGGACCGGTTCCTGTCCGACTTCGCCTCCGACCTGCAGTCCGACACGGACACGCGGGCGCGGGTCGAGCGGCTGAAGGGGGAGGTGCTGGGGCGGGGCGAGGTGCAGGACCTGATCGCCTCCGCGTGGACGGCCGTACGCTCGATGATCGTCGCCGCGGCCGAGGACGAGCGCAGTGAGCTGCGGCTGCGGGTGCGGGCGTCCCTGCTGTCGCTGGGGGCGCGGATGGCCGTCGATGCCAAGGTGCAGGGGAAGGTCGACGGGTGGGTGGAGGGGGCGGCCGTGTACGTCGTCACCACCTACCGCAAGGAGATCACCTCGCTCATCACGGACACCGTGGCCGGGTGGGACGCCGAGCACACCACGCGGAAGATCGAGGCGCACATCGGGCGGGATCTGCAGTTCATCCGGATCAACGGCACGGTGGTGGGGTCGTTGGCGGGGTTGCTGATCTTCACGTTGTCCCGGGTGGTGGGGGCTTGACGTTGTCTGGGGGTGGTGGGGGCTTGACGTTGTCTGGGGTGGGTGGGGGCTTGACGTCGTCTCGGGTGGGTGGGGGCTTGACGTCGTCCCGGGTGGTGGGGGCGAGGGTGTCCCGGGTGGTGCGGGCTCAGGGGTGGTCGCTGTCGGCGTAAGGCCGGTGACAGCGGGCACTCGCATCGGGTTCCTCTCGACGAAGAGGGAGCACTGAGGAGGGAGCCCATGACCACCGCGCAGGCCGAGACCGGCCGCACCGTGACCACCACTATCCCTGCCCGCCTGGACCGGCTGCCCTGGTCACGCTGGCACTGGACGATCGTCGTCGGTCTCGGGACCGTGTGGATCCTCGACGGCCTGGAGGTCACGGTCGTCGGCAACATCGCGAGCCGTCTGTCGGAGTCCGGGAGCGGGCTGCCGATCACTTCCGGTGAGATCACCGGCGTCGCCGCCGCGCTGTATGTGGCGGGTGCGTGTGTCGGTGCCCTGTTCTGGGGGCGGCTGACGGACAAATGGGGCCGCAAGAAGCTGTTCATGATCACCCTGGCGGTGTATCTCGCGGCGACCGCGCTGACCGCGGTGTCGTTCTCCAGCTGGTGGTTCTTCACGTTCCGTTTCCTGACCGGTTTCGGCATCGGCGGTGAGTACGCGGCGATCAACTCCGCGATCGACGAGCTGATCCCGGCGAACTACCGCGGGCGCGTGGACCTGATCATCAACGGCAGCTTCTGGCTGGGCGCGGTCGGCGGGTCGCTGCTGTCGATCGTCGCGCTGAACACGGATCTGCTGCCCAAGGACGTGGGGTGGCGGCTGACGTTCGCGCTGGGTGCGGTGCTGGCGCTGGTGATCCTTCTCGTACGACGGCATGTTCCGGAGAGTCCGCGGTGGCTGCTGATCCATGGCAGGGACCAGGAGGCCGAGGAGATCGTCACCTCGATCGAGGAACGGGTCGAGACGGAGAAGGGGCGGGCGCTGGACCGGCCCGAGGGCGAGATCACGATCCATCAGCGGCGGAGTGTCTCGTTCGTCGAGATTGCGCGGACGCTGTTCGCGGACTACCGGCGGCGGTCGATCCTGGGGTTCTCGCTGTTCATCGGGCAGGCGTTCCTGTACAACGCGATCACGTTCGGGTTCGGGGCGATCCTGACGACGTTCTTCGACGTGCCGACCGGGGACACGGGGTACTACTTCGCGGTCATCGCGGTGGGCAACTTCTGCGGGCCGCTGCTGCTGGGGAAGCTGTTCGACACGGTCGGGCGGCGGGTGATGATCTCCGGTACGTATCTGCTGTCGGGGCTGTTGCTGTTCGGTACGGCGTGGTTGTTCGACCGGGGGTCGTTGAACGCGACGACGATGACGGCGTGCTGGTGTGTGGTGCTGTTCTTCGCGTCGGCCGGGGCGTCGAGTGCGTACCTGACGGTGTCCGAGGTGTTCCCGATGGAGACGCGGGCGATGTCGATCGCGTTCTTCTACGCGCTGGGTACGGCGGCCGGTGGTATCAGCGGGCCGCTGCTGTTCGCGGACCTCACGGGGACGGGGAAGGTCGGCGACACGGTGCTGGCGTTCCAGATCGGCGCGGCGTTGATGTGCGCGGCGGGGCTGGTGGCGGCGTTCCTGGCGGTGCGGGCGGAGCGGCGGTCCCTGGAGGACATCGCGAAGCCGCTCACCGCGGCGGCGGCGTCGGCGGTCTCGTCACGGACGCGGTCCCGGCGCGAGCAGCCGGGGACGGCGACGGCGTAGGCGCAGGCGCGGGTGGTTGGCGTGGTTGCCATGCCTGCGGCGCAACCACGCCTGCGCGTTCGCGACACCCCCGCCACCCCGCGGGGCGTGCCGCGGGGTGGCGGCACGGGTGGGCGCGGGCGGTGCCCCGTTGCGCCGGGTTGCGTCACACCGCCCGTGCACTGTGGCTCGCGGTTCTATTCGGCGCCGTCGCGTCGGATCCTGTCCCGGCGGCGCAGGAAGAGCAGGCCGCCGGCGATCGCCGTGACTCCCGCCGCCGCCGTCCAACCGATCACGTCCCCCGACCCCGTGGCCGCAAGGTCGTTGGGCGAGGCGGGGGTGCTCTTGGCTGTGGCCGACGTCGACGGTGATGGTGTCGTGGCCGCCGCCGCGGCCGGGGTCGGTGATGCCGTAGGGCTCGTTGAGCGGTCCCGGGTGTATGCCAGGGTGCCGAAGCCCAGTTGGTCGTACCCCCCGCTGTTGGGGCCGTAGTCGCCGCCCCCGCCCTCGGGGGCCGTCTTCGCGGCGATCTGGGTGAGGTACGTCGCCGACATACCCCGCCGCTTCGTGTAGTGGTTCGCGATCATCGCCCAGATGGGCCGCCGCATGTTCGGGTCGACGCCCGCCGCCGCCGTGGCCGTCTCCGTGCCGGACCAGCCGCCGATCGCCCCCTTGCGCCGGGTGTTCGCGGTGTACGACACCTGTCCGCCCAGGCTCCACTTCGCCACGTACTGCGCGCCCTTGAGGAACCGGCTGTCGTCGTAGCCGTACAGGTCGATGCCCTGGTTCCACGCCATCTCGCAGATCGTGCCCATGAGCCCGACCCCGAGGAGGGCGTGGCCCTGGTCACGGCCCGCCTCGAGCCATTCGCCGAGCCCGTTGTCGTACACGACGGGGATCGCGTGTCTGATCGAGCCGAGTCCGTCGCCGTGCTTGAAGTAGTCGACGGCGCGGGCGACTTGGGCCCTGTCGTCGCAGAAGATGCCGGTGGCCAGGACGCAGGCCATGGCGGTGAGGTCCCAGTTGGTCCAGTAGTTCGTGACGACCGCGTTGTTGTGGTGGAGAAGGAAGTCCTCGCTGAGCGCTGCGAAGACCTTGGTGAGCATGTGCTGGAAGCGGCCGAGGTCGAAGTCGGCGTGGTCGCGGACCAGTTCGGCCGCGTTGGCGAACTGGTAGCCGTAGAGGCCCGCGGCGAGGAAGCGGTCGGCCGAGCCCTGGAGTGAAGTGAGCTTCGAGGACCAGGCGTTGAGGATCGCCACCGCCGTGTCGGCGTGCGCGCTGTCGCCGCTCACGTGGTAGCGCAGGGCGTTCTGGTAGGCGGCGTGGATGTCGTTGTAGAGGATGGTGTAGTTCTGCGGGGAGCCCGCGCCCCGGTACACCGTCGCCTGCGGGTTCGCGCTCCAGCCGCTCTGCGCGTGCCGGTTGGCGGTCAGCTTCGCGTACCCGGCGGTGTAGGGCGCCGCCCCGGCCTTGACCTTCGCCGCCATACGGGCCAGGTCCGCGCCGGTGTGGAGGAGCCCGGGGTGCGCGTAGCCGGCGGCCGCGGAGGCGGGGGCGGCGGTGGCCGTGGCGATACCGGCCGCCCCGGCCGCGGCGCCGGTGGCCTTCAGCAGGGTGCGGCGGCTGATCTCTCGTGTCGCGTGCATGCCTCGGAGACGGGCGCACGCGAAACCGATAACGAAAACTCCGCCCGCGCCTCTACCGCTGCCGGTCCGCCACCGCCCACGACGCCAGTGCCACGGCACCCGCCACGCCGAACACCGCCGGCCACGCGCCCACCTTCTTCGCCAGCGGATGCGATCCCGCGAACCCGGCGACGTACGCGGCGGTCAGTGCCCCCGCCGCCTTCCTGCCCGCCCGTTGCCGCCACTGCTGCGCCGCCGCGGCACCGGCGAGGGCCAGTACGGCCCCGCCCAGCTGCCGCTTCTTCGTCCAGCGGGCCACCCCGTACCCGCCTACCAGCCCGCCCGCCGCGACCACCGCGCTGGGAACCCCGGCCATGTCTGCCTCCTGCCGCTTTGACTGATACGCCCCCCGAGATCCCTGAGGCTAACCCCCACCTGGGCCGGCTCTCGTACCTGAGTCGAGGCTTGTCAAGTTTCCTCCTTCGAGCTATATAAGAAGCCGTAGGGCATCGCACCTCAGCCCCGTAAGAGAGGAGTGACCCGTGATGCTCATGCGTACCGACCCGTTCCGCGAATTCGACCGACTCGCGCAGCAGGTCCTCGGCTCCAACGCCCGCCCCGTCGCGATGCCGATGGACGCCTATCGGTCCGGTGACGACTTCATCGTCCACTTCGACCTCCCCGGCATCGACCCCGAGACGATCGAGCTGGACGTCGAGCGCAACGTCCTCAACGTCCGCGCCGAGCGTCGCAGCCCCGCCCCCGAGAGCGCCGAGCTGATCGTCGCCGAGCGGCCCACGGGCTCCTTCACCCGTCAGCTCTTCCTCGGCGAGACCCTCGACACGGACCGCATCGACGCCTCGTACGAAGCCGGCGTGCTCACCCTGCGCATCCCCGTGGCCGAACAGGCCAAGCCGCGCCGCATCCAGATCTCGGGCGGTCGCGACCACAAGCAGATCGGCAAGTAATCCGGCAGTAGTCGGCAGTAACCAGCAGTAATCGGCAGTAACCGGTTCAGCCGTCGCGTCCCGCAGTCCGTGCCACACCGGCCGTCTGCGGGACGCGGCTACGACCCCGCGCGCACTGGAGGAGAAGCCCGCCCATGACCGTGACGACGGCGCCCAGCACGATCGAGGCCCAGCGGACCGACACCGCATGGAGCGAACTGATCGACAAGGTACGGGACCTGGGCCAGTACCCGACCCGAACGGAGGCGGAACGGGTCACCCGGATCGTCCTGTCCGCCCTCGGCGGCCACGTCGTCGGCGACGAGCGCGTCGACCTCGCCCGCGCCCTGCCCGAAGCGGCGGCCCGGCTGATCGCCGCCCAGATCCCGGCCACCCGCCCCCTGACCGCCCAGGAGTTCGTCGACTCGGTGGCGGCCCGCGTCGAGGGCGCCACCCCGGCCACGGCCCGCTGGGACGTCAGCTCGGTCCTGTCGGTCCTGCCGAAGTTCGCCGGCGACGACCTGGTGGACCGCGTCCTGCGACAACTCCCGCCCGGTTACGCGTTGTTGTTCGGCCGGGCGGAACTGACCCATCACATCAACTGACCCCATCGACGGATCCTCGGCGTCGTCAGACAGCCGCCGCCGTCCGTCGCAAATGGGCGTCGATCAGGTCGAACGTCGCCTTCGGCTGCTCAAGCTGGGGGAGGTGGCCGGCCTTGGGGACGATCTCCAGGCGGGCGTCGGCGAAGGCGGCCGCGTAGGCGGCGCCGTAGGCCGGGGTGACGATCCGGTCGCTCTCGCCCCAGACGAGCAGCGCGGGCTGCCGGACCCGGGCCAGGCGCCGCAGCAGCTTGGGGTCGTGCATGTAGGGGGCGCCGGCGAGGGCACGCATGGTCGCCATGTTGGCCTGGCGGGTGGTGAGTTGGTCGGCGGGGAGCTGGGCCGGGTCGATGTAGTAGCGGTCCGGGTCGTGCCAGGAGAGGTCGGCGGCGGCGCGGGGGTCGAGGGCGAAGTAGTCGGCGATCGGTTCGTCCTCGACGTACACGCCCACCGCGTCGATCAGTACCAGTCCGGTGATACGGCGCGCGGTGTCCCGTACGGCCATCTCGGCGGCGATCCACCCGCCGAGGGAGGAGCCGACGACCAGCACGTCCTCCAGTCCGCGGTCCTCCAGCAGGTGCAGGTAGAGGAGCGCGAGGTCGTCGACACCGGTGCACCAGTCGGGGCGGGGGGTGCCGTCCCAGCCCGGGTGTACGGGGGTGAGGGTGTGGGCGGCGGCCTCGGACAGGTGCCGGGCGATGGGGGCGACGGTCAGCGGGCCTCCGCCGCCGTGGAGGATCAGGACGGGGCGGACGCCGGTTCCGAGGGCGGGGCCTGCTTCGGCGATGGTGAGGATCGCGGTGTCTGAGGTGGCCGTGTCTGAGGTGCTGGTCTCTGAGGTCATGCCGACGAGTGTAACTAAGGATCCTTATATAAGGAAGCTTAGTTTCTGGAGTAGGCTTGCCCCATGAACGTTGACCTGCAACTCCTCGGCCAGACGATCAAGCAGGCCCAGTACCGCCAACACCGCTCACTGGACACCGCGTTGACGGCGGTCGGTACGACCCTGGCGCAATGGGACGCGTTGCGCGCCGTCAGCCGTACGCCGGGTGCCTCGGCACGTGAGCTGGCCGCGACGACGTTCCAGACCGAGCAGGCCTTCGGGGGCCTCGTCGGGCGCCTGGCGTCCCAGGGCCTGGTCGACCGCCGCCCCGGCCACGGCCGCCGTATCGAACATCACCTGACGGCAGAGGGGGAGCGCGTACTCGCGGCCGGACACGAGGTGGCGGACCGAGTGCTGGCGGAGTGCTTCGAGGGGTTGGGGGAGGGCGAGCGGGCCGCGCTGCTGGGGCTGCTCCGGCGCCTGAACGGCGACGGGGGTGAGCCGTCCGAAGGCTGACCGGAAGGAGCCGCATCGGACCGGCGGCCGCCGTTTCCGCTCCCGGCGGCTGTGGCAGGCAATCCCCATGGAGTTCTCCGAGGTCGTACGTCGCCGCCGCATGATCCGCCACTACTCCGACAAGCCCCTGCCCCCGGACGTCATCGAACGCGTCCTCGCCTCCGCCCTCCGCGCCCCCTCCGCCGGCTTCTCCCAGGGCTGGGCCTTCCTCGCCCTGACCGACCCGGCCGACCGCGCCCGCTTCTGGCCGCACGTCCCGACCCGCGTCGAGAAGACCCCCACCATGCAGAACGCCCCGCTGGTCGTCGTCCCCCTCGCCCACAAGGCCGCCTACCTCGAACGCTACGCCGAGCCCGACAAGGGCTGGCAGGACCGCGCAGAGGCCCGCTGGCCGGCCCCGTACTGGTACATCGACACCGGCATGGCAGCCCTCCTCATGCTCCTGACCGCCGTCGACGAGGGCCTGGGCGCCTGCTTCTTCGGCATCATGCCCGAGCATCTGACCCCGTTCCGGAAGGAGTTCGGGGTCCCGGAGGAGTACGACCCCATCGGGGGCATCACGGTGGGCTACCGCGCGGCTGACGTCCCGGCGCAGAGCGGCCGGGTTGTGGAGCGGCGGAGGGGGGTGGGGGAGGTGGTGCATCGGGGGCGGTGGGGGAGGCATGCGTAGTGCGGCGGGTTGTCGATTGTCAGGGCGATGCGCCCCGTCGGTGTCGTTGCGGTCAATGACCTGATGCCGAACTCCACGCGCTGGTCCCCGCCAGGAAACAGGCGATCGTGTAGCTGCCCAGCGCAGGCAGCAGGAGCGCTGCAAGCATGACCCACACGCCGAAGAACAAATGCACAGAACCGGGAACGGACGAGTGCGGCTCCAAGCCCAGGCGGCTGCGGGCGTGCCTGGTCACTTTCACCGATGCGTCGAACGGTTGGGCATCCGCCCTCATGACGGCGCGGCGTATGGCGCGCTCCGCCCGTGTGTCATGGCCGATCGTCAAGCGAAGCCCGTGCCGGTCCTTCAGGCGCAACTCATCGATTGTGACGCCGTATCGGCCCATCGCAGCGAATCGTCGGACACTGGCCAGAGCGTCCAGCTCGATCGTGCGGACGCCGGTGATCGTGCGGGCAGAGACGAGTTGTCGCCCCTCGACGGTGGAGACGTGCGGCGTGACCGCATCTCCGAGCCAGATCAGGTACGTCAGCACGCCGGCGACGAATCCGGCCGCCGTGGCGATTCCGGTGTCCGTCCCCTTCAACACATGGGTTCGGATGAGTCCCGCGTCCGCGAGGACGACTGTCGCCCACACCGCGCCCACGATCCCCAGCCCGAGCCGCACGCGGCGACGGGCGGACCGAGGCTCCACCGGGGACGGCGGCTGCCTTCGCCGGGTACGACGCACTTGCCGGTCGAGCCGACGACGTTGCACTGCGAGAGACGCCCTGTTCTTGCCCCACGAAGATCCCTGCCCCCACATGGCCGCAGGTTAAGCCCGCAGCAGACGGGAAACCAGCATTCGGCGCCGCGCACGGCAGGGCTCTCATGTCGGTAGCGGTGCTGGAGCTGAGCGATGTCGGCGGGGTTGAGGAGGGCCGGCCTGCCTTTCCTTGCGGCGGCCTAGGCTTCCCCCTGCTTCAGGCGTGCCGCGAGGTCGACGCCCTCCTCCACAGCGATGTCGAATTCGGGGTCCTGGTAGAGGCGAATCCTGCCCCGGTAGTCGACGATCACCGCGACGACAGCGTCGAGGTCCGTGTCCGAGGACGCCTCCAACGCATGCTGCAGATCTGCTTCGAAGGCCTCCCGGCCGCCCGGGAAGCCAAGCCCCGACCGAAGCGCGGCTCGAAGATCACCGATGGTCTCCAGCGGCGCCGCAGACCTGGGTGCCGCTGCGGGCTGTGCGCTCTCGGTCTGGGTGATCGTGTTGGTCATCCGGCTGTGTGCCCTTCGGGCACGCGATCTCTTCCGTCGCTCGGCGCGCGCTTTGACTACTGGACCGGACAACCCAGTTCGGGCCTCGAACGGTTTGGAGAGCAGGTCACCACCGCCAGAGACAGAAACGACGGCCGTTCGAGATAGAAGCCCAGCGTTACGTCGCCACCCCATGCGAGCCTTTCGAAAGCGGAGTTGAGACATGCGGCCATACGTCCGACATCGCGAGCCTCCTCGAAGGCGAACCGGTGCGTGTACTCGGCCAACCGTTCCCCGAGCCAACCGACGGCTTCCTTGGGATGGTCCCAGGTACCGCGCACCAACGAACCCGGCTTGACGAGCCAGTAGGCCGGTTCCAGCGGCGGGAGATCGATGGTCGGGAACCCGGCTGCCACCTCGCGGTAGCGCTGAACGAGCTCCGGCTTGCTGCCGACCCCGGGGGGATCGGGATGCGGTGGACGCCGTAGCCCCTCCTCGTCGAAGCGCTCCTTCGGGCCTGCCCAGAGATAGCCGTGATGGTGCACCAGTCACCCCTGTCCGGTGTGGAGGGTGTCGGGGGGACCGGTCCCGGTGCCACGCCGGGACCGGAACCGGTTGCAAGGAGACCGTCGCTCAGACGGACACCCCGAACTTCGCCGGATCGATGCCGGCCGCGTCCAACTCCTCCGTCGTGAACCGCAACGGCTCGGCATCCGGCCGCTTGCTGTCGCCCAGGGCCCAGGCGTTCTCACCAATTCGGGCGAGGGTCACGCACCCTTCGGTGCAGGGGCCGCCGCACGCCTTCACGAAGGAGACGCTGGTGATGTCGAGCTCGTACAGACTGGTTCCGTCCAGCATTGCTGCACCTTCCTGGCGATCTGTCGCGGCCGTGCCTGACCGCCGCCGCCCATCCGGGCGGGAGTTCGTGGATGCCGCGCGCAGGAGACAGGCCGCACGGCACGGAGCGTGGGCTCAGACGGCACGCGGCGCGCGGACGTACATGGGTTGCTGTCGTGGCGAGGGCTCAGCCTGCTCTTCGCATCGCGACCGCCCGGCCTTGATCAGATCGACGATGTCCCGAGGCGCGCACAGGTCACCCTCGTAGCGCGGCGGGATGACCCAGTAGGTGCCGGGAGGCTGCTGTCGGTCGAGTCGCGGCACGCCCAGGTAGGTGCCGGTGCCGATACAGGTCGCGACCTCGGCATACGCCCAGACGAGCCCGGCGTGCGGCTGGATCAGGGCATAGTACGTGCCCCCGGAAACGCGGCGATCGTAGATGATCGAGCCGCCGAGCAACCGCCCCAGAGCCACTGCCACTTCATCACGCTCGCTTGACGAAACGGCTGCGTGAACCACGACGGACGGCATGCGCACCGCGGCGAACCGCTGTCCGAGCGGCAGCAGTGCGACGCCCTGCGTCGTCCACTCGGCCCACGCCCGCTCAGGTACCGGATGTGCTCCAACGAGCCATTCGGCAATCGCCCTGTCCAACGCTTGCTGTGTCCACACGGGCCGCCCCTGTCGTCTCGTGGTCGGGTAGGACACACAGCGTCCCCCTTCAAGCCCGCCCCTTCTAGGACTTCTAGCGGCCTCTGAAAGGACTTGTAGAGGGCCTATTTAACGTCTCAGGAGTGGTACGTTGCTCAAGAGCGGGCGTAGTGTGGGACCCTCGAAGTAGCCATCCCGGAGGTGTCCCGTGCCTCGCCCGACAGGCAACGTCCGACTCAAGGCCGCCCGTGTGGCCGCGGGCTACAACTCGCAGCAGGACTTGGCGGACGCACTCACCAAGAGCGCACAGCAGATGGGTATAAGAGGGCTGTCTGTTGGAGCACGGCAGGTCAGGCGCTGGGAGTCGGACAATCCTCCTTGGCCCCAGCCGGACTGCCAGCGGGTGCTCGTACATCTCCTCGGCCAGAACATGGAGGCGCTCGGATTCACGCCCCCGTGGGGCACCGACGGCCCGAAGCCCGACCAGACGCGGCGCAGCCTGATCGCTGGCGGATCCGTCACCCTGGGACTGACAGTGGCCTCCGGTCGGGCGCTCGCTGTGTCCCAACCCTCCACAGCGGGTGCGGATTTCGAGGCCGTGACCCGTTCCCACCGTCGGCTTTACTGGTCCGTGGCACCGACCAAGTTGCACCCCGCTGTCGTCGCACACGCGACATTGGGCTGCGCGCTGCTCCCGGAGACGACGGGCTCCACTCGCTTGACGATCGCGGCGGCGTTGGCGGAGACCTACCTGTTGGCGGGGCGCATCGAGTTCTTCGACCTGCGTGAACCGAGCACGGCGAGCAACACGCTCCTCCTGGCTCTGCAGGCAGCCGGTGAGGCCGACGACTCCCTCCTCGGCGCGGGGGTCATCGCCCACATGGCCTTTCTGCCCGGCTGGGTCGGTGACCGCGAAGCGGCCCTGGAACGAATGATCGCAGCACGCACGTACGCGCGCCGCGCACCCGCGTCGGCGGAGTTCCTCGCATGGTTGGACGCCGTCGAGGCCGAGTGTGAGACCCGATGCGGCAACACCCGGACCGCACTGAACTTGATCGGGCACGCCGAAGACGTCCTCTGTTCCGGCAATGAGCATTCCTCGCCAGAATGGATGGACTGGTTTTCTCCCGCACGTCTGGCCGCGTTCAAGGGAAACACGCAGTTGATCGCGGGGCACCTCCCGCAGGCACGCGAGAGCCTGTTGGGCGCACTTGAGGCAATGGCGCCGGGCGAGGACAAACAGCGCACTGTCGTGTACGGCGATCTGGCCGCCGTCGAGGCCGCGTCAGGAAACCCGGAGCAGGCCTGCGAGTACGCCGGCCAGGCGCTCGATCAACTGGCCGTCACTTGGTACGCCACCGGTATGGACCGCGTACGAGAAGTCCGTCGCGCGCTCGTCCCTTATCAGCACGAGCGTTGCGTCCGTGACCTGGACGATCGCCTGTACGACTGGTCGACGACCCTCAGTGTGCTGAGTCGTTGAACTCGCGGACGAGCTCCGGTAGTTCGAGCAGACTCCGCACTCGCAAGGTCGGCAGCTCCGTCGCCTCGGAGCTGTTCCACTGGATGGTCGCCCAAGGCCCGCGGCGCACGAGCGCGGTGTGCATACCGGCCTCCCGTGCCGGTCGGATGTCGTTGTCGCATCGATCGCCGACATAGAGGATCTCGTCGGTGTCGAAGGGCACGGCGTCGGCGACCCGCTTGAAGAACTCGGGATCGGGCTTACTGGCCCCCCAGTCGTCGGACGTGCCGATCAGGTCGACGTCATCGGAGAACAACGTCCGGAGAATCTGCCCGGCTCGTACGGTCTGGTTGCCTGCGATCCCGAGCCACAGCCCGTTGGCGCGAAGTGCCGCGAGAGCCGGGCGGACGTCAGCATAGAGATCCGCTTCCCCGAACGACTCTGGCTGTCCCGCCGCCGCCCTCTTCTCCCGCTCCTCGTAGAGGTCGAACCCCGGGCGGAACTCCTGGAAGGTCTCCCTGTAGTCCCGCCCCTGCGCGATGACGGCCCCGAACATCGCGTGGAAGGTGTGCCGCGGGATCCCCAACCAGTCGGCCCAGGTGCCGTACTCCCGAGTCTCGTCCACGAGGCATTCACCGACGTCGAAGACCACTGCGCGAATCATGGGGGCAGGGTATCGGGCAGGGCGTTGGACGTCGTTGTGGCCGGCGGTGCGAACCTGAGCCGGGCTGGGGCGTTGGTTTTCCTGATCGATCGAAGGACGACAGCGGCTGTGCTGACCCTGCGTCCAGCCCGTGGTGTCAGGGACTCCCTGTGCACACTGCCCCGATCTCTACGGAACACCAACTGCGATCAAGATCTCGCTGACCGTACCCATCAGCGAACTAATCTGCGAAACTAGGTGAGTTGAGGGAGGCTTGAAGCCCCTTGGACCGTCGTGTGAGAGGTGCTGAGCAACGTGGCGAGCAATGACGTGCCCGACTGGGACGACGTGGATGGTGAAGAAGAGGACACCACAGCGTCGGTAACCTCTGAGGAGGTTACGCGGGCCGTTGTTACGGATACGGACTGGACAGCCGAAACAATCCTTAGCCAATTGCGGCGAGGTAATATCCAGCTCAACCCGCGGTTTCAGCGCCGAGATGCATGGAACAAGCCGAGAAAGAGTCGGTTCATCGAATCGCTGATCCTCGGCTTGCCGATTCCCCAGATTGTTTTGGCGGAAGATAAGAACCGGCGCGGAAAGTTCATTGTACTGGATGGAAAGCAGCGACTTCTGGCTCTCCGGCAGTTCGCGGCGGGCTCATCCTTTGCGGCATCAGCAGAGGAGGAGGATTTCAAAGGGTTCTCGCTCACGGGCCTCGAAGTTCGTGACGATTTGCGGCTCGCCACGTTGCGAAAAATGGAGAGCGATGACAGTTATGTTGACGATCTAAACTCGCTCCTAAATGAGACAATTCGAACCGTTGTAGTGCGCCGTTGGCCCAATGAAGATTTCCTCAACCTGGTCTTCCTGCGACTCAATACAGGGAGCGTCAAGCTTTCACCCCAAGAGCTTCGTCAGGCTCTACATCCGGGCCCTTTCACGGATTTCCTTGACGACTGTGCGTCCGAAAGTGAATGGTTGCGAGCGGCTTTGCGGATTGACAAGCCAGACTTTCGAATGCGCGACGTGGAAGTTTTGTTGCGATATTTCGGATTCCAGTTCACCCTGGATGAATATACCGGCAACCTAAAGAAGTTTCTTGACGATACCGTAAATCTCCTGAATGCACAATGGGAGAAGGAAGAAGTTCGCATTAAGCAGGTGGGGGGAAACTGCAATCGGGCTATCGAGGCAACGTTCAAGGTTTTTGGTGATAACGCCTTTTATCGTTGGGCGGGCGGTAAGTATGAGGGGCGCTTTAATCGGGCTGTTTTCGATGTGATGACTTACTATTTCTCGGAAGAGGGTGTTCGAGTCAAAGCCCTCTCTCGCGCGGCAGAGGTCGAACGTGCTTTCCGTGAACTCTGCGACACCAATCAACGGTTTGTCGAGTCGATCCAGACAACAACGAAGACTCCACTAGCTACTCATCGCCGCCTGTCTCTTTGGGGCGAAGCTCTCAGTGAAGCAGTGGAGACGCAATTGCGCGTACCTGAACTGCGCGACAATCGCCTCGTTCCTTAGGGGAATCAAATGGTTTCTTCACGATTCGAAGAGCTGGAGAGGCGAATCGGGGAACTTCGACGAAATTTCCTGCCGCAGGAGTTTGACCCCACAGGCGATTATAACGACCTTGTCTACGAGCAGACGCGCGCCTTTAGAGTCCTTGCGCATGCAGAGTTTGAGTCCTTTATTGAAGACCGTGTGATTGAAGTGGTTGATCAGGCCGTTTCTGGTTGGAAGGTAAGTGGCTCAATCGCTGTTAGTCTGTTAGCCGTCGTAGCGTACAGGGAATCTCCTGCGGCTATACCTGAGTCACTAAGTGACGCAGCAGCCAGACCAGCGAAATATCCGACCCTGGAAGCGCGCATAGAGAGTGCTCAGGCTGATATGCATCGCTATGCTCGAAAACAGAACCATGGAATAAAGGAGAAGAATCTCCTTCGCTTGCTCCTGCCAATCGGCCTGCAAGATACGGATATTGACTCTGGTTGGCTTAGTGCGACCGAAACTTGGGCGACGGCTCGTGGTGACGCAGCCCACAAAGGCGCAAAAATGCAAGTCAAGCCTGATCCGCAGAATGAGCTCAAGACGGTGAATGTGGTGTTGGATGGTTTTCGCGACCTCGATGTCCTAATGGAAAACAAATAGCCGGTCTGAAAGTCGTGAGTGAGGGCACATGCATTATGGTGACTCTGTAGCGGAGATAGATTAACTGGCAGCGATGGTCGAGTAGGTCCACACATCCGCCGGAAGTTCGTGATGCAACTCCCATGTGATGGCCATCGGCTTGCTGCCCGTGTGCTTCACATAGGTCGCCGGCCCCAGGAAAATCCAGGGTTCGGACTTGCCGATTGCGTTGGATTTGTAGCGACGCAGGAACAGCAGGACATGGCTGCCCTGCTCGACGTGGTGTTGGTAGCGCAGGCCCGTCCTGGACGTGGCGGGGGTGGTGCTCTGCGACTCCCAGTGGAAGCGGGTGGGGCTGATCGCATAGTCCTTGTAACGGACGCTGGGAGAGAAGTCCCGCTCGTTCTTTTCCAAGGTGATCAGCAACGCGTCTGTGTTGATCTCCTCCACCCAGGTCACCCCCTGTGCGAACACTCCGGGCATCTGTCCGCCCAATCGGGCTACCCCGAGCGCTGATAGAACCTCAGAGCGGTTGTACGCGCTGTGGATCTTCAGCGGGAGGTGCCCGAGCGGCCCGTCCAGGCGGAGAGGATAGTGATCGGTGCGGTCGAGGACGTATGTCAGGACCTGGCGTAGCTCGTCACGGACCAAGTGCTGGGCGCGAAGGGACGCGAGGCCCTCGCGGTAGCTGGAGAATCCGCCCGCTTTGTCCCACAGGTTGAAGAAGAGCATGCGGGCGTATGCCTGCTCGGTCGGGGAGAGGGAGTCGTAGTCGGGTGCGTCTTCTGCGAGGAGGCGCAGGTAGGAATCTGCTCGATCCCGGTCATCCACATGTAGGAAGGCGTGGACTCGCTTTAGGAGGTCCTCCTCGCCTGGCAACGGGGCCTCCTTGATGAGGCCCGCCTTACGCAGGACCTTGGTCCAAGAGTTGTCGCTCTTGTAGAGCTCCTTGATGTCGCGCCTGCTCTCGCGCAGGTAGGTGTCCAGTTTGGGCGTGCTGTAGTCCCTGACCTCTTTCGCCAGCGTGTTGATGGTGGCGTTGAGCTGAGTTCGGATGTTGTCGAGGACCAAGTCCTTGGACTTGCCCTCCAAGATGATCTGGCAGCCGGAGGGAAGCTGCGGGAAGTCCCGCTTGATGCTGTCGACCAGACGGTTGCGGGACAGGTTCGTTAGGGCTCGGAACTGCTCCTCGAAGCGGAACTCCGCCCGGTGTTGACCGATGAAGTCCAGCACCGTCAGCACGGGTTTGTTCCATGTACGTCGCAGGCCGCGTCCCAGTTGCTGGAGGAATACGGTCGCGCTGTTCGTCGGGCGAAGGAGCAGCAGAGTGTCGACGTCGGGGATGTCCAGGCCCTCGTTGAACAGGTCGACGGAGAAGATGACTTGGATCTTGCCATTCTTGAGGTCGTCCAGTGCCTGAACGCGCTCCGAGGAGGAAGAGTCGCTGTCGAGGGCTGCCGCCCGGAGCCCGGCCTTGTTGAATTGCTTCGCCATGAAGTGGGCGTGCTTCTTGGTTACACAGAAACCCAGGGCTTGCATGGCGGCAGGATGGGAGATCTTGTCCTTGACCTGCTTCAGAACGATGAGAGCCTGTCCGTCATCGGCCGTGTAGACGTTCTCGAGTTCGTCTCGGTCGTAGTTGCCCGAGCGCCACTTCAACCGGGTCAAATCCGTGCCATCGGGGATTCCGAAGTAGTGGAAGGGGCACAACAGGTCAGCTTCCAGGGCTTCCCACAGCCGCATTTCCGCGGCGATGCGGCCCTTGAAGAACTCGTCCTGCACATTGAGCCCGTCCATCCTCTCCGGGGTTGCGGTGAGGGCGAGCAGTTCCGCCGGCTTGAAGTGCTGGAGTACCCGACGGTAGGTGCTAGCCGTGGCGTGGTGGAACTCGTCGATGACGATGACGTCGAAGTGGTCGGGAGCGAGCTGCTCCAGCCTTTGGAGGTTGAGGGACTGGACGCTGGCGAAGACGTGGCTCCAGTCGCGGGGTTCCTGGCCGTTGTGGAGGAGTTCGCCGAACGAAGCGTCGGCGAGCACCTCTTGGTAGGTACGCAGTGACTGTTTCAGGATCTCCTTACGGTGCGCGACGAACAGGAGCCGAGGAAGCTCCCCGCCACGCCGGTCGTGCTGGCTGCGGTAGTCCAGGGCGGCCATGACGGTCTTACCCGTGCCGGTGGCCGCGACCAGAAGGTTCTCGTGATGGCCGCGGATCTCGCGTTCGACGCGGAGGCGTTCCAGCATGTCTCGTTGGTGCGGGAACGGTTGCACCTCGAGGCCGGATAGGTTGATCTTGAAGTCGTCGCCTGGTCCCTTGCCTCCCGCCCGGGCAAGCGCTTCGGTGAGGCGCTCCCCGTCCTCGTCGGGGTCGTACGACTCGAAGGCCGGGTCATTCCAATAGGCGTCGAACGTCGCCTCAAACTTGTCGAGCACTCTCGGCGTGGCGACAGAAGACAGGCGTACGTTCCACTCCAGACCGTCGAGGAGCGCGGCCTTGGACAGGTTGGAACTGCCGACATAGGCCGTGTTGAAGCCGGTCTCGCGGCGGAACAGCCAGGCTTTTGCGTGCAGACGAGTCGATCGGATCTCGTAGTTGACCTTCACCTGGGCGTCGAACTCGCGGACCAGACGATCCAAGGCGTTTCTGTCGGTGGCCCCGATGTACGTGGTCGTGATGATCCGGATCGGAACCTGACGCTTCTTGGCCGCGCGGAGTGAGTCTTCAAGTACCCGTATCCCATGCCATTTCACGAATGCGCACAGCAGGTCGATGTGATCGGCCGTTGCCAACTCCGCCCGCAGCTCGGCTCCCAGGTTGGGGTCGTCTGGGGCGTTGGTGATCAGCGCGGTCTCGGAGAGGGGAGTAAGGGGACGGACCGCATAGACGCCGGGGGCCTCCTGTTCGGCGAGGGCGAGCAGCTGACGCGGGCCTTCGGCGATGGCGTCCGTCTCGCCATCGTCGTCGGGCACAGTTGCGGCCAACGACTCCATGATCTGGTTGGCGACGGCGACCTGCCTCTTGTGCGGCAGTTGAGCGAGTCGCCGTCCCACGGCCTCGCCGATGTGCCGCGCCAGTACGTGCGGGGTGGACTCTGCGCTGACCTCAGCGTCGATGGCCTTCCACCCGGCAGCTTCGAGTCTCTCGATCCTGTCCAGTAGATCCTGCGTGATGAGCTTTTCGTAGACGCCCACGACGGGTTGGGCCAGGTCCCCGGGTTCGGCCACGACTGCTCCTGATCCCTCGTTTGATCTCTCGACTCGGTATGGATCAGTTCTAACAGCAGGTACTGACAATCGGAGCGTTTCTGCTTGAAAAGTGATCGTCGCAGGCCAGCGGACTTGGAAGCTGCCGTGAGCTAGAGGGAGAACTTCCAAGCCTCGCCTGATGGGTGTGGCCGTAGGCCGCCCGCTTCTTTATCAGTGTCGTGATTCCGCGGCCCGCCTCAAGGGCGCTCCCTGCGGTCGCGTCGCCTTTGGCGATCGGCCTGCGGCCGACCCTTGACCCGGGCCGCGGAATCACGGGGGAGAAGCGAGCGGGCGGCCTGGGGAAAGCGGGGGCCAGGTGGGGATAGGTGCGGTGGGTTGGCCTGTTGGTCGGGGTTGGGGCGCGGTCGCTGGGTGGGGGCACGCCGGTCTGGCTCGGCGGCTTGCCCTGGGGTGGGGGCGGTGGTCGGGGCGGGGGGCGGTGCCGGTGGGCGTGTGTTCGGTTTGTTGGGGTTCGCGCATTCTTGGGGTGGCATCGACCTGGTGTTGTCACTCTGTGTGACGGATAATGGGGTGTGGGTAGCCCGGGTGGGATCGGGGCCAGGGGTGTTCGTGGAGGGGTTCGGGAGAGGGGGGTTCGTGGCTGAGGTTGGGGTGGGTGGGGCTGGTTCTGGGGGCTTCCCCGGTGGTCTGCCTCGTGGGGAACTTTTGCTCTGCGGGCCTCTGGATGACTGGGTCGCGTCGCTGCGGGAGCTTGTCCCCTCCGCTGATAGCGCTGGGTTGCTCGATGGGCTTGATGTTGGGCAGCTGTCGGCTCGGGGGCGGATTGATGCGTTGGTGGTGTTGGAGCGGCACTTGGCGTGGGTGCAGGCCAAGCAGGTTGAGGTGTTGGCCGCCATCGGCGCGCTCGCCGAGGTTCCGGAGGGGAAGGTTCCGGAGGCCGGGGGCGATCTGAGCGATGTCTTCGCCGTCTCATGGGACGGGGCCGTGGAAGAGGTCGCTTGTGCGCTGGGGCTTGCTCATCAGACTGCGGCGCAGCGATTGAGGATCGCCGGCTTGTTGGCAGGGCGGCATGAGGCCACCGTCGGGTTGCTGCGGAGTGGGGAGATCTCCTATATGCAGGCGCATGTCGTCGCCGAGCAGTTGGAGGTGGTCGACGACGACGCGGCCGGGCGGGTCGAGGCTGTCATGGTCGGCAAGATGCCTGGGCTGCCTGTCGGGCGGACTCGGGCTGCTCTGCGGCGGGAGGTTCTGCGGGCCGATCCCGAGGGGGCCGAGCTGCGGCATCGGCGGGGGGTGCGGGAGCGGAGGGTGGAGCACTATCCGCGGGAGGACGGGATGGCCTTGTTCGGGGCCGTCCTGCCCGCGCAGCAGACCGTGTTGATGGAGCAGGCCGTGGACCGGCGTGCTGGGAGCTATGCCGACGACGGGCGGTCCATCGATCAGAAGCGGGCCGATGCCTTGTTTGATCTGGTGGTCAATCAGCCTGGGGCGGTGGACGGTTCGGGGGGTGGGCGTTCGGGGGTTGTGGTGCAGGTGACCGTTCCCCTTGATGTGTTGGTGGGGGCCGGGGATGGGCCCGGGGAGTTGAAGGGGTACGGGCCGATCGGCGGATCGCAGGCGCGGGAGCTCGCCTTTGCTCCGGGCACTGTGTGGCGGCGGTTGATCACAGAGCCTGAGACCGGGCTGCTCGTGAAGACCGATCCGACCAGCTATCGGCCGACCGCCGAGACGGCCAGGCATGTCATTGCCCGGGATCAGTACTGCGCCTTTCCCAGCTGCCGGATGCCTGCACACCGTTGCGATCTGGACCATGTCCGGCCGTTCGATCATCGGCATCCGGAGAGGGGCGGACAGACGGTGCCGGAGAATCTGCAGCCCCTGTGCCGACGGCATCATCGGCTCAAGACCCATCATCCGGGGTGGAAGGTGCGGAGGGATCCGCACGGCGGTGTTGCGGAGTGGACCGCGCCGACCGGGCACAGATACACCAACGCCCCGCCCGTCTATCGCGAGTGACGAGAGCGATGACCGAGCGGGGGCGTTGGGGTGGGCGTCATGCTCCGTGGCAGGTTTCGTACGGCTGTCCCGAACCGCACCAACAAGCCGCCCCCCGCTGCGGCGGCCACTCCACAGCCCGGCCCCGGGCCGCCAGGGTCGTTGCGTACTGGGGGAGGAGTTCGGGGTCTGACGGGGACGTGGCCTCGGAGGCTGCGAAGGCCTCGTAGGAGGGGACCGTTCCTGTGACGATGCCGAGGTTCGGGGTGCCGGAGGTGGAGAGTTCCCTCAGGGACGCCTCTATCGTCGTCAGGTGCTCCTCGTGGGAGGGGTACTCCGTGGTCAGGGTCGGGTACGCGTCCAGGAGTTCCGCCAGTTCGTCCTTGGGCCAGTGCAGGACCGCCACCGGGAACGGGCGGGACAGGGCCTCGCGGTAGGTGCCCAGTTCGGCGCGCAGGCGGGAGATCTCCGCCTCCAGTTCCGCCGGGTTGTCCGAGCCGAGGGACCAGACGCGTTTCGGGTCGTGGAGTTCGTCCAGGGAGACCGAGGAGGAGTGGAGGGTGTCGGCCAGGCGGTCCCAGTCGTCGTGGGGGACGCCGAGCATACGGCGGACCCGGTGGCGGCCGAACAACAGAGGGTGTGTGGAGTACGGGGGCTCCGGTACGTCGGTCAGGAGCAGGCGCGCTCCCTCCGTGAACGTCTCCTGGGCCGCCTCCAGCTCGTCGTGGGCCTCCAGGGCCTCCGCGACGATCACCCAGGGGGCCGGGTCGCGGGGGGCCGCCGCGCGGACGCCGGTGATGATGGCGCGGGCCTCGGCCTCGTGGCCGTACTCCCAGAGGTTGGAGGCCTTCAGGGCCCGTACCAGATACGGGTTCTCCAGACCGGTCCGGGAGGAGAGCAGGCGGTCGTAGAGCGCGGTCGCGGCGGGGCGGTCGCCGGCGAGTTCCAGGTGGGCCGCGGCCTGCAGGAGCAGGGCTTCGGCGTCCTCGGGGTACAGGCCGGCGGTCCGCTCTAGGCGTGCCGCTTCGGCGGTGTGGTCGACGTTCTCGGCGGGCGTGTCGGGGCGCATGGACGACACCGTACTGCCGATGGCCTACGGAGGCGGAGAGGGGCGGGGAGGAGGCGGGGGAGGGAGACGGTGAGATGTGCGCAGGTCGGTCCGGGAGAAGGGGGGCGGGGGCGGGGGCGGGGGTGGGTCACTTCGTTCTCGCCTGGGGGAGCGACGGCTCGCCGGGTGCGTCGGTGTGGGTGGTCTCTCGGGTGGTCGTCGTGCGGGTCGCGTACGTCATCACCGCCACCGCCGTGAGGACGATCGCGGCGCCCACGTAGAGGGGGGCGCGGTAGCCGAGGCCCGCGCTGATCGCGAGGCCGCCGAGCCAGGCGCCGAGGGCGTTGCCGATGTTGGAGGCGGAGACGTTGGCGCCGGCGGCCAGGGGGACGCCGTGGGCCTGGTCGGTGACGCGGGTGATCATGCCGGGGACCGGGGCGAAGCCGAAGACGCCGAGGAGGAAGACCAGGGTGACGGCGGCCGGCTTGCTGTCGGCCAGGAGGCCGAAGGCCGTGAGGGTCGCGGTCAGGGCGGTCAGGCTGACGATGAGGGTGCGGTCGCGGTTGCGGTCGGCGCCGCGGCCGCCGGCCATGTTGCCGGCGACCAGTCCGGCGCCGTAGACCACGAGCAGCCAGGGGATGTCGGTGTCGGCGAAGCCGGTGACCTCGGTGAAGGTGTACGTGAGGTAGCTGAACGCGCCGAACATGCCGCCGTAGCCGAGGGCGGTGGCGGTCAGGGTCAGCCAGACCTGGGTCGAGCGGAAGGCGCGGAGGTCCGTGCGGAGGCCCGTTCTGGTGGGCGGGATCGTGCCCGCGGCGGCGGGGACCAGGACGGTTATGGCGGTCAGGGCCAGCAGGCCTGTCCCTGTGATCGCCCAGAAGGTCGCGCGCCAGCCCCAGCGTTCGCCGATCAGGGCGCCGAAGGGGACGCCGAGGACGTTCGCGACGGTCAGGCCGGCGAACATCACCGCGACGGCTCGGGAGGCCCGCTCGGGTGGGACCATGCGGCGGGCCACCAGGGAGCCGATGCCGAAGAACGTGCCGTGGCAGAGGGCGGCCACCACGCGGCCCAGGAGCATCACCGGGTAGTCCGGGGCCACGGCGCAGAGCAGGTTGCCGGCGACGAACAGGGCCACCAGGCCGATCAGGACCGCCTTGCGGTGGAGGCCGGCGGTGAGGGCGGTGAGCGCGATCGCGCCGACGGCCACCGCGAGGGCGTATCCGGAGATCAGCTGGCCCGCGGTGGCCTCGGACACACCGAGGTCGCGGCCGACCTGGGGGAGCAGGCCGGCGATCACGAACTCGGTCAGGCCGATGCCGAAGCCGCCCAGCGCGAGCGCGGCGAGACCGGGGCCGGCTCCGGTGGCGGGTCCGGTCCCGGGACGCGGTCCGGGGCGGGGACCCGGACCGCGTCCCGCGCGGCGGGAAGTGGGCCTTCCCAGTCAGATCACCACCCCGTCTATCTGCAGGGTCTGCACCGCCTTCGCCGCGAAGGGGACGGCGACCGTCTTTCCGCTCAGGTAGGTGTCGGAGTACGACTTGTAGAGGTCGCCGCCCGTCGTCACCGTGTTCCAACGCGGCACCAGACCACCCGAACCGCCGCTCACCGTCGTGAAGTTGGAGAGGTTGAAGGTCAGGGTCTGGGCGGAGGTCGAGGTGTTGAGGGCGACGATCACCAGGCGTCTGGCGGAGGAGTCGTAGGCGGCCACCGCGTTGCTCACGCCCGTGTCGAGGATCTTCATGCCGGGGCGGATGTGCCGGCTGAACTGGGCCATCGTGTAGTACTTCGTCTGCACCGCGCCCGCCTGCAGGGTGTTCGCGTCGTACGCGATCATCGCCCAGTTGGTGGACGGGTCCATGACCTGCCAGTAGACCCAGGCGGTGGGGTGCAGCCAGCGGAAGTCGTAGAGGAGGTTGAAGGCGAGGGTGTAGCCGGTGCCGTCGTTGTCGCCGGTCTCGGAGTTCCACAGGGCCTTGCCCGCCGTGGTGACCACGTCCGTGTAGAGCAGGTCGCGGCGGCCGCCGGAGCCCTGGTAGCCATGGACGTTGACGCGGTCCACGTACCCCTTCGTGGTGGAGCTGAAGGAGTTCCAGGTGGTGCGGGCGAGGTCGTAACTCGTCTCGTCGGACGCGGAGATTTTGGTGCCGGTCAGGCCCCGCTTGTCCAACTCGCTGCGCAGGTACGGCAGTACGGCGGACTGGACGGTCGAGTCGATGTGGCAGCCCTCCTGCGTGCCGGTCGCCGTCCACCAGCTGGAGCTGGGCTCGTTGAAGGCCTCGACGGTCGCGAAGTTCACGCCCCAGTTGTTCTTGGCGTAGAGGGCGACCGCGGCGAGGTGGGAGGCGTGCTGGCGATAGTTCCAGGACTGGAGGTTGTTGCCGCCGTCGGAGGCGCCGGACGGGTTGTGGTTCAGACACATCCACCACATGGGGGAGTTGGCGAACAGCTCGGTGGTCGCGCCGCGGGCCACCGCCTTCGTCAGCATCGCGCGCTGGGTGGCGTCCGCGGTCCACTTCCAGGCGGAGGAGGTGGGGTCCTCGTTGTTCCAGTCCTGCCAGTAGCCCTCGATCTGCTTGAAGGCGGGGATGTTGGGGGAGGCGACCATGGTCGTGCCGCCGACGCTGTTCCAGCTGCTGGCGCCCAGGTTGTAGCGGGCGATGTTCAGGCCGAGGCCGGGGAGCGAAGTGCCGTTGTACATCGTCGACTTGGTGGTGAAGAAGATGTCGGCGAAGTCGTCCCGGCCGCCGAAGACGTTCGCCCACCAGGCCAGCGAGGTGCCCCAGCCCTCCCAGGTGCCGTACGACGTTCCCGGGCTGACGCTGATCGTGGCGTCCGCGCGTGCGGTGCCGGTCGCGAGGGCGCTGCCGAGGAGGGTGCCGCCGGCTGCGGCCAGCAGGGTTCTGCGTCTGATCATGGCTGCTACTCCGCTTCGCTCACGGGCCTGGGCGCACCGGTCCCTGAACCGGTCGGCGGGGCCCGGCGTGTGGCCTGTCCCGTTGGTGCCAGCACGAAGCATCAGGTGTGACCGGTGGGGTTGTCGAGAGCTACGCCAGCCCTTTCTAAAACCAATGTACGAAGTACCGAACAGTGTGTGTGGCTGGTGAGTTGGGGAACGGCCCCTTATGGTGCGGGCGGCCCGGTGCGGGGGTTCTGCCGTGGAGGCGGCGCGAGGAGGTCTGCGGATGCGCGTTCCCGTCGTGCAGCACAGCACCCGGCGCCGCTCGGCCCGGCGCCGGCGCGCGCTGTGGAGCGGGGCCGAACTCCTCGTCACCGTCGGGGTGGTGCTGCTGCTCCTCGTCGTCCACCAGCTGTGGTGGACCAATCGAGAGGCCAGGCGCGGCGCCGAGCGCAAGGTGGAGGCGCTGGAACGGGAGTGGGGGAAGGACGGGGGCGGCGCGCAGGGGGATGGCGGCGGGTCGGGTGCGGGCGCGACGCCGGCGGTCCCGCGGTCGTACGACGGCTCGGGCGGCGGCTCGGACGGCGGGGGCGGTGGTACGGGGCGACGGGCCACCGCCGTACGGCAGTCGAGCCCCTCCTGGTCCCAGGCGTACGCCGTGCTGATCATCCCCCGGCTCGGACTGCGCGTCCCCGTCGCCGAGGGCGTCGGCAAGCAGGCCGTGCTGAACAAGGGGTACGTCGGCCACTACCGCGGCACCGCCCAGCCGGGCCAGGCGGGCAACTTCGCCCTCGCCGGGCACCGCAACACGCACGGCGAGCCGTTCCGCTACCTCAACCACCTGCGGATCAAGGACGTGGTGGAGGTGGAGACGCGCGATGCGACGTACACGTACTCGGTCGACAAGACCCTGCCGCAGACCTCGGCGCGGGACTCCGGGGTCATCCGGCCGATTCCGCGCTCGGTCGTCAGGCCGGGCTACGGCTACAGCCAACCCGGCTACTACATCACGCTGACGACGTGCACACCGGAGTTCACGTCCCGGTACCGGATGGTGGTGTGGGGGAAGCTGGTGTCGATGCGGCCGAGGGGCTGAACCGTGGACCGGCGCGCGGAGTCCAGCCGCGCGGGCAAGGACTACTCGGGTGCCGGGGCTGGGGGCGGTGACCAGGGCGGTGCCGTTCATGTCCTTTGCCACGCTCTTCACCGTGGCCGTGGTGCCGCTGGCGGCCGCGCTGTACGTCGTCACCAGTACGGCGTGGAGCGCGGTGGAGCGGGCCGTGCTGTACCGGTGACGGGGGCTGCGGTCCAGTACGTGAACCGGGTATTGCATACCGCACGCTGAGCTTGGAGGATCGACCAGTCCTCCGATGGCTGCACTCATCGGCGGGCGCCCGCGATCGAGGGAGACTGTGACCATGAAGCTGCTGCGAGTCGGTACGGCGGGAGCGGAGACGCCCGCACTGCTCGATGCCGAGGGGGTGCTGCGGGACCTGTCGGGTCTCGTGGCCGACATCGACGGGACGGTGCTCGCCGACGACGTGGCACTCGCGCGGATTCGCTCCGCGGGCGACGCCGGTGACCTGCCGGTTCTCGACGCGACGGGGCTGCGGGTCGGCCCGCCGCTCGGGCGGATCGGCAAGATCGTCTGCATCGGCCTCAACTACCACGACCACGCCCGCGAGACCGGGGCCGAGCCGCCCACCGAGCCCGTCATCTTCTTCAAGGCGGCGGACACGGTGGTCGGACCGAACGACACGGTGCTGGTTCCCCGGGGGTCGGTGAAGACCGACTGGGAAGTCGAACTCGCGGTCGTCATCGGACGTACGGCCCGGTATCTGGAGTCCGCGGAGGAGGGGCTCGCGCATGTCGGCGGGTACGCCGTCGCGCACGACGTGTCCGAGCGGGAGTTCCAGATCGAGCGGGGCGGGACCTGGGACAAGGGGAAGAACTGCGAGACGTTCAACCCGCTGGGGCCGTGGCTGGTGACGGCGGACGAGGTGCCGGATCCGCAGGCGCTGTCCTTGAAGCTGTGGGTCAACGGGGAGTTGAAGCAGGACGGGACGACGGCGGAGCAGATCTTTCCCGTGGGGGAGGTCGTGCGGTACGTCAGTCAGTTCATGACGCTGTATCCCGGGGATGTCATCAATACCGGTACGCCGGCGGGGGTGGCGTTGGGGCAGCCCGAGCCCAAGCCGTTCTTGCGGGGCGGGGATGTGGTTGAGCTGGAGATTTCTGGGCTTGGGCGGCAGCGGCAGGAATTGAAGAACGCCTGAGGGGGCGGGAGCTGCGCGACGGCGGCGGGTGCGGGTTCGTTGTGGCTTGTCGCGCAGTTCCCCGTGCCCCTTTGGGGCGCTTCGCCAGGTGTATTGCCCTGAGAGGTTGGGGACGCCCGCCTCGTCGAGGACGTCGAGACAGGTGACCAGCTCGGAGTACGGGCGGCGGTACTGGTCAGCGAGCTTGCTTCCCCGTGCGGGCGTCAGTGCTTGAGGAACTCCTCCAGCGCCTCCACCACCAGCCGGTGGTCCTGCAGCTGCGGCAGTCCGCTCACCGTCACCGCGCCGATCACGCCGACGCCCTCGACGGTGATCGGGAAGGAGCCGCCGTGCGCCGCGTACTCGTCCGGGTCGAGGCGGGAGGATTCCTCGAAGGTCGTGCCCTTGGCGCGGAAACGGGCGCCGACCAGGTAGGACGCGGAACCGTAGCGCTCGACGACCCGGCGCTTGCGGGTGATCCAGGCGTCGTTGTCGGGGGTGGAGCCGGGCAGGGCGGCGTGGAAGAGCTGCTGGCCGGCCCGGTGGATGTCGATGGCGACCGGGGCCTGGCGCTCCCGGGCCAGTTCGACGAGCAGGGAGCCGAGGGCCCAGGCGTCCTCGTGGGTGAACTGCCGGAAGACCAGGCGCCGTTCCTGGGCCTCCAGTTCCTCGAGCGGCGGGGTGAGCTCCGGCTGGAACTTCGGGGTCAGCTCGGTGTTGTGCGTCACAGCTTCACCACCACTCCGTCGCGGGCCGAACGGCGGGCCGCCTCGAGCACGTCGAGCGCGGCGGCCGCCTCCGCGACGGTCACCGGATTGGCGCCGTCGCCGTCGAGGGCCCTGGTCACGGCCGCATAGTACGCGGGGTAGTCGCCGGGGAGGGTCGGTACGGGAGTGCCGCCGCCGGTCGCCGGGGACTCCCCGGAGCCGACCCGGCCCCACGCCGACTCGGGCTCCCGCCCCCAGTCCGGACCCGGGCGCTCGCCCTCGCGCAGGGCCGCCTCCTGGGGGTCGAGGCCGTACTTGACGTACCCCGCCTTGGTGCCCAGCACCCTGAAGCGCGGGCCGAGCTGGGCGGTGGTGACGGAGACGTAGAGGTGCGAGCGGACGCCGCCGGCGTGGGTGAGGGCGATGAAGGTGTCGTCGTCGGCCTCGGCGCCGGGGCGGCGGACGTCCGACTCGGCGTAGACGGCGGTGACGGGGCCGAAGAGGGTCAGGGCCTGGTCGACGACATGGCTGCCGAGGTCGTACAGCAGACCTCCGATCTCCGCGGGGTCGCCGGACTCCCGCCAGCCGCCCTTGAGCTGCGGCCGCCACCGCTCGAACCGGGACTCGAACCGCCACACGTCCCCCAACTCGCCCTCGTCGAGCAGCCGTCGGAGGGTGAGGAAGTCGTTGTCCCAGCGGCGGTTCTGGAAGACCGAGAGGAGCAGGCCGTGTTCCTCGGCGAGCGCGGCGAGCTCGCGGGCCTCGGCCGCGGTGCCGGCGATCGGCTTGTCGACGACGACCGGGAGGCCGGCCTTGAGCGCGGTGGCCGCCAGCGGTACGTGCGTCCTGTTCGGCGAGGCGATGACGATCAGGTCCAGCTCGGCGGACCGCGCGAACATCTCGTCGGGGGTCGCCGCGAGGCGCACGTCCGGGAGCTGGGCGCGGGCCTGCTCCTGCCGCTCCGGGTTGGAGGTGACCACCGTGTCGAGGACGAGGCCCTCGGTGGCGGCGATCAGCGGGGCGTGGAAGACGGAGCCCGCGAGCCCGTAGCCGACGAGGCCGACGCGGCGCGGAGTGGCAGTCGTACCAGTCATGCCCCCCACTTTCGCAACGCTGTTGCCAAAGCGCAAGGGGTGAAGACAATGGAGGCGTGAACCTGAACGGAGGGGTGAACCTTCTCGCCCTGCGCAGCCACAACGCCGCCCTCGTCCTCGACCTGCTGCGCACCGCCGACGCGGACGGCATCAGCCGGCTCGAACTCGCCGAGCGGACCGGGCTCACCCCGCAGGCCGTCAGCAAGATCACCGCGCGGCTGCGGGCCGACGGTCTGGTGGCCGAGGCGGGGCACCGCGCCTCGACGGGCGGCAAACCGCGGACGGTGCTGCGACTGGTGCCGGAGGCCGGGCACGCGGTCGGGGTGCATCTGGACCGGGATGAGCTGCGGGCGGTGCTGGTCGACCTGACGGGGGCCGTGGTGGCGGAGCGGCGGGCCGCGCTGGACTTCGGGGTGGGGGCGGAGGCGGTGGTGCGGGCGGTGGCCCGGGAGGTGGGGGCGTTGACGGGCGTACGTTCCCCCGGACCCCTGCCCCGCTCCCTCCTCGGCGTCGGCGTCGCCCTCCCCGGCCCCCTCGATCACGCCCGTGGAGTCCTGCACCGGGTCACCGGGTTCCCCGAGTGGGACGGCTTCCCCCTGCGGGACGCACTCGCCGGGCGGCTCGGGGCGCCGGTCGTCGTCGACAAGGACACCAATGCCGCCGCGCTGGGGCTCGCCGTCGCCGGGGAGCGCGGATCGTTCGCGTATCTGCATCTGAGTACGGGACTGGGGGCCGGGCTGGTGATCGGCGGCGCCGTCCACCGCGGGGCCCGTACCGGCGCCGGGGAGTTCGGGCACCAGGTGGTCCGGCTCGACGGACCGCTGTGCGGCTGCGGCAACCGGGGCTGTGTCGAGGTGCTGTGTCTCGACGCCGTGGCCCGAGGTGACCTCGCCGAGGCGGCCCGGGTGCTCGGCGTCGGGGCCGGCAACCTGGTCGCGCTGCTCGACGTGGACGTCGTCCTGCTGGGCGGCCGAACCGTCGCCGCCGCCCCCGAGGCCTTCGTACGGGGCGTCGCCGCCGTCCTCCAGGAGCGGGCCCGGCGCGGCGGCGAGGAGCCGGTGCCGGTGCGGCTCGCCTCCGGCGAGGTCGCCGAGGGCGCGGCGCAGCTGTTGCTGGCGCCGCTGTTCGGACGGGCGGAAGGCTGAGCTGGAGCCGTCGGAGCCGTCGGAGCCGTCGGAGCCGCCGAGCCGCCAGCCCCCGTCTCGGCCGATCGAGGGGATCGGGGGCGCCGTACGGAGCGGCACTCCGAAACCGCCGCCCGCACCCGGCATGGTCATGTGTTCATGCGACTGCACACGCCCCTGTCCCTCTGCCTAGCAGCAGCCGCCCTCCTCCTCCCCGCCACGACCCCCGCGTCCGCCGCCCCCGTCCCGAGCTGCTCCGACGGCGGCCGCTTCCCCCTCACCTCCCGCATCCGCGGCGGCCCCGACACCTACGAGGCCGGCGGCGGTTACGGCACCTGGTACCTGGACCTCACCAACACCACCACCCGGACCTGCGCGGCCATCCACCCCGTCGTCGTGCTCGTCGACGACAAGCGGGCCCTGAGGCCGGACCAGCCCCGCCTGGACTTCTACGACACGCACGACGACAGCCACCCGCACCCCGTCCGTTTCGTGCGGACCGACGAGGACGAACTCGTCGGCGCCTTCGACGACGGCCTGCCCGGCTTCACCGTCGGCCCGCACCGGACCGTCAGCGTCAAGGTGCGCCTCGCCCTCGCTTCCGACGCCGTCCCGAACGGCGTCACGGTCAACGCGGCCGTCGTCCAGCGGCACGAGGCCGACGGCGACTGGGTCGGCCAGTCCGGCGCCTACCGCTTCCGCGTCGAGCAGGGCGCCCCGGACGCCTCCAGCCCCGGCCCGTCCAGCCCCTCCGCCTCGCCGGGCCCCGTCCCGGACCTGCCCTTCGCCGACGAACTCGCCCGCACCGGCCTCGGCACCCCCGGCGCCGTCCTCGCCGCCGTCACCGTCGTCCTCCTCGTCACCGGCGGCGGGCTGCTGCTGGCCCGCAGGCCCGGAAGGCGGCGCTGAGACGGCCGTTCCCCAAGATCCGGCCAATGTCTAGGCTGGGGGGCCAGGCAGCACCGCGCACGGGCGTACGGCAGGAGAACGCGCACATGGCAGAACGCAGGCCCATCGAGTCGTGGCTCACCGACATGGACGGTGTGCTCATCCACGAGGGCGTACCGATCCCCGGCGCCGACGCCTTCCTGAAGAAGCTGCGCGAGTCCGGCCGGCCCTTCCTGGTGCTGACCAACAACTCCATCTACACCCCGCGCGACCTGCACGCCCGCCTGCGGCGCATGGGCCTGGACGTGCCGGTCGAGTCCATCTGGACCTCGGCCCTGGCCACCGCCCAGTTCCTGGACGACCAGCGGCCGGGCGGCTCGGCGTACGTCATCGGCGAGGCCGGCCTGACCACCGCCCTGCACGACATCGGGTACGTCCTGACCGACCACGAGCCCGACTACGTGGTCCTCGGCGAGACCCGCACGTACTCCTTCGAGGCCATGACCAAGGCCGTACGGCTCATCCAGGACGGCGCCCGCTTCATCGCCACCAACCCCGACGAGACCGGCCCCTCCACCGAGGGGCCGCTGCCCGCCACGGGCGCCGTCGCCGCGCTCATCACCAAGGCGACCGGCAAGAGGCCGTACTTCGCGGGCAAGCCCAACCCGCTGATGATGCGCACCGGGCTCAACGCGATCGGCGCCCACTCCGAGACCAGCGCGATGATCGGCGACCGCATGGACACCGACGTGCTGGCCGGCATGGAGGCCGGGATGCAGACGTTCCTGGTGCTCACCGGGCTGACCCGGCCGGGGCAGATCGAGGACTTCCCCTACCGGCCGTCCAAGGTCGTGGACTCGATCGCGGATCTCGTCGACCGGGTCTGAAACCCGTCGCCACCCGTTCGGAGCAGCACGGGCCCCGCTGCGGATGCGGGGCCCCGCCGCCCGGGGGAGTCTCCAGGTGTCTGGAGGTTCACGATGGGTTCAGTAAGAATCACTCTCTGTGCGGCGGCGGTGGCGGCGGCGGTCGTCTCCTTCGCCCCGGCGGCGCACGCGCAGGACGGGGGCTGGTCGGTCTCCCCGGCCTCCCCGGCGCCCGGCAGCGATGTCGCCCTGCGGGTCGCCGACTGCGCCGAGAAGACCGCCACGGCCGTCTCCGCCGCGTTCGTCGCGGACGCCCGGCTGGCCGTCACGGACGGCGCCCTCGTCGGCGAGACCCGCATCCGCTCGTCCCTCACCGTGGGCACCTACGACGTGACGATCACCTGCGGCACCTCCGAGCGCAAGGGCACGATCACCGTCGCCCAGGGCACGGGCCGGCCGGCGACTCCCACCTCCCCCTCCTCGCCGGTCGCCCCCGTGCCCGCCGGCGGTGGCGGCACCGCGCACCTCGCCGACACCGACGCCCACGCGACCGGGCCCGGTACGGCACACGCGGTGACCGGCCTGCTGCTGGCCGGGGCCGCCGCTGCCGCCGTCGCCGTGCTCAGCGGGCGCCGGAGACGGGGAACGGGCTGACCATGTCCGAACAGGAGCGTTCCTCCGGCTCGGGCCGGCTGCTCACAGGGGCGGCCTGGGCGGTCCTGCTGCTCGGGCTGTGGCTCTGGGGGCGGGACATGACCGACCTGCGGCAGGGCATATCCGCGCCGGCCACCGGCGACATGGCGGCGGTCGGACGCCCGCCGGACGCGGAACTCCCGCCCGCCGTACGGCCGTTGGGCGATGCGCTGCCCCAGCGGCTGGACATTCCCGACCTGCGGGTGCAGGCGCCGGTGGTGGCGCGGGGCCTGGACGCGCAGGGGGCGGTCGATCCGCCGCCCTTCGACCAGGCGGGCGTGGTCGGGTGGTACGCGGCCGGGGCCAGACCCGGGGCGGCCGGCACCGCGCTGATGGTCGGGCACGTCGACACCCGGACCCGGCCCGCTGTCTTCTACCGGCTCAGCGCGATGAGGCCCGGCGAGACGATCCGGGTGATCCGGGACGACGGCAAGGTCGCCGAGTTCACCGTCGACGACGTGCGGGTCATCGCCCGCGACGGCTTCGACGCCCAGCAGGCCTACGGGCAGCGGCAGTCGGGGCGGGCCGAGCTGCGGCTGATCACCTGCGGCGGCAGCTTCGACCGGGCCAGGGGCAGCTACACGGCGAACGTGGTGGTGTCGGCGTACCTGACGGGCAGCGGTCTGTAGAACGGGCGGGCGGCGGCTCGAACTCCTGGACAACCCTTGGCGTCCCTGGGGTGTCTGAAGGGTGGCGGGACGAGAGGCGTCCCGTGGGGAGGGACACGGATGATCAACCGTCAGCGCAGGGCGGGGGCGGTACTGGCCGCCTTCGCGGCCGCCGTCGCCGCATGGCTGCCCGCCACGTCCGCGCAGGCCGCGGACGGGCCGGTGGTGCACATCGCGGTGCGCAGCGACGACATCGGGATTCCCATCCCGGTTCAGGACCCGCCGCAGATCGGCTGGACCCTGTTCAACGACGGTCCCGGAGCCGCGAAGGACGTCACCATCAAGGCGGACTTCAGCAAGGTCAAGGACTGGGTCACGGCCGACGGGAAGTCGGTCGACACCTACACCTGGTCCACGATCGCCGACGTCAAGGAGGGCAGCAACGCGGGCTACATCCTGGACCTGGGAGCGAAGCCCGGCACCCCGCTCGGAACCAAGGGCACGGTGACCCTGAGCGGCACGTCGTCGAACGGGACCGTGGTCTCCACGGACGTCGAAGTGACCGCGGGCAACGTGGAGTTGACGGTCAACAAACTGACCGACCGGAAGGGCGACAAGCCCGGCTCCACGATCGAGAACCCGGTCACCATCAGCAACACGGGCTCGCTGCCCGCCCACGGCGCCCAGCTGCAGATGCGCACCACCCCCGGACTCTCCTACGCGGACCGCTACTCCAACTGCGTCTACTCCACGGTCAAGGACCCCGACTACCAGGCCACCCAACAGGCGCTGTGCACCTTCGACACGGTGCTGGAGCCGGGCAAGCGCTACCGGCTCCAGCAGCCGGTCAAGCTGGACGTCGGCAGCCAGGCGTTGTTCGAGTACTTCCAGGACGACGTCCTGGCCTCGCCCGGTGACGCCACCGTGGGGCCGTCGGGCGACAACAAGCTCTCCCTGGTGGAGGACGGCACGGCGACCCCCGGCGGACAGAGGACCGGCCGTCAGGTGATCACCGTCGACAACACCGCCGACATGGTGGCCGGCGGCGACAAGGCCAAGGGCGCGCCGGGTGACGTGGTCCCCGTCGACATCTCGCTGAGCAACGAGGGCCCGGGCTGGGTGCATTACAACCTCAGCGACGACCAGCCGGCGCTGCTGTTCACCGTTCCGACCGGCACCAAGGCGGTGGAGATCCCCAAGGAGTGCAGCGTGTGGCGCGAGGACGCGCAGGCGGGCACCGGCGAACAGACGCCGGGGGCACCGCAGTACGTCTGCGATCCCCACGACAACGCCTTCGCCGTCGGGGACTCCCGTACCTTCCACTTCGGCCTGGAGATCCGCAAGGGTGCGAAGACCACCACCGGTGAGGTCAAGGCGATGACCGCGTACGGCAACGTCATGACGTTCGACCACAACCACGCCAACGACACCGCGGCCGTCACCGTCAAGGTCAAGGGCGCCGGCAGCGACGCCTCCGCCTCGCCCTCCGCGTCCGCCACCACCTCGGGCGGCGACGACAGCGCCGGCGGCAACGACGTCACCACCCAGACGGTCGCCGACACGGCCGCGACCGGCGCCCTCGCCAGCACCGGCAGCAGCGGCGTGCTGCCCGTCGCCGCCGCGGTGGGCGCGGGCGCGCTGCTGCTCGGTGGCGGTCTGGTGTTCGTCGTCAGGCGCCGCAGGGCCTGACCACGGAACCGGCCGGAATCCCGGCACCCGGCCCGGTCGGCGGCCCGCTCCCCCCGAAGCCGCCGACCGGGCTGGTCCTCAACCGCGCGCGCTCGGGCTGCGGGAGTGACCCGGCGCCGGCGCGGGAGGTTCGAGGGCCGCGGTGGTGCACCGCCGACCGGGGGCTCGGGCCATCTGAGAAGACTCTAGAACGGATGAGCGCCGCAGCCCAGGGGATGAATGACGCCAAGTCCCCGTGCGGTGGCTTTCCGTCATACGTCCTGGTGACTCGCGCCGTCGCGAGGGGCTGCCGGCTCCTTGCGGGTGTAACAGCTCGCCGACAAGGCCGGGACGGCCTCGTGGGCGGCTCGGGTCGTATGTCAGGATTGACCCCAGGACCGTTGCACCCAAGGGGGAGTTGGATGTACGGCAGCAGGGGGGCCTGTGCGGCCGCGCTGGGGGCGGTACTGCTGGTCGCGGGGTGCTCCTCCTCGGGCGGCGACGACGGCAAGGCCGGCGCGACGATCACCCAACAGCCCAAGGAGCGCGACCCGTTCTGGGTCAACCCGGACAGCAACGCGGCCCGGCAGGTGAAGGCGTACGCGAAGTCCGGCAAGGACGCCGACGCCGAGCTGATCCGCAAGATCGCCGAGCAGCCGACCGGCGAGTGGATCGGCCCGGAGAACCCCGAGCAGGAGGCCCGGGGCTTCACCGAGGCCGCCGACAAGGCGGGCCGCACGGCCCTGCTCGTCCTCTACAACATCCCGCACCGCGACTGCGGCCAGTACTCCCAGGGCGGCGCCTCCGACGGCGACGCCTACCGCGCCTGGATCGACGCGGTGGCCGCCGGCATCGAAGACCGCGCGGCGATGGTCGTCCTCGAACCGGACGCCGTGCTGCACCTGGTGGACGGCTGCACCCAGGGCCAGTTCCAGGAGGAGCGCTACAGCCTGCTCACCTACGCGATCGGCAAGCTGAAGTCGCTGAAGTCCACCAAGGTCTACCTGGACGCGGGCAACGCCGGCTGGGGCCACCCCGACCAGATCTTCCAGCCCCTCACCCGCGCGGGCATCGCCCAGGCCGACGGCTTCGCCGTCAACGTCTCCAACTTCTACTCCACCCAGGACTCCATCGCCTACGGCAAGCAGCTCTCCGCCAAGGTCGGCGGCAAGCACTTCGTCATCGACACCAGCCGCAACGGCAACGGCCCCTACACGGGCGGCGACCCCGCCGAGCGCTGGTGCAACCCCCCGGGCCGGGCGCTGGGCGAGACCCCGACCACCAGGACGGCGGACGACCTGGTGGACGCGTACGTCTGGGTCAAGCGCCCGGGGGAGTCGGACGGCACCTGCAAGGGGGGCCCGAAGGCGGGCCAGTGGTGGGCGAGTTACGCACTCGCCCTCGCCAAGGCGGGCACGTAGCCGTGGCTACGGCACCTTGACCCACTGTGCCTTCGACGGCGTCCCCTGGTCGTCGTCGACGAACAGCATGTACCAGCCGGACGTCACCAGGTTCCGGTTCTTCGGCACGGTCACCGTGATCCGGTTCCCGGAGGTCGTGAAGTCCAGCGCGACCGACCGCTGGTCGACGTCCGTGACGTGGGTCGACGCGCTCGGCCGGATCAGCCGTACCTTCTTGATCGCGGAGGCCTGCGGAGACGTGAACGTCCCCGTCCCGCCGCGCGCGATGGTCTGCGGACCCCCGGACAGCGACGGCCGTGAGTCCCGGTACAGGTACGGCGGCGTGTAGATCTCGATCCGCTGCTCGAACGTGCCCGGCTTGGTGTTGGCCTTGTCGCCGTACAGCGAGTCGGACCCGAAGAACATCACCCGCCCGTCCGGCAACAGGATCGACCCGGAGTGGTAGTTCCGCCCGACCAGCGGATCCGCCACCCGGTCGAAGGAGTTGGTGTCCGGGTGGTAGATCCGCGCCTGGAGGATGTTGGAGTCGCTGCGCCCCCGGTAGTCCTCAGAGCCGCCGGACACCAGCACCGTGTCGTCCGGCAGGATCGAGGACTGCGGATAGCGCGTGCCCTTCTCCAGCGGTGGCCCGTCCACGAAGTGCGGGTTCTTGGCCTTGAGGTCGATCAGCCGGGTCTTGTCGCTGGACAGCTTGGACTCGCCGACCCCGCCGCCGCCGATCACCATGAACTTCTCGTTCTGCGCGGGCGGCAGCAGAACCGTCCCGGACGTCTCCATCTTGTTGGCGTCGCTGAGCCCGGGCAGCTTGGTGAACTGGTTGGTGTCCACGTCCCAGATGCCCGGGTCGCGCCCGACGTTGTCCGGCCCGTAGCCCGCGTTGGACCCGGAGTAGAAGATCTTCCCGTTCTGCATGAGGAACAGCGCCGGGTAGGTCGGGAACTGGCGGATCTTCTTGGTGTACGTCCACTTCTTGCTCGCCGGGTCGAAGATCTCGTTCTTGCCCGGGACCAGCTGACCGATGTCGTCGAGCCCGGAGACGCTGAGGATCTTGCCGTCGCTCAGGGTGGTGAGCGTCGGGTACCAGCGGGCTTCGTTCATCGGGTCGACCTTGATGTACTTCTCGGCGACCGGATCGAACTCGAAGGCGTCCCGGATGCCCTGGAAGTCCTTCTTGTCCAGGGCGAGTTTCTGCGCCATGCCGTAGGTGTTGCGGGCGTCGGCGCCGGTCAGGCCCTGGATCGTGTAGTTGTCCTGGGTGCCGGTCTCGTACTTGGTGCCGCTGAGCCTCGCCTCGACGTAGATCCGGCCGAGCCCGGGGTCGTTGCGCAGGAACCTGCCGGTCTTCGGGTCGAAGACCTTCTTCGCGCGCGGCACCAGCACCGGGTCCTTGGAGACGAAGGTCTTGCCGTTCTCCTTGCCGGTGAACACGGTCCCCGCGGGCAGCGTCATGGGCTTGTCCGGGTTCTCGTTGTGCACCACCATCAGCCCGCCGGCCTTGGTGACGTCCCCCTTCAGCTTCTCGTAGCGCTTGGTGCCGCCCGCGATCAGCAGGTTGCCGTTGGCCAACTGGGTGTGCCCGGTGCAGAACAGGTCCTTGGGCGTGGGGATCTTCTTGATCGTGCCCTTCACCGGGTCCCAGATCCGGGTGTCGAACTTCTTCGCGTTGAAGTTGTCCTGGTTGTTGCCCGACCCGGCGATCAGCAGCACCTTGCCGGTCCGCAGCAGCGCCGCGTGGATGGTGTCCTGGCGGTACTCCTTCGGGAACTCGACGATCTGCCAGTGCCCGTTGTCCGCTTTGTACTCGGGTCTGTTGATCTGGTACTGGTGGTACTTCTCGGTGCCGAAGCGGTACAGCCAAGGCCCGTTCATCCCGGCCAGCGCGAGCACCACCACCGTCCCGATCGCGAGCCGACGGGCGCGGCGGCGGCCTGCACGGTCGTTCATTCCTTACGTCCCCCGAATCCACCGAGTGCGATCTGCATCGTCTGGTCGTCGCCCAGGTCCGAACCTCCCTGCGGGGCAGCCCAGTCGGGCTTCTGCCCGGTGCCGTGCCGCGGCGTCTGCCGCTCCGGCAGCGCTCGCGGCTCGGCCTGCTCCTGCGTCGGCGCGGCCGGCTGCCGCCTCGCCCGGAGCAGCTGGTACCGCCAGGCGAAGATCGGCGACGCGGTGATCAGCAGGGCGAAGGACGCCCAGACGATCATCGCGGGGTGCGAGTGCTGCAGGGTGAGACCGGCGGCGATCGAACCGCCGAAGACCAGGATGAAGAACAGGTGGACGCGGAAGGTTCCCAGCAGGGTGTCCGGGCTGGCCGAGTCGCCCTTGGGCGTCACCACGAACCTGGACTTGCGGCGCAGCACGGCGTCCATCAGCGAGCGCGCGTAAATGGGCGCCGACAGCGCGGACATCGCCATGCCCGCCACACCGCCGGAGCCCTCCGGCTCGTGCGGGGAGACGTTGTGCCGGCGGTTCCACACGTACAGGCCGATCTGCAGCGCGGAGGCGTTGCCGTACAGCATCAGCCACACGGTCGGGTCGATGTTCACACCCGAGGCGCCCAGGCCCAGGAACAGCGCGCAACTCAGCGCTGCCAGGATCCAGTTGAGGGCCGACATCGGGTAGAAGACGATCATCATGGTGTAGTTGAAGAGCTTGCCCGGAGGCAGGGAGAACCAGCCCTTCCAGTACTGCTTGAGGATCGTCTCGTACGTCCCCCGCGACCAGCGCAGCTGCTGGGTGAAGAAGTCCGTCCAGGCCGCCGGGCCCTCACCGACGGCGAGCACGTCCGGGGTGTAGACCGACTTCCACTTCCGGCCCGTCGCCGGGTTCTTGTGGCGGTGGATCTCGAAGCCGGTCGCCATGTCCTCGGTGATCGAGTCGTACAGACCGCCGATCTGCTTGAGCGCGCTGATCCTTACGGCGTTCGACGTACCCACGAACATCGGGGCGCCGTAGAAGTTCCCGGCGCGCTGGATGAGGGCGTGGAAGAGGAACTGCTGGGACTCCGCCGCCTTGGTGATGGGGTTGTCGTAGTTGCCGTACACCTGCGGGCCGATGACGAAGCCGACGTCCGGGTCGCGGAAGAAGCCGAGCATCCGCTCCAGGTAGTTGGGCAGCGGCACGTGGTCGGTGTCGACCGAGGCGAAGTAGTCGTAGGCGTCACCGTGCGCCTGGAGCCAGGAGTTGTAGTTGCCGTGCTTGGTCCGCGCGCGGAACGGGCCCTTCTTCTGGTTCCACTGCTCGACGCCCTTGCGGGAGAAGTGGTGCACGCCCAGACGCGCGCAGACCGCCTTCACCTCGTCGTCGTCGCCCTCGTCGAGCAGCCAGACGTGGAGCAGGCCCCGGTGGCGCAGCCGCACCGCCGCCTCCAGGGTCCTGGTCACCATCTCCAGCGGTTCCTTGCCGGGCACGTACGTGGTGATGAAGGCGACCCTCGTGCCGGTCTCGGGCACCACCGGGACGGGGTCGCGGGCGACCAGGGTGGCGTGGGCGTTGGACAGCACGTTCATGCAGCGGAAGAACTCGATCAGACCGATCGAGACCAGCATCACGACGTCCAGCGCCGGCAGGAAGGAGAAGGCGGGGTACGCGCGTTCGGTCCAGTGCTCGGGCTGCAGCAGCCAGGCGAGCAGGACCAGCGACAGCAGCGGCGCGGCGCCCAGCATCAGGGCGGCGCGGATCCGGTGCGGCTCCTGCGAGAGCAGTGAGCGGTACCGCACCTTGTAGGGCTTGTCGGGGTCGGGCTGGGTGAGGGGGCCGGCCAGCCTGCTGTAGTGCTCGTAGTCGTATCTGGGCAGTGTTCTCTTGATCCGGCGGAACTGGCCGGTGTGGCTGTTCCTTTGCGAAGGAACGCGCAGCTGTGTGGTTTCTGACGGGTCGAAGTTGTGCCGGGCGCCCGTCGGCGTCGACGTCATGAGTCATTCCCCCCACACGCAGGTCACCGCGTGTTGTGTCGGTTGTCCTCACGCCTGCCGGCGGTCCCCCTCGACCTTCGCAGGCGCAACGGTGGCTGGCCGCAGTCACCACACTCTCCACACTCAGGACATGGAACGGCGGCCTTCCGGTTGCATGATGCCCCCCTCGGCATCCGCTCGTGCGCGGGGCCCCCTATCCCCGCAGATCCGGCAAACGCTTACTACTCCCCCAACTGCCGCGTACCCGCAGCATCTTGGACACAGGGTTCTACGGCGTTCATCATGATCGCAAGACGCGAAACGCGGTGTTTACCGGTCATACGCGTTCATTGAGACGCGTGTGGGGGTCTTGTGGACCTGTTGTGGACAGACGGGCGCGGATGGTGCCGAAGTGCTCTCCAGGACCCGGTGCGCGGCGAAGGGGGCCGAACGGCCGACAGCCCCCCTCGATCGAACGAGGGGGGCTGCCTGTGCGTGCGGCTGTGCTGCGCGGGCTTCTCGACTCCGGCCGCCGGAGTGCCGGGGGAAAGGGGGGTGTGGATGGCGGAGCCCCCACCGCGCGCGGCGAAGCCGCGCGGACACGACGATGGCGAGGTGGTTCGCGCTTTCCGCGAACACGCCTCGCCATCGACATCGTGCGCCGCCAGGGACTCGAACCCCGGACCCGCTGATTAAGAGTCAGCTGCTCTAACCAACTGAGCTAGCGGCGCCTGCTGACGTCGTAACTCTACCGGACCCCGGAGGGTGCTCCCGACCACCCCGTTCGGGGCCGGGCGGGGGTGCGCGAAGGGCCGTACGTCATTCGGACCGTCAGAATGCGCGTCGGGAAGACAGTTGTGAAACTGGTCGATGTGCACGAACGCGGTCATTTCTGTCCCGGGTGTGAGGGGAATCGCATGGAGACTCCGGTATTCGAGGAATTCGATCCGGCGAGCGACTGCGACTGCCCCGGCTGCGCCCACCGGCGCGCGGCCCTGCGGCACTCGACGCCGGCGCCGACGGCCCGGCATCCGGCCGCCCGCCCCTTCGTGATCGTCGCCGCCGCCTCCGCAGCCCTCGCCGCCGGCCACGCGGCACCGGCGCTCGCGGCTGAACGCGTGCCCGCAGGCCCCTCCGGTCCCGGCGTCCCCGCAGGTGACGAACCCCAGACCCCGCAGGGGAGCAGGGCCCCCCTGCACGGCCCCGGGGGCCGGCCCGCGCACCCGCAGAGCGCCGTACGGGTGCCCACCACCACCCGTACGGAGATCATCAACCGGGCCAAGACCTGGGTCGCCGCCGAGGTGCCGTACAGCATGGACGACTACTGGACGGACGGTTACCGGCAGGACTGCTCGGGCTTCGTCTCCATGGCCTGGGGACTGCCCGGGAACGAATGGACCGGCAGCCTCGACAAGTACGGGGTGCGGATTTCCAAGGAAGATCTGCAGCCCGGCGACATTCTGCTGTTCCACAATCCCGCCGACCCCGAGAAAGGCTCGCACGTCGTTGTTTTCGGCGGCTGGACGGACTACACCCACACCTACTACATCGCCTACGAGGAGACGCCCCCTGGTGCCCGCCGCCAGGCGACGCCGTACGCCTACTGGAGCCACTCGGACCAGTACGTGCCCTACCGCTACAAGGGGCTCGAGGCGGACGCGGCGGGCCCGACGAAGAGCCCGCCGAGCCCATCCAGTACGCCGAGCACGCCCAGCACACCGAGCACGCCGAGTACGCCGGCCGCCGGGGCGGGCGCCACGGCGTTTCCCGGGGCGGCGTTCTTCGGGCCGGGCTCGGACAACGCGTACGTCACCCGGCTGGGGCAGCTGCTCGTGGCGCGCGGTGGCGCACGGTTCTACGCCACCGGTCCGGGGCCGCGCTGGTCGGAGGCGGATCTACGGGCCACCGTGGCCTTCCAGCTGGCCCAGGGCTGGACGGGCGCGGACGCCGACGGACTGCCGGGACCCCGGACCTGGGACCTGCTGGTGACAGGCAGGGGCAAGGACATCCCGGCGGCGACGGTGACCGGCGGGGCGGCCGGCGCACCCGGGGCGCCCGCCTCCCACGGCGTGCCGGGTTATCCCGGGCGCGGGCTGTTCCGGCCCGGGGCGGACAACAAGTACGTCACCCAGCTCGGCCGGCAGCTGGTGAAGAAAGGGTTCGGCAAGTACTACACGACCGGTCCGGGTCCGCGCTGGGGCGAGGCGGACCGCCGTAACGTCGAGGCCTTCCAGCGCGCCCAGGGCTGGCGGGGCGGCGCGGCGGACGGCTATCCGGGACCGGAGACCTGGCGGCGGCTCTTCTCGTAGGGCAACCGGTTCCGTTCGTACGGCGATCGATCGACCCATTCACCGTCATGACGCATCTGGCGCGGAGGCTGGAGGCACGCATGAGTACGACGACCACTTCACCGACACCCGAGTCCGAGGGACCGGCCAGACCCGGCCGGCTCATCCAGAACGAGTCGACCATGGAGATCCCCGTCCATCTGCTCTTCCGCGACGACCCGGATCCGGCGCCGGTCCCGGCCAGACCGGCGGTCGTCGGCCGTCGGCAGGGCACCGGCGAGCAGCCGCGGCTGCGGCGTCCCGTCCCGGCGAAGGCCCCTCCCGCGGCGCGGGTCGACCCCGAGCTGGTCGAGCGGCGGGCGAGGGTGCTGCCCGGGGTGGTGGGGGTGCTCGCGGGGGCGTGCGGGGCGGCCGGGTGCGCGGTGACCTCCTGGTGGGCGGGGGTCGTGCCGCCGCTCGCGGTGGAGGCGCTGCGGCTTCCGGCGCACGCGGGGGCGGGGCTCGGTCCCGTCGAGTGGGCCGCCTGTGCGGGAGCCGGTGCTCTCGCGCTGTTCGGTTTCGGCGGGCTGGCCCGGGGGCGGACCGGACGGGCCTGGGTGCTCGGGCTGTTCGGGCGGTACCGGGGGACGGTCCGGCGGACCGGGCTGATGTGGGTCAACCCGCTGCTGCTGCGCCGCCGGGTGGACGTACGGCTGAGGCACTGGAGGAGCGAGCCGATGCCGGCGGCCGACGGGAACGGGGTCGCGCTCAGGGTGGCCGTGCTGGTGGTGTGGCGGGTGCGGGACACCGCGCGGGCCGTGCTGGGCGTCGAGGACCATGAGACCTATCTGCGCGAGTGCGTGGAGGCGGGGCTCGCGCGGGTGCCGGTGGAACTGCCGGGCGACACGCGGGACTCGGCCGAGGCGGCCGGGGACGCGCTGACCCGGCTGGTCGCGGCGGACGCGGCACCGGTCGGGCTCGAGGTGTTCTCCGTCCGGCCGGTGCGCACCGAGTACGCGCCCGAGGTCGCCGCCGCGATGAACCGCCGCCGGATCGCCGCGCTGGACGCCCGGCAGCGGGCCGGGATGCTCGCCTCGGTCGTCGACTCGGTCGAGGACACGGTGACCCGGCTGACCGTGCGGGGGCTGGTGGAGCTGGACGACTACGAACGCAAGGCGCTGGTGAAGGACCTGACGGTGGCGTTCTGCGCGGGGCGCGGGGACCAGGGGCCGTGAACGGCCCGCGGGGAAGAGAGCGCAACCGACCGAGCATTGGTATGGACATGCCCAAGGTACGGCAATAATCTGGGACTTGGTCTAGACCTGCACGCCTCACGGAACTTCCCCCACGTCTCCAGGAGCGGCAGCATGCGCGGAAAGACCAAGTGGTACGCCGCCGCGCTCGGGCTCACCACGGCCGGGGCCTTCGTGCTCTCGGCCGGCAGCGCGAGCGGCCACGGCTACACCGACCTCCCCATCAGCAGGCAGAAGCTCTGCGCCAACGGCACGGTGGCGAACTGCGGCGACATCCAGTACGAGCCGCAGAGCGTCGAGGGTCCCAAGGGCTTCCCGGCCGCGGGGCCCGCCGACGGTGCCATCTGTTCCGGCGGCAACGCCCGCTTCGCCCAGCTCGACAAGCCGAAGACCCCCTCCGGCGGCGCCTGGCCCACCACCCGGGTGACGGGCGGCCAGAGCTACACCTTCCGCTGGCAGTTCACGGCCATGCACGCCACGACCGACTTCACGTACTACGTCACCCGGCAGGGCTGGAACCAGAACCACGGCCTGGCCCGCTCCGACCTCGACACCACCCCCTTCCTCACCGTCCCCTACGACGGCCGGCGCCCACCGGCCACGCTCTCCCACAGCGGCACCCTGCCGTCCGGGCTCAGCGGCCACCATGTGATCGTCGCCGTCTGGACGATCGCGGACACGGGCAACGCGTTCTACGCCTGCTCGGACGTCACGTTCTGAGGGTTTCTTGAGCCCGTGGCCGGGCCGGTGTGGGTAGGTTCCTCCCACGCCGGCCGAACGGGGTCGGCGTACGACCTCGGGGGATGCCATGGAAGCGTTCTTCTACCTCCTGCCCGGGCTCATGATCGCCTTCGCGGTCACCGCCCTGGTCAGACTGCTCCGCCGCGCCCGGCACATCAGCAGCGCCTGGAACAGCGGGCTCACCGCCGAGGCGCGGTGCCTGAACACGTACACCACGACCAGCGGGGGCGGTGAGACCTCCGTGAGCACGACACTGCACCACGTCTACGAGTTCACGACCCGCGAGGGCCGTCCCGTCCGCTTCGAGGAGAGCAACGGGCCGAGGACGGTCGTCACCGGTGACGTCGTCATGGTGCGCTATGCGGCGGAGCATCCGGAGCGGGCCACGGCGAAGCCGCCGCAGCCCGGGCGGCTCGTGGCGGAACAGGGCTGTCTGCTGGCCTTCTTCGGTGTGTTCATCGCCTTCTGTGTCATGTTCATGGTCAGCGTGCATCTGGGATTCGGCGTCATCGACGAAGTCATGCCGTAGCGCTCCACATCTGACGAGCCGTCAATTACTGTGCAGCTCCATGGACTCCAGGAGGCGCACGGTCGCGGAGTTGGTGGCCGGGCGGTGGGGGGACCACCGTCCGGGGCTGTGGTTCGAGGACCAGGTGCTCACCCATCATGAGGTGGCCGCCGGCGCCGCCGCCCGTGCGGCCCTGCTGACCGACCTCCTGCCGCCCGGCGCGGAGCCGCACGTGGGCGTGCTGCTCGACAACACCCCCGAATATCCGCTGTGGTTGAGCGCGGCGGCCCTCGCGGGAGCGGCCGTCGCCGGGATCAACCCCACCCGCCGCGGCCCCGAACTGGCCCGGGACATCCTGCACACCGAGTGCCGTCTCCTGGTCACGGGCCACACCCACCTCCCGCTCCTCAAGGACCTCGAACTGCCCGGCGTACGGCTGCTGTTGACCGACACCCCGGAGTACGCCGACCTGCTCGCGCCCTACGCGGGCGCCGTGCCGGACGCCTCCCGGGCCAGGCCCGGTGACCGGCTGCTGCTGTACTTCACCTCGGGTTCGACAGGTGCCCCGAAGGCGGCGATCTGCTCTCAGGGCCGGCTGGCCGCCGCCGGGGCCTCGCTGGTCGGGCAGTTCGGGGTGCGGCGCGAGGACGTGCACTACGTCTGCATGCCGATGTTCCACGGCAACGCGGTGATCGCCGACTGGGCGCCCGCGCTGGCGGCCGGGGCCGGGGTGGCGCTGAGGCGGCGGTTCTCGGCGTCCGGGTTCCTGGCGGACGTACGGAGGTTCGGGGCGACGTACTTCACCTATGTCGGCCGGGCCGTGCAGTACATCCTGGCGACCGAGGAGCGTGCCGACGACGTGGACAACCCGCTGCGGCTCGGCTTCGGCACCGAGGCGGGGGCGGTGGACGCGGCGGCCTTCCGGCGGCGGTTCGGGGTGCGGCTGGTGGAGGGGTACGGCTCCTCGGAGGGCGGGGCCGCGATCCAGTGGTCGCCGGGGACGCCCGACGGGGCGGTGGGGAAGGCGGCGCCCGGTCTCGTCGTACTCGATCCGCAGACGGGGCGGGAGCGGGCGCCGGCCGTGTTCGACGCGGCGGGGCGGCTGCTGAACGGGGACGCGGCGATAGGGGAGCTGGTCAACCGGGCGCGGAACCCCTTCGAGGGGTACTGGCGCAATCCGGGCGCGGAGGCCGAGCGGCGGCGGGACGGTGCGTACTGGACCGGCGACCTCTTCTACCGGGACGCCGACGGCTACCTCTACTTCGCCGGCCGCACGGACGACCGGATCCGCGTCGACGGGGAGAACCTGGCCGCCGCGATGATCGAGAACATCCTCGCCCGGTACCCGGGCGCGGACGCCGTCGCCGTGTACGCGGTGCCGGATCCGGTGACCGGGGACCAGGTGATGGCGACGATCGCGGGGTCCTTCGAGCCGGCCGGGTTCGCCGGCTTCCTGGCCGCGCAGCCCGACCTCGGCACGAAGATGGCGCCCCGGTTCGTGCGGGTGGTGGAGCGGATGCCGGTCACGGCGACCAACAAGATCCACCGGGCACGGCTGCGGAAGGAGGGGGTCCGCTGCGGTGACCCGGTCTGGTGGCGGCCACCGGGGGAGCGGACGTACCGCCCGCTGACCCCGGAGGACGCCGAAGGGCCCCTCGCTCCCACGAGGGGCCCCTCTTGATGGGGGTGGGTGGCGGAGCCCCCACCGAGCGCGGCGAAGCCGCGCAGAAACGGCGATGGCGAGGTGGTTCGCGCTTTCCGCGAACACGCCTCGCCATCGACATCGTGCGCCGCCAGGGACTCGAACCCCGGACCCGCTGATTAAGAGTCAGCTGCTCTAACCAACTGAGCTAGCGGCGCATGACTCTCGCCACCGGCTCGAAGTGTTTCCCGCCGGTGACGACGAAGAAAATACTACCTGGTCCGAAGGGGTGCTTCCGACCACCCTCAGATGGCGAGGGAGAGCAGTACTGGTGCCGCGTTCCGGTTCAGGGCGTCCGCGGCCCGGCGCAGGCGGTGGGCGTCCTGGAGGGGCAGCGACAGGGCCAGGCAGCCGACCGTGGAGCCGGCGGTGATCGGTACGGCGGCGCAGACCGTGCCGATCGCGTACTCCTGGAGGTCCAGGTGGGGCACGCTCGGCGGCTGGGACTCCAGGCGGCGCAGCAGGAGCTTGTCGCTGGTGATGGTGCGCGAGGTCAGCCGCGCCATCTTGTGCCGGGACAGATGGTCGCGGCGGCCGTTGACGTCGAGCTGGCCGAGCAGGCTCTTGCCGATCGCGGTGGCGTGGGCGCAGGAGCGGAAGTCGACCCACTCGTTGACGACGGGGGTCGTGGGCCCGTCCGCGTACTGGGAGACCCGCACCTCGCCGTCGACGTAGCGGCTGAGGTACACCGCCGCGCCGACCGAGTCGCGCAGCCGGTCCAGGGTGCGCTGGAGCTTGTCGCGCAGTGCCTGCTCATGGCCCTCGGCGGAGCTGAGGCGGGTGAGGGCGTCGCCGGTGACGTAGGCGCCGTCGGCGATCTGCTCGACGTAGCCCTCGCGGCGCAGCATCCGCAGGAGGGTGGTCAGCCGCTCCGGGTCGAGGTCGGTGTGCCGGGCGATTCGTTCGTCGGTGATTCCGGTGGTGTGCCGCGCCACCGTCTCCAGGACGCGCAGGGCGTCCTGGGCCGAGTGGTACGGCGCGGTCGGCTCGTGCTTCAGCGCCACGGTTCCCCCTGCGCTCGTTCACTACTGGGCCGTAATCCGGTCAGCGAATCACTACCACGATAACGGCCAAGAAGCTTGTTGTGAGCGGTTGTTGACGAGAAAACGGGGCCCACGCACGGCGCTCAGCAGGGGCGCAGGCACTCTGGCATATGCCAAGGACATGACCCGCGCCCCGGACCTCGGAGGTTGAACCGTGTTCACCTTCCGACGTCAGAGCACCGCGCTCAGAAATTCCCGCGTCCGGTCCTGTTCCGGCTCACTGAAGATCTTCTCCGGCGGCCCCGACTCGATGACCCGGCCGGAGTCGAACATCAGCACCTGGTCGGAGATGTCCCGGGCGAAGTTCATCTCGTGGGTCACACAGAGCATGGTGATGTCGGTGGTGCGGGCGATGTCCCGCAGCACGTCCAGCACGCCGGCCACCAGCTCCGGGTCGAGCGCCGAGGTCACCTCGTCCAGCAGCAGCACCCGCGGGCGCATCGCCAGCGCCCGGGCGATCGCCACCCGCTGCTGCTGGCCGCCGGAGAGCTGGGTGGGGCGGGAGCCGGCCTTGTCGGCGAGGCCCACCAGGTCCAGCAGCTCCCGGGCCCGCTGCTCGGCCTCGTCCTTCGACATGCCGAGCACGGTCACCGGCGCCTCGGTGACATTGCGCAGCACGGTCATGTTCGGGAACAGGTTGAACTGCTGGAACACCATCCCGATCTTCTTGCGGACCTCGCGGACCTGCTTCTCGGGCGCCGGGAACAGCCGCTGACCGTCGACGGTGATCGTGCCCTCGTCGGGCTTGGTCAGCGTCATCAGCAGCCGCAGGATCGTCGTCTTGCCGGAGCCGGACGGGCCGATCAGGGTGACGTGCTTGCCGGAGTCGACGGAGAAGTCCAGCCGGTCCAGGACCGTGTTGTCGCCGAACCGCTTGGTGACCTGCTCGAGCCGGATCAGCTCGCTGCCGTCCACCGGCGGGTTCGCGTGGGCGTCGGGTTCGTTCATGAGGGGGGCGTCAGTGGACAAGGCGTCGCTCCAGGGCTCGCAGAAGAAGGGAGGCCAGATAGGAAATGACGATGAAGGCCACGCCGATCACCGTGAGGGGCTCGGTGAACTGGAAGTGCTGCTGGGAGAAGAGCCGCGCCTGGCCGAGCATCTCCAGCACGGTGATCGCCATCAGCATCGGCGTGTCCTTGAGCATCGCGATGACGTAGTTGCCGAGGGCCGGCACCACCCGGCGGATGGCCTGCGGCAGGATCACCACCTGCCAGGTCCGCAGCCGCGGCAGGTTCAGCGCCGTCGCGGCCTCCCACTGGCCGGCCGGCACGGCCTCGATGCCGGCGCGGTAGACCTGCATGGTGTACGTCGAGTAGTGCAGCCCGATGCCGATGACGCCGGTGGTCAGCGCGGACATCGTCAGGCCCCACTCGGGCATCACGTAGAAGAGGAAGAACAGCTGCACCAGCAGCGGGGTGTTGCGCACGAACTCGGTGACGACACCGACCGGCCAGCGCACCCAGCGCGTCGGCGTCCGCATCAGCAGCGCCCACACCAGGCCCAGCGCGAACGCGATCAGCGAACCCAGCGCGAGGGCCTGCAGGGTGACGAGCACACCGTCCCAGAAGTGCGGCATGAACTCGCTCACGGCGTTCCAGTCCCACGTCATGACGCACCCCCTCCGACGCCTCCGACACCGACGCCCGCGCCCACGGGCTCGGGAGCCGTCACCTTGCGCTCGGGCGCCTTGCCGACCCCCGCCTTCAGCTTCTTCTCCAGGCCCCGCATGACCCGGGTGAGCAGGAACGCGATCACGAAGTAGATGAGCAGGACGTACGTGTAGATCTCCGCGCTCTGCTGCAGCGCGAGCCGCACCAGGTTGGCGCTGAACGTCAGATCGCCCATGCCCATGACCGACACCAGCGCGGTGCCCTTGAGCAGTTCGATCAGCAGGTTGGAGAACGGCGGGATCATCTCCGGCACCGCCTGCGGCAGCAGGATCAGCCGCAGGCGCTGCCAGGGCGTGAAGCTGAGCGCGATCCCGCCCTCCTTCTGCGCCGGGTCGACCGCGCCGAGCGCGCCGCGCACGATCTCCGAGCCGTACGCGCCGTAGGTCAGGCCGAGCGCGAGGGTGCCCGCCCACATCGGCACCAGCTGCCAGCCGAAGGCCGGGGGCAGCACGAAGAAGACCCAGAAGATCATGACGAGGGCCGAGGTGCCGCGGAAGACCTCGGTGTAGAAGCCCGCGAGGAAGCGGACGATCCACAGCCGGTGGGTGCGCGCGACGCCGACGACGAAGGAGACGGCCGCCGCCAGCAGGCTGCTGAGGACCAGCAGCTGGACGGTGGTCCAGATGCCCTTGAGTACGAGTTCCCACAGTCCGGTGGTCATCCGCTCTTGCCTCCCCCGCACAGCTCCTTGGCGGTCAGGTCGGTCATCTCGTCCTGCGTGAAGCCGAAGGGCCGCAGGACGCGGAAGAGTTCGCCGCTCTTCTTCAGCTTGCGCAGCTCCACGTTGAAGGCGTCCCGCAGCCGGGTCTCGGTCGGCCGGAACGCGAAGGCGCCGCCGTCGACGTGCGGCTTGCCGTCCACGAGCGGCGCGAAGGCCTTGGTGGCCTCGGCCTTGGCGGACTTCTTCACCACCGCGCGGGTGGTGAGCGCCGTGCCGGCGAAGACGTCCACGCGTCCGGCCTCGACGGCGTTCAGGCCCGCGACCTGGTCCGGGACGATCAGGATGTCGCTCTGCTTGTATCCGGCGTCGACGGCGTACTGGATCTCCGCATAACCGGTGCCGGTGGCGAACCTGGCCTTCTTCGCGACGACGTCCTTGTAGGTGTGAAGACCTTTTGGATTTCCCTTGCGGACGATGAAGGAATCGAGCATCTGATAGTCGGGATCCGCGAAGATCACCTGCTGGCAGCGCTCGGGATTGACGTACATCCCGGCCGCCACGACATCGAACTGCTGGGAATTCAGACCGGGAATCAGCGAGCCGAACTCGGTGGGCACGGGCTGCACCTTGTCGATGCCCAGGCGCTTGAATATGACTTTGGCCAGCTCCGGCGCCTCACCGGTCAGCTCGCCGTTCTTGTCGATGTATCCGAAGGGGATCTCACCCGCGATTCCCAGCCGCACCACACCGGCGGCGCGCAGCCGTTCGAGCAGGTCACCGCCCTCGACGGTGGACGCGGTGGCCACGCGGCTGCAGCCCGCGGCCCCCAGTGTGCCGAGCGCCGCCACCCCCGCGAGCAGCGACCGGCGTGTGGTCCCGGGGGTGTCTCTGTCGTTCTCGTACCCAAAAGGTGGAGCCATGGCGGCGCGGCTACCCGAAGGCATGCGATGTATGCACCATGGATGTCATGGCCGACCGTTTCCTGGAAGTCTCGCTGGTCAAACGCGGAATCACCTGCACGGCAAAACTGCTGGACGACCGTGCCCCCCTCACCTGTGCGGCGGTGTGGGACGCCCTGCCGTTGGCGGGTGACGTCTACCACGCGAAATACGCGCGCAACGAGATCTACGCCCTGTTCCCTCCGTTCGCGACATCCGAACCACCCCTGGAAAATCCGACAGTAACCCCCATTCCGGGAGATCTCTGCTATTTCTCCTTCGCCGGGACGGAACTCGGCACGAAGGCCTACGGCTACGACCGCGAGGTCCGCGCGGGCACCACGGTCGTCGATCTCGCCCTCTTCTACGAACGCAACAACCTGCTGATCAACGCCGACGTCGGCTGGGTCCCCGGCATCGTCTGGGGCCAGGTCGTGGAGGGCCTGGAGGCGATGGCCGAGGGCTGCAACGACCTGTGGCGCTCGGGCGCGGCGGGGGAGACGCTCAGCTTCCGCCGGACATGAGCGCGTGGGCGGCCCGCAGCACCAGGTCGTCCCGGTGCCGGGCCGCCACCAGCTGCAGCCCGACCGGGAGGCCGTCGCCGTCGGTGCCGACGGGGACGGTCGCCGCCGGCTGCTGGGTCATGTTGAAGGGGTAGGTGAACGGCGTCCAGCCCGTCCAGCGCCGGTGCCCCGACCCCTTCGGCGCCTCGACGCCCGCCTCGAACGCGGTGATCGGGAGCGTCGGGGTGACCAGCAGGTCGTAGGAGTCGTGGAAGCGGCCCATCCGGCGGCCGAGCTCCATGCGGACGTCCACCGCGGCGAGGTAGTCGAGCGCGGAGAAGCGCGCGCCGGCCGCCCGGATCTCCTTCAGCCCGGGGTCGAGCGCCTCCCGCTGCCGCGGCGACAGCTGCTGGGTGACCCGGGCCGCGCCGGAGAACCACAGGGTGTGGAAGGCGTCCACCGGGTCGGCGAAGTCCGGGTCCGCCTCGGTGACGTACGCGCCGAGTTCCGCCAGCCGCTCCACCGCCCGGCGCACCGCGGCGGCCACGGCGGGCTGTACGGCCACCTGCCCGCCCAGGGACGGCGAGTACGCCACCCGCAGCCCCCGCACCCCGCCCGCCAGCCCCGCCGTGAACGACCCCGGCGCCGGCCCCAGCGCCGACCAGTCACGGCTGTCCGGCACGCCGATCACGTCGAGCAGCAGCGCCGCGTCCGCCGCGTCCCGGGTCATCGGCCCCACGTGCGCCAGCGTGCCGAAGGCGCTCGCCGGATACAGCGGGATGCGGCCGTACGTCGGCTTCAGCGCGAAGATCCCGCAGAACGCGGCCGGGATACGGACACTGCCCCCGCCGTCCGTGCCGAGCGCGAGGGGCCCGGCGCCGAGGGCCACGGCGGCCGCAGCGCCGCCGCTGGAGCCGCCGGCGGTACGGGACGGGTCGTGCGGGTTGCGGGTGACGCCGGACAGCGGTGAGTCCGTGACGCCCTTCCAGCCGAACTCGGGGGTCGTGGTCTTGCCGATGAAGACGGCTCCGTGCTCCCGCAGCCGGGCCACGGACGGGGCGTCCTCGTCCCAACTCCCCTGCTCCGAGATGGCCTTGGAGCCCTTGAGGGTCGGTGCGCCCTTCAGCAGGATGATGTCCTTGACGGTCGTGGGGACCCCGTCCACCAGTCCCTTCGGCTCGCCCCGCCGCCACCGCCCCGTCGACTCCCGCGCCTGGGCGAGCGCCTCGTCCCCCAGCAGCCGTACGAAGGCGTTGACCTCCGGCTGGATCCGCTCGGCCCGCTCCAGCACGGCCCGCGTGGCCTCCTCCGGGCTGAACTCGCCCTTGCGGTACCCCTCGACGAGTCGTGCGGCGGTCAGTTCGGTGAGGTCGAGGTCCGTCATCTGCCCTCCATCGCTCGGCTGTTCAGCGTCCGGGTACATACCCCCGCTGCTTGTCGACCACGTTCAGCAGGGGCCGGCCGGTCTCCCAGCGCTCGTACAACTCGACGAACTGCGCGCCGAGCTGGTCGCGCCAGCCGACCGTGTCGCCGCTCATGTGCGGGGACACGATCAGGCCCGGGGCCCGCCACAACGGGCTGTCGGGGGTGAGGGGTTCGTGCTCGAAGACGTCCAGGGCGGCGCCCGCGATCCAGCGCTTGGCGAGGGCGTCCGCGAGGGCCCCTTCGACGACCAGGCCGCCGCGCCCGATGTTGATGAAGCGGGCCGAGGGCTGCATGACGTCGAAGCGGCGGGCGTCGAACATGCCCCGCGTCTGCTCGGTCAGCGGGGCGGCCGCGATCACCCAGTCGGCGCGGGCGATCAGCCGGTCCAGGTCCTCGGGGCCGTGGATGCCGGTGTGCGGGGTGCGCCCGACCAGCGCGGTGGAGATGTCGAGCGCCTTGAGCGTGCGGGCGATCGTCCGGCCGATCGGCCCGGACCCCACCACGCACGCCCGCGTGCCCGCGACCCGCTGGCTCTCCCGGTGCCGCCAGGTCCGCTCCCGCTGCAGCTCCAGCGTCCTCGGCAGGTCCTTGGCCATGGCGAGGACGAGGGCGGCGACGTACTCGGCGATCGGCTGGTCGAAGACACCCCGCGCGTTGGTCACCACGGTGTCCGAGGCGGCGAGCTCCGGACACATCAGATGGTCCACGCCCGCGCTCGCCGTGTGCACCCAGCGCGGCCGCGGCCCGTCGCCCGGCCACGCGGCCGGCACCGCCCGGGACGTGAAGTCCCAGACCAGCAGCACGTCCGCGTGCGGCAGCCGCTCGGCCAGCGTCGAGGCGTCGGCGTGCTCCACACGGGCGCGGCCCGTGAGGCGCCCGAGGCGGGGGAGGGGATCGGCGTCCAGGACCAGGACGGTGGGGACGGTCATGCGCGAGGACTCGATTCCGGAGCGGGGCGGCCGTCTGACATGCGAGGTTTGACCACGCTCGCACCCGAACCTACCTTCGTCAACACGGGCGTACGTACGGTCCGTTGCTCACCCCTTTCTCACAGTGAGGGCGGTGGCCGTCATGGACGTGTCCTTCCTGGGTGGTCCCCGGCCGCAGCGCGGTGTCGGAGTCGTCGCCCCGTTCGACTTCGCCCTGGACCGCGAGCTGTGGCGCTGGGTCCCCGACGAGGTGTCGCTGCACCTCACCCGCACGCCCTTCGTGCCGGTCGAGGTCAGCCTCGACCTCGCCCGGCTGGTCAGCGAGCACCAGACGCTGGACGACGCGGTGCGCACCCTCACCGCGATCACCCCCGAGGTCGTCGCCTACGCCTGCACCTCCGGCAGTTTCGTCGGCGGGATCGCCGGGGAGCGGGCGATGTGCGCGGCGATGACCCGGGCCGGAGCGGTCCCCTCGGTCACCACCTCGGGCGCGCTGCTTCAGGCCCTGGCGGCGCTCGGCGCGCGGCGGGTCGCGCTGGTCACGCCGTACACCGAGTCCGTCACCCGCGCCCTGGAGGAGTACGTCGCCGAGGCGGGGGCCGAGGTCACCGGGTGCGCGTACATGGGGCTGACCCGGCACATCTGGAAGGTGCCGTACCGCGACGTCGTCGCCATGGCGCACCGGGCGGTCCGGCGCGCCGCCGACGTGCTCTTCATCAGCTGCACCAACCTGCCGACCTACGACGTCATCCCGCAGCTGGAGGCCGAACTGCGCATCCCGGTCATCTCGGCCAACCAGGTGACCATGTGGGCGGCGCTGGCCCGAATGGGTACCCGGGCGGTGGGGCCGTATCAGGCGCTGATCGATCCGGCGGCGCGCTCCGGTCCCGTGGTGCCGGAACTCCCGGACGGTGAACAGCAGCAGGAAGGCAGGTCATGACCGCACTCGGATTCCTCTACCCGGGGCACTCCGCCGAGGACGACTACCCGCGCATCGAGCAGCTGCTCGGCAGCGACATCCGCCTCGACGTCGTCCACACCGACATCGGTACGGACGCCCACCGGGTGGACGCCCTGCGGGAGATGGGCTCGGCCGAGCGGCTGGCCGCGGGCGTCGACGAACTGCGCATGGCGGGCGCCGAGTCGGTGGTCTGGGCGTGCACCAGCGGCAGCTTCGTGTACGGCTGGGAGGGCGCCCACGACCAGGTGCGCACCCTCGCCGTCACGGCCGGGATGCCGGCCTCCTCCACGTCCTTCGCCTTCGTGCACGCGCTGCGCGAGCTGGGCGTGCGCAAGGTGGCCGTCGGCGCGACCTACCCCGAGGACGTCGCGGAGCTCTTCGCGGACTTCCTGCGCGCGGGTGGTGTGGAGGTCACCTCCGTCCGGGGCGCCGGCATCGTCACCGCCGCCGAGGTCGCCACCTGGGACGAGGCGGAGATCGGGCTGCTGGCCCGCGACGCCGACACCCCGGACGCCGAGGCCCTGCTCCTGCCGGACACCGCCCTGCACACGGCGGCCCACATCCCGGCCCTGGAGAAGGAGCTGGGCAAGCCGGTCCTCACCGCCAACCAGGTCACGGTCTGGGAGGGCCTGCGGCTGGCGGAGCGCCGGGTGAACGCGCCGATGATGGGGGCGCTGTTCACCAGGGAGCCGCTGGTGCAGGTCTGAGCGCCCCGCTCGTGCGGGTCCGAGCGCCCTCGCCGATTGTCGGGTGACGGATGGCCCCGCTCGTGCGGGTCCGAGTGCCCTCGCCGATTGTCGGGTGACGGACGGCCCCGCTCGTGCGGGTCCGAGCGCCCTCGCCGAGCGCCGAGCGCCGATCGCCGGGCGCCGAGCGCCGAGCGCCGAGCGCCGGGCGCCGAGCGCCGAGCGCCGATCGCCGGGCGCCGGACGTCGGGATCGCGGGAATAAGCGGAGACCGCCTCCTGTTAGTCCCCTGGGCATACCGCGTCGCACCAACAGGAGGCACCCACCGTGACGGCAGACGAGATCCGGGGCACCGTACAGGGCACCGCCCCCGTCCCCCTCTCCGTACTGGACCTGGTCACCGTCGGCGCGGGCAGTACCGCCACCGACGCTCTGCGCACCAGCGTCGAGCTGTCCCGGTACGCCGAGTCCCGCGGCTTCCACCGCTACTGGGTCGCCGAGCACCACTCCATGCCGGGCGTGGCCTCCTCCTCGCCGGCCGTGATCCTCGCCCACCTCGCCGCCCACACCGACCGCATCCGTCTCGGCTCCGGCGGCGTGATGCTCCCCAACCACGCGCCCCTGGTGATCGCCGAGCAGTTCGGCACCCTGGAGGCCCTGGCGCCGGGCCGCGTCGACCTGGGCCTGGGCCGCGCCCCCGGCACCGACGGCGCCACCGCCGCCGCCCTGCGCCGCACCGACCGCCTCAACGAGGGCGCCGACGACTTCCCCGAGCAGCTCGCCGAGCTGACCCGCTTCCTGGACGACGACTTCCCCGACGGCCACCCCTACCGCCGCATCCACGCCGTGCCCGGCCCCGTACAGGCCACGTCCCCCGGCGGCGTCCAGTCCCCGCACCGGCCGCCGGTCTGGCTCCTCGGCTCCTCCGGCTTCAGCGCCCGCCTGGCCGGCGTCCTCGGCCTGCCCTTCGCCTTCGCGCACCACTTCTCCGCGCAGAACACCGTCCCGGCCCTGGAGCTGTACCGGGAGTCCTTCCGCCCCTCCGACGTCCTGGACGAGCCCTACGCCCTCATCGGCGTCTCCGTCCTCGCCACGGACGACCCGCGCGAGGCCCGCCGCCAGACCCGCGCGATGGCCCTGAACATGATCCGGCTGCGCACCGGCCGGCCGGGCCTGTTCCCCGACCCGGACGAGGCGGAGAAGCACGAGTTCAGCCCGTACGAGGAGGAGTTCGTCGCCTCCTGGACCTCCAACATCGAGCACGGCACGGCCGAGGAGGTCGTCGCCGGTCTGGACGCCCTGCACAAGCGCACCGGCGCCGACGAGTTGATGCTCACCTCGCACACCCACCGCGGCGAGGTGCGCCTGCGCTCCTACGAACTCATCGCGGACGCCTACGGGTTGCCGACCGCCTCGGCCTGAGTCCCCATCAACTCGCCGATCCGCTCGGGCGACACCGGCCGCGAGTACAGCCAGCCCTGGCCGGTGTCGCAGCCGATGCGGCGCAGCCGGGTCGCCTGCGCCGAGGTCTCCACGCACTCCGCGGTGACCGTCAGGCCCAGCCGGTGGGCGAGTTGGACCATCGCCTCGACGACGACCTCGTCGGCCGGGTTGGGCGCCACCGTCCCCTCCTTGTCGCCCTCGTACTGGAAGCCGCGGACGAAGGAACCGTCCAGCTTCAGCACGGACACCGGAAGCCGGCTGAGATAGGCCAGGTTGGAGTAGCCGGTGCCGAAGTCGTCGATGGCGATGCGGACGCCCATGTCGCTGAGCGCCTGCAGGGCCTGCAGCGGGCGCCCCGCGGAGCCCATCACCGCCGACTCGGTCAGCTCCAGCTGCAGCAGCCCCGGTGCCAGGCCCGTCTCCGCGAGGGTCTGGGCGACCTCCGCCACCAGGTCGGAGTCCCAGACCTGGCGGACGGCCACGTTGACGCTGACGAACAGCGGCGGGTCCTCGGGGTGGTCGAGCTGCCAGCGCCGGGCCTGGCGGCAGGCCGTACGCAGCACCCACAGGCCGAGCGGCACGATCGAGCCGTCCTCCTCGGCCAGTCCGATGAACCGATTCGGCGTCAGGACACCGAACTGCGGGTGGTTCCAACGGACCAGCGCCTCCACGCCGTTGACCCGTCCGTCCGCCATGCCCACCAGCGGCTGGTACTCCAGCACGAACTCACCGCGCTCGATGGCGGGGCGCAGATGGGAGGCGAGGGCCTGACGGGTCATGCGGTGGGCGTTGCGCTCCGGGTCGAACAGTGTCCAGCGGGCCTTGCCGTCGGCCTTGGCCCAGTAGAGGGTGGTGTCGGCCGCCTGCATCAGGGCGGTCGGGGTGGTGCCGGCCGCGTGCCGCTCGATGACCCCGATCGAGGCCGACACCGACAGCCGCTGACCGGCGAGGTCGAAGGGCGCCTGGACCGCCTTCAGGACGGACTCGGCGAGGTCGGCGAGCTGCTCGGTGCCCGTCGAGTCCTCGACCAGCAGGGCGAATTCGTCGCCGCCGAGTCTGGCCACCAGCGGCGCGCTCACTCTGGCGTACCCGGCCTCGTCGGCGCACCGCGTCAGCCGTTCGGCGACGGCGGCCAGCAGCCGGTCGCCGATACGGTGGCCGAGGGTGTCGTTGATGGCCTTGAAGCCGTCCAGGTCCAGATAGCACAGGCCGATCCGCCCGGTGCCGCTCTCCTCGTACGACCCCGCCTCCAGCGCGGCCGTCAGCCGCTCGAAGAACAGGGTGCGGTTGGGCAGCCGGGTCACCGGGTCGTGCATCTGCAAGTGCCGCAGTCTGCCCTGGAGTTCACGCTGGGCGCTGATGTCGGTGACGGACAGCAGCACGCCGTCCCCGCGGCCCGGCAGCGGGGCGACCGTGACCTGCACCCAGACGGACTGGCCGTCGGGGTGTTTCATGCGCCGGGTGCAGCGCAGCCGGGCCTCGCGGCCGCGCAGCACCTCGCGGTAGGCGTGCCAGGTACGGGCGTCGGAGGCCAGGTCCACCAGATCGGCGGCGACCTTGCCGGTCAGCGCGTCCGGCGGGCTGCCGAGCAGCGCGCCGAACCCGTCGTTGGCGACGACCACCAGGCCCTCGCGATCGACGACCGCCATGGCGACGGACGCGGTCCTGAAGACGGACCGATAGATGCTGTCACTCTCTGTTACGGCGCCCCGGTCGAGGTCTGCCGCGGGCGCCGGCCCTTCGGACGTTCCGCTCACCGCTAGCTCCCGCAGTGCACTCGATCTCTGTCCGTGCAGGAAAGTGTGCCGATCATAGAGGCAGACCCAAGGGCCTTCCAGCCACTGTCCAGTGTCCCGGATCCAGTGGCACTTCTGACAGATCGTTTCTGCCCGCAGCTGGACGGGTTCATGGCTGCTGAGACCACTTGTGACGTTCCGTGAGCGATTCGGGGGTGTCGGATCTGAGGATCCGTCGGCCGGCTCACTCGTCTGGGGCAGGCGAACAGGGCGTAGTACGACAAACGTGCACAGGCTGGGTGCGGTGTCCCGTGTACCGCTCCCGGAGGTCCCCGTGCCGCGTCAGTTCCCCTTCATGGCTCCCCCCAAGGGATTCCGGGGCCCCCGACTGCGCAGCACCGCCGCCGTGTGCACCACCCTGTCCGCGCTCGCCGCGACCTCCCTGATCACCGGGGCTACGGTCGCCGAGCCCTTCTCCTCGGTGCCGTGCGCCCTGCAGCGCACCGAGGCCCACCACTCCGAGGGCCTCGACACCTGGAACGCCGACTACCCGCGCCCCACCCGCGCGCTGGACGCGGTCATGGTCTTCCTGTCGTTCCCCGGCTCGCGCCCGCGCACCACGCCCGCCCAGCTGACCGCCGACCACTTCCCGGCCACCACCCGCTTCTACGAGCGTGCCTCCTACGGCAAATTCACCCTGCGCCCGCACCCACTCGAACGGTGGATCCGGATGCCGCACCCGGCGACCGCCTACGCCATACGACGCGACTGGAACCCCGAGCACCGCGCCGCCTATCTGCGCGACGCGCTCGCCGTCGCCGACCCGCGCGTCGACTTCTCCCGCTACGACGTCGTCTACTTCGTCGCCGACCCGGACGCGCCCGGCGTTGACTCGGACGCCACGAAGGTCGTCAACCTGGACGTCCCGCTGCGGGCGGACGGCCGGGACATCCGCCGCGTCGTCACGGTCTTCGAGAAGCATCCGCCGGACCGGCTGGTCCTCGCCCACGAGACCGGCCACGTCTTCGACCTGCCGGACCTCTACCACCGGCCGGTCGACGGCAAGGGCGACTGGGACACGTACGTCGGCGACTGGGACCTGATGGGCAGCCAGTTCGGGCTGTCCCCGGACCTGTTCGGCTGGCACAAGTGGAAGCTGGGGTGGCTGGAGCCGCGGCAGGTGGTGTGCGTACGGGAGTCCGGCACCACCCTGCTGACGCTGGAGCCGCTGGACGCGGCGCCGGTACCGCCGGTCACGGGAGCCGCTGCCCCGCCCGCCTTCGGGCTCGGGCGGGGCACCAAGCTCGCGGTCCTGCGCACCGGTCCCGACAGCGTGCTCGCCTTCGAGGCGCGTGAGCCGGTCGGCAACGACACGACGGCCTGCCGCTCCGGCATCCTCGTCTACCGCGTCCGCAGCGGCGCCCCCTCCGGCGACGGGCCCATCCGGGTGATCGACGCCCACCCCCACACCGAGGCCTGCTGGGAGAACTCCGTCTATCCACCCCTCGCCGACGCCCCGGTCGCCCTCGGCGAGACCTTCACGGTCCCGGGCAGCAAGGTGCGCGTCCAGGTGGAGGGGCGGACGGTCACGGGGGCGTGGACGGTGAAGATCACGACGGGTGGGGCGGGTGCGGCTGTGTGATGTGCGGCTTTGTGGGATGTGTGGCCTTGTGAGATGCGGCCTTGTGCGATGTGCGGCAACGCAAAAGGCCCTCCGCTGCTGCGGAGGGCCTTGCTGTCTGTGCGCCGCCAGGGACTCGAACCCCGGACCCGCTGATTAAGAGTCAGCTGCTCTAACCAACTGAGCTAGCGGCGCCTGCTGACGTCGTAGACCTTAGCATCCTGATCCGGAGAGGACGAAATCGATATCCGGACGGCCGCTCGTGCCGCCCTTACCGCAGCCCAGAGCACGATTTCGGGGCCCGGGAGCCAGGGGCGGCGGGTGTCCGGGGCGACCAGCCAGCGGGAGGCCGAGGCGGCGGCGGAGGCCAGCGGGGCCGGTACGGTCACCGCGTCGCCGAGGCCGTGACACAGCAGCGGCGGGATCGCGCCCGTACGGCCGAACTCCTCCCAGCCCAGCAGCGACGGCAGCCGCTGGGCCGTGCCCGGCGCGGCGAACAGCAGCATGCGACCCCGGAAGGCCGCCACGGGGCCGGAGCCCGGCCCCTCGTCCCACAGCCGGTCGACCATCCGGCGCCCGAAGACCGCGGGCGCGTTGACGACGTCGAAGACGGAGCCGCAGGCCAGGACCACCGGGGCGTCGGGGCGCTCCTCCCAGAGGGCGAGCGTGCTGCGCGGATACGTTCCGGCGGAGGCGAGCCAGGCGGCTCCGTCCGGGGTGACCCGGCAGGCGTCGAGGCCGTCGGAGAACGGGTCGATGCGTTCACTGCTCATGGAGGACATGTCTACCGGCTGTGAACGCACGGTTTCCGAGGGTTGCCGGAAACCGGGACAGCGGCGGGCGGGAGCGGGTATCTTGCCCGCCTGGCATATGCCAATCCGAAGTGTCCCGTGTTCAGACCGCCCGCTCGGGGGCTGCTCAGACGGGGTCGGCGGACCCGGCGCCCTCGACCCCGCGCATCAGGTCCCGGCCGAACTCGACCATCTTCTTGGCGTAGTCCTCGGTCCACTCGGCCCGCTCCGCGATGTCCGCCGGCGTCAGCCGGTCGAAGCGGCGCGGGTCGGCGAGCTGCGCGGCCGCCATCGCCTGGAACTCCACGGCCCGGTCGGCCGCCGCGCGGAACGCCTGCGCCAGCTCGGTCGAGCGGGCCAGCAGGGCGCGGGGGTCGTCGATGGACTCCAGGTCGAAGAAGTGCTCCGGATCGGCGGCCGCCTCGGCGGGCTTGAAGAGCAGGGGCGCGGGGCGCAGCCGCGGTTCGTTCCGACGCGGCGTCTGCTCCGCCATGTCTTCTCCTCCTCGTACGTCACGGAAGACCCTCCAGTACACGGGCCACCGTCCATTGTCCCGCGCCCACGCAAGAGGGCACGGATTCCTCCGGCCGGTATCAAGCCCGCCGGACGCCCCGATGTTCCGGAGCCGCACAGGCAGGAAGCCGCATGGCTGGTCAGGGCTGCCAGTTCACCCGGTGTTGCGCCAGCCGGGCCAGCACCGCGTGGTTCGCCTCCCAGCCGTCCGGGGCTGTATCCATTGGCCGCCTCCGGCGGCGGGCCGGTCTCCGTCCGGTGGGTGGGGGTGCTGCGCTGATCGCTTGTCCGGATGGCGCCGCATGGCTGGTCAGGGCTGCCAGTTCACCCGGTGTTGCGCCAGCCGGGCCAGCACCGCGTGGTTCGCCTCCCAGCCGTCCGGGAACTTCACCAGCGTTCCCAGTTGGACCGGTTCCGTGGACGGGTAGTCGTCCAGCAGGGCGTCGACGCCGGCTCGGCAGACGACGATGCAGGCGTGGCGGTGGCGGGAGGTCAGGACGCACAGGCGGCCCGTCTCCAGGTGGAAGGCGGTGGCGTCGGGGCGGCCGGAGAGCGGGTGCAGGATCACCGTGACGTCGAACTCCATGCCCTGCAGCCGGTTCGCCGTGTCCACGGTGACGCCCGCGACGCCCAGCTCCGCCAGGGCCGCCCGGACGGCCGCCGCCTGGTCGCGGTGGGCCGTGCCGACGGCGATGCGGCCGGCGGTGAGGGGGGCGGGGGCCGGTGAGCGTTCCGACGTCGCCGCGCCCTCCCGGTCCAGCAGCCGTCGTACCACCGTCGCCACCGCCCGCACCGCCTCCGGGTCCGTGCGCGGGGTGTGCCGCGCGGGCAGCTCCAGCAGGCCCCAGCCCGACTCGGCAGCCGCGTCGATCACCCGGTCGGGGCCTGAGCCGTCCGAGGGAACGGCGAAGGAGAGACGGCGGTCGTCGTGGTCCGTGCCGCTGCGGAAGGGCGTGTACGGGTAGAAGGCGTCCGAGACCAGAGGGGCCGCGGAGGCCGGGAGCCGCCAGGAGACCGGCAGGCGGTGCTGGGGAAGTTCCGGGTTGTGGGCCAGGAGAGTGGTCACGGCGGAGGCCGAGGGGTCGTACGACAGCCCCGCCCACTGCTCGCTGCCCACGATCGAGAAGGGGTCCAGCTGACCCGGATCGCCCACGAACAGCGCCCGCTCGAACAGCCCAGCCACCGCGAGCAGCGAGTCCGAGCGCATCTGGTACGCCTCGTCGACGATCGCGTGCCGCCAGGGCTCGTCGGCCTTCACATGCGCCCACTTCGCGGCGGTGGAGATCACCACCGGGAGCCCCGCCAGATCGGCCGCCTTCGCCGACTTGCGCACGTGCGGCAGCTCGTCCAGCGCCTTGTCGTACGGGTCGGCGTCACTGCTGTGCAGCCGGCCGACCGGAAGCTGCGGGCTCTTCTCGGCGAGCCGGACGACGAGGTCGTCGACCTGCGCGTTCGTCTGCGCGACGATCATCAACGGGCGCCCCGCGTCGGCCAGTTCGAGCGCCGCGCGGACGACCAGCGTGGACTTGCCGGCGCCCGGCGGGGAGTCGACGACCACGCCCCGGTGACTGCCGTGCAGGGTGTCGTGGAGGATCGCGTCGGTGGCCTCGGCGGCCGCCGCCCCGGGGTCGAGAACGGTGGTCACAGGACGTCCTCCGCGGTCAGGGGATCGGCCGGCTCGGCCATGGGCTCACCGGGCGGTCCGCCGTGCGTCCACGGCGTCTGCTCCGGGTCGGGCAGCTTGGGGCCGCCGCGCTGCTCGTGCTCGAAGAGGGTGAAGCAGAGCCGGTCGCCCTTCTCCGGGACCGAGCCCGGCTCCGGCTCCTTCCCGCGGCCCATCTTGTCGAGCACGCGCAGCACCACGAGCGTGCCGCCGTCCTCGGACTCCTCGGATCCGACGAACTCGGCCGACTGCGGCTTGCCGTCCAGCGAGCGGTACGCCTTGGCCCGCTCACCCAGGTGCGGCCGGTCGTCGGTGCGGATCGTCACCAGCGGGCGGGGGCTCGGCCGCTTGCTCTCGCTGTACGCCATCACGACCTCCGTGACCTCGCCCGCGAACGCCTCCCCTGCCAGCCGTCGGCCCGCCATCACCAGCGGATCGTCGAGGGCCTCCTGCGCCTCCAGCCGGGCCTGCTCCCGCTCGCGCGAGGCGAGCTTGTTCGCGGCGGTGACCGCGTCGTCGCGGCGCGGCTGCGGAGGCTCGCCGGCCGTGACACGGTCGCGGTGGGCGGTGAACGACCAGCGGTCGCGCGTCCACCGCTCCTCGACGTGTGCGCCCTCGGGGAGGGAGCGGAGCAGGTCGAGGCCGTCCCACACGCGGTCCCACGTGGGCCGGGTGACGCCCGCGATCAGGTCACGGATCTCCCGCTCCGCGGCGGTGAGTTCGCCGAGCCGGTCGTCGGCCTCCAGACCGTCCTCGGCGGCGGCGAGGGCGGTCCGCGCGCGGTCGTAGCGCTCGATGGCCGGGGCGAGGAGCTTGTTGTCGAAGGCGGGGTCGGTGGCCGGGCCCGCGGGCGGGCACAGCAGCTGGTCACGGGGGCCGCGGGCCAGCTCGGCGTGCAGCGCCGCCTCGGCTCCCGACATGCCCTCGGGCGGGGCGATCCAGGCGAGCAGGGCGCCCAGATGCTGGTCCTCCAGGTTGGACTGGCCGGTAGCCCAGTGCCGGGACAGCACGTCGGTCATGGCCAGCAGCAGGGAGGAGCCGGGGACGCGGGCGCGCTCCCCGAAGTGGGTCAGCCACCGGCCGAGCAGCGGCACGCGCGGGGGCGCCGGGTACGGGGTCTCCGGGTCCTGCTCCGCCGTACGACGGAAGCGCATGGAGCGGCCGAGCAGCCGTACGAAGTCGATGCCGGCGCGGCTGGGGACGATCAACTGCGGGGCGTCGGCGCACAGTTCGACCTCGACCTTGACCCGCTTGCCGGTCTCCGGGTCGGTCTCGGTCCGCTCGGCCGCTTCCACGTCCTCGGCGTGGGCGTCGATGTACGGCAGCACGGCGTCCGCCAGTTCGGCCAGGAACGCGAACCGCAGGTCCCGGTCGCGGGGCTGCGGTACGACGAGCAGCCGGGGCGCGTCCCGCTCGGTGCCGACGAGCGCGCCCAGCGGGGCACCGGCCTCACCGGCGGTGGTCAACGGCACGAAGACGAGCGGGCGGTCGGCCAGATGCCGGTGCCGGACGGTGGCGGCGGGCTGCGCCCGGCCGGTCCGGACGGCTTCCAGCCGGCTGAGCGTGGAGATCAGGGACATGGTGACTCTCCGGTCCGTGCTCGCGGCGCCGTGCCTTCCAGCGCCTCGGCGCGCAGGTGGGCGGCCCTTCGCAGCGCTGCCACGGCGGGGTCCGTCGGGTCGCCGGCCGTTCCCTGGGCCGCCGACCACACCTCCTCGACGGTCGTCAGGCCGCCGAGTTCGGCGCGGACCGAGCGGCCCAGGGAGGTGACCGCGCCCGCCTCGCGGGAGCGGGCGCGGCAGTGGAAGGCCAGTTCGCACGCGGAGAGGCACTCGGGCGCGTAGGTCGCCGGGACCGACTCGACGGCCGCCGTCAGCTCCTCGGGGGGCAGGTCGGGGGAGAAGCACGTGCCCGCCGGGAGCGTGTCGGCGATGTCCTCGACGCGGGTGAGCCGGGCCAGCTGGCGGGCGGTGACGGCGCGCTGCTTGCGGACGTCGACGGCGGAGGCGGTGGGGAGGTTGGAGAAGTCCTTCGGGCAGACGAGCAGGACGCGCTGCCGTACCACCGGAGCCGGGTCCAGACGCGCGGCGACCTCCTCCAGGGCCAGGACGTACACCGCCGCCTGCCGGGCCGCCGCGCCGACCTTCGCCGGGTCCGCGGAGCCGTCCAGCATCGGGAAGGACTTGATCTCGACGACCGTCCAGCTGCCGTCGGGGTGGACGACCACCGCGTCCGGCTCCAGGAAGGCGGGGGAGCCGGCGACGTCGAGGGCGAGCAGCGGGTGGTCGAGGAGCGTCCAGCCGCCCGGCCCGGCGGAGGCCTCGCGCAGTGCCAGCGCCGTACGGGCCGTGCGGCCCTCGGGGCCGGCCGCGGTGAGGTCGGGCGCCTGCGCCCCGGTGGGCGGTTCGGCGGTGCGGTCCAGCTTCTCGTGCGCCAGCCGCAGCAGTTCCGCGCCGCCGTCCGCCTTGACCTTCGCCTCGAACGCGTTGCCGCGGGTGAAGGCGAACTGCGACTGCCCGAACACCGACGGGGAGCCCAGCGAGCTCGCCAGCGTCGCCTTGTTCACCCCGGCGCCGTCCAGGATGGCACGCCGCTTGCAGCCCGGGTTGGCGGCGAGGGCGGCCAGGGCACGGGCGTCCAGCGCCTTGGCGGGGACGTCGGGACCGCGCAGCTCAGCGAGCCGCTGCCGCAGCGCCTTCCCCCGCGTCCGAGGGAGAGGCACCAGGCTCGGCTCCGCTTCCGAACCGCGACTCGCGCTGCCGTGGAATTCGCTCACCCGCGGAAGTCTGGCATCCGCCACTGACAATTGAGGAACCTGCGACGCGAGAGCGCCCTGCGGTGAGCGGCAGCCGCGCCTTCAGCGCGTCCACGCCCCGCAGCACGTACGGCGTCAGGAACAGCCCGACGCCCATCACGCAGGCGCCCGCGACCGCGTCCAGGAAGTAGTGGTTCGCGGTGCCCATGACCACGATCGTCGTCAGCAGCGGGTAGGCGACGGCGAGGACCCGTGTCGTACGCGTCCTGCCGTACTTCCACAGCATGACCCCGCACCACAGCGCCCAGCCCACGTGCAGACTCGGCATGGCCGCGTACTGGTTGGTCATGCCGCCGAGACCCTTCGGGGCGCTGGCGGCACCGCCCCACCAGCCGTACGAGCTGTACTGGGCCATCGTGTCCACGAACCCGTGGCCCGCCGAGAGGAGACGGGGCGGACACGTCGGCAGCAGGGTGAAGCCGATCAGGCCCATGAAGGTGGACGTCATCAGCCAGGTGCGCGCCGCCCGGTAGTGCGCCGCGCGCGAGCGGAACAGCCAGATCAGGATGGCCGGGGTGACCAGGTAGTGCAGCGAGGCGTACCAGAAGTCCGCCGGGACGCCGAGCCACGCCTCGCGCGTGAAGAGCCGGTTGAGCGGGTGCTCGGCGTTGATGTGCAGGAACTTCTCGACGCGCAGGATCGCCAGACCATGGTCGACGGCGCTGGAGGTGTCACCGCGGGCGAGGAGCCGGCCGGCCGAGTAGCAGGCGTACACCAGCAGGATCAGCGGCAGTTCGGTCCACCAGCGCAGACGGGTGTGCGGGGCTGCAGCCTCGGTGCCAGGTGTCGTCTCGGTCTTCGGCATCCGATCGCCTCCCCCTTCGTTCTCGCGCGGCGTCCCGTGGTCGCGGGTCGTGCCACTTTACGGCGTACGTGCGGGCCCCCGTGGAGCGCCCCCGGCCCTCATAGACGCAGAGAGCGACCGTCGGGTTGCCCCAGGACAGCGTGCGCGATGATGGAGGGGTTCCGCCTGCGAATAACTCGGAAGGGTCTCCTCCTCATGGCACCGCGCATCCTGCTGGCCCGGCACGGACAGACCGAGTGGTCGCTGTCCGGCAAGCACACCGGCAGGACCGACGTGCCCCTCCTGGAGGAGGGCCGGCGCGGCGCCAAGCTGCTCGGCGAGCGTCTGCACCGAGCGCCCTTCGACGCCCTGCCCGGTGTCGAGGTGCGCACCAGCCCGCTGGCACGCGCGCGTGAGACGTGCGAACTCGCCGGGTTCGGGGAGCGGGCGGCCCACTGGGACGCGCTGCTGGAGTGGGACTACGGGGCGTACGAGGGGATGACACCGGAGGAGATCCAGGACGTCCGCCCGGGCTGGCTGATCTGGCGCGACGGCGTCCCGGACGGCGAGTCCCTGGCCGGCGTGACCGCCCGCGCCGACGAGGTGGTCCAGTGGGCGCGCTCGGCGGACCGGGACGTACTGGTCTTCGCGCACGGCCACATCCTGCGCTCGATCGGCGCCCGCTGGCTGGGCCTGCCACTCGACTTCGCGGCCCGCATCCGCCTGAACCCGACCTCGCTCTCCGTCCTCGGCTGGGCCTACGGCGAACCGGCCATCGAGAGCTGGAACGACCTGGGGCACCTGGCCGGCTAGCTCGTGCGGTGGGCCGGGGGCTCGGGCGATGCGAGGGTGGCGCGGGCAGAGGGCCGGCGGCGCGGGCGGTGCGGTGGGTTCTCGGGCGGGGCCGGGTGGCTCAGAGACGGTGCCGGTAGCTCAGGCGCTGCGCACCCGGGTGGCTCAGGCGGTGCGGGGTGGCTCAGACGCTGCCCAGGTGGCGTGGGCGGTGGCCGGGTGGCTCAGACGCTGCCCGGGTGGCGTGGGCGGTGGCCGGGTGGGTCAGGTCGGCCGTGGGGACGACGCGTGGCGTTCCAGGAACGCCGAGACGCCCGACGCCCGGCGGTGTGGCAGCAGTACGCGTGCGGTGCCCGCCAGCATCGTCTGGATGCGGGACGACTGGACCTGGTCCAGCAGGTCCAGCACCCGCATGCCCGCCGCCGCGGCCTCGTCGGGCCGCCCGCCCCGCGCCAGGTCGTCCGCGAGTTCCGCCGTGTAGAGGGCGATGTTGCGGGTGAAGTGCGGGTCCTGCAGCTGCGCGGCACGCCGGGCGTGGCGGGACGCGCGCGACCAGTCGCCCAGCGTCGACCAGCACTGCGCCTCCAGGCCCTCCAGCTCGGCCTCGCCGTAGAAGCTCATCCACTCGGGGTCGGCCTCCGAGGGGCCCCGCTCGTAGAGGGCCTGCGCCCGGGCCAGCGACTGCTCGCAGGCGGTGCGGTCGGCGAGGCCCGCCCAGCCGCCCGCCTCGCGCAGCGCGAGCAGCGACATCAGCCGGGGCGAGCCCAGCGAACGCCCCACGCGTTGCGCGGCCTGCGCCGCCCGCACCGCCTCGCGCGGGCGTCCGGCGTCCCGCGCGAGGAACGCCGTGTTGCAGAACGCGTGCGCCTCCAGGGCGTCGTCGCCGGTCATCCGGGCGGTCGCGAGCGCCTCCGCGTAGTGCGAGCGGGCGTCGTCGAACCGCCCGGAGTCGTGCGCCAGCCAGCCCACCGAGATGGCGAGTTCACCGGCGCCCGAGTGCAGCCGCTCGGCGGTCGTCTGCCGGGTCGCGCCGGCGTCGAGGAGCGCGTAGGCGGCGCGCAACGGCTGGGACGCGCGCCGGTAGAGCCCGTCCGCGCCGTGCCGGTCGTCGAGCAGCCGGATTCTGCGTACGGCCTCCTCGAGCGCGTACGCGTCGCTCGCCCCGGGCCGGCGCACGGGGCGTCCCGCGGCCGCGGCGTCGAAGGCGAGCCCGATGGGGCCCAGCGAGGCGGCGGCCACGGTGGCGCCCCCGGTCATGAATGCGCGACGCAGCACGTCGCTCTCCTCGTCATCGTCGTACATCTCGGGGTCCTGCGGGTGCGGTGTCTCATACGGCTCGTACGCCCCCTCGGTCTCATCGGGACCGCGCCCCCCGCCCGTCAGGTGGACGGGGGGCGCGTCCTCGGCGGCGTGCGCCCGGCGTCCGCGGACGGACGAGCGGGGCGCGAAGCCGAGGTCGGTGAGCGTGCGGCCGGGGAACATGTGCAGGAACACCCGTTCGTACGCGTAGTTGGGGCAGCGGATCTCGCCCGCCTCGACCCGGCCCACATAGCGCGCGTCACAGCTGACCCGCTCCCCGATCTCGCGGGCCGCCCTTCGTACCGCGGCGGCGAACTCGGCCGGTGAGCGCCCGCCGCGCAGTCGGCGGAAGGCCAGGTTCGGCCTGGGTGGCCGGGTGGGCTGGGACGAGGTCAGCTCTGACGACGCCATGGCCGGGTCCTCTCGTGCGAACCGTCGAACCATGCCGGAATTGCGGTGAGTTGTTCAAGTGACTCCCCGTTTCCGGCGGGCAAGAACGTACCTGCTGTGTCGGACCCGCCACGCAGGGTTTGGCTACAAACCGGATATCTCATACCGGATCTGCCATGAACTGCCATCCTTTGCGGCGGACTTCCGCCGTTTCCGTTGACGCGCGCGTGCGTTGAGCACTGCGGACCGGGAGCCGCCCGTCTCCCGACCCGCTTCGTTCAAGGAGGGGTTCCGTGGTGGAGGCCGGGATGCAGACGACGATGCCGCCGACGACGGCGGGGCACGCACCGACTCCGGAGCACAGCGCGCCACCCCCGCCGGGGGGCTCCTGCGACCTCGTCACCGTGCCGGCCCGGCAGGGGCTGGAGGCCGTCGACATCCTGCGCCGGGGCGCCTGCGAGGCGGTCGGCCCCGTACTGCACGACGGCGGCGCCACCCTCGGCTTCCTGGTCCCGCCCGGCACGGCCGCCGCCTGGGACGTGCCGGGCAGCACCTGCACGGAGACCGACGGCCGCGGCCTCGCCCTGAACCCCGAGCCGCCCGTCGAGGGCTCCGACTGGCTGCTGCCCCCCGGCGGCGGCGACCTCGCGACCGACCCGACGGTCCTGCGCGCGGCCCTGGGCGAGGCGGCCCGGACCATCGAGGCGGCGGACAGCTGCCAGTGAGGCGGACGTGGCCGTCTTCCGCGCCGTTGACCTGGGCCCGGGCGGGCAGGGCGTTGTCCGGCCGTCGATAATGGGGGCATGGGTAGGTCCAGGAACGGCCGGCGGGGCGGCGGTGGTGCCGAAGCCGTCGTCGAGGCGGTCGACGGTGGGCTCGCCGAGTTGATACCCGACCGGGAGCGCGCGCGTGCCTGGACGCTGCTGATCGACGGGGCGCCGCAGTCGCACGTCGACCTGGACGACCCCGCGCACCTCTCCTTCGAGTACCAGCGCCGCCTCGGCCACGTCATCGACCTCGCCGCGCCGCCCGGCCGTCCCGTGCACGCCGTGCACCTGGGCGGGGGCGCCCTCACCCTCGCCCGGTACGTCGCCGCGACCCGCCCCCGCTCCACCCAGCAGGTCGTCGAGCGCGACGCGGCCCTCGTCCAACTGGTGCGCCGACAGCTGCCGTTGGACCCCGGCGCCCGCATACGGGTGCGTGCCACGGACGCCCGCGAGGGGCTCGCCAAGGTCCTGGACGGCTGGGCCGACCTGGTCATCGCCGATGTCTTCAGCGGCGCCCGCACCCCCGCCCATCTGACCTCCACGGAGTTCCTCGACGAGGTCCGACGGGTCCTCAAGCCGGGCGGTGTCTACGCCGCGAACCTCGCCGACGGACCGCCGCTGGCCCATCTGCGCGGCCAGATCGCCACCGCGGCCGCCCGCTTCTCCGAACTCGCCCTGGTCGCCGATCCCACCGTGCTGCGCGGCAAACGCTTCGGCAACGCCGTCCTGGTCGCCTCCGACACCCCGCTGCCGGTCGCCGAACTCACCCGCCGGGCCGCCTCCGACCCGCACCCCGGGCGCCTCGAACACGGCCGGGCGCTGCGGGACTTCACGGGCGGCGCGAGCCCGGTCACGGACGCCGCGGCGACCGCGTCCCCCGCACCACCGCCGTCGGTGTTCCGCTAGCGCCGCGCGGGCCCCAGGGCCTTAGTAGTTGCCGACGTCCACGTGCGGCGGCCCGTCGTGCCAGGTGCAGATCACCGAGACCTTGTCGGTGCCCGAGGTGAACTCCACCCGGATCCAGGTGTCCGTCTTCCACGTCTGCATCGACCAGCCGGTGTCCGGGGTCGCCATCACGAGCGTCGCCGAGGCGGCGCCGAGGTCGAACACCACCCGTCCGCCGTCGGTGTCGTAACTCCGCACCGTCCCGGAGGTGGTCGGCGACGGCTTGGCGACCGGCGTCCTCGAGACGCTCGGCGTCGGCGTCGCGGACGGGCTGCCCGGCCGGCTCCTCGATGGTGAAGACGGCGAGGGGGACGGCCGGGGCGTCGACGTGGCCAGCGGCTTCGCCTCCTGCGTGGTCGGGCCGGCCGCCCTGACCGGCAGGGCGCGGGGCGGGTCGTACGCCGTGCCCGCCATGACCGTGTGGACACCCCACCACGACAGCGTGACCGCCGCGCCCGTGGCGAGCGACCAAGCCAGTACGTGTACGAGTCCTCTGCGCATCGCCGGTCATACTGCCTCACCCGCCCCACCGGCCGCACACGCTCGGAGTTATCCACAGGCCCCGGTGCGGCCCGTCCGCATGGCGTACGGTGCCGCGCATGGCAAGTGTGCTCGTGGTCGAGGACGACCAGTTCGTACGTTCGGCGCTGATCCGGCACCTGACCGATGCCGCGCACACCGTGCGCAGTGTGGGGACGGCGCTGGAGGCGCTGCGCGAGGTCGCCCATTTCCGCTTCGACGTGGTCATCCTCGACCTCGGCCTGCCCGACCTGGACGGGTCCGAGGCCCTGAAGATGCTGCGCGGGATCACCGACGTGCCGGTGATCATCGCCACCGCGCGGGACGACGAGACGGAGATCGTCCGCCTGCTGAACGCGGGCGCGGACGACTACCTGACCAAGCCGTTCTCGGTGGAGCACCTGTCCGCGCGGATGTCCGCGGTGCTACGGCGCTCCCGCACAGCCCCCGGCGACGTCCCGCCCTCCACCGTCCTCCGCGTCGGCGGCCTCACGGTCGACCCGCTGCGCCGACAGGCCGAGCTGGACGGTGCGCGGCTCGACCTCACCCGGCGCGAGTTCGACCTGCTCGCCTTCCTGGCCGGCCGCCCCGGGGTGGTCGTCCCCCGCAAGGAGCTGCTCGCCGAGGTGTGGCAGCAGTCGTACGGCGACGACCAGACCATCGACGTCCATCTCTCCTGGCTGCGGCGGAAGTTGGGCGAGACGGCGGCGCGGCCCCGCTATCTGCACACCCTGCGCGGGGTCGGCGTGAAGCTGGAGCCGCCCGGTGGGGAGGCGCCGCGATGAGATGGGCACTGGTCAAGGTCTGTCTGGCGGTCACCGCCATGGTCGTGGTCGCCTTCGCGGTGCCGCTCGGGCTCGTCATCAAGGAGATGGCCCGCGACCGCGCGTTCTCCAACGCCGAACGGCAGGCGGCCGCCGTCGCCCCGGCGCTGTCCATCACCACCGAGCGCGACCAGTTGGAGCGGGTCGTCGCCTCGGCCGGCTCCGCCTCCGGGATGGCCGTGCACATACCGGCGGCCGGCGGTCAGGCGGCCGTGGACATCGGCAGACGGCGCGCGGCCGACGAGGACATCGCGACCGTGCGCAGACTGGGGCGGGCGTCCACCACCGAGGTGCCGGGCGGCTCCACGCTGCTCCAGCCGGTCGCGCTCAGCTCCGGCGCCATCGCGGTCGTGGAGGTGTACGTCCCCGAGTCCGAGGTCACCAACGGCGTCGGTACGGCCTGGGCGGTGCTCGCCGGGGTCGGCGTCGCGCTGATCGTGGGCTCGGTCGCGGTCGCCGACCGGCTGGGGGTGCGGATGGTGCAGCCCGCCCAGCGGCTGGTCGAGGGCGCGCACGAACTGGGGGAGGGGAAGCTCGGGGCGAGGGTGCCGGAGGAGGGGCCGAACGAACTGCGGCTGGCGGCCGTCGCGTTCAACTCCATGGCCGACCAGGTCGTACAACTGCTGGCGAACGAGAGGGAGTTGGCGGCGGATCTGTCCCACCGGCTGCGCACCCCGCTGACCGTGCTGCGGCTGAACGCGGCCTCGCTCGGGGACGGGCCGGCCGCCGAGCAGACGCGGGCCGCGGTCGCGCAGCTGGAGCGGGAGGTCGACACCATCATCCGTACCGCCCGGGACGCCAAGCCGCAGACCGCGGCCGCCGGGCCCGGCGCCGGGTGCGACGCGGCGGAGGTGGTGCGGGAGCGGATGGCGTTCTGGTCGGCGCTGGCCGAGGACGAGGGCCGCAAATGGCGGGTGGCCGGCGCCGACCGGCCGGTGCGGATACCCGTGGCCCGTGCGGACCTCGCGGCGGCGCTGGACGCCCTGCTCGGCAATGTCTTCCGGCACACCGCCGAGGGCACGGCCTTCGCCGTCGACCTGCACAACGGCGAGGACGCGGTGATCGTGCTCGTCTCCGACGCGGGTCCGGGCATATCCGATCCCGAGACGGCGATGGCGCGCGGCCGGGGTTCGGGCAGCGACGGCTCGACCGGGCTCGGGCTGGACATCGTGCGGCGGCTCGCCGAGTCGACCGGCGGCGATGTGCGGATCGGGTCGTCCGTGCTGGGCGGGACCGAGGTGCGGATCTGGATCCAGCTGGACGGGCGCGAGCGGACGCCGGGCGGGCGGGGGCACCGGTCGGTGCGCCGGCGTCGGCAGCGGAAATTGGTCTCTACCTTTAACCGTCCCCGATCCCTTCCTTAAGCGCACCCTAAGATCCTCAACCCCCGTCCGGATCAGGCGCTTTGCCCGTTTCCGGATCGCTAGCGTGCTGCCGCACCCCACCCCGTGAAGAGCGAAGGCAGGCACGCGCATGAGTACGCACCGGCGCAAGGTCAGTGGCAGGAACAAGGCGATCGGCGGAGCCGTCGCCGCGGCCGTGGTGGGCGGCGGCGCGATCCTGCTCACCGGTACCGCGCAGGCGGCCGGTGTCGGCGCCGCGTACACGAAGACCAGTGACTGGTCGACGGGTTACACCGCGCAGTACGTCGTGACGAACAACAGCGGCAGCACCGAGAAGACCTGGAAGCTGGAGTTCGACCTGCCGTCGGGCGCCCGGCTCAGCTCCCTCTGGAACGCCGAGTCGAGCGTCAGCGGTCAGCACGTCACCGTGACGCCCGCCAAGTGGGACACCGACGGCCTCGCGGCCGGCAAGTCGGTCACCGTCGGCTTCGTGGTCAACGGCAGTGGCGATCCGGGCGGTTGCCGTATCGACGGCGCCTCCTGTTCCACGGACGGCGGTGCGACACCGGAGCCGAGCGGCCGCCCGACACAGTCGCCGACGCCGACCCCGACCTCCACTCCGACCTCCGCTCCCACACAGCCGGCGACCCCCACCCCCACGCCGACCCCCACCCAGAGCACCGGCACCGGTACCGGCACCACCGCGAGCGCCGGATTCGCGCCCTACGTCGACACGTCCCTCTACCCCGCCTTCGACCTGCTCGCCAGCGCCGACGCGACCGGCGTGAAGAACTACAACCTGGCCTTCGTCACCGACGGCGGCGGCTGCACACCGAAGTGGGGCGGGGTAACGGACCTCGGCAGCGACGGTGTGGCCTCGCAGATCGGGGCGCTCCGCGCCAAGGGCGGTGACGTCCGGGTCTCCTTCGGCGGCGCCTCCGGCTCGGAACTCGCGACGACCTGCTCCTCGGCGGACGCGCTGGCGGCGGCGTACGGCAAGGTCGTCGACGCGTACAAGCTGACCAAGGTCGACTTCGACGTGGAGGGCGGCGCGCTGCCCAACACGACGGCCAACACCAACCGGGCGAAGGCCATAGCCAAGCTCCAGGCCCAACACCCCGGTCTCGACGTCTCCTTCACCCTCCCGGTCATGCCGGAGGGTCTCACCCAGGACGGCGTGAACCTGCTGTCCGACGCCAAGTCCAACGGGGTGAGGATCTCCGCCGTCAACATCATGGCGATGGACTACGGCGCCTCCTACAACGGCGACATGGGCACCTACGCCGAGCAGGCGGCCACCGCCACGCAGGCCCAGGTCAAGAGCGTGCTGGGGCTGTCCGACGCGGCCGCCTGGAAGACGGTCGCCGTCACCCCGATGATCGGCGTCAACGACGTCTCCGCCGAGGTCTTCAAGGTCGACGACGCCACCCAGCTGGTGAACTTCGCCAAGTCCAAGGGCCTGGGCTGGCTGTCCATGTGGTCGGCCACCCGCGACCAGCAGTGCGCCGGCGGCCCCAAGCCCACCGCGGACGCCACCTGCAGCTCGATCACCCAGGACAAGTCCGCCTTCTCGAAGGCGTTCGGCGCCTTCAACTGACCACCGAGGAACGGGGGCCGACGCGCCCCGGCCGGCCTTCCCCCACCACCCGGCCGGGGCGCACCCACCCGCGTCACCAGGCCACCCCTCTCAGGGCCACCCGCCTCAAAGGCCACCCAGCCCAAAGTGCGCGTTCCTCAAGGGCCCGCCTCAAAAGGCCCCCGGCCCGCCCCCGAAGTCCCCGAACCCGAACCCGGCCCCGCCGCCCGGGCCGCCCGGGCCCGGGCCGTGCGGGTGGTCGAGTCCGTCGAGGATCGCGTCCGCGAGCAGCATCCCGCCGACGCCCGCCGCGCTCGCCACCAGGGCCGTCTTCCACCACGGCGTGCTGTACCAGCCGCCGGGCACACTGCGGCCGGCGACCACACCGCCGGGGTAGTAGTACGGGTTCGCCGCACCCGGCCGGGCCGAGGCGGTGTGGGTCTGGTCGCCGACCGTGACCTGGCCGCCGGTCAGGCCGGAGGTCGGCAGCGCGGGGCCCGGGTCGAGGCCCAGCGCGGTGCGGGCGACCCGGACGTGGTGCAGGCCCTCCACGGCGGTCTGCGTGACCAGCGCGTACTGGGCGGGGGAGTAGGCGGTGGCGAGCTGTCCCTGCGCCGCCCGGTGCCGTTCGCCCGCGTCCGCGAGCGCCTGCCGGGCGGCCGTGTTCCCGCCCGCGTCCAGCGTCGACAGGCTCCCGCCGAGCAGTTCGACCCAGCGGTGCGCCTCGGCACCGGCGTCGGCGCTGATGTCGTACGACTGCCGCACGTGCCCCGGTCCGGGGCCCGGTACCGGTCCCGATCCTGGTCCCGGTCCGTCCGGCCGTCGCCGGGTGGCGAACGCCACCGCCGCGCCGATCAGCAGCAGCGGCAGCAGGAGCGAGATGAATCCCATGACGTCCTCCGTCGTCCCGCAGGGCCGACTCACCCTGCTCGACCGATCGAACGCCCTGGTCCTGAGAGGCGGCTGCGCCCCCTCTGGGCGGCCCCTGTGAACCACGCGGGACGCGGCACGCCCCCTCGACGTGCCGCGTCCCGTCCCCCGGCGCCCCCGTGGGCTCAGTCGGACGTCGCCGGCGGCAGGGTGCCCGTCCGCGCCGCCTGGCCGTACCAGTGGGCGCTCGACTTCGGCGTACGGGCGAGGGAGGCGTAGTCGACGTACACCGCGCCGAACCGCTTCTCGTAGCCGTACGCCCACTCGAAGTTGTCCATCAGGGACCACAGGTAGTAGCCGCGCACGTCGGCGCCGTCGGTGATGGCGCGGCGCACAGCGGAGAGGTGGCCGTGGAGGTAGGCGATGCGCTCCGGATCGTGCACGCGGCCGTCGGGGTCGGGCTTGTCGTCGTAGGCGGCGCCGTTCTCGGTGATGTAGAGCGGCAGGCCGGGGGCCTCCCGGGTGTAGCGCATGATCAGCTCGTGCAGGCCGGTGGGGTCGATCGTCCAGCCCATCTCCGTGCGCTCGCCCGGCGTCTGGTGGAAGGCGACGTCGTCCGCGCCCGGCCACGGGGAGTGCTCGCTCGCGCCGTGGCCGTCGGTGCGCGGACCGTTCACCGGGCCCTCGGCGGCCGAGACCAGCGTCGGCGTGTAGTAGTTGAGGCCCAGCGCGTCCAGCGGCTGGTTGGCGGTCCGCACGTCGCCGTCCTGGACGTACGACCAGTCGGTGACCGACGAGGTCGCCGCGAACAGAGTCTCGGGGTACGCCCCGTGCAGGATCGGCCCGTGGAAGATCCCGTTGGCCAGGTCGTCGATCTTCCGCACCGCCGCGAGGTCCGCCGGGTCCTGCGGCGAAAGCGGCCTGACCACCGAGGAGTTGAGGCTGATGGCCACCGAGTTGCGGGCGGGCATGGCCGAGCGCAGCGCCAACGTGCCCAGGCCGTGCGCCAGGTTGAGGTGGTGCGCGGCGCGCAGTGTGGCCTCCGGTTCGGTGCGGCCGGGGGCGTGCACGCCGGAGCCGTAGCCCAGGAAGGCGCTGCACCAGGGCTCGTTGAGGGTGATCCACTGCTCCACCCGGTCGCCCAGCGCCTCGCCGACGATCTGCGCGTACTCGGCGAACCGGAGCGCGGTGTCGCGCTCGGGCCAGCCGCCCGCGTCCTCCAGCTCCTGCGGCAGGTCCCAGTGGTAGAGGGTGACGGCCGGTTTGATGCCGTGCTCCAGCAGCTCGTCCACCAGCCGGCGGTAGAAGTCCAGGCCCACCTGCACGGCGGGCCCGCGTCCCGTGGGCTGCACCCGCGACCAGGAGATCGAGAAGCGGTAGGCGGACAGGCCCAGGTCGGCCATCATCGCCACGTCCTCGCGGTAGCGGTGGTAGTGGTCGACAGCGATGTCACCGTGCTCACCGCCCGCTGTCTTCCCGGGCGTGTGACTGAAGGTGTCCCAGATCGACGGCGTACGACCGTCCTCCCGCACCGCCCCCTCGATCTGGTACGCGGAGGTCGCGGCGCCCCACAGGAAGCCGGGAGGAAAGGTCACCGGGGTGGCCGGGTGTACGGAGTCAGTCATGGAAGCGCTCCCATAAGTGGTCGTCGAGACCGAAGAGTCGGAAGGAGTGGGGGTGGGGGCCGAGGCGGCGCTGACCCGGCCCCTGGGACGGAACTGTCGTAAGGGCTCAGCCCTTGACCGCACCCTGCATGATGCCGCCTACGATCTGCTTGCCGAAGATCGCGAAGACCAGCAGCAGCGGCAGCGTGCCCAGCAGCGCGCCCCCCATGATCAGGGACTGGTCCGGCGTGTAGCCGCGGCCCAGGCCCGCCAGGGCGACCTGCACGGTCGGGTTGCCGTTCTGGGTGAGGACCAGGAACGGCCACAGGAAGTCGTTCCAGGACTGCACGAACATCAGCATGCCCAGGACGGCCATCGCGGGACGCGCCGCCGGGAACACGATGTGCCAGACCACCCGCCAGCTGCTCGCGCCGTCCACCCGCGCCGCCTCGATCAGCTCGTCCGGCAGCGCCTGGAGCAGGTACTGCCGCATGAAGAACACGCCGAACGCGCTCACCAGGGACGGGAAGATGACCGCCTGCAGCTGGTCGGCCCAGTTCAGCTTGGCGACCATCATGTACAGCGGGATGACGCTCAGCTGTGGCGGCACCATCATCGTGCCGATCACCATCAGCATCAGGATGTTGCGCCCTTTGAAGCGCAGCTTGGCGAAGGCGAACCCGGCGATCGTGGACAGGAAGACGACGGTCAGGGCCGAAGTGCCCGCCACGATGGTCGTGTTGATGAACGCCTTGCCCAGGTTGGCCTCGTTCCAGGCGACGTTCATGTTGTGGAAGAGGTTCCCGCCGAACCAGAACGGCGGCGGGGTCTGCGCCAGCCGGTTGTTGTTGCGGGAGGCGGCGATCGCCGTCCACACCAGCGGGAAGAGCGAACCGATGGAGAAGAGGATCAGGATGGCGTAGGCGACCGGGCCCGCGTGCAGGGTGCCGCCCGCCCGCCTGGCCTTGGAACGGCGGGTGCGGCGGGACTCCGTCGGGGCGCTGCCCACGGGTGTCGTCAGTGTCGTCGTCACGGCCGGTACTCCTAACTACTGGCGCGCAGCCGGCGCGAGATGACGTAGTTGACGATCCCGATCACGATGAGGATCAGGAACATCGTCCAGGCGATCGCCGAGGCCCGGCCCAGGTGCATGTTGACCCAGCCCTGCTCGTACAGATACAGACCGAGCGTCTGGAACTGGTGCTCCGCACCGCCGGACGCCCCCTTGTTGGCGTCGAAGATCAGCGGCTCGCCGAACACCTGGCTCGCTCCGATGGTCGACACGACACAGGTGAACAGGATCGTCGGGCGCAGCTGGGGCAGCGTCACGTGGACGAACTGCCGCCAGCGGCTGGCGCCGTCCAGGGCCGCCGACTCGTACAGCTCGGTCGGGATCGCCTGCATCGCCGCCAGGTAGATCAGCGCGTTGTAGCCGGTCCAGCGCCAGATGATGATGGTCGAGACCGCGATCTGCGAGGGCCACTTGTCGTTCTGCCAGTCGATCTTGCCGACGCCCACGTAGTGGAGCGCCCAGTTGATCATGCCGTAGTCGCGGCCGAACAGCAGGACGAAGACGAGGGAGGCCGCGGCGATCGAGGTCGCGTAGGGCGCGAGCATGATGACCCGGTAGAAGGTCGAGGCGCGCAGCTTGTAGTTGAGGATGTGCGCGAGGCCCATCGCCATCGCCAGCTGCGGAACCGTCGAGATGATGCCGATGGTCAGCGTGTTGCGCGCCGCGTTCCAGAAGAACTCGTCGTCGAAGATCCGCGTGTAGTTGTGCAGCCCCGCCCACTGCATGTCGTTCGGTGCCGTCAGCTCCACGGTGTGCAGCGAGGCCCACGCCGTGTAGATCAGCGGGAACAGGCCGAAGGCGACGAAGAGCAGGAAGAACGGGGAGATGAACCCGTACGGGCTCCACTTGAGGTCCCGCTGCCAGCGCCGCGAGAGACGGGCGCGGCGCCGCCGCTCCGCCTCCGTGGGTGCGGCGGGCGGGCGGGCCGGGGCCGCGCCCCCCTCCTTCGCGGGGGGCGCGGCGATGTCGTGCCGGGTGGCCATGCCGGTCACTTCTCCAGGTTGTTGTCGATGGTCTTGGTGGCGGTGGCCCACGCCTCGGCCGCCGACTTGCCCTTGGTGACCAGGATGACGCCGTTGTCCGTCAGACCCTGCTGCACGATCTGGTCCTTCGGGCCGATCACCTGGGTCGGGATCGACTTGGCGGCGTCGGCGAAGATCTTGCCGATCGGCGAGTCACCGGTCATCGCGTTCTTCGCGTCCGTCACGAGGGGCAGGGTGTACGAGCCCGGGGTGCTCGGGAAGCTGCCCTGCACGCTGAACAGCTTCGCCAGCTGGGCGGGCGCGGTCAGCCACTGGGCCAGCTTCTCGGCCTCGGTGACGTTCTTGCCGCTCTTGGGCACGGCCAGGAAGGTGCCGCCCCAGTTGCCGGCCTTCGGCGCGGCGGCCACGTCCCACTTGCCGGCCGCGTCGGGCTTCGACTGGCCCTTGAGGTAGCCGAGCATCCACGGCGGGCAGGCGATCGCGGCGAACTTGCTGTTGGCGATGGTGGAGTTCCAGGCGGGCTGGAACTGCGTCTGCGGCTGCGTCAGCCCTTCCGCGGCGGCCTTCGCGGTCAGGTCGAAGGAGCTCTTGATCGCCGGGTTCGACTTGTAGATGACCTTGCCGGAGGAGTCGTAGAACTTGTCCTGGTTGCTGCTGATGATCGCGTTGAGCAGACCGCCGGGGGAGTCCATGAAGTAGGTGCCCTTGGGGGCCTTCTTCTTGTACGACTCACCGGCCGTGACGAGCTTGCTCCAGTCGCCCGCCCACAGCTGGCCGACCTTCTCGCGGTCGGTGGGCAGCCCGGCCTGCTGGAAGAGGTCCTTGCGGTAGCAGATCGCCATCGGGCCGATGTCGGTGCCGAGGCCTATCGTCTGGCCGTCCTTGGTGGTGGCCTGCTGCCACTTCCAGTCCAGCCAGTCGCTCTTGTTCACGCCGGCGACCTTGGAGAAGTCCACGAACTTGCTCGCGAAGGTCTGGGTGGCCTCGGCGATGTTGCCGACTTCGATGGCCTGGATGTCCTGCAGACCGCTGTTGGTGGTGAGGTGGTTGACGAGGGCCGGGTAGTAGACCTCGTTGCGCTCGACCACGTTCTCCTGGATCTTGATGTTCGGGTGGAGCTTCTCGTACTCGGTGTAGAGACCGGCCTCCTTGAAGCCCTGGGTGCCGAAGAGGCCCAGCGTGATGGTGGTCTTGCCCTTGCTACCGCCACCGTTCGACGAGTCCGACTTGCCACCGTTGTCGTCGGCACAGCCGGCCAGCAGCCCCGCGCCCAGCGTCGCGACGGCCGCGAGGACCACCGCCTTGCGGACGGTCCGGGTACGTGCTCGCATTGCGTCCTCCTGTTGCCCTGACGTGCCGACCCCCCGGCCAACTGCATTGGTTGGGCCCGTTCGTGCTCGCTGCGGCTCGGGCGGGGAACGTGCGGGATGTGTATGTGTCAGGTACTGTGGGAGCGCTCCCACAAGTGATGTGTTGAAGGTTCGCGGGTCGAGGCGGGGGTGTCAAGGGAGCGGACGCGGAGTCATGCGTTCAGTTATCGGGACGTTAAGTGGAATCGCGGGGTCCGTGACCTGGGGCCCCCGGCGCGCCGCCGGGGCGCCCGGGGGCGGTCGTCACTGCTCACGGGGCTGTTAGATTCCAGGCCAACGTAGGTCCATGGGAGGCGGAGCCAATGGCAACAGGCCACGGAGCGCGGAGCCGGAGCGGGGGCCGGCCCACCCTCGAGGAGGTCGCCGCGCGGGCCGGTGTCGGCCGCGGCACGGTCTCCCGCGTGATCAACGGCTCCCCCCGGGTCAGCGACGCCACCCGCGCGGCCGTGGAGGCGGCGGTCGCCGAACTCGGTTACGTCCCCAACACCGCGGCCCGGGCCCTCGCCGCCAACCGCACGGACGCGATCGCGCTGGTCGTCCCCGAGCCGGAGACCCGGTTCTTCTCGGAGCCGTACTTCTCCGACATGCTCAAGGGCGTCGGCGCCGAACTCTCCGAGACGGAGATGCAGTTGCTCCTGATCTTCGCGGGCAACGACCGCGAGCGCAGGCGCCTGGCCCAGTACCTCGCCGCCCATCGGGTGGACGGCGTCCTGCTGGTCTCCGTGCACGCCGACGACCCCCTGCCCGACCTGCTGGCCCAGCTGGAGATCCCGGCCGTGATCAGCGGTCCCCGCTCGGCCGCGGAGACCCTCACCTCGGTCGACTCCGACAACTACGGCGGCGGCCGCTCGGCCGCCGAGCACCTGCTGGCCAGGGGCCGCGGCAGGATCGCCCACATCACCGGCCGCCTCGACGTCTACGGCGCCCAGCGGCGCGTCGACGGCTACCGCGACGCCCTGCGCGACGCCGGCCACGAGGTGGACGAGCGCCTCATCGAGGCCGGCGACTTCACCGAGGAGGGCGGCCGCCGCGCGATGACCGAGCTGCTCGCCCGCAGCCCCGACCTGGACGCGGTCTTCGCCGGCTCCGACGTCATGGCGGCGGGCGCCCGCCAGGTGCTGCGCGAGAAGGGCCGCCGCATCCCCGACGACGTGGCCCTCGTCGGCTACGACGACTCCGCCATCGCCCGCCACATGGACCCGCCCCTCACCAGTGTCCGCCAGCCCATCGAGGAGATGGGCCGACGCATGATCGACCTCCTCCTGGAGGAGGTCGCCGACCGCCGCCCGGCGGTGTCACGCGGGCTGGAGCGCCGGCAGGTGGTCCTGGCGACGGAACTGGTGACACGGGCGTCGTCCTGAAAGGCCTGCCCCCGATCAACCGGGCAGCTCCAGCCGCCACCTCCGCTCACCGTCCCGCTCCACCTCCGTCGGCTCGAGCCCGGCGGCCCGGGCGACGGACTCCGACGCCCGGTGCGCGGGATGGACGTGGGCGATGACCGTCCGCACGCACGTCTGCTCGACCAGCAGGGACACGAGCCCGCGGGTGGCCTCGGAGGCCAGGCCCCGCCCCTGCCACGGGGTCCCGACCACCCAGGCGATCTCCGCGACGGCCCCCACGACCGTGGCCTGCACGGTTCCCACCAGCCGCGCCTCCTCCCGCAGCCGCAGCACCCAGTTGCACCAGGACACGGCCGGGTCGGGACAGCCGGTGACCAGCCGTTCGTAGCGGGCACGGAGGGCGTCGGGGGAGGCGGGGGCGCCGCCGATGAAGGCGTGCAGCGCCGGGTCGGACAGTACGACGGCCATCTCGGCGGCGTGTTCCACGGAGAGGGGGACGGCGTCGAGGCGTGGGGTGCGGAAGGGCTCGGGTTTTACCCGCGGGGGCCGCTCGGTCATGGCGGGAGGGTAGTGGGGCTGGTCGGGGGCGGCTCGGCGTAGGAAGGTCCTGGTGGTTCGGCGGCGCGCCCGCACAGCGCGAAGGGCCGGGCTCCGCCCCGTAGGGAGTGGAACCCGGCCCGGATCGCCGTCAGGAGACGATGGTGGACGGTTCGCTGGCGTTCAGGTCAGGGGAACCGCCGGCCCGCCCCCGCACCCACAGCGGCTTCAGCCGGTAGGTCAGCAGGTACAGCACCGCTCCCGCTCCGGCCGCGACGAACATGCTCAGGTCGCCCGCCCCCGGGTACGCCTTCGAGACCGGCCCGGTGTAGAAGCTGGACTGCCAGAACGGGACGGAGGCGGCGACCCCGCCGGCCCAGGCGACGAAGCCCCAGTCCAGCACCCGGCGGCGGTCGTACAACTCCTGGATCCGGGACGGGTCGGAGCGGCCGCCCAGGTAGAAGTCGAGCAGCAGCACAGCCGCGAACGGGGCGATGAAGTACGCGGTGAGGTTCAGGAACACCTTGAACTTGGCCTCCGTACCGGACTCGCCCCACAGGCTGATCGCGTAGGCCAGCAGGCAGATGACGGTGACCGCCTGGGAGCGGGAGACCGGGATCTTCAGCGTCTGGACGGAGATCGCGCCGCCGTAGACGTTGAGGAAGTTCTGCGCGAGGGCGGACAGGCCGACGGCGAGCAGGGCGGGGATCGCGAAGGGTCCGGCCAGTTGGTGCAGCGCGGTGATGGAGTCGGAGCTGGTGGCGCTGCCGCCGACGACCACGCCGAGGATGCCGAGCCAGCAGATGGTGACGAAGTTGCCGAGGCCGGTGTACCAGGCGGTGCGGCTGACGACCTCGGGGGTGTCGGGGAGATAGCGGGAGTAGTCGGAGGCGAAGGGGGCCCAGGCGACGAGGAAGGAGAGGAACCAGCCGCCGAAGGTGATCCAGCCGCCGGTGGAGCCGATGTATCCGGACGCGTGCGGGTCGGCGTGGAAGAAGCTGCCGCCGCGCACCACGGCGACCACGGTGATCAGCAGGAACAGCGGGGTCAGGACGTAGGTGAGCACCCTCTGGAGGTAGTTGATCATGTTGTAGCCGTAGATCGACACCACCAGCTCGACGGCCGTGAGCACGGCCGCGCACAGCCAGTACGGCAGATGCGTCAGCTCCGCGAACGCCTTGCCGCCCAGGATGACCGTGACCGCCGCCCAGCCGACTCCGGCGAAGACGTTGATGTATGCCACGGGCAGGAAGTTGCCGAAGAAGCCGAGCGGGCCGCGCGCCTGGATCTGCTGCGGCACCCCGAGCCGGACGCCCATCCGGGACATCACGGCCATCAGCAGCGAGCCGAGCGCCGCGCCGATCACGATGGCCGCCACGGCCGCGCCGAAGCCCAGCCCGAACCAGGCGGCGCTGAAGCCGAGCAGGATGATGGGGAAGTTGAGGCCGGCCGCGAACCAGACGAAGAACTGTGAACTGGGCTTGCCGTGCCGCTCGTTGTCGGGGATGTGGTCGACACCGAAGGGTTCGACCTTGGTGACCGCGCTGCCGTACACCGGCGCCGAGGCATCATGGGACATGGCGTGCTCCTGGGGCGAGGAAAGGAGACTGCTACATGGGGCGTGGGGGCGTGGGGGCTGTGGGGACTCACCATGGCCGGGGCCATCCGTGAGATCTCGGACGGACACTCGGGCGACGTTCACCCGCGGGCCGAGGTCGTATGGCGGGCGGAGGCGATCCGGTCGCCGCATCCGGGGTGCGGTCGGGCGAGGCCTGCGACGACTCCGCCCGGACAAGCGCCGGCCTACTGGAACGCCGGCACGACTTCCTTGATGAACAGCTCCAGCGACGTGCGCTTCTCCTCGTGCGACAGGCTGGTGTCGATCCAGAAGCTGTACTCGTCGACGCCGAGTTCCTGGTAGGCGCGCAGCCGTTCGATCACTTCGGCGGGGGTGCCGATCATCGCCGTCTTGTGCAGCGCCTCAGGCGCGAACTCGGGGCGGCCTTCGAACTTCGACTCCGGGCTGGGGTCGAGGAACCCGTTCCGTGGGGTGGTCTGGTTGCCGAACCAGGCGTCGAAGGTCCGGTAGAACCGGTTGATCGCCTCCGCGGCAGGGCGCCACCCGTCGGGCTCGTCGGGGGAGTGGACGTGGGTGTGCCGCAGCACCATCAGCTCGGGGCGCTCCACCTCGGGGTGGTTGGCCACCGCGGTGTCGAACTTCCGCTTCAGGTCGACGACTTCCTCGTCCCCCTTCATCAGCGGGGTGACCATGACGTTGCAGCCCTGGGCGACGGCGAAGTCGTGGGAGTCGGGGTCGCGGGCGGCGATCCACATGGGCGGGGTGGGCTGCTGCACCGGCTTGGGCACGCTGGTCGACGTCGGGAACTGCCAGATCTCGCCGTCGTGGGCGTAGTCGCCCTGCCACAGCGCCCGGACCGCGGGCACGAGTTCGCGCAGGTGCTTCCCGCCCTCGCGGGCCGACAGCCCGCCCGCCAGCCGGTCGAACTCGCACTGGTACGCGCCCCGGGCGAGCCCCACCTCCATCCGGCCGTTGCTGATGACGTCGAGCAGCGCGCACTCACCGGCGGCGCGGATCGGGTTCCAGAACGGGGCGACGATCGTCCCGGCGCCGAGCCGGATCGTCGAGGTCTGCGCGGCCAGGTGGGCGAGGAGCGGGATGGGGCTCGGGGAGATGGTGTACTCCATCGAGTGGTGCTCGCCGATCCACACGGTGCTGAACCCGCCGGCCTCGGCCATCAGCGTCAACTCGGTGAGATTCTCGAAGAGTTGGCGGTGGCTGACCTCCTCGTCCCAGCGCTCCATGTGCACGAACAACGAAAACCTCATGACTGCTGCTCCTTGCCTGATGCGGTGGCGTCCATCTCGGTGAGGGTCACGTCGCCGGTGGCCCAGTGCGACCGGGGCACCTCGTGGACGACGACACGGATGTACTCGGGCTTGGTGTTCGTGGTGCGCAGGACCGCGGCGTGCACTTCGTGCAGCAGGGCCCGGATCTGTTCCGGGGTGCGGCCTTCAGCGAGGGTGATGGCTACCTGTGGCATGTCAGCTCCGCATGGTGAACGGGTCGGCCACGGGCTCATCGCTGGTGTTGATCCACACGCTCTTGAGGCGGGTGTACTCCTTGATGGTCTCGGTGCCGTGCTCGACGCCGACGCCGCTGGTCTTGAACCCCTGCCGCGGTGACATGGGGGACATGGCCCGGTAGGTGTTGACCCAGACGGTCCCGGCGTCCAGCCGCCCCGCCATCCGGTGCGCCCGGGCGAGGTTGGTCGTCCAGACACCGGCCGCGAGTCCGTAGTCGGTGTCGTTGGCCAGCCGGACGACCTCCTCCTCGGTGTCGAACGGCATGACGGCCAGCACGGGACCGAAGATCTCCTCACGGACGACGCGCATGCCGTTGTCGACGTCCACGAGGATGGTGGGTTCGTAGAAGTACCCGCCGAGCCCGCCGTCGGTGGGCCGCCCGCCGGTCAGCACCCGGGCCCCCTCCTCGCGCCCGAGATCGACGTAGCCCGCCACCTTGTCGCGCTGGTCGGCGAAGGCCAGCGGCCCCAACTCGGTCTGCGCGTCCAGGGGGTCGCCGATGCGGATGGTCTTGGCGCGCTCGGCGACCCGCTCCAGGAGTTCGTCGTAGACCGACCGATGGGCGAAGACCCGGCTGCCCGCGATGCAGGTCTGCCCGGCGGCGGCGAAGATGCCGGCCACGACGCCCATCGCCGCGTTCGCGATGTTCGCGTCCTCGAAGACGATGTTGGGGGACTTTCCGCCGAGTTCGAGCGTGGAGCCGATGAACCGGCTCGCGGTCGCCGCCGCGATACGGGCCCCGGTGGCGGTGGAGCCGGTGAAGGAGATCTTCGCCAGGTCGCGGTGGTCGACCAGGGCCTGTCCCGCCTCGGCCCCGAACCCGGTGACGACGTTGACCGCGCCCGGCGGGAAGCCCGCCTCCAGGGCCAGCTCGGCGAGCCTGACGATGGTCGCCGAGGTGTACTCGGAGGGCTTGATCACGACGGTGTTGCCGGCGCAGAGAGCCGGGGCCAGTTTGCTGCTGGTCAGCGTCAGCGGGGAGTTCCAGGGCGTGATCGCTCCGACGACGCCCAGCGGCTCCCGGGCCGTGTAGTTCAGCACCTGGCGGTCGGAGGTGGGGATGAAGTCGCCGTGGATCTTGTCGGCGAGCCCCGCGTAGTAGTGGTAGTACTCCGGCAGGGTGGCCAGCTGCCCCCGCATCTCGCGCAGCAGCTTGCCGTTGTCCAGCGTCTCCGCCCGGGCCAGCTCCTCGGCGTTCTCGGCGATCAACTCACCGAGGCGGCGCAGCAGATGGCCCCGGCGCGTCTGGCTGAGGTCGCGCCACCGCGGGTCCTCGAAGGCGCTCCGCGCGGCGGCGACCGCCCGGTCGACGTCGGCGGCGTCGCCGCGCGCCGCCCGGTAGAGGACCTCGCGGGTGGCCGGGTTGGTGCTCTCGAAGTACTCGCCGGACGCGGGCTCCACCGGCTCCCCGCCGATGAGGTGCCGCAATGTGGTGAGGTCAGACATGTGCGCACTCTCCGAGGAAGGCGGTGAGGGAGTCGACGAGAGCCTGGGGACGCTCGACGGGCAGCATGTGACGCGCCCCGGGGACGACCACCACCCGGCAGTCGGGAAGCGCCGCGGCGAGCCGCCGGGTCATCTCGGGGGTGGAGCCCGGGTCGTTCTCCCCCGTCACCGCCAGTGCGGGTACGGCGATGTGGCCCAGGTCCGGCCCGAGTTCCGCGTCCGCCGTGGCGAACACGCGATAGCAGCCGAGGAAGGAACCGACGTCGCCTGCGAGCAGCGTGGCTTCCGTGCGGGCGACCCGGTCGGCGTCGACGTCCGTGCCGTCGTACCACCGCTTCAGGGACGCGGCCGCACTCGCCGAGAAGTCGGTTTCCGCGGTGCGCAGCCGGTCGACGACTGAGGCCCGTTCCTCGGCCGTGCGCTCGCACACCGAGCTGACCGAGGTCAGGGTGGCCACCAGCTCGGGGCGGTGCAGTGCCAGGTGCTGGGCGACCAGCGCCCCCAGTGAGAATCCGACCAGGTGCGAGCCGGCCGGGATCTCACCGGCCACCCCGTCGGCCAGGTCCCCGAGCGTCACTCCGTCGCGCACCGGCGGGCGGGAGCCGTGGCCCGGCAGGTCGGGGGTGATCACGGTGAAGCGGTCGGCCAGGAGTGCGGCGGTGGGCTCCCACATGGTGTGGTCGAGTCCGACGCCGTGCAGCAGGACCACCGTCGGCTTGCTCATGAGCACCTACTGTTCGGTCGTGAGCGGCGCCAGGCGCTGCTGGGGGCGGCCCTGAGCGGCGGCGGCGAGTGCGATGACGATCTCGTTCGGGTGCGGGGCGTCGCTGATCCGGACCTCGAAGCTCTGGTGGTGCGAACGGATCGTGGCGTCGGTGATGTGCTTCAGCGGGATGTCGAAGACCACACCGGCCGGCCCGCGCTTCTCGACCGCCGGCAGCAGGGTGGTGGCATTGGCCGCCTTGCGGAAGTGGTCGCCGAACCTGAGCGTGTGGATCAGCCCCGAACCGTGCTCGATCTCGCCGTCCAGACCGACGATGGCGGCCTTGCCGTATGCCTCCGCGGGCTCACCGAGGGCGTCCAGGACCGCTGGGGCCAGCAGCGCGCCGAGGTCGGAGGCGTTCGCCTCGATGCCGGGGCCCAGATCCTCGACGAAGCCCTGACCGGCCCAGGGGTTCTCGATCACCGCTGCGACGACGGCGATCCGGGCGGGACGATGGACCGCGCGACCGCCCTCGGCGTGGATCTCTTCGACGACGGTCACGATCTTGCGGACGCTCATGAGGGGACAACCTCCAGGGTTTCGGTGGTGACGACGGGGTCGGTCATGCGGTCCCCGATACGGGGGTGCGGTCGCGGCCCCGTCGACGCGGCTGCGATGACGACGATCTCGTCCGCACGCGGTGCGTCGGGCACGCGGGCGCTGATGGTCTGGTAGTGGCTGCGTGTCGCGGCATGTGTTTTGTGCCAGAGGGGGACGACGAGTGTCTCTCCGGCCTCGGCGCGTGTGTCGGCGAAGCAGATGATGGATTCGCCCTGGAGGAACTCTCTCACCAGGTTGCCGAAGTACGGGGTGTGGATGAGTGCCCCGGCGTGCTCGATCTCGCCGGCTGTGCCGACGATGGCGGCCTTGCCGAACGCCTCGATCTCGTGCGCACCACCCATGGCGGCGATGAGCCGGTCGGTCAGCAGTTTCGCGAGTACCGGAGCGATCCGCGCCTGCTCCGTGGACAGGTCGGCCGAAGGACCGGCACCCCGCCATGGATTCCGGATGACCGCGGCGACGCTGGCTCGCCACGCGGGGCGCGCGGGCGCCTCGCCCGCCTCGGTCAGGACGACGTCACGGTAGAGCGTGAGCTTGCGCAGGCCGATGCTCTCGTCAGGTTGTTCCAAGCCCTCTTGCATGGCACAGGACGATAAGCATGTGCGTGCAAACCGGTCAAGGGTCCTGTCCGAAGGCCCTTCGCACGCCTTCCGGACTCCGGGGGCGACGCCGATGAAGTCGCGCTTGAACTGCATATTCTGGCGATCAGCGGGGATGTTGCGTGGTGCGGAGCCGCTGAGCCCTTGACGCTCCCGCTGTGGCATGCCTTACTGCTTCTTGTATACCAACTTGGGGTCGGGCTCACCCTTGTGGACCAGGGGATTCCGTGGCCGAGGGCGCGGCGGAGGGGACGCGAACGGTTCCGCTCCCGCGGCCTTTCCGGCCGCCTCCGGCAGGGCCCGGGCACTCCTGTTCGCGCCCGTGGACGGACCGCATTCTCCAGAAGGCCGGCACTGTGAAGGGAGAAGAGATGACGCACACCGACGCCCGCAGGGAACGAATCGAGAAGGTATGGGCCGAGGCTTGGGGGCAGGGCGACGTCGACGCACTCGACGCGCTGCTGAACCCGGCCTACCTGCGCCAGGGGACAGACCCGCACCCGCAGAACCTGGACGCCTTCAAGGCGGCGATCGTCTCCACACGTGCGGCGTTCCCGGACCTGACCACCGTCATCGACGACATCGTGATCGAAGGCGACAGGGCCGCGATCCGCTGGCACAGCAGCGGAACACACATGAATTCCTTCCTCGGTGTCCCACCCACCATGCGGCGCGTCGACATCAGCGGCGCCACCTTCGCCCGCTTCGAGGGGGACCGGATCGCCGAGGAGCACGTGACATGGGATCCACGGGCCCTGCTCGCGGCGCTGGGCATCATCAGCGTGGGACAGGACTGACGATCGAGATGACAAGGAGCGACCCCATGGCCACGCTTGCCTCCACCCCCGACATCGACGTGATGAAGCAGGTGAACCGGCAGTTCGTCACCGGTGTCACGGTCGTGACCGCGATGGATGGAGAGACCCCCAGAGGGCTGGCCGTCAACGCGTTCTCGAGCATCTCGCTCGACCCTCCCACGGTGATGGTGTGCGTCCAGCACACCTCGTCCACGCATGACTGTCTGTTCCGGGCGGATCACCTCGCGATCAACATCCTGTCCAGCGACCAGCTCGACGTCGTCGGCACGTTCGCGAGCAAAGCCGCTGACAAGTTCGAGGACCTGGACTGGGAGAGCGGTCCGTTCGGCAGCCCGCTGATCGCTCGGAGCAGCGCGCAGATGGAGGTGCGGATCCGCGAACGGCTCCGGGCGAGCACGCACACGATCTTCGTCTGCCGAGTGGTGCACGCCGCGGTCACCGGGCTCCACCCGATGGTGTACAGCGCGGGCAAGTTCTTCGACGGCGGGGCACTCACGTCTCTGGGATGATCCTGTGGGCAGTAGGGGAGAGGGAGGAGCATTCGGTGAATCGCGCGGAGAGCGAACCGAAGTGGGGGTCCCCCAGGCCGACGGCTGGGGGAGGATCGATGCAGGCCACGGTGATCGCCGAGATGCGCAGGCGCATCATCAACGGTGACGTCGAACCCGGAGCCTCTCTCTCGGAGACCGTCCTCGCGCACGAGTTCGGTGTGAGCCGTACGCCGGTGCGCGAAGCCCTCAAGCAGCTGCAGACCGAAGGGCTCGTCGAGATCCGGCCCCGCGTCGGGACGTTCGTCACCACCCCGTCCCGCCGGGAGATCACGGAACTCTTCGAGATGAAGGAACTCATCGAAGGCGCGGCCGCACGCCTCCTCGCCCAGCGCGGCCGCGTCCCGGAGATCGACTCGCTCGAGCGAAATCTCCGGGAGGCCGACGAGGCGGTGGGGCAGGACGACCGGGAACGGTACGCGAAGCTGGTCCAGGAGTTCCACGACCTGCTCATAGTCGGCTCCGACAACAGCAAGCTGCAGGCCCACTACCGGATCCTGATGAACCAGCTCGCGTACGCCCGGCTGGTGAACACCTCGCTGAGCCAGCCGGGCCGCGCCATCCAGTCCGACCGTGAGCACCACCTCGTCCTGGAACTGATCCTGGAAAAGGACGGCGACAGCGCCGAGCGCGTCATGCGTGAGCATGTCAGGGCCAGCCGGCGCGCTCTGCTGGCGGGCCTGCCCGTCGGGGACGGAACCGACGGGGTGCGAACAGGTGGCGGTTGACGGCGCTCGAGTGTGTCCGCGGCGCGTACTTTCCTACGGCGTCGGAGACGAGGAGACGGCGGGCGCCGAACCGGTGGCCACGGGGTGGAGGAGGTCGTAGGCGCTCTCGGCGTGCAGATGGACGTCGACGCCGCCCTCCTCGGCCTCGGGCCGCACCCGCAGCCCCATCGTCCTGTCCAGGGCCTTGGCGATGAGCCAGGTGACCGCGAAGGAGTACAGCAGGACTGCGAAGGCGCCCACGGCCTGCTTGCCCAGCAGGGAGAAGCCGCCGCCGTAGAGCAGGCCGTCGACGCCGTTGGGGGCGTCCGAGGTGGCCAGGACACCGACCAGCAGGGTTCCGGTGATGCCGCCGACGAGGTGGATGCCGACCACGTCCAGGGAGTCGTCGTAGCCGAACCTGTACTTCAGGCCGACGGCGAGCGCGCAGACCGCACCGCCGATCGCGCCGAGGGCGAGCGCGCCGACCGGGGACACCGCCCCGCAGGACGGGGTGATGGCGACCAGTCCGGCGATCGCGCCCGACGCGGCGCCCAGGCTCGTGGCGTGGCCGTCGCGGAGCTTCTCGACGAGGAGCCAGCCGAGCATCGCCGAGCAGGTCGCGGTGAAGGTGTTGAGGACGACGACGGAGGCCGCGTTGGACGAGGTGAGCGCGGAACCGCCGTTGAAGCCGAACCAGCCGAACCACAGCAGGCCCGCGCCGAGCATCACCAGGGGCAGGTTGTGGGGCCGTTCCGCACCTCCGTCCTTCTTCCAGCCGATGCGCTTGCCGAGGACGAGGATGACCGCCAGTGCCGCGGCGCCGGAGTTGATGTGGACGGCCGTGCCGCCGGCGTAGTCGATGGCGCCGAGTCTGTTGACGATCCAGCCGCCGACGACGCCCTTGCCGTCGAAGGCGAACACCCAGTGGGCGACCGGCAGATAGACCAGGGTCACCCAGATCCCGGTGAACGCCATCCAGGCGCCGAACTTGATGCGGTCCGAGATCGCCCCGCAGATCAGGGCGGCGGTCAGGGCCGCGAACAGGGCCTGGAAGGCGGCGAACACCGAAAGCGGGATGACCGCCTTCGGGTCGTCCTTCATCACACCGCTCAGACCGAAGTACTCGGTGACGTCACCGAGCAGTCCGGCGCCGCCGATCGAGTCGCCGAAGGAGGCCGAGAAGCCGTAGACGACCCAGATGCAGCCGACGAGGGAGACGGCTCCGAATGTCATCATGATCATGTTCAGGACACTCTTCGCGGCGACCATCCCGCCGTAGAAGAGGGCCAGCCCCGGCACCATCAGACAGACGAGTGCCGTGCTCGCGAGCATCCAGGCGGTACTTCCGGTGTCCATGCGCACGCTCCGCTGAGTGGATCGGTGGGTCCCGCGGACAGCGGGGACCCATGGAAGGAAACGAGGTTTCACTGCAGTAGACAGTCCGGGTGTTACGGACGCTCAAGCGCCGAATTAAGCGCGAGTTTCTGCCTGGGCCGTCCGGTCCGGCCTGAACCGGCGATGCGGCTCGACCCGCGCCGTGGCCAGGCCGGCGGCCATCGCCCCGACAGGCGTGGGGCCAACCGCAGTGGGCGCGGCTCCCGTTCCGGTACGAGCCGGCTGGGCCGCGGTCACTGGCAGTGGACGCTGTGACGTTAGGGTGTACGCATGGGAGAAGACGCGAACGCGCTGCTGCGCAACATCGGCACGGCACGCGACCGCCATGCCGACGAGCCGATCGAGACGCTCGAGCTCGAGGCGGCGATCGCCCGCAACGTGCGTGAACTGCGCCATCAGCGCGGGCTTTCGGTCACCGACCTGGCGGCCAAGGTCGGTATCTCCAAAGCGATGCTTTCCAAGATCGAGAATGCCCAGACCTCGTGCAGCCTCAGCACGCTCTCCCTGCTGGCCAAAGGCCTCGACATTCCGGTGACCTCACTGTTCCGCGGAGCTGACGCCGAGCGCCCGGCCTCCTATGTGAAGGCCGGGCGAGGCACACCGATCGTCCGGAACGGCAGCCAGGTGGGGCACGACTACAAGCTCCTCGGGTCCCTTCGCGGTGAGCACAAGCGCCTCGAGTGCCTGCTCGTGACTCTCACCGCGAAGAGCCAGACCTACCCACTCTTCCAGCACCCCGGCACCGAGTTCATCTACATGCTGGAAGGCGCGATGGACTACGGCCACGGACGCAGTGTTCACCGCCTCAAGCCGGGCGACACCCTGATCCTCGACGGCGAGGGAGCCCACGGCCCCGTCGAACTGGTGGACCTGCCGATCCGCTTCCTCTCCGTGATCGCTTTCCCCGACGCCACCTCCTGACGGCCTCATCTTCCGGTCGCATCGCGGGTGTTGAAGCAGTGCTCGGGCTCGCCCCGGCCGTATGCCCCGGCACTCCACGCCCGCCCTCGGGCTGCGCCTGGCGTCTCACCGGCGGAGCGGCCAGCAGGGAGGAAACGGTGTCAGTCATCGGGTTCCTTGAGGAGTCGTACGTCGGCGGCCCGCTCGTCCAGCAGGACGGTCAGGACGGTCAGGGCGGTGGCGTCGGCCGGGAGGCGAGGGGCGGCCGTCGGCCGGAGGATCACCTCCGCCCGGCACGCGCCCCGTCGCGTCATCACGTTGAGTGCCCGGGTGGGCGTGTCGAGGGCCACCGTGACCGGTGCCTCGCCGGTGAACCGCGCCTGGTCGCCGGCCGTGAGCCGCTGCTGCCGACCGTCGACCGTCAGCCGCAGGGGGCCGAGCGCGACGAAGAGGCGATCGAGCCCCGGGAACGCCGAGAACGGCGCGTCGCGGTCGAGATCGGCCACGCTGATGCGCCACAGGACCCGGCCGGACGCGTCGGTCCCGCTCGCGAGCTCCCTGGTGGCTCCGGCACCGTTGCGCCAGGGGGTCGGGGCCACCCGGGAGGGGTCGAGCACCTCGGTCACGTCACCGCATCTCGCCGGCACCGACATAGGGGTGCAGGCTGCTCAGCGGTTTGCCCTCGGCGAACCGTTCGAGGCGGAAGTCCGAGGCGGGGATGTCGGGGTCGGTGCTGTCGCCCTCGAACACCAGGTCGGCGACGAGGTCGCCCACGGCCGGGCTGATCTTGAAGCCATGGCCGGCGAAGCCGGCGGAGAGGATCAGGCCGTCGACACCTGAGACCGGGGCGATCACGGGGTTCCAGTCCGGCGGGACGTCGTACACGCCGGCGTAGGTGTGGGTGACCGACGGCTCGGGGAAGCCGGGGAAGCGGTGCATCACCTTCTCCGCGTACTTCTCGATACTGGCCTCGCCGGCGATGTTGGAGTAGTTGTCGGGGTCGACGAACTTCTTCTGGAAGTCGGCGTGGTCGCTGTTGCCGACGAGGAACTGGCCCGCGCCCTCCAGCCGGCAGTACTGCAGGCTCACCAGGTCGGAGACGACCGGGAGGTTCGGCAGCGGCTCGCCGGCGTCGACGATGAGGAGCTCCGAGCGGTAGGCCTCCACGGGGAAGTCGATCCCGAGGCCGGCGAGCAGCTTCGCCGACCACCAGCCCGAGGCGACGACGACCAGATCGGCGTCGATCACCTCGCCGCCGTCGAGCTCCACGCCCGTCACCTTGTCGCCCGCGGTGAGGATGCGGGCGACGGGGGTGTTCTGCCGGATGCGGGCGCCGTGCTCGCGGGCCACCTGCCCGTAGTGCAGGGCGAGTTGGGTGGCGTCCGCGAACCCGCCACGCGGTTCGTACGCCGCCAGCGCGACGTCGCCGACCTCCATCATCGGCCACAGCCCGGCCAGCCGGTCGTTGTCGATCAGGTCGACGTCGATGCCGAGGCCCTGGTGCATGGCGGTGTTGGCCCTGAGCGGCTCGGCGTTCTCCTCGCCGACGATGACGGTGTAGCCGACCTGGCGGAAGCCGACCCGGTCGCCGAGTTCCTCGAAGACGGGCAGGCTCCGCCACGCCATCGCGGCGATCGAGGGCACGCCGTAGTGCGCGCGGACGATCCCGCTGGACTTGCCGGTGCCGCCGCCGGCGAGCTGGTGCCGCTCCAGGACGAGCACGTCGGTGAGTCCGCGCTCGGTCAGTGCCCGGGCGATCGAGAGTCCGATCAGGCCGCCGCCGACGACCACTGCCTTCGTCGCCATCACAGCCCCGCTCCCGGGATCCAGGAGGTACCGGCGAGCGGGACGCGCGCCATGGCGGCCGCCTCGATGGAGACGGCGACCATGTCCTCGGGCTCCAGGTGGGTGACGTGGGCCTTGCCGCAGGCGCGGGCGATCGTCTGGGCCTCCATGGTGAGCACCCGCAGGTAGTTGGCGACCCGGCGGCCGCCCTCGACCGGGTCGAGCCGCTGTTGCAGCTCCGGGTCCTGGGTGGTGATGCCCGCGGGGTCCTGGCCCGCCTGGAACTGGTCGTAGAACCCGGCCGCCGAGCCGAGCTTCTCGTACTCGGCGGCGTACTTCGGGTCGTTGTCGCCCAGCGCGATGAGGGCGGCGGTGCCGATGGCGACCGCGTCGGCGCCGAGGGCGAGCGCCTTGGCGACGTCGGCGCCGGAGCGGATCCCGCCGGAGACGATGAGCTGGACGCCGTCCGGCTTCTTGTGGACGCCGAGTTCCTGGAGCGCCTGCACCGCCTGCGGAACGGCGGCGAGGGTCGGGATGCCGACGTGCTCGATGAAGACGTCCTGGGTGGCGGCGGTGCCGCCCTGCATGCCGTCCACCACCACGACGTCCGCGCCGGCGTGCACGGCGAGCTTGACGTCGTAGTAGGTGCGCGAGGCGCCGACCTTGACGTAGACCGGCTTCTCCCAGTCGGTGATCTCCCGGATCTCGTTGATCTTGATGGTGAGGTCGTCCGGGCCGGTCCAGTCGGGGTGGCGCGAGGCCGAGCGCTGGTCGATGCCGGCGGGCAGGTCCCGCATGCCCGCGACCCGCTCGGAGACCTTCTGGCCGAGCAGCATGCCGCCGCCGCCCGGCTTGGCGCCCTGGCCGAGGACGATCTCGATGGCGTCGGCACGGCGCAGGTCGTCCGGGTTCATGCCGTAGCGGTTGGGCAGGTACTGGTACACCAGCGTCTTGGAGTGGCCGCGCTCCTCCGGGGTCATGCCGCCGTCGCCGGTGGTGGTGGAGGTGCCGGTGGCCGAGGCCGCGCGGCCGAGGGCCTCCTTGGCGTTGGCTCCGAGCGCCCCGAAGCTCATCCCGGCGATCGTCACCGGGATGTCGAGGTGGAGGGGGTACTTGGCATTGCGCGCGCCCAGCACCACGTCGGTGCCGCACCGCTCGCGGTAGCCCTCCAGCGGGTAGCGCGACACCGAGGCGCCCAGGAAGAGCAGGTCGTCGAAGTGGGGCAGGGCGCGTTTGGCGCCCCAGCCGCGGATGTCGTAGATGCCGGTCTCGGCGGCACGCTGGATCGCGGCGATGGTGGCCCGGTCGAAGGTCGCGGACTCGCGCAGGCCCAGCCGGGCCCGGTCGTCGGAGGTGAGGGTCATCGGATCCTGCCTCAGTACTCGTTCTCGTGGGTGAAGTGGTAGAGAGTGCGGGCCGAGCCGTAGCGCTTGTACGACGCCGGGTCGTCGTCCTCGAAGCCGGCCGCCTTGAGCAGGCCCGCCAGCTCCTGAAGGTGCTCGGGCCGCAACTCCTTCTCGACGCAGTCGGCCCCGAGCGACTTGGCGGTGCCGCGCAGGTAGATGCGGGCCTCGTAGAGCGAGTCGCCGAGCGCGTCCCCCGCGTCCCCGCGGACCACCAGGCGGCCCTTCTGCGCCATGAACGCGCTCATGTGCCCGACGTCGCCGCCGACGACGATGTCGATGCCCTTCATCGAGATGCCGCAGCGGGCGCCGGCGTCGCCGTCGATGACCAGCAGACCGCCACGCCCTGTGGCCCCGGCCGACTGTGAGGCCGAGCCCGTGACATGGACGGTGCCGCTCATCATGTTCTCGGCCAGGCCGGTGCCGGCGTTGCCGTTGATGACGACCTCGGCCTGCTGGTTCATGCCGGCGGCGTAGTAGCCGAGATGCCCGTTGACGGTGACCTTGACCGGCGCGTCGAGGCCGACGGCGACGTTGTGGGCGCCGCGCGGGTTCTCGATCACGTACTCACCCTCCAGGCCCGCGGCGTGCAGTGCCTGGTTGACCTCGCGCAGGGGCGTGGTGCTCAGGTCGAACGCGGGCACTGCCTCGTCGGCGGAGCTCATGCCGACACCTCCTGACGGTTCCAGTGGTAGATGACCTCGGGCTCGGGCTCCCAGATCCGGGCGTTCTCGACGCCGGGCAGGTGGGCGAGGGCCCGGTACTCCGACGCCATCGCCACCCAGTCGTCGGTCTCGGCGATGACGGCCGGCTTGCAGGCGATGGCGTCGCGGACGACCGCGAAGCTGTCGCGGTTGGAGACCAGCAGGGTGTAGAAACCGTCGAAGGTCCGGGTCAGGTCGGTGAGTGCCTCGTCGACGCCCTTGCCGTCCGCGAGTCGGTGCGCGACGAAGCGGGCGCCGACCTCGGTGTCGTTCTCGGAGTCGAACTCGACGCCGGCGGCCCGCAGGTCGCGGCGGATCGTGGCGTGGTTGGAGAAGGAGCCGTTGTGCACCAGGCACTCGCCCGGGCCCACGGCGTAGGGGTGCGCGCCCGACGACGTGACCGCCGACTCGGTCGCCATCCGGGTGTGGCCCACGCCCTGCCAGCCCCGCGCCTTCGCCAGGCCCCAGCTCTCGGCCAGCGCCCGGGGGGCGCCGACGCCCTTGAGGACGGCGAGGTCCTCGCCGAAGCCGCCGATGAGGACGTGCGGGTAGGCCTTCTTCGCGGCGGCCATCAGCGCCTCCGAGTCGACGTCGGCGTTGGCGAGCACCACGTTGTCGACGGTGATGGCCGTCACCTCGGTGCCGCTTTCGGCGCCGAGCGCCGCCGCGACCGTCTCGGCGGTCACGTCGATGTCGATCAGTGAGACCGAGCCTTTGCCGCGCGGCGACCAGTCCTCGTTGCCGTAGACGGCGATGCCCGCCGAGTCCGCGCCGCGGTCCTCCATCTCGCACAGCATCCCGGTGAGGAGCTCACCGAGCCGGGAGTAGAGCTCGGGGCTGCGCAGGTGCAACCCGACGATTCCACACATGTGTTGCGTCCCTTTCTCGAGGGTGACGGCACATCAGAGGGCGCCTCAGAAGGCGGCTCAGAGGGCGGCTCAGAGGGCGGCTCAGAAGGCGGTGAGGTAGCGGTCGTGCTCCCAGCCGGAGACGGCCGCGTGGTAGGCGAAGAACTCGTCCTTCTTCAGGCTCGCGAAGTAGTCGGCGACCCCCGGGCCCGCGACGTCGAGGGTTCCCTTGACGACGTCGTCGGCCTCGAAGGCCTCGACGGCGTGCAGCAGCGTCAGCGGGAAGGGCGTCTCGGGACCGGTGCCGACCTCGCCGAGGGAGAGGCCGCCGGCGATGCCGTCGAGGCCGGCGTCCACGGCCGCGGCGATGGCGAGATACGGATTGGCCGAGCCGTCGCCGCCGCGCAGCTCGATGCGCTGGTTGTCCGGGATGCGCACGTAGTGGGTCCGGTCGTTGCCGCCGTAGGTCGGCAGTGTGGGCGCCCAGGTCGCACCGCTCGCACTGGAGGCGACCGCGCCGGTCCGCTTGTAGGAGTTGACCGTCGGCGCGATGACCGCCTGCAGCGCGGTCGCGTGCTCCAGGATGCCGGCGACGAAGGAGTACGCCGTCTTCGACAGCCCCAGACCGACCGAGTCCTCGGCGCCCTCGCTGCTCGCCGGGAAGACCGGGGTGCCGGTCGCGGTGTCGCGCAGGGAGAGGTGGAGGTGGAGGCCGGAGCCGGTGCGGTGGGCGAACGGCTTCGGCATGAAGGTCGCGATCATGCCCCGCTCCTGGGCGAGCACGCTCAGCAGGTAGCGGAGGGTGACGACTCGGTCGGCCGTCGTCAGGGCGTCGGCGTACCGGAAGTTCTGCTCGAACTGGCCGTTGCCGTCCTCGTGGTCGTTGGCGTAGTTGCCCCAGCCGAGCTGGTTCATCGCGGTGCTGATCGAGGTCAGGTGGTCGTACATCCGGGTGACGCCACGCGCGTCGTAGCACGGCTGGGCCGCGACGTCGTCGCTGTCCGCCGGGACCAGGGCGCCCGCCGCGTCGCGCTTGAGGAGGAAGTACTCCACCTCGGCGCCGGCGTAGGGCGCGAAGCCGGCGGCGGCCGCCTTGGCGACGACCTGCTTGAGGATCACGCGGGGAGCGAAGGGCCACGGCTCGCCCTCCACGTGGGGGTCGCAGTGGACGATCGCCAGGCCTTCCTTGACGAACGGGACGGGCGTGAAGGAGGCGACGTCCGGGATCGCCATCAGGTCGGGGTCCTTGGGCTCCTGCCCGATCGCGCCGACGGCGTACCCGGCGAAGCCGACGCCCTCCGTCGCCAGCTCGTCGACAGCCTCGACAGGCACGAGCTTGGCACACGGCTTGCCGTTGAGGTCGACGAAGAGCGCCAGGAGGAACTTGGTGCCGCTGGCCTCACAGAGGGCGGCCAGATCGAGGTTGTCCGTCATGATGGCTCCCGAGGTCAGGTTCACTGAAATGAATCAGCGTCTCCGCTGAGTAGACACAGGGGGTGTTTCGGCGCCGTTTCGGAGCAGTTAGGTCTGGATCTCGCGGGCCTCGGATCTGGCCTTTCTGATCGCAACTGATCGCAGCTGATCGCCCGGTTGATGCACGTCGCGGCGGCGTGTCGCGCTGTTGCCCCCGGGTGGTTCGCGAGGAACGGCGAGGAGGTTCCCGGGTCACTTACCTGGAAGTTCGTCGGGGACGTGCTGATGGTGCCGCTTCTTCCCGGACGACTCGAATCGTCGGCGGCTGGACGACGGTAGTTCGGCCGTGGCCAAACGTAAGACAGGCCCCATGGCCTGCGTTTCCGCAGGCCATGGGGCCTGTTCTCGTGGGGTGAGTGACGGGACTCGAACCCGCGACATCCTGGACCACAACCAGGTGCTCTACCAGCTGAGCTACACCCACCACGACCAGCGGTTGAGATCTGTGGTTTCCCCGACCGGCCGAGAAAAAGTGTACAGGGTCCGAAGGGGTGCTCGCGCACGGCTTTCGCGGGGGCCCTCCCGGGACCCCGGGGACGGCTACTGAGCAGGCAGGACGTGCTTCGCCGCGATCGTCTTCGCGGTGTCGGAGTCGGGGCCGGGCTGGGGTACGAAGATCGCCTCGCGGTAGTAGCGGAGCTCGGCGATCGACTCGCGGATGTCGGCGAGGGCGCGGTGGTTGCCGTTCTTCTCGGGACTGTTGAAGTAGGCGCGCGGGTACCAGCGGCGGGCCAGCTCCTTGATCGACGACACGTCGACGATGCGGTAGTGGAGGTAGTCCTCCAGGGTCGGCATGTCGCGCAGGAGGAAACCGCGGTCGGTGCCGACCGAGTTGCCGCACAGGGGCGCCTTGCCGGGCTCCTTGACGTGTTCGCGGACATAGGTGAGGACCTGGTCCTCGGCGTCCGCCAGGGTCGTGCCGCCGGGAAGCTCGGCGAGCAGCCCGGACGCGGTGTGCATCTGACGCACCACCTCCGGCATCGTCTCCAGCGCCTGGTCCGGCGGCCGGATGACGATGTCGACTCCCTCGCCGAGTACGTTCAGCTCGGAGTCGGTGACGAGGGCGGCCACCTCGATGAGCGCGTCGTCGGACAGCGAGAGGCCGGTCATCTCGCAGTCGATCCACACCATGCGATCGTTCATGCGACCACCCTAAAGCGGGCGCTCGCTTTTGGGATGACCGGTGCCGGGGTCGGCGCACCGGGGTCGGCGCACCCGGGGCCCCGGACGCCGGACGGGCTGGAGTCCGCCCGGCGTTCCTAGGTCAGGTCCCGCTGCGCTGGCCCGGCACGCTCGCGCGGCCCGCCATGTAGGCCTCGCGGCCGTTGTCCGCGGAGGCGCTCGCCGTCGACAGGGACGGCCCCGCGCCCACCGCGCTCGCCGCCGTGCGGCGGCTCTGCAGCGGGACCGGGCCCTCCGGGTGGAGGGTCGGACCCGGGGCCGCGGGACCCGGTGTCGGTTCCACGTCCGCCGGCTTGTCGCCCTGGGGGCGGCGGGCCCGGTACGCGGCGCGGTACGCCGCCGGCGACGAGCCCAGCTGACGGCGGAAGTGGCCGCGCAGGGCCACCGGCGAACGGAAGCCGCAGCGGCCCGCGACCTCGTCGACCGAGTAGTCGGACGTCTCCAGCAGACGCTGCGCCTGCAGCACCCGCTGGGTGATCAGCCACTGCAGCGGGGCGCTGCCCGTCAGCGAGCGGAAGCGGCGGTCGAAGGTGCGGCGGCTCATGTACGCGCGGGCCGCCAGCGTCTCGACGTCGAACTGCTCGTGCAGGTGCTCCAGCGCCCAGGCGACGACCTCGGCGAGCGGGTCGGCGCCGATCTCCTCTGGTAAAGAGCGGTCCAGGTAGCGCTCCTGGCCTCCCGTCCGGCGTGGCGGGACGACGAGACGGCGGGCCAGGGCGCCGGCCGCCTCGTTGCCGTGGTCGGTGCGCACGATGTGGAGGCAGAGGTCGATTCCGGCCGCCGTGCCGGCGGACGTCAGCACGTCTCCGTCGTCGACGAAGAGTTCCCTCGGATCCACGTGCACCGACGGATAGCGCTTGGCCAGCGTCGGTGCGTACATCCAGTGCGTCGTCGCGGGGCGGCCGTCCAGCAGGCCCGCCGCGGCCAGGACGAAGGCGCCGGTGCACAGCCCGACGATGCGGGCGCCTTCCTCGTGCGCCCGGCGCAGTGCGTCGAGCGCCTCCTCCGGCGGCGGGGAGGTGATCGAACGCCAGGCCGGTACGACGACCGTCCCGGCGCGTGAGATCGCCTCCAGGCCATGTGGCGCGGTGAGTTCCAGGCCCCCTGTGGTCCGCAGCGGGCCTTCCTCGCCGGCCGCCACCAACAGGCGGTAGCGCGGCACGCCGGCGTCCTGGCGGTCAATCCCGAACACCGACAGCGGAATGGAACTCTCGAAGATGGGGCCGCCGCTGAACAGCAGCACCGCGACGATCTCCTTGCGGCGTCGCCCGGAAAGCTTCCGGGCCGCGGCTTCCGGCGCGGCAGTGGAGTCGTGGCTCATACTGCTAAGCCCCCCTCGGTGGTCGCGGCTCCTCGGTTGTGTCGCTCCTGCACGTTTCCCCTCGGTCCTGCACGAGTCCCCCGCCGTAAGACGTCAAGATCGAATCTACTGTGTCCCGTGGTGCCGGGGTGACCCAGTTCGGGAACCGGCACATTGTCGACATGGCAACTTGGCGTGAAGCATTCGATCACGAAGCGTTGCACTCGTGGGCCGTGCAGGGAAGTGCGCCTTGTCGCGGTGGCCAATCCACATAGGGTGCGCGGGGGCCCGTACCCCCTGTATGTGCAGGTCGAACGGGGGTTGGGGGGTGGTGCCGGGTGGCGACACGCGGTCGTGGGAAGTTGGCTGAAAAGCGCCGGGCGCGTGCGCGGAAACCGGTCAGCCGACCGGTGTATTTCCACCGGTGTGACGAGCGCCTCTGTGCGCCCCCGTTCCGGTCCGCTGCCGACGGCCCCGACCCTGCGCCCGCTCGTCGGTGAGCAGGCGTGCCGCGCCCCGCTCCGACTGGCGCAGCAGCACCCGGCACACGGCGGTGACGGCGGCGAGGCCGAGGGCGGTGCCCGCGGCGCCGGCGAGCGAGGTGCCGTACCAGAGGAGGACCACGGGGACCAGGACGCAGGAGAAGACCGCCCAGCGGACGACGTCGGTCGCGGTGTCCTGGGGCGGGTCGGCCGCGCGGGGAGGGTCGGGGGTGCGGTGCGGTGCGGACATGCGTGCTCCCTGGGACGTGGGTCAGCGGGTTCAACGCGTGTTCGACCGGTCGGTCACTGTACGCCCGCCCCGGCCGGCCGCCGGGTAGCTGAATCCTGTGCGAACCGCCTGTACAGCGCAGCAACCATTGCGTTACGGGCGTCCCCTCGTGCATGCTCCCTGGAACCCCCACGCACCGTGGGCGGGATCTGGGCTAAGGAGGCGTGGCGCCGTACCCTTGGGGGTATGGGGCGGGAAAGATGATTCCCGGACACAGCTCCGCCGCACACTGTCGTCCCTCCCATAAAGGATCAAAACGCCGAGACAGCCATGGCCGGTCACGAATTCTTCGAACCCAGGGACCGCAAGCGGCCCGTCGCCGACCCCACGGCGGCCGAGCCCCTGGCGGCGGACGAGCCACGTCATTCCTGCGATCCCGCCTTCAAGCACGGCGTGGTCGTCGGTTTCGACGGCTCCACGTCCAGTGAGCGTGCTCTCGCCTACGCCATCGGCATGGCCCATCGCTCCGGCTCGGGCCTGATCATCGTCCATGTCGCCAACCGGCTGCCCACCACGGTGTGGGCCGGCTGCGAGCCGCCGGTCTTCGTGGACGTGCCCGACCACCGCACCGAGGTGCTCGGACTCGAGCTCGCCTGCGCCGACTATCTGGCCGAGGTGCCCTGGATCCTGGTCGAGCGCGGCGGCGACATCTGCCATGAACTCGAAGAGGTCGGGCGGGAGTACGAGGCCGACGCGATCGTCGTCGGATCGACGCACGGCATCGTGGGACGCATCTTCGGCTCCGTCGCGGGGCGGCTCGCCAAGCGGGCGAAGCGGCCCGTCATCGTCATTCCCTGAGTCCCGGTCCGGTTCATCCGGCCCGGTCTCCCGACTCACCGTCAACTCCCTGTGGGCAGCCAGAAACTACTCGTGCGTAGAGGTGTTTGTGCCCTTGTGAAGGGCATATACGGATCACCGCACAACTGCACATGCACGAAGGGAGCCCGCCGTGGACAAAGACGTCTCCGCCGGGAGCGCGACCACCACCGTGGTCGGCCGACTCGCCCTGGGAATCACCCTGTTGGCGTTCGGCCTCGGACACACCGACGTGATCAACGGGGTCTCGGCCGCTGACGCGGTGTCACTGGCCCACTATGTAGGCGGCGTCGCGCTGTTCGTCGCCGGTCTGTTCGCCTTCCGCGACCGTGACGCGGTGACAGGTACGGCCTACTCGGCGCTCGGCGCCCTGTGGTTCACCTGGGCCGTCACGGCCGGCAACGCGATGTCCGCCCACGCGGCAGGGCTGTTCCTGCTGCTGTTCGCCCTCGTCACCCTGACCCTGACCCTCGCGGGCGGGGACCAACTCGACCAGGGCTCCTACGGGTTGTTCTTCGTCTCCCTCGTGCTGCTCGCCATCGCGCAGTTCGCGACGAGCGGTTCACTCACGAAGGTCGGCGGCTGGTTCGCCGTGGCGGCGGGGGCCGTTGCCTGGTACGCGGCGACCGCCGCGCTCGCGCACTGGCCGACGGTGCTTCCGCGACGCGCTGCGGGCCGGGGTGTGACGGCCACCGGTTAGCTGCGCCGGCCGGGGGTTGGGCTCCCCGGTGATATGGACGGACCCCCCGTGGTTGGTGGCTTCACGTGGGGTCCGTCCTCGTTGTTCGGCCTCTACGGGCGGGTGGGGGTTGCTCGCGCCCACGCGGCGGAGCCGCATATCGACACAGCCCCGCGCCCCTGAAGACAAGGGCCTCTACTCAACCGTCACCGACTTTGCGAGGTTCCTCGGCTTGTCGATGTCGCGGCCGAGGGCAAGTGCCGTGTGGTAGGCGAGGAGTTGGAGGGGGATGCCCATCAGGATGGGGTCCAGTTCGTCCTCGTTCTTCGGGACGACGATCGTCTCGTCGGCCTTCTCCTGGTGCTGGTGGGCCACCGCCAGGATCCTGCCGCTGCGGGCCTTGATCTCCTCCATCGCGGCGCGGTTCTTCTCCAGGAGGTCGTCGTCGGGGACGATCGCGACCGTGGGGAGGGCCGGTTCGATCAGGGCCAGGGGGCCGTGCTTGAGCTCGGAGGCGGGGTAGGCCTCCGCGTGGATGTAGGAGACCTCCTTGAGCTTCAGGGAGGCCTCGCGGGCCACCGGATAGCCGCGGACCCGGCCGATGAAGAGCATCGAGCGGGCGTCGGCGTACTGCTCGGCCAGCTTCTTGATCTCCGCCTCCTGCTTCAGGACCTCGGTGATCTGCGCGGGCAGCTTGCGCAGGCCCTCGATGATGCGCTTGCCGTCGCGGACCGAGAGGTCGCGGGTGCGGCCCAGGTGCAGGGCGAGCAGGGCGAAGGCGACCGTGGTGTTGGTGAAGCACTTCGTCGAGACGACGCAGACCTCGGGGCCCGCGTGGACGTAGATGCCCGCGTCCGCCTCGCGGGCGATCGCCGAGCCGACCACGTTGACGATGCCGAAGACCCGGGCGCCCTTGCGCTTGAGCTCCTGGACGGCGGCGAGGACGTCGTAGGTCTCACCGGACTGGGAGACGGCCACGTACAGGGTGTCGGGGTCCACCACCGCGTTGCGGTAGCGGAACTCCGAGGCCGGCTCTGCATCGGCGGGGATGCGGGCCAGCTCCTCGATCATCTGGGCGCCGATCATGCCCGCGTGGTAGCTGGTGCCGCAGCCGAGGATCTTCACCCGGCGGATCTGCCGGGCCTCGCGGGCGTCCAGGTTGAGGCCGCCGAGGTGCACGGTGGAGAAGCGGTCGTCGATGCGGCCGCGCAGGACGCGGTCGACCGCCTCGGCCTGCTCGTGGATCTCCTTGTGCATGTACGTGTCGTGGCCGCCCATGTCGTAGGAGGCCGCCTCCCACTCCACGGTGGTCGGCTCGGACGTCGTACGGGTGCCCTCGGTGGTGTAGGTGCGGAAGTCGTCGGCCTTGAGGGTGGCCATCTCGCCGTCGTCGAGGGTCACTATCTGCCGCGTGTGGGCGACGAGGGCGGCGATGTCGGAGGCGACGAACATCTCCTTCTCGCCGACGCCGAGGACGACCGGGGAGCCGTTGCGCGCCACCACGATGCGGTCGGGGAAGTCGGCGTGCAGCACGGCGATGCCGTACGTGCCCTCGATGACCCGGAGGGTCTCGCGGACCTTCTCCTCCAGGGTCTCGGCCTGGGAGCGGGCGATGAGGTGGGTGAGGACCTCGGTGTCGGTCTCGGAGAGGAACTCCACGCCGTCCGCCTCCAGCTTGCGGCGCAGGTCGGAGGCGTTGTCGATGATGCCGTTGTGGACGACGGCGACCTTGTTCTCCGCGTCCAGGTGCGGGTGGGCGTTGACGTCGGAGGGGGCGCCGTGGGTGGCCCAGCGGGTGTGGGCGATGCCGGTGGTGCCCTTGAAGCGGGCCGGGACCTTCGCCTCCAGGTCGCGTACGCGGCCCTTGGCCTTGACCATCCGCAGACCGGCGGCCTTCGGGGAGGTGACCACGATGCCCGCCGAGTCGTAGCCGCGGTATTCGAGGCGCTGCAGGCCCTCCAGCAGGAGGGGAGCCACATCACGCTTCCCGATGTATCCGACGATTCCGCACATACAGATGAGTCCCTCAGCCGTAGACGATGCGGCGCAACTGCCTGAGCGTAAGCTCCGGCGGCGCTACCGCCCGGTATTTCAGGTCCGCCTCGATCCGTTCGAAGATCTCCGCGTTCACCAGGCCCTGGGCCTGCAGCTCGCGGTGGCGGCGACGGACGTACTCGGTGGTCGTCTCGTCGAAGTAGGCGAGCACGTCCTGGATCACCCGCAGCGCCTCGCCCCGGCTCAGGGGCGTGGACCGCGTCAGATGATCGACAAGTTCGTCGTGCACCCGGTAGATCCTGAGGGACAAAAGAGAGTTTCGCAAGAATCCTGCCCGATATCGGGCAAGCGGCTGTAGGCGTTCTTTGGTGTTCCCATGAACCTCTGTTTGCGATCTGTCCATCCGGGGTCTGGTGGGCCGTTGCTCGTGTGGACGAGTTTCAGTCGTCATGGACATACCTCGTATGGGAGTACCGGAGCAGCTGGCCGAGCGCATGAGCATGGCCGAGCAGCACGAGTACCTGCGCGCGAGATTCTCGCGGCGCAACCTGATGAGAGGCGGAGCCGTCACGATCGGCGCCGTCGCCGGTGGCGCGTTCGTGCCGGGTGCGGTCGCCCAGGCCGCCACGCCCACACAGAGCCACCCACAGACCGAGTACGTCGACGGCTCGCTCGTCGCCCCGTTCGGCCGGCACCTCGCGTTCGGCAACGACGCGAGCACCGAGATGACCGTCTCCTGGCAGGTCCCGGTCGCGGTGAAGAAGCCCTTCATCCGCGTCGGCGCCCACCCGTGGGACCTCTCCCGCAAGATCGAAGCCGAGATCCGCACCCTCTACACCCCGGCCGGCGTCGGCGCGAGCGGCGACCACACGCAGTACTACGTGCACGCCAAGCTCACCCACCTGCGCCCGGGCCGCACCTACTACTACGGCGTCGGCCACCAGGGCTTCGACCCGGCCGAGCCGCACCTGCTCGGCACCCTGGGCACCTTCACCACCGCCCCCGACCGCAGCAAGCCGTTCACCTTCACGGCCTTCGGCGACCAGGGCGTCAGCTACCACGGCCTGGCCAACGACAGCCTGATCCTCGGCCAGAACCCCTCCTTCCACCTGCACGCCGGCGACATCGCCTACGCCGACCCGGCCGGCCAGGGCAAGTCCGCCGACACCGGCTTCGACTCCCGCGTCTGGGACCAGTTCCTCGCGCAGACCGAGTCGGTCGCCAAGTCCGTTCCGTGGATGGTGAGTTACGGCAACCACGACATGGAGGCCTGGTACTCGCCCAACGGTTACGGCGGCGAGGAGGCCCGCTTCACGCTCCCCGACAACGGGCCGGACAAGGCGCACCTGCCGGGCGTCTACTCCTTCGTCTACGGCAACACCGCGGTCATCTCGCTGGACCCGAACGACGTCTCCTTCGAGATCCCGGCCAACCTCGGCATCTCCGGCGGCACCCAGACCACATGGTTCGAGGCGCAGCTGAAGAAGTTCCGGGCGTCGAAGGACATCGACTTCATCGTCGTGTTCTTCCACCACTGCGCCTACTGCACCTCCACCGCGCACGCCTCGGAGGGGGGCGTGCGCCAGGAGTGGGTGCCGCTGTTCGAGAAGTACACGGTGGACCTGGTCATCAACGGCCACAACCACCAGTACGAGCGCACCGACGTGATCAAGGGCAACAAGGTCGTCAAGAAGCTCCCGATCGGCGAGACCGCGTACCCCGAGACCGAGGGCGTCGTCTACGTGACGGCGGGCGCGGCCGGCCGCAGCCTGTACGCGTTCACCGCGCCGGACTCCTACGAGGGCCACCTGAACGAGGTCGACTCGGTCGCCTCCTTCGTCAACACCAAGGACGGCAAGGTCAACGAGACCGTCGCCTGGTCCCGGGTGCGCTACCTCAACTACTCCTTCCTGCGCGTGGACGTCGAGCCCGCGTCGAAGGGGCGCTACGCCAGGCTGAAGGTGTCGGGCATCGCCGAGACCGGCGACCGCATCGACCACTTCACGGTGGCACGCCGGGCCAAGTAGGGCCCGACACACGGCAGTCCGTGTGCCCGGAAGGCGGGGCGCACACCCGGCAGGCGGTCCTCGTCGCGCTACATGCGCTTGAGGATCGCCTGTTTGGCCATCTGGAACTCCTCGTCCGTGAGCACCCCGGTGCGGTGCAGCTCGCCGAGTTCCCGCAGCCGCCGCAGCAGCGCGTCGTGGTCGTGCTCGCGCTCCTCGGCGGGCCCGAGCCGCTTGGGCTGCGCGGGCGGTGCGTCCGGCACGGCCGCCGCCGACGGATGCGGCAGCCGGGCCTGCACGGCCGCCGCGACCAGCGCCATCAGCGGGTCCTTCTTGAAGCCCCACAGCTCCACCGAGTTGGGGTCGTACTTGGCCGGCGCCTTCGTCTGTCCGCCGCGCACGGAGAACCGCAGATGCCCGTTCTCCAGGCCCACCGCGGGCTGCCACTCCACGGCGAGGACGTCCCCGAGGGCCAGGACGCGGTTGCCGGCGGCGGCCTTGGCGTCCTCCGTCTTCCAGTTCCACTCCAGTCGTACGCGCTCGCCGTCGAAGCTCGCCGTGCCGTCCCCGGCGGACACCGACAGCGGCACGGACGGGCCCGGCAGCAGATACTCGTTCACCGGGTCGGCGGGGACCTCGTCCAGCAGCAGGGCGCTGCGCACCTCGTCCGTGAAGTACTCGGCGACGCCGTAGCGGTCGGACTCGACGAGGAGTTGGTAGGGGTCGTTGGGCTCGGTGAGGCGGCCGCCGGAGGCGTGCAGCAGCGGGTCGGCGCCGTCGCGCAGCCGGAGTCTGAGCCGCCCCGACTTCTTGCCCTGCTCGAACGAGATCCCGGCCAACGCGCCCAGGGGGACGACGAGTTCACCCAGTGTGCGGCGCAGCAGACTGACGTTGCGGTCCCGTCCGGGAGTCAGCCGCAGGGCGTCGCCGTCGAAGGCCCAGGTACCGTCCTTCTGGATGATTTCCGCCACTACGCCATCGTGCCATCCTTCTGGGTCACCTTCTCGGCGGCGAAGGGCCGAGCTCGCACTCGTTCGTCCGCGCCTTGTCGCGCTCCCGACTGCCCCCTACGACAGGGCGGTCACGGGTCGCATCTCCCGCCGTCCGGTCAGGTCGGTGGCAGGACGGCCATGGTGACGAATACCCACGCGGGTCGGGCCGGTCGGCCCGCTCGGTGTGGCCACAGCGCGGACAGCGCTGCGAGGTGTGGGCCGCATCCACCTCAAGGAACTGGGGGGCCATTTGTTCGGATGTGTGGACGGGCACCCCGGAGGACCGTACTCCGGGGTGCCCGTCCGGTCCCGGTCAGAACCCGGCGATCGGGTTCTTGAGGTTGCCGACGAGCTGGAGCGCGCCGGAGGGGTCGGCGAGGTCCACCATCTGCCGGTTGTCGCGCAGCTGGAGCCGGTTGAGGCAGGACAGGGCGAACTCGGGGGCGAACAGGTCGTACCGCTCGAACTTCTCGGCGAGTTCCGGCACCGACTCCTGGTACTCGCGGGTGACCTCCGCGACCGTCCGCCAGAAGTCGTCCTCCTCCAGGATCCCCTCGGTGGCGAGGCCGGCCGCGAGGAAGCGGAAGAAGCAGTCGAAGACGTCCGTGAAGACAGAGAGGAGCTTCTTGTCCTCGGGGACGTCGACCCGCAGCCGCTCGACCGTCGGCGGCAGCACCGCGTCCGGGTCCATCACCGCGATCTCCTCGGCTATGTCCTTGTAGATCGCGCGCTGCACGATCCCGTCCTTCAGGACGAGGATCACGTTCTCGCCGTGCGGCATGTAGACCAGGTCGTAGGCGTAGAAGCTGTGCAGCAGCGGGGTGTAGTACGCCCGCAGATAGCGCCGCAGCCACTCCGTCGGCGCGAGAGCCGACCGCTCGATCAGCGCGCCCGCGAAACCGGCGCCCTCGTGGTCGACGTGGAGGAGACAGGCCATGGTCGCGAGGGACTCGCCGTCCCGGAGGGAGGCCACCGGGCTCTCCCGCCACAGCGCCGCGAGCATCTTGCGGTACGGCGAGTAGCGGTCGGTCGCCTTCTCGTACTCCAGGTGCCGGTAGCCGACGGCGGCCCGCTCGCGGATGATGCTCAGCCCGGTCGACTTGAGCACCGGGTCGCCCTCGATCAGCTGGGCCAGCCAGTCGTTGATGGCCGGGGTCGCCTCCATGTACGCGGCCGAAAGACCGCGCATGAAGCCCATGTTGAGGACCGACAGGGCGGTCTTCACATAGTGCTTCTCGGGGTGGGAGGTGTTGAAGAAGGTCCGGATGGACTGCTGGGCCAGGTACTCGTCATCGCCCTCGCCGAGGCACACCAGGTGGCGGCGGGCGACCTCGGCGGCGAAGGTGACGGTGAGCTTGTTCCACCACTGCCACGGGTGCACGGGGATGAGGAGATAGTCCGCCGGGTCGAGGCCCTGGTCGCGCAGGACGCCCTCGAAGCGCTCGACGGTCGCCGCGCCCAGCTCGTCCCGTACGAAGGACTCGTACTCGATCCCGACGCCCGCCGTGAACGCGGCGCGCGAGCGGTGGGCCGCCAGCCAGACGAGCCGAACCGGGTTCGCGGTCTCGGGCGCGTACGACAGGTACTCGTGGACGCCGAAGCCGAGCCGGCCGTTGTTGGCGACGAAGCAGGGGTGGCCCTCGGTCATGCCGGTCTCGATCGCCTGGAAGCCGGAGCGGGCCAGCTCGGCGACCGGGATCCGCGGTTTGGTGAGCTTGTAGCAGGTGCCGGAGAGGGTGGAGGAGATCTCCTCCAGGTAGACCGGCAGGATCTCGTCGCTCAGGCCGAGGGAGTCCTTCAGCTCGATGAAGAAGTCCAGGGCGGCGAGCGGGAGTTCACCGCCGTCCCGGTGCCGGGTGATGGAGCCGGCGTCGACCTGCCAGTGGTCGAGGGCGCGGCGGGTGGCGGTGAAGCGGTAGCGGGTGAGGCCGTCGTCGCTGCGGACGACGTACGCGTCCCCGTCCCGCTCCGGCGTGATCAGCCGCTCGTGCGCGAACTCGGCGAGCGCCTTGCGCAGCAGCAGGCGGTTGGCCTGCGCCCAGCGCTCGGGGGAGAGGTGGGCGACGGCGTCGGCGAGGGTCATACGAGCACCGCCTTCTCGAACTGCTCGCGGGTGCAGAAGCTCAGCAACGCGTTCTTCTCCGGCTTCTGTATCTCCCGCTCGGGCACGAACCCGACGGCCGCGTTGAGCGCGTGGACGGCCGTGTTGGAGACGTCCGGCTCGACGACGACGCGGTCGACCGCCGGGTCCTCGAAGAGGTGCGCCATGACGGCGGTGATGACGGCGCGGGTGAAGCCGTGCACGGGCGTGTCGGTCGGCGGGGTGAGGAAGTGCATGCCGATGTCTCCGGGCAACGGCTCGTACAGTCCGACGAGTTCGCGGTGGGCGGGGTCGTACTTCTCCATCAGGAAGGCCGGTTCGCCGGCCCGGTCCAGGCCGAGCAGCGCGTGGTGGTGCTCGTCGGCCGCGATGTCCATGTAGGCGCGCTCGACGTCCTCCAGCCTGGCGTCCTGCATCATCCAGAACGCGGCCTTGGGGTGGGTGACCCAGGGGTGGAGCAGTTCGGCGTCCTTGAGGGGGTCGAGGGGGCGGAAGGTGAAGGCGGCTGTCTGGGTGTTCATGCGGCGAACTCCTGGAACGCGATCGTCTTCTCGACCGGGTAGTACTCGGCGCCGAGCAGCTCACGGATGATGTAGCTGTTGCGGTAGGCGCCCATGCCCAGGTCGGGGCTGGTGATGCTGTGGGTGTGGACGCCGGCGTTCTGCAGGAAGACGCCCCGGCCCGTGACGTCGATGGCGTAGTTGCGGGCGACGTCGAAGTTGCCGTGCGAGTCGTAGCGCAGGCGGTCCCTGATCGGGGCCAGGAACTCCGGCTCGGTGTAGCGGTAGCCGGTCGCCAGGACCAGACCCTCCGACTCGATCTCGAAGTCCTTCTCCTGCTCCTCCTGACGGAAGGCGAGGGTGTAGGTGCCGTCCTCCCAACGGGCGCCGGTCAGGCAGGAGTTGGTGAGCAGACGGGTGGGGACCGGGCCGCCGAGGTTCTTCTGGTAGAGCAGGTCGAAGATGTCGTTGATCAGATCGCCGTCGATGCCCTTGAACAGGCCCTTCTGCTGCTCGGTGAGCCGGTAGCGGGTGGCCTCCGGCAGCCGGTGGTAGTAGTCGACGTACTCCGGGGAGGTCATCTCCAGCGTGAGTTTGGTGTATTCGAGAGGGAAGAAGCGGGGGGAGCGCGTCACCCAGTTCAGCCGGTAGCCGTGGACGTCGATCTCGCTGAGCAGGTCGTGGTAGATCTCGGCGGCGGACTGGCCCGAGCCGACGATCGTGATCGACTCCTTCTTCACCAGCTCGCTTCTGTGCTGGACGTAGCGGGAGTTGTGGATGAAGTCGCCGCCCAGTCCGCGCACGGCCTCGGGGTGGTGCGGTGAGGTGCCCGTGCCGAGGACCAGATGGCGCGCGCGGAAGCTGCCGCCGGTCTTCGTGCGCACGAGGTAGTGGCCGTCCTCGTACGTCACCTCGCTCACGGTCGTGTCGAAGCGGACGCTGCTCAGCTTGCTCGCGGCCCAGCGGCAGTAGTCGTCGTACTCGACCCGCAGCGGGTAGAAGTTCTCCCGGATGTAGAACGAGTACAGCCGCCCCTTCTCCTTGAGGTAGTTGAGGAAGGAGTACGGGGAGGTCGGGTCGGCGAGGGTGACCAGGTCCGACATGAAGGGCGTCTGGAGGTGGGCGCCGTCCAGGAACATGCCCGCGTGCCACTCGAAGTCGGGCTTCGACTCCAGGAAGACGCCGTCGAGTTCGGCGACGGGCTCGGTCAGACAGGCCAGGCCCAGGTTGAAGGGGCCGAGGCCGATGCCCACGAAGTCGTGGGTGCGCGGGGCGGTTTCAGCAAGCGCGGTCAAGGGACTCTCCCAGGTACTGCTCGGCGTGGCCGGCGATCAGGTCGAGGACGGCGGCGATGTCGGACGCCTGTGTCTCGGGGTTGAGCAGGGTGAACTTCAGGTAGTGGCGGCCGCCCACCTTGGTGCCCGCGACCACCGCGTCCCCAGAGGCGAACAGGGCCTTGCGGGCGTGGAGGTTGGCGCGGTCGATCTCGGCGGGGTCGGTGACGGCGGCGGGGATGTAGCGGAAGACCAGGGTGGACAGGCTCGGGCGGACGACGACGTCGAAGCGGGGGTCGGCCGCGAGGCACTGCCAGCCCTCCTCCGCCAGATCGCAGACCTCGTCGAAGAGTTCGCCGATGCCGTCGGCGCCCATGACCCTCAGGGTCATCCACAGCTTGAGGGCGTCGAAGCGGCGGGTGGTCTGCAGGGACTTGTCGACCTGGTTGGGGATGCGTTCCCGCACCATCCGGTGGGGGTTGAGGTACTCGGCGTGGTAGGTGGCGTGGCGCAGGGTCGACGCGTCCCGCACCAGCACGGCGGAGGAACTCACCGGCTGGAAGAAGGACTTGTGGTAGTCGACGGTGACGGAGTCGGCGCGCTCGATGCCGGCGAGGCGGTCCCGGTACTTCAGGGAGGCGAGCAGTCCGCAGCCGTAGGCAGCGTCGACGTGGAGCCAGGTGCCGTACTGGGCGCACAGCTCGGCGATCTCGGGCAGCGGGTCGATGGAGCCGAAGTCGGTGGTGCCGGCGGTGGCGACGACGGCCATGGGGACAAGGCCGTCGCGGCGGCAGCGCTCCAGCTCGCGGGCGAGGGCGACGGTCTGCAGGCGCTTGTCGTGGTCGACCGGGACGCTGACCACCGACTCCTCGCCGAGGCCGAGCAGTTTCGCCGACTTCTGCACGCTGAAGTGGCTGACCTCGGAGGCGAAGATCCGCAGCTTGGCCAGGGAGTCGCCCTTGGCCTCCTCCCTCGCCAGCAGCAGCGCCTGGAGGTTGGACTGGGTGCCGCCGGAGGTGAACACGCCGTCGGCGGCCGTGCCGAGGCCGATGCGTTCGGCGGTCCAGTCGATGAGCCTGCGTTCGATGAGGGTGCCGCCGGCCGACTGGTCCCAGGTGTCGAGGGAGGAGTTGACGGCCGACAGGACGGCCTCGCCGAGCACGGCCGGGATGACGACCGGGCAGTTGAGGTGGGCGAGGTAGCGGGGGTGGTGGAAGTAGACCGCGTCGCGGAGGTAGACGTCCTCCAGCTCGTCCAGGGCCAGGCCGGTGTCGCTCAGCGGCCGGTCCAGGTCGATGGCGTCGATCCGGGGCGCGAGGGCGTCGACGGTGACACCGGTGAACGGACGGTCGGTGGTGGCGAGTTTGGCCGCCACCCGCTCTACTCCTTCGGTCACGGAGCGGCGGTAGTGCTCCGCGGTCAGGTCATTGAGCAGGTGCGAGCGCATGTGGGGGTCCTCCGGTGGGGACGGTCCGTGCGGGGTGGGTGAAGGCGGTGGGGTCACGACTTCAAGGTCAAACTTAGGTTAGCCTAACCTAAGTTCACATCCCTTAATCCTGCCCCTTCCGTGACCGCCGTCACTCCCGCTCGCGCAGTTGCTCCTCGCTCAGGCCCTGGCGCCAGTAACCGACGAAGGTGACCCGCCGGCGGTCGATCCCGCGTTCCCCGACGAAGTGCCGGCGCAGCTGCTTCACGCACCCCGACTCGCCCGCGATCCACACGTACGGCCGTTCGGCGGCGGGGAGTCGAGCGGCGCGCAGGGCGTCGAGGGCCATGGGGGTGGGGGCACCTCCCACGCCCTTGGGGCAGTGGGGGACCTCGACGCCGTCCGTGTCCCGGACCAGCCAGGTGATCTCCGCGTCCGCCTCGGTCGCCAGGTCCTGGATGTTCCCGGCGTCGCGCACCTCCAGCCAGACGCGGGCGCGGGCGCCGGCCGGCAGGGACTCGAGGATCGCCGACACGGCGGGCAGGGCGGTCTCGTCGCCCCAGATCAGCGTCAGGTCGGTGTCCTCGGGCGGGCGGAAGCGGATCGCGCGGTTGTCCGCGACCGCCGGGCCGAGCAGCACGACGCGGTCACCGGCGGCGGCGCGCGCGGCCCAGGCGGACGCGGGCCCGGCCGGGGTGTGCAGCACGAAGTCGACGTCGATCTCGTCGGGATCGCGGCGCAGGCTCCGCAGGGTGTACGAGCGCATCACCGCCCGTACGTCGTCCGGGAGTTCACGCCACGCCTGCCACCAGCCGTCCCCCAGCTGGTAGGGGATGGCGGGCTCGCTCTGCCCGGGGTGGGGGAGGAAGAGGGACAGCGACTGGTCGCGTCCCTCCGAGAGGAAGTACCGCAGGTCGTCACCGGCGAAGGTGACCCGGACCAGGGACGGGCCGAGCCGCCTCGTCCGTACGACCTGCAAGGGGAAGAAACGGAACGGGGCGGCCACGGCCGTAGTCATGTCAGCTGACCTTCTTCGCCTTCTCGATGGCCTCGGCGAGGCTCGTGAGCAACGGGACGCACTTGTCGTAGGAGAGGATCGGCTCGGGGTTGCGGGCGATGACCTGGCCGGCCTGGACGGCGGGCAGCTTCTTCCAGGTCGCCTCGGTGATGTCGGCGGGCTGGATGGCGGAGGTCCGGTTGTCCATCATGATGATGTCCGCCGGGTACTTGTCGACGTTCTCCCAGCTCAGCGACTCGTACCAGCCGCCGCCCTTCGCCTTGGCCTTCTCGGAGGGCTCGACGAAGTCCACGCCGAGGGCCTTGAAGTACTCCAGGTCGATGGAGAGGTTGGAGCCGGAGACGTAGAAGAGGTCCTGGCTCGCGGACCCGGCCAGCACCTTGATGCCGGGCTTCGCCTTGGCGGCCGCGCGCAGCCGGGCCGCCGCGTCCTCGAACCGCTTCTTCGCCTCGGTCACCTTGCTGGAGGCGGTGTCCGCGCCAAGGGACTTGGCGAGCGCGAGCATGCGCTGGAGCGGCTCGGTCAGTTGGCGGTCGTAGACGGAGATGCCGACGCTGGGCGCCCCTACGGCGAGGATCTTCTTCTTGGACTCGTCCGGGACGTACCAGAGCGTGCCGGCGTCGTCGAACATCGTGGAGATCAGGACGTCGGGCCGGAGGGCCGCGTACTTCTCGATGTTGAACTGGCCCCACTCGTTGCCCAGCACGGTGACCTTGCTGACGTCCATGTCGCCGGCCTGGACGTCGGCCTTGCCGTCCTTGGTCGTCGTGGGGCCGAAGACGCCCTTGGCCTGGATGCCGTAGTCGTACAGCGCGGCGGCGACGCCGACGAACGCCACGATGTCCGAGGGGACCTTGTCGGCCTTCGCAGTCTCGCCGCGGTCGTCCTTGAACGACCAGGGGCCGGTCTCGGCGGCCGCCGTCGCGTCGCCGGAGCCACTGCTTTTCGCCTTCTCGTCCCCGCAGGCGGCGAGCGCGGCCCCGAGGCCGAGGGCGCCGCCCGCGGCCAGGATGCCGCGTCGGGTCGGATGGGTGGCACGGGCAGAAGGCATGGGTATGGCTGCTTTCGAACGGGGCGGAACGCCCGCCGGACACGTCTAAGTGAGGTTAGCCTAACCTCATCTGATGTCCAGAGGGCGGTCCGCTCCGCCTCCCGGCCGCCCGCTACCCCGCGAGCCCCAACTCCCGTGCGATCAGCATCCGTTGGACCTCGCTGGTGCCCTCGCCGATCTCGAGGATCTTGGAGTCGCGCCACATCCGGGCCACCGGGTACTCGTTCATGAAGCCGTAGCCGCCGTGGATCTGGGTGGCGTCACGGGCGTTGTCCACCGCGACCGTCGAGGAGTACAGCTTCGCCAGCGCCGCCTCCTTCTTGAAGGGCGCGCCGGACACCAGACGGGCGGCCGCGTCCCGCCAGGCGAGACGGGCCGTGTGGGCCTTCATCTCCATGTCGGCGATCTTGAACTGGATCGCCTGGTTGGCGCCGATCGGCCGCCCGAACGCGTGCCGCTCCTTGGCGTACTTCACCGACTCGTCCACGCAGCCCTGCGCGAGCCCGGTGCCGAGGGCGGCGATCGCGATGCGGCCCTCGTCCAGGATGCGCAGGAACTGGGCGTAGCCGCGGCCCTGTTCGCCCAGCAGGTTCGCGGCCGGGACCCGGACGTCGGAGAAGGACAGCTCCCGTGTGTCGGAGGCGTTCCAGCCGACCTTCGAGTACGGCGCCGCGACCGTGAAGCCGGGGGTGCCGGAGGGGACGATGATCGAGGAGATGAGCGGCCTGCCGTCCGGCTTGCGGCCGGTGACCGCCGTGACCGTGACCAACGCCGTGATGTCCGTACCGGAGTTGGTGATGAAGCACTTGGTGCCGTTGATCACCCACTCGTCCGTCGCCTCGTCGAGGCGGGCCGTCGTACGGGTGGCCCCGGCGTCGCTGCCGCCGTCCGGCTCCGTGAGGCCGAAGGCGCCGAGGATCTCGCCCGAGCAGAGGCGGGGCAGCCACTCCCGCTTCTGCGCCTCCGTGCCGAACAGGTGCAGCGGCATCGCGCCCAGTGAGACTCCGGCCTCCAGCGTGATGGCGACCGACGAGTCGACGCGGGCCAGCTCCTCCAGGGCCACGCCCAGCGCCAGATAGTCGCCGCCCATGCCGCCGTACTCCTCCGGGAACGGCAGCCCGAACAGGCCCATGCGGCCCATCTCGCGGACGATCTCGTACGGGAACTCGTGCCGCTCGTAGAAGTCGCCGATCTTGGGCGCCACCACCTCGTGCGCGAACTCCTCGACGGTGCGCCGGAGTTCCTCCAGCTCGGGGGAGAGTCGGTAGTCCATGGCTGTGATCACTGCTCCTGGTGGGAGAGGGCGCGGACGGTGCGGGACGGGCTGGGTCGGCCCAGGTGGTCGGCCATCCACACGCTGGTGGCGACGAGGCGGCCGAGGTCGACTCCGGTGTCGATGCCGAGACCCCGCAGCATCCACACGAGGTCTTCGGTGGCGAGGTTGCCGGTGGCGGACTTGGCGTACGGGCAGCCGCCGAGCCCGCCGGCGGAGGCGTCGACGGTGGTGACGCCGTGCCGCAGCGCGGCCAGGGTGTTGGCGAGGGCCTGGCCGTAGGTGTCGTGGAAGTGCACGCCGAGGGAGGCGGTGGGCACGCCGGCCTCGTTCAGCTCGGTCAGCAGGGCCACCACGTGCCCCGGGGTGGCCACGCCGATCGTGTCGCCGAGGCTCAGCTCGTCGCACCCCATGTCGACCAGCGCCCGGCACACCCGTACGACCTGGGCGACCGGCACCGCCCCCTCCCACGGGTCGCCGAAGCACATGGAGAGATAGCCGCGGACGTGCCCGCCCTCGGCCTTCGCCCGCCCCACCACCGGCTCGAACATCGCCAGCGCCTCGTCCACCGTGCGGTTGAGGTTGGCCTTGGCGAAGGACTCGGTGGCACTGGCGAAGACGGCGACCCGGCGGGCGCCGAGCGCGAGGGCGCGGTCCAGGCCGCGCTCGTTCGGCACGAGCACCGGCAGGTCCACGGGCAGGCCGGAGATCTGCGGGAACAGCTGCTCGGCGTCCGCGAGTTGGGGCACCCATTTGGGGTGCACGAAGCTGGTGGCCTCGATCGTCGTCAGTCCCGCGTCGGCCAGTCGGCGCACGAACTCCGCCTTCACCTCCGTCGGCACCGTCGACTTCTCGTTCTGCAGCCCGTCCCGCGCGCCGACCTCGTGGATCCGCACCCGTGGGGGCAGGTCCTGGGCCGGTACGACCATGGGGAGCGTCACTTCGCCTCCTCTGCCGAGTTCTCCAGCGGGGTGATGACCGCGAGCACCTGGTCCATGGCGACCGTCGTGCCCGGCGTGACGTCCAGTGCGGCGACCGTGCCGGCGTGCGGGGCGGAGATGACGTGCTCCATCTTCATCGCCTCCACCACCAGCAGGCTCTGACCGGCGCTCACCTCGTCCCCGACGGCCACCTTCACGACCGTCACCGTCCCCGGCATCGGCGCGGTCAGCGAGTCGGCGCCCGCGTGCGCCGCGCGCGTGAGGGACGCGGCGACCGGGTCGTGGTCGCGCACCTGCCAGGCGTCGCCGTCCCGGCCGAGCCACTCGCCGGCCCGGTGGAAGGTGTGCCGGACGCCGTCGAGGGTCACGGTGACGGTGTCGTCGGTGACGGTGTGGGTGCCGCGCGGCACGTACGCGACGGGGTCCTGGACGCGCAGGTGGAAGGCGACAGGCTTGGGCGTACCGCCGAGCCGCCAGCCGCTCGGCACCGAGAAGGGGTCCGTCCAGCCCTCCCCGCGCGGCCTCAGCGCCTGAAGACGTACGGCGGCGGCGGCCTCGTACACCTCCTCCGGCACGTCCGTGGCGACCAGGTCGTCCACCACGCGCTCCACCAGCCCGGTGTCCAACTCGCCCGCCACCACCGCCGGATGCGCGAGCAGCCGCCGCACGAATCCCGCGTTGGTCTGCACGCCCAGCGTGACCGTCCCGGCGAGCGCGGACCGCAGCTTGCGCAGGGCGGTCTCGCGGTCCGGCCCGTACGCGATCACCTTGGACAGCATCGGGTCGTACAGCGAGCCGACCTCCGTGCCCTCACTGAGCCCGGAGTCGGTGCGGACCCCGTCGCCCTGGGGCTCGGCCAGCCTGAGCACCGTGCCCCCGGTGGGGAGGAAGCCGCGCGCCGGGTCCTCGGCGCACACGCGGGCCTCGATCGCATGCCCGGTCAGCGCGATGTCGTCCTGCCCGAAGGCCAGCCGCTCACCCGCCGCCACCCGCAGCTGCCACTCCACCAGATCCAGGCCCGTGACCAGTTCGGTGACCGGGTGCTCCACCTGGAGGCGGGTGTTCATCTCCATGAAGTAGAACGACGAGACGGGGGGTTCGGGGGGTGTCCCCCCGGCAGGCACAGTGCCGCCCGGCACGATGAACTCCACCGTGCCCGCGCCCCGGTAGCCGCAGGAGCGGGCCGCCTGGACGGCCGCCTCGCCCATCGCCGCCCGGGTCTCCTCGTCGAGCAGCACACTCGGCGCCTCCTCGACGACCTTCTGGTGCCGGCGCTGCAGCGAGCACTCGCGCTCACCGAGGTGGACGACGTTCCCGTGACCGTCGGCCAGCACCTGGATCTCGATGTGCCGGGGCCGGTCCACCCACCGCTCCACGAGCAGCGTGTCGTCGCCGAAGGAGGTCCGTGCCTCACGGCGGGCGGCGGCGATCTCCTCGTCCAGCACGGCGAGGTCCCGCACCAGCCGCATGCCCTTGCCGCCACCGCCGGCCGACGGCTTGAGCAGCACGGGCGCCCCCAACGCGCGGGCCGCCTCGGCCAGTTCGGGGTCGCGTCCGCCGGGGACGACCGGCACTCCGGCCGCCCGTACGGTCTCCTTGGCGCGGATCTTGTCGCCCATGAGGGCGATGGCCTCGGCGGGCGGTCCGATGAAGACCAGCCCCGCGTCGGCGCACGCGCGCGCGAAGGCCGCGTTCTCCGCGAGGAAGCCGTATCCCGGATGCACCGCCTGCGCGCCGCCGCGGGCGGCGGCCTCCAGCAGGCGCTCGACGGACAGATAGCTCTCGGCGGCCGGCGCCGGGCCGAGCCGTACCGCCGTGTCGGCCTCCCGGACGTGCCGTGCGTCGGCGTCCGCGTCGGAGAAGACGGCCACCGAGCGCACGCCCAGCGAGCGGAGCGTCCGGATCACCCGGACGGCGATCTCGCCCCGGTTGGCCACCAGCACCGTGTCGAACATGGGTTCCCTCCCCGTCACATCCGGAAGACGCCGAACTGGGGGTCACCCAGGGGCGCGTTGGCACAGGCGGTCAGCGCGAGGCCCAGCACCTGCCGGGTCTCCAGCGGGTCGATCACGCCGTCGTCCCAGAGGCGGGCGGTGGCGTAGTAGGCGTTGCCCTGACGCTCGTACTGCTGCCGGATCGGCGCCTTGAACGCCTCTTCCTCCTCCGCCGGCCACTCCTCGCCGCGCGCCTCCAGCTGGTCCCGCTTGACCGTGGCGAGGACGGAGGAGGCCTGTTCGCCGCCCATGACGGAGATCTTGGCGCCGGGCCACATCCACAGGAAGCGGGGGGAGTAGGCCCGGCCGCACATCGAGTAGTTGCCCGCGCCGTACGAGCCGCCGACGACGACCGTCAGCTTCGGCACGCGCGTGCAGGCCACCGCCGTCACCATCTTGGCGCCGTGCTTGGCGATGCCGCCCGCCTCGTAGTCCCTGCCGACCATGAAGCCGGAGATGTTCTGCAGGAACAGCAGCGGGATGCCCCGCTGGTCGCACAGCTCGATGAAGTGGGCGCCCTTCTGCGCGGACTCGGAGAACAGGATGCCGTTGTTGGCGACGATCCCGACCGGGTGGCCGTGGATCCGGGCGAAGCCGGTCACCAGGGTCTGCCCGAACTCCGCCTTGAACTCCGCGAACCGCGAACCGTCGACCACGCGCGCGATGATCTCGCGGACGTCGTACGGGGTGCGGGGATCCACGGGGACGGCGCCGTAGAGGCCGTAGGGGTCGACCTTGGGCTCGACGGACGGCACGACCTCCCAGGGCAGGGGCCCGCGCGCGGGGAGCGTCGCGACGATGTTCCGGACGATCCGCAGCGCGTGCGCGTCGTCCTCGGCCAGGTGGTCCGTCACACCGGAGATGCGGGAGTGGACCTCGCCGCCGCCCAGCTCCTCCGCCGTGACGACCTCGCCGGTGGCCGCCTTCACCAGGGGCGGGCCGCCCAGGAAGATGGTGCCCTGGTCGCGCACGATCACGGCCTCGTCGCTCATCGCCGGGACGTACGCCCCGCCCGCCGTGCACGAGCCGAGGACCGCCGCGATCTGCGGGATCCCGGCGCCGGACATCCGCGCCTGGTTGTAGAAGATCCGCCCGAAGTGCTCACGGTCCGGGAACACCTCGTCCTGCATCGGCAGGAAGGCGCCCCCGGAGTCGACCAGGTACACGCACGGCAGCCGGTTCTCCAGGGCCACCTCCTGGGCGCGCAGATGCTTCTTCACCGTCATCGGGTAGTACGTGCCGCCCTTGACGGTGGCGTCATTGGCGACGACCACGCACGCGCGCCCGCTCACCCGCCCGATCCCCGCGATCACACCGGCCGCCGGGGCCGCCCCCTCGTACATCCCGTCGGCGGCCAGGGGAGCCAGCTCCAGGAACGGCGAACCCGCATCGAGGAGCGTGTCCACCCGGTCGCGCGGCAGCAGCTTGCCGCGCGCGGTGTGCCGCGCCCGCGCCTTCTCGCCGCCGCCGAGCCGGGCCGCGGCCAGCTTGCCGCGCAGCTCCTCGGCGAGCGCCCGGTGCGCCTCCTCGTTGGCCCGCCAGGCCTCCGACGCGGGGTCGGCCGCGCTGTGGAGCTCCGGTGCCTCGTGCATCCTTGCGGTCCCCTCACCCAGTGATCGACTGTTAATGAGCGTTAACCATTTCCTCCAGGTTAACGACCGCTAACTTCCCTGTCTAGAATTGCCTCCATGGCCACCAGAACCGACGCCCCCACCCGCCGCGAGCAGATCCTCAAGGAGGCCGCGCGGCTGTTCGCCGAGCGCGGTTTCCACGGGGTCGGGGTCGACGAGATAGGCGCCGCCGTCGGCATCAGCGGCCCCGGCCTCTACCGTCACTTCGCGGGCAAGGACGCGATGCTCGCCGAGCTGCTTGTCGGCATCAGCGGACAGCTCCTGACGGGGGCGAAACGGCGGCTGCAAGAGGCCGACGGGGTGGCCTCGGAGGCGGTCCTCGACTCGCTCATCGAGGGGCACATCGACTTCGCGCTCGACGACCGCCCCCTGATCACCCTGCACGACCGCGAGCTGGACCGCCTCCGGGACAGCGACCGCAAGCTGGTCCGCCAGCTCCAGCGGCAGTACGTGGAGCTGTGGGTGGAGGTGCTGCGCGAGGTCTACCCGGGGCTCGCGGAGCCGGCCGCCCGCTCGGCCGTGCACTCGGTCTTCGGGCTGCTCAACTCCACCCCGCACCTGGGCCGCCCGGGCTCCCTGCCGGGCCGGGGCGCGACCGCGCGGCTGCTGCACCGGATGGCGCGGGGGGCGTTCGCGGCGGCCGGTACCCAGTGACGGTGCGTCCGCGTCCCCAGGGGCGGATGAGTCGTCGTACTCATGCCGGGCGACCCGCCGGCGGGTGATCGTGGAGCAGTCGACCCGACCATGACTGCGAAGGGCTCTCCCATGGACCTGTTCCGCCACTCCCTGGACAACTGGATCTCCCGGACCTACCTGGCCGTCGTGGCCGTCACGCTGGTCTTCGTCGGCGTCGACACCCTGTTCGTGTCCCATGCGGACGCCTCGATGTCCGCCGTCGTGCCCATGATCCTGACCGCGCCGGAGAGCCTGGTGCTCCTGCTGACCCCGGAGGGCGTGGACGGCTGGGCCTTCGGCGCGGCCTACGTGGCGGTCGTCGCCGTCTCCGCCCTCGCGAACGCCGCCTTCCTGGGCGCCCTGGTGCGCCGCCTCCGTTCCTCCGCGACGGCGTGACGAGCGTTACGGTCCGACTCCCCTGGACGGGTGAACGTACTCGCCGGTACCTTTATGGTCTGAGCAAGCGCTTAGACATGGACCCTTGAGCCAGCTGGAGGTGGCGGCGGTGCGCCGTACGGTGTTCAACGAGGATCACGAGGCGTTCCGGGAGACCCTCCGGGCCTTCATCGAGGCCGAGGTCGTCCCGGTCTACGACGAGTGGTTCGCGGCCGGCCAGGCGCCGCGCGACTTCTACTACCAGCTCGCCGAGCTCGGCGTCTTCGGCATCCGCGTCGACGAGGAGTACGGCGGCGCCGGCATCGACTCGTACAAGTTCGAGGCCGTGATGTACGAGGAGACCGCGCGCGCGGGCGTCCAGTTCGGCGGCTCCGGCGTGCACGTGCTGCTCGGCCTGCCGTACATCAAGATGCTCGCCACCGACGAGCAGAAGAAGCGCTACCTGCCGAAGTTCGTCACCGGCGAGGAGATGTGGGCCCTCGCGATGACCGAGCCGGGCACCGGCTCCGACCTCGCGGGCATGAAGACCACCGCCAAGCTCTCCGAGGACGGCACGCACTACGTCCTCAACGGCGCCAAGACCTTCATCACCGGTGGCGTGCACGCCGACCGCGTCATCGTCTGCGCCCGCACCTCGGCGCCCACCGCCGAGGACCGCCGCTTCGGCATCTCCCTGTTCGCCGTCGACACCAAGTCCGAGGGCTACTCCGTCGGCCGCAAGCTCGACAAGCTCGGCCTGAAGACCTCCGACACCGCCGAGCTGGCGTTCGTCGACGTCAAGGTCCCGGTCGAGGACCTGCTTGGCGAGGAGAACAAGGGCTTCTACTACCTCGGCCACAACCTCGCCTCCGAGCGCTGGGGCATCGCCTTCGGCGCCTACGCGCAGGCCAAGGCCGCCGTCCGGTTCGCCAAGCAGTACGTCCAGGAGCGCACCGTCTTCGGCAAGCCGGTCGCCTCCTTCCAGAACACCAAGTTCGAACTGGCCGCCTGCCAGGCCGAGGTGGACGCCGCCGAGGCCGTCGTCGACCGTGCCCTGGAGGCCCTCGACGCCGGTGAGCTCACCCCGGCCGAGGCCGCCAGCGCCAAGCTGTTCTGCACCGAGGTCGCGCACCGCGTCATCGACCGCTGCCTCCAGCTGCACGGCGGCTACGGCTTCATGAACGAGTACCCGATCGCCCGCCTGTACGCGGACAACCGCGTCAACCGCATCTACGGCGGTACCAGCGAGATCATGAAGACGATCATCGCGAAGGACATGGGCCTGTAAGGCCCCCGCAATTACCGGCCCGTAGAAAAGGTGCCATGAACGAGGCACTCCAGGACCTCCTCGATCTGCTCGACCTCGAGCAGATCGAGGAGGACATCTTCCGCGGCCAGTCCCGGTCCGCCGTCGTCCCGCGCGTCTTCGGCGGGCAGGTCGCGGCCCAGGCGCTGGTCGCCTGTGGGCGCACGGTCCCCGCGGACCGGCACGCCCACTCCCTGCACGCGTACTTCCTGCGGGCCGGCGACCCGGGCGCGCCCATCGTCTACACCGTCGAGCGCATCCGCGACGGCCGCTCCTTCACCACCCGCCGGGTGGTCGCTGTCCAGCACGGCCGGCCGATCTTCTCCCTGTCGGCGTCCTTCCAGACGTACGAGGACGGCCTCGACCACCAGGCCCCGATGCCGTCCGCGCCCGACCCGGTCACCCTGCCCACGTCGCAGGAGCGGCTGCGCGGCTACGACCACCTCGACCCGGGCGTCGTGGAGAAGTTCATCGAGGCGCGGGAGGCCATCGACCTGCGCTACGTCGAGGAGCCGCCGTACGGGAAGTACGGCGAGCCGCGCGAGCCGCACTCCCAGGTCTGGTTCCGCACCAACGGCAAGCTCGACGACGACCCGCTCCTCCATGTCGTCCTCGCCACCTATGTCTCCGACATGACCCTGCTCGACTCGGTCCTGCTCGCGCACGGCCGCGGCGGCTGGGGGGTGGGTGACGTGGTGGGGGCCTCCCTTGACCACGCCATGTGGTTCCACCGCCCGTTCCGCGCCGACGAGTGGCTCCTGTACGACCAGGAGTCCTCCTCGTCGTACGGCGGCCGGGGCCTCGGGCAGGCCCGCATCTACACCCAGGACGGGCGGCTGGCGATCTCGGTGATCCAGGAGGGCGTGGTCCGGGTCCCCCGATGACGACGACGGCGGGCCGTCAGACCAGGCCCGCCTCCGCCAGCAGGTAGGCGGTCATCGGGTCGTAGTGCCGGGGGCTGACCACGTGGTCGTCGAGGGGGACCGTGACCTGCAGGGTTCCCTCCGACTCGCCGAGGAAGAGGGCGGGGTCGTTGGAGTCGGCGTAGCCGACCGAGTCGACCCCGTGCTGTCCCGCGTACCCCGCCCAGCCGTGGTCGGCGACCACCAGGTCGGGCAGCGGGCGGCCCTCCCGCTCCAGCGCCGTGAGGATCGCCTTCATCGGTTCCGGCGAGTGCGTGTGCCACAGCGAGGCGCCGTGCTCCAGCACCGCCACGTCCGCGAACTGCATGACGTACCCCTCGTCCGTCTGCAGCCCCTCCGGGATGACGACGATCTCGCAGCCGGCGGTGCGCAGGGCGTTGGCCGTGGCGCGGTGCACGTCGAGCAGGCCGCCCGGGTGGCCGGTGGCGAACAGAACCCGCTGCTGCCCCTCGGCCGCCTTGCGCAGCCGCCCCGCCAGCCGCTCCAGCGCGGCCACCGTCAGCTCGGGGTCGATGGTGTCCTGGCCGTACCGGTACTCGGGGTCGTCGTTCACGCCGACCCGCTCCGCCATCACCGCGAGCACGTCCTGCTCGTCGCTCCAGCGGTCGCCGAGCTCCAGACCGAGCCAGTAGTGGCGGTCGCCGTTCGCCAGCCTGCGGTAGTGGCTGAGATTGTTCTCGCGGGGCGTCGCGACGTCGCCCGCGATACGGGTCCTGACGAGGTGGTCGACGAGCTCGGCGCGGCTGGGAGTCCCGGGTATCGGCATGTGTCCCATTGTGAGGCAGCCGCCCGCGCCGGTCCCTGGTGTCCCGCACGCTGGGACATGGGTCACGTACTCAGGGTCGGTGAGCCGTCGTACCTATCCACTTATCCGAGGTGTGCGCCCATTGACATCCTCCCTCTCTTTCAAAAAAGAGGGATTCCAACCCACGTGGGTTGAGGTTCACGGGCGCTCGAACGGCTGGTGAGAGTGCTGCTCGACGGCGAGATTCCACACATACCGGGCGTGCGTGCAGTGCGTGAGCATTTGCTGCTCCTGCTGCGACGTCGGGTACATGCGGAACCTGGACATGGTCCCAATCTAGCTCAAGAATGGGACCATGAAGCATGTGAATCTCAGACTCCCTGACGATCTCCACGAAAAGGCTCGGGATGCGGCCGAAGCGGACGACCGTTCCCTGAACTCCTGGCTGGTCGCCGTTGTGCGACGCGCCGTCCAGGCCGACGAGGAGCCGAATGGCGCTCAGCGGTGATTCAGGCACCCCTGGGTGTGCCAGGCGTCGTGGACGTTTCCTTCACTCTGTCGCGCCGTGCTGTACAAAACGTCTAATTCTCGGCCGCTTTCCGTCTGTCTACTTTCACAGGGGCCGGCTGTTTGCGGTGCGGGCGGATGCGGTGGACGCGACCGCCGAGACATCGAATCTTTATTCGAACTAGCCCGGGGTCCCAGTAGAGTCGTACATACGCGATGAAGCGTAGGAAAGAAGGCATTACCCCATGAGCAGCAACGAGACGCCCCGCGGCCCCGTCGACTCCTCCCGTGTTCCGCGGTACGCCGGGCCCGCCACCTTCGCCCGGCTGCCCCGCCTCGACGAGGTCGGGCGTACCGATGTCGCCGTGGTCGGGGTGCCGTTCGACTCGGGTGTCTCCTACCGGCCGGGCGCCCGCTTCGGCGGCAACGCGATCCGCGAGGCGTCCCGGCTGCTGCGGCCCTACAACCCGGCGCAGGACGCGTCCCCGTTCGCCCTCGCCCAGGTCGCGGACGGCGGGGACATCGCGGTGAACCCGTTCAACATCAACGAGGCCGTCGAGACGATCGAGGCCGCCGCCGACGAACTCCTCGGCACCGGCGCCCGGTTGATGACCCTCGGCGGCGACCACACCATCGCGCTGCCGCTGCTGAGGTCCGTCGCGAAGCAGCACGGCCCGGTCGCGCTGCTGCACTTCGACGCCCATCTCGACACCTGGGACACGTACTTCGGCGCCGAGTACACGCACGGCACGCCGTTCCGCCGGGCGGTGGAGGAGGGCATCCTCGACACCTCGGCGCTCTCCCACGTCGGCATCCGCGGCCCGCTGTACGGCAAGCAGGACCTCACCGACGACGAGAAGATGGGCTTCGGCATCGTCACCTCGGCGGACGTCTACCGCCGTGGCGCCGACGAGGTCGCCGACCAGCTGCGGCAGCGCATCGGCGACCGCCCCCTCTACGTCTCCATCGACATCGACTGCCTGGACCCGGCCCACGCGCCCGGCACCGGCACCCCCGAGGCGGGCGGCATGACCTCCCGCGAGCTGCTGGAGATCCTGCGCGGCCTGGCCTCCTGCCGGCTGGTCTCCGCCGACGTCGTCGAGGTGGCCCCGGCGTACGATCACGCGGAGATCACGTCGGTGGCCGCGTCCCACACGGCGTACGAACTGACCACGATCATGACCCGCCAGATTGCCGAGGCCCGCGCGAAGTGACCCACGACCACGACCTGGAACTCCGCCCGACGCCCGCCCAGACGGAGGCCGCGCTCAACCCTCCCCCCGGCCGCAACGGCGGGGACCTGGTCGTGGAGACGCTGGCCGGGCTCGGCGCGACGACCGTCTTCGGGCTGCCCGGCCAGCACGCGCTCGGCATGTTCGACGCGCTGCGCCGCTCCGACCTGCGGTACATCGGTCTGCGGGTGGAGAACAACGCGGGGTTCGCGGCGGACGCGTACGGCCGGATCACCGGCGAGGCGGCCCCGCTGCTGCTGTCGACGGGACCGGGCGCGCTGACCTCCCTCGCCGCGCTCCAGGAGGCGGCCGCGGCCTCGGCGCCCGTACTGGCGATCAGCAGCCAGGTCCCGACGGCGGGGCTCGGCGGCGGCCGCCATGGCTACCTGCACGAACTCCCGGACCAGGCGGCCTCGTTCCGGGGCGTGGTCAAGTCCGTCCACACCGTGCGCACCCAGTCCCAGATCCCGTCCGCGATCGCGGCGGCCTGGAAGTCGGCGCTGACGGCCCCGCACGGCCCGGTGTGGGTGGAGATCCCGCAGGACGTGCTGCTGGCCGAGACGCCCGTCCCGGTGGTCACGGCGGTGGACGCGACCCCGGACGACCTGCCCCCGCGCCCCGAACTCACCGCCGTGGCGGCCGACTTGCTGTCCAACGCGCTGCGCCCGGCGATCATCGCGGGCGGGGGAGTCGTCCGCGCGGACGCCTCCGGCAAGCTCAGGCGGCTCGCCGAGACGCTTCAGGCGCCGGTCGTCACGACTCCCGGCGGCAAGGGCGCGTTCCCGTGGACGCACCCCCTGTCCCTCCAGTCCTGGATCGAGGACCGGCACACCACGGACTTCCTGGAGGACGCCGACGTCGTGCTGGTGGTCGGGTCCGGCCTCGGTGAACTCTCCTCCAACTACCACACGTTCAAGCCCCGTGGCCGGCTGATCCAGATCGAGGCGGACCTCGGCAAGCTCGAGTCCAACCACCCGGCGCTGGGCATCCACGCGGACGCGCGCCTCGCGCTGCAGGCGTTGCTGGAGACGGTGTCCCCGAGGGAGGACACCGGGGCGCCCGAGCGGGTCCGCGCGGTCCTGGCGCAGGTCGCCGACCGTATCGCGGCCCAGGAACTCACCCTGGAGCAGGACGTGTTGGCGTCGATCCGCAGGGCGCTCCCCGCCGACTCCCCGTCCTTCTGGGACATGACGATCCTGGCGTACTGGGCCTGGTCGGCCTTCGACGCCAAGGGGCCCAACCGCATGCACTCAGCGCAGGGCGCCGGCGGCCTCGGCTACGGCTTCCCCGCTGCCCTGGGCGCGGCGGCCGCCGATCCGACGACCCCGGTCCTCGCGGTCTCCGGCGACGGCGGAGCCCTGTACTCCGTCGCCGAGCTGGCGACCGCCCGCCAGTACGACCTGAACGTCACCTGGCTGATCGTCGACGACGGCGGCTACGGCATCCTCCGCGAGTACATGACGGACGCCTTCGGCCAGGCGACGGCGACGGAACTGACCCGCCCCGACTACGTCTCCCTCGCCGAGTCCTTCGGCGTCCCGGGCATCCGCACGACCCCGGAGACCCTCGAATCCGACCTGACGAAGGCCCTCGGGGCACCGGGCCCGTCGGTGGTCGTACTCCCGGCGGTGCTGCGGATGTTCGCGGCGACGCATCTGTAATTCTCCTGAAACGCCCTTGATTCGGTAAAGGAAGTCCCATAGGTTTCCCCCGTCCCTGCTGCACAGCATGGGCACATCAATTTCATAGCGGGCTCTGGGGAGAGCCCGGGGGGAGACAAGGGCATGACCAACCCTTGGTTCCGGCGGCTTCGTGCTGCCCGGACGCTCGGCGTGCTGCTCGGCGGCGCCGTGGTCCTGGGCGCGTTGCCCGCCGTCACCAGTCCGGCCGGTGCGGCCGGCAGCACGCCGCCGGCGTCGGCTTCGGCCGAGGCGGCCGCGTTCGAGCTGGCCGCCGACACCGGGGAACCGGTGGAGATCGTTCAGCGCCGTACCGAGGACGAGCTCGTCTTCGCCAACCCGGACGGCAGCTTCACCAGTGAGACCAGTGTCCAGCCGCAGCGGGTGCGGCGCGCCGACGGCGGCTGGGAGAAGGCCGACGCCACGCTGGAGCGGCGGGCCGACGGCACCGTGGGCCCGAAGGCCGCGGTCGTCGACCTGGCCTTCGCGGGCGGCGGTTCGACCGATCTGATCACCCTGGGCGACGAGGGCAGGTCGTTCACCCTGCGCTGGCCCAGGCCGTTGCCGGAGCCGGTCCTGGACGGTGACACCGCCGAGTACCGCGAGGTGCTGCCGGGCGTCGACCTGCTGGCGAGCGCCACGGTGACCGGGTACTCGTACGTCCTGAAGGTGAAGACGCCGGAGGCCGCGCACAATCCGGAGCTGGCCAGGCTGCGGCTGCCCGTACGGTCCGAGGGCCTCGATCTGACCGCCGGTCCGGCCGGCGGGCTGCAGGCCGTCGACGCCTCCGGTGAGCGGCTCTTCGGCGGGCAGGCGCCCAAGATGTGGGACTCGGCCACCGCCGCCGAGGAGGTCCCGGCGGACGCCGTGCCGGCCTCCGGCTCCGGCGCCCCGGTCGAGGCCGCGCCCGACGCCGCCGCGAAGGTCGCCGACATGGGCCTGGACGTGACCGCGTCCGCCGTCACCGTCGAGCCCGACGCTTCCGTCCTGGCCGCCGCCGACACCGACTTCCCGGTCTACCTCGACCCGGAGGCCGGCATGTCCAAGAGCGAGTGGCTGTACGTCTCCAGCGCCCACCCGAGCACCGAGTTCCACAAGTTCAAGAAGGACGAGGGCGTCGGGCGCTGTTCGTACGCGTCGATCGGCGGCACGTACTACGTGTGCAGTTCCTCGCCCTACACCAACCGCATGTACTTCCAGTTCGACACCTCCGGGTGGAAGAACCGCACGATCTCCAAGGCGGTCTTCGAGGTCTACGAGACCTTCTCCTTCTCCTGCCAGAAGAGCACCGTCAACCTGCACGCGGTGGCCGAGGGCGGGGTCGACTCCGCCACCAACTGGAACAACAAGCCCAAGGACGGCGACCTGATGGTCGACCGCACGGTGGCCTACGGCCGCGGCGACAGCTGCAGCCCCGACGCGCCGCCCAGCTGGGTCGACTTCCAGGACAACCCGGACGAGAGCAACGAGAACCTCACCGCCACCGTCCGCAAGAAGGCCAAGGCCGAGGACCCCATCGCCTTCTCGCTGCGGGCCGCCGACGAGGACGACGCCAACTCCTGGAAGCGGTTCCGCGGCGACAACGCCAAGCTCGTGGTCACGTACAACACCACCCCGGGCAAGCCGTACAACGAGCGGCTGACCAACCCGGAGGAGAAGACCTGCACCACGGACAACACCAAGCGCCCGTGGATCCGTGACGACACCCCGACCATGGCGGTCAACGGCACCGACGCCGACTCCTACAGCGACGGCACCGGCCAGAACCTCACCGCCACCTTCCGCGTCTGGGACCAGGTCGACGGCCGGCCCATGGTCTACGAGGGCAAGGACGGTCCGCAGAACGAGGGCGTCTTCGAGAAGAACATCCCCGTCAGGGAGCTCACCCACGGCCACGGCTACAAGTGGCACGCCCAGCTCTACGACGGCTCCACCGGCAAGCTGAAGGACTCCGGCTACTCGGACTGGTCCGACTGGTGCGAGTTCGTGGTGGACACCGAACGGCCCGACACCAAGCCGCTGGCGAAACCGGCGGACGGCGAGGCCGACCTCCCGGTGGGCGCCAGGCGGCACTTCACCCTCTCCGCGAACGGCAACTCCGACCCGGTCTTCAAGAACGACGTCGAGTACTACGAGTGGGACCTCGGCAGCGACACCCCCGGCCGCAAGGCCACACCCGCGAGCCTCGGCGGTGACGCGAGCATCGAGGTGCCGACCTCCACCTTCGGGCCGAACGTCCTCTACGTCCGCAGCGTCGACCAGGCGGGCAACCGCGGCCCGTTGGAGAAGTACGTGTTCACCGCGGACCGTGCCTGCCCCGACGCCCTCGCCGACACCTGCGCCGCCGCCGTCTACGGCCTCGACCAGACCTCCGGCGCCACCGCCCCCGACACCTCCGGCCACGACCGCGACCTCACCGTCAAGGGCGCCGACTGGGTCGCGGGCAACCACTCCGCCACCGAGCCCGGCGACAAGGCCCTGCGCTTCAACGGCAGCAGCGACTACGCCACCGCCGCCTCCGCCGTCCACACGGGACAGGCGTTCACCGTCTCGGCGTGGGTGCGGCCGACCTCGCTGAACACCAACATCGCGGTGGTCAGCCAGGCAGGCGCCCACGGCAACGGGTTCGCGCTCTACTACTCGACGTACTACAAGCGCTGGATCTTCGGCCGGCACGTCTCCGACACGGCGGGCTCCACCGACCTGGTCCGCGCCATGGCGAGCAGCGAGCGGCCACCGGTCGTGGGCAAGTGGACCCACCTGGCGGGGACGTACGACCCCGCGGCCCGGAAGTTCACGCTCTACGTCGACGGCGAGGAACAGGGCGCCGCCACCGTCACCGACGTCTGGAACGCCACCAAGGGCCTCAACGTCGGACGCGCCCTCTACGACGGCGAGTGGCACGACTTCTTCGCCGGCGACATCGACGACGTACGGCTGGTGCCCGGGCTGCTGTCCGGCGCGGAGATCTACCGGCTGGCGAACGACTAGCGGCCGCTGACCACGGCCTGCTTCGCCCCGGGCGTCGGACATCCACCCACGCCCGGGCACCCCACATCACACGGGAGGGGAGCGCGTATGCGCTCGACACGGAGACATCACGCCCATAAGTGGGCGAAACACCTGGCCGCGGCGGTGTCCGCGGCCCTGACCCTGACCCTGCTCCAGGCGGCCCCCGCACTCGGCGACGACGACGCCCGCGAGCAGCGCCGCCCCAAGACCCAGGACGTGCCCTCCACCCCCGTGGTGGAGGAGGGCGGCCAGGTCACCCCGCTCAAGCACCTTGCGGGGTACGGCAGTTCACGTGCCCCGAAGGCGTCCTGGCCGAAGCCGGGCAGCGCCACCGTCGCCCTCGACGGATCCGGCGCGCGTAGCGGCATCCGCGCGGGCGGTCTGCCCGTCCGCCTGGCCGCCCCCAACTCCCGCTCGGCGAAGGCGACTTCCCCGACCCGGGCCAAGGTCGACCTGCTCGGTCACGCCGCCGCCCGCAAGGCGGGCATCGACGGCCTGCTCCTGAAGGTCACGCGCGCGGACGGCCGCAAGACCGCAGCGCCCGGCAAGGTGGCAGTACAGGTCGACTACGCCTCCTTCGCCCAGGCCTACGGCGGTGACTGGGCGCAGCGGCTGCGGCTGGTCCAGCTGCCCGCCTGCGCGCGGACCACACCGAAGGCGGCCGCCTGTCAGGGCGTCACCCCCCTCAGCACCAGCAACGACGTCCGCGCCCGGAAACTCACCGCCAACGTCCCCGCCGGCATCGGCGCTGCGGCCCCGCTGCTCGCGGTCTCCGCCGCCCCCTCCGGCGGCTCCGGCTCCTACACCGCGACCTCCCTCGCGCCCTCGGCGTCCTGGCAGGTGGCGGCCCAGACGGGTGCGTTCACCTGGCAGTACCCGCTGCGGGTCCCGCCCGCGATCGCGGGCCCGTCGCCGCAGCTGGGCCTGGCCTACAACTCGGCGTCCACGGACGGCCGTACGGCCTCCAGCAACAACCAGACGTCCTGGGTCGGCGAGGGCTTCGACCTCAGCGCCGGGTACATCGAGCGGTCCTACCGCTCCTGCACCGAGGACGGCCACGACGAGGCCGGCTCGCAGAAGTACGACCTGTGCTGGCACTCCGACAACGCCACCATGAACTTCGGCGGCCGGGCGGGTGAGCTGGTCAAGAAGTCGGCGAACGAGTGGCGTCTGAAGCAGGACGACGGCACCACGATCGAGCGCAGGACCGGCGGCTTCAACGCCGACGACAACGGCGAATACTGGGTCGTCACCACCACCGACGGCACCCGCTACTACTTCGGCAAGGGCAAGCGCGAGGCCGCCGACACCGAGTACACGGGCTCCTCCTGGGAGGTCCCGGTCTTCGGCGACGACAAGGACGAGCCCTGCCACAAGGACACCTTCAAGGAGTCCCGCTGCCAGCAGTCCTGGCGCTGGAACCTCGACTACGTCGTCGACGTGCACGGCAACACGATGACGTACTACTACGGCACCGAGACCAACAAGTACGACACCGTGCGCGGCGACAAGGTCGTCTCCTACGACCGCGGCGGCTACCTCAAGCGCGTCGAGTACGGCGAGCAGGAAGGCAAGGAGAACGCCACAGCCGCGCCCGCCCAGGTCGTCTTCACCACCGCCGAGCGCTGCACCGGCGCGGCCGCCGACTGCGAGCCCGGCGACCTGAAGGAGTCCACCGCCAAGCGCTGGCCGGACGTGCCGTTCGAGCAGATCTGCACCTCCGACACCGAGTGCAAGAACCAGTGGTCCCCGACCTTCTTCACCCGCAAGCGCCTGACGAAGGTCACCACCCAGGTTCTGGGCTCCGACGGCAAGACCTACACGGACGTGGACGAGTGGGAGCTGGCGCACAAGTACCAGAGCGCCGACACCACCCACTCCCCGTCCCTCTGGCTGGAGTCCATCACGCACTCCGGCAAGGACGGCGCGAACAAGCTCCCGAAGGTCACCTTCTACGAGCGCCAGGACGCCAACCGCGTGGACACGGGCGCCGATGACCGCCTGCCGATGTACAAGTGGCGCATCCGCGCAATCCAGTCGGAGACCGGCGGCACCATCTCGGTCAACTACAAGCCGACCGACTGCACGCCGTCCAACCTCCCCACCCCCGAGACCAACACCAAGCGCTGCATGCCGTCCTTCTGGTCGAAGGAGGGCACGGTCGGGGAGAAGGAGGACTGGTTCCACAAGTTCGTCGTCGACACGGTCGTCGAGGACGAGGTGACGGTCACCGGTCCCAACAAGGTCACGTCCTACGACTACTCGGGCGCCGCCTGGGCCTTCGACGACAGCGAGCTCGTCAAGACCAAGAAGAAGACCTGGAACCAGTGGCGCGGCTTCCGCAAGGTGACCGTGAAGACGGGTGACGCGGACAGCAAGCAGCTGCGCACCGAGACCACCTACCTCCAGGGCATGGACGGCGACCGGGAGAAGGAGTCCGGCGGCACCAGGTCGGTCTCGGTCACTGCCTCCGACGGCACCAAGGTCCGCGACGACGCCCGCCACCAGGGCTTCCAGCTGGAACAGCGCACGTTCAACGGCGCCGACGAGATCTCCGGGACGGTCAGCACGCCCTGGAAGTCGGCCCCGACGGCGACGGAGGGCGCCGACGAGGCGACGTACGCGGCCGTGAAGTCGACGAAGACCCGCACCGCCCTGGACGACGGCAAGGTCCGCCGCGCCGCCATCGAGCACTTCTACGACTCCTACGGCATGCTGGAGCGCTCCTCGGACTCGGGTGACCTGTCCGACCCGGACGACGACACCTGCACGACGAACACGTACAACCGCAACACCGACGCGAACCTGCTGACGCTGCTGAAGCGGGTGACGGTCGTGCCGGTGGCGTGCGACGACGGTCCGCCGTCCTTCAAGGGCGAGGCGATCAGCGACGTCCGTACCTGGTACGACGACCCCGACACCTACGGCACCACGCCCACCAAGGGCGACGTGGTCCGCAGCGAGAAGGTCAAGGGTTACGCGACGGACGGCACCCCGCAGTACGTCACCACCTCGACCGCGAAGTACGACATCCACGGCCGGGTGACCGAGTCCGCCGACCAGCAGGGCAACCCGACGAAGACGGCGTACACGCCGACGACCGGCGGCCCGGTGACCGGCATGAAGGTCACCGACCCGGCAGGCAACTCGACGACGTCCATGGTCGACCCCCGCTGGGGTCTGGTCACCGCCACGGTCGACGCCAACAAGCAGCGCACCGACCTGCAGTACGACGCCCTCGGCCGACTGCTGAAGGTCTGGCTCCCGGGCCGCGCGAAGGCCTCGGACACCCCGAGCCTGGAGTACGCCTACCTGGTCCGCAACAACGGCCCGGTCGTCACCACCACCAAGTCCCTGTTGCCGAACGGCTCGGTGGCCACGAGCCATCAGCTGAGCGACGGCCTGCTGCGTGAGCGCCAGTCCCAGACCCCGGCCGCCAACTCCGGCCGTGTCGTGACCACCACCGAGTACGACTCCCGTGGCCTGGCCGTCAAGGAGATCGGCCCGTTCTACAACTCGGCGGCCGTGGGCACGACGTTCGTGGGAGTGGCGGACGCTTCCGAGGGGACGCCTCGGGAGACGGAGACCGTGTACGACGGGGCGGGGCGGCCCACGGACGCCGTTCTCAGGGTCGCGGGCACCGAGAAGTCGCGCACGAAGGTCACCTACCACGGAGACCACACCAGGGTCGACCCGCCGGCCGGTGACACCGCCTCCGCGACGTACACCAACGCGCAGGGACAGACCACCAAGTTCCTGCAGTTCAAAGCGGACTCGCCCACCGGTGACGCGGACACCACGCGCTACTCCTACGACCGGGCCGGCCGCATGACGGAGGTGAAAGACGAGGCCGGCAACGTCTGGTCATACGAGTACGACGTCCGCGGCCGCCAGATCCTGGCCAAGGACCCGGACTCCGGCACCTCCCACATGACGTACAACGACCTCGACCAGCTCAAGACGGTGAGGAACGACCGAGGTATCACCCTTTCCTACAACTACGACAAGCTCGGCCGCCAGCGCTCGCTCTACAGCGGCGACACCAAGCTGACGACCTGGGAGTACGACAGTGCCACCGTTCCCAACGGCAAGGGTCGACTGGCCTCTGCCACCAAGTGGGCAGGCGGCAACGGCTACACCTCGTCGGTCGACGCATATGACGCGGCCGGGCGGCCGACGAAGACATCGGTGACCATCCCCGCCGTCGAGGGGAAGCTGGCCGGCACCTACACCACCACAGCCTCCTACAAGCCGGACGGCGCGGTCGACGCCGTCGACCTGCCGGCCGCCGGTGACCTGCCCGCGGAGACCGTCACCACGGGCTACACGGCCACCGGCCTGCCGTCCTTCACTCTGGGCGACACCACCGACTACGCCCGCGAGACCCGATACTCCAACTACGGCGAACTCCTCCAGCTCACGCTCGGTACCGCCAGTTCCGACAAGTACACGTGGCTCACCAACACCTACGAGGAGGGCACCCGGCGCCTGGAGCACGCCCGCATCGACCGGGAGATCGTCAAGACCCCCGACTCGGACATCTCCTACGGGTACGACGCAGCCGGCAACATCAAGAAAATCGCGGACACTCCGGAAGGGAAACCGGCCGACGTCCAGTGCTTCACGTACGACTACCTGCGCCGGCTGACCGAAGCGTGGACGCAGACCGCGACCACCTGCGCCGCGAGCGCAGGGGAGGCGACGATCGGCGGTCCGGCAGCGTACTGGCACTCCTACGAGTACGACACGGCGGGCAACCGTACAGGTGAGACCCGTCATGCAACCGGCACGACGGGCGCGGCCGCCGTCGCGCAGACCACGACGTACACCCCGGGTGGCACGGGCGCGGCACACACCCACGCCCTGAAGTCCGCCGAGACGATCGCTTCCGGCTCGCAGGACACGGCCACCCAGTCCTACGAGTACGACGAGGTGGGCAACACCACCCGTCGCACCAAGCAGGCGACGGCGTTCTCGCCAGGACTCGACCAGAAGCTGGACTGGGACGACGAGGACCACCTCACGGCTGTCACGCCGTACGTCAACGGCACGCTCGCCGACTCCGACCGGACGTCCTTCGTCTACGACGCGAACGGTGACCGACTGCTCCGCAAGGAAAAGGGCGCCGTCACCCTCTACCTCGGTGCTCAGGAGATCCGGCTCGACACCGCGAAGAACACCCTGGCCGGGACCCGCTACTACTCCCACGGCGGCCAGCGTGTCGCGGTGCGGACGGCGGCGGGTGTCACCTGGCTGATCGGCGGTCAGAACGGCACGGCCGAACTCGCCGTCAGGGCCTCCGACTCGGCAATGGTCCAGCGACGCACCCTGCCCTTCGGTGAGGTGCGTGGCACCAAGCCAGCTGCGGGCGCATGGCCGGGCGACAAGTCGTTCGTCGGAGGTACCGCGGACGCGAGCACGGGGCTGATCCATCTCGGCGCCCGCGAGTACGACCCGGTCGGTGGCCGCTTCGTGTCGGTGGACCCGTTGCTGGACCTCTCCGATCCGCAACATCTGAACGCCTACACGTACGGTCGCAACAATCCGCTGTCCTTCCCTGACCCGACCGGTCTGTGGTGGGGCGAGTCCTGGATCAGCCCGATCGGTCACGGCGCGCTGGACGTCGCGGGCCTGGTGCCTGGCTTCGGTGAGCCCGCCGACCTGCTCAACGGCCTCTGGTACACGGCCGAGGGCAACTACGTCGACGCAGGCCTGTCCTACGCCTCCGCGATCCCGATCGTGGGCTATGGCGCGAGCGTGGCCAAGGGCGCGAAGTACGTCAACAAGGCTGTCGATGCCGTCGACACCGCCACAGACACCGTGAAGGCCGCGGACAAGGTCAAGGACGCCGCGAAGTCGGTCGACAACGTCACTCCGCCCACGACTCCCAAGCCGAAGCCCAAGCCCGAACCCGCTCCGCCGGCCAAGGCCAAGGACGCTCCCGACGCCAAGAAGGGGGAGTCCGGGGGCAAGAAGGGCGACGGTGCGGAGAAGAAGTCCGACTCGGGTGACGCCACCAAGGCGGACACGAGCGCGGGCACGAAGAAGATCAAGAAGGCCGAGGTGGCAGTGGACACCAACGTCGTGATCAGCGCGCTGAAGCAGGGCAAGAAGGCAGACGTCGACGTGGCACTCGCCGGTCGGGCTCCGGTGATCTCGCCCATGTCGCTCTCCGAGATCAAGTCGATCCCGCACGCCGAGGTGATGCAGTGGCTGGGCGAGCGAGGCGGCCGTATCGGACCGGCTCACACCTCGGAGGGGGTCAAGAACATCCAGGACACGGTGGCCTCGTTCGGAACCAAGAAGAACCCGATGAAGATCAAACCGGGTGACGCGGAGGTTCTCGACTCGGCCATGCAGGACGGGATACCACTGATGACCAACGACCAGCAGTTCTACAAGAAGATCGAGCGGCTTGGCTATCCGAACGAGAGGTACTAGTGGGTCTGTACAACCTGGCCGTCGTGCCGCGGCTGCACCCGTGTCCACAATGCGGCAACGAGGGGCCCATGACGCTTCAGTTCCACTTCGGCAACGCCGACCTGGACACCTACCGCATCGGCGAACGCATGAGGTGGGGAGGCAATGACAAGGGAACGCCGGGCAAAGAGCTGGTGGAGGTCATCGGCTACCAGGAGCCCTGCGACAGGTGCGGGCTGGACGAGGACAAGGAGTACGTCCTGGTCTTCGAGCACGACGTACTGACCGGCGGCTACCGCTACGCGCTGCCCGAGGACATCGTGCGTCTCGAGTAGTGCCGGCGGGGACCGGGGCCCTTCCCGGAAGTCGGGGAGGGCCCCGGGCTGCATCCCGCCCAGCCGGCCTCTGTGAAAATGATCAGCGAAATGCCAGACATGGAACCTCATCTCGCCGAAGTGGTCGACCAGTTGCGGCTGGTGTTCCCCGCCGGCATCCCGGAGGGCGACGCGGACTACGGTCCCTTGCTCGTGATCCTCTCCGACCTGTTGTGCGAGCGGAACCTCGGCGTGGTGGTGGAGGCGGCCTTCGGCCTCGACCGGCATGTGGTGCGCAACCAGGCCGCGGCAGCCCTGTCCATCCGGCAACCGTCTGCTCGGCAGGTCGAGCAACTGAAGCAGCGCATGGTCGAGCGCGGCTGGTACCTGGAAGACGACGAGAGCTGAGAGTTTGAGGAGCCCGAGACCATGACCGACTCCGAAGTGAAAGCGGCCGACCTGCGTCTCATGGGTCACCTCGTCGAAGGCGAGGTCGTGGCCGTCTTCCGCTGGGGCGTCATCGTGGACCTGGGCCTGTCACGGGACGGCCTCATCGATGTCCTCTACATCGACGACGACGACAACTACGAGGTGGGAGACCGTGTGTCCTGCTATCTGAGTGTCTTCGACGAGATGAAGAACAAGTTCATCCTGAGGCCCCCGGGGCAGGTACCGGTCGCGGAACGCCTGCGCAGGCTCGAGGAGCAGCGAGGTCTCTCCTCCTGACCTTCCGGACAACGGCGATCGCCGGGGAGCATGTACGACGAGCTCCCCGGCGATTGCCGTGTCAGTGGTAGCTCGAATCCGCCGTTCCCGTCGTGCGGCCGGTGGAGGAAAATTCAGGGAGGGGGCGGCACGGGTGGCGGATCGGCCGGATGGCCCTCGCGAGGCAGGACTGCCGGAGAAGCTGTCGGGCATCCTGGCGGAGGACGCCCGGTGGGTGGCCTCCGAAGCGGACATTCGACATGTCATGGATGTATGGGATGAGCTGGGAATTCACTGCTCGCCGACGGCACTGCGTTTCGTCGAGGAATTCAACGGAACTCGCTTCGACTACCCGCGCCATCCGCTCGATCCGGGGACGCACAGCTGCGAACTGAACGCCGAGCGCGCGAGTCGCATCGTCAACGGCGAAAAGCTGAGGAGATATGAGCAGCGAACGGGAGAGAAGCTGACGCCCGTGGGCACGGCGGCTTCCGGTCCTCTTGTGCTCCTCGTCGCCGAGGGGGGGGCCGGACGTACGGCGCCTACGATGCGTTTCTCGCCCTCTATGGTGGGAGCCCGGAGGAAGCGTTGGTGCATCTGGTCGACAGAGTCCGTCCTGAGCGGCTGGACTGACGGCGCAGTGAGAGCGATGGAACAGTGACCGACGGTGAGGTGACCGAGGTCGAGATGGGCCTGGTGGGGAGCCTCGTGCAGCGCCGACGAGAGCCGGAGTCCTTCCCGGAGTGCTGCTGGTGCTCGGTTCGCATGAGGAGAGGTGAGGGCCAGGTGGTGCCCCCAGACGGCCCCGAGCGGCTCGGGCGTTTCATGGAGCGGTTGAAGACGAGGTTCGACGCGGAGCCGGAAGTCGAGGAGGTTCCACCGCGTGTGCCCGGTGACGGGCGCGTCTTCGCCCTGGTGTGCTCGTGCGTGCCCGAGCGCGGGTTCGTGACCGGTTTCACCTACGGCCTGTCACCGTTCCGGCGGGCGAAGGGGCAGGCGCCGGTCCGCGAGCTCTGTATCACGATGCGGTCGGCCGATCCGCGATGGGCGAAGGTGCCGGCCCTCACCGTGGCCGCGTTGCGGGGTCTGTGCCCGTTCGACCCGGGAATGGTGATCGGCTACAAGAGGCCGTACGTGCCGCCCTCCCGCCTCAGCAGCCTGGTGCTGGACCTGCCTGCACCCGGGCTGGACCTCGCGGACCCGATTGATGTGGCCGATCAGGGCGCGGATGCCGGGGAACTCATCGAGATCGTCGGCGCCCATCCCGTTTATCCCTCGGAACGGACAGTCGTCCATGCCGAGGGGCTGGGGGTGTTGTTCGCCTCGGGCGCGGATTTGTACGACCCCGACCGCCCACCCCTGGTCTGACGGCCCGGACCAACTGCCCATGCATCTGATCGACTACGTCATCGCTCACGAACTGGCCCACGTGAAGTTGGCAGGACACCGAGAGGACTTCTGGATGGGCGAGATTCGGTAGGCCGGTCGGGCTGCACTCCCCATGAGAACAAGGGGAGTGCGGCGGCGGCAACGCCTACCAGATCGCGTCGACCCACTCCGGGTGGTCGATGAACGGGTTCCGGTTGTGCTGGTAGGTGTCGTAGATGACCTGGTTGCGGTTCTCCTCGAAGGCGCTCGGCGGGTCCTCGTCGTTCCACTGCTTGAGGACCGAGAGCTTGCCGATGTAGGGGGTGGAGCCGTTGCCCACCTTGTCGTCGGGCTCCAGGTTGGCGAAGCCGTCGTCGCCCTCGTAGCGGACGGCCATGTAGAGGATCATGCGGGCCACGTCGCCCTTGACGGCGTCGCGCGGCTCGAAGGAGTCCGAGTCGACCTTGCTGCCACCGCTGTTGGTGAACGTGGAGCCGCCCTCGTCGAAGTCGAGGTTGCCGCGCTTGCCGTTGACCGCCACGTCCTCCGGGCGGATGTGGTGCAGATCGGTGCCGGGGCCGGTCGAGGTGGTGAGGTCGCCGTGCGAGACCGCCCACACGTGCTCGCGGTTCCAGTCGCCGCTGTCACCGCCGTTGAGGGACTTGCTGCGGGAGATGCCCGAGTACAGCAGGATCACGTTGCTGCTGTTGTTCGGGTCCTGGTCGGTCTTCTTCAGGGCGTCCCACAGCGCCGAGTACGACAGCTTCGTCACGCCCGAGCTGATGATCGTGTGCAGGGACGACTTCAGACTCGTGCCCGTCTTGCCGATCGCGTTCTTGTAGTACGTCGAGTCGTACGCGGTCGTCGTGGCGGCGGCCGGGGTGGCCGTCAGCGCCGGGGCCGCGAGGCCCACCATCACGGCGGCGGTGGCCAACGCCACCGACTTCCATCGCCGTACGCGTGTCACCGGCATAAAGGTTGTCCCATCTACGCGGGTTGAATGGAGGCGGCAAGAGGGAGGGTGACATGAACATGAGGTCTTGTCGATGAACGGGACGTTAAAAGGGGAAGTAAAAAACGGCTCCCGACCATGGGGTCGGGAGCCGTTCGGGGCTGGTCTGCGTCAGCTGACGTCGGACGGATCCAGGCGGTAGAGCGACGCGGTGCTCGAGCTCGACGTGGAGGCCGAACTCTTGCTGTACGCGCTCGCCTTCACCGCCGTGCCGTGCTGCTTCACCCAGGTGGACACCTGCGTGCTGAGGGTGTTGCCGCCGCCGGGGCCGCCCATGCCGCCGCTGCCGATCTGGATGTAGTGCAGCTCGCCCTTCTTCACCAGTTCCTTCAGCTTGGCCACCGTCATCGCGTTGTCGGAGCCGGTGAAGCCCCACATGGAGATGACCGGTTCCCGGGCGCTGAGCTCGATCTGCGCGGCGCTCTGCGAGTTGGAGACCGCGAGCAGCCACTTGGCGCCGTCCTGGTGCTTCTTCAGGTACGAGATCAGCTCGCTGTCCGCGCCGCCCATACCACCGGGCCCGCCGCCCGAGCCGCCGCCGAAGCCGCCACGCTGGCCCGCCGTACCGCCGCTCTCGCCGGTGCCGCCCGAAGCCGTGCCGCCCGAAGCCGTACCCCCAGGTGCCGTACCGTCCGCCGTACCGCTGCCGCCCGGTGCCTGGCCCGTGCCGCCCGCCTGGGGCAGTTCGCCGTTTCCGCCGCCCGGCGTCATCTGCCCGCCGCCTGGCACCTCACCGTTCTGGCCCCGCTGTCCGCCCGGGAAGCCGCCCTGCGCGTCACCGCCGGCCTGGTTGCCGCCGCCCGGCATCTCGCCGCCGCCCGGGAAGCCGCTCCCGCCGCGCATGCCGCCGGGGCCGCCCATGCCACCGCCCGTGGAGGGGCCGGCCGTCGGGTTCGTGCCGCCCATCATGCCGCCCGAGGAGCCGAAGGCAGGCGACGCGGCGTACGCCGTCGGGCCCGCCAGTGCCGCGACCACAGCTGCCGCCAGCGAGGCCACGAGCAGCCGGGTCCGGTTGCCGGAGCGGAAGACCAGCATGCCCACGACGCCGGCCACCGTCAGGACGCCGATCGTCGGCCACAGCCAGGTGTTCCAGCCGGAGGCGCGGCGCAGCAGCACGATGGCCCAGACGCCGGTGACGCCGAAGGCGGCCGGGAGGACCCACACCCAGCGCCGGTCGCGGCGGAAGGCGTCCAGCAGCATCACGCCACCGCCGCCGCACAGCGCCGCGATGCCCGGGGCGAGCGCGGTGGTGTAGTAGGGGTGCATGGTGCCCTGGGCGGTCGCGAAGATCACGTAGTGCAGCAGCGTCCAGCCGCCCCACAGCACCAGCGCCATCCGCCTGAGGTCGGTGCGCGGGGCGCGCCCGCACAGCACCAGCCCGCCGACCAGGGCGATCGCGGAGAACGGCAGCAGCCAGGAGATCTGGCCGCCGAGGATGTCGTTGAACATCCGGCCGAGGCCCGAGGAGCCGGAGAAGCCGCCGCCCCCGCCCCCGCCGCCCCCGCCGTTGCCCTCGCCGCCGAAGATCCGGCCGAGACCGTCGTAGCCCATGATCAGGTCCCAGGCGGAGCCGTCCGTGGAGCCGCCGATGTAGGGCCGGTCGGAGGCCGGGACCAGGGACACCGCGAGGGCCCACCAGAAGCTGGAGACGGCCAGGACGACCGCCGCGAGCAGCAGGTTGACGATCCGCTTCGCCCAGCGCGCCCTCGACGCGTACAGGTAGAGCGCGAAGACGGCGGGGAGGGCGATCCAGCCCGCGAGCAGCTTGGTGTTGAAGGCGAGACCGAAGCAGGCCGCCGCGCCGAGCAGCGGCAGCAGCCTGTCGTCACGGGTGGCGCGGAAGGCGAGGGCCGCGCCCGCGACCATGAGGAACACCAGGAGGGTGTCGGGGTTGTTGTCGCGGTTGATGGCGACGGTGATCGGGGTCAGCGCCAGCACCAGCGCGGCGACGGTCGCCGCGCCGTGGCCCCACACCCGCTTCACGGTGGAGTGCAGGATCCAGATCGTGGCCAGGGCCGCCAGGATCTGAGGCGCCATCATCTGCCAGGTGCCGAAGCCGAAGAGGCGGCAGGACAGGCTCATGACCATCGTCGCGAACGGCGGTTTGTCGACGGTCAGGAAGTTGCCGGGGTCCAGCGAGCCGAAGAACCAGGCCTTCCAGCTCTTCGTGCCGGCCCAGATGGCACCGCTGTAGAAGGTGTTCATGCTGGACCCGGACAGGTTCCAGGCGTAAAGGACCGCCGCCAGGACCAGGATCGCGATCAGGGCGGGCAGCGACCAGCGCGGTGCCCGGTCCGGGGGCGCCGCCGGCGGGGCGGGCGGCGGCCAGTCGGCGGACACGGGCTCGGTGTGGGGGTGCGGATCGGTGGCAGATGTCACCCGGGCATCGTGCAGAGGGGGCGTGGGTGCGGGCTGTGCCGAAGCTGGCCGCGGGCTGTGAATCGGCCAAGGGGGCGGTAACGCCTTGGGCAGTCTTTGCCCAACGGGGCAGCCGCGTACAACCTTTCGGACGTTTTCGAGCGTCAACAGGGGCATGAATCATGGGAGATCCACCAGACGCGCGAGAGCGCTCGCCACGGGGGCCCTCGGGCTCGGTGTGCTCATACCCGGCGTGGCCGCCGCCTCGCCCGCCGCGGCCGCCACGACACCCACCGTCAGCTGCACGTCCGGCAGGGCGGGCCTGGCCACCAAGCTCCAGAAGGACATCACCACCGCGCTCGCCGGGCGTCGGGGCACCGTCGCGGTCGGGCTCTACGACCGCTCCACCAACACCACGTGCTCGCTGCGGGCCACCTCCTCCTACGACTCCGCCAGTGTCGTCAAGGTGACCGTCCTCGCCACGCTGCTGTGGGACGCGAAGAAGCACAACCGGTATCTCACCGACACCGAGACCTCGTTGGCCAAGGCCATGATCACCAAGTCGGACAACAACGCGACCAGCAAGCTGTGGAAGCAGCTGGGCCTGACGAAGATCAAGGGCTTCCTGAGCGCCGCCGGCATGACGAAGACCGTCCCCGGCGCCAACGGCTACTGGGGTCTGACCCAGATCAACGTCACCGACGAGCAGAAGCTGCTCAAGCTGATCACCGCGAAGAACGCCGTGCTCAGCGACAACTCCCGTGCGTACATCCTGAAGCTGATGGGCCAGGTCATCTCCTCGCAGCGCTGGGGCACGCCCTACGGCCTCCCGTCCGGCGTCTCCTGGCACGTCAAGAACGGCTGGCTGCAGCGCTCCACGCACGGCTGGCGGGTGCACAGCGTCGGCACCTTCAACGGCCGCGGCCACGACTACATGATCACGGTGCTCACCTGGGGCAACAGCACCATGAACTACGGCATCTCCACCATCCAGGGCGTCGCCAAGGTCATCCACAAGGACCTGGCGGCGAGTTGACGCCCGCGCGTCTCCCGCGCGTCACCGGATGCGCCTACGGTGGCGCGCATGCGCCTGAGAACCGTACTCGCGACCGTCACCGCGGCCCTGGCGGCGGCCACCACGCTGACCGCCGCCGGGCCCGCCCCGGCCACCCCGCGGGCCGGCAACGCCTGTTCACCGTCCGTCTCCGTCGACCGCTTCTCCGACGCGCTGGACAAGACGACGTACGACGGCACGTTCGTCGGCAACTTCTCCGCGCTCGTGGTGGACAAGGACGGCTCGATCGCCGCCCTGGAGGACCGCTCCTCCCTCTTCGACCTGGACGCGAGGACGCTCGCCCCGCAGCGGGTCGTCCGGCTCGCCGATGAGAAAGGGGCCGCGCTGGACAGCGAGGGCCTCGTCGTCGACCGGGACGGCACCCGCCTGATCACCTCGGAGACCGAGCCGTCGATCCGCCGCTACAGCGTGGACGGCAGGATCCTCGACCGGCTCCCGGTCCCGTCCTTTCTCCTCGTCGCCCCCGCCGGCCGCGCCACGGCCAACCAGACCTTCGAGGGCCTGACCCTCCTGCCCGGCGGCCGCACCCTGCTCGCCTCCATGGAGAACGCGATCTCCGGCGACTCCACCGACATCGTCCGCTTCCAGACCTGGACCCGGAGCAAGGGCGACCACTTCCGTCTCGCCGCCCAGTACGCCTACCGCATCGACGCGGGCCTGGGCGTCCCCGAGGTCCAGGCCACCCCCGACGGCCGGCTCCTCGTCCTGGAGCGCGGCTTCACCGCCGGCGTCGGCAACACCGTCCGCCTCTACCTGGCCGACCCCCGCCACGCGACGGACACCAGCGGCATCGAGAACCTCACGGGGCAGAAGGGGGTGCGGCTGATCGGGAAGACCCTCCTCGCCGACATCGCCGACTGCCCGTCCCTCGGCGCCACCGCGAAGCAGCCCCAGCCGAACCCGCTCCTCGACAACATCGAGGGGATGGCCGTGACCGGCCGTGCGGGTGATCGCCTGAAGGTGCTGCTGGTCAGCGACGACAACCAGAACGCGGCGCAGGTCACGCGGTTCTACTACCTGAGGGTGCGCGTCTGACCTCACCCTTCTGTTACGGAGGGATGAAATCCGCTTCCTCACGTGTTGGTGCCTTCCGGCAGATCAGGACGATCGGAGGGCACCCGCGTGAGCGAGCAACGGGGATGGGCACGGCGACTGGCCGGATACGCGTGGCGGTATCCGAAGGACGTCGTGCTGGCCCTGGGGTCCTCCCTGGCGGGCATGGCCGTCACCGCGCTCGTCCCCCTCGTCACCAAGGTGATCATCGACGACGTGATCGGCGATCACAGCCGGGGCATGGCCCCCTGGGCCGGGGCGCTGGTCGGTGCCGCCGTCCTCGTCTACGTCGCCACCTACGTCCGCCGCTACTACGGCGGCCGTCTCGCCCTCGACGTGCAGCACGACCTGCGGACCGAGATGTTCGAGACGATCACCCGGCTCGACGGGCGAAGGCAGGACGAGCTGTCCACCGGGCAGGTCGTGGGGCGGGCCACCAGCGACCTCCAGCTCATCCAGGGCCTGCTCTTCATGCTCCCCATGACCATCGGGAACGTCCTGCTCTTCGTGATCTCCCTGGTCATCATGGCCTGGCTGTCGCTGCCGCTCACCCTCGTCGCGCTCGCCGTCGCCCCGGCCCTGTGGTGGATCGCCAAGCGCAGCCGCTCCAAGCTGCACCCCGCCACCTGGTACGCGCAGGCCCAGGCCGCCGCCGTGGCCGGCGTGGTCGACGGAGCCGTCAGCGGCGTACGCGTGGTGAAGGGGTTCGGGCAGGAGGAGCAGGAGACCGGGAAGCTCAGGGAGGTCGGGCGGCGGCTGTTCGCCGGGCGGCTGCGGACCGTACGGCTGAACAGCACGTACACCCCCGCCCTCCAGGCCGTCCCCGCCCTCGGCCAGGTCGCCATGCTGGCGCTCGGCGGCTGGCTCGCCGTGCGCGGCCACATCACCCTCGGTACCTTCGTCGCCTTCTCCACCTACCTCGCCCAGCTCGTCGGCCCGGTCCGCATGCTGGCCTTCGTCCTCACCGTCGGACAGCAGGCCCGCGCCGGCACCGAGCGCGTCCTGGAGCTGATTGACACCCGGCCGACCATGACGGAGGGCACGAAGGAGCTGCCCGCCGACGCGCCCGCGACCGTCGAGTTCGACGACGTCTCCTTCGGCTACGACCACGAGCGGCCCGTCCTGGAAGGGCTGAGCTTCGAGATCCGCCCGGGGGAGACCCTCGCGGTCGTCGGCTCCTCCGGCTCCGGCAAGTCCACCGTCTCCCTGCTCCTGCCGCGCTTCTACGACGTCACGCACGGCGCCGTCCTGATCGGCGGGCACGACGTCCGCGAGCTGACCTTCGACTCGCTCAGGGCCGCGATCGGGCTGGTCCCCGAGGACTCCTTCCTCTTCTCCGACACCGTCCGCGACAACATCGCCTACGGCCGTCCGGACGCCACCGACGAGGAGGTCGAGGCCGCCGCCCGCGCCGCCCAGGCGGACCGTTTCATCAGGGAGCTGCCCGAGGGCTACGGCACCAAGGTCGGCGAGCACGGCCTGACCCTCTCCGGCGGCCAGCGCCAGCGCGTCGCCCTCGCCCGCGCGATCCTCACCGACCCACGGCTCCTCGTCCTCGACGACGCCACCTCCGCCGTGGACGCCCGCGTCGAGCACGAGATCCACGAAGCGCTCAAGCACGTCATGCGGGGCCGTACGACCCTGCTCATCGCGCACCGCCGCTCCACCCTCAACCTCGCCGACCGCATCGCCGTCCTCGACGGCGGACGCCTCGCCGACCTCGGCACGCACGAGGAGCTGCAGGAGCGGTCCGCGCTCTACCGCCGGCTGCTCACCGACCCCGACGAGCTCGGCGGTGTCTCGCCCGGCCACAGCCGGCCCGCCCAGCCCGCCGAGGACACCTCCGTGCGCGACGAGCTGGACGCCGAGTTCGACGCCGAGCGCGGGGTGACCCCGCGGCTGTGGACCGGCGACCGGGAGCCCAAGGACCACGCGCTGTCCGGGATGCCGGCCACCCCGGAACTCCTCGCCCAGGTCGAGGCGCTGCCCCCGGCGACCGACACCCCGGACATCGACGAGGCGCGGGCGGTCATGCCCGAGGACTCCTACGGACTGCGCAGGCTGCTGCGTGGCTTCGGAGCGCCCCTGCTGATCAGCCTCGGGCTCGTCGCCGTCGACGCCGGGATGGGCCTGCTGCTGCCGGTGCTGATCCGGCACGGCATCGACAAGGGCGTCAACGCCCTGGCCCTCGGCGCGGTCTGGTCGGCCTCGCTGCTCGGGCTGCTCGCGGTCGTCGCGCAGTGGGCGGCGCAGGTCGGGGAGACCCGGATGACCGGCCGCACCGGCGAACGGGTCCTGTACTCGCTGCGGCTGAAGATCTTCGCCCAGCTGCAGCGGCTCGGCCTCGACTACTACGAGCGGGAGCTGACCGGCCGGATCATGACCCGGATGACGACCGACGTGGACGCGCTGTCCACGTTCCTGCAGACCGGGCTGGTCACCGCGTTCGTCTCCGTCGTCACCTTCTTCGGCATCCTGGTCGTCCTGCTGGTGATCGACGTCCAGCTCGCGCTGGTCGTCTTCGCCACCCTGCCGCCGCTGGTCGTCGCCACGTACTTCTTCCGCCGGGCGAGCGTGAAGGCGTACGAACTCGCCCGTGAGCGTGTGTCGTTGGTGAACGCAGACCTCCAGGAGTCGGTCTCCGGGCTGCGGATCGTGCAGGCCTTCTCGCGCGAGCGGGACGGCGGGGCGCGGTTCACGGAGCTCAGCGACAGCTACCGCAGGGCGAGGGTGCGGGGGCAGTGGCTGATCTCGATCTACTTCCCGTTCGTGCAGCTGCTGTCGTCGGTGGCCGCGGCCGCGGTGCTGATCGCGGGTGCGGGCCGGATCGACGACGCCACCCTCACCACCGGGGCGCTGGTCGCCTACCTGCTCTACATCGACCTGTTCTTCGCGCCGGTCCAGCAGCTCTCCCAGGTCTTCGACGGCTACCAGCAGGCCACGGTCTCGCTCGGCCGCATCCAGGAGCTGCTGCGCGAGCCGACCTCCACCCAGGCCGCCGACGAACCCCTCGAAGTCCTCTCCCTGCGCGGCGACATCGCCTTCGAGGACGTGCACTTCGCCTACGGGGACGACGAAGAGGCCCTGTCCGGCGTCGAGTTGACGATTCCGGAGGGCCAGACGGTCGCGTTCGTCGGCGAGACCGGCGCCGGCAAGTCGACCCTGGTGAAGCTGGTGGCGCGGTTCTACGACCCCACCGGCGGCCGGGTGACGGTCGACGGCACCGACCTGCGGGCCCTGGACATCACCTCCTACCGCCACCGGCTCGGTGTCGTCCCGCAGGAGGCGTACCTCTTCCAGGGCACCGTCCGCGACGCCATCGCCTACGGCCGCCCCGAGGCGACGGACGCCGAGGTCGAGGCGGCGGCGCGGGCGGTCGGCGCGCACGAGATGATCGCCACCCTCGACGGCGGCTACCTCCACGAGGTCGCCGAGCGCGGCCGCAACCTCTCCGCCGGCCAACGGCAGTTGATCGCGCTGGCCCGCGCGGAACTCGTCGACCCCGACATCCTGCTCCTCGACGAGGCCACCGCCGCACTCGACCTGGCCACGGAGGCCCAGGTCAACCGAGCCACCGACCGCCTCGCCGGCCGCCGCACCACCCTCGTCGTAGCCCACCGCCTCACCACGGCAGCCCGAGCGGACCGGGTGGTCGTGATGGATCGCGGTCAGGTCCTGGAGGACGGTACGCACGAGGAGTTGCTGGCGCGGGACGGGCGGTACGCCGAGTTGTGGCGGACCTTTGTCGGGGAGCCGGACGCGGGGGAGGCGGTCGGGGTCACGCGGTGAGGCCGCGCTGTCTGTTCGCTGTTGGTTCGCTGTCGGTTCCCTGACGGTCGTGCAACCATCCGACATACGTTCGGCGTCCGTACACCCGTACGCTCATAGTCGGTCGTAGGGGAGGGACGACAGTGGACTCTGGTGCGATACGGCGCCGGATCGCGCTCGGCATGGCCGCGTTGACCGCGTCCGGGGCGCTCGCGCTCGCCGCGTCGGGCAACGCGCACGCCGACCCGTACTGCTCCGGGCGCAAGGTGCGGGACCTGACGTTCTCCACCGGTGTCGTGCACGTCTACAAGGCCAACGGCTACGTCTGCGCCGTGACGTTCCCGAAGCACGCCTCCACCGTCAAGCGCTCCATGTCGGTCAGTGTGCAGGCCCGCGGCAACCGCCCGGTCGTCGACAGCGGTCAGTACAGCCACCACGCCGGACCGGTCACCGTGCACGCCGGACACCGGTGCGTGCGGATCAAGGGCTCGGTGGAGGGCGGCTCCGTGAGCTCCGGCTGGATCCTTTGCTGAGTCACGGGAAACTCACAAGTATTTCTTGAACTCCCCTGGTGCGTCCGCCCGTTGCGCCGCTAGCGTCCGGCGGACATCTGTACTCACAGGGGAGGGTGCATGCGCAAGGCGCTCAGATGGCTGCTCGCGTTCGCCGTGCTCATAGGCACGTTGAGCACGACGGGAGCGGCCACCGCCTCCCCCACTCTCGACTTCGCTCGAGCGGGGGGACCCCCATCGCCGACGGCCAACGGGACGACAGCGGCGACCGACATCGAGGACCGGCTGCTAGCCATCCCGGGCATGAGCCTGATCGAGGAGAAGCCGTACCCCGGCTACCGCTTCTTCGTCCTCGACTACACCCAGCCGGTCGACCACCGGCATCCGTCCAAGGGCACCTTCCAGCAGCGAATCACCGTGCTGCACAAGGGAGTCGACCGCCCGACCGTCTTCTACACCGGCGGCTACAACGTCTCCACCACCCCGAGCCGCCGCGAGCCGACCCAGATCGTGGACGGCAACCAGGTCTCCATGGAGTACCGCTTCTTCACCCCGTCCCGGCCGAACCCGGCCGACTGGTCCAAGCTGGACATCTGGCAGGCGGCGAGCGACCAGCACCGCGTCTTCGGGGCCCTGAAGTCGGTCTACCCCAAGAGGTGGATCTCCACGGGCGGTTCGAAGGGCGGCATGACCGCCACCTACTACGAGCGCTTCTATCCGCGCGACATGGACGGCGTGGTGGCCTACGTCGCCCCGAACGACGTCGTCAACGACGAGGACTCCGCCTACGACCGCTTCTTCGCGGGCGTCGGCACCAAGGAGTGCCGCGACCGGCTGAACGCCGTGCAGCGCGAGGCGCTGGTGCGCCGGGAGCCGCTGGAGAAGAAGTACGCGGCGTACGCGGCCGAGAACGGCTACACGTTCAAGACCATCGGCAGCCTGGACCGCGCCTACGAGGCCGTCGTCCTCGACTACGTCTGGGGCTTCTGGCAGTACAGCCTGCTCTCCGACTGCGCCACGATCCCGGCGGACGCCGCACACGCCACCGACCAGGCCATCTGGGACTCCGTCGACACCATCTCCGGGTTCTCCTTCTACACCGACCAGGGCCTGGAGCCGTACACGCCGTACTACTACCAGGCCGGCACCCAGCTGGGCGCGCCGACGATCCACTTCCCGTACATCGAGAAGAAGTACGTCCGCTACGGCTACCAGCCCCCGCGGAACTTCGTGCCGCGGTCGATCCCGATGCGTTTCCAGCCGGGGGCCATGCGGGACGTCGACACCTGGGTGCGCCACCACGCCCACCACATGCTCTTCGTGTACGGCCAGAACGACCCGTGGGGAGCGGAGCGCTTCCGCGTCGGCAAGGGCGCGAAGGACGCGTACGTCCTCACCGCGCCGGGCCTCAACCACGGGGCGAACGTCGCCGGTCTGGTCCCGGACCAGAAGGCCCTGGCGACGGAGCGGATCCTGGACTGGGCGGGGGTGGCGGACGAGACGCCGGCCGCCGAGCCGCTGGCCCGGTTCGACCGGAAGCTGGACGTGCGGGACGTGGAGCGCGAGCCCGCGCTGCGTCCGTGACTCCCGCGCCGCGCCCGGCCGTCGGTCAGACGCGCCGGGCGCAGCCCACCGGTTCACGGCCGTCGAGGTGGACGTAGAGCGCCGTCGACGCGGGACACGACGCCCGCCTGGCGACCGCCCTCACCACCTTGTACTGCGGCTTGTTCGCGCCGCCGCCGTCGCACCTGGTTTCCCGGACCTGCCCGCTGCCGGAGCCGTAGACGCAGTCGCCGACGATGGTGCGCGGTCCGCCCCCGCCGCCCGGATCACCGGGGTGCGGGGGCTCCAGGTTGCGCATACAGGCGTAGCCCTGTGGCACCGAACCGTCGCCGTCCTCGTCGGACGACGGGCTCTGCGCGCTGATGTGCAGCACGAAGTCCGTGGTCGCCGGGCACAGCGGACCGTCGGCCACCGTGCCGTCGTGGCGCGCGACCACCCGCGCCGCCGCCCGCTCACTGGTGCACGGCACCTCGGTGAAGCTCGTCGTGCCGAAGGAACTGCACTCGTCGACCCCGAGGAACACCGCCCCGTATCCGGAGGGCCGCGTCGAGGCCGCCGCCGGTGTGACACCGGGCCCGGCGTCCTCACCGGACGCGGACGACAGCGCCTGGCAGCCGGTCAGCAGCGCGGCGACCAGCACCAGCGGAGCACAGACCACCCCCACCGACCATCTCTCACCCATCGCGTCCCCCCGGGCGCCTCCCCACGCACCCCCGTCCAGCGTGACCCTCACAGGCTGGTCACGCCAGACGCGCGGGAGGTATTGGTCCTGTTGGGGGGTGTACGCCTGTTGTGCGTCGTATGCGCTCTACGCCCCTTCTAGTACGTCAGTCCGTGACCGACGGGGTACAGCTGCTGCCGAAAGGGTTCTCCGGAAAGGGGCCGCCATCGGCGCTGTTGGAGGGGGGCGCGCCGATGGCGGCTGTGCTGCCGGCCGCAGTACGGCGGAGAGGGTAGGTCAGCGATCGCAGCCAGCAGCGAGGGCCGACACCGCACGGCGGAGACTCATCCGGCAACTTGCGGGTTGGACGAACCGTATTCGGGCGGGGTTCCCCCCTTCCCGGCGATTCCCGGAAGTCGGTGCCGGTGGGGCCGGCGGGACCGGTGAGCCGTCACCCCGGGCGGCCGCTCCTGCCAAAGACGTACGGCCCCTGCGACCGCCGGACGACGGGCCGCTCGCCCCGTGCCGTCGGTGACCGGCGGGCGACGGGAAGTGGTCCATCCCGTGGACGTGCGGGCGCAGCGGCCCCCGTGCGGTCGATCATGAGTCATGCCCGTAGTCACCATCCCCGGTTCCAAGTCCATCACCGCCCGCGCCCTCTTCCTCGCGGCGGCGGCCGACGGTGTCACCACCCTCGTGCGCCCGCTCCGCTCGGACGACACCGAGGGCTTCGCCGAGGGCCTGGTACGGCTCGGCCACCGCGTCGGCCGCACACCCGACGCCTGGCAGGTGGACGGCCGCCCGCAGGGCCCGGCGGTGAGCGAGGCGGACGTGTACTGCCGGGACGGCGCGACCACCGCCCGCTTCCTGCCGACGCTGGCCGCGGCGGGCCGGGGCACCTACCGCTTCGACGCCTCCCCCCAGATGCGCCGCCGCCCCCTGCTCCCGCTCACCCGCGCCCTGCGCGACCTCGGCGTGGACCTGCGGCACGAGGAGGCGGAGGGCCACCACCCGCTGACCGTACGGGCGGCCGGGGTCGAGGGCGGGGACGTCACCCTGGACGCCGGCCAGTCCTCGCAGTACCTGACCGCGCTCCTCCTGCTCGGCCCGCTGACCCGCAAGGGCCTGCGCATCCACGTGACCGACCTGGTCTCCGCGCCGTACGTGGACATCACGATCGCGATGATGCGGGCGTTCGGGGCGGAGGTGGGCCGGGAGGGGAACGTCTTCGTCGTCCCGCCGGGCGGCTACCGCGCCACGACCTACGCGATCGAGCCCGACGCCTCCACCGCGAGCTACTTCTTCGCGGCGGCCGCGGTGACCCCGGGCGCGGAGGTGACCGCGCCGGGGCTGGGACGGGGCGCGCTCCAGGGCGACCTGGGGTTCGTCGAGGTCCTGCGGCGGATGGGCGCGGAGGTGTCGGTGGGGGCGGACGCCACGACCGTCCGGGGCACGGGCGAACTGCGCGGCCTGACGGTGAACATGCGCGACATCTCCGACACCATGCCGACCCTGGCCGCCATCGCCCCCTTCGCCTCCGGCCCGGTCCGCATCGAGGACGTGGCGAACACCCGGGTGAAGGAGTGCGACCGGCTGGAGGCCTGCGCGGAGAACCTGCGGCGGCTCGGGATCGCCGTCGAGACGGGCCCGGACTGGATCGAGATCCGCCCCGGCACGCCCACGGGGGCTGAGATCAGGACGTACGGCGACCACCGCATCGTGATGTCCTTCGCGGTGACCGCCCTGCGCACGCCGGGTATTTCGTTCGACGACCCGGCCTGCGTACGGAAGACTTTCCCCGGCTTCCACGAGGCGTTCGCGGAGTTGAGGAGCGTGCTGGGGGATGAGCGGTGAGGTTCGGACTCGGTCACGCGCACCTGTTCCGACCGTGCTGATCGGCTGTCTGCTCTGAAGGGATGTCACCGAGTGGGTTACCTGTTGGAAGGGCCGGTGCTGGAGGGCGCGTTGGTGCGTCTGGAGCCGTTGGAGCACCGGCACGCGGCCGATCTCGCGGTGGCCGTCGAGGAGGAGCGCGGCACCTACGACTTCACCTGGGTGCCCCGGGCCCACGAGGTGGGGGACTACATCGACGCCCAACTGGCGCGGGCGGCCACGGGACGGCTGGCGCCGTACGCGCAGATCTCCCTGGCCACGGGGCGCGCGGTGGGCGCCACGTCGTACTGGGAGCCGCGCTGCTGGCGGGCGGAGGACCGGCTCGACGCCGTGGAGGTCGGGTTCACCTGGCTCGGCGCGGGCGCGCAGGGCACCGGCGTCAACGCCGAGGCCAAACTCCTGCTGTTCCGGCACGCCTTCGAGGAGTGGGGCGTGTCCCGGGTCGACCTCAAGACCGACGCCCGCAACGAGCGCTCCCGCGCCGCGATCCAGAGCGTCGGGGCACGTTTCGAGGGCGTCCTGCGCAACTGGTCGCGCTCCTGGGCCCCGGGCGAGGAGGGACGTCTGCGCGACTCCGCGATCTTCTCGATCACCGCACCGGAGTGGCCGGAATGCCGCGACCGCCTGGAAACGCGGGTCGCCCGCTTCGTGACCCGGACCGTCGGGGGCGCTTGATAGCCGGCACTGGACCTGGGGTGGGCCCGTGCCCCCGGCCGTCGGCGAGCTAGGCGATTCGGGGGTGTGGCGGGATTCCTGCCCTGGTCGTCGGTCAGTGGGCTGGTTCCGGGGTGTGGCTGGGCTCTTGCCCTGGTCGTCGGTCAGTGGGCTGGTTCCGGGGTGTGGCTGGGCTCTTGCCCTGGTCGTCGGTCAGTGGGCTGGTCCCGGGGTGTGGCTGGGCTCTTGCCCTGGTCGTCGGTCAGTGGGCCGGTCTCGGGGTGTGGCTGGGCTCTTGCCCTGGTCGCCGGTCAGCGAGCTGGTCCCGCGGTCTGGCGGGATTCCCGCCCTGGTCGTCGGTCAGCTACCCGGCCCCGGGCCTCGGGTCCCTGCCCGTCCTCGGTTAGCTACCCGGCCCCGGGCCTCGGGCCCCCTGCCCCACTCCTCGCTCGGCAGGCCGGCTCCGGGGTCTCGCTGGACCCCTGCCCCGGTCCTCGGTCAGCATGATCTCCATGACCTCGCACTTCCTGATCCTCCACGGCTGGCAGAACCACCGGCCGGCCGCCCACTGGCAGCACTGGCTCGCCGACCGGCTCGACGGGCTCGGGCACCGTGTCACCTACCCCCAGCTCCCGGATCCCGACGACCCGAGCCTGGAGGTGTGGCTGTCGGAACTGGGCCGGTATCTGGGCGAGATGGACGGCGAGGACAGGGTCGTGCTCGCCCACAGCGCCTCCGCCGTGCTGTGGCTGCACGCCGTCGCGCGCGGGATCGTGACGGACGGCGCCGCCGACCGGGTGCTGCTGGTGGCGCCGCCGTCCGCGTCCGTCCTCGCCCGGTATCCCGAGGTCGCCGAATTCACCCCGCCCGCCCTGGACTGCGCCCTTCCCACCCCCACCCGTCTGGTCGCCGGGGACGACGACCCGTACTGCCCCGAAGGGGCGCGGGAGGCGTACGGCGACCCGCTCGGCATCCCGACGGACCTCCTGCCGGGCGCCGCCCACCTGGACCTGGACGCGGGATACGGTTCCTGGCCGGCCGTACTGGAGTGGTGCCTGGACCCGACGGCGAAGTTCACCGTCCGTCCGGTGTGACCGCGCCGCCGTCCCGCAACTCGGGTGTTCTCACGGCCACCGCCAGCACGGCCAGCACGCACATCAGGCCACCGGTGAACAGGGCGGTCGTGGCCGAGGTGCGGGCGGCCACGAGACCCGCGCGGAGGTTGCCGATCTGGGGCCCCGCCTGACCGACGATCGTCTCGGCCGCCGTGACCCGGCCCAGCAGCGCGTCCGGCGTACGGGTCTGCACGATCGTGGCGCGGGAGAGCACGGCCACCGCGTCCGCCGCCCCCGCGAGCACCAGCGTCCCGAGCCCCGCCCAGGCGCTGGTGGTCAGACCGAACAGCGCGAGCGCCGCGCCCCAGGTGCCGGAGGCGCACAGCATCACCGGACCGGGACGGGCCAGCCGGGTCACCGGGCCGGACAGGGCGGTCGCGGTGACCCCGCCCACCGCGAGCGCGGACAGGAACAGGCCGAGGGTGCGCGGGTTGCCGCCGAAACGCTCCGCGTCGACCAGCGGGAACAGGCTCACCGGCATGGACAGGACGGTCGCCGCGAGGTCCGTCAGCAGCGCGCCGCGCACCACCCGGTGGCCGGTGAGGAAACGCAGCCCGTCGAGGACGCCGTGCAGTCCGGGCCGGGACTTCCCGCCCTCGGGCGGCAGCGCGGGGAGGCCGTAGGCGCCGTAGAAGGCCATGCCGAAGCTGAGCGCGTCGAGCAGATAGCAGACGCCCACACCCCACCAGCCGAGGACGACGCCCGCCACGGCCGGCCCGAGCAGCATCATCGACTGGCCGGTGACCTGCTGGAGGGCGAGCCCGGCGCCCACCTGGTCCCTGGGCAGCAGCCGCGGCAGGAACACGCCCGAGGCGGGGGCGCCGACCGCCGCGAACGACGTCTGCACCGCCACCAGCGCGAGCACCACGGCCGCCGGAACGTGCCCGGTGAAGCCCTGCACGGCCAGCAGCACGGCGCAGACCGCCGAGCCGACCGTGCTCAGCAGGAACACCCGGCGCCGGTCGGCCCGGTCCACCCACGCCCCCGCGAGCAGCCCGACCGTGACGAGCGGCACCGCCTGCGCCAGCCCCACCGCGCCGGTCCACACCGAGCTGTGGGTCATGTCCCACACCTGGTACATGACGGTCACGACGGTCATGAACCCGCCCAACGAGGACACCGTGCGCCCGAGCAGCAGCCGTCGGAAGGCAGGGGAGGTCCGCAACGGCCGGACGTCGAGGAACGTACGGCCGATGCTCAGGAGGGCATGACGGGGTCGCGCGGGGGCGGGCTGGGGCACGGCGGGGACCCTAGCCAGCGGCCCCCGGCCGCGGCCAGCGAATTACGCGGGCGCCCGGCGGGCGTCAGGCGGGCGTCAGGCGGTTGCGCTCACGCCGATTCGTTGAGCAGCCGGGCCAGGTGCTCGCGGCCGGCGCCCAACAGGTCCTCGAGCGGCGCGGCCTCGTCGTACCACCGCTTCTCGTACTCCCAGCACAGCCAGCCGTCCCAGCCGTGCCGGGACAGGACGTCCACGCACTCGGTGAGCGGCAGGACGCCCGCGCCGAGCCCGAGCGGGGTCTTGTCCTCGGCGGAGGCGATGTCCTTGACCTGGACGTAGCCGAGGTAGGGGGAGAGGGCGGCGTACGTCTCCGAGGGCTGCTCACCGCCGAGCCAGGTGTGCATGACGTCCCAGAGGGAGCCGACGTACCGGTGGCCGACCAGACCGAGGACGCGGATCGCGTCGGCGCCGGTGCGGTGCGAGTCGTGCGTCTCCAGCAGGATGCGGACGCCGAGGTCAGCGGCGTGCTCCGCGGCCGTACCGAGCCGCCGGGCGGCGATGGCGTCGGCGCGCTCGTGGGTCTGCTCGGGGTCGGCGCCCGGGAAGACGCGGACGTAGGGGGCGCCGACGTCGTGGGCGAGGTCGAGGAGGCGGCGCACCTCCTCGATCACGGGTCCGTCGTCGCCGGGCGCGGCGACCCGCGCGTAGCCCGCGAGCCCCAGGATCTCGATGCCGCCCGCCTTGAACTCGGCGGCCACGTCGGCCCGTTCGTCGGGGCCGATGCCGGGATGGACCGGCTCCTCCGGATGGGCGCGCAGTTCGACGCCGTGGTAGCCGTGGGTGGCCGCGAGCCGGACCACGTCCGGGATGGGCAGGCCGGGGACGCCGAGGGTGGAGAACGCCAGTCGCATGATCCCTACTGTCACTCGATGTGCGTTAAAGGTCCAGGCACCGTGCCCGACCCCTGCCGCCCACCTACCCACCGGCCCGCACCTCTCACCCCCACCGACCACTCCCACCGACCACCCCCACCCCGCACAGCCCCAGCCACCGCCCCGCGCGCTCGAGCCCCCACGCACTCCTGAGGCCGCCCCACAGCTACCCGGCCCCCGCCACTCCCGAGGCCCGACGACTACCCGGCTCCGGCACTCCCGAGGCCCGGCAGCTACCCTGCTCCCGCCCGGCTCCGCCACCCCTCGAGTGCGGCCACCAGCAGGCCGTGCCAGCGGATCCCTGGCCCGTGCGCGGTCGCGGCCGGGCCCCGCAGCAGGTCGAACAGCCGCCGCAGCGGTCTGCTGCCGACGCGGCGGCGGGCCTGGGCCAGCGCACTCGCCGACGGCGAGACCACCGGCAGCCCGGCCAGGGCTCCCGTGAGCTTGCGCCACACTCCCGGACAGCCGGCCTCCGGGAACAGGCACCCGGCCAGGACCAGGTACACCACGACCCGGGAGGGCAGATCCCGCAGCCGCGACTGCACCGTCCTGGTCGCACTCAGCGCCGCATCGACCATCTCGAAGGGCACCAGCTGGGTGAGTTCACCGAGGTGACCGGGCGCAAACCGGCCTCCGGCCACCGTGACGGTACGCGTGATGGCACACTGTTCGGACAGCGGAGCCTCCGGTCCTGTGAACGGCTTGTCTTGGTCGACTGCCAGTTCTACCGGGGCTCCGCTCCCCACGTCCGCCGAAACCGCACCTCAAGACCCCTGGACAACCCCACCCGATCCATAACTTCACGGACTTGGCACTAGACGTGGAAGACGACGGCCGCGAGGACTGAGTCGGGCACCGGTACAGCGCGCGTCGAGCTGAACAGACGCCTCACCTCAGCCCGAGACCACCTACCGGAAGGCGTTCCGCCTCTTCCGATCGGAGTGACACTTCATCAAACTAGCTGTATGACTGAGGAGTTCTCGATCACCCGTGCACGGCCCATTCTTGGCGATCTCGCCCGGCGTGTAGCCGCCACCCGTGAGCCGCTCATCCTTACCGATCACGGCAGGGCCATTGCCGCTCTTATGCCATTGTCGGGTCAAACGGGGCCCGAGGGGGTCATCCGTGACGCTGCCGGACACATGGTCGCAGGACAGGACTGAAGCGTGCCGAGTACACAACCCCTCATCGCAGGCCGTTACCGGCTCATCCGACCGCTCGCCGAAGGGGGCTTCGGCCGGGTATGGGAAGCTCGCGACGACGTCCTTCGCGCTGACGTAGTCGTCAAGGAAGTTCGCCTTCCCACCACTGCGGACCCCATCGAACAGGCAAAACGCCTCACCTACGCGGAACGGGAAGCACGTAACGCCGCCCGGCTGCGCCACCATCCCGGCATCGTCCCCGTCTATGACGTTGCCACCGAGGACGGCAGACCCTGGATCGTCATGCAGCTGATCAAGGGCAGCTCCCTGGAAGAGCGGCTGCGTAAAGGTCGGCTGCCGGTTTCAGAAACGGTCGAACTCGCCGACGCCCTCCTCAAGGCCCTGGACGCAGCGCACCAAGCCGGCGTCGTACACCGCGATGTCAAGCCCGCGAACGTCATGCTCGCTACCGACGGCCAGATCATGCTGACCGACTTCGGCATCGCCACACACGCCGCCGACACCCGCCTCACCACGGACGGGTCAGTCGTCGGCTCTCTGGAGTACATGGCCCCCGAACGCCTCAAGGGGGACCCGGGCACCCCGGTCGGCGACCTGTTCTCTCTCGGTGCGACCCTGTACCACGCGGTCGAAGGCGTCTCCCCCTTCCGGCGCAACTCCTACCCCGCCACCATGGCGGCTGTCGCCCACGACGCGCCCCCGCCGCCCCGTCACGCAAAACGACTGGCACCCCTGCTGCGTGGGCTGCTCGCCAAAGACCCCAAAGACCGCCCCACAGTCACCGAGGCTCTTGCTCTCCTCGACTCAGTACGCACCGGTAAGAACAAGCGGAAGACTCGAAAGAAGCAGATCCCACCGCCACAGCCACCGACCGAAGCGGAAGAGCGGCCAGCACCGACCTTCGAAGAGTCCTGGACTGGAGATGAGCATCCACAGGAGTTCAGCGAGCACGAGGAAAGAGTCGGCCCGCTGCTCGTGTGGGTCGCGCTGATTTTCATCTTCGGTTTCGTCGGCCTGCGCTCGCACGGCACCGCGCAGAATGTGATGCTCGGCCTCACCTTCCTGATGGTCACGGGGGCCGTAGACGAAGGCGACGGCATTGGCGTGCGCTGGCTACTGAGGAGGCGGCTGCGCGCCCGAACACTGCGTGTTGACACAGAGGGCATCACTGCCACCGATGCTTCCGGCCGTCAGCACATCCCGTGGAGCGCGGTCGCGCAGGTCGCCGTCAGACGCACTGACCAGACCGTATACGAACACCATCTGGATGCCCTCCACATTCGTCTGCACAATCCGAAGCCCAAGACGCCTGTGGCCCTGTACCGTCCAGCCGGATGGCCAATCCAAGCTGCTCTGCCGGACGTCTGCCGCGGGCCGGAACCGCCCAAACGAGAGGACTGGGTACCCATCTGCTTGCTGGGTCCCCTGCCTGGACCCCGCCGAGTAGATCTTAAGAACGTGATCGCAGCCCACACCAGACACTCGCTGGAAACAAAAGGAGCCTGGTGACCCTTCTTACCGCCTGTCGGTAAACGAACGTTTGATGACAGGATCGGCCCTCGTCCAATGAACCCGGACCTCCCAGGCCCGAGCAGGTCAGGGTGAGGAGTCCGATCCGCCGCCTCCGCCCGTGGCGCCCCCAGCGGCCCGGATCAGCGCGCGGGCTTCGTCCTCCAGACGACGGGTGATCGGTTCCTCTCGCATGCCCTGCTCGCCGAGTTCCATGGCCAGGCGGCCGAAAAAGCTGGAGGCGGCGAGGACGTGTTGTGTCACGTCGACGGTGATGCCGCCGCGCATGATCTCCCGGGTTCGGCGGGCGTCGTCCAGGACATGGCCGAGCTGAGCCCGCACCTCATTGTGTATGTCGTCCTGCAAACCTGCCCGCATCAGCTGGCGAAGCAGCCGCTCGCAGGCCCGGCTGACATCGTCCAGCAACCGCACATCGCGGCTGACGCCCAGTGATACATCCCGCCCCTGCCCAATCTGACGCTGGTGGTTTCCGCCGCTGATCCGATTCGGGCTGTATCCGGCCATCTCCACCGCTCCGAGACCGCCCAGCGCGGGCCGGAAACACGGGTGCACGTGGAACTCGTCCTCGCCGGGCTGCGGGGGCATCTGCGAGCCGTGGGAGTACACGACCTTGTGACCTCTCCTGACGCCCAGGAAGCCGATCGAGAAGAGGACCTCCGCCACTCCCTGGGCGGTGAGGCCGTCGGCGTAGTCGGCGAACTCCTGCTGCAGTCGTTCCCGGTGGGGCTCGAACCGTGATGCGAGTGCCGGTCGCATCGTCACGTAGCCGTGGTTGTCGAACAGCAGGAAGAGTTGGCTCAGGAAGGGATGGGTGACCGCGTACTCCCTTGCCAGATCCGTGAGTTTCCAGTCGGAGAACTGCTTGGTGGCGCTGTGGACGTCCTGCTCGGTGATGTACTCGCTGCCACGCTGGTCGGCGGCGTCTCGGCACGCGTTGAGGAATTGGATCACGTCCCGCGGGCGCGGAAGCGCTCGCTCGAACAGGTAGCCGGGCATCTCTTCGCCGGACACCATCGCCGGGAACACCTCTCCCCAGAGATGCTCTGGGGAGAGTTCCGGCACCTGGAGAGAGGCCGCCGCCCTGCTCAGGGCAAGTCGGGCCAGTTCCTCCCGGCTCCAGGAGATGCGCAGCTCGTCGCTGTGGAACTTGTCGGCGTCGCCGAAGTTGAGCGTGTCGTAGATGTCCGCTCGGAGGAAGAGCGTGCAGCGTGCGGCGCCGCCGTACTGACTCGTGACCTGTTTGCTCGCCAACAGCAGCCCGGTGACCAGGGCGTGGCTGTCCGGATCCATGGTCCAGACCTGCTCGATCTGGTCGACCAGCAGGAGCAGGGGAGGATGTGACGCTGTGCATCCCAACTCATGGAAGGCAGCTGCCACACCACTCTCCAGGACCTCCAGCTGACGACTGGCGCGAGCGCCTTCCGATGCCCCGTTCAGACCCAGCCCGGCCTCAAAGCCGAACGCCTTGAGCGAGAGGTTCGCCGACTGCAGTCCGCGGGCTCCACGACGGAGCCGGTCGTAGAGACGCTCCTCGCCCGCCTCGTCGTTCGCCTCCAGGAAATCGCGCAGCGCCTTCACGGATGAGCGTGCACGCCAGCCGTGCGCCGCGCGCGCGTGGTCGCACAGATGCCGCGCCGCATGTACGGCGAAGACGTACCGCCAGATCAGGGACTTGGCGGTGTCACCCGAGACTCCCTGGAGTTCGAACCGTCGGATCTCGTCGCCGGCGGTGTCGTCAGGGGTGATCAGAACCGCGATGCCTGGATGGCCGTCGGCGGCCCCCAGTTGCCGACAGATCGCGCTCTTGCCCGCCCCCTTACGGCCGATGATCAGGGATTTGCGGCCGGAGAGTGCCTCCCGGTAGGCGTAGGTGTGCAGAAAGACTCCACCCAACAAGCCGTCAGCCATGTCGTGCTCGGCATCGTCCCGGCCGAAGAACAGACGGCTCACCGGACTTGCTCCTTGCGGCATGACGCCCTCCCCCTCGACAGCGCGTGAACTCGACGGTGCATGAATTGCCAACTTGTCAGGAAGGGTAGGGAGGTTGGTGGTGAACTGTCTTGAGAACGGCCTTCTGTGATCCGTATGACTTCGGGGGCGCCATGAGCGAACAGCCGGATCTCGACGAGTTACTGGAGCCGCTGCGTACGGACATGACGACGCTGCACGTCGAGTTGCAGGTACTGCGCCAGATGCACGACCACATGGCGGCAACGCTCGCTCAGGTGGGCTCCGCGGTGCAGGCGGTGAAGGACACGGTGACGGCGAGCCACGAGGTGCTGGACGACTTCGTCGAGCGCTATGGCAGGGACCAGCTCGTCGTCAACGCACAGGCAGAGCTGACTCAGCTGACCGTTGAGTGGAAGGCGGACTTCGCTCAGCGCGAGCGGGTCCGCAGCCTGGCCCGTGGTCTCACGCACACCTTGACAGCCCAGGCGGTGACCAGCGGGCTGATCGACCGGGACACGATCGAAGCCTGCGTCAGGGAGCAGTTCCTTCTCGAAACGGCGTACTGGCTCGCTCCGGCGATAATGTCGGTGGCCGCCCGGCACAACGGCGAATCGACACAGGCTTCCCGGGCGACCGCACACGCGGTATGGCTCGACTCGGCCAAGGCCAAACTGTTCTTCGCCCTGACCTGTTCGCGCCTGGGCGAACTGAGCGAGGCAGCGGGCTGGATGGACCGCTATCTCAACTCCCTCAATCGTGACGACCTCGGGCCCGAGTTCACGGTGGTGCTCGAAGCCATAGCCAACGCCGAACTCGGATACGACGCATACACCTACGCCCGTGAAGCCATGGCGCGCTGGTTCCGCGAGGACGGCACAGCGTTCCAGACGGTGCCCGCGCCAGCGCCGAGTCCTCACCTGGCCCCGTGGGCGGCTCGCCTGATGGAGTTCGGCCGGGACTCCTCCGGCGGCCGTCGATTTGCTGCCCTCCAAGAGCTGACGGGGATGGAGTGGCCCGCACTGGAGACGGGCTGGCGGACCGCCACCGCGCTTAAGGGCACCCTAAATTTTCTTGAATCCTTCCCCACGGTCGACGACACTCCCGCTCGCCAGGGCCGCTACGCGGACAGCGCGCTGGACCACCTGATCGACCAGCTCGAACCGGACGAGGCGGAACTCCAGGAACGCATGGCGCGGTTACGGGCGCTGATCAAGCACGGAGGAGACGTGGAGGCCGCCGCGGCTGCGGCCGACGAGTCCCAGCAGGACATCGAGCGGCTCGATTTCGCCACGTTGCTGGAGCGCGCCGTGTTCCAGCCGGAGCTGCTCCAGCTCGGAGTGCCCGCACGAAGACTGGCCCTGGACTGCGTCTGGGAAAGCGTGCGCGCGACCGCTGCCTCGATGGCCCAGACGTCCCGGTCGCTGTTGCCGGCCGTGGTGACCCTTTCGTACGGGGACTGGACCTGCGAGTACTCCACGGCTTCCGCCGCGACCTTCGACGCGGCCGGGGCTGCGGACGAGCTGGCACGGCATGTGGAACAGCAGACCCGTGAGCAGATCGAGTCGATCGTGCCGTCCTGGACGCTCACCATGGCATCCGCCGCTCTCGCCCTGGGGTGCATGGCCGCCAACGTGTGGTATCCGAGCGACAGCACATCCGTGCTGTTCCTGGTACTGGCGGTGCTGTTCACGACCATGGCCCTGGGCGGAGTGGCGCACGTACCGTTGCGCAAGCACAACCGGCGCACGGCTGGTGACAAGCAGCAGGCCCACGCCTGGTACGTGCTCCAACAGGCCGCGCACGAGCTGGAGGACCTGCTGGCGGACTGGCGGCACGGACTGGCGTCGGCTCAGACCCTGACCGAGTGGCGCCCCAACCGGGACAGGGAGGTCGAGTCATGAGAAGCGGGCGCGTTCTCGGAGACGGCCGTTACGTCCTGGACCGTTGTTTGGGCAACGGTGGTATGGGACACGTCTGGCTCGCTCTGGACAGGACTCTCGACAAGCCCGTCGCGATCAAGCTACTCGACATGCACCGCATACGGCAGCGCAACCGCAGACCGGCGCTGACCGAAGACATGCATGCTCGATTCGAGAAGGAGTGGCAGTCGATGGCGCGGATCGACAGCCCTTATGTCGTCGCGATCCGGGACCGAGGCGAGGACGCGGGGCAGGTCTACCTGGTGATGGACTACGTCGATGGAAACTCTCTGGCCACGTACATGGGAGAGGGGGTTTCCTTGACGCTGGAACAGACCGTGCGATGGTCGGTACAGGTCTGCGAGGGGCTCGCGGACGCGAGCGACGTCGAGGTCGTGCACAGGGACATCAAGCCCGCCAACATCATGATCAACGAGCGGGGCAACGCGAAGATCGTCGACTTCGGGCTGGCCCGGCTCCTCGACATGTCCGAGACCCGCGGTGCCGGTGCGGGTGCCACCTGGCAGTACGCGGCTCCCGAACGGTGGGACAACCAGCCCGGCGACCACCTCAGTGACCTCTACTCACTCGGCTGTGTCATGTACGAGATGCTGACCGGGAACCCGCCGTTCAGCAGCCGTGACGGTGACATCCTGTCCATCGGCGCGATGCATCTGCGCCGCATGCCCGTACCGCCGCCCAAGGTCCGCCGGGGCGTCCCTGAGAAGCTCAGCGAACTCGTCATGAACCTGCTGGCGAAGAAGCCTGAGCACAGGCCGCAGCACGCACGCGCCGTGATCCGCCGTATCCGGCAAGTCGAACACACCCCCGTCGCCGGTGCCGACGGTTCGGGACCGTTGGTGCCAGCCGACGCGTTCCATGTCAACACGGACTACGTCGAGCGGATCCAGGAGTTGGAGCGGCGTATTCGGGAGTTGCGGCTCCGGAATCCGGAGAGTCACCCCTCCGTGGTCGAAGCGCGCTTCGAGCTCGCGGAACTGACGGGCAGGTCGGGGGACTCCCGCGGCGCGGCCGACCGCTTCGAAAATCTCGGAGAAGACTGCAAGCGCTACTTCGGCCCTGGCGATCCTCGAGCCCTGGATGCCTTCGATGCCATGGCCCGGTGGATCGCATCGCCGTCGTGACCGGGTGGGGGTCTCCTATTGACGCGGTCGAAGGCTGGGTGAGTACCCGCGAACGCTGTTTCGGCCGGGCGATTCCGGACCGACGGCCGCGGTGACGCCAGTGACTTGTAGCTCGCGCAGATAGGCGGTGCGGGGAGCCCCGGCAGGAAGGCGGGACAGGTCTCCGTGATCACGGACACCGGTGCCCCTGCCGGGCTCCCCGCACCGCCTATCTGTGCGAGCTCTTGCGTGTACGCAAGGTCATGGTCATCCCCGAGGCCCCCCAGAAGACCCCCGCACCATCAGCTCCCCCCCAACCGTCGCGATCCCCCCGGGCGGCGGCTCCTCGCGGCCCATCGCGATGCGCCCCGCCCGCGCGCCCGCCTCCGCCAGCGGCAGGCGGACCGTCGTCAGGGCGGGCACGGCGTCCACGCTGAACGGCAGGTCGTCGAAGCCGGCGACCGAGACGTCCTCCGGGATCCGCAGCCCCGACTCCCGCAGCGCCGCACACGCCCCCAGCGCGACGGAGTCGTTCGCGGCGACCACCGCCGTAAGCGACGGATCGCGCCGCAGCAGCTCCAGCGTCGCCTCGTAACCGGCCTGCCGGTCGTAGCGGCCCCACACCGTCCAGCGCGGGTCCTCCTCGATCCCGGCGGCGGCCAGCGCGGCCCGGTGGCCCTCCAGCCGGTGCCGGGTCGTCGTCCGCTCCTCCGGACCCGCGATGTAGCCGAGCCGCCGGTGCCCGAGCCCGATCAGATGCTCGGTCAGCCGCTGCCCGCCCCCGCGGTTGTCGAAGGTCAGCGCGATCGCCCCGGTGTCCGGCGCCGGCGGCCGCCCGCACAGCACCACCCGCGTCCCCGCGTCCGTCAGCTTCGTCAGCTTCGCCGCCACCGCCGCCGCGTGCGGCTCGTTCTCCACGGCCCCACCGGTCAGCACCACGGCCGCCGCCCGCTGCCGCTGCAGCAGCGTCAGATACGTCAGCTCCCGCTCCGGCGACCCCCCGGTGTTGCAGACCACGGCCAGCCGCTCACCGCCCGCCCGGCCCCCCGGCCCGCCGATCTCCGACTGGATCGCGCTCGCCATGATCCCGAAGAACGGGTCCGCGATGTCGTTGACCAGGATGCCGACCAGGTCGGAGGTGGCCGCCGCGAGCGCGCTCGCCGGACCGTTGAGTACGTAGTCCAGCTCGTCGACCGCCTTCAGCACCCGCTCGCGGGTCGATGCCGCCACGGGATAGTTCCCGTTCAGCACGCGCGACACCGTCGCGGGCGAGACCTGCGCGCGCGCCGCCACGTCCGCCAGGGTCACCGTCATCTCGTCGTCCTCCGGTCGCGCATCTTCGTACGTCCACATACGTGCTCGTAGACAGGCCACGGGCGGCCATGGTTCCGAATGTTTTCGAGCAGACCTTACGGGTCAGGCTCCGAGTTGTTCGCCCCCTCGAACAACTCGACTGCGTCACGGTCTTGTCCAGACCACGATCAGAGGCTAGCGTTTTACCGTATAGAAAGCGCTTGCTGTGACGCTCACCAGTAGGAGACAGGGCGTACGCGGCGCAGACCCCGCGTACGAAGGGAATGACGTGACACGCAAGACGGTGCGCATCGCCATGAACGGCGTGACCGGACGCATGGGCTACCGCCAGCACCTGGTCCGCTCCATCCTGGCCATCCGCGAACAGGGCGGCCTCGACCTCGGCGACGGCACCGTGCTGTGGCCGGAACCGATCCTGGTCGGCCGCCGCGAGCACGCCCTGCGCGCGCTCGCCGAGCAGCACGGCCTCGAGCACGTCTCCACGGACGTCGACGAGGTCCTCGCCGACCCGACGGTCGACATCTACTTCGACGCGCAGGTGACCTCCGCCCGCGAGGAGGCGATCAGGAAGGCGATCGCCGCGGGCAAGCACATCTACACCGAGAAGCCGACGGCGACCGGTCTGGAGGGCGCCCTGGAGCTGGCCCGCCTGGCCAAGGACGCGGGCATCAAGCACGGCGTGGTCCAGGACAAGCTCTTCCTCCCCGGCCTGCTCAAGCTCAAGCGCCTGATCGACGGCGGCTTCTTCGGCCGGATCCTGTCCGTGCGCGGCGAGTTCGGCTACTGGGTCTTCGAGGGCGACTGGCAGACCGCCCAGCGCCCCTCCTGGAACTACCGCGCGGAGGACGGCGGCGGCATCGTCGTCGACATGTTCCCGCACTGGGAGTACGTGCTGCACGAGCTGTTCGGCCGGGTGAAGTCCGTCCAGGCCCTCACCGCCACCCACGTCCCGCAGCGCTGGGACGAGAACGGCAAGCCCTACGACGCGACGGCCGACGACGCCGCGTACGGCATCTTCGAGCTCGACGGCGGCGCGATCGCGCAGATCAACTCCTCCTGGGCCGTCCGCGTCAACCGCGACGAACTGGTCGAGTTCCAGGTCGACGGCACCGAGGGCTCGGCGGTCGCCGGCCTGCGCAACTGCCGCGTCCAGCACCGCAGTCTGACCCCCAAGCCGGTGTGGAACCCCGACATCCCGGCCACCTACTCCTTCCGCGACCAGTGGCAGGAAGTGCCCGACAACGAGGACTTCGACAACGGCTTCAAGGCCCAGTGGGAGCTGTTCCTCAAGCACGTCTACACCGGCGCCGACTACCACTGGGACCTCCTCGCCGGCGCCCGCGGCGTCCAGCTCGCCGAGCTGGGCCTGAGGTCCTCGGCCGAGGGCGCCCGTCTGGACGTACCGGAGATCACGCTGTGACCATCCATCTCCCCGACGCCCAGGGCGGGTTGCGGGCCTACGAGCCCCGCACCGAACCCCTCGCCCTCACCCCGGGCGCCCCCCTCGCCTCGCGTACGGTCTTCTCGGCCGCGCACGTCGTGGCCGACCCCTACGCCGACGTCACCCCCGACTCCCCGGCCGCCGTCGACTGGGACGCCACCCTCGCCTTCCGCCGGCACCTGTGGTCGCACGGGCTCGGTGTCGCCGAGGCGATGGACACCGCCCAGCGCGGGATGGGCCTGGACTGGGCGGGCGCGGCAGAGCTGATCCGCCGCAGCGCCGCCGAGGCCAAGGCGGTCGGCGGCCGGATCGCCTGCGGCGTCGGCACCGACCAGATCACCGCCGGGTCTCTCGTGGAGGTCCGGGCGGCCTACGAGGAGCAGCTGGCCCTCGTGGAGGAGTCCGGCGCGCAGGCGATCCTGATGGCCTCCCGCGCCCTCGCCGCCGCCGCGTCCGGCCCCGAGGACTATCTGGAGGTCTACGGCCATCTGCTGCGCCAGGCCGCCGAGCCGGTGGTGCTGCACTGGCTGGGCCCCATGTTCGACCCGGCGCTGGAGGGCTACTGGGGCTCGTCCGACCTGGACGCGGCCACCGACACCTTCCTCGAGGTCATCGCCGCCCACCCCGACAAGGTCGACGGCATCAAGGTCTCGCTGCTGGACGCGCGGCGCGAGGTGGAGCTGCGCCGCCGCCTCCCCGACGGGGTCCGCTGCTACACGGGCGACGACTTCAACTACCCCGAGCTGATCGCCGGCGACGAGCAGGGCTTCAGCCACGCGCTGCTCGGCATCTTCGACCCACTGGGTCCGCTGGCGGCCGAGGCGGTACGGGTGCTGGACACCGGCAACGTTGTCGGCTTCCGTGAACTCCTCGATCCCACGGTCGAGTTGTCCCGCCATCTGTTCCAGACGCCGACCCGTTTCTACAAGACGGGAGTGGTCTTCCTGGCCTGGCTGGCGGGCCACCAGTCCCACTTCACCATGGTGGGCGGCCTCCAGTCGGCGCGCTCTCTCCCGCACTTCGCCCGCGCCTACGAACTCGCCGACGGTCTGGGCCTGTTCCCGGACCCGAAGCTGGCGGAGGAGCGGATGCGGAACCTGCTGTCGCTGTACGGGGTGGACCGGTGACCGACCTGACGCGCTTCTCCATCAACCAGATGACGGTCAAGCAGCTGTCGATGCCGGAACTGGTCGACGCCTGCCGGGAGTTGGGCGTCCCGGGCGTGGGCCTGTGGCGCGAACCCGTCCAGTCGTACGGCGTCGAGGCGACGGCCAAGCTGGTCCGCGACGCGGGTCTGACCGTCACCACGCTGTGCCGCGGCGGCTTCTTCACCGCGATCGACCCGGCCGAACGGGCCGCCGCCCTCGCCGACAACCGGCGGGCGATCGACGAGGCGGCCACACTCGGCACCGAGGTGCTGGTCCTGGTGTCGGGCGGTCTGCCGGCCGGCTCCAAGGACCTGCACGGCGCCCGCGAGCGCATCGCCGACGCGCTCGGGGAACTGGGGCCGTACGCCGAGCAGCATGGGGTCCGGCTGGCCATCGAACCGCTGCACCCGATGTACGCCTCCGACCGCTGCGTCGTCTCCACCCTCGCCCAGGCGCTCGACATCGCGGAGCGCTTCCCGGCGCACCAGGTGGGCGTCACGGTGGACACCTACCACATCTGGTGGGACGACAACGCGCCCGCGCAGATCGCCCGGGCCGGCGCGGGCGGCCGTATCCACACCTTCCAGCTCGCCGACTGGACCACCCCGCTGCCGGCCGGCGTCCTCAACGGCCGCGGTCAGATCGGGGACGGCTCGATCGACATGCGTCAGTGGCAGGGGTACGTGGAGGCGGCCGGGTACACCGGCCCCATCGAGGTCGAGCTCTTCAACGACGACCTGTGGGCCCGCGACGGCCGCGAGGTGCTCGCCGAGACCGCCCGCCGCTTCGTGGAACACACCGCCTGACCCCCGGCGCACGCCTCCGCCCCGCACCGAGCGTCGATCGGTTGCGGGGCGGAGCCATGTCATGTCCGGGCGGCGCGGGCGGTCGCGTCGTACAGAGGTTCGCTCAGAATGTGATCCGGCCCTCCGCGAACGGTCCGCGGAAAAAAACTCCCGCGGACCGTACAACCCTTCCCTGACCTCGCGGGTCGTACTTGGTGTCAGGACCGCTGGAGGGGGATCTGGGGGGATCGCGGGGGTTCTGATGCAGGAGGGGAAAAGCCGAGGGGGCCCGGTCGACGGATCGGGCCCCCTCGAATTTGTCCGCCGCGGCGGCCGGGCGGCTAGAAGAACACCCCGCACCTCAGCAGCACGTTCGCGTACGGCCGTGCCTCGCCCGTGCGGACCACCAGGCGGGCCTGCGCCGACAGTTCCTTCAGCCGCTCGTGCGGGACCAGTTCCAGCTCCGGGAACTCGCCCTCCAGCAGCGCCGACACCGCCGGATTGGCGCCCTGGACCTCCTTCGCCGCCGTGGCGCCCTCCACCACCAGCTCCGCCAGCAGCCCGTCCAGCACCACCGCGAAGGACGGCACCCCGGCGCGGAAGGCCAGGTCGACGACCTGCGGCCCCCTCGGTATCGGCATGCCCGCGTCGCACACCAGCACCCCGTCCCCGTGCCCCAGCTCGGCGATCGCACCGGAGAGATGCCGGTTCAGGATCCCTGCCTTCTTCACAGCGCGTCGACCTCCTCGGCGGTGGGGAAGGACACCTGCGCGCCCTCCTTGGTGACAGCGGCCGCCCCGACCCGGGCCGCGTACTCGGCGGCCTCCGCGAGCGACGCGCCCGACCCGAGCCGGAACGCCAGCGCCGCCGTGAACGCGTCGCCCGCACCCGTCGTGTCCACCGCGTCGACCTTCACCGACGGCACCCGGGCGACCCCCGCCGAGGACGCGACCAGGGCTCCTTCCGCGCCCAGGGTGACCACCACCGACCGGGGCCCCTTGGCGAGCAGCAGCCGCGCCCAGTCCTCCGGCCGGTCGGACACGCACGCCTCGCCGAGGATCACCCGCGCCTCGTGCTCGTTGACGATCAGCGGATCGCAGGCCGCCATCACCTCGGCCGGCAGCGGCCGCGGCGGCGACGGGTTCAGCACAAAACGGTTCTCGGGAGTCAGACCGCGCACGACCTCCACGACCGTCTCCAGCGGGATCTCCAACTGCGCCGAGACCACCCGCGAGGCCTGGAAGAGACACGCGGCGGCCTTGACGTCCCCCGGCACGAGCTTCCCGTTCGCCCCCGGCGACACCACGATGCTGTTGTCCCCGGACGGGTCGACGGTGATCAGCGCGACCCCCGTCGGCGCCCCGCCCACCAGCACCCCCACGGTGTCCACGCCGGCCGCCCGCTGCGAGTCCAGCAGCAGCCGGCCGTGGGCGTCGTCCCCGACCCGGGCCAGCAGCGCCGTGCGCGCGCCGAGCCGGGCCGCCGCGACGGCCTGGTTGGCGCCCTTGCCTCCCGGATGGACGGCCAGGTCGGAGCCGAGCACCGTCTCGCCCGCCCCCGGCCGCCGTTCGACGCCGATCACGAGGTCGGCGTTGGCCGAACCCACGACCAGCAGGTCGTAGTCGTACATGAATAGAACTCCCCAGATGAGTGACCCAGATGAGTGCCCCGGGGCGGGGGCCCCTGACCGCCCGCCGTTCCCCTGTGCCGGCCGCCGGCGGCCGTCAGCCGCTGAAGCCGGCCACGTTCTGCTGGGTGACCACCTTCACCGGCACCTTCACCGTCTCCTCGACCTTCTTGCCCTGCAGCGCCTTCAGCGCGTTGTCCACGGCGATCCTGCCAAGTTGTGAGGGCTGCTGCGCCACGGACGCGTACAGCGTGCCCCCCTGGACCGCCTTCAGGCCGTCCGGGGTGCCGTCGAATCCGACGACCTGGACCGACTTCCCGGCCTTGGCGCCCAGCGCCTTGATCGCGCCGAGGGCCATCTCGTCGTTGGCGGCGATGACGCCCTGCACGTCGGGGTGGGCCTGCAGCAGGTTCGACATCACGTCGAGGCCCTTGGTGCGGTCGAAGTCGGCGGGCTGCTGGGCGACGACCTGGATGCCGGGGTAGGCCTTGAGCCCGGCGGCGAAGCCCGCCGCGCGCTCCCGGGCCGCCGACGTGCCCGCCTGCCCCTGCAGGATCACGATCTTCCCCGTGCCGCCCAGCTTCTCGGCGATGGTCCGCGCGGCCAGCTCGCCGCCCTTGACGTTGTCGGAGGCCACGAGGGCGTCCACGGCCGCCTTGTTGACCCCGCGGTCGACCGCGATGACCGGGATCCTCGCCTTGTCGGCGGCCTTCACGGAGTTGCTCGCGGCGTCGGAGTCCACCGGGTTGACGATGATCGCCCCGAGGTTCGAACTGGTGAAGTTCTGCAGCTGGTTGGCCTGCTGGGAGGCGTCGTTCTGCGCGTCGGTGACGGTCAGGTCCACGCCCAGCCGCTTCGCCTCGGCCTGGGCGCCGGAGCGGATCTGCACGAAGAAGGGGTTGTTGAGGGTGGACAGGGACAGGCCCATCTTCGGGGTGGCGGAGGACGATCCGCCGCCGTGCAGGAAGGAGGTCGCGCCGACCAGCGCCACGGTGACGACCGCCGCGAGCGCGTAAGTCCCCGCCTGCTTCGCCTTGTTGCCGCCCGCACCGGCGGCCACCGGGGTCGCACCCGCCTTGCGCCGCAGCGTGTCCAGGAGCACCGCCAGCGCGATCACGACGCCGATGACGACCTGCTGCCAGAACGCGGAGACGTTGAGCAGGTTCAGGCCGTTCCTGAGCACCGCCAGGATCAGCGCGCCGATCAGCGTGCCGGACGCCTTGCCGGTGCCGCCCGCGAGCGAGGCGCCGCCGATGACGACCGCGGCGATCGCGTCCAGCTCGTAGCCGTCGGCGGCCTGCGGCTGCGCGGAGGACAGCCGGGCGGCGAGCACGATGCCCGCGACGGCCGCGAACAGCCCGGAGAACGCGTAGATCGCGAGCTTCTGCCGCTTCACCCGCAGACCGGACAGCCGGGCCGCCTCCTCGTTGCCGCCGATCGCGTACATGGAGCGGCCGATGTACGTCCGTCCCAGCACGAAGGCCGCGATCAGCCCCATCACCACCATGACCAGCACGGGCACCGGCAGCCAGCCGCCGAGCGTGTCGCCGAGGTGCGAGACCGAGCCCGGGAAGGGGATCGGGGAGCCCTCGGAGATCACCAGCGACAGACCGCGGGCCACCGACAGCATGGCGAGCGTCGCGATGAACGGCGGCAGCTTGCCGTACGCGGTCAGGAAGCCGTTGACCAGGCCCGCGACGATGCCGGTGGCGACCGACAGCACGACCGCCAAGGCGACCGGCACCCCGTGCGAGGTGGCGCTCCAGGCGAGGACGGTGGCGGAGAGGGCGGCCACCGAGCCGACCGACAGGTCGATGCCCGCCGAGACGATCACGAAGGTGACGCCGAAGGCGAGGACGGCCGTCACGGCCGCCTGGACGCCCACGTTCAGCAGGTTGTCGGTGGTCAGGAAGTCCCCGGAGAGCGCCGACAGGGCGATGACGAGGACGATCAGCGCGGTCAGCGCGCCGTTGTCGAGCAGCAGCCGGCGCAGCCCGCCCGTGGCGCCACCGGCGCCCGCACGGCTCTTGAGCGTGTCAGTGGCCACGGCTGGCCTCCGTTTCGGTGGTGGGAGTGGATACGGCGAGCGCCATCACGGCGTCCTGCGTGGCCTCGCCGCGCGCGAGCTCGCCCGCGATCCGGCCCTGGGCCATCACCAGCACCCGGTCGCTCATGCCGAGCACCTCCGGGAGGTCGCTGGAGATCATCAGTACGGCGGCCCCGGCGGCCGTCAGTTCGTTGATCAGCTGGTAGATCTCGACCTTGGCGCCGACGTCGATGCCGCGCGTCGGCTCGTCGAGGATCAGCACCCTGGTGTCGGCGAGCAGCCACTTGCCGATGACGACCTTCTGCTGGTTGCCGCCGGACAACGTCCGTACGTGCTGCCCGAGTCCGGCCATCCGCACGCCCAGCTGCCCGGCGATCCGCTCGGCCGCCGCGTGCTGCCCCCTGAGGTCGACGAGCCCCGCGCGCGTGGCGGTCCGCATCGTCACCAGGCCCAGGTTCTCCTCGACGGAGGCGTCCAGGACGAGCCCCTGCCCCTTGCGGTCCTCCGGCACGAGCCCGATCCCGGCCGCCATGGCCGCGTTGACGTCATGCCTCTTCACGGCGGCCCCGGAGACCTTCACGGCCCCCTCGTCGTAGGGATCGGCCCCGAACACGGCCCGTACGACCTCCGTACGGCCGGCTCCCACGAGCCCCGCGATGCCGACGACCTCACCGGCGTGCACCTCGAAGGTGACGTCGTGGAAGACGCCGTCCCGGGTCAGCCCCTCGACGGTGAGCAACGCGGCACCCTGCTCGGGCACTTCACGCGGGTACTGCTGCTCGATGGAACGGCCCACCATGAGCCGTACGAGCTCGTCCTCGGGGGTGGTGGCGGGGACCTGGCCGACCGACTTCCCGTCGCGGATGACGGTCACCCGGTCGCCCAGCGCGGCGATCTCCTCCAGGTGGTGGGTGATGAAGACGATCCCGACGCCGTCCTCGCGCAGGGTGCGCACGATCGCGAAGAGCTTCTCGACCTCCTCCGAGGTGAGCACGGCGGTCGGCTCGTCCATGATCAGCACGCGCGCGTTCAGGCTCAGCGCCTTCGCGATCTCGACCATCTGCAGCCGCGCGATGCCGAGTTCACGCACGCGCGCGCGTGGCGAGACGTTCACTCCGACGCGCCGCAGCAGCACCTCGGCGTCGGCTTCCATCCGCTTCCGGTCGATCATCCCGAGCCGGCGCGGCTGCCGCCCCAGGAAGATGTTCTCGGCGACCGTGAGGTCGGGGACCAGGTTGAACTCCTGGTAGATGGTGGCGATGCCCAGCCGCTCGGCGTCCTGCGCCCCGCGGATGTGCACCTCCTCGCCGTCCACCAGGACGCGGCCCTCGTCCGGGTGGTAGGCGCCCGACAGCATCTTGATGAGCGTGCTCTTGCCGGCGCCGTTCTCGCCGAGCAGTACGTGGACCTCGCCCCGGCGCAGGTCGAAGTCGACGCCGTCGAGCGCGACCACGCCGGGGAAGGTCTTCCGTATGCCCTCGATGCGCAGCAACTCGTCCGGGTTGCTCACGTCTGGCTCCTGTTCGTTGCGGGATTCCCGTCGGGGTTCTCGCCGCACGAGCGGCGTACGACGAGACGGGCGGCGAGGGTGACGGACCGCGGGGGCCGCCCCTCGATGCGGTCCACGAGCGCGCGGACGGCGGCCCGGCCCAGCTCACCGGTCGGCTGGGCGATCGCGGTGACGGGCGGGGCGGTGTGGACGAACCAGGGGATGTCGTCGAACGCGGCCAGTGCGAGGTCGTCCGGAACGCGCAGCCCACGCGCGCGTACGGCGTCCAGGGCGCCGAGCGCCATCAGGTTGTCGGCCGCGAAGACGACCTGCGGAGGCTCGGGCAGGTCCAGGAAGCCCTCGGTGACCCGCCGCCCGCTGTCGGCCTGGAAGTCGCCCTGTCCGATGTAGGCCTCCGGCAGCCCGAGACCGTACTCGGCGAGCGCCTCCCGGAAGGCCTCCACGCGCTCCCGGCCGGTGGTGGTGGCCGCCGGACCCGCGATGATCGCGAGCCGCCGGTGCCCGATCCCGTGCAGATGCGCCACGAGGTCCCGCACCGCCGCCCGGCCGTCGGAGCGCACCACCGGCACGTCGACGCCCGGGATCCACCGGTCGACGAACACCATCGGCGTCCCCGCGCGCGCGGCCTCCAGCATGAGCGGGGACCCGCCGTCGGTGGGGGAGACGAGCAGCCCGTCGATCCGCCGGTCGAGCAGGGTCCGCACATGATGATCCTGCAGCTCGGGCCGCTCGTCGGCGTTGCCGATGATCACGCTGTAGCCGAGCGCGCGGGCCTCCTCCTCGACGGCGCGGGCCAGTTCGGTGAAGTAGGGGTTCATCACGTCGCTGATGACCAGGCCGAGCGTGTGGGTCTGGTCGGTGCGCAGGGAACGGGCGACGGCGTTCGGGCGGTAGCCCAGCGCCTCGACGGCGGCCAGCACGCGTGCGCGTGCGTCGGCACTGACCGACGGATGGTCGTTCAGGACGCGCGAGACCGTGGCGACGGACACCCCCGCCTCGGCAGCGACGTCCTTGATGCTCGCCATCGCCGCTCCACCTCCTTGTGGACGCTCCTCGTGGATGCATGGAATCGATTACACGACTGCGTGCAAGGAGGATTGGAATCGATTACACGCCAGGGGCGCAAGCCCCCGAGACCGGATCGTGATGGAGTCTGGGAGAGGTGACGGCATGGGGACCGGGGGAGGGGGGCGGCCGAGATCGAGCACACGACCACGCGTACTCGAGCCTGACCGCCGTCCCCCAGGGCGGCTACTCGCTACTCGGCGCGAACAGCTCCGACGGGTTCTTGACATGCAGGGCTCGCTTCGCCCAGGTCTCCAGCTGCTTCGGGTCGGTGCAGGATTCGACGCGCCGGCGTACGTCATCGGACACGGGGAGCTCGCGCCATTCCAGGATCCGGAGGACCATCTGGGCCCTGGTTTCAGCCCGGCCCTGTTCCAGGCCTTCTTCGCGGCCTTGTTCCCGCCCTTCCTCACGCACCTGCTCCGCCAGCGGGTGTCGCCAGAAGTACTGGATCGCCGTCATCAGGTCCCTCCACATCAGCTTTGCCTGGGGGTCGGCCAGGCACGAGTCGACGAACTGCACGAAAACTGCGGCACTGTCCGGGTCGATGGTCCGCAGCGCAGCGGCCAGGGATTCCAGTATGGCCGGAGCCTGCGGGCCACGGCCGTGTGTCATCGCCGAGAGCACCGCAAGGGGTACGTCCTTCTCGGCCTGTCGTCCGTTCGTGATCAACGGCACGTTGTCCGGGCCCAGCACCAGGGGCCGTACCGTCATCGAGTGCCAGCCACGGAAGCCGAACCGGATCGGCCTGGACGCCCACTTGGCCGTCGTACTGCTCTGCGTGGTGACGATGAGCACGGGCTCGCAGCGGTACTTCTCGTACAGGTAACTGAGGTAGTACGGCCAACTGCCCCGTTTGCGCTCGTCCACCTTCCCCTGCGACTCGACCACCAGCAGGTACGTGCCCTCGTCCGTCTCCGCCCGCAGCAGGGTGTCCACGCGGCGCTCGACCGGTTCGATCTCGGTGAGGTCCACGTTCAGCGCGGCGATCTCCCGCGGCTCCGGGAACGGTACGTGCAGCACCTTCTGTAATGCCTTCGTCAGGAGCGTCGGATCCTTCTGGAAGATCCGGTGCAGCGCCTCATGCGACGAGCCGACCATCAGCTCTCCTTTCCATCGCGGTGATCAACGAGCTAGGCCGCCGCAAGTGTGAGGTGGGCCGCCGGGCGAGGAGGCAGCGGAGCTGCCCCTTTTCCCAGCGGCCTCCTCCCGAACCCGTCGTGCGACGTTAATCGCAACGGGCTCTCCAGTGACTGCCGTGAGCTGCGGCTTCGCGTCCAACGTGGATGCCGTCGTGGCAGGTTGAGCAGACCACGAGTGTCTTGCGTCGTTTCCTGGCCATGAGGGCTGCCCAGTTGGGTTGTTCCTGCCCGAGCCGGTCGAGGTCTGCGAGCTTGCGGATCTGGTGGACCTGGATTTTCTCGGTCTGTCCGCAGAGTTCGCAGAAGCCTGCCAGCAGCCGCCTGGTCAACTCGCGCCGACGAGGGGGACTGTGGGCAGGGTCGCGGTCCTTCAGGACTGCGGACTTCTGCCGTTTGAGGGGAATGCCACCGAACTGTGCGATCAGCGGTTTCCTGCTCGGGGCGCGGGTGATGCTGGCCTGGAGACACTTGCGAGGCCCGGCCGGGGTGTCGATGGTGACCTTGTACTTGCGGGCCATCTTCGACATGGTCGAGCGATGCTTGTTCGCCAGGGAGCACAGCAGCGAGGACTGCATGACCCAGTGCAACCGGCTCAGTCGGAAGACGTCACCGGCGAGCAGGTAGTACTGAACGATTCCGCGGTACCTGGCGCCGTAGATGCTGACGATGGTGTAGTCGTCGTAGTTGAGCATCGAGGTCTGCCGCGCGGGTTTTCCGCGTTTCAGGTACGGGGCGCATTTGGCCTTGATCACGTCCTTCGGAACGCGCAGTTCAACGGTGCCGTTGACCGACCGGCGTTGGCGCCTGCGGCCTGATCTCCGTTCTGCCCTGCTGTCGTTCTTGTGGATCGCGATTTCGTATCCGAGGAATCTTGCCCTGCCGGTTCCGGCGTGGGTGATCAGTGTTTTCTCCTGTGACAGTTCCAGCTTGAGATCGTCTCGCAGGAACTGAGTCAGGCGCTGTTTGATTTCCTCGGCTTCGGCCTTCGGTCCGGTGAACCCGATGAGGGTGTCGTCGGCGTATCTCACATAGCGCAGGCGGCGATATCCCGGGTCGTGCATGTCCTGACTCGGGAGGCTGTGCAGCCGCTTGCGCAGAGCGCGCACTTCGGCACGGTCTCCGCGCCTGCGTGCCCGCTGGATAGCCGCTTCGACCTCGCGGTACTCAGGGTTCCTCGCCCTGAGCTTTCCACGGGTGTATTCCGGCATGAGGACTGTTTCGACGAAGGTGTCCAGCTTGTGCAGATAGATATTGGACAGGATGGGTGAGAGAACCCCACCTTGCGGTGCGCCACTGAGTGTGGCGTTCCACGTCCAGTCTTCTAGGTATCCGGCTCGGAGCATGTTCTGCACGAGTCGCAGGAACCGGTTGTCGTGGATTCTTTCACCCAGGATTCCGAGCATCACCTGATGGTCAAGCGAGTCGAAACACCGGGAGATGTCCCCCTCGATGAACCAGGTTGTCCCTGTCCACACCACTGCCACTTCGCGTAGTGCCGAGTGGCAGCCTCGGTCGGGACGGAAGCCGTGGGAGCGATCGGAGAACTGCGGCTCGTAGTACGCCTCCAGCAGGAGGCGCATCACCTCGCCGACCAGTTTGTCCGTCCATGACGGCAGGCCCAGCGGTCTCCTCTTCCCGTTCTTTTTCGGGATGTAGGTCCGCTGCACCGGCTCGAATCGAAAACGCTCGTGACGTAGCGCATCGATGATGCGTTCGATCTTGTCCAGCGACATGCCGTCTGCGGTTTCCCCTGAGGCCCCGGGCGTCATCGCCCCCTGGTTGGAGTAGATGCGTCCGTGGGCCATCAGATACAACTGCGGGTTGAACATCTGTCGATACAGCTCATTGCATGGCAGGTTTCGCCTGCCGCGTTCACGGAGGATCTCAAGCACCGCTTCGGCGTTCTGCATTTCGCATACCTCCCGGTCTCTTTGATCCCAATATCACCTGTGCCCCTTCGCCCTGTTTCCGGTTTTCCCGGACCCCTTGGCAGGTCGTTACTCCTGCGACTACTACGGGCACTCCGTCACCATGGGGCTCGCGCCCTTTAGGTGATCCCCTGTTTCATCTGAATGTACGTTCTAGCGCGATTTAGGCGCCCCACTCATCTCCTTGAATTCCCTCACTGGGAATCGCTCCGCCCCCTGGAGTTGCACGGGCCGTGCAAAGTAGCCCGTACAGAGAGCGGCGCCGGCATCAGGTATCTTTCCGGCGGACCTGTCTTTTAGTCGACTGGAGATTGGGGTTCAGGCAATCCAGCTTTCGCCATGTCGCGCGGGTCTCGCGACGCACCGTCCCTGATACCTGGACCCGGTCACCGCTTTCCTGACATGCTACGGTCCCCTCCGCCTTTCGACTTCGGGTAAGTCATTGGACCCAGGGATATCCTCCAAATCCCTCCCGACTCAGCCGGGGATACATTCAGACGCCTCCAGGGCGCACTGGCACCACACGTACTTGCCCCGGTTGCCGTGCCGCGACAGCGGATGCCAGCCCCATACGTCCGCGCAGGCCCGGACCAGCACCAGTCCTCGCCCCGCCTCCGCCTCATCCAGCCGCGCCAACGGCACCGGCGGCTCCGGCGGTTCGGGATCCGCGTCCCACGCGCCGATCCGCAGCGTGCCCGGCGGCGCCCAGCGCACGCGCAACGCGGCCGGCCCCTTCGTGTGCCGTACGGCGTTGGTGATCAGCTCGGTGGCGAGCAGTTCGGCGACGTCGACGAGGCCGATCAGCCCGTGCGCGGTGAGGATGAGCCGGAGGGTGCGGCGACTGACGGTGACGGCGCGGGGGTCGTTGGGGATGGAGAGGCAGTACTCCCAGGGCTCCGGCGCGTTTTCGGGCATGCGTCAACTCCGGTACGTAGGTGGGGGTTGGCGGTGGCATCGCCGCGACCGTCAGGACATGGCAAGGCGGAGCGGTGCACTTCCGCAGTGTGTGCGTTGCGTCACTGACGGTAGACCTGAAAGTTTCGGTTGAGCAAGCCGGTCGCGTAATCTGACCCCGAACGAGTCGCGCCGACAGGCGTGTTGGAGCAAGGAGCGGCCATGAGCACCAGGCGCGAACCGACGGCACGCCAGCTGCGCCTGGCAACGGAGCTGCGAAGGCTCCGCGATGCGGCCGGCCTGACTGCCCGAGAGGCCGCCAAGCTACTCGGCGTGAGCAATGTCCAGATCAGTCAGATCGAGGCGGGACTGTCTGGCGTGAGTGAGCAGCGGCTGCGGCGTCTGGCGTCCCACTACGCCTGCACGGATGACGAGTTCATTGACGCCTTGGTCGCGATGGCCACTGACCGGACACGCGGTTGGTGGGAGGAGTACCGAGGCCTGCTGCCCACGTCGTTTCTGGATCTCGCCGAGTTGGAGCACCACGCCGCATTCATGCGCGAGGTGGCGATCCTGTACGTGCCGGGCCTCCTCCAGACGGAGGGCTACGCACGTGGTGTCTTCTCCGCCAGAGTTCCGGAACTCACCGGCGATGAGCTTGAGTTGCGCCTACGGCATCGGCTGCGACGTCAGCAGTTCACCATCCCGTACGAGTTGGTGATCCACGAGTGTGCCTTGCGCATCAGGGTCAGCGACCGGGCCGCCAGCCGAGCCCAACTCATGAAACTCGCGGAACTCTCCGAAGCCGACCACATCACCGTGCGCGTCATCCCGTTCGACCTGGACGGTTTCGGCAGGGCGGCCAGCACCATGACGCACGTCGGTGGCCCCCTGCCCAAACTCGACACTGTCGTCCGTGACGTGCCCCATGGCTCGGCCTTCATCGACTCAGAGGCACAGCTTGGCGCCTTTCGAACGCGCTTCCGTAAAGTGGAGGCTGTGTCACTCGACTCCGAGCGGTCGCGTGACTTCATCCACCGGCTGGCGAAAGAGCTGTGAGGCATCCCATGGACAACTGGCGGAAGTCGTCCTACTCGGGCCCCGACGACGGCAACGCATGCGTGGAGATAGCGAACTCCGCGACCCACACCGCCGTCCGAGACTCCAAAACCCCCGCCCGAGCCACCCTCACCTTCCCCACCCCCGCCTTCGCCACCTTCCTCGACGCCCTGAAGAAGCGCCAACCCCCCTGCCCCTGACGGGCGTCAAGACGTCGGAGCCCCCCCAGCAGCTCCGTAAGCTCGCGTGCCAAGCGGCGTCCCTCGACCCCGAGCGATCCCGCGACTTCATCCACAGTCTGGGCAAGGAATGGTGAGGCACCCCGTGACCACCCCCGAAAACTGGCGGAAGTCGTCCTACTCCGGCGGCGGCGACGGCAACAACTGCGTGGAGATAGCCACCACCCCCACCCACACCGCCGTCCGAGACTCCAAAACCCCCGCCCGAGCCACCCTCACATTCCCAACCCCCACCTTCACCGCCTTCCTCGACGCCGTGAAGAAGCGCCAACACCCCTGTCCCTGACGGGAGTCAGGACGCCGGAGCGCGCCCCAGCAGCTCCGTAAGCTCGCGACTTCATCCACAGTCTGGGCAAGGAATGGTGAGGCACCCCGTGACCACCCCCGAAAACTGGCGGAAGTCGTCCTACTCGGGCCCCGGCGACGGCAACGAGTGCGTGGAGATAGCCACCACCCCCACCCACACCGCCGTCCGAGACTCCAAAACCCCCGCCCGAGCCACCCTCGCCTTCCCCACCCCCGCCTTCGCCACCTTCCTCGACGCCCTGAAGAAGCGCCAACCCCCCTGCCCCTGACGGGAGTCAGGACGCCGGGGCGACCCCGCCCAGCAGTTCCGTCAGCTCGCGCGCCGTCTCCGTCACCCGGTGTCCGATCTCCGGGAGCCGTTCGTGGGTCACCCGGGACGCGGGGCCCGAGATGCTGATCGCGGTGACGACCGCGCCCGCGTGGTTGAAGGCCGGCGCGGCCACGCAGCGGATGTCGAGTTCGTTCTCCACGTCGTCGATGGCGTAGCCGCGCTCGCGGATCAGGGCGAGGTCGGCGCGGAGGTCCTCCGGGGTCGTGATGGTGGCCGGCGTGCGGGCGGGAAGGCCGGCCGCGATCACCGTGTCCAGGACCTCGTCGGCCGCGTGGGCGAGGAACGCCTTGCCGGTCGCCGTGCAGTACGCCGGCTGGCGTCCGCCCACGCGGGAGTGCATGCGTACCGCCTGCGGGCTCTCCACCTTGTCGATGTAGACGATCTCCGGCGGGTCGAAGCTGACCAGGTGCACGGCCTCGCGCGCGTCCTGGGCGAGCCGGTGCAGCAGGGGTGACGCCGTGCGCCGGATGTCCAGCCGCTCCAGGTACACCTGGCCGAGCAGGGCGTTCTGCGGGCCGAGGCGGTAGTGGCCGTTCTCCGGGTCCTGGTCGACCAGGCGGGTGTCCCGCAGGGGGGCCAACAACCGCAACACCGTGCTCTTGCTCAGCTGGAGGCCGGTCGCGAGGTCCGTGAGGGACGTGCCGTGGGGATGGCCGTCGTCCTCGGCCAGGTACATCAGGATGCTCAGCGCCCGCCGCAGGGAGGACGAGGAGTTGCGGCGGGGTTCGGGAGTGGTGTCCGGGGTGTCGTCTGGGGTCACGCGGCGCACCTTACCGTACTGCATTGCAAAACTGAATGTTACATATTGAAATCCACCGTTGACGGCCCCGAGGGTCCGGGCTAACTTCTCGCCAACGCAATGCGAAACGCCGTTTTGCATTGCAGGACACTCTTCAGCTTTCGGCTCCCCAGCCCCCGCCCTCCGCCTCCCCTCGCACCCTCCCGGAAGGGAACGCATGTGATGAGATTTCGTCACGGTACCCGCAACCTGATGGCGATTTGTATCGGTGTGACTGCCGTCGCATCCCTCTCCGCCTGCACCTCCGCCTCCGCAGGCACCGGCGGCTCGGCCTCCGGCTCGCAGTCCTCGACGCTCCAGGACGTCATCAAGCGCGGCACCCTCAACGTCGCCAGCTGCCTGACGTTCCCGCCGTTCGGCTCGACGGACAAGAACAACAAGCCGCAGGGCTTCGACGTGGACGTGGCCACCGCGATGGCCACCGCGCTCGGCGTCAAGGTGCACATCGTCGACACCACCTCCGCCAACCGCATCCCGAACCTGCAGACCAAGAAGGTCGACGCGGTGGTCTGCAACTTCACGACCACCGCCGAGCGGGCGAAGCAGGTCGCCTTCAGCGACCCGTACATCGTCGCGGGCGAGGTGCTGCTGGTGAAGAAGTCCAGCGGCATCGACACCCTCAAGGACCTCACCGGCAAGACGGTCGCCGTCACCAAGGGCTCCACCAACGGCGACGCGGTCAAGGCAGGCAACCCCAAGGCGAAGATCCAGGAGTACGACACCTCCTCCGCCGCCGTCCTCGCGGTGAAGCAGGGCCAGGCCGACGCGATGGTCGAGGACTCCAACTTCCTCAACTACCAGGCCAAGCAGGACCCCTCGCTGAAGGTCACCAAGGAGTCCGTCGTACCGCTGGAGTACAACGGCATCGGCGTCCCGCTCGGCGACGCCACCTGGCTGCAGTGGGTCAACACCTGGCTGCGGGAGTTCAACACCTCCGGGCAGGCCGCCGACCTCTACAAGAAGTGGTTCGGCGTCAGCCGCCCCTACCCGCTCAACCCGTCCTACTGAGTCCCGGCGGGGTGGCGGGGGGTTGTCCCCGCCACCCCGGGAGGAGTCCCATGTTCGTCGACTGGAGCTACGCCCTCCGGGACTGGCCCACCTATCTGGACGCCGCCTGGCTGTCCCTGCGGCTGTCGCTGGAAGCCTTCGTACTCGCCTTCGCCCTCGGTCTGCTCGGCGCGCTCGCCCGAGGTTCCCGTCTCGTCGTGCTGCGCGCGCCCGCCGCCGTGTATGTCGAGGTCATCCGCAACACTCCTGTGCTGCTTCAGATGTTCGTCGCCTACTTCGCGCTTCCCTCGGCGGGGCTCCGGCTGAGCCCGGTGCAGGCGGGCGTGCTCGCCCTCGGCGTGAACGTCGGCGCGTACCTCACCGAGATCTTCCGCGCCGGCATCCAGGCCGTCCCGCGCGGCCAGCGCGAGGCCGCCCGGGTGCTCGCCCTGAGCCCGGTCCGCACCTTCGCGCACGTCGTGCTCCCGCAGGCGCTGCGCAACGTCTACCCGGCCGTCGTCAACCAGCTGGTGCAGATCATCCTCGGCTCGTCCCTGCTGTCCGCCATCTCGGTGCCCGAACTGACCGGCACCTCCATGGTCATCAACTCCCGCACCCTGCTGACCGTCCAGGTCTTCGGCATCGCCGCGATCCTCTACCTGGTCCTCACCAACGCGGTGGTCCTGGTGGCGGGGCTCATCGGGCGCGTCGCGTTCAAGCCGCCGCTGCGGCCCGCCGCCCGGCCGCGTCCGCTGAGCGCCGTACGACGTCTGCTGCCCGCCCGTGCCGTACGGCCCGCCCCCAAGGAGGCCTGAGATGGACTGGTCCCTGATCTGGTCCAACCGCGAGCTGTACCTCTCCGGGCTGTGGTCCACCGTGCAGCTCTCGCTCGCCGCGATCGCCACCGGCACGCTCCTCGGCCTGGTCGTCGCCGCGATCCGCACCAGCCGTGTTCCGGTGCTGGCCCAGCTCGCCCGCGGCTATCTGGAGGTCTTCCGCGGCACCCCGCTGCTCATCCAGATGCTGTTCATCTACTTCGGCGCCGCCTACCTGAGCGGCTTCGGCATCACCATCTTCGGGGCCGCCCTGCTCGCCCTCACCCTCTACCAGGGCGCCTACATCGCCGAGATCTTCCGGGCCGGCATCGAGGCGGTGCCGCGCGGCCAGTGGGAGGCGGCGCGGGTGCTGGGCCTCGGCCGGGGGCGGACGTTCCTGAGCGTCGTACTGCCCCAGACCCGCGCGATCGTGCTGCCGCCGCTGGTCGGCCAGTACCTCTCGCTGATCAAGGACACCTCCATCGCCGTCGTCATCGGCTACGTCGAACTGGTCCGCCAGGGCCAGGCCGTCATCGACCGCGTGGGCGACCCGGCGACCTCCTACATCGCCGTCGCCGTCCTCTACTTCGTCATCTGCTACCCGCTGTCGCGGCTCGTGCGGCACATGGAACGAAAGGCCGTCACCGCATGATGATCACCGATCCCGCCGCGCAGCAGCAGGCGGTGGCCCCAGCCCGCATCGCCCTGTCCGGTGTGCACAAGCGCTTCGGCGACCTGGAGGTCCTCAAGGGCGTCGACGTCGACGTGGAACCCGGCGAGGTCGTCGTCCTCATCGGCGCCAGTGGCTCCGGCAAGTCCACCCTGCTGCGCATCATGTGCGACCTGGAGCGCGCCGACAGCGGCGACGTGTGGGTGAACGGCGTACCGCTGCACGACCGCAAGCGCGCCCCCGAGATCTTCGGCCATGTGGGCATGGTCTTCCAGCAGTTCAACCTCTTCCCGCACAAGACGGCCCTCGGCAACGTCACCCTCGCCCTGCTGAAGGTGCGCAAGCTGTCGCGTGCGGAGGCCGAGGAGCGCGGCCACGCGGCGCTGAAGCGGGTCGGGCTGTCCGAGAAGGCCGACGCCTATCCCGCCCAGCTCTCCGGCGGTCAGCAGCAGCGCGTCGCCATCGCCCGCGCGCTCGCCATGGACCCCGCGATCATGTTCTTCGACGAGCCGACCTCCGCCCTCGACCCCGAACTTGTCGGCGAGGTCACCGGAGTCATGCGCTCCCTCGCCGAGGACGGCATGACCATGGTGGTCGTCACCCACGAGATGCGCTTCGCCAAGGACACCGCCGACCGCGTCGTCTTCATGGACGGCGGTGTGGTCCTCGAACAGGGGCCGCCGGAGCAGGTGTTCGGCAACCCGGCCGAGCAGCGCACCCAGCAGTTCCTGCACCGGGTCCTGGACACGTGAGGGGCGCTGACACGCCGGCCCCCACGGGATCCGCCACCGAGGTCGTCTGCATCGGCGAGACCATGGCCGTCCTCGGTCCCGCCGACGCCGCCCGCCCCCTCGCCCACCAGACCACCCTCGCCCTCTCCGTCGGCGGCGCCGAGTCCAACGTGGCCTGCGCGCTGACCGCCCTCGGGCACCGGGCGGCCTGGCTCGGCAGGGTCGGCGACGATCCGCTCGGCCGGCGCGTCCTCGACGAACTGGCCGACCGGGGCGTGGACGTCTCCGCCGCCCGGACCGACCCCGAGCGGCCGACCGGCGTCTACTTCAAGGACCCCCGCCCCGACGGAACCGGCGTCCACTACTACCGCCGCGGCTCGGCGGCCTCCGCCATGGACCCCACCCTGGCCGCCCAGCCGTTCCTGCACCGGGCCCGGGTCCTGCACCTCTCCGGCATCACCGCCGCCCTCTCGGACAGCTGCGCCGAACTGGTCGACCGTCTCGTCGTCCGCAGGGCCGTCCCCGGCCCGCTCGTCTCCTTCGACGTCAACCACCGCCCGTCCCTGTGGCGGGACCGCCCGCAGGACGCGGCCCCCGTGCTCCTCGGACTGGCCCGCGCCGCCGACCTGGTGTTCGTCGGCCGCGACGAGGCCGAGTCGCTGTGGGGTACCCGCACCCCCGCGGCCGTCCGCGACCTGCTCGGCCCCGGCGGGACCCTCGTGGTCAAGGACGCCGGGTACGGCGCGACGGCGTACGGCGCCGACGGCACCGAGGCCTTCGTCCCCGCCCCGGCCGCCCGGATCGTCGAACGCGTGGGCGCCGGTGACGCCTTCGCCGCCGGTTATCTGGCGGCCCTCCTCGAAGGCCGCACCCCCGAGGCCGGCCTGCGCCTGGGCCACCTGGCCGCGGCGGCGGCCCTGGCCACCCGGGAGGACGTCCCGGCCGTCCTTCTCACTCCCGGGTGTCGGACCGCACCGGTACCGTCGGATCATGGCTCAACAGGCGGAGAACCCCACGGGTGAACGGCGGCTCGCCGTGCTCGAAGGCGTGCTGGAGCGGATCACGTACGCCAACGAGGAGAACGGCTACACGGTCGCCCGGGTCGACACCGGCAGAGGCGCCGGCGACCTCCTGACGGTCGTCGGCGCGCTGCTCGGCGCCCAGGTGGGGGAGTCCCTGCGAATGGAGGGACGCTGGGGCTCGCACCCTCAATACGGCAAGCAGTTCACCGTCGAGAACTACACGACACTGCTGCCGGCCACCGTCCAGGGCATCCGGCGCTATCTCGGATCCGGCCTGGTCAAGGGCATCGGACCGGTCTTCGCCGACCGCATCACCCAGCACTTCGGGCTGGACACCCTGAAGATCATCGAGGAGGAGCCCAAGCGGCTGATCGAGGTCCCGGGCCTCGGCCCCAAGCGCACGAAGAAGATCGCCGATGCCTGGGAGGAGCAGAAGGCGATCAAGGAGGTCATGCTCTTCCTGCAGACGGTGGAGGTGTCCACGTCCATCGCCGTGCGCATCTACAAGAAGTACGGCGACGCCTCGATCTCCGTGGTCAAGAACCAGCCCTACCGCCTCGCGGCCGACGTCTGGGGCATCGGCTTCCTGACCGCCGACAAGATCGCCCAGTCCGTCGGCATACCGCACGACAGCCCGGAGCGGGTCAAGGCCGGCCTGCAGTACGCGCTCTCGCAGGCCACCGACCAGGGCAACTGCTACCTCCCCGAGGAGCGGCTGATCGCCGACGCGGTGAAGCTGCTGCAGGTCGACACCGGGCTCGTCATCGAGTGCCTCGCGGAACTGGCGGAGGTGCCCGAGGACGGCGGGGACCCCGGTGTCGTACGGGAGAAGGTGCCCGGGGAGCACGGCGAGAAGGTCACCGCGATCTACCTCGTCCCCTTCCACCGCGCCGAACTCTCCCTGTCCGCCCAGCTGTTGCGGCTCCTGCGCACCGACGAGGACCGGATGCCCGGCTTCCGGGACGTGGCCTGGGACAAGGCGCTGGCCTGGCTGAAGGGCCGCACGGGAGCCGATCTCGCGCCCGAGCAGGAGGCGGCCGTCAAGCTGGCGCTGACCGAGAAGGTCGCCGTGCTGACCGGCGGCCCCGGCTGCGGAAAGTCCTTCACGGTCCGCTCGGTCGTGGAGCTGGCGCGCGCGAAGAAGGCGAGGGTCGTCCTGGCCGCCCCCACCGGACGCGCCGCCAAGCGCCTGGCCGAGCTGACCGGCGCCGAGGCGTCCACCGTGCACCGCCTGCTGGAGCTCAAGCCCGGCGGCGACGCGGCCTACGACAAGGACCGGCCGCTCCAGGCCGACCTGGTGGTGGTCGACGAGGCGTCGATGCTGGACCTGCTGCTCGCCAACAAGCTGGTCAAGGCCGTACCGCCCGGCGCCCATCTGCTCTTCGTCGGGGACGTCGACCAGCTGCCCAGCGTCGGCGCCGGCGAGGTGCTGCGGGACCTGCTCGCCGAGGACAGCCCGATCCCCGCCGTGCGCCTCACGCGCGTGTTCCGGCAGGCCCAGCAGTCCGGCGTGGTGACCAACGCGCACCGGATCAACTCCGGGCAGCATCCGGTCACCGACGGCATGAAGGACTTCTTCCTCTTCGTCGAGGACGACACGGAGGAGGCCGGCCGGCTCACCGTGGACGTGGCCGCGCGCCGCATCCCGGCCAGGTTCGGGCTGGACCCGCGCCGGGACGTGCAGGTCCTCGCGCCGATGCACCGCGGGCCGGCCGGCGCCGGCACGCTCAACGGACTGCTCCAGCAGGCCATCACCCCGGGCCGGCCGGACCTGCCGGAGAAGAGGTTCGGCGGCCGGGTCTTCCGGGTCGGCGACAAGGTCACCCAGATTCGCAACAATTACGAGAAGGGGGAGAACGGTGTCTTCAACGGCACCGTGGGCGTGGTCACCTCGCTCGACCCGGTCGACCAGCGCCTGACGGTGCTCACGGACGAGGACGAGGAGGTGCCGTACGAGTTCGACGAGCTGGACGAGCTGGCCCACGCGTACGCGGTGACCATTCACCGCTCGCAGGGGAGTGAATACCCCGCCGTGGTGATCCCGGTCACCACCGGAGCCTGGATGATGCTCCAGCGGAACCTGCTCTACACGGCGGTCACCCGGGCCAAGAAGCTGGTGGTGCTGGTCGGTTCGCGCAAGGCGATCGGTCAGGCGGTGCGCACGGTGTCGGCGGGCCGGCGCTGTACGGCGCTGGACTTCAGGCTCATCTCGAAAAATGATCGATCAAATGAGTCGTGAAGGTCACAGAGCACTTCCGGATCGGGAAGACAGGGGGCAGGATGGGCAAGTTGGCGGCACTCAGTGCCGTCGATAGGCCCGATGGTCGACCCCGAGTGCACTCTCCTGAGCCAATTGGGGGAAGGTAGAGACAGTCAGGGCAACCTCGAAGATGAGGCACTACGTCGGTGAGGGAAGACGTGAGCGACAACTCTGTAGTACTGCGGTACGGCGACGGCGAGTACACCTACCCGGTGATCGACAGCACCGTCGGCGACAAGGGCTTCGACATCGGGAAGCTCCGCGCCCAGACCGGGCTGGTCACCCTGGACAGCGGCTACGGCAACACCGCCGCCTATAAATCCGCCGTCACCTACCTCGACGGCGAGGCGGGCATCCTGCGGTACCGCGGCTACCCGATCGAGCAGCTGGCCGAGCGCTCCACCTTCCTGGAGGTCGCCTACCTGCTGATCAACGGCGAGCTGCCCACCGTCGACGAGCTCACCTCGTTCAAGAACGAGATCACCCAGCACACGCTGCTGCACGAGGACGTCAAGAACTTCTACCGGGGCTTCCCGCGCGACGCCCACCCGATGGCGATGCTGTCCTCGGTGGTGTCCGCGCTGTCCACGTTCTACCAGGACAGCCACAACCCCTTCGACGAGAAGCAGCGCAACCTCTCGACGATCCGCCTGCTCGCCAAGCTTCCGACGATCGCCGCGTACGCCTACAAGAAGTCGATCGGTCACCCGTTCGTCTACCCGCGCAACGACCTCGGCTACGTCGAGAACTTCCTGCGGATGACCTTCTCGGTGCCGGCGCAGGAGTACGACCTCGACCCGGTCGTGGTCTCGGCCCTCGACAAGCTGCTGATCCTGCACGCGGACCACGAGCAGAACTGTTCGACCTCCACGGTCCGGCTGGTCGGCTCCTCGCAGGCCAACATGTTCGCCTCCATCTCGGCCGGCATCAACGCCCTGTGGGGCCCGCTGCACGGCGGCGCCAACCAGTCGGTGCTGGAGATGCTCGAGGGCATCCAGGCGGGCGGCGGCGATGTGGACTCCTTCATCCGCAAGGTGAAGAACAAGGAGGACGGCGTCCGTCTGATGGGCTTCGGCCACCGGGTCTACAAGAACTTCGACCCGCGCGCGAAGATCATCAAGGCCGCCGCGCACGACGTCCTCTCGGCCCTCGGCAAGTCCGACGAGCTGCTGGACATCGCGCTGAAGCTGGAGGAGCACGCGCTCTCCGACGACTACTTCGTCTCGCGCAGCCTCTACCCGAACGTGGACTTCTACACCGGTCTGATCTACCGGGCGATGGGCTTCCCGACCGAGATGTTCACGGTCCTGTTCGCCCTCGGCCGGCTGCCGGGCTGGATCGCCCAGTGGCACGAGATGATCAAGGAGCCGGGTTCGCGTATCGGGCGTCCGCGGCAGATCTACACGGGTGTCGTCGAGCGGGACTTCGTCCCGGTCGAGGAGCGCTGACGCCTCCGGCGGGCGCCGATCGCCCAGGAGCTCGGTACTGAAGGAGCGTGGGCGGCTGCGGGCCGGCTGTGGTCGGTCGCCGCCCACGCGGCGGAGTCGCACATCGATACAGTCCCGCGCCCCTGGGCTGTTGCACCGGGCGTACCTCAGTAGGTGAAGCAAAAAGCGGAAGGCGCCCTGGCGGCGGTCCCCCCACGGGCCGACGACCAGGGCGCCTTCCCATGTCCCGGTGCGGATTCCCCCCACGGGATCCGGCCGGGCGCCTGAGAGACCAGCGCCTGAATTCGCTGTTCTTTCGGTACTGCTGGTACTGCGGTTGAGCAGAACGAGCAAAACTCGTCGTACTCATGGGTGATGTGTGCGGTCTGCCGGGACAACGCACGCTCGGGAGGGCCGCTCAAAGCTTCCCGAAGTACGTGCCCCGGCAACGCATCTCTGGAGAAGTCCCCCAAGACGACTCCAGATGCCGGTTCGCGCCCCCCAAGACGCTCTCCGACATCGCCAACTTAGACCTTCGAACCCCTTCGATGGTTACGTTCACATCACTGTGATCTGCGTCTCTTGCATTTGTCCGTTTGATACGCAAGAGCCCCGACGCGTTGATCGGGACCCCAGCGTAAGGATGATGCGCGAGCCTTGTGAAGAGCTTATGTGAGCCCAGCGCCGGACTCTAGGGGTGCTCTTACTTCAGGTGCCCGTAACCGGCAGTAACTTGGCCGGAGTTCAGTGGAACGTCCGCAATCTGAGACTGTTGGTGACCACGAAGACGGATGAGAAGGCCATCGCGGCCCCGGCGATCATCGGGTTCAGCAGCCCCGCGGCGGCCAGCGGCAGCGCGGCGACGTTGTACCCGAACGCCCATACGAGGTTTCCCTTGATCGTGGACAGCGTCCTGCGCGACAGCCGGATCGCGTCCGCGGCCACCCGCAGATCACCGCGCACCAGCGTCAGGTCGCCCGCCTCGATCGCCGCGTCCGTCCCGGTGCCCATCGCCAGGCCCAGATCGGCGGCGGCGAGCGCGGCCGCGTCGTTGACGCCGTCGCCGACCATCGCGACGACCCGTCCCTCGTCCTGCAGCCGGTGTACGGCGGCCACCTTGTCCTCGGGCAGGACCTCCGCGATCACCTGCTCGATCCCGACCTCCCGGGCCACCGCCTCGGCCACCGTCCGGTTGTCCCCGGTCAGCAGCACCGGCGTCAGGCCCAGCGCGCGCAGCCCGCGCACCGCCTCGGCGCTGGTCGGCTTCACCGCGTCGGCGACGGCCACGACACCACGTGCCACCCCGTCCCAGCCGACCACGACGGCCGTACGACCGCCCCTCTCGGCCTCGTCCCGGGCGCGGGCCAGCTCCGGCGGCAGGGCGTCGTGGAGGCGCCCCACGGCCACGTCACGGCCGTCCACACGGCCGCGGACGCCCCGGCCCGGCACGTTCTCGAAGCCGTCGACCTCCGGCAGCCGTCCGAGCCGCTCCTCGGCGCCCGTGGCGACGGCGCGGGCGACCGGGTGCTCGGAGGCGTGCTCGACGGCGCCCGCCAGTCGCAGCACCTCCTTCTCGTCGGTGCCGTCGGCGGCGTACACCTCCTGGAGGGTCATCCGGCCCGTGGTGACCGTGCCGGTCTTGTCGAGCACGACCGTGTCGACGCGGCGCGTGGACTCCAGCACCTCGGGGCCCTTGATCAGGATGCCGAGCTGGGCGCCACGCCCCGTGCCGACCATCAGCGCGGTCGGAGTGGCCAGGCCCAGCGCGCACGGGCAGGCGATGATCAGGACCGCGACGGCCGCCGTGAACGCGGCGGCGGTGTCGCCGGTGACGCCGAGCCAGGTCCCGAAGGTGACGAGGGCGATGAGGATGACGGCTGGCACGAAGACCGCCGAGATCCGGTCGGCGAGCCGCTGCACCTGAGCCTTGCCGTTCTGCGCGTCCTCCACCAGCCGCGCCATCCGCGCGAGCTGGGTGTCCGCGCCCACGCGCGTGGCCTCGACGACCAGCCGTCCGCCGGCGTTGACCGTGGCCCCGGTGACCGTGTCGCCGACGCCGACGTCCACCGGCACGGATTCTCCGGTCAGCATGGACGCGTCCACCGCGGAGGCGCCCTCGACGACGGTGCCGTCGGTCGCGATCTTCTCCCCGGGGCGTACGACGAAACGATCCCCCACGGCCAGCCGGGACACCGGGACGCGCACCTCGCGCCCGTCGCGCAGCACGGACACGTCCTTGGCGCCCAGTTCCATCAGCGCCCTGAGCGCGGCCCCCGAGCGCCGCTTGGCGCGGGCCTCCAGATAGCGGCCCAGCAGGATGAGCGCGACGACTCCGGCGGCCACCTCCAGGTAGATCGTGGAGGCTCCGTCGGTGCGCGAGACGCTGAACCGGAACTCGTCGTGCATGCCGGTCATGCCCGCGTCGTCGAAGAACAGCGCCCACAGGGACCAGCCGAACGCCGCCAGCGTGCCCACCGCGACCAGCGTGTCCATGGTCGCGGCGCCGTGCCGGAGGTTCGTCCAGGCGGCCCGGTGGAAGGGCAGACCGCCCCAGACGACGACGGGGGCGGCGAGGGTGAGCGCCAGCCACTGCCAGTTGTCGAACTGCAGGGCGGGGATCATCGACAGCGCGACGACAGGGGCCGCGAGCAGGGCGGAGACGGTGAGGCGCTGACGCAGGGAGGCGAGTTCGGGATCGTCCTCGGCGGCCTGCGGCTCCCCCTCGACTGGCTCGACGGGCTCGACGGGCTGCGGCGGCGCGGGCTCCTCGGCGGTGTAGCCGGTCTTGACGACGGTGGCGATCAGGTCGGCGACCTGGATGCCGGCGGGATAGCTGACCTTGGCCTTCTCCGTCGCGAAGTTCACCGTGGCGGTGACCCCGTCCATGCGGTTGAGCTTCTTCTCGACGCGGGCCGCGCAGGAGGCGCAGGTCATGCCGCCGATCAGCAGCTCGACCTCCGCCGCGTCGGCCGGGGGTGTCTCGGTGGGCGTACTGGTCATGTCCGGACTCCAGACATCGGACCGGACCACGCGGAGCCAGTATCAGCTGGTCGGCGCGGCCCGGTCGGAGAACAGAACGGTAAGGGGCGGCCGCTCAGGCCTGGCCGACGAGCTCGAAACCGGCCTCGTCCACCGCGGCGCGCACCGCGGCCTCGTCGAGCGGGGCCGCGGAGACGACGGTGACCTCGCCGGCCGAGGCGACGGCCTTGACCGAGGTGACACCGGGGAGCTCCGAGATCTCGCTGGAGACGGAGCCCTCGCAGTGTCCGCAGCTCATCCCGCTCACCTTGTAGACGGTGGTGACGGAACCCTGGGTGTCGGACTGTGCGGTCATGTCGTTCTCCTCGTCGAGGCGTGTGGGGCCTGCGGGACCCACGGTGGGGCCCCTACCACTCACACTATACCCCTAGGGGGTATGAATCGACGAGGAGCCGCCCGCGGTTCGGCCCAGCCGGTCGCCCACCAGTGGCTCGAGATAGCGGATCAGGACGTTCTTGATCTCCCGGGTGTACGCGTCGCGCTCGGCGCCCTCGTGGGCCAGGACCAGCTCGAGCCCCGCCTTGTACATCCCGAAGCAGACCTGCGCGGTGCGGGTGAGATCGGCGGCGGGGGCGTCGGGCAGGAAGCTGCCGAGCAGTCCCTCGATCCGTCCGAGCAGGGTCGCGTGCAGCACGTCGTGCTCCTCGGCGATCCGGCCGGGCACGTCCGGGCCGTGCATCAGCGCGAAGAAGACCGGGTGGTCGCAGTTGAACGCGATGAACCGGTCGACGGCGGCGCCGACCGCCTGCTCCAGTGGGGTCGCCGGGTCTATCGGGGCGAGCGCCTCGCCGTAGGTCTCCCGCATCTCGTGCATCAGCCGGTCGCCCAGCTCGATCGCGATCGCTTCCTTGTTCGGGAAGAACTGGTAGAGCGTGCCGGGCGAGACGCCGGCCTCGCGGGCGATGGCGTTGGTGCTGGCCGCCGTGTAGCCGGTCGTGACGAACACGGTCGCAGCCGCTTCGAGGAGCTGGGCCACCCGGCGCTCCCCGCGGGCCTGACGGCGGCGCGGCTGCTCCTTCTGCTGGTTGTCGGGCACGCGTTATCCCCAGCTCTCCGAACACGATTGACAAACACGAGCGGTCGCTCGCATTCTGGGGGTGGATCAAATGCGAGCGATCTCTCGTGTTTGTCAGTTTACGGTTTCCACGGTGAAGGGGACACCGCACCATGACCGAAGTCGACAACGAACCCAGCAGTCCACCCCGGCCCGGCGGGTGGACCCGGTTCGTGACCGCCCGACCGCGGCTGTCACTGCTGGTCGCGTTGGTGATCACCGCCCTCGCCGTGCTCGCCGGCAGCGGGGTCGCCGACCGGCTGGGCAGCGGCGGCTGGGAGGACCCGGCCGCCCAGTCGACCTATGCGACCAAGGCCCTGGAGCGCGAGTTCCCGGACTCCCAGCCCAACCTCCTGCTCCTTGTCGACTCGGGCGGCGCCTCGGTGGACGCCCCCGCCGTCGCCGCCGAGGCACAGCGCCTCGCCACCCGCCTCGCCGCCGAGAAGGGCGTCATCGGCGTCGGCTCGTACTGGCAGACCAAGTCACCCGCGCTGCGATCCGAGGACGGTCACGAGGCGCTGATCGCCGCGCACATCAGCGGCGACGAGAAGACGGCGAGCGACACCCTGGAGCGCATGGCGCCCCACTACCGCGGCACGCACGGCCCGGTCCAGGTCAAGGTCGGCGGCATGGTCGCGGTGCGCGGCGAGATGCAGACGATCATCAAGGAGGACCTCGCCCGCGCCGAGATGATCGCCCTGCCGGTCACGCTCGTGCTGCTGGTGATGGTCTTCGGCTCGGCGATCGCGGCGCTGCTGCCGCTGGGCATCGGCATCGTGGCGATCCTCGGCACGAACGCGGTGCTGCGCGGCCTGACGGAGTTCACGGACGTCTCCGTCTTCGCCCTGAACCTCACCACGGCCCTCGGCCTGGGCCTCGCCATCGACTACGCCCTGTTCATCGTCCGCCGCTTCCGGGAGGAACTGTCCACCGGGGCCGAGCCGCCCACGGCCGTCGCCACCACCCTGCGCACCGCCGGCCGCACGGTCCTCTTCTCGGCCCTCACGGTCGCCGTCTCCCTCGCCGCGATGCTGGTCTTCCCGCAGTACTTCCTGCGGTCCTTCGCCTACGCCGGGATGGCGGTGGTCCTGCTGGCCGCTGCGGCCGCCCTGATCCTGCTCCCGGCGGCCCTCCTGCTGCTCGGCCACCGCGTCAACTCCCTCGACCTGCGCACGGTGTTCCGGCGCGGACGCCCGGCCAGGACCTCCGGCGAGGAGGGCACCGCCTGGGCGCGCACGGCGGCCCTGGTGATGCGCCGGGCGCCGTTCTTCGCCCTGGCGACGACGGCCGTGCTGGTCCTGCTCGGACTGCCCTTCCTCGGCGTGAAGTTCGGCACCGCGGACGACCGCCAGCTCCCCTCGACCGCCGAGTCGCACATCGTCCAGCAGCACATCCGCGACGGCTTCCCCGGCAACCCCGGAGGCGGCCTGGAAGTGCTCGCGGAAGGCAGGGCGACGAAAGCGCAGTACGCCGCGTACAAGGACCGGATCGCCGGTCTTCCCGGTGTGCTGCGGGTGGACGGCCCGCTGGTGAGGGGCGACTCCGCGTACTTCACGGTGCTGCCGAAGGGCGAGGCCGTGGACGACACGGCCCAGCGTCTGGTCGGTCAGGTACGTGCCGCGGACGCCCCGTTCGCCACCAAGGTGACCGGCACGGCGGCCGTACTGGTCGACTCCAAGCACGCCATAGCCGAGCGCCTGCCATGGGCCGCCGCCGTCATCGCGGTCGTCACCCTGCTCCTGGTCTTCCTCCTGACCGGCAGCGTGCTGATACCCGTCCAGGCCGTGCTGCTCAACGCGCTCAGCCTGACGGCGATGTTCGGCGCGGTGGTCTGGGTCTTCCAGGACGGCCACCTCTCGGGCCTGCTCGGCTTCACCAGCCCCGGCTCCATCGAGACGACCCTCCCGGTCCTGATGTTCTGCGTGGCCTTCGGCCTCTCCATGGACTACGGCGTCTTCCTGCTCTCCCGCATCAAGGAGGAGTACGACAGAACGGGCGACCACAACGCGGCGGTCCGCCACGGCCTGCAGCGCACCGGCGGCTTGATCACGGCGGCGGCGGTGATCCTGGCCGTGGTGATGGTGGCCATCGGCACCTCCCGCGTCACCAACACCAAGATGCTCGGCCTCGGCATCGCACTGGCGGTCCTGATGGACGCGATGATCGTCCGCAGCCTGCTGGTACCGGCGGTGATGAGACTGACGGGGGCCGCCACTTGGTGGGCGCCGAAGCCACTGCGGAGGCTCCACGCACGGTTCGGCCTGAGCGAGGGTGCTCCGAGCGCGCCCCCCAGGGGCGCGGGTAACGGTGCGACCAGCCACGATGGACCCGCAGAGAACGACGGCGAGGGGATGGCAGATGCGAGCGGTGGTCTTCGAGCAATACGGTGAACCCCCGGAGGTGCGTGAAGTCCCCGACCCCCACCCGGCGCCCCACGGAGTGACCGTCCGCGTGGAAGCCACCGGCCTCTGCCGCAGCGACTGGCACGGCTGGCAGGGCCACGACCCGGACATCACCCTCCCGCACGTCCCGGGCCATGAACTCGCCGGCGTCGTCGAGTCCGTCGGCGCCCGCGTGAGCAACTGGCGCCCCGGCGACCGTGTCACCGTCCCCTTCGTGTGCGCCTGCGGAACCTGCGGCGCATGCGCGGCGGGCGACCAGCAGGTCTGCGAGCGGCAGACCCAGCCCGGCTTCACGCACTGGGGCTCCTTCGCCCAGTACGTGGCGCTGGACCACGCGGACGTGAACCTGGTGGCCGTGCCGCGGGAGCTGTCGTTCGCCACGGCGGCAGCGCTCGGCTGCCGGTTCGCGACGGCGTTCCGGGCGGTGGTGCAGCAGGGCCGGGTCGCCGCGGGGGAGTGGGTCGCGGTGCACGGCTGCGGTGGCGTGGGGCTGTCCGCGGTGATGATCGCGGCGGCATCCGGCGCCCGGGTGGTCGCCGTCGACGTGTCACCGGCGGCGCTGGACCTGGCGCGGAAGTTCGGGGCGGCGGACGTGGTGGACGCCACGCGCGTGCCGGACACGGCGGCGGCGATCCGCGACCTGACCGGCGGCGGCGCACACCTCTCCCTGGACGCCCTCGGCTCGCCGGCGACCTGCGCGGCGTCGGTGAACGGCCTGCGCCGCCGCGGACGCCACGTCCAGGTGGGCCTGCTGCCCTCCCCGGACGGCACGACCCCGGTCCCCATGGCCCGCGCCATCGCCCTGGAACTGGAACTCCTCGGCAGCCACGGCATGGCCGCGCACACCTACCCGCCGATGCTGGAACTGGTCCGCGCGGGCGTCCTTCGGCCCGACCTCCTGGTCACCTCCACCATCGGCCTGGACGCGACCCCGGCCGCCCTGACGGCGATGGGGACGGCACCGGGAGCGGGGGTGACGGTCATCGAACCGTGGAGCTGAGCGCGGCTCCTTGCCGGCCGGGAAGCACGGTGTGCCGCACGGGGGGTGGCGGGGCCCGGGTGGTGCCCGCGTGGTGCCCAAGGGGTGGTCAGGCTTCCTTGCGGCCCCGGTTGCCGGGGCGGGAGGCGACCCAGGCGCGGACCGTGTCGGCGTACCAGAAGGGCTTGCCGCCCTCGACGTGGTCCGGCGGGGGCAGCAGCCCGTGCTTGCGGTACGAACGCACGGTGTCCGGCTGCACCTTGATGTGCGCCGCGATCTCCTTGTACGACCAGAGCCGTCGGTCGGTCATGAGGTGCACCTCCCTGCGCGCACCACGGAGCGGCCGGGGGCGGCCGTCGGGGGAGCCGGGCGCTGCGCTGGCGATCACAAACCTGTGACCCGTGAACGACACGGCTCGGGACGGGTCAGGGCCTGTGCTCGGGGTGTGACGCGGGACCCGCGAACCCGTGACATGTGTGACACGAGGGGGGTGTTTGTGACACGAGTGCCGCAAAGGCATACGCGGCCTCACGGGCGCGGCGCGTTGACTTCACGGGGTTTTCCATGCCGCGTGCGAGCGGTCGGCGCAGGGTGGGCCGGGTCCGCTGCGCCGGGCCCGGCCCACCGGCTCCCCCGCTTCCCCTGTGCGGGTGCCGTCGGCGGTGATCTCCCCCCGAGGACCGGCCGCCGGACGATCAGCGTGCAGTCAGCGGACCCTGCCGGTCTTGGAAAAAACCGAACTGCGGGCCGACGTCAGCAACAGACTCGTCGCCTCGCCGGTCATCCGGTCGGCCGTCGGCACCCCGGGCTGCGACACCGGCGGCAGTGCCCGGGCCGTCGTGAACTCACGCGGTGTGCACCCGGTCATCGCCCTGAACTCGCCGCTGAGATGGGCCTGGTCGTAGAACCCGCAGATCGCCGCCGTCTCCGCCTGCCCGCGCCCCTGCGCCAGCAGCCGCCGCGCCCGCTGCAGGCGCAGCACCCGCGCCGCGACCTTGGGCCCGAGCCCGATCTGCTCCCGGAAACGGTTCTCCAACTGCCGTACGCTCCAGCCCACGTCGTCGGCCAGGTCCCGTACCGGCATCGCACCGCCCGTCCGCACCAGCTCCGACCAGGCCCGCACCACCCGCGCCGAACTCGGCGTCCCCGCCCGCGACCAGCGGACGAAGACGTCGTCCAGCAGCCGGAACCGGGCCTCCCAGGTCGGCAACGAGGCCAGTGCGGCGGCCAGTTCACCGACGGTGTTGCGCCGGTCGCCCACCGCGCGCGTGCCCAGCACATGCGGCAGCTCGTCGGGATCGACGGTACGGTCCGTCAGCTCGTACTGCGGGGTCCCGAACAGCGTGAACGCCGCCCAGGGCGTCAGCAGCACCTCGATCCCCGACAACCGCCCGCCGTGCTCGCCGACGGCCGGCGTGGTCGTGGGCCCGCAGTACACCGACACGAGCGTGGACGTCGGCCGCCCGGCCCGGGTGATCCGCACGGACGCGTCGAACCCGAGCAACAGGGTCGCGGCCCCGATCGGCACCTCCAGCCGCCGCCGAGGCCGGTCCAGGGCCAGCTTCAGCCCGCGATAACTGATCACCCCGGGCCGCAACGCCGGATGCGGCCGAGCCAGCACGGTCTCCCAGGTTCCCCCGGGCCCGCGTCCGGACCGAGATTGCACGGCACTCGTCATCCCACCATGCTGCAACCCCCCAAGGGGCGCGGAACAGTATCAATGTGCGGCTCCGCCGCGTGGGCGCGACAAGCCACAACGAAGCCGCACCCGCTCACGAAGCGTTCCCGGCAGACGAGTAGGCGCCCCTACGTACCCTTACGCCCCGCAAGACCTCAAAAACGCCCGGGTCCGCTGAGCGATCGGCAGCGGCTTGTCCGGATCGCACGGGTACATGTCCTGCTCGACGATCGCGAACAGGTCGACGTCCAGCTTCTGCGCAGCCTCCAGCACCGGCCCCAACGCAGGCACACCGGCAGGCGGTTCGCACATGACGCCCTGCGCCACGGCCGGCCCGAACGGCGTCCCCTTCGCCCGTACGTCCGCCAGGATCTCCGGATCCACCTGCTTCAGATGCAGGTACCCGATCCGCTCCCCGTACGTCTCGATCAGCTTCACGCTGTCGCCGCCGCAGTACGCGTAGTGCCCGGTGTCCAGGCACAGCGAGACCAGCGAGGAGTCGGTCCCGTACAGGAACCGCTCCACGTTCTCCTCGCTGTCGATGTGCGTGTCGGCATGGGGGTGCACCACGATCTGCAGCCCGTACCGCTCCCGCACCTCACGGCCCAGCCGCTCGGTCAGCGTGGTCAGATTGCGCCACTGCTCGGCCGTCAGCGTGTCGGACTCCAGCACCTCGCCGGTCTTGTCGTCCCGCCAGAAGGACGGGATGACCACCAGGTGGGACGCCCCCATGGCCTGCGCGAGCACCGCGTTGTCCGCGACGTGCGCCCAGGTCTTGTCCCACACCGACTCGCCGTGGTGCAGGCCCGTGAACACGGTTCCGGCGGACACCTTCAGGCCACGCCGTGCGGTCTCCTCGGTGAGGACCGCGGGGTCGGTCGGCAGGTACCCGTACGGGCCCAGCTCGATCCACTCGTAGCCGGAGTCCGCCACCTCGTCGAGGAACCGCTGCCACGGAACCTGCTTGGGGTCGTCCGGGAACCAGACGCCCCAGGAGTCGGGCGCCGATCCGATCCGGATGCGGGACAGTGAGGACTGGGGTGACAGGGAACTCATGCCGGTCAGCTTCCGGGGACCGGTAAGCGCTGTCAAGGTCTCGTCCGTATGTCTGGACAAAATGTTGACAGGGCTCCTCGTCCGGGGCTACAAACGCGGAGAGAGCCGCAACGAAGGGAAGCCGATGGCGTACGACCTGATCACCATGGGGCGGATCGGTGTGGACCTGTATCCGCTCCAGACCGGCGTACCGCTGCCGCAGGTGACGAGCTTCGGCAAGTTCCTCGGCGGCTCGGCGACGAACGTCGCGGTGGCCGCCGCCCGCCTGGGCCGGAACACCGCGGTGATCACCCGCACCGGCGACGACCCGTTCGGTACCTATCTGCACGAGGCCCTTCAGGGCTTCGGCGTCGACGACCGCTGGGTCACCCCGGTCCCGGGCCTGCCCACGCCGGTCACGTTCTGCGAGATCTTCCCGCCGGACGACTTCCCGCTGTACTTCTACCGGCAGCCCAAGGCGCCCGACCTCGAGATCGACGCCCATGAGCTGGACCTCGACGCCATCCACGAGGCGCGCGTCTTCTGGGTGACCGGCACGGGCCTGAGCGAGGAGCCCAGCCGTACGGCGACGCTCGCGGCGCTTGCCCACCGGGCCAAGGCCGGTACGACGGTCTTCGACCTCGACTGGCGCCCCATGTTCTGGACGGACCCCGCCTCCGCGCGCCCCTTCTACCAGGAGGCCCTGCGTCACACCACCGTCGCGGTCGGCAACCTGGACGAGGTGGAGGTCGCGACCGGCGTGCGCGAACCGCGGGCCGCCGCGCAGGCGCTGCTGGACGCCGGTGTGGAGCTGGCGGTCGTCAAGCAGGGCCCCAAGGGCGTCCTCGCCGTCAACAGCAAGGGCGAGTCCGCCGAGGTCCCGCCCCTCCCGGTCACGGTCCTCAACGGACTCGGCGCCGGTGACGCGTTCGGCGGCTCGCTCTGCAACGGGCTGCTGGAGGGCTGGGACCTGGAGACGATCATGCGGCACGCCAACGCGGCCGGCGCGATCGTCGCCTCCCGTCTGGAGTGCTCCTCCGCCATGCCGACCCCGGCCGAGATCGAGGCCGCGCTCACCGCGGGAGCCGTCCTGTGACCGTCGACGTGACGGAGCTGGTCCGTCTGCGCACCCACCGCCCCGAGGCGATCGCCGAGGCCGCCGCCCGCCGTACCCGGAGGGGGCTGGTGGGGGAGAGCGGCCGTCTGATGATCGTGGCCGCCGACCACCCGGCCCGGGGCGCGCTCGGGGTGGGGGAGCGCAGGTTCGCCATGGCCAACCGCGCCGACCTCCTCGAACGTCTGTGCCTGGCGCTCTCCCGGCCCGGCGTGGACGGAGTCCTCGCGACCGCCGACATCCTGGACGACCTGCTGCTGCTCGGCGCGCTGGAGGGCAAGGTCGTCATGGGCTCGATGAACCGCGGCGGCCTGCAGGGCGCCGGCTTCGAGCTCGACGACCGCTTCACCGGCCATCGCCCCGAGGACATCGAGCGGCTGAACTTCGACGCGGGCAAGCTGCTCCTGCGCATCGACTACGACGACCCCGGCTCCCTGACCACACTGGAGTCCACCGCCCGCGCCATCGACGCCATGGCGGCCCGCCGGCTCCCCGTGTTCGTCGAGCCGTTCATCAGCCGCCGCACCGACGAGGGCCGGCTGCGCAACGACCTGTCCGCCGAGGCCGTCACCAGGTCCATCGCCATCGCCTCCGGCCTCGGCGGGACCTCCGCCTACACCTGGCTGAAGCTGCCGGTCACCGAGAACCCCGACGACATGGCCGAGGTCATGCAGACGTCCACGCTGCCCGCCGTGCTGCTGGGCGGCGAGGTCGGCGACGACCAGGACGGGGCGTACGAGAAGTGGCGCGGCGCCCTCCAACTGCCCACCGTACGGGGGCTGGTGGTCGGCCGTTCGCTGCTGTACCCCGCGGACGGCGATGTGGCCGCCGCCGTGGACACCGCCGTAGGACTGCTGTGAGGGCCGTATGAGCAGCGACGGGCTGTACATTCCGCGGGGCGCCACCGGCGACGCCGACTACGCGTTCGACGTCGATCCCAAGCGTGCCGGCTGGGAGTACTGCAGCCTGCGGATCGTGGAGCTGGCGCCGGGCGGTACACACACGTTCACCACCGGTGACAGCGAGTGGATCGTGCTTCCGCTGGAAGGCGGATGTACGGTGCAAACGGCGGATGAGCAGTTCCAACTCCTGGGCAGGGCAAGCGTTTTCGAGTCGGCCAGCGACTTCGCCTACGTTCCCCGTGACGCCCGGGTCCAGATCGCCTCCGGCGCGGGAGGCCGCTTCGCCCTGGCAGGAGCGAAGTGCGAGCGACGACTCCCCGCCCGCTACGGCCCCGCGCCGGAGGTCCCCGTCGAAGAGCGCGGCAGCGGCACGCAGTTGCGGCACGTCCGCAACTTCGCCTCAGCCGACGCCTTCGACTGCGACAAGCTCATCGCCGTCGAGGTGATCACTCCCGGCGGCAACTGGTCCTCGTACCCACCGCACAAGCACGACGAGCACCGGCCCGGCGTGGAAGCGGAGTTGGAGGAGATCTACTACTTCGAGATCGCCGGCCCGAACGGTTTCGGCTATCAGCGCGTATCTCCCTCCCGTGAGGGCGGATCCGACGTCCTCGCCGAGCTCCGCTCCGGCGACGCCGTCCTCGTCCCCGACGGATGGCACGGCCCGTCCATCGCCCAGCCCGGCCACGACATGTACTACCTCAACGTCATGGCGGGACCGGGTGAGACACGGGAGTGGCGGATCTGCTTCCACCCGGACCACACGGAGGGGTACCGATGACGATCCGGCTGACCGTGGCACAGGCGCTGGTCCGCTTCCTGTCCGCCCAGTACACCGAACGCGACGGCGAGCGACGGCGGTTGATCGGCGCCACCTGGGGCATCTTCGGCCACGGCAACGTGGCGGGCATCGGCCAGGCGCTCCTCGAACACCGCGACGAGATGCCGTACCACCAGGGCCGCAACGAACAGGCCATGGTGCACGCGGCCGTGGGCTACGCGCGTCAATCGGGCCGGCTGTCCACCCACGCGGTGACGACGTCCATCGGCCCCGGCGCCACCAACCTCGTCACCGGCGCCGCCCTCGCGACGATCAACCACCTCCCGGTCCTGCTGCTGCCGGGCGACGTCTTCGCCACCCGCCCCGCCGACCCGGTCCTCCAGCAGCTCGAAGTGCCGTACGCGGGCGATGTGTCGGTCAACGACAGCCTGCGCCCGGTGTCGAGGTACTTCGACCGGATCACCCGGCCGGAAGCCCTGATCCCGTCGGCCCTCAACGCCATGCGGGTGCTCAGCGACCCCGTCGAGACCGGCGCCGTCACCCTCGCCCTCCCGCAGGACGTCCAGGCCGAGGCCCACGACTGGCCCGAGGAGTTCTTCGCCGAGCGGACCTGGGCCGTACGACGTCCCGGTGCCGATCCGACCGAACTCGCCGAAGCGGTCCGGGCGATCAGGTCCGCGCGCCGGCCCCTCGTCGTGGCCGGCGGCGGTGTCCACCACAGCCGGGCCGAGGAAGCGCTCGCGGAGTTCGCGGAGAGCACCGGCATACCGGTCGCCTCCACCCAGGCCGGCAAGGGCTCCCTGCGGTACGACCGTCCCCAGGACGTGGGCGGGATCGGCCACACGGGCACGGCCACCGCCAACGAACTCGCCCGCACCGCCGACCTGGTGATCGGCGTCGGCACCCGCTACACCGACTTCACCACCGCCTCCGGCACCCTCTTCGGCGGCGAGGGCGTCCGCTTCCTCAACCTCAACATCGCGCCCTTCGACGGCCACAAGCTCGCCGGACTGCCGCTGGTCGCGGACGCCCGCAGCGGCCTGGAGGAGCTGACCCAGGCCCTGGAGATCCACGACCACCGGGTCGCCGCCTCCTACGTCGCCGAGTACACCGAGGACAAGGAGCGCTGGGAGCAGCGCGTCGACGCCTGCTTCGAGGCCGACGAGCCGGACGTACGGCCGACGCAGCCGCAGGTGCTGGGCGCGCTCGACGCGATCGTCGACGAGAGCGACATCCTCGTCAACGCGGCCGGCTCCCTCCCCGGCGACCTGCACAAGCTGTGGCGGGCGCGCTCGCGGGACCAGTACCACCTGGAGTACGGCTACTCCTGCATGGGCTACGAGATCCCGGCCGCCATCGGCGTGAAGCTGGCCGCCCCCGACCGGCCCGTGTGGGCCCTGGTCGGCGACGGCACCTATCTGATGATGCCGACGGAGATCGTGACCGCCGTTCAGGAGGGCGTCGCGATCAAGGTCCTGCTGATCCAGAACCACGGGTACGCCTCGATCGGCGGCCTGTCCGAGTCGGTCGGCGGCGAGCGGTTCGGCACCGCCTACCGCTTCCCGTCCGACGACGGCACGTACACGGGGGCGCCGCTGCCCGTGGACCTGGCCGCCAACGCCGCCAGCCTGGGCATGCGCGTCCTGCGCGCGAAGACGGTCTCGGACCTGCGCGAGGCGCTCGCCGAGGCCCGCGCCGCCGACACGCCCACATGTGTCTACGTCGAGACCGAAACGGCAGACACAGTGTCGGGGGCGCCTCCCGCGCAGGCCTGGTGGGATGTACCTGTGGCCGAGACCGCGACCAGGCCGTCGGCGGTCAAGGCACGAGAGCTCTACGAACGGCACGTCTCCACCCGACGCCGCCATCTGTGAAGGAGAAACCGGGCATGACGAAGATCGTCAACCACTGGATCGGCGGCAAGACCGTCGAAGGTGCGTCGGGAAACCACGGGCCGGTCACCGACCCGGCCACCGGCGCGGTCACCACGAAGGTCGCCTTCGCCTCCGTCGAGGAGGTCGACGCGGCGGTCGCGGCCGCCAAGGACGCCTACGCCACCTGGGGCCAGTCCTCGCTGGCCAGGCGTACGGAGATCCTGTTCAAGTTCCGTGCGCTGCTGGACGCCAACCGGGACGCCATCGCCGAGCTGATCACCGCCGAGCACGGCAAGGTCCACTCCGACGCGCTCGGCGAGGTCGCCCGCGGTCTGGAGATCGTCGACCTGGCCTGCGGCATCAGCGTGCAACTCAAGGGCGAGCTGTCGACGCAGGTCGCCACCCGGGTCGACGTGGCCTCGATCCGCCAGCCGCTCGGCGTGGTCGCGGGCATCACGCCGTTCAACTTCCCGGCGATGGTCCCGATGTGGATGTTCCCGATCGCCATCGCGTGCGGCAACACCTTCGTGCTCAAGCCGTCCGAGAAGGACCCCTCGGCCTCGATCAAGATCGCCGAGCTGCTGGCCGAGGCCGGCCTGCCCGACGGTGTCTTCAACGTCGTCCACGGCGACAAGGTGGCCGTGGACCGGCTCCTGGAGCACCCGGACGTCAAGGCCGTCTCCTTCGTCGGCTCGACCCCGATCGCCCGCTACATCCACACCACCGCCTCCGCCAACGGCAAGCGCGTGCAGGCCCTGGGCGGCGCCAAGAACCACATGCTGGTCCTCCCGGACGCCGACCTGGACGCGGCGGCCGACGCGGCCGTCTCCGCCGCCTACGGCTCGGCGGGCGAGCGCTGTATGGCCATCTCCGCGGTCGTCGCGGTCGGCGCGATCGGCGACGAACTGGTGGAGAAGATCCGCGAGCGGGCCGAGAAGATCAAGATCGGCCCCGGCAACGACCCCACCTCCGAGATGGGCCCGCTGATCACCGCCGTCCACCGCGACAAGGTGGCCTCCTACGTCTCCGGCGCCGCCGCCGAGGGCTGCGAGGTCGTCCTCGACGGCACCGGCCACACCGTGGAGGGCTTCGAGGACGGCCACTGGATCGGCATCTCCCTGCTCGACAAGGTGCCGACCACCGCCAAGGCCTACCAGGACGAGATCTTCGGCCCCGTCCTGACCGTGCTGCGCGTGGACACCTACGAGGACGGCGTGGCCCTCATCAACGCCTCCCCGTTCGGCAACGGCACCGCGATCTTCACCCGGGACGGCGGCGCCGCCCGCCGCTTCCAGCTGGAGATCGAGGCCGGCATGGTCGGCGTGAACGTCCCGATCCCGGTCCCCGTCGGCTACCACAGCTTCGGCGGCTGGAAGGACTCCCTCTTCGGCGACCACCACATCTACGGCAACGACGGCACGCACTTCTACACCCGCGGCAAGGTCGTCACCACCCGCTGGCCCGACCCGGCCGACGCCCCCGCGGGCGTGGACCTGGGCTTCCCGCGCAACCACTGACGACACCGTCCGGCACCCCGGCCCGGGAGCAGACCTACTGCTCCCGGGCCCACTTTTTTCGCCGCGGCCCTGCGGTTCCCGTATGCCCCAACACGGAGCAACCAGCGGCATGAAGTGCTGTATACGCGCGTCACAAGACTCTCGATCTACGGATTCCGTAGGTAAACGCCTATTGACGCCTCGGTTTTCGTCGGGGTTCCATGCAGCATCACCGCAGCCGCCGGAGGCATCCGCACGAGTCGATCGGAATCCGCCGTATGACCGACACGCTCCGCCCTGTCGACACCGCCGTCCCCGAGGCGACGGACACCGGCCCCAGGGCGCTCAAGCGCTCCATCGGGGTCGTCGGCGGAACCCTCCTGACCCTCTCCTGCGTCACCCCGGCCTCCACGCTGTTCGTGGTCGTCCCGGACATGTTCGGCTCGCTCGGCACCGCCACCGCCCTGACGATCGCCATCGGCTCCCTCCTCTGTATCGCCGTGGCGTTCTGCTACTCCGAGCTGGGCACCCTCATCCCCAGCGCGGGCGGCGAGTACGCCATGGTCTCGACGCTGGCGGGCCGGCTCGCGGGCTGGCTGGTCTTCGTCCTCTCGCTGCTGGTCGTCATGATCGTGCCGCCGGTGATCGCGATGGGCACGGCCGACTACCTCGCCCCGGTCGTCCACCTCGACCCCGCCATGACCGGCGCCGGCGTGATGCTCCTGGCCACCCTCGCGGGCCTGCTCGACCTGCGCGCCAACGCCTGGATCACCGGCATCTTCCTGGTCCTGGAGGTCATCGCGGCCGGCGTCGTCGCGCTGCTGGGCTTCACCCACAGCCACCGCGGCCTCGGCAGCCTCACCTCGATGCAGGTGACGGGCGCGCACGGCCACACGGACACGGTGACCGCCATGCTGGTGGTGTCGGGACTGGCGATCGCCCTCTTCGTCACCCAGGGCTTCTCGACGGCCGTCTACCTCTCCGAGGAACTGGAGCACCCGCGCCGCAACGTCGCCCGCACCGTCCTGGCCACCCTCGCCATCTCGACGGTGATCATCCTGGTCCCGGTGGTGGCGATCACCCTGGGCGCCTCCGACATCTCCGAGCTGACCGGCGGCGACATCAGCTCCATGGTCACCGCCTGGTCCAACTCCGCGGTCGGCACCTTCGTCAGCCTCTGCGTGGCCCTCGCGATCATCAACGCGGGCATCGTCATGGTCATCCAGAACTCCCGCGTCCTGTTCGCCTCGGCCCGCGACAAGGCCTGGCCCCAGCCGGTCAACGACGTCTTCGCCAAGCTCGGCCGCTTCGGCTCCCCCTGGGTCGCCACGCTCGCCGTCGGCGTCCCCGGCGCGCTGCTCTGCTTCGTCAACCTGGACACCCTGTACGGCGTCACGGGCGTCTCGGTGACCGGCATGTACCTCCTGGTCGCGGTCGCCGCGCTCCTCTCCCGCCGCGGCGCCCACAAGCACACCCCGGCCTGGCGCATGCCCCTGTGGCCCGCGATGCCGGTCCTCCTCATCGCGGTCCTCGCCTACATCCTCACCCAGCAGGAAACGACCTACCTCCTCTGGACGGGCGGCATCACAGCGGCCGCAACCCTGTACTGGGCCCTGTACCTCCGCCCCCGCAAGGCCACGAGGTGGCTGGTGTCACTCCCGGAGGACCAGCAAGCCTGATCGCCCCGCAGGGGCGCCCAGGGGCGCGGGGCTGTATCGATATGCGGCTACCGCCGCGTGCGCGCGATCAACCCCACGCACCCGCACCCGGCAGATCACGGATACCCACCGAGCTCGCAGCCGTACACCAACTGCGGTACGTCGTCATCCACAGCTCCCCCCAGGGTCTGCCCCCACTGTCAGCGACACCCCGTACCGTTGACGCATGGATCTTCGACTGCCCCACCCGCGAGGGCTGCTGCGGGGGCCCCGACGGCTGCTGGCCGCCGGGGCCGCCGTCGTCGTACTCGCGGGCGCGGGAACATGGACGGCCGTCGCCTCGGACAGCAAGCCCCCGGTGCACGAGACCGACCGCATCATGGCCATCGACGGTGTCCGCATCGACACCTCGTACTTCACGTCCGGCCCCGCCGGCCGCAGGCCCGCCGTGCTGCTGGCCCACGGCTTCGGCGGCAGCAAGCAGGACGTGCGGCAGCAGGCGGAGGACCTCGCCAGAGACGGCTACGCGGTACTGACCTGGTCGGCCCGGGGCTTCGGCAGGTCCACGGGCAGAATCGGCCTCAACGACCCCAAGGGCGAGGTCGCGGACGTCTCCAGGCTCATCGACTGGCTGGCCAAGCAGCCCCAGGTCCAGCTCGACAAGCCCGGCGACCCGCGCGTGGGCGTCGCCGGCGCCTCGTACGGCGGCGCGATCTCCCTGCTCGCCGCCGGTTACGACCGGCGCGTGGACGCCATCGCCCCGGCGATCACCTACTGGAACCTCGCGGACGCCCTGTTCCCGAACGGCGTCTTCAAGAAGCTGTGGGCCGGCATCTTCGTCAACTCCGGCGGCGGCTGCGAGAAGTTCGAACCGCAGCTGTGCCGGATGTACGAGCGGGTCGCCGAGTCGGGCAGGCCCGACGCCCAGGCCCGTGAGCTGCTCCAGGCCCGTTCCCCCTCCGCCGTCGGCAGCCGCGTCAAGGTGCCCACCCTGCTGATGCAGGGCCAGACCGACTCCCTCTTCCCGCTCGGCCAGGCGGACGCCGCCGCGAAGGCGATCCGCGCCAACGGCGCCCCGGTGGACGTCGACTGGATCGCCGGCGGGCACGACGGCGGCGACATGGAGACCGGCCGGACGCAGTCACGCGTGCGTGCCTGGTTCGACCGGTACCTCAAGGACGACAAGGCCACCGACACCGGCCCGGCCTTCCGCGTCACCCGCACCGGAGGCGTCGACTCCACCACCGGCGCGGCCCGGTTGCGCGGCGCCACCGACACCACCTACCCGGGTCTGGAGAGCGGGCGGCGCACGGTCGCCCTGCGCGGCAGCCAGCAGCGCTTCGACAACCCGCCCGGCGCCACCCCGCCCGGGGTCTCGGCCCTGCCCGGTCTCGGCGGCGCGGGCGGCCTCGCCCAGCTGTCCTCGCTCGGCGTCGGCGTCTCGCTGGACTTCCCCGGCCAGTACGCCCGGTTCGAGTCGGCGCCGCTCAGGACCGGCCTGCGCATCACCGGATCGCCGACCGTCACCGTGCACGTGAAGTCGACGAGCGACGACGCCGTGCTCTTCGCGAAGGTCTACGACGTCGGGCCCGGCGGCGGCACCCCCGTGCTGCCCTCGCAGCTGGTGACGCCGGTCCGCGTCGAGGGCGCCAAGGCCGGCAAGGACGTCACGATCACCCTCCCGGCCATCGACCACGAGGTCGACCAGGGCCACCGGCTCCGCCTGGTCCTCGCCTCCACCGACCTCGGCTACGCCTCCCCGACCGCCCCGGCGACGTACACCGTCTCGCTGAAGGGCGACCTGACCGTGCCGACGGCCCCCGGGGTGACGACCGCCGCCGCCCCGCTGCCGTCCTGGGTGTGGTGGCTGCCGCTGGCCGGCGCCGTCATCGCCCTGGCCCTGCTCCTGACGAGCCGCCGCCGCACGACCGCGGCACCGCCGCCCGACCCCGAGCTCGCCGACATCCCGCTGCAGATCACCGGCCTCAGCAAGCGGTACGCCCGCTCCGCCGACCGGTACGCGGTGCGGGAGGTGACCTTCCGCGTCGAGAAGGGCCAGGTCCTCGGCCTGTTGGGACCGAACGGCGCGGGCAAGACGACCACCCTGCGCATGCTGATGGGCCTGATCAAGCCGGACGCCGGCGAGATCCGCGTCTTCGGCCACGCCATCCGCCCCGGCGCCCCGGTCCTCTCCCGGGTCGGCGCCTTCGTGGAGGGCGCGGGCTTCCTGCCGCACCTGTCCGGCCGGGAGAACCTGGAGCTGTACTGGCAGGCCACGGGCCGCCCGCCCGAGGACGCCCATCTGGAGGAGGCGCTGGAGATCGCCGGGCTCGGCGACGCGCTCGCCCGGGCCGTGCGCACCTACTCCCAGGGCATGCGCCAGCGCCTGGCCATCGCCCAGGCCATGCTGGGCCTGCCGGACCTGCTCATCCTCGACGAACCGACCAACGGCCTGGACCCGCCGCAGATCCGCGAGATGCGCGAGGTGATGATCCGCTACGCCGCCGCCGGCCGTACGGTCATCGTCTCCAGCCACCTCCTCGCGGAGGTCGAGCAGTCCTGCACGCACCTGGTCGTCATGGACCGCGGCCGGCTCGTCCAGGCGGGCCCGGTCGGGGAGATCGTCGGCTCGGGCGACACCCTGCTCGTCGGCACCGCCGCGCCCGTGGAGGAGCCGGTCGTCGAGAAGGTCGCCACCCTGCCCGGCGTCGCCTCCGCGGTGCCCGCCGACGGCGGCCTCCTGGTCCGGCTCGACCCCGACGGCAGCGCGCAGCGCCTGGTCGTGGAACTCGTACGGCTCGAAGTGCCCGTCCAGTCGGTGGGCCCGCACCGCCGCCTGGAGGACGCCTTCCTCACCCTGATCGGAGGTTCCGCATGAGCACGCTCGTCGAGCGCACCGAGACCGCCTCCGGTTACCGGGCGGGCCGCACCCTGCCCCTGCGGGTAGAACTGGTACGGCAGTTGAAGCGCCGCCGCACGCTCGTCGTGGGCGCGATCCTCGCCGCGCTGCCGTTCGTGCTGGTGATCGCCTTCGCGATCGGCAGCCCGAGCCGGGACAACGGCCAGGTGACGCTGATGGACACGGCGACGGCGTCCGGCGCCAACTTCGCCGCCGTCAACCTGTTCGTGTCGGCCGGCTTCCTGCTGGTCATCCCGGTCGCCCTGTTCTGCGGGGACACGGTCGCCTCGGAGGCCGGCTGGTCCTCCCTGCGCTATCTGCTGGCCGCGCCCGTGCCGCGTGCCCGCCTGTTGTGGTCCAAGCTCGTCGTCGGACTCGGCCTCAGCCTCGCCGCGATGATCCTGCTGCCGGTGGTCGCCCTGGCCGTCGGCACGGCCGCCTACGGCTGGGGCCCGCTGCAGATACCCACCGGCGGCGCGCTGGACACCGGCACGGCCACGCAGCGCCTGCTGGTGGTGGTGGCGTACATCTTCGTGTCCCAACTGGTCACCGCGGGGCTGGCGTTCTGGCTGTCCACCAGGACCGACGCGCCGCTCGGCGCGGTCGGCGGCGCGGTCGGCCTGACCATCGTCGGCAACGTCCTGGACGCCGTCACGGCCCTCGGCCACTGGCGGGAGTTCCTGCCCGCGCACTGGCAGTTCGCCTGGGCGGACGCCGTCCAGCCGCACCCGGAGTGGTCCGGCATGATCCAGGGCACGGCGATTTCCATAACGTACGCGCTCGTCCTGTTCGCCCTGGCCTTCCGCGGTTTCGCCCGCAAGGACGTGGTCTCCTAGGTCAACGGAGGGTCACCCACCGGTCTCGGCGGGCCATGATCGTGGCCGCTTCGAGATCCATCCGCAACGGTTCGTCACGCACGTTCCGACCCCCTCCGCCGTCACAGTCACAGACGGCGACGCCAACACGGCCGTTTTCGAACCACCGGTCAATCGGCAGAGGGGGCACGGACGATGGAGCAGCGGTACCCAACACCAGGGCCCGGCACGGCACACCGTCGTACCCGACGGCTGCGCGTCGCCCTGCTCGCCCTCGCGGCGACGGGCGGCCTGCTGCTCACGGCGTGCGGCGCGGGCCAGGACAGCAGCAGTTCGGCGGACCGCTCGAACCGCACCGGCGGCCTCCCGGCCCCGGCCGGCTCGGCGGCGGCCGGGGAGCAGCGCGCCGAGAGCCCGGACGACAGCCCGTCCGCCGACCACCTCTCCACCTTCGCCCTCGACGTCGACACCGCCTCCTACGGCTACGCCCGCCGGGTCCTCGCCGACGGCCGGCTGCCCGACCCCTCGCAGGTGCGCCCCGAGGAGTTCGTCAACAGCTTCCGCCAGGACTACGACCGTCCCGACGGCGACGGCTTCTCGGTCACCGTCGACGGAGCCCGCACCGACAAGGCCGGCTGGTCACTGGTCCGGGTCGGCCTCGCCACCCGCGCCGCCGACTCCGGCGAACGCCCGCCCGCCGCGCTCACCTTCGTCGTCGACGTCTCGGGCTCCATGGCCGAGCCCGGCCGCCTCGACCTCGCGAAGAAGTCCCTCGACACGATGACCGACCAGCTCGGCGACGACGACTCGGTCGCCCTGGTCACCTTCAGCGACGAGGCGCGGACCGTCCTGCCGATGACCCGCCTCGGCGGCCACCGCGGCCGGGTCCACGACGCCGTCGACGACCTCGAGACCGAGGACTCCACCAACCTCGGCGCGGGCGTCGAGAAGGGCTACGCCACCGCCACCGACGGCCTGCGCGAGGGCGCCACCAACCGGGTCGTGCTGATCTCCGACGGCCTCGCCAACACCGGCGACACGCACGCCGACTCCATCCTCGAACGCGTCTCCCGCGAACGCCGCGACCACGGCATCACCCTCTTCGGGGTCGGCGTCGGCAGCGACTACGGCGACGCCCTGATGGAACGCCTCGCCGACAAGGGCGACGGCCACACCGCCTACGTCTCCGGCGACGACGACGCCCGCAAGGTCTTCGTCGACCAGCTCCCGCAGAACATCGAGCTCACCGCCCGGGACGCCAAGGCCCAGGTCGCCTTCGACCCGGAGACCGTCGCCGAGTTCCACCTCGTCGGCTATGAGGACCGCGAGGTCGCCGACGAGGACTTCCGCGACGACAACGTCGACGGCGGCGAGGTCGGCCCCGGCCACACCGTCACCGCCCTGTACGCCGTGCGCACCAAGCCCGGCGCCGACGGCCATCTCGCCACCGCGAGCGTCCGCTGGCTCGACCCGAAGTCCCGCGCCCCGCACGAGGAGTCCGGCCAGCTGGAGACCGACGCCCTGCACGAGGACGTGTGGAGCGCCCCCAGCCGCTTCCAGGTCACCGCGGTCGCCGGCTACTTCGCCGACATCCTGCGCAGCCGCTCCTCGGAGCCCGACGACACCGGCTCCCTCCCCGGCAACCCCGGTCTCGGCGAACTCGGCGAGCGCGCCCACGCGTTGGCGAAGAAGACCGAGGACCAGGACGTCGACCAGCTGGCGGAGGCGATCGACGAGGCGAGCAGCATGAAGTGATCCCCGGCCCCATTGACTCTTCCTTACTTACGAGTAAGTTGTGCTCCCAGTCCGAGCCGACCGGGAGCCGCCATGGGCGTACGCAAGGATCTGAAGCGGGCGAAACAGCGCGGTGACCTGGCCGCGCGTACCAGGGTCGAGGTAGTCAGGGACGCCTCCGGCACGGTGCGCGAGGCCCGCACCGCCCCGATGGCGAAGGCACCCACCACCGGCAGCACCGCAGACCTGCCCTACACCAACGCGGCCGAGGCCCCGGACGCGGTGGTCCTGCGCCGCAGGCTGCACACGGGCTGGCAGCCGGTCACCGCCGCCGCGTTCGCCCGCGAAGTCACCGCCGCCGCCAAGGGGTTGATCGCGGCCGGCCTCGAACCGGGCGGCCGGGTCGCGGTGATGTCCCGCACCCGCTACGAGTGGACGGTCCTCGACTTCGCCGTCTGGGCGGCCGGCGGCCAGACCGTCCCGGTCTACGCCACCTCCTCCGCCGAGCAGGTCGAGTGGATCGTCCGCGACTCCGGCGCCCGCTTCGTCGTCACCGAGACCGCCGACAACACCGCCACGGTGCGGACCGGAACCGCCGGCCACCAGACCCCGCCCCGCACCTGGGAGGTGGACGAGGACGCGCTCACCGAGCTCACCGCACTCGGCCGGGACGTCCCCGACGAGGAGGTCACCAAGCGCCGTACCGCCCTGACGCCCGACACGATCGCGACGATCTGCTACACCTCCGGCACCACCGGCCGGCCCAAGGGCTGCGTGCTCACCCACGCCAACCTGCACGCCGAGGCCGCCAACACGGTCGAGCTGCTGCACCCCGTCTTCAAGGAGGTCACCCGCCAGTCGGCCTCCACCCTGCTCTTCCTCCCGCTCGCCCACATCCTCGGCCGCACCCTGCAGATAGCCTGTCTGATGGCCCGTATCGAGATCGGCCACTGCCCGAGCATCAAGCCCGACGAACTCCGGCCCGCCCTCAAGGAGTTCCGCCCCACCTTCCTGGTCGGAGTGCCGTACCTCTTCGAGAAGATCCACGACACCGGCCGTGCCACCGCCGAGAAGATCGGCCGGGGCGCCTCCTTCGACCGTGCCGACCGCGTCGGCGTCCGCTTCGCAGCCGCCTACCTCGACAAGTTCCTCGAGAGGGGCAAGGGCCCGGGCCCCGCCCTGTACGCCGCCTGGGCCCTCTACGACCTGCTCGTCTACCGCCGCGTCCGCAAGGAACTCGGCGGCCGCATGCGGTACGCCATCAGCGGCGGCTCCCCGCTCGACCGCGACCTCAACCTCTTCTTCTACGCCGCCGGGATCATCGTCTACGAGGGCTACGGCCTGACCGAGACCAGCGCGGCCGCCACCATCGTGCCCCCGCTCGGGCCCCGCCCCGGCACCGTCGGCCAGCCCGTCCCCGGCACCGCGGTGCGCATCGCCGACGACGGCGAGGTCCTGATCAAGGGCGGCATCGTCTTCGGCGCCTACTGGAACAACCCGGCGGCCTCGGACGCCGTGCTCCGGGACGAGTGGTTCGCCACCGGCGACCTCGGCGCGCTCGACGAGGACGGCTATCTCACCATCACCGGCCGCAAGAAGGACATCCTCGTCACCTCCGGCGGCAAGAACGTCTCCCCGGCCGTCCTGGAGGACCGGCTGCGCAGCCGCCCGCCGATCGGCCAGTGCGTCGTGGTCGGCGACAACCGTCCCTTCGTAGCCGCACTGATCACCCTGGAACCGGAGGCGGTCGCCCACTGGCTGTCCGTCCGCGGACTGCCCGCCGACACCCCGATGTCCGAGGTGGTACGGGATCCCCGGATGCGCGCCGACGTCCAACGGGCCGTCGACCACGCCAACGAGGCCGTCTCGCGCGCCGAGTCGATCCGCGCGTTCACGCTGGTCGAGGGCGAGTTCACCGAGGACAACGGCCTGCTCACCCCGTCCCTGAAGGTCAAGCGGCACGCCGTGAAGGCCGCTTATGCGGAGCGTATCGAGGAGCTCTACCGGAAGTGACACCAAAACGGCGGGTCACCGGAAGAGCCGGTGACCCGCCGCCGTAGAGCCGGGGATTCAGCCGTTGTTCGTGCCGTTGGCGGTCAGCACCGGGATGTCGTCCAGGATGTGCGAGAGCGGCTCGTCGCCCTTGACCTGGGTGGAGTTCTCGACGCACTGCTGGTTCTGCGGGGCCGACAGGACCGGGATGTCCTGGACGGTGACCGGTACGACGCCGACGAGGGAGCCGAGGTTCGCCTTGGCGGGCAGACCGACGCAGGGCTTGTTGAGGGAACCCTGGACGAGAGCCATCTGAGGGCTCATGTCACCGTACGTGGCGGAGTTGCCGAAGTACTGCGCGGCGTTGTCGCCGCTGGAGGAGGCGGTGCCGCCGTCGTCGGTGGTCGCCAGTGCCTGCGGGGCAGCCGCGGCTGAGGCACCGACGACGGAGACGGCGATGGCCGCGGTCGCCCACAGCTTCTTCATGCGCGTTCCTTTCGAAGAGCGTAGTCGTGAGACGGATGGAGCGATTGCTCAGCCGTTGTTCGTGCCGTTGGCGCTCAGGACCGGGATGTCGTCCAGGATGTGCGAGAGCGGCTCGTCGCCCTTGACCTGGGTGGAGTTCTCGACGCACTGCTGGTTCTGCGGGGCCGACAGGACCGGGATGTCCTGGACGGTGACCGGCACGACGCCGACGAGGGAGCCGAGGTTCGCCTTGGCGGGCAGACCGACGCAGGGCTTGTTGAGGGAACCCTGGACGAGAGCCATCTGCGGGCTCATGTTGCCGCTCGTGGACGAGTTGCCGAACTGCTGGACGGCACCGGTGCCACTGGTGGACGTCGTGCCGCCGTCGTCGCTGATCGCCAGTGCCTGCGGGGCAGCCGCAGCAGAGGCACCGACGACGGAAGCAGCGACTGCCGCGGCAGCCATCATCTTCTTGATCACTTGCTGGTCCTTTCTGGAAAACTCCGTCCACCGGAGCTCCCTGGTCAACGGCCACCACCACGGATGGTTGCTCCCGTTCACTCCGATGACCTAAACCCCGGCGCTTTCAGCAGCTGAAGTCAAAGCACGTCAGGAAAATCACCCGCGCGAATACCTCAATCGAGTGAAGCATCGCAACGAATCGTCGCGGTTCCGGTTTCCACCAGCGGAAACGGCGTCAAGTATTCATCCGGTGACTCAGGGCCAAGAGAATCCTGGTCGGTGGTGGATCCGGTGCCGTGCAAGGTAGCTCGGGCCGCCCCGCCCCTTCCCCGCGCGGGCGGCCCGAGCTTCTTGTCGGTTCATTCCTCCGCGAACCGACGGCGTTCGAGTGAATTTCCGCCGGGATCGCGTTCCGTGGTTGCTTCGGACGTCTATTCCTCGTTTACAGCCTGTAGGTCATGGTGCGAGCTGTCCATGCTGTGCTCGCTCGGCGTCCGCCGACAAAGGGAGCCGACAAAGGGACATGACCTAGAAAGAAGGGAAGCTTCATGAAGAAGAGCGCTGCTGTCGTCGCAGGCGCGATCATGGCCGTGGGGATGGCCGCCCCGGCCTTCGCCGACTCGGACGCCACCGGCTCCGCCACGAACTCACCGGGCGTCCTCTCGGGCAACGTGATCCAGGTTCCCGTGCACATTCCCGTCAACGCGTGCGGAAACACGCTCAGCGTCATCGGCCTGCTCAACCCTGCGTACGGCACGAGCTGCGTCAACGGCTGACGTTCCGGCTGCGCCAACAGCCGACCTTGGCAGCGCGCTCGCTTCCAGGGTCGGCTTCCCACCTCCCCAGAAGCAGGAAGACAACGAACGTGCGACAGACCCTGAGCAGGGGAACGGTCGTGGCCGCCGCCACGACGAGCCTCCTGTCCCTGTGTTGCAGTGCCGCCCTCGCCGACTCCGACGCGAACGGAGCCGCCAGTGGCTCGCCCGGCGTCCTGTCGGGCAACAACGTGCAGGTGCCCGTGAGTACTCCGGTGAACGTGTGCGGGAACTCCGTGAACGTCGTGGGTCTCCTCAACCCCGCGTTCGGCAACGCCTGCGCCAACGCGGGTTCGGGGTCCAGCGCGGGGGGTGGTGTTCCGGCACAGTCCGGTGCCGTCGACTCGCCCGGTGTCGCGTCGGGCAACAACGTGCAGGTGCCGGTGAGTGCTCCGGTGAACGTGTGCGGGGACTCCGTGAACGCGGTCGCCGCCCTCAACCCCGCGTACGGCAACTCCTGCGCCAACGCGGGTCCCGCCTCCAGCGCGACGAGCAGCATCCCGAGCCAGGCCGGTGCCCCCGACGTCACCCCGCCGGTCCCGTCCGTGGACGGCGGCGACGCGTCGTCGGTGTCGCGGACGGACCAGGGCCCCAAGCACCCCGCGACGTCCTCGTCATCTGCCAGTACGTCATCTTCCAGTACGTCTGCGTCGACCGGTACCTCGGGGCGCGTGCCCCAGCCGGACACACACGTGGTCACCCCGGACGGCACTGTCGATGAGCCCGCGATCTCCGAGAGCGGGCAGACCCTGGCCCAGACCGGCAGCGAGAACCTGGTCGGAGCCTCGGCCGCCAGTGCCGCGCTGATCGCCGGCGGAAGCATGATCCTGTACCGGCGGCGCCGCGCCACCTGGCGTCGGTAGCCGGCCGGTCCAGGGCCGTGTGCCCGCACGAGGAGGTTCCCGGTGAACGAGAATCACCCCATCGGCGGCACATCTCCCGCGATTGCCACGCGTTGACTCAATATCGGGCATCCCGCCCGGTGTTCTCAATCTCAAGGAGCACCTCTCCATGTTGCGTATCGCGAAGGGCCTCGCCCTGGCCTCTGTCGCCGCTGCGGCCGTAGCCGGCACCGCCGGTATCGCCGCCGCCGACAGCGGCGCTTCCGGCGCTGCCAACAATTCGCCTGGCGTGCTGTCGGGCAATGTTGTCCAGGTTCCGGTCCATGTCCCGGTCAACGCCTGTGGCAACACCGCCAACGTGATCGGCCTGCTGAACCCGGCGTTCGGCAACACCTGCGCCAACGACTGATTCCGCGCAGTCCCCTTCACCGGCCGCTCTCCCGTCTGGGAGGGCGGCCGGTTCGTGTGGGCCGGTGGCCGGTGGCCGGTGACCCGGGACTGCCGAAGCCGATCCGCCGCGTCGTCCCTCGATCAGGTGGACACACCCACGGCGCATCGGCTGCCCGGGTGAGAAAGCGACGGGGGCGTTCCGCGGCGTCGATAGGGTTCGATGGTGACCTCAGCCTCAAGTCAAACGCCTTTCCGCTCCGCCGACCTGGGCACGCTCGGCGTGATCCCCTGGAGCGGTGAAACTCCGGACGGCGACACGCCTTACCTGCTCGCCTATTCCCGGGGCGACGGCCCCAGCGGTCCGGATGCCTCGTCGGCGGCCATCGAACAGCTTTTGCTCGGCAGCGGGCTGCGCATCGGCGACGAGCTGGTGGCAAGCACCGACCGGCCGAGCCTGCCGATCAGACTGCTCGTCGAGGCCGGTCAGGCCGTCGTCAGCATGCCGAACCTGACCGCCCAGTGCTCGCCGCCGCCCGAGTGGCTCGCGGCGGTCGCGGAACGCGGATACGCCCACCTCGTGTTCACCACGCGCCCTTGGCCCGAGGGGGAGCCGGGCAAGCCCGTGGATCCGGAGGCGTTCGCCGCTTTCGCGGGGGCCGAGGAGACCCTGAAGTCCGCGGCGCACGTCGTCCTGGCGGCCCGTGGCCTGCACGGCTGACGCCTGAAGCGGCACCGCGTCGGTGGCGTGGCCGCGGTTCGAGTCCTCTGTCGGATCAGCGCTGCCCCTCACTCGAAACGGCGATCTGACGCAACGTCGGCAGGATCACCGCGACCGGCGCGGTGCTCAGGGGAATACTGACGCCGTGTCATACAACCTCGCGGCCGACTGCCCCTTGCTCTCCGGTGCTCCGGTGTCCGAATTCCGGGTGCTCGTCGTGTGCACCGGGAATCTCTATCGTTCCCCTCTCGCCGAGTGCCTGCTCAGGCACCGGCTAGGTGAGCCGGGACACGCGATCCGGCTCTCCAGCGCCGGCACCCGGGCAGTCCCCGGTGAGCCCATGGCGGCCGCAGTCGAACACTTTCTTCTGACCCGTGGCGCGGCTCCCGCGAGGACGGGTTCCAACCGGCTGACCAAGAACCTGGTCGAGGGCTCCGACCTGGTGCTGGGGGCCGCGACGGAGCATCGTGAGGCCGCTGTACGGCTTTCGCCCGTAGAGGCGTTGTCCCGGGCTTTCACGCTCTGTGAGTTCGTCCGGCTGATGCGGGCAGAGGATGCCCTGGGCGTGGTGGACCCGGCCGCACGGTTCGCGGCACTCGTCCGGGGTGCGGCCGCTCGCCGGGGCGCCGCGGGGGCGCACACGGCCGACGACGTCGAAGACCCTCTCGGCCTGCCTCCTCGACAGGCGCGGGAGTGTCTGGCGCGGATCGACGACGCGGTGGAACGTATCGCCGCGGCGGTACGGGGCGGGTAGGGCCCGCGCATCCGCTGCCGGCTTCGACTCCGTCGGCGTATCTCGCGAAATACCGAAAGGACGTTATAAGTACGCCGTAAATCAACTATGTCTGATGAAATAGAATTCATCGGACCAGTACGCTGCTTATTCCTCGAACGCCCATGCATCACTCGGATGCCTCACATCTGGCGTGCAATCGCATTCGTTGGGGGGGCATGTCGACCATGCAGCTCCGCACAACACTTGCGGAAGGCTATTCAGACGGTGTGAGGATCCTGACGTCGCAGTTGGGGGATTGGACTTTCACACCGGCCTCGGAGTCCTCGGCCCCGGACGAGTTCGCCGTTCTCCAGCGAGGCGGTGAACGAGTGCAGCTGAGGTACACCTCGGTGCCGCTCGAAGACCTCGTTCTCGCGCTGAGCCGGATCCAGGGTGATTTCATCCACAGGTCGGACAGCGGCGCACACGAGTCGCGGAAGCAGTGGGTGGGAAGCCGTGCGTGATGGCCTGACACCGGGGTTCTCCCACCACGGTCCCGTCGGGGAGAACCTGTACGACGCGTGGATGAACTCGAGCTTGCACGTCCCCCGGTCCGAGGCGGAGTGGGCGTCGGTGAATCCGGGCGACCTGCATGTTCCGGAACACTGGGACCCCGCCGAGGAACTGGCTCAGCTGTTGCGCTCGGGCGGTACGGGCGAGTGGGCCGGACCGTATCTGGATGCCGGCCGCCTCCTCTCGGAGACCGCGACGGCCTCCGCCGCGGTGGCTTCGACCGTGCCCCATCGCCCCTCACGGCACCGCCGGGTCCAAGGACGCCAGGGGGGCCTGTCGTGGTCGCGGACCACCAGCTTCCTGGTCGCCGCCGTGGCAAGCGTCATCGTGGCCATGGTCAGTGTCTTCGGCGGGATGGTGGCGTATCACCCGCTGTCCGAGGTGGCGATCGGCGACCCTGCCCGCTCCGGTGTGGACAGCTGGTGGCCGCTGCTGATCTACGGGCCATGGATGGTCGCGTCCCTGTCGATCCTGCGGGCCGCTCTCCATCGGCGACGCGCCGCACACTCGTGGTGCGCCGTGACGTTCTTCTCCGCCGTGGCCGTGGCGCTGTGCGTCGTCGACGCGCCGAAGACCTTTCCGCACGCTGCCACGGCGGCACTCCCGGCGATCGCGGCACTGACGTGTTTCCACCAACTGGTACGCCAGATCACGCTGACCCGACCGCCGCGCAAGGGCACACCTCGGCACCGTGACTACTCGTCCGCCAGGAATTCCGTCGGCCAACCGTGATCCACATCTCCGAATGCGGGACGCCGGCGGACGCCGTGGAGCTGCTGGCTCCGGATGAGCCGGCGAAATGGACATCTGCTGTAAAGCGGATGAACCTCTTCGCTCTTCCGATGCTTCAGAGAAAGGTATGGGATGCCCAGAATCATTGGCCTGACCCTCCTCACGCTCACGCTTGCGGCTGGTGCGCCGTACGCCGTCGCCTCGTCGCCCACGGCGGGCTCCCCGTCCGTGGCCGCGGCACCCGCCGAGGCAGGCAGGATTCCCGGCCACTACATCGTGACCCTCAAGGAGAGCAAGGCCGGCGCGAGGGAGGACACCAAGGCGGCTGTCGAGCGTGCCTCCGCCATGGGTGCCGTCGTTCACCAGGTCTATCGCTATGCCCTCCAGGGCTACGCGGCGGTGATGAGCCCGCAGACCGCGGCCCAGGTCGCCAAGGACCCCGACGTGCGGTCGGTCCAGCAGGACCAATGGGTGCACGCGTCGGCCCAGTCCGTTCCGACCGGTGTGGACCGGGTCGACGCCGACCGCAGCCCCACCGCCGCCATCAACGGTGTGGACACTCGGGTCAACGCGGACGTCGCTGTCCTCGACACCGGCATCGACCTGACCCATCCGGACCTCAACGTGTACCAGGCCGGGGCGAAGAACTGCTGGATGCCCGGCCTGCCGCCCCAGGACCAGAACGGCCACGGCACCCATGTGGCGGGCACCATCGGCGCTCTGGACAACGGCACCGGGGTCGTCGGGGTGGCACCGGGCGCACGGCTGTGGCCGGTGCAGGTGCTCAGCCCGTCCGGCTCCGGAACCTCCTCGAGCGTCATCTGCGGCATCGACTACGTCACCCAGCACGCCGACCGGATCGACGTCGCCAACATGAGCCTGGGCGGTGCCGGCACCGACGACGGCAACTGCGGCAGGACCAACGGCGATGCCATGCACCAGGCGATCTGCGCGTCGGTCGCCAGAGGCGTCACCTATACCGTGGCGGCGGGCAACTCCCACGCCGACGCCCGGAACACCGTGCCGGCCGCGTACGACGAGGTGATCACCGTCAGTGCCCTGGCGGACTTCGACGGGAAGTCCGGTGGCCTGGGGCAGCCGACGTGCCGCGCCGACCAGGACGACACGTTCGCCGACTTCTCCAACTACGGCCCGGACGTGGACCTGATCGCCCCGGGCGTCTGCATCCGCTCGACCTATCCCGGCGGCGGCTACGCGACCATGTCCGGCACCTCCATGGCCGCTCCGCACGTGGCGGGTGGCGCGGCCCTGTACCGGGCCACCCACCCCACCGCCTCGCCCGCGGCCGTCAAGGCGGCTCTGCAGGCGGCGGGCAGCCTCGACTGGATCTGGCCCTCGCAGGACGGGGACGCCGTCAAGGAGCGTCTCCTCAGGGTCTCGTCGTTCTGACGGGGATGCCGGTCTCCTCCAGCTCAGGAGGCAGCGCACCGCGATGGACATCGCGGTGCGCTGCCTCCTGAGCTGGAGGAGGGCTCGCCGGCCGCCGTTCGCGACCGCGGCCATTACAGGATCTCGACCTGCGGCCCCCGGCAGCGGTTGCGGGTGTCGAGCACGTAGGACGCCGCCCTTTCGACCAGGGCGTAGTCGAAGGCGTCATGGTCGGTGGCGACGACCACCACGTCTGCCGCGCGGATCTCCGCTTCGGTGAGCTCCACCCGGAGGATGTCCGGGGGCAGCAGATAGGCGTCCGTGTGCGGTTCCACCGTGAGGACGTGGGCGCCGAGCCTGCTCAACGCCTGGGCGAGCATGATGGCCGGCGACTCACGGATGTCCCCGGTGTTCTTCTTGTAGGCCAGGCCGAGCTGCAGCACCCGGGATCCCTTGACGGACTTGGCGCGCTCGTTCAGTCCTCGGGTGATCCGGCGGGTGACGTAGGCGGGCATCTGGTCGTTCACCTCGTTGGCCAGTGAGATGAACCGGACGTCCTGCCGCAGCAGCCGCTTGACCTGCCAGGACAGATACGAGGGGTCCACGGGCAGACAGTGTCCGCCCACTCCGGGGCCGGGCGTGAAGGGCATGAAGCCGAAAGGCTTGGTGGCGGCGGCCTCGATGGCTTCCCAGATGTCGGCCCCGAGCTCCCGGGAGATCGTGGCCATCTCGTTGACCATGGCGATGTTGACGTGGCGGTAGGTGTTCTCCAGCAGCTTCGTCAGCTCGGCGGTGCGGCAGGACGTGACCGGCACCGTGCGTTCCACGATGCGCGCATAGAAGCGTTCGACGCTGCGTAGTGACGCGGCGTCGATTCCGGAGGTCACCTTCGGGGTGTTCTCGAGGTGCCACTCGGGGTTGCCGGGATCGATGCGCTCAGGACTGTACCCGAGGTGGAAGTCGACGCCGGCCTTCAGCGCGCTGCCCTCCTCCAGCAGCGGCCGCAGCAGGCAGTCCGTGGTCCCCGGATACGTGGTGGACTCCAGGACGACGGTGGCTCCGGGCGTGATGTGGGGAGCGATGCGGCGCGCCGCGCTTTCCACGAAGCTCAGATCGGGCGCACCGTCGCGCAGCGGCGTCGGCACCGTGATCACGCAGACGTCGAAGTCGGCGATGCGGTCGTAGTCGGTGGTGGGCTCGTACGAGCCGCTGTCCAGGGCGGCCGCCAGACGTGAGTGGTCGACCCCTTCGATGTAGGAGTCCCCGGAGGCCAGGCGCTTCACTCGAAGTTCGTCGGTGTCCAAGCCGACCACGTCGTAACCGACTTCCACCGCTCGCACGGCGAGGGGGAGCCCGACGTATCCCTGGCCGACGACAATCAGTTTCTCTGGCTCGTGCGGATCGTTCTGGTTGTGCCTCATCATCACCGAACCCTTCCGGACAGTAGCCTTCGCATGGGCCAATTGAGGCACATGCGAGGCGTTGTGTTCCCTTCGGTGCCCCGTGTCTTCCCGGTGTCACTCCAATTGCCCATCGCGGGCATGTCGAAGGGGCGCAGGGGCCGTGTCGATGTTTCAATTTCCGCTATTTCTCCCATACGTGAATGGTGGACTTCGCAAGAAGAAGGAGTCCTGTGGGAGTTGTCCGAGATCCGCCCGCTGAACCGGAGTGACCCGCATGGATCGTTGTTCGAGGTATCTGGTCACCGGTGGAGCCGGCTTCATCGGCTCACACCTCGTGGATGCGCTGTTGGCCGGAGGGAAGGAGGTCGTCGTACTCGACAACCTCGCCACGGGGAGAATGTCCAACCTGGCCCGGGCGCAAGAGCATCCACAGTTCCGTTTCGTCCACGGTTCCGTACTGGACGCATTTGTGGTCGACGAGTTGGCGCGCGAGTGCGACGTATTGGTCCATTTGGCCGCCGCCGTCGGAGTCAAACTCATCGTTGAGCAACCACTGAAGTCGTTCATTACCAACATCAAAGGCACCGAGACGGTCCTCGAGTCCGCCCAACGCCATTCGCGCAGGGTTCTGGTGGCCAGCACCTCGGAGATCTACGGAAAGAACTCCTCCGGACCGCTCACCGAAACCTCCGACCGCGTCCTGGGCAGCCCGTCGGTGATCCGGTGGTCGTACAGCACGGCCAAGGCGGTCGACGAGATCCTTACGGGGCTCTACCACCAGGAGCGGGGCCTGAGGTCGACGATCGTCCGGTTCTTCAACACCGTGGGCCCTCGCCAGAGCCCGGCATACGGGATGGTCATTCCCCGGTTCGCCCGGCAGGCGGTGCACGGGGAGCCCGTCACCGTTCACGCGACCGGCGGGCAACGGCGTTGCTTTCTCCATGTCGCCGACGCGGTGGAGGCGCTGCTGCTCCTGCTGGATCATCCGGGCGCGGAAGGCGGGACGTTCAACATCGGTTCCGATGAGGAGATCACCATTCTCGAACTCGCCGAACGCGTCATCGCTCAGGCCGGAAGCGCCTCTTCGGTGGAGCACATGGCGTACGACGAGGCATACGGAACGGGCTTCGAGGACATGCAGCGCAGGGTCCCCGACACCACGAGGCTGCGCACGCTGACAGGGTGGCAGCCGCGGTTCGCGCTCAGCGACGTGCTCGCCGACGCCGTCGCGGACGCCCGGGGCGAGACGAGCCGCGTGCAGTCGGCGCCCCTGCCGGGCACGCGGGAAGAGGCCCTTCCCACGGCCCCTGCCCACACCGTCCCCGACGCCGTGGCGGGCCCGTGTCGGCCCTGAGTCCTCTGCCGACCGCGCTGACCGTCGGCGGCGCGGCCCTGCTGCTCGGCGGGCTGCTGACGGAACCACTGCGGCGTTTCGCCCTGCGCCACGACATCACCGACCGGCCCGGCGGTCACAAGGGCCACGCCCGTCCCACGCCGTACCTCGGTGGGATCGCGGTGTCGCTCGTCACGCTCGCCGCGGGAGCCGTCTGCGTGTCGTCCGGCGGTCCGGGAAACGCCGGCCTCGCGGTGCTGCTCGGGGGTGCCGCGATCATGGCGGTCCTGGGGCTCGTCGACGACCTGCGCCCGCTGGGTGCGGCGTCGCGGTTGTGCGTGGAGACGGCGGCGGCTTCGGGTGTCGTCCTGGTGGGCGGGCATCCGACGCTCGTCGGTGGCGCGGTCGACGCCGTGCTCACCGTCCTGTGGATCGTCTTCACCACCAACGCGTTCAACCTGCTGGACAACATGGACGGAGCGGTCTGCTCGCTGTGTGCCGTCATCGGCGGGTTCCTGTGCTGGAGCGCGTGGTGGAGCGGGCGGGCCGAGCTGGGAGTGGTGCTGGCCGCGCTCACCGGCGCCAGTGTGGGCTTCCTCGTCCACAACTGGCATCCGGCGCGGATCTTTCTCGGTGACTCGGGGTCCCTCTTCCTCGGTTTCACCCTGGCGTCCGCGGCCGTGCTGCTCCACAAGGACGCCACCGGTCTCTCCGGGCCCGCCGGGCTGCTGGTCACCACCCTGGTGGCAACCGTGGACACCGCGCTCGTCATGCTGTCCCGCTACCGGGAGGCGCGGCCGCTGCTGCAGGGGGGACTGGACCACGCGGCCCACCGGCTGCGGAGGATGGGCCTGACGGTCAGGCAGGCCGTCACCGCGCTGGTGGCGTTCGCGGCACTCGGTGGTCTTGCCAGGGTGCTCATGACGTTGGGCTTCCTGCGTCCGGGCATCCTCCTCCCGGCAGCCGTCGCGGTCGGCGCCGCCGTGGTGATGTGGCTGCTGAGGGTTCCCTCCACGCTGGGCCCGGCCGCACCCGTCGTCCTCCCGGTGGGGAGGGCGGCAGACGGCGGGGAACAGACATTCATCCACCTCGGCTCAGGCGACCGCCCCGTGCGTCGCGGGACGGGGAAGCCGGCGCCCTGGGACGCGCACGCAACCCCTGTGCCGCCCCACCCGACCCGGCGGCCATGAGGTCCGGGACCCGACGGACCGCGCTCCTCGGCGGTCCGGCCCCGTGAGCCGCGCAGTGGGGCGTCACCTGGTGATCGACACCGGGTGACGCCCCACTGTGGGGAGGCACGGGGCAGGCGGACGCCGTACCCGCTCAGACGACGGGGGCGGACGACCGGGTCGCGGGGGCCGGCAACCGGTCGGTCGGTGCCGCGTACTGCGGCAGGCCCTGGAACCAGCGCACCGTCTCGGCCAGGCCCTCGGCGAGCGGCACCGGTGCGACGTCCGGGAACAGTTCGCGCAGCAGGTGGTCGGCCGCCTGCGAATCCCGTACGTCGCCTCGCCGTGCGGGCTCGTGCACGATCCGCAGGGGTACCTCCAGGACGGTGGCGAGTCGCTGGGCGAGATCCAGGAGCGAGACCCGCGTGCCGAACGCCAGGTTCACCGGACTGTTCGAGGTGACGCGGCGCTGAACGGCGTCGGCCAGGACTCGGACCACCGTTCCCACGTAGGTGAAGTCGCGGGTCTGCCGGCCGTCACCGAAGACCGTCAGCGGCTCACGGCGCAGCATGGCGTCCACGAAGGCCGGAATCACCGCGGCGTAGGCGTGCCCGGCCGGCTGCAGTGGGCCGTACACGTTGAAGAAGCGCAGCGCGAGCGTCGGCAGTCGGAAGGCGGCCCCGTAGGCGAGCACATATGCCTCGGTCGCCAGTTTGCTCGCCGCGTACGGACTCAGCGGGCGGGTCGGAAGGCCCTCGTGCTTGGGCAGGTCGGGGACCGCTCCGTACACGGAGGACGAGGAGGCCGCGACGACATGGACACCGCGCGCCCGGCACGCTTCCAGCACCCGGACGGTCCCGGTCGCGTTGACGTCGTGGCTGGTGACGGGATCACTGAGCGAGCGCGGCACGGAGGGGCGGGCGGCCAGGTGGACCACGGCGTCCGCACGGCCGACCACCAGGTCGAGAAGGCGCTGGTCCAGAATGCTTCCCTCGATCAGTTCCACTCCGGTGTCGGCGAGATTGGCCGCCGAGCCGGTGCTCAGGTCGTCGAGCGCGACGACGTCGCCGACGTCCGGTCGCGAGACGAGTTCCCGGCACAGGTTGGCTCCGATGAATCCGGCGCCTCCGGTAACGACGATGTTCAACGCTGGTCACCTTTCCGTAGGGACGCCGGCCACCACCCATGGGCGATGGCGATGGAGGCGTAGACGTCGTGGATGTCGGTCACGAGGCGCCGCGCCCCGAACCGCTGTGCCGTCCATGCGGCCGCGCTGTCTCCCATGCGCGAGCGCAGCTCCTCGTCGCTCAGCAGCCGCAGGGTGTGCCGGGCGAGTTCGGCGGAGCTGGTGGAGGCCAGGAATCCGGTTTCCCGGTCCCGCACCACCTCGGCGACGCTGCCGACGTTCGTGGCGACCACGGGTACGCCCGCCAGGCCGGCTTCGATCAGGCTGAGTGGCATCCCTTCGTTGTCCGAGGTGAGGAGCACCACGTCCGCCGCGGCGTACACGGTTTCCACGTCGGACCGCCAGCCCAGCAGACGCAGTGAGGAATCGAGGTCACGCACCTCGGCGAGATGGGGCAGTTGCTCGCCCTCCCCGCACACCAGGAAGACCGCGTCCGGTACGGCACGACGTACCTCCCGGGCCACCTCCAGGAACCGGTCGGGCCGTTTGATGCGGGTCACTCGTCCGACGTAGGCGACAACGGGGCGGTGCTCGGGCAGTTGCAGGCGCTTGCGTGCCTCCGCGCGGTCCGGCGGTGACGGCAGGGAGGTTCCGGGCGGGACCACGACGTACTGCCCGGACCGGCCGATGCCGACGGCCAGGAGGTCGTCGCGGACGCGTGTTCCCACGGACAGCAGCCGGTCGCAGCGGCGTGCCAGCAGGCGTTCGGTCGCCACCACCAGACGGGTCCTGGCGGGGGAGAAGTACCCGTGCAGCAGATGGCCGTGGAAGGTGTGCACCCGCGCCGGCACCCGGGCCGCCGCGGCGGCGATCCGTCCCAGCGCACCGGCCTTGGCGGTGTGGGTGTGCACGATGTGGGGCCTGAACCGGCGCATGGCGGCGGTGAGTTCGGCCAGCGCCCGCAGGTCGTCCCAGGGCCGTACCGCTCGGCCGAGTGCCGGGACGCGCGTGACCGGAACGTCGCAGGCGCAGTGCTCGATGTAGTCCGCCTCGTCCGGTCCCACCGATCCGGCGAACAGGCGGTGGTCGAAGAGTTCCGGGTCGAGTCCCCGCATCAGCGCGGACACCTGCAGGGCGGGGCCACCGACGTTCATCCGGGCGATGACTCGCATCACCCTGACGCGCGGGGGGCGGACGGCCCCGGGATTACCGCCTTTGATCGACATGAGCAATACACTAAACCACGACATGTTGGAATAACGTTGAATGCCTGGTGTGCCCTATATGTTCTTCAAGGAAGGGTCGGCGCCACAGTCCGGCGCCGACGCGGACCGTCGAAGTCCGAGCCCCGACCGGGTGTGTCTGATGATCGGTCAGCTCGGGCTCGGCGGAGCGGAGAAGCAGATCGCCCTGTTGGCCCGGGAGTTGAGTGAGCGTGGGATCGGCACGGACCTGCTGGTCATGTTCGGGAGAGGGCCACGCGAAGAGGAACTCCTCGGCACCGGTGTCAGGATCGTGGACCTCGGATTCCGGCGCCGCAGGCCCCTGCTGACGTCTCTGACGGGCAATGTGCGGGCCTTCGTCCGACTGGTCCTGCACCTCAGGCGGACGCGGCCTCAGGTGTTGCAGGCGTTCCTGTTCCATGCGTACGTGATCGCCGCGCCGGCTGCCCGGCTGGCCGGAGTGCCGGTGCTCGTCGCCGGACGGCGAAGCCTCGGGGACTACAAGCGGGGCCGCCGCCTGGCGCTCGCCGCGGAACGGCTGGCGACACGGTGGACGGACTCCGTGGTCGCCAACGCGCAGGCCGTCGCCGAGGACGTGCGCCGGAACGAGGGCGTACCCCCCGCCAAGATCACCGTGATTCCCAACGGCATGCCCCGTCGGGACTTCGAGCCGGTGCGTGCCGCCACCGTCGACACCTCGCTGCCGGTTGTCGTCTGCGTGGCGAACCTGACCGCGCACAAGGGGCACCGGTACCTGCTCGAAGCGTGCGCCGTGCTTCGCTCGAGAGGACGTGCCATCACTCTGCTGCTCATCGGTGACGGCTCCGAGCGCGCGTCCCTGACGGCCCAGGCCGAACGCCTCGGCGTCGACGTCCGGTTCCTCGGCGCCCGTACCGACGTGGCGCGGTTCCTGGCACGGGCGGACGCGGTCGTCCTGCCGTCCCTCCACGAGGGGTGCAGCAACGCCGTCATGGAGGCGCTCGCGGCGGGCAGGCCGATGGTCGCCACCGCCGTCGGCGGCACTCCGGAACTGCTGCTGGGGCACGGCGTGCTGGTGCCTCCCGCGGATGCGGCCGCGCTCGCCGACGGTCTGCAGCGTCTGCTCGACGACCGGGAGCTCGCCGAGGAGTTCGGCCGGCAGGCGGGCGCGTGGGTCCGCGCCACTTTCAGCGCGGAGGCGATGGCGGACCGCTACGTCTCCCTGTACCGCGATCTTCTGGGGCGGCCATGTGCGGCGTAGCGGGAATGGTGTCGGCTGTATCTCCGGATCCCGCGGTGGTCCGGGCGATGTGCGATCTGATCGCCCATCGGGGCCCGGACGGCGAGGGACTCCACATCGGCGGTCAGTCGGCGCTCGGCATGCGGCGGCTTGCCATCATCGACGTGGCCGGAGGTGATCAGCCCGTCTACAACGAGGACCGAAGCGTCGCGGCCGTGTTCAACGGCGAGATCTACAACTTCGCCGAACTCCGCACGGAGCTGCGGAACCTGGGACACCGCTTCCGCACGAACAGCGACAGCGAGTGCCTGGTCCACCTGTACGAGGAGTACGGCGACGACCTCGTCCAACGGCTGCGCGGCATGTTCGCCTTCGCCCTGTGGGACGCGCGGGAGCAGCGGTTGCTCCTCGCCCGCGACCGCGTGGGGAAGAAGCCTCTGTACTACTGGCACGCCGGAGGGTCGCTGGCGTTCGCCTCCGAACTCAAGGCGCTGACCGCTGTCCCCGGTCTCGGACGCGACCTCGATCTGGTGGCCCTCCACCACTACCTGACGTACCAGTACGTTCCCGCGCCGTGGTCGATTCTCCGGGGTGTGCGCAAGCTGCCGCCCGGCCACCTGCTCACCTGGCGGAGCGGTCGGATCGCGGTACGGCGGTACTGGGCCCTGGACTTCACCCCCGGCCCCCAGGTGCGCGAGGAGGAGGCGGCGGAGCGGGCCCGTGAACTGCTGCTCGACGCCACCCGGGTACGCATGGTCTCCGAACGTCCGCTGGGCGCCTTCCTGTCCGGCGGCATCGACTCGTCCGCCGTCGTCGCCGCGATGGCGCGGCTGAGCCCGGAACCCGTGAAGACGTTCTCCGTGGGCTTCGAGGACTCCAGGTACGACGAACGGGAGTACGCCAGTGCCGTGGCCAAGCGGTACGGCACCGACCACCACGAACTCGTCGTGGGGGCCTCCACCCTGACGGCACTGCCGGACCTCGCCTGGCACTTCGGCGAACCGTTCGCCGACTCGTCCGCCATCCCCTCCTTCCTCGTGGCGCAACTGACCCGCCGCCATGTGACCGTCGCACTCAACGGAGACGGCGGTGACGAGGCCTTCGGCGGCTATGCGCGCTATGCCCTGATGGCCAGAGCCGGGTGGCTCACGGTTCCCGCTGGCGCCCGGCCGGTTCTCGGGCGCCTCGGAGCCTCGCTCGTCGCAGGCGGTCCCGTCGGCTCCCGGCGACGGCGCGCCGGGCACGCGCTGCAACTGCTGGGCGAGCCGCCGCAGCGCCGTTACGCCCGGCTGATGTCGTACTTCACCCCTGACCAGAAGCGCGCCCTCTACACCGACCGGGTGCGTGAGGAGCTGGCGGGAATCGACAGTTACGAGCTGCTCGACCAGGCGTTCAGCGCGTCGCGCACCGACGACCGGCTGAACCAGCTCATGGACGTCGACGTCAGCACCTATCTGCCGGGCGACTTGTTGGCGAAGGTCGACATCACCACCATGGCCAACTCGCTGGAGGCCCGCTCGCCCTTCCTCGACCACCGTCTGCTGGAGTGGGCGGCCGGTCTGCCGGCCGATCTCAAGGTCCACCGCGGTACCACGAAGTACCTCCTGAAGAGGGCACTGGAGGACTGGCTGCCCCACGACCTGCTGCACCGGCCGAAACAGGGCTTCGGCGTGCCCATGGGAGACTGGCTGCGCGGTGAGCTCAGGGATCCGGCCTGGGAGACCCTGACCGACCGGACGGCGAGTTCCCGGGGGCTGTTCCGGCCCGAAGCCGTCAGGACCCTCCTGACCGAGCACGAGAAGGGACAGAACCACGCCGGCCGCCTGTGGGCACTGATGCAGTTCGAACTGTGGCACCGCCGGTTCCTCGACGAGCCGGTCGCCGTTGCGCACCCGTCGGTCACCGGAGCCCATCCTCGTGGCTGACCGGGGGGCTCAGCTCGTCGGAATGCTGGGAGCCCGTGCCGTCTCCCTCGTACTCGGTGCTCTCGCCAGTGTCGTCGTCGCGCGGTCGCTCGCCCCCGACGCCCGCGGCACCTACTACATGGCGGTCACGGTGGCGAGCGCTGCCATGGCCCTCGGGCACCTGTCCGTGGAGCAGGCGCAGACGGCCCTGTGGCCAGACCTGCCGGTGCGGGCTTCGCTGCAGGCCAACAGCCTCCCGCTGGGCCTTCTCATCGGTACCGGAGCCGGGACACTGGCTGTCGTCGCGGTCGGTCTCCTGCGCGGCGCGGCCAACCTCCCGGACCTGTGGCTGCTGACCACGGCGTGTCTGGGTGTCCCCTTGGGCGTGGGAGTGCTCTACGGGAGCAACATCGCGCTGCTCACCGGCCGGGCGGGACTGTCCGCTGCCGCGACGCTGTGGGGTGCGGTCGTCCAGTGCGGCGCACTCATCGCACTCGGCCTCACCGGCCGGCTGACGGTCTACCTGGTCGTGGTCGTCTGGGTGCTCTCTCTCGCGGTGCCGCTGCTCACCCTGGTGACCGCCGGCGGATTCACGCTCCGTCCGCCGGATCCCAGGACCGCCCGGCTCACGTGCGCCAAGGGCCTGAAACTGCATGCCGGCACGGCTGCGTCGTACGCGCTGCTGAGATCGGACCTGTTCCTTCTCAACGCGTTCAGCGGCGCGCACGCGGTCGGTATCTACTCTCTCGCGGTCACTCTGGCGGAGTGGGGGCGCCTGGCCATCGACACGCTGTCACAGGCCACCCTCGCCCGGCAGTTCGCCGACACCAGCCAACTCGCGGCGGCCGTCACGGCACGCATCACCCGTGCCATGGTCGTGCTGGTGCTCGCGTCGGGGGTGACGATCGTCGTCGTGACCTCCGTCCTGGTGACCCCCGTCTACGGACCGGCCTACGCGGACGTGGCCGGCATCATCGCCCTGCTCGCGCCGGGCGTCGTCGTGCTCGCCGGGAGCCGGCCGCTCGTCGCCTACCTGCTGCGCTGCCGGCCCGCCCGCTTCACCGTCGTTCCGTCCCTGCTCGCACTGGTGCTGAACGTCGTGTTGAACCTGCTGCTGATCCCGGTCTGGGGAGCGGCGGGCTGTGCGGTCGCCTCCACCCTCGCCTATGCGAGCCTCACCGCTGTCCAGGTGGCCCTCTTCGTCAGGGTGTCCGGAATCTCGTGGCGACTGCTGCTTCCCAGGACGGCGGACGTCGCCGCGATCAGGGGACGGCTGAGAGCCGTGCAGTAGTACCTCGAACCAGTGCCGCGCCGGTCGAGGCCCCCACGGGTGGACCTCGACCGGCGCGGCACTGATCGCGCTGCTTCGGCAGCCGGCTGCCGAGGTCAGCTCCGGTCGAACACGAACTCGTTGCAGCCGATGCCGCCTTTGCAGGTCCTCAGGTGGCGCAGGCGGAACCCGCGGTCCCGGCAGAAGTCGAACACCTGCTCAGGCGAGGCCACTTCGAACGGGTAGCCGCCGACCCAGTCGACGAGATCGTGCTTGCGGGACATGCCTCGCGGACGGGGCGCGCGCCGCGGCGTGGAGTCGGCTCCGCCTCGCCTCAGATCGGCCATCACCCGCAACGGATACTTCCTGCCCAGGTACAGCACGCTGCCGGCCAGGAGCAGACGCCGCATGACCGGCCCGGACTCGTTGTAGCGCCGTTTCACCGAGGTCCACATGCGGCTTTCCGCGCCCTGGTCGTTGTAGATCGACACGTACAGGACGCCGTTCGGGGCGACCAGCCCGGACGCCGCCTCCATGGCCTGCCACAGGGCACCCGTGTGGTGCAGGACCCCCCACGAGTAGACGATGTCGAACTGCCCGAGCTTCTCCACGAAGGCGGTGTCGAGGATGGAGGCGCACTCGATGTCCCAGTCACTGCCCGGGGCGAAGTCCTCTCGCACCTTCCTGGCGGTCCGCACCGAGTCGGGGTCGTAGTCGAAGGAGCGGACGCGGGCCCCGAGACGCACGGCGGCGAGGGAGAACAGGCCGCTGCCGCAGCCGATGTCGAGAAAGGTGCGCCCGGTCAGGTCCGTGGTTCCCAGCGCCCTCTCCAGGGACGTCTGGGCGCCGCGGATGCGTTCCTCGTCGATGAGCTGTCCGAACCGCTGCCAGTTCAGGCCGAACGCGAAGCGGCGGCCCTGGCTGATCTCGGTCTGGCAATCCAGCACTGTTGTCTCCTCAGGAGGGGCAGGGGGCGGGTTGATCGGTGCGGCACGGCGCGCCGCGGGGGCGGTTTCCGATGGCGGTGAGCGGGCGGGACCGGAGCCGATCGGGCGCGGGCGGCGGGCTTTCCCGGGCGGCGGTGCGGGTGAACAGGCACCCCAGCGAGATCCAGAACGGAACGGTCACCACGAGGTTCGACAGCGTGTTGGCGAACAGGAGCGCCACGCCGTTCGCCACGACGACGGCCCGCAGCACCGCGTCGTATCCCGAACAGCGGCGGTACAGGCCACGCCAGAGGAGGATCGCGAAGAGCACGAGAGCCGGCGCACCCGCTTCCGCGGCGAGCCGCAGGTAGTCGTTGTGGGTGTTCATGTAGATGTGGAAGTCGGCGGTGGACTCGGCGATGTGGGGGAAAGCCGCGTAACCGATCCCGCGGAGCGGGTTCTCCCACGCCACACGTGCGGCAAGGAGCGCGGCCTGCGTCCGGACGCCGCTGTTGGCGGCCAGTTCGGCGGAGCTGCGGTCACCGGTCAGCTCGGTCTGCGAGTTCAGCGTGCCGGGGAGGATCACGGCGGAGAGGAAGGCCACGAGGGCGATGAGCACCTTCTGACGTGGCGGCCGGCCGGCGAGAAGCAGACTGGTCAGCCCCGCGAAGACCGTCAGATACGCGCCGCGTGAGCGGGTCTCGAAGACGGCCGCGGCGCAGACGAGGGCGGGCAGGAGCCACGCCCGGTTCCTGGCGGTCTTGGCCATGCCCACGGCCGCGACCGTCGCGAGGGCGAGAAGGACGCCCGCGTAGTTCGGGTTCAGCCCCAGACCGATGAGGCGGCCCGCGGCGTTCTCCCCGCGCAGGAGCAGGTACGCCGCGGCGCCCGTTCCGCAGCCGGCGGTGAGCTGCGCGACGCGGCGAGCGTCCGGTCGGGCCACCAGACAGGCGGCCAGCAGGGCGAGCCCCGCGAGGAGGCAGAGCAGCTCGTCGCCAGCCTCAGGCGGCTCCCAGCTCGTCTGCGGCAGTGCGTAGCTCAACGTCAGCACGAGGGCCAGAAGCGCGATGAAGCACGTGTCGATCCCGGGCCGGAAGCCTTTGAGGACGGCGTGGAACCCGACGAGAGCCAGCACAGCGGTCACCAGGGCCAGAGCGGCCGTGCCGCCGAAACCCGCTGCGGCGGCCAGCGGGACGGTGCACAACAATGACAGGAGGGGGAGCTGAGGGCGAAGCCACACCAGGCCGAGGGAGCACACGGCGAAGGGCATCCACGCGGGTACGGGGCCACGCGCCAGGAGACACGCCCCTGCGACTCCTGCCAGGACAAGGCCACCCCAACCAGTGACGGCGGCGACCCGCGGCCTCACCACCTGCTGCCCCTGGAATCGCCCATCGCGCCCTTCTCCGTTCTCACCGACAGGGGAATGAAACCGCCCATAGCGGTACTCATGCGTCAGTGCGCCCCATCATGCCCAAGTGGTGCACGGTCGAGGTCCAACCGTGCCGAGCGCTGGTCCGAATGGCCCTGGAGCGTCGGCGCGGTACGGCCGCCGCGGGCGCCCCGTCCCGGTCAGCCCTCGCAGGCCGGGACGGGCTCGACACGGGCGCGCAGCGGCGTGACCAGCGGCTGGCGCCACACCGTGGGAGACCGGTCGTCGGCGGGTTCGTCGAGGACGAGCGTCAGCGTACGGCTGTGCTGTGCCGGCAGCTCCACGTCCACGGTGTAGACGGGGTGGCCGCGTTCGACGCCGCTGTTCACCATGGCGCGGTGGCCGTCCAGCGTCGCGCTGGTGAGCCGTGCGTCCGTGCCGGCGTAGTAGGACACGATCAGCCGGTTGTCGCCCGGCCGGGTGGGGTAGGGCGGTGTGTCGACGCGCTGGGTCACATAGGGCGGCAGACCGGACGCGGGGGCCCGGTTGGTGAGGGTGATCCGTGCGGTGACCGATCGCCGGTCACCGGCGCAGCGGCTGGGAATCCAGTGGAGTTCACGGTCGAGGTAGAAGTCGAGCTTCCCGCCCGCCGCGTTGTTGACCACCAGTCCCGCGAAGGGCCCCGGTTTCACCGGCAGGGCACCGGCCAGGGGCCTGGTCTCCAGGACGCTTTGTTCGTCGGGGTGGGCGCTCCACACCTGGAGTCGCCCTTGTGCCACGACGTCGTGGACCGCTGTGAGGAGTGCGGGCAACTGCCGAGAGCTGTTCAGGGTGCCGACGAGCCGCGTGGCGGTGGCGCGGGCCACATCGACGAGGAACGACTTGCGCTCCCGGCTGTCGGAGAAACGGGCGTAGGCGGTGCGCTCGGTGAGGTCCAGGACGTTGGCTGCCGTCACCGAGGTTCCGTCGGGCAACCGGGCCGGTCCTGTGGCCTGGAGAAAGCGGGCCAGTGCGTTGGGATCGACGGCGATCGCACCGTCCAGCCGCTGCCCGCTGTGTTCGCGCCAGGCAGCCGCCCAGATACGGGCCGCGTAGGGGAAATGAGGGCTCACGTTGGAGTTGGCCCAGGTGCCGGTGGGGTCCATGGCGCCGTACCGCATCCGGTACTCGGCGCCCAGGTCGATCGCGGGGTGCGTCTCGCCCAGCATCGTGTCGGTGCCGAAGGCCTCGAACCTGACCTTTCCCTGATCCAGGTTCAGCACGGCGAAGGCCCCGGGCAGGCCTCCGGTGCCCCGGGACTCGGCGGTGTTCTGGATGACGAGCATGTAGCGCCGCGGACCGTGGGCTCCGAGCATGGAGGGGGCCACCCGGGCCGCCATCGCGGCATCGGACACGAGGGGGGTCATCCGGTCGAGCTGGGTGACCAGCCGGGTACGCGCCCGTTCCACGTTGGGCAGCCAGGGAACACCGGGCAGTCCGGTGACCATGGTGCGCGTGTCGGCGACGGTCCGGGCGGCCCGGTCGAGAGCGGGCACCCTGGCTCCGAGCCCGGTGAGCAGGGCGTCGAGACCGCTCGTGCGGGCTTCGCCGGCGGACCGCGACGCCAACTGCACCACGGGCGGCAGCACGTCATGCGTGAGCCGGTCGGCTGCCTGTGCCGCTCCGCGGACCGTGCTGACCGGCCTGCCCAGGAACGGCACCTGAGCGGCCAGGTACCAGGCGGGGCCGGTGGTGAGCTGATGGGCCCGCGCGGCGTGCGCGGCCGCTGACCGCAGCGCGGCGGCCGAGATCCCCGGAGAAGCGGCCGACGGGCGCGTCACGGACTGCTGGAGCGCTGTCAACTGGCGCTGGGCGGTGAGCAGTTCGCTGCGGGCGAAGAGCCCGCTGACGAGGAGCCAGCCACCTCCTGCCAGCCCCAGCGCAAGGGCGGCCGACAGTACGCGTCCCACCCGGCGCCGTGAAAGTCGGCGCCGGGTGGGACCAGTGCCTGCCGTCCGGCACAGGTGCCGACGCAGGTTTCGCAGGTGCACGATGGACTACGGCGCTCAGCGGCGCTTCAGTCGCCGGGCAGCCATGAGCGCCCATCCGCCGAGCAGCACCAGCGCGGCTGCGCCGCCCATCAGGTAGGGCGAGTAGTCGTCACCGGTGTTGGCGAGATGCGGCTTGTGGTTGTACGACTCCTCCTGCCCGGAACCCGAGGCGGACGGGTCGTGTTCCGCGCTCGCGTTGGACGGGCCGTGCCCGGAGCCCGCGCTGGACGGGCCGTGCCCGGAACCCGCGTTGGACGGGTGGCGTCCGGGGCCTCCATTGGACGGGTCGTGCTCGTGTCCTCCGTTGGGCGGGTCGTTGTCGTGGTCGTGGTCGCCGGGCGGAGGGGTGTGGTCCGCGCCCTCGACGTAGAGGTGTGTACAGGCGGTGAGGTCCTCCTCCTCGGCCGTCAGCGAGAAGAGGTGCTCACCCGGCTCCGTGCGCTCCGGGATGGTGACTGTCCCCTCCACGGTGCCGTCCGGGTCGGCGGTGAAGTGTCCCAGCACGACCTTTCTGCTGAAGAGGTCTGCTTCCACCTCCACCGGTTGACTGCCCACGAAGCCGGTTCCCTGGAAGGTGATCGAGTCCCCGGGCTCGACGGTGGAATCACTGAGTGTGACGCCCGGGGGTGGCGGCGGATAGGGCTGGGCTTGGGCGGACTGCGCCCCGACGAGCGGCGACGCGGCCAGGGCAGCAGACGCTGCCGTGGCCACGAAGGCGGCTCGCCACTTCGATGACACCGTCATCGCTTTTCACGCTCCTCATATGAGATCAGGCCGATGGCATGGTGCGGCCCGTCAGTGCGGTATGCGGATACATAGCAATAAACGGGGCTACATAAAGCTCAAAACAGGAGAAGTCACCATATGGCGCACGGGACTCACCGGACCGGCGGCGGGGTGAATCGCATGGCAGGCCATGGTTACGTAATTTATTGAACTTGCGGCGATACGCTCGCTTTGCCCGACTTCGCACCGGCTCTGCGACTCTGACCGACTGGCCAACTGCTCATCTGGGACGGACTACCTTGGATCTGCCCGACTACCTTCGGATCCTTGCCCGCCGCTGGCGCGCCGTGGTGGTGCTGGCGCTGCTGGGGACAGCGACCGGAGTGCTCGCCGCACTCCTCGCCACTCCGCAGTACCGGGCTACCTCGACGCTCTTCGTGTCGCTTCAGGACTGGGGTGACAACTCGGTCACCCTCAACCAGGGCAACAGCTTCGCCCAGGCGCGAGTCCGCTCCTACGCGGAAGTCGTGGTGAGCCCCAGGGTGACCGAGCCGGTCGTGCGGAGCCTGCACCTGAGCATGACGCCCGCCCAGCTCGCCGGGAAGATCTCCACCGAGGTTCCGCTCGACACCGTCCTGCTCAAGATCACCGTCTCGGACCCCGGGCCGGCCCGTGCCGCTCGCATCAGCAACGCCGTCGCCGGCCGTTTCGCCCAGGTGATCGCCAGTATCGAACGGCCCGTGAAGGCACCCGTCTCACCTGTGCGGTTGAGCGTCACCCAGCCTGCCGCCACGCCTTCCCGTCCCTACTCCCCCAACTTCTCGATGGATGTCGCGCTGGGACTCGCGGGTGGGCTGGTGCTGGGAGGGTGCTGGGCGTTCGCACGGGAGTCGCTCGACGCCTCCGTGCGCTCCGGCGGCGATCTGGCGCAGTGTCTCGTCCAGGCGGAGGGGCCGTCGGTGCTGGGATGCGTCACCTATGACTCGGACGCGTCCGCGTGCCCGATCGCCGCGAACCATGACCCGTTCGGACCGCGCGCGGAAGACTTCCGCCGAGTGCGCACCGGTCTGCAGTTCGTGGACATCGACAACCCGCCCAAGATCATCGCGGTGACCAGTGCGCTCCCCGGAGAGGGCAAGACCAGCATTTCCGTCAATCTGGCCGCCGCACTCGCCGAGGCGGGCTCCTCCGTGTGTCTGGTCGACGCCGACCTGCGCCGTCCCAACGTGGCGCGCACGCTGCACCTGGTCCAGGACGCCGGACTCACCACGGTGATGATCGGAAAGGCGACACCGGAGCAGGTGATGCAGTCGGGCGGTTCCTTCTCGGTGCTCGCCAGTGGAGCCCTTCCTCCCAACCCCGCGGAGATGCTCGGCTCGGAGCAGTTCCGGGCGGTGGTGCGTTCGCTGGCGGACAAGTTCGACCATGTGGTCGTCGACACCGCGCCGTTGCTCCCGGTGGCGGACACGCCCGCGATGGCTCCGGCGGTGGACGGCTACCTGCTGGTGGTGCGCCACGGGAAGACCAACCGCGCCCAGATCGTCGAGGCGATCCAGTCCCTCCAGAGGGTCGGTGCCCTCGCGCTCGGCGGAATCCTCAACATGACCCCGGTCAAGGGGGACACCGGTCACTACGCGTACTCGTACCGCCCGGTCGGCGCTCCACGGCGCTGGGGACGGTTCTTCGGTCGCCGGCAAGCAGGGGCCATCGGAGGCCTGCCCGCACCGTCCAAACCGGTTCCCACTCGGCGCGAGCGAGCGGTCAGCACGGTCGGCACACCCGGTGGTGACGCGTCGGACACGCGGCATTCCGTGTGACAGCGGTCGAGCCGAACCCACGCAGGCGAGGTGCTTCGCCGGACGGAGCGAGCGCCGGCCCTAGCCCGTCGGCCGGGCGAGGCGGTCGGCCGGCAGGGTGGCGGTGGGCATCGGGAGGCTCTCGTACGCGGTGTCGCGCAGGTGTCGCAGGTACTGCTCTCGTGGTACGAGAACGGCGCCCAGGTCCCGGACGTGCGGGCTGTCCCGCTGTGCGTCGAGCAGCAGGCCGCCGGCCTCGGCGAAGCGCGCCGCGAGATCGTTCACCGCGACCTTCGAGGCGCCCGGGCGGTGGAAGAACATCGAGTCCATGCTGAAGACCGGTCCGACCCGCAGGCCGAAGACGCCGCCGACCAGCTCGCCGTCCTCCCACACCTCGACGCTGTGGGCGTGACCCAGGTCGTGGAGGTGGACCAGGCTTGCGATCAGCTCTTCGGTGAGCCACGGGGGAGTGCGCCCCGCACCGCATTCCCGGACGACCGGCTCGAACCGCCGGTCCAGGCTGGTCGACCAGGACAGCCGGTTGCGCAGCCGCCTGGCCAGGCTCCGGCCGAGATGCGCGGCCGAGACGGGCAGGACCGGTCGGGGGTCGGGCGACCACCACGAGACGGCATAGGGATCGGCCGATTCCCCCAGGAGCCGGATGCGTCCCTCCTGGATCTGATCGGCGAAGACCACCTCGTTGAGGGCGCGGGTGTACTCGTCGTACGCCGGGAACGGGTAGGCCCCGGCCCGGTACGCCGCCAGGAGGCAGCCAGGACTGAGGTCGCCGGAGAAGGCCACCGGACCGTCGGGCGGAGCGTCCAGTATGTTCAGCGCCTCCCAGCCGGGGCATCGGCTCAACACCCTGTCTCCCGCCCTCCGCTCCGCGCCGGCCCGATCCAGCCGATCTTCTGCAGGAAGTCGAGGTGACTGTCCATCATCTCCGCGTCCACCGGCGGAATGTCGATCCCGGTGCCCAGCAGCGCCCGTTCCGCGTTGCCACGGGTGAACTCCGGGAAGACGCCCTGGAAGTACATCTCGCTCACGGTGATGTCGGCACCGGTGCACCGATCGACGAAGAGCGGGACGAACGGGGTCATCGGGTCGGTGGGGTGCCCGGCCGCATAGGTCACCAGCTCGGTGATCCACTCTTCGTAGGGGATCTCCCGGACCGGGTAACCCCGTAGGCGCAGACGCTGCACGAGCGAACTCAGCAGGGTCGGGCCGGGGTTGGTCAGGTGGTAGACCTCTCCGCGTGCGGGATGACGGGTGGAGATGTGTCCGAGTGCGCGGGTGAGACAGTCGGCCGGCAGGAAGTCCAGGGGCAGCGGTACGTCGGGGCACAGCCCGGTCCGGGCGATGAAGCCGATGAGGGCGCACATCTCGCTGCCGGTGTTCATCGCGCCGCTTCCGGTCAGGCCCGTGACGTCCATCAGGCGGTAGACGGCGACCGGCAGGCCCGCGTCGGACGCCTTCTTCAACAGGGCTTCGGCCACCCACTTGGTCTCCACGTATCCCACCGACAGATACTCGGGAAAGCGCAGTGGCGTGTCCTCCGTCACCTCGTGGACCCCGGACGGCCCGAATCCGGCGACCACCGCCATGCTGGACGTGAAATGGACGGGGACGGCCCGGCCGGCGGCGAGGCGGATGATCTCGTACGTGCCGTCGACGTTGGCCGCGCGCAACTCGTGGTACGGGTAGATGAAGTTGACCTGGCCGCCGAAGTGGTAGATGGCGTCGACGGTCGCGGCCAGTTCCTCGAACCGGCCGGTGGACAGACCGAGTTGGGACCTGCCCAGGTCGCCGACGACCGGCTGGACGCGCGCACTGGACAGATCGCTGTGGACGTGCCGCCGGTGGCTCGCCCGGATGCGCTCCATGCCCTGCTCTTCGTCGGAGGCCCTGACCAGGCACAGAACCCGTCCCGTGGTCCTGCGCAGCAGCTCGTCGATCATGTGCGCGCCGCAGAAGCCCGTGGCCCCGGTGAGCAGGACGTCGCCGGGGTTCTCCAGGGACGGAGCCGGCGCGGCATGGCCCATCGCCGGAAGACGCCGATCGGTCTCGGCGACGAAGTCGACGCTCGCGCCGCCCGGCTGGGCCAGTGCGCCGGCACGCGCCCGGCGCACGGACTCGGCGAAGGCGGCGAGCGTCGGATACTGCAGCAGCGAACGGGTCAGATCGCGGATCTGGGAAACACCGATGCCGAACATGACGCGGGTGTGGGCGAGCATCTCCATGGCCAGCAGAGAGTTGCCGCCCAGTTCGAAGAAGTCGTCGTGCGGACGGACATGGTCGACCTCCAGGATCTGGCCCCACAACTGAGCCATTCCCAGCGGCAGCGGGCGGTCGTCGGCCTCGACCGCCCGTACGGCGGCGGCCGGTTGCGGCGCGGCCTTGCGGTCGAGCTTCCCGCCGGCCGTCACGGGCAGTCGCTCCATCGCGTGGAAGGCCGCCGGGATCATGTACCCCGGCAGGACCTCGGCGAGTGCCGAGCGCAGCCGGGCCGACAGCGTCGCCTCGCCGCCGCCCGACGGTGTGGCCGGCGTGTAGTACGCCACGAGGTCCCGGTGGCCGCCCTCGCGCGCCCGGGCCACCACCATCGCCTGACCGACCTCCGGGCGCGAGACGAGTGCCGCCTCGATCTCGGCCGGGTCGACCCTGAACCCGCGGATCTTCATCTGGTCGTCGACCCGGCCCAGGACCACCAGGTTGCCGTCCGAGCGCAGCCGGCCCAGATCCCCGGTGCGGTACATGCGGTCCCCCGGCGCGGCGCCGTGCGGGTCGGGCAGGAACTGCCGTGCGGTCAGGGCGGGTTGCCGCCAGACACCGCGCGCCAGCCCCGGGCCGCTGATGTAGACCTCGCCGCGCCCGCCCGGCGGCACCGGTTTCATCTCGGAGTCGAGCAACTGGACGTGAACACCCTCCAGGGGCCTGCCGACCGGGGCGACGGCGGTGTCGGGCGCCGAGAGCACCTCCTCGTTCAGGTCGCACAGTGTGGAGGTGATGGCGGTCTCGGTCAGCCCGTAGGCGTTGACGAGCCGCGCACCGGGGATCCGGTGCAGCACGGCGCGGCAGTCCTTCGCGGTGACGATCTCGCCGCCGACGATGGCCAGTCTCAGCGACGCGAGGCTCTCTCCGGGATCGGCGACGGAGACGAGCCGCTGCCAGTAGGCCGGGGTCAGGTCGGCGACCGTGATCCCGTACTCCGGCAGGCGCCGCAGCATGTCGGTGGGTGCCCAGGTCCCGGTTCCGGCCAGGATGAGCGTCGCGCCGCTGATCAGCGGCGCGAAGATCTGTTCCAGCGAGGTGTCGAAGCCGAGTGCCGCGGCGTGCAGCACCCGGTCGCCGGGTGTGAGTCCGTAGGCCCGGGCCACGGCGACGAGGGAGTGGGCCAGCGACCGGTGACTGATCATCACGCCCTTGGGAGGCCCGGTAGATCCGGACGTGTAGATCACGTAGGCGAGGTCGTCCGGCCCGGGGCCGGGCGCCGGCCGTGGGCCCTGCGGCGCCGCCTGTGTCGCGACCGATTCCACGTCGACGATCCGCGCCTCGCACGCGGCGAACATCGGCGCGTGCTCGCGACTGGTGACGACGAGGCGTGAACCGGTCTCCCCGACCAGTGCGGCCGTCCGCTGCCGCGGAGTCGCCGGGTCGAGCGGCAGGAACGCGCCACCGGAACCCAGCACCGCCAGCAGGGCGACGACCAGCTCGGGGGTGCGGTCGAGACACACCGTGACGACGGACTCCGCCTCCACGCCCGACCGGCGCAACTCGCGGGCGAGACGATCGGCACGGTCGGTCAGCTCGGCGTAGCTGAGCCTGCCCTCGTCCGAGAGCACCGCGAGAGCGGACGGCTCACGCCGCGCGCGCTCCCGGATCAGCTCGGGTACGGTGCCGGATCCGGATCCCGGCGTCCACCCCCCGGCGCGGGCGCTCGCGGGCCGCATGTCGGTCCACAGGCGCTCGACCAGGCTCTCGCACTGCGAGGCGGACGCCGGCCCGCCGATCCCGTCCCACCCGGCCGGAATCCGGCAGTCGGCGGGCCAGATCGCGTACTGCCCCTCGACGTTGCGCAGTACGACGCACAGCTCAGCGGGTTGCGTCGGAGTTCGATCACGTTCCGCCACTGTGGGCCTCCTGCCTCGCGCCGAGCACTGTGGGGCATGCCCTCATCGCCGCTTCCCCTTTGCCGGCGCCGCCTGCAGTCCGGCCAGCTGGCCGAGCGGCGGCGCGAGGACCAGATGTTCCGCTTCTTCGGCACCGACCGGCTCGGCGAACAGGTATCCCTGTGCCAACCGGCAGCCCATCGAGATGAGGGCCTCCTGCTGGCTCACGTTCTCCACCCCTTCGGCGATCACGGTCAGACCGAGTGTGTCCGCCAGATGCGTGATGCCCTCGACCAGAGCGTACTGCTCGGGCGAACGCCCGAGTTCGTCGACGAACGACTTGTCGATCTTGAGAATCGAGATGGGGAACTCACGCAGATAACTCAGCGACGAGTATCCCGTTCCGAAGTCGTCAATCGCGAAGCGGATACCGAGGTCGGTGAGCGAACTCATCTCGGCCAGAACGCGTTCGTCGTTGTACATCAGCACACTCTCCGTCAGTTCCAGTACGAGGGACGACGGTTCGATGCCGGAGAGATCCAGTGCCCGCATGACCACATTGGAGAAATCCTCGTCACGGAACTGACGCGGCGACACATTCACGCTGATGTAGGGCTCCTTGCGGTCGGCCGAACCGTCCCGTCGCACGGACTCCTGCCACCGGACGGCCTCCGTCGTGGCCTGGTCGAGCACCCAGGCGCCCAACGGGACGATCTGCCCGCTCTCCTCGGCCAGCGTGATGAACTGCTCCGGCAGCACCATGCCGCGCGGCGAGTGGGGCCAGCGAACGAGCGCCTCGAAACCCCTGATCCGACCGGTGGTCAGCTCCACGATGGGCTGATAGAGCACCAGGAACGACGTCTCGATGGGCGAACTGTCCAGGCCCTCCTGCAAGGTGGCGCGCTCGGCCATGCCGCTCTGCAGCTCCGGGCGGTAGCGGCGCCACTGGCGCTTGCCCGCGGTCTTCGCCGCGTACAGCGCGAGGTCGGCGTGGGTCAGCAGTTCGACCGAGTCGACGCTGTCCTCGGTCGTCGCGACGCCGATGCTCGCGTACGTCATCACCGTTCCCACGCTGAGGCGGAACGGTTCGGCGAACGCGCTCATCACGTGTTCGGTGAACCGCTCCACTCCCTCGGGCCCGGTGGAGCCCTCCACCAGGAGGGCGAACTCGTCGCCGCCGATGCGTGCGGCGGTGTCGGAGACACGGACGGTGGTCTGCAGCCGGAGGGACAGCGCGACCAGCAGTTCGTCGCCCACGCCATGGCCGTGGATGTCGTTGATGACCTTGAAGTCGTCCACGTCGAGGAAGAGCACGCCGACCACTGTTCCGTCACGCTGGGCCTGCAACAGGGCGTGGTTGATGCGCTCCTGGAAGAGCACGCGGTTGGCCAGGCCGGTGAGGGAGTCGTGGAACGCCTGGTGGGTGAGCTCGCGTTCCAGCTTGCGCTGTTCGGTCACGTCCCGCAGGGTGAGCACCACCCCGCCGACGGTCGCCTCCTCGCGCAGGTCGCTCCACCGCACCTCGACCTCGATCGTCGCCCGGTCGGTGCGGACCATGCGCCAGTGCTCACGGCGGGTCTGGTACGCGCGGCTGCGTATCCGGCCGAGCGTCTCGACCACCGCGCGGCTGTCCTGCGGCGGCACCAGATCGATGAGCCGGGCGCCCTCCAGGCGCGGAACGCCCAGCACCTGGTCGGCCGAGGGGCTCGCGTAACGGACCCGGTCGTCCTCGTCGAGGATCAGGATGACGTCCGAGGCGTTCTGCACGAGGGTGCGGAAGTACGCCTCGCTGTTGCGCTGGTTGACCTCCTCGGCGAGGGCGACCCGTGCCACGGCAAGCGCCGTCTGCGCGGCGAGAGTCGCCAGCGCGTCGTGCAGCACGAGCAGGTCGTGCTCGCCTCCGGCCACGATCAGTGCCCCGATCAGCGGATCGCCCGAGGGGTGGTCCTGCGCGGTGAGAGGGCAGACCAGCGCGTGGTCGTAGCGCCTCGACTCCGCGCCCGGGGCCGAGAGGAGGGCGGCGAGATCGGGCCCCACGTCATCGAGGGCCACCAGGCGGTTCGCGCCGGACTCGGCCAGTTCCCGTACCGCTGCCGTCCCCTGCGCCGGGACGAGCCCTCCGCCGCCGGCGTCCGCGCCGTCCACCCAGAGCGTGTTGTCGGGCACGGTGAGCAGCGCGGAACACGCCGACCCGTGCGGCACCAGCTGGGTCACCGCGCAGTGGACGGCGTTGGCCACGTCGCGCAGATCGCCCGCTCCGCCCAGCGACGACACGGCGTTGCGCAACACCTTCTCCCGGGCGACCGCCTGACGGTGGGTCGCCACCACGCCCGCCAGACGGTAGAGGACGAGGAGGAAGAGAATCGCGGAGAACACCCCGATGACGCCGACGTTGGAGCTCTCACCCCGCACCGCCTCCGTCAGGAGGATGGTCGGCGCGATCAGCGACGCGAGGATGAGCAGGCTCAGCCGGCCCGTACCGGTTTCCGCGCGCCACGCCACCGGGTCGGTCACCGTCCGCATGGACGGATCGAGCGCGGCGAGTGCCCAGGCGCCGTACAGCACGACCCAGCCCAACTCGACCGCCGTACCGGTCCGCCACGTCCCGTTCAGCTGGATCAGGCCGTACAGCACATCGGCGGTGAGCAGGCCGACGGTGCCCGCGGTGAGCAGCATGAGTGAGCGGCTCTTGCCGCCGCGGGCGGCGAGCAGGCGCAGCAGCATCGCCAGGACGAGGATGTCGCCGAGCGGGTAGGCCATGGCGAACGCCTTCTGCACCCAGGTGAGACCCGCGACGTGGGTGTACGGCTCGATGAGGTAGAGCCACGACAGCAGGGCGAGGCCGACGGTCAGCGTCAGCGCGTCGACGAGGCTCGCGCGGTCGTTCCAACTGGTGCGCCAGCGGACGAATCCCAGCAGCCCGGCCGCGTAGAGCGGATAGGCCAGGAGGTAGAAACCGTCGGCGACCGACGGAAACGGGACCTGGTCGAGAGACTGGATGAGGATGATCTGCGCGGCCTCACCGGCGGCGAAGGCCAGGTTTCCCGCCGCCAGCAACAGCCATGGGGCTCGATGCGCCGGACGGTTGATAAGGACGCCGAGGACAATGCCGACGACGCCGGTCACGCCAATGGCGACGAATATCAGCCGCTGCTTCGGAAATTCATAATAGAACAGAGTCAGTACGACGACGCATACGCTGACGGCGGCCATGACGGCCTGGCTTCGCAGTCGGGCGATCAACCCAACTCACCTCCTGCGAGGGCCACTCGTCGGGCGAACGGCACCAGTGGACAAGGGAGAAACCTGTGGGATCGGGTTGGTGAAGGAGTATTCTCCGGGGCCGGCTCCCGGCCCTGGCCGCCTGCGAATCGGATTTGCTGGAACATGCGGCCTGCGGTATGCGGCTCCTTCTCGCCGAGATATTCGACGCGTCCTATGGTCAGTTTACCCGGCTCGTCATTTCCCGCATGTGCAGGAAGAGATGCCTACTCCGGTCGCGGGACGCCGCCCCATAAGACAGCCTGGAGAAGGCGCCGTGGACACGGACCGGTTCTGCCTCGCGACCATCGGCTCCTGACGGGGCGTGGAGTCATGCTCTCTGATTACCGCCGTATCTTCGCTCCCGCGGGCACCCTGTCCTTCTCCGCCGCGGGGTTCATCGCGCGACTTCCGCTGTCGATGACCGGCGTCGGCATCGTCACCATGCTGTCGCAGTTCGGCGGTGCGTACTGGCTGGCCGGCTCGGTCTCCGCCACGCAGGCGCTCGCGGCCGCGGCGATCGGGCCGCAGATCTCCCGGCTGGTGGACCGTCACGGCCAGCACCGGGTCATCCTTCCGGCGACGGCCGTGACGGTCGCCGCCGTCTGTGTGCTGCTGCTGTGCGCCCGGTACGGCGCCCCGGACTGGACGCTGTACGCCGCGGCCGCGGTGGCGGGCTGCATGCCCAGCATGGGCGCGCTCGTCAGGTCCCGATGGGCCGAGGTGCACCGGACGTCACCGCGACTGCTGCACACCGCCTACTCCCTGGAGTCCGTGCTCGACGAGGTGATCTACGTCGTCGGTCCGATCCTGGCGATCACGCTGTCCACCAGGATCTGGGCCGGGGCCGGACCGCTGGCGGCCGCGGTCCTGCTCGCCGTCGGCGTCGTGCTGTTCGCCGCCCAGCGGCGTACGGAGCCGCCGGTACGCCCCGACCCGCGAGGAGCCGGGGGCAGCGCGCTGCGCATCCCGGGAATCGGCCTGCTGGTGCTGACGGTGACGTCGGTGGGCGCTTCCTACGGTTCGGTGGAGGTCGTCACGGTGGCATTCGCCGGCGACCACCATCACAAGGTGCTGTCCGGCCTGTTGCTGGGCCTGTACGCGCTGGGCTCGGGGATGGTGGGCGCGGTCTTCGGCGCGGTCGCGCCGCGGGGGGTGATCACGCGGCGGCTGCTGGTCAGCGTCTGGGCGATGGCGGTGACGACGGTGCCGCTGTTGTTCGCGCCGAATCTCGCGGTGCTGGCGGGGATGCTCTTCCTGGCGGGCATGGGTCTCGCGCCGACCCTGATCACCATGATGGGCCTGGTGGGGGAGCTGGCGCCGGCCGCCAAACTCACCGAGAGCATCACCTGGATCGTCTCGGGCCTCTCTGTCGGGGTGGCTCTGGGCTACGCCACGTCGGGATGGGTGGTCGACGCGGCAGGCGTCTCGGCGGGCTACTGGGTGCCCTGCGTGACGGCCCTGCTCGCCGCCTCCACGCTCTCCCTCGCTCTGCCGTGGCTGCTTCGTCCCCGCGCTCAGTGAACGCAGCCGGGCTCGCCGTGGGCGGACGGTGTGTGGCTGCTTCCGGCTCGGCCGGCTCCCGCCGAAGCCCGGTTCGGGAGCGCGGACACGGTCGAACATCCGGACGGATTGACCCCGGTCCGTCCTCAGCCGAGTCGCCGTACCGGCGCCCCCTTCAGAAACGCCCGAATGTCCTCCAGCGCCTGCCCGTAGTAGGTCTCGTAGTTCGCCCGCGACACATAGCCGAGGTGGGGCGTGGCCAGCAGCCGGGGCGCGGTGCGCAGGGGGTGGTCGGCGGGCAGCGGCTCGACGTCGAACACGTCCACGCCCGCGCCGGCGATACGGCCCTCGCGCAGGGCGGCCAGCAGGGCGTCCTGGTCGACGATGGCGGCACGGGAGGTGTTCACCAGATAGGCGGTGGGCTTGAGCAGGGCGAGTTCGGCGGGGCCGAGCAGTCCGCGGGTGCGGTCGCTCAGGGCCAGGTGGACGGAGACGAAGTCGCTGCTCGCGAGCAACTCCTCCTTGGACGGGGCGAGTTCGACGCCCACCTCGTCGGCGTGCTCCTTGGTGAGGTTCTGGCTCCAGGCGCTGACGTGCATCCCGAAGGCGAGGCCCACGCGCGCGACCCGGCTGCCGATCTTCCCGAGGCCCAGCAGGCCGAGCCGGCGGCCGTGCAGGTCGGCGCCGACCGTCTGCTGCCAGGGGCCGCCGGAGCGCAGGGCGTTGCTCTCCGTGACGATCCCGCGGGCCAGGCCCAGCAGCAGGGCCCAGGTCAGCTCGACGGGCGGGGTCGAGGAGCTCGCCGTACCGCACACGGTGACCCCCCGCGCCTCGGCGGCGGCGTAGTCGATGACGCTGTTGCGCATGCCGGAGGCGACGAGGAGTTTCAGGCGCGGAAGGCGGGTGAGCAGAGAGGCGGGGAAGGGAACGCGTTCGCGCAGGGTGACGACGATGTCGAACTCGGCGAGCGCGGCCACCAGTTCGTCCTCGGAGGCGAAGTGCTCGGAGAAGGAGACGGTCTCCACCTGATCGGCCACGGACGACCAGTCGGCGATCTCGGTCGCCACCTGCTGGAAGTCGTCGAGCACGGCGCAGCGCAGGCGCACGGGGAATCCTTTCGTCGGTATGCCGGATACGGGGCACAATGTCGAGTACGGGTCAGTTTTAAGGTTGCGCAAACCGAGAACCGTTACACTCGCCAGCCCGTACAGCCCATCCATCGAACCATCCAACCGGGGAGAGACATGGCGGGTCGGTTCCTGTCCGTACGGGCGCTGCTCGTGCCCGGTGTCCCGGCCGCCCTCGCGGTCGTAGCGCTGCCCCTCGGGGTCGTCCTGTCCTGCTTCGACGGACGTCCGTACGTCGGCGGCGGACTGATCACGGCCGGGCTGATCGCCGGGGCCGCGGCGGTCGGGGCGGCGGTCGGCGACGTCGCCTGGTGCCTGCTGGTGGGGGACCGGGAGCTGTCCCGGCCGCAGGAGGAGTCCGTCGAAAGCGGTTCCGGCTGACGGCAGGGCGGCATGGGGACATGGCGACATGGCGACGGGCGGGTGCTGGACGCTCATGCGGGAGATCAGTTCGTCCTTTCGTCGGCCGTCCGGTCCAGCAGGTCGCGCAGCACCTGCTCGTCCTCCGCGGGCAGCGCGGTGACGAAGCGGGCCAGTACCGCGCGGCGGTCCCGCTCGCGGTCCAGCACCCTGCGCATCCTCAGCGCGGCGAGCCCTGCCTCGTCCCCGGCCGCCTCCCAGACGAAGGAACGGCCTTCCCGGCGGCGGCGCACGGCCTGCTTCCCCAGCAGCCGGCTCAGCACGGTCATCACCGTCGTGTAGGCGAGGTCGTCGCCCAGGCGCTCCCGCACCCAGGCCGCGGTCACCGGGGCGTCGGCCGTCCGCAACACGGCGAGCACCTGCGCCTCCAACTCGCCCTGCGCCCGGCGCGGGCGGCGCCGTTCCGGGTTCGCCATGGTCGCATCGTATAGAGGGGAGGGGGCGCGGGACCGGTGACTTCTACCGGGCTGTAGAGGTGAGCGACGTGCTTCCCGGGGCGGTGGTGTCCGGGGCGGCGGTCTTACGCGCGGCGGTGTTCGGGGAGCCGCACCGCGTCGGCCCTAGACTGGGACGGCTTGTCGGCTTGGGTGGGACGGGAGAGGGCTGTGGCAGCGGACATCGGTGGCTTCGAGGATCCGTCCGCCGAGGTACTGGCGGAGGCGGCCGCCGCCTTCGGGCTGCTCGCGTCCTCGGCCCGGCTGCACATCGTGTGGGCGCTGGCGCAGGGCGAGAGCGACGTCACCCACCTCGCGGACCGGGTCGGCGGCGCGCTGCCCGCCGTCAGCCAGCACCTGGCCAAGCTGAAGCTCGCCGGGCTCGTGCGTTCCCGGCGGGAGGGGCGGCGGCAGATCTACTTCGTCGACGATCCCGACGTGGTGACCGTGGTCCGGGTGATGGTGGGTCAGCTGGCCGCGCGTGCCGAGGGCGACTTCGCCCCCGTACGCAGGCTGCGCGGGGCCGGTGGCTGACAGCACGGCGGCCCCGGAACCGGATCCGGGGGCGGGATCTCCCGGAGCCGGGCCGGGTGCGGAGGGCATGCCGGCCGGACCGGACGCGGGGCGCGCACAGGTCGGGTCCTGGGCGGAGGGCGTCCAGGGCGACGGCACCGGAACTCCGCCACTCGTCTCGGGAAACCGGCGTGCCCCGGCCGACGGCGGCGGGGCCGTCACCGTTCTGCAGACCCTCCGGCGTCTCGAGAGCGGCCCGCGCGGGCTGACCGAGGCGCAGGCGGAGGAGCGGCAGGCGCGGTTCGGGGCGAACACCTTGCCCGCGTACCGGGAGGCATCCTGGGCGGCGACGGTGCTGCGCAGCACGCGGGACCCCTTCACCGTCGTCCTGCTCTGCCTCGGGCTGGTGTCCGCGGTGGTCGCCTCCTGGGGCACCGCCTGTGTGATCCTGCTGCTGGTCGCGGTGAGCTGTGTGCTGCGTGCCTCCGGGGAGCACCGGGCCGACCGCTCGATGGCCGGGCTGCGCGGCCTGGTCGCCAGCACCGCCACCGTCCTGCGCCGCGCCGAGGAGGACCTGCCGCCGGACGACCGGGAGATCCCGGTGGAGGAACTCGTGCCGGGGGACGTGATCCGGCTCGGCCCCGGCGACCTCGTACCGGCCGACGTACGGCTGCTGCGGGCGCAGGGGCTGACCGTCCACCAGGCCGCGCTCACCGGGGAGTCGGCGCCCGTCGCCAAGGACGCCGGTGACGGGAGCGCGGGCGGGGGAGGCGCCTTCGACCGGCCCGAGCTCTGCTTGCAGGGCAGCAGCGTCGCCGGCGGCAGCGCCACGGCGGTGGTCGTGGCGACCGGCGCGCGGACCCGGTTCGCCGCCGCCCACAGCCGTACGGAAAACGGCCGGGAGGCCAGCGCCTTCGACCGGTCGGTGCACGGCATCTCCTGGATCCTCATCCGGTTCATGCTGCTGACCCCGCCGCTGGTCCTCATGGCCAACGCGGCCCTGCGCGACCGCGGCCTGGAGACGCTGCCCTTCGCCGTCGCCGTGGCGGTGGGGCTGACACCGGAGATGCTGCCGGTCATCGTCACCATGTGCCTGGCGCGCGGCGCCGCGCTGCTGGCCCGCGCCCACGGGGTGATCGTCAAACGGCTGCCCGCGCTGCACGACCTCGGCGCCGTCGACGTCCTGTGCCTCGACAAGACCGGCACCCTCACCCAGGACCGCCCAGTCCTGGAGGGCGCCCTCGGCCCGGACGGCCACGACGACCCCGAGGTGCTGCGCTGGGCGGCCGTGAACGCCTGGTGGACCCTGCAACTCGCCGACCTGCCCGCCCCGGACGCCCTCGACGACGCCGTCCTGGACACCGCCGACGAGGACGAGATCATGGCGTACGACGGGGTGGCGGCCCTGCCCTTCGATCCGGTACGGCGCCTCGCGACCGCCGTCGTGCGCACACCGGGGCGGCTCGGCACGCACACCCTCGTCGTCAAGGGCGCCGTCGAGACCGTCCTCGCGCGCTGTGCGCTGGCGGACGAGGAGCGGGCGCGGCTGCTCGCGCGTGCCGCACGGCAGGCGGACGACGGGCTGCGGGTGCTCGCGGTCGCCACCGCCGAACGCCCCTCCCGGGCCCGCGAGTACACCCCCGCCGACGAACGCGGCCTGGAGTTCCGCGGCTTCGTCACCCTCAAGGACGCCCTCGCCCCCACCGCGGCCGCTGCCCTGCGGGGCCTCGCCGAGCAGGGCGTCACCGTCAGGATCCTCACCGGCGACCACCCCGGCACCGCCGTACGCGCCTGCCGCGACCTCGGTGTCCGGGTGCCGGCCGACGCCGTCCTCACCGCCGACCAGGTCGACCGCCTCACCGACCCCGAACTCACCGAGGCCGCCGAGCGCACCGTCGTCTTCGCCCGTTGCGCCCCCGAGCACAAGGCCCGTGTCGCCACCGCCCTGCGCGCGGGCGGACACACCGTCGGCTACCTCGGCGACGGCGTCAACGACCTGCCCGCCCTGCGCGCCGCCGACGTCGGCATCGCCCCGCGCGACGCGGTGGCCGTGGCCCGGGAGAGCGCGGACGTGGTCCTCGCCGAGAAGGACCTCACCGCGATCGCGCACAGCATCGCCGCCGGCCGCTACTCGGGCGGCAACATCGCCACGTACCTGCGCATCACGCTCTCCTCCAACCTCGGCAACGTCATCGCCATGCTCGCGGCCGGTCTGCTGCTGCCCTTCCTGCCGATGCTGCCGGCCCAGGTGCTGGCGCAGAACCTGTTCTTCGACGCGGCCCAGCTGGCCTTCGCGCACGACCGGCCGCACCCCTCGGTGCTGCGCCGCCCGATCCTGCTGCGCCCGCGCGACCTGCTGCGGTTCATCACCGGCTTCGGCGTGCTCAACGCGGTCGCCGACCTCGCCACCTTCGGCGTGCTCACGCTCACCCTGCACGGGCCGGGCGGCCTGGACGACTCGGCGGTGTTCCACTCGGGCTGGTTCACCGAGAACCTCATCACCCAGGCCCTGGTGATGGTGCTGCTGCGCGCCGGGCGCGACACGGCGGGGCGGCTGCCGGGGCCGGTCGGATGGGCGGCCGGCGCGCTGGCCGCCGTAGGACTGCTGCTGCCCGTGACCCCGCTCGGCTCGCTGCTCGGACTGACCCCGTTGCCACCCCTGTACTACCTGCTCCTGGCCGCTGTCCTCGCGCTCTACACCGCCGGGCTGGGGGCTGTCACAAAGCTGCCTTGGTTGTACAGTTGCGCAACGTAGCAACCATGGCGATGAGAATGAAGAGAATGGGGTGGGTGGGATGCTCCGGAACGGGCTCGAACCCTGGCACCTGCTGCTCGTGGCGATCGCGATCATTCTGCTGTTCGGGTCGAAGAAGCTGCCCGAGGCCGCTCGCGGACTGGGCAAGTCGATGCGCATCCTCAAGAGCGAGGCCAAGGCGATGAAGGAGGAGAGCGCCCCGCAGGACTCCGCCTCCGTCACGGCGACCTCCGCCTCCGCCGCCTACTCCTCCGCCGTGCCGACCGCCGCCGAGCCGGTGGTGACGTCGGGAACCGCCGTGCCCGGTCCCGGCGTTGGTGACCAGTGACGACTTGAGGCCTGGAGCGGGGAGGAAGAGCCGTGGGAGTTTCCCTGGGCAAGGGCGGGAACGTCTCGCTGAGCAAGGAGGCGCCGGGGCTGAGCGCGGTCCTGGTCGGTCTGGGGTGGGACGTGCGCACCACGACCGGCGCGGACTACGACCTGGACGCGTCGGCGCTGCTGCTGAACGCCTCCGGGAAGGTCGCCTCGGACCTGCACTTCGTCTTCTACAACAACCTGACCAGCCCGGACGGTTCGGTCGAGCACACCGGAGACAACCTCACCGGTGAGGGCGAGGGCGACGACGAGAGCATCAAGGTCAACCTCGCCGCCGTACCCCCGGAGATCGACCGGATCGTCTTCCCGGTCTCCATCCACGAGGCGGACGCGCGCGGCCAGAGCTTCGGCCAGGTCCGCAACGCCTTCATCCGGGTGGTCAACCAGGCCAACGGCCAGGAGATCGCGCGCTACGACCTCTCCGAGGACGCCTCGTCGGAGACGGCGATGCTCTTCGGGGAGCTGTACCGGCACGGCGGCGAGTGGAAGTTCCGCGCGGTCGGACAGGGCTACGCCTCCGGACTGCGCGGCATCGCCTCCGACTTCGGCGTCAACGTCTGACGGGGGAGCGGGGGTCGTAGCGGATTCGGTGGGGGGACCCACGGGCGGCGCGGGTCCCCCGCCGACCAGGTAAGAAACGGGTGTGGCGTAGACCACCTGCCATCTCAGCAACAGTTGCTATATTGCGCAATCATCCGAGCCCAGGGCTCCGCCCTGACGTACGCCGCAGCGTAGGGAGTGGGAGTTGAGCGACCCCTGGGGCGAAACCCGCGGCCGATCGGCCACCCGTGACCGCTCGGCCGGCGTTCCCCGCCAACGTGGAGAGACATCCGGGCGGCGGGGCGGGACGGACAGCGGACCACCTCCGGCGCCGTACGGCGGCCGGGCGGCCGCCCGCCAGGCGGCCCGGTCCCGCGGGCGCGGAGCGGGGCGGCGCGCCAAGCCGGTGGCCCGGCGCAAACGCCTCGTACGCATAGCACTGCTCACGGTCTCAGCGTTGATTTTGGTCACCGCGGGCGCCGGCGCCTGGCTGTACGAGCACCTCAACGGCAACATCAACAGCGTCGCCCTCGACGGCAAGGGCGGCTCGGAGAAGGCGGACGCCTTCGGCCGCACCCCGATCAACATCCTGGTCATCGGCTCCGACGGCCGGAACAACGCGGCCGACTGCAAACTCGGCGGCGGCTGCGGCTCGGCCAGCTCCACCGTCGGCCACAACGCGGACGTGGAGATGGTCGTGCATGTCTCCGCCGACCGCTCCAACGCCACCGTGATGAGCGTGCCGCGCGACACCATGACCCAGGTCCCCGCCTGCAAGGACCCGGACAGCAACCAGTCGACGCCCGGCTACTACGGCCAGATCAACAGCGCCCTGCAGTACGGCCCGGCCTGCCAGGTCGCCACCGTCCACCAGCTCACCGGCATCACCATCGACCACTTCGTGATGCTCGACTTCGCGGGCGTGGTGAAGATGTCCGACGCGGTCGGCGGCGTCTCGGTGTGCGTCAGCGACAACGTGTACGACACCTACTCCCACCTCAAGCTCGCCAAGGGCACCCACACCCTCAAGGGCGACGCGGCCCTGGAGTTCGTCCGCTCCCGGCACGGCTTCGGCGACGGCAGCGACCTGGGGCGTACGGTCTCCCAGCATCTCTTCCTGTCCGCGATGATCCGCAAGTTCAAGAGCGCGGGCACGCTGGCGAACCCGGCGAAGGTGTACTCCCTGGCGGACGCGGCGACCAAGGCGCTGACCGTCGACGACGGCCTGGGCAGCGTGACCAAGCTGATCGATCTGGCGACGGATCTCAACAAGGTGCCGTCGAAGCGGATGACGTTCACGACGATGCAGACCGCGGCCGACCCGACCAACGCCAACCGTGTGGTGCCGGCCGCGGCGGCGAAGCAGCTGTTCGCCACCATCGCCAACGACCAGTCGCTGTCCTCCGCCGGCGGCGGCAAGAAGAAGTCCTCCGCGTCCCCGTCCGCGTCGGCCGCGGCCACCGTGCCCGCCTCCCAGGTCGCGGTGCAGGTGGAGAACGGCACCACGACCGGCGGACGCGCGTCCGTGGTCGCCAACGGCCTCCTCGCCAAGGGCTTCGGCTCGGGTACCACCTCGGGCAACGCGCCGCAGCAGTCCGCGAAGACGACCATCACCTACGGCCCCGGGCAGAAGGCGGAGGCCCAGACCGTCGCCTCCGCGATCGGCCTGCCCGCCTCGCACCTCACCCAGGGCAGCACGAGCGGGGTCGTCCTGGTCATCGGCAGCGACTGGCCGAGCGGCACGACGTACGGCTCCTCCGGCTCGGGCGGTTCGGGCGGTTCGTCGGCGGCCCCCGCCGACACCCACGCGGCCGTCGCCGACGCCCACGCCCAGACGGCCGACGGCGCGAAGGGCTGCGCCAAGGTCAGCCCCTACAAGACGGTGGAGATCAACGGCGTACCGATGACCCCGACCCAGGCGTACGCGGCAGCGAGCGGCCGGAAGGATTCGGCGCCGTAGGCGTGGCGAGCGGGCGCCGGCAGCGCTGGGTCGAGGCCACGCCGGCCCGCGCGGAGGTCGAGGAGGCCCTGGTCTCCGAGGCCGCGTCCAAGGAGGTCTCGGCGGTCGTGGTGGCCGTTGCGGCCGGGCTCCAGGCCCGCGGCGAGAGCGATTCCCGCTGGCTGGAACGGGGGGTGCTGACCCGCTTCCGGGAGCTCGTACTGCCACGGCTGGTGGACGCGTCGGCCGAACGCCTCAGCGGATGGCTCGCCGGACGCGACGACTTTCCGCAGGCACCCGATAGGCCGTACTGCCCGGATCGCTGAAGCCGCGTGACATTGCTGAAGGCGCAACTCGTCGGCCCGACCGGAGCGAGGGGCGACTCGCGCGGATCCCCCGCTCCGGTCATGGCTCAGCGCGTCGGTCGACAGCCGTTCAGCACGCCCACGTCGTCCACTTCATCTCGCCCTTCAGCGTGCCGTCGCCCCAGGCGACCGGCGTGGCGATCTGGAAGCCGGTGGAGTCCTTGCCCGGGTAGTACCAGAAGTAGTGGCCGTCCACGCGCTTGCCGTAGTGGACCTCCAGCCAGCCCTCCGAGTGGTGGACGAGCGGCTGGAACCAGTACTGGCCCTTGTAGCCGGGACGGACGGTGTTGGTGATCGTCTCGGTGATGGTGCGCTTGTCGCCCACGGTCCAGGTCTGGTTGACCTCCGTGCTGGCCTTCATGCCCAGCTCGATCTTGTCGGAGAAGCCGGCACTGACCTCGAAGGTCTGCTTCGTGCCGTAGGAGTAGGAGCTGTTGGTCTCGTAGGAGGCGGCACGCGCGTACGTGGCGTTGTCGGTGCCCTGGCAGTTGTTGAACACGTTGCTCGCGGCGTGCCAGTTGCCCGGCGCGGTCCAGGAGTTGACCTCGTGGTACTGGCACAGGTCGGGCTTGCCGGCGTTGCAGTCGCCGATCACGTCGGGCTTGTCGCTGCCCCAGCCCGGGGTGGTCGCGCCGGCCGTCCCCGTCGAGAACGGGATCGTCAGCAGGGCGAGGGCGGGCGCCAGCAGGGCGGTGCGGCGCAGGTTCGGCGTGAACAGCTTCATGGACGTTCTCCTGGTCGTGCGCCGGTGTCGGGTTCCGGCGTCAGACAGGAGCATCGCCGTCCAGGAGTTGATCGGACACCGGATTCCAGGGCCAATCAATTACTTGACCTGGGAGGATGCCGTTGTTCACTGATGCGTAACGGACGCGTCGCACACGCGTCGGTTACGGCGCGTCCGGCACGTACGTCCGCCACCGCGCCGGTGTCAGGCCTACGCCCCGCGCCCGCTCCCGCATCTCGTGCGCGAGCCGCTGGACGGGACCGGACCCGGGGTCCGGTGGTCTTTCGCGGCGCCCCATGTGCTCGTACCTCCGTGCACCTGACGAAAGCGACATCGGGCGCGATGGTCCTAAGCGGCGGCAGGGAACGGGGAGATGGCCACCGAGTGACGGGCGCGGGACATGGCTCGTGTCACTCGGGGGCGGGCGGAATTGATTTCCGTGGGCGGCCGGACTGCCAATCAATGGTCCGGCGGCGAGTGTTGGTGTCGGACAGGCCGCACGTGTCCGGCTCACCGAACCTCTGGAGAACAGCGCCATGCCCCGATCCCACGTCCTGCGCAGCCTCGGCACCAAGACCGTGCTGGCGGCCGCGCTCGCAGCCGCCGCCGTCACCGCCGTCGGCACGAGCGGTCTCCCCGCCGCGCACCACACCTCGACGACCGGTCAGATCCAACTCGCCGGCGCGGCCCAGCCGACCGACGGCGTGAGCTACAGCCTGGCGACCGGCGTCCACCGCGACTTCGCCGACCGCTACGACGCCATCATCAACGACATCCGCGGGCGGCTGCGCGGCACCCGCCTCTACGGCAACATCATCCTGACCCGGAACACCGACGACTACTTCTCGGTCACCCTCGGCTTCACCAGGGCCCAGGTCACCCTGGTGATCAACGCCAGGAACCTGTACATCACGGGCTGGCGCAACGACACCACGAACGTCTACTACCGGCTCAACGAGGGGCCGCGCCTGCCCGCCGTGAGCGACACGCGGAACCTGCCGTGGGTCAACTACACCGACATGGAACGGGCCGCGGGCCATGACCGGGGCAGCATCGGCATCTCCATGAGCTCCATCCAGGCCGCCATCCGGAACCTGGGAGGGCAGAACGACATCTCCAACAGCACCCGGGCGGAGGGGCTGCTGGTCCTGACCCAGGCCTTCGCTGAGGCGGCCCGCTTCGACTTCATCTCCTACCGCGTCGGCCAGGCGATCCGGGGCGGCACGAGCTGGTACGCGGGCGCTTCCTCGACGGTCTCCCGCAACGGCTCGAACTCGGGCGGCAGCATGATCGACGTCACCGGCGTGCAGTTCGAGAACAACTGGCAGAGGCTGTCCAATGCCGCCCGGAACTCGACGAACAACCACACCACCCCGCACGTGTCGATCGGCGACGGCACCCTCGACACCATGTCGGCCCTCGACGCCCAGCTGGCCGTGGCGCTGATGTCGTAGCACCGAAGGCGAGCCCCCAGGCCGCCCCCGGCCGGGACACCCTCCTGTCCCGGCCGGGGGCTTCTTCCTGTCTCCCCGGGGCATGTCCCTGTGGGCGCGCGGTGATCAGCTCGGCGAAAGTCCGCAGCGCGTTTGACGGAAAGCCCTTCCGCAGTGTGACCTGCGAAAACGTCGCCGGCCTGACCAGCGGTCAGTGGGTGCCCCGACAGGAGCCGCAATCAAGGGCTGGTCGTGCGAAACCCGCTGTGACCTGCGGAGATTCGCTCGTGGTGACCATGAGGGGGGTTTCTGCCGAAGACGCGGGTCGGCCGAACGCGGCAGTTGGACGCTCGCGCGAGCCGACCTCGCAGATTCGGGCGCCTGGGCGGTGGTGGAGCGCTGGAGTGCGCCTGGTGACCGGAACTTCGGTCTCGGCGTCGCGTCCTGAACCGTGCGCCTGGCGTTGTACCCGGCCGAAGGTCTGCTTGGCGGGGCCGGGGCCGGGGCCGGGGCCGGGGCGGGGCCGGGTGTGGCGGTGGCGATCCGCTTGGCCGGGCTCAGCGCCTGCGCCGCTTGCGTTTGCCGTGCCCCTTGCCGCCCCTGCCGCGGCGTTGTTCGCCTGACTCTTGGGTGCGGAGACGGCCGGGCTGGCCCGGTCGGCGTGACATAGAGGTCAGGTCGACGCGGCGGAGCCTGTCCAGTCCCGCGGTGTCGGGATGGCCGGACGCCAGGGCCAGGTCGATCATCTTCGTGAGGGGTACGCCGCCACGCTGTCGCCTCTTGGCCGAGTTGTCGCCAGGCCGCCGCGCCTCGCGCAGCAGCCCCTCGTCCCCGCCGAACTCCCTTACCGTCAGCAGGCTTTCGGCGGCGAGCAAGGCGACCTCCCGTTCGTCCAGGTCGGCGACGTCGAGGAGCCCGGTGTCCGTCGCCGCCAGCAGCGCGGCGGGCGCAAGTACCGGGTCCTGGCGTGCTTGTGCCATGAAGCGAGGGCCGTCCGGCAGGATGTCAAGGAGCAGGCGGAGCGCGAGCGCGCGCCTGCTGTGCAGCTGGATGGCCCGTACCGCGTGCAGTAGCTGCTCGCTCGTTCCGTTCCATGCGGCGAGTTCGGCGCGTGCGCTTTCCGTGTCGTACTCGTCGAGCAGGACGCTGAGGAGCAGGGGTGCCGGTTCGTCGCGCAGTGCGCCGACGGCGGGGGCCTGGCGGCCGAGGGAGAGCAGGAGTTCGCGTACCGCGTGGGTGCCGAGCGCGGTGAGCTGGAGTAGTTCGACGTCGGTGCCGAGCAGGGCCCGTTGCAGGGCGTGCTGTCGTTGCCGCTCGCCGGGCGGGACGAGCGCTCCGGAACGCACGAGGGCCGAGAAGTCCGGATCCGGACGGCCGTGGGTCACGGTCACCACGCCCAGGTTCTCAAGGATGTCGACGATGCCGCGCAGGTGTGCCTCCGCCGCTGTCACCGAGTTGTCGTCGTCGGCTCCGAAGAAGGGGTCGTCGAGGTACGCCGCGCGCACGGTCGCCCACAGCACCGGCCAGGGGGAGGCGATCGGCATTCCGTACAGGGCGGCGAGCAGGTCCGCGACGAGCTCGGCGAAGCGGGGGAAGAGCGCGGACCACTCGCCGAAGCGGCCCTGGCCGTCCTGGCGGGACGGGTGGGGCAGCAGCCATTCGCGCAGCTCGGGCAGGGAGCGTACGGCGCGTGCGGCGAGGGCCGCCGGATCGTCCACGTCTTTTCGGGCCTTGGCCACAGCCACAAGCCGGCCCTTGTGGACGCGGATCAGCCGTGCAGTGGTCGCCCAGGCGACGAGCAGGGACAGGCCGGGCAGGTCGTCCACCGTGCGTGCCGCGTCCGGGTTGTCACCTCGAAGGTGGGGGAGCCCGGGCGCGCGGTGGACGGCGGCGGTCGTGGTCCGCGCGGGGGCGCCCTCGGCCGGCACTGCGGTCGTGGTGTCCAGGCGCCGGGCCAGCTCGCGTGCGTCGGCGATGCGCAGGCGGCCGGTCTGCGTCAGCGAGCGGCCGCTCGGTCCGATCTCGTGCACCAGCGTGGCCAGCTGTCCCAGCAGCACCGAACCCCGCGCCTGATCCCGCAGATCCTCGAGCGGCGCGAGGACGACGGGGACGATGACGGGGGTGCGCTCGCGCAGCAGGCCGCCTGTGCCGGAGGCGTTGCCCGAACCGGCCCCGGCGAAGGGAGCGTCCGTGCCGAGCAGCGCCTGCATCCGCTGCCGCTGGGCGA